>NZ_JBDHNI010000006.1:69207-567306 GCF_039615055.1 Microbacterium sp. X-17
AATCGACCGTTCGATTCCCGCGACTTCTCACGTTTCGGGGCCGTCAGGCGTCGATGATGCGGACGAGCTCGTCGATGAAGGCGGTGAAGGTGTCGGCGCGGCGGATGAGGCCGAGGACGGCCTCCCGGTCGGAGAAGACCTCCACGAACTGATCGAAGACGGTCTGGAACGCGGCGCGGCCACCCTCCGAGAAGGCGATGAACGCGATCACGTTCACGCGCGCGTCGCCCCAGTCCATCGCGGTGTCGTTGACGACGATCGCGATCGCCGTCCGCTTGGCGTTCATCGTCATGGCGTGCGGCACCGCGAGCGTGTCCGTGAACGCCGTGGACGACATCTGCTCGCGCTCGACGGCCTGCTCCACGTAGTCGCGGCCGATCGCGTCGGCCGCGATCATCCGGTCGCCGAGCGCGCGGATCATCGTGATGGCGTCGCGCGCGTAGAAGTTGCGCAGGAACAGGCTCTCGTCGAAGTACTCCAGCAGCTCGTTCTTGATCCCGGCCCTGCGGCGCTGCCGGCGGATGCGCGCGACTGACTGCCGGATGTGCTCCACGTCCGTCGCGGTCAGGAAGGGCTGCACGATGACCGTGTTCTCGCGGCGCCCGCGCGGGTCGATCGTGGTCAGCACGAGGTCGGCGTCGATCGCGGACCAGTCGGCGTCGGTGGAGGTGATGACGCTCACGATGTCCAGCTCGTCGCCGAGCGCGCTCTCCAGCTTCTCGCGCAGCAGGATGTGCATGTCGTAGTAGTTCGGGCAGACGACCGCGGTGCGCACGGCGTCCCGGCGGCGCGACTGCTGCTCCAGGTAGGCGCCGACGTGCATCGCGATGTAGGCGATCTCGTCGTCGTTGACCGCGATCCCCTCCGCCGCCTGCAGCCGGCTGGCGATGTAGACGGCCAGCTCGTAGGTCATCGGGTACGAGCTCTTGATGGAGCGCGTGAGCGGGTTGCGGGAGTAGGTGTTCTCGTGCGCCCTGGCCACCAGGTTCTGGACGTGCAGGGTGAGCCGCACGATGAAGTCCTCGTCGCGGAGGTCGACCAGGTACTCGGTGGAGGCCCGCGCGACGATCCCGCGCACGATCTCGAGGTCGGTCTCGCTGACAAACTCGGCCACGCTGTCGGCGCGTGCTCCCGGCGCGATGACCCGCGTGCGCAGCAGGATCGCGAGGTAGCGCAGTTCCGTCGGGTCGAGCTCCACGTCGAAGTGGGTGCGCACGAGCCCGCCGAGGTCGTCCGCCAGCCCGCGCAGGGCCTCCCCCGCGTCCGCCGCGCCGGCCGCGGGCAGCACCCGGTCCTTGGCGACGCGGTCGAGGGCGACGGCCATGTGCAGCAGCACGTCGTTGATGCCGTACTCGTTGACGAAGAACCCGCGCGCGTCCAGCATCTCGACCAGGTCGGACTTGAACGCACCCAGCCCCTCCGACGCGAACGCCTCCTGGATGCGGGAGACGTCCACGACGCCCTGCCGCATCTCGTCCCGGAACAACCGGCTGATCAGCTTGCGCCGCGCGATCTCGGGCCCGTTCAACCGCGCGACCGGACCGTGCCGATCGAGCTCCAGCTCGGTGTCGGCCAGGAGGCTGCGCACCCGCGTGAGGTCCGCCTCGATGGTCGAGTCGCTCACGAAGAGGCTCTCCGCCGTCTCGTAGACGTCGATCCCCTCCGGCTCGTCCAGCAGCCGCCGGGCGAGGAAGGCGAGGCGCTCCTGCGGCGAGCCCGCCGTCGGGGAGGCGCCCGGCGCGTCGGCCAGGTAGGCGGCGTAGGCGTCGCCCTTCACGCGGTAGCCGTTCGGCCCCGACTCGACCAGCTCGCCGAGCGCGGCGGAGTAGCTGCGGATGCTGCGGGAGGTCACACCCAGGTCGTGCGCGAGCTCGGCGGCCGTCACCCAGGCAGCACGACGCGACAGGATGTCGAGCATCCTCGTCTGCTTCGCCGAGAGCGCCATGCGACGCGACCACCTTTCCGGTTCCGAGTCAATCACGACCACGGCGCGGACGGAGGTGTCCCGGCGGCTGTTTCCGCACCCCCAGGAAGAAACCCTCCTGGCCCCCACCCGGGCGTCAGGACGAGCATGGTCACGATCCACCGGACCATCCGATCCACCCCGTTCCACCCGTTCGTGCACCACCGAAAGGCATGAGGTCGATGAAGATCATCGTTGTCTGCGGCGCCGGCGCCTCCAGCACCTTCGTCGCCGTGAAGCTGCGCAGCGCCGCGGCCGCCCGCGGGATGAGCGTGCAGGTCGCCGCGGGCAGTGCGAGCCAGCTCGACTCGCTTGCCGCGGTGGACGTCGTCCTCGTCGGCGCGCACCTGGAGGCCGCCGTCCCCGGGCTGCGCGCCCGTGCCGCCGCCACCGGGACCGCCGTCGCCGTCCTTCCTCCCGTGTCGCCTGCCGCGCTCGACGGCGCGCTCGCGCTGGATCTGGCCCTCAACGCGAAGGCCGGGGCACGATGAGAGCCACTGGCACCGCGGAACTGCGGCGTACCGTGCCAATCGACAACGAAGGAGACCGGAATCATGGCTGAGCGGATCATCACCGTCGGATCGACCCACGGGCTGCACGCCCGTCCCGCCAAGCTCTTCGTGGAGGCCGTCGGCGCCTCGGGCGCGAAGGTGTCGCTGTCGAAGGAGGGCGGCCGCACGGTCGACGCCGGCAGCATCCTCGGCGTCATCTCGCTGGGCATCGACCACGGCGACAAGATCGTGCTGACGACCGACGCGACCAACGGCGAGGCGGTGCTCGACGACCTCGCCGAGATCCTCACCACGGACCACGACGCCTGATCATGTCCGAGACCGTGCAGACAGCCCAGCTCACCGGCGCCGGCATCGGCCAGGGCATCGCCCTCGGCCCGGTGCTCCGGATGTCGGACCCGCTGCCCGAGCCGGAGGCCACTCCGAGCACGCGGACGCCGGACGAGGAGAAGGCCCGCGTCGCGCAGGCCGTCGCGACCGTGGCCGCCGACCTGCGCGAGCGCGCCGGCCGCGTCACCGGCACCGCGGCGGACGTGCTGGAGGCGCAGTCGATGATGGCGGAGGACTCCTCCCTCGCCGACGACGTGGCCTCCCGCATCGACGGCGGCACGACCGCCGAGCGCGCGGTGTTCGAGGGCTTCGGCGTCTTCCGCGACATGCTCATCGGCCTCGGCGGCTACATGGGCGAGCGGGCCACCGACCTGGACGACGTGGCCCAGCGGGTGATCGCGGCACTGGAGGGCCGGCCGGCGCCGGGCGTTCCGGAGTCCGACGAGCCGTACATCCTGGTCGCCCGCGACCTCGCCCCCGCCGACACGGCGCTGCTCGACCTGACGAAGGTCCTCGGCCTGGTCACCCGGGAGGGCGGCCCGACCTCCCACACCGCGATCCTGGCCCGCGAGAAGGCGATCGTCGCGATCGTCGGCGTCGCAGGCGCGGACGACCTGGCCGCCGGCACCGAGGTGATCCTCGACGCCGGGGCCGGCACGGTCACCGTCGCCCCGAGCGAGGCGCAATCCGAGGACGCCCGCCGTCGCATCGCCGAGCGGGAGGCCGCCCTGTCCGGCGGCCTGGAGCCCGGCGCGCTGGCCGACGGCACCGCGATCCCGCTGCTGGCGAACCTCGGCTCGGCCGAGGGCGCGCAGAAGGCGGTCGACGCGGGGGCGGAGGGCGTCGGCCTGTTCCGCACCGAGTTCCTCTTCCTGGACGCGCGGATGGCGCCGACCGTGGAGCAGCAGCGCGAGCAGTACGTGAAGCTGCTGCAGGCGTTCCCCGGCAAGAAGGTCGTCGTGCGCGTCCTCGACGCGGGCGCGGACAAGCCGCTGGAGTTCCTCAACGACGCGCACGAGGACAACCCGGCGCTGGGCCTGCGCGGCATCCGGGCGCTGCGCGCCAACGAGGACATCCTCCGCGAGCAGCTCACCGCCCTGGCCGAGGCCGACAGGCAGACGAAGGCCGACCTGTGGGTCATGGCCCCGATGGTCGCGACGGTCGAGGAGACCCGCTACTTCATGCAGCTGGCCGGCGAGTTCGGGCTGAAGACCGTGGGCGTCATGGTGGAGGTCCCGTCCGCCGCGCTGCTGGCCGACCGGGTGTTGCGGGAGGCCTCCTTCGCCTCCATCGGCACCAACGACCTCACCCAGTACACGATGGCCGCCGACCGCCTCCTCGGCTCGGTCGCCGGCTTCCAGGACCCGTGGCACCCGGCCGTCCTCCGCCTCGTCGGCGAGGTCGGCGCGGCCGGAGCGGCGCACGGCAAGCCGGTCGGCATCTGCGGCGAGGCCGCAGCCGACCCGCTGCTCGCGGTGGTTCTCGTCGGACTCGGCGCGACCACCCTCTCGATGTCGCCCGCGGCCCTCGCCGACGTGCGGCTGTCCCTCACCCGTTACACCCTCGACCAGGCGAAAGCCCTGGCCGGGGCAGCACTGGCCGCCGATGGCGCGGCCGAAGCCCGGGAGGCCGTCCGAACCACGGCCGCCGGGTTCGCCCAACCACCTGCCTAGGCAGGACCGACACAGAAACGAGGCACCATCATGACATCGGCGACAGCGACGACGCCGAAGCAGCCCAGCAGCGCTCGCGTCCACGTGCAGCGCTTCGGGACCTTCCTCTCGAACATGGTCATGCCGAACATCCCGGCGTTCATCGCCTGGGGGTTCATCACGGCCCTCTTCATCGCCACCGGCTGGCTCCAGAACACCGGCTGGGCGATCAGTGGAATCCTGGGCGGCTTCGGCGACCAGGCCAAGATCGGGTGGAGCGGCGCGGCGACCGTGCTCGCTCAGGACCCGAGCGGCCACACCTTCCAGCAGTACGTGGGCCTCGTCGGCCCGATGATCACGTACCTGCTGCCGCTGCTGATCGCGAACACCGGAGGCCGCATGGTCTACGGCGTGCGCGGCGGCGTGGTCGGCGCCATCGCCACGATGGGTGTCATCGTCGGCTCCAACATCCCGATGTTCATCGGCGCGATGATCATGGGCCCGCTCGGCGCCTGGGTGATGAAGCAGGTCGACCGGATCTGGGAGGGGAAGATCAAAGCCGGCTTCGAGATGCTGGTCAACAACTTCTCCGCCGGCATCGTGGGCATGCTCTTGTCGATCGGCGCGTTCTTCGGGATCGCTCCGCTCGTCGAGTGGCTGAGCTCGGTCCTGAGCAACGCGGTCAACTGGTTGGTCACGGCGCACCTGCTGCCGTTCGCGAGCCTCCTGATCGAGCCGGGCAAGGTGCTGTTCCTCAACAACGCCATCAACCACGGCGTGCTCACCCCGCTCGGCATCGAGCAGGCGCAGCAGCAGGGCAAGTCCATCCTGTTCCTGCTGGAGGCCAACCCCGGCCCCGGCTTCGGCATCCTGATCGCGTACTCGATCTTCGGCCTCGGCATCGCGAAGGCGAGCGCCCCGGGCGCCGCGCTGATCCAGTTCGTCGGCGGCATCCACGAGATCTACTTCCCGTACGTGCTGATGAAGCCGATGATCGTCATCGCGGCGATCCTCGGCGGCATGACCGGCATCGCGATCAACGTCACGTTCAACTCGGGCCTGCGCGCCCCGGCCTCCCCGGGGTCGATCATCGCCGTGCTGATCCAGTCGCCGGCCAACAGCATCGTGGGCGTCACGCTCTCGGTGATCGGCGCCGCGACGGTCTCGTTCGTGGTCGCGTCGATCATCCTGCGGGCCAGCCGCAAGCGTGACCTGGCCGCGGGCAACGCGGGCGACCTGCACGCCGCGGTCGCTCAGACCGAGGCCAACAAGGGCAAGTCCTCCTCGGTTCTGGAGGGTCTTGTCCAGGAGGGCGAGCACGACACCGGCGACGCGCAGGGCGACGCCACCGAACGACTGGTGCGCAACATCGTGTTCGCGTGCGACGCTGGGATGGGCTCGTCCGCGATGGGCGCGTCCGTGCTGCGGAACAAGATCAAGAAGGCCGGCGTGGAGGGGGTCACGGTGACGAACCAGGCCATCAGCAACCTCGACGGCTCGGCCGACCTGGTGATCACGCAGCGCGAGCTCACCGACCGGGCCAAGGGTCAGTCGCCGGACTCGCTCCACGTGTCCGTCGACAACTTCATGAACAGCCCCAAGTACGACGAGGTCGTCGACCTCGTCGCGAAGCAGCAGACCGTTACGGAGGACGCCACCAAATGACCGACACGATTCTCGACCGGGCGAACGTCGTGGCCGCGGGCACCGCGACCACGCGGGAGGACGCGATCCGGGAGGCGGGTGAGCTGCTCGTCAGGGCGGGCGCCGTGCAGCCGGGTTACGTCGACTCGATGGCGCAGCGCGAGGCCACCGTCTCCACCTCCATGGGGAACGGCCTGGCCATCCCGCACGGCACCAACGAGTCCAAGGACGAGATCGTGCGTTCGGCGCTCTCCTTCATCCGCTACTCCTCGCCGCTCGACTGGGGCGGCGAGGAGGTGCGGTTCGTCGTGGGCATCGCCGGCAGGAACAACGAGCACCTCGACATCCTGAGCAAGATCGCCATCCTCTTCTCGGAGGAGGACGACGTGCAGCAGCTCATCGACGCGCCGGACGCGGACGCCCTGTTCGCGCTGCTCGGCGACGTCAACGACTGAGACGGGGGCTCGCATGAAAGCCGTCCACTTCGGTGCGGGCAACATCGGGCGCGGCTTCGTGGGGCTCCTGCTCCACGAAGCCGGGTACGAGGTGGTGTTCGCGGACGTCAACGCCGAGCTGATCGACGCGCTCGACGCGGCGGACTCGTACGAGGTCCACCTCGTCGGGGACGACGCGGAGACCAAGACCGTCACCGGCTTCCGGGCGATCAACAGCGCCACCGCGGAGGACGCGCTGGTCGCCGAGATCGCGACCGCGGATGTGGTGACCACCGCCGTCGGCCCGCGCATCCTGCGCTTCGTCGCACCGGTGATCGCGCGCGGGCTCGCCGCCCGGGCGTCCGACGCTCCCCGTCTCGCGGTGATGGCGTGCGAGAACGCGATCGGGGCGACCGACCTGCTCGCGGCCGAGCTGATGGACGGCCTCCCCGACGACGACACCCGCGACGAGCTGGCCGCCCGCGCGGTCTTCGCGAACACGGCCGTCGACCGGATCGTCCCCGCCCAGGCGCCGGACGCGGGCATCGACGTGACGGTGGAGACCTTCTACGAGTGGGTCGTGGACCGCAGCCCGTTCAACGGGAACGTGCCGCCGATCCCCGGCGCGCACTTCGTGGACTCCCTCGGTCCGTACATCGAGCGCAAGCTGTTCACGGTCAACACCGGGCACGCGACGGTCGCCTACACCGGCTTCCTGGCGGGCGCGACGATCATCAGCGAGGCGATCGGCATCCCGTCGGTGCTCGCGGCGACCGAGGCCGCGCTGGCGGAGACGTCGGCCGCACTCAGCGCCAAGCACGGGCTCGACCCGGAGGAGCTGGCCGCGTACCGCGCGAAGATCCTGAACCGCTTCCGCAACCCGTACCTGGTGGACGAGGTGACCCGCGTCGGCCGCGAGCCGCTGCGCAAGCTCGGCCGCAACGACCGGTTCGTCGGCCCAGCCGCCGACTACGTGCAGTACGTCGGCGGCGTCCCGTCGGCGCTGCTCGCCGCGATCGGCGCGGCACTGCGCTTCGACGTGCCCGAGGACACGCAGAGCGTCGAGTTGCAGCAGCTCCTCCAGCGCGCCGACCCGGAGGACATCGTGGACGAGGTCATGGGCGTCCAGCGGGGCGACGCCTTGTTCGAGCCCCTGGTGGAGGTCGTGCGCGGCGCCGGGCGCTGAGCGCTCCGCCGTCGCCGCCTAGCGCGGGACGATCGTGGCCGTCGGATCGAGACACCAGTCGAGAACCGACGGCCACGTCCCGTATCCGGACGCGGGCGTGAGGTGCCCGCCGCCCGGGATGGTCGTGAGCGGGAGGCCGAGCGGCCCGGCGAAGACGGCGGCCGCGCCCTCCGGGTTGCAGGGGTCGGCATCGGACGCGACGATGCGGGTCTCGGCCGCAGGGCAGGACGGTTCGAGGGCGGCGAACGCGGCGACCGCCGGGTTCGCGCGCAGATAGCCGGGCGACGGCGGCGCCACGAGGAGGACGCGCTCGACGGATGACCCGGCCTCCGTGTCGTCCGGCCGTGCGCCGAGCCAGAGCATCGCGCTCAGGCTGTGGGCGATCACGGTCACGCGGGCTCCCCCGTCCGCCGCCTCCGCGAGCGCTGCCGCCGCGGCCTCCCGCCACGCGTCCAGGTCCGGCTGCGCGGCGTCCGGGAGCTGCGGGTAGGCGACGCGCTCGCCCCGCTCGTGGAGCGCCGCGGCGAGCTCGTACTGCCAGTGCCCGGGAGGCCGGAAGTTGTCCCAGCCGTGCAGGATCAGGAAGGCGCGCATGAGGGTGAGCGTAGCGGGTGGGCGGGTGGCGGGGGGGCGGGCGTTCGTTCAGTCGCCATCCGCGCATTGAAACTGCACCTGAAACATGTAAAACTCGAACATCACGAGCGGGAAATCGCGCTCGATCAACACAGCTGTGGGGGCTCATGTCGTCGGGGAAAGTCAGTTCGAACGTTGTCGATGCCGATGCCGCCGTCAACGAATTGCTGGGAATCAACACCTCCGGTCACGTGGATCAGCAGGTCAGCTTCGGGGGGACCAACGGGATCGCCGGGATGGACGCCGGCCGTGACGTCACCAATCAGCTGTTCCAGACGATCACGCAGTTCTGCTCCGCGGTGTTGGGGCAGGCGAACAAGTTCCCCGAACTCGCCCGCAGCATCGAAAAGCGTGACGTCGCCGACGCCGAGCGGTGGGAGAGCGCCGAGTGAGTGCAGACAGGAGCGCGAACGAACGCTTCCGACTCACCGCCGAAATCGCGCATGTCGAGCGGCGAGAAGACGAGTTCTCCGAGTTCCGGGACGCGTACGAACGGTCGTTGGAGCAGTTCCGGCAGCAGTTTCACTCGGTGACCCGCCGATTGGAGTCCGTGCTCTCTCGTGACCCGCACCCTAACAGCGCCGCGCGACAGGAGCACGAAGCCCAGCACGAGTTGCTCTTTCACGTCGATCGGTACGTCCAAGAGTCGGTGGAGGAGCTGGCGTGGACGAGCACACAGGTGAGGATGCCTCTCCACGATGAGCGGGAGCGCCTGATTCGCGAGAGGAATGCGTTGCCATGGGAGTGAAGTTCGGTGTCGACGATTCGAGCAACCTCATCAGCGCGATGCGCAACAACGTCTCGATCGCGAACACGATCATCGATCGATTGAGTGCAGGGTCGCAGCATCTGATTTCCCATCTCGACGCCGGCGTGTTGCACGGCGCCGCCTACACGGCCGGGCGTGGGCTGTTCAGCGAACTGATCATTCCCGCAATCGGGAAACTCGGCGAGGCCATCGACGACATTCAAGCCGAGCTCAGGTCCTACGAGCACGCGCATTCCGTCGTGGCGGAGCATGGCGACCTTGATCTGGACGTTCTGCGGGCAGCCTTGGCGAGCGCGGAAGAACAGCTCCGTCTTACCGAGGACCAGCTCGAACGGAACAGGGAGTTCTTCACCCAGGTCCAGGCGTTCGTAACGGGCGAGCTGCCCACCCTCCACCTGCAGAACCAGGCACTCGAGCGACTCGCAGAGCGCCTGGAATACACGATCCGCGAGCACAAGACGAAGATCGAGAAACTCGAGTGGTTCGTCGCTGACGTGTCGAACTACTTCTCCGACAGCCTGCAGGCCCTGCAGCTCGCGACGCGGGCTGCGATCGAGTTGAACAATGTGGCGGTCGAAGCGGACGGAACGTATTACCCGAACGGCGTGAACCTGGCGCTGATTCGGCAGTTGAACGGTGCGGAGGTAACCACCCACGAAAGCTCGATCGAGACGCTCATGGAGCTGTACGGCTTCACCAAGGAAGAGGCCGCAGCGATCCTCCTCGCCGAACGCCTGTACCTCAGGTCGGGTGAGCATTCCGATGAGCACGAATTCCTCGCGATGATGGCATCGCTCTGCGACAGCTATCGCGCGACGCGGTGGACGATCACTGCGGGAACCACTTCGATCGAGCACGCACGGGAGTACTTCGCCGGCTTGGGACTCACGGCCAAGGACGTGAATGCGTTGGTCGCAGCACTCAATCGCCAGCACGCCGAAGCGAGCAACTCTGGCAGCAAAGACTTCGCGCACGAGATGGTCGGCCTGGCGATCTTCACTGCGCCTCGCGGAGGGACCCCGGCGGGCATCATGGACCTCCTGCTGGCCGGGCAGCTCGATGAATTCTCGAGCTACAAGGGTGACGTCGCCTCGACTCGATTCGGCCGCGACGACATGCAGTCCGACACCGACATGATCAACATCCACCGACGCTCCCTGAACCCCGGCGCTAGCGTGCTGCAGGCGATCAGCAGCTACAACAGCGAGCTCGCCAGCGGAGACACGAACAGAGCCCAAGAACTCATCGACTCGCTGGGTGGCGGAGACTTCGAGCAACTCAGGAGCGTGCTGACGAAGGAGGTCGAGTCGTACAACCTCGGGGACGAGGTGATGAACGACCACCTGCACCTCACGGCAGGGTATTTAGGGTCGTTCGGGTACAGTCCAAGGGCCGCTAAGCACTATGACGACGCCATTCAAGACTACAAGAGGCTCAAGCGCAACAGCCTTGAAGCGTATTTGAGCTTCTTGGAAAGGGAGCTGTCCAGATGAAACACAGACCTCGGCGTCGGTTCGCGGCTCTTCTCGTCGCAGCCACAGGGACGGCGACGGTAAGCCTCTTAGCATCGTGCGGGCTGTCGACCCTTGAATACGGGCCGTACCTTCGAGGGCTGGAGGACAACTGCGAGCGACTGACATCTCACCTGGAGTCAGAAGGAATCAACGCTCACTGCGAAGAAGAGGGTTGGGCTGTCATCGAGGAAGCTGGTGTCAAGTACACCCTCAATGACTCCGGCATGCGATGGTTCGAAACTGACATTGCGTTCTTCTCACATTTGGGCACGATTAAGGGTGGGAAAATCGCATCCTTCACAATCATGGTGGGCGGCGGCTACGACGCACCCAAAGCAAGCTATCCCATGAGCGATCTCTCCAAACCCAGCGCGTACTACTGGGGCGACGACCTCGACTGGGTCCAACGCACGATCGAGGCGTCAATATCGACCCAGGAAATGAAAGCGCTCGTTGAACAGGCCGAGCACTACCAGCGGCTCGTAAGAACCCGACTCGACAACCTGAAATAGGACTGCGACCGCACACTCAGGCGAACCGTTCTGACAGTTCACCGCGACCTCACTCCCGGGAACCACCCCGGTGGTACGTTTCGCATGTGAGCCGTATCGTCGCCGTGGCGCCCGTGCTGCCCGCCCGCAGCTACAGCCAGGGCGAGATCACCGCCGCGCTCCTCGCGATGATCACCAGCGACCCGGCGCGGCAGGCCGTCATGCGGCGCATCCACGCCGCCAGCGGGGTCGAGACGCGGAGCCTCGTGATGCCGCTCGAGCGGTACAGCTCGCTCGCGTCGTTCCGGGAGTCCAACGACTTCTTCATCGCCGAGGGCACCACGCTCGCCGAGCGCGCCGTGACCCAGGCCCTCGCGATCGCGGGGCTGCGCGCCACCGACGTCGACTACCTCCTCTTCACCTCCGTCACCGGGATCGCCGCGCCCTCCATCGACGCCCAGCTCGTGCAGCGGCTCGGGATGCGGCCCGACGTCAAGCGGCTGCCCAGCTTCGGGCTCGGCTGCGTCGCCGGCGCGGCCGGGATCGCCCGCGTGCACGACTACCTGGCAGGGCATCCCGGCGAGATCGCGGTGCTGCTCTCGGTCGAGCTGTGCTCGCTCACCGTGCAGGCCCGTGACGACTCGATGGCCAACATCGTCGCGAGCGGACTCTTCGGGGACGGCGCCGCGGCGGTCGTGATGGCGGGCGACGACCGTGCCCGCGAGCTCGGCCTCCCCGGACCGGAGGTCGTCGACACCCGCAGCCGCATCTACCCCGACACGGAGGACGTGATCGGCTGGGACATCGGCGGGACCGGCTTCCGCATCGTCCTGAGCGCCGGCGTGCCGGACGTGATCGACCGCAACTTCGCCGACGACGCCCGCGGTCTCCTCGCCGAGCACGATCTTGAGGTGTCGGACGTCAGCGCCTGGGCCGCGCATCCCGGCGGCCCGAAGGTGCTGGAGGCCTTCGCCCGGTCGCTCGAGCTGCCGGCGGACGCCCTGGAGGCGAGCTGGCGGTCGCTGGCGCGTGTCGGCAACCTGTCGTCGGCAGCGGTGCTGCACGTGCTGGCCGAGCAGTTGGACGCCCATCCGGCCGGGACGGTCGGGCTGCTGTTCGCGCTCGGGCCCGGGGTGACCAGCGAGCTGGTGCTGCTGCGCTGGGCGGCGGGGACGGAGGCAGCGGACGCCGCCTCGCGGACGATCGGCTCGGCCGCGTGATCTGGTACACCGTCCTCATCCTTGCCACCGGCGCCGAGCGGATCGCTGAGCTCGTGGTCTCCGCGCGCAACGCCCGCTGGTCGTTCGCCCGCGGCGGCGTCGAGTACGGCCGCGCGCACTTCCCGCCGATGGTCGCCCTCCACACCGGTCTCCTGCTCGCCTGCCTGGCGGAGGTGTGGCTGCTCGACCGGCCGTTCCTGCAATGGCTCGGCTGGCCCATGCTCGTGCTCGTCCTCGCGAGCCAGGCGCTGCGCTGGTGGTGCATCGCGACACTCGGCCCGCGGTGGAACACGCGCGTCATCGTGGTCCCCGGCCTCCCGCTGGTCGAGCGCGGCCCGTACCGGTGGCTGCACCACCCGAACTATGTGGCCGTCGTGGTGGAGGGGTTCGCCCTCCCGCTCGTGCACACGGCGTGGATCACGGCGCTCGCCTTCACCGTGCTGAACGCGGTGCTGCTGCTGGGCTTCCGGCTGCCGTGCGAGAACCGGGCGCTGGCGTCCCTCGCTGCCTCCTCCGCCTCCTCCGCCTCCGCATGACGACGGCCGAGCTCGTCGTGGTCGGCGGCGGGCCGATCGGCCTGGCGTGCGCCATCGAGGCGCGGCTCGCGGGCATGGACGTCGTCGTGGTGGAGCCCCGCGACGATCCGATCGACAAGGCCTGCGGCGAGGGCCTCATGCCGGGCGCCCTCGCCGCCCTCCACCGCATCGGGGTCGACCCGCCCGGCCACCGGCTCGACGGGATCGCCTACCTGGACGGCGCGCGACGCGTCGAGCACCGCTTCGCCGAGCGCCCGGGACGCGGCGTCCGCCGCACCGTGCTGCACCGCGAACTGGCGCGGCGTGCCGCCGAGCTGGGGACGCCGGTCGTCCGCGGACGAGTGGCCGCGCTGACGCAGCGCAGGGACGACGTGGAGCTGAGCCTCGCCGCCGGGGAGACGATCGACGCCCCGTGGGTGATCGCCGCGGACGGCCTCCACTCCCCCGTCCGGCGGCTGCTCGGGCTGGAGGGGCGCGCGCAGCACCCCGTCCGTCGCCGCTATGGGCTGCGCCGGCACTACGCGGTCGCGCCCTGGACCGACCTGGTCGAGGTGCACTGGTCCCCCCTCGTGGAGGCCTACGTGACACCCGTGGACGACCGCACCGTCGGTGTCGCCGTGCTCGGCCCGCGCCCGCTCGACCAGGAGGCGACGATCGCCGCGATCCCGGAGCTCGCCGACCGCCTGGCGGGTGCGGAGCCGGTGTCGGACGCGCGCGGCGCCGGGCCGCTCCTGCAGCGCTCGCGCTCCAGGGCGGCGGGCCGCGTGCTTCTGGCCGGGGACGCCTCCGGGTACGTCGACGCGCTCACCGGCGAGGGGATGCGGGTGGGGTTCGCGCAGGCGCGCGCCGCCGTCGCCGCGGTGCGTGCGGGGAACACCGAGCAGTACGAGCGCGCGTGGCGGGCGACGACGCGGGATTTTCGGATGCTGACGACCGGGCTGGTGGTCGCCGCCCGGTCGCCGTTCCGTCCGCGGATCGTGCCGACCGCGACGGCGCGGCCGCAGCTCTTCGGCGCGATCGTCGAGCGCCTGTCGCGCTGAGGAAGCTGTCGGGTCCCTCTCTGGTCTCCCGCGGCCTCATCACGTAGTATGTTGCCGGTAGATGACACATGCGGTATTTTGCGAGGTGCGTTCGTGACTCTTCAAGACCTCTCCCCGGCCATGCAGGGCATCCCGGCCATTCCGGACGTGCGGGCGGATCCCCCGCTCGCGGACGAGCGCCCCGGAGAGACGTCCGACCAGCCGGACGCCGTCGCCGACTCCCTGACCACGCCGCGGAAGACGACGGTCACGTTCTACCTGTCCGAGACGCTGCGCAACCGCGCCCGCGCGGCCTACCGCTCGACCTCCTTCGAGGAGAGGGACAGCAGCTGGTCCGAGATGCTGAACAAGGCCCTGATCGCGGAGGTCGAACGGCGGGAGGCCGAGTACAACCGCGGGGAGATGTTCACCGCGAGCGAGGCGCCGCTGACGCCGGGGCGGCCGATCGGGTTCTGAGGGGCGGATGACGCGCGGCGATGGGCCGGGCCGGTCCTCCGACCGACCCAGCCCCGTCGCGTGGTGCGCGTCGTCACCGCGTGTGGTGGCGGCGCTCCCTGTTCGCGGCTCCGAAGAGCAGCACCGTTCCGATCATCGCCAGCAGTGCGGCGATCGACCCGAAGGCCAGGGCGTCCGAACCGGTGGACGCCAGAATGGAGGCGGTCGGTCCGGTGGAACCGACAGCGGTTTCGCCCAGCATGGACGAGCCCATCGCGGTTTCGCCCAGCGCGGTTTCGCCCAGCGCAGCCGTGGCCACCGTGGCCGGGTCGGTCACGGTCACGGTCCCGGTCGTGGCTCCGGGCCCTGCGGTCCCGCCGACCTGACCGGTCCCCGTGATCGTCGTACCCGACGCGACCGGAGTGGTCACGGCGCCGGTCGTCGCGTTCCCGCCGACAGCGACGGCGTCGGCCCCCGCTGCGACCGGAAGCGCGACCCCGATCGGCGCCTGAACGCCACCGAGGATGCTGCCGGCGCCCGTCGTGACCGGCGTCGTGCCCGCGCCCGACGTGGCAGGAGCGGTCACCGCACCACTGGTGCTCGCGTCACCGAGCACGCTCACCGAGTCACCGCCGACCGTCGCCGGCAGAGCCGCGCTCACCGGCGCCTGAGCGCCGGAGAGGACACCGCCCATGCCCGAGGTCGTCAGACCCGAGGCTGCCGGAGCAGAGCCTCCCGGAGCAGCCGTCGGCGCGCCCGCGGAGCTGGCGTCACCGAGCACGGCGACCGAGTCGCCGCCCACCGTCACCGGCGCCGATGCGGCCACCGGCACCTGAGCACCGGAAGCGACGCCGTTCGCACCCGAGGTCGTCAGACCCGAAGCGGCCGGAGCGCCAGCTGCAGGCATGCTCGCGGCGCCGGTGGCGCCGGCATCACCTAGGACCGCCACCGAGTTGCCGGAAGCGGTCACAGGAGCGGTCGCGTTCACCGGAACCTGCGCACCCGAGCCCACACCGTTCGAGCCCGAGGTCGTCATGCCCGAGGAGACGGGAGCGGACGAGACCGGACCGGACGACTGAGGCGTCATGGTGCTCGCGTCACCGAGCACGGCGACCGAGTTGCCGGAACCGGTCACGGGAGCCGCCGCGTCCACCGGAGCCTGCGCACCGGACAGCACACCGTTCGCGCCCGAGGTTGTCGCACCCGAGGTCGAAGGAGTGCCAGCCGACGTCGGAGCGGACGAGGAGGACCCGCCGCTGCTCGCGTCACCCAGGACCGCCACCGAGTTGCCGGTCGCGTCAACGGGAACCGCCGCCGAGACAGGCACCTGAGCACCCGAGCCCACACCGTCCGTACCGGAGGTGGTCAGACCCGAAGCCGCGGGAGCCGATGATGCCGGAGCGGACGAACCCGTCCCATCGCTGCTCGCGTCACCGAGGACCGCCACCGAGTTGCCGGAAGCGTTCACCGGAGCCGACGCGGCGACCGGCGCCTGAGCACCGGACAGCACACCGTCCGTACCTGAGGTGGTCAGACCCGAAGCCACGGGAGCGGATGATGCCGGATCGGACGAAGCCGTCCCACCAGTGCTCGCGTCACCCAGCACCGCGATCGAGTTGCCGGTCGCGTTCACCGGAATCGACGCGGCGACCGGCGCCTGAGCACCCGAGCCCACACCGTCCGTACCCGAGGTGGTTAGACCTGATGCCGCGGGAGCGGATGATGCCGGCACAGACGAAGCCGTCCCACCAGTGCTCGCGTCACCCAACACCGCCACCGAGTTGCCGGAAGCGTTCACCGGAATCGACGCGGCGACCGGCGCCTGAGCACCGGACAACACACCATTCGAACCGGAGGTGGTCAGACCCGAAGCCACGGGAGCCGACGATGCCGGAACGGACGAACCCGTCCCGCCACTCGCGTCACCCAGCACCGCCACCGAGTTGCCGGTCGCGTTCACCGGAACCGCGGCAGAGATCGGCGCTTGCGCACCCGACCCCACACCATCCGAACCCGAGGTCGTCAGACCCGAAGCGGGAGCAGCAGAGGTGCCGGTCGCCGGAGTACCCGAGCCTCCGCTCGTCGCATCCCCCAGCACCGCCACCGAGTCACCGGTCGCGGTCACCGGAACGGCCGCCGAGACCGGCGCCTGAGCGCCGGACAGCACACCATCCGAACCCGAGGTCGTCGCAGGCGCGGCAGCCGCGGGCGCAGGTGCCGCGGCAGCTGGCGCAGCGCCGCTCGTCGCGTCGCCCGCCGCACTCGCCGCGTTCCCGGACACCGTGACCGGCACGGACACGCTGACCAGGGCCTGGTCGCCGCCGGCCACGGACCCGAGTCCGCTCGTGGTGGCGGCGGGCGCCGGGGCCGGCGCTGCCGGAGCGGCGGACGTGCCGGAGGCGGCGGAGTCGCCGAGCACGGCGATCCCGTTCCCGGTGACGGTCACCGGCGCCGTGACGCCGATCGCGGTCTGGTCGCCGGACGCGATGCCGCCGGATCCTGTTGTCGTCGGTGGTTCCGCGGCGTTCGCGGCCGCGGTGCCGGCGAGCCAGAGCCCGCCGACGCAGAGGGTGAACCACAACCCTCTGGAAACGTACTTGTTCATCGTTCAGCCTTTCGAGTGAGTGTCGGACTCCCGGGCGGGAGTTCGGGTTCCGTGTCCGCGCCGCGCACGTGCGCAGGGCGGAGGGAACCCACTCAGTCGGGGCTGATGTCGTGATCGAAGACGGGTGAAGTCGGGAGGTCGTCGTCCGCGGGGAGGCCGGCGCGGACGCCCAGGGCGGTCGCGGGTGAGGCGTTTCCGCCGAGCGTGGCGACGCCGGAGCCGTAACCGCCGGCCTGGGCGCCACTTGCGCTCGTGCCGAGCACACCCGAGGGAGTCCCCGGCACGGGCACGTCGGAGTCCCCGTGCGGGGCGTCGGCGAGCAGTGCGGAGGGCGCACCGGTGGCCGGCGCGGAGGCCGGCGAGTACGAAGAAGCGGTGGCGCGCACAGTGCTCACCGCAGCCACGCGAGCGACGGCCGGCTGGACGTCGACCGACGGGAGGGCAGACTGCTCACCCGCGGGCGCAACGCCGGCAGGGACAAGCGGCTGGACGGTCTGCACAACGACGCCCGCGACGCCCGCGAGGACGCCGTCCGCGGCGGCCGCGATCGGCGCGGTCAGCGTGCTGACGGGGTGGTTCGCGAGCAGCGACGTCACCGGAGAGAGCGGCGCTGCCAGCGTGCGCACCAGGGCGAGCGTCGACGAGGTCTGCGGGGCGGGAGCCGGGGAGGCAGGGGTGTCGGCAGCCTGTGCAGGCGCTCCGGGGGCGGTTGCTGTCGCGGCCCCAGCGCCCAGCTCCGGTGTCGCAGCACCAGGAGCCACCAGCTCCACCGGCGCTGCCACCACCCGATCCGCCGCGTCCGCAACGGGGCTCACCACAGCCTCCACCGGCGCGGCGCCCGCCGCCTCCCGCACGCCGCTCGCCACCGGCTGGACGACCTGCGCCGCCACCTCCGCGACCGGAGCCGGAGCGGCAGGCGTCACCGACGCGACGGCCGCGACCACTCCGCCCAGCGGGCTCGGTGCGGGCGGTTCGGCCGCGTTCGCCGTGCCGCCCCCGAACAGCATCCCCAGCGCGACGATGCCGCCGCCGAGGACGAGGGATCCGATCAGAAGCCGCGCGGGGGTGAGAGAGGAGCGCCGCTCAGGCACATCCACCACACGATCACCCCCTGATCGTCGGTCTTCCGTTCGAGACAGGTGCGAGTGTACGCCTCTGTCTACCGGACCGGAAGCGTCCGGCCCGACCGGCCGCCGCGACAGCGACGACGGCGAGGGCCGCGACGGTCATCGCGGCGCCGACCCACAGCGGGGACGCGTAGCCGAGCCCTGCCGCGATGGTGAGGCCGCCCAGCCAGGCGCCGAGCGCGTTGCCGACGTTGAACGCGGCGATGTTCGCCCCGGAGGCCAGCGTCGGCGCGGCGTCGGCCGAGCGGAGGACGCGGAGCTGGAGGCCGGGGACCGTCGCGAAGCCGAACGCCCCCATCAGCACGAGCGCGACGACCGCGGCGACCGGCTGGGCGGCGAGCAGCGCGAACGCGGCGAGGCTGACCGTGAGCACGGCCAGCACGACGAGCAGCGTCCCGTCGATCGAGCGGTCGGCGAACCGGCCGCCGATCGCGTTCCCGGCGAACAGCCCGAGCCCGAACAGGATCAGCAGCCACGGGACCGCGGACGCCGGGAAGCCCGAGAGCCCGGTCAAGGTGTAGGCGATGTAGGTGAAGGCGCCGAACATCCCGCCGAAGCCGAGGACGGTCGCCGCCAGCGAGAGCCAGAGCTGGCCGGAGCGGAAGGCGCGGAGCTCGGTGCGGAGGCCGGAGGCCGGGGCGGACGCCTGGCCCCCCGGCACGAGCACGGCGACGCCGACCAACGCCAGCACCCCCACCACGGTGATGGCCCAGAACGTCGACCGCCAGCCGAACTGCTGGCCGAGCAGCGTCCCGAACGGCACGCCGAGGACGTTGGCAGCCGTCAGACCGGTGAACATGATGGCGATGGCCCGCGCCTTCCGGCTGGGGTCGACCAGGCTCGCGGCGACCACCGAGCCGATGCCGAAGAAGGCGCCGTGGCAGAGGGCGGCGACGAGGCGTCCGGTGAGCATGGTCGGGTAGTCGGTGGCCAGGGCGGAGATCGCGTTGCCGAGGATGAACAGCACCATCAGCCCCAGCAGCACGGTCTTGCGCGGGAGGCGGGTGACGGCGGCGGTCAGGCCGATCGCGCCGGCGGCGACGGCGAGCGCATAGCCGGAGATGAGCCAGCCGGCCGCGGCGGCGTCGACGTGGAAGTCGGCGGCCACTTCGGGCAGCAGCCCGGCGATGACGAACTCGGTAAGGCCGATGCCGAAGCCGCCCAGCGCGAGGGCGATCAGGCCTGCAGGCATGAGAACTCCTGGGAAAGTCGGGGATGGGAGAGGCGACCGCGTACACTAAGTACTTGCAGACGCGTCATAAATAGTTGCACATGCAATTACTTTGCGCAAGCACGAGGCACGAACCGAGCACCACGAACCGACCACCGAGGAGACCGCACATGGGCATCGCCGACGACGCCGTCGAGGTGCGCGCACAGGGCTGGCGCACCCTCGCCGCCCTCCACAACTTCATCGAGAACGAGCTGGAGAAGGCACTCTCCCGGGGGGCCGGCCTCTCCGTCGTCGAGTACACAGTGCTCGACGCGCTCAGCCGGCAGGACGGCTGGCACATGCGCATGCAGCAGCTCGCCCGCGCCAGCGCGCTGAGCCCCTCCGCGACCACCCGGCTGGTCAACCGTCTGGAGGAGCGCGGCCTCCTGACCCGCATCGACTGCCTGGACGACCGGCGCGGCATCTACACCGAGCTCACCTCCGGGGGCCACGAACTGCTCGACAGCGCCCGTCCGGTGCACGACGAGGCGCTGGAGGCCGCCCTCCAGGAGGCGCACAGCATCCCGGAGCTCGCCCCGCTGCTCGACGCCCTGCCGCAGCTCGCGCTCGCCCGGAGCTGACCTACCGCAGCACCTCCACCAGCGCCACCCACGAGAACACCACCGTGGTCACGATCGCGAGGATCGTCGCCACCGCCACCAGCACCAGCCCGACCGCGGCCACCCCGCTGAGCAGCAGCACCCCGCCGGCCAGGTCCAGCAGCAGGGGCACCGTGAACAGCGCGATGCGCTCGGCGTCGTACCGTCCGTACCCGGTCGTCGCCGAGTCCCGCCGGATCGCGATCGACGACCGCACGGCGACGAATCCGACGATCACCGTCCCCGCGACGACCTGGAGGCCGAACCCCCACGGCGTCTGCCCCGGGATGAGCGCCGCGCAGCTCAGCGCGACGCCGAGGATGAGGGTCGCGATCGACGCGCCTGCCCGCGCGGCGAGCCCCCGGGACTCCGCGATCTGCCGGATATTCACCGACAGAGCGACGATCAGCAGGCCGCCCAGGGCGGCGCCGGCACCCGCGACCGCGACGTTGAACTCCGACCACTCGCGGAAGATCCCCACCATGCGCACAGCGTACTGGCGCGCTGTCAAGTCTGGCGGGCTCGCCGGACCTGGGCGTATAACGGGGGACATGGCCGACGCGATCACGACCTGGATCGACCGCTATCGCCGCGCGTGGGAGACGAACGACCCCGACGACATCCGGGCGCTCTTCACCGAGGACGCGAGCTACCGCACGGAGCCGTTCGCCGAGCCGTGGGACGGGCACCTGGAGATCGTGGAGGGCTGGCTCGACGCGCAGGACGACCCCGGCTCGGTCGACTTCGAGTGGCGGCTGCTCGGCCAGGACGGGGCGCAGTACTTCGTGGAGGGCGTCACCGACTACCACGACGGGCCGACCTACTCGAACCTGTGGGTGGTGGTGCTGGCCGCCGACGGCCGCGCCGAGGAGTTCACCGAGTGGTGGATGGAGCAGCAGGCCTGAGCCGGCGCCTGCCGCCGCTCAGAGCAGCCCGCCCAGCCAGAGTCCCAGCCCGGCCGCGGCGAGCGCGAGGATCAGCATCCCCGCGCCGTTGAACAGCGCCGCCCGATACCGCCGCTGCTGCGCCAGCCGCACCGTCTCGTAGCTCGCGGTGCTGAACGTCGTGTACCCGCCGAGGAACCCCGTGCCGAGGATGGCGCGCCACTCGGGCGGCAGCCCGTGCGCGAGCGCCAGCCCGGTGACGAGGCCCAGCAGGAACGACCCCGTCACATTGATGACCGTGGTGCCGAACGGGAAGGTGATCCGGAACCGGCTGCGCAGCACCCCGTCGAGGACGAGCCGCGCCACCGCTCCGAGGCCGCCCGCGACCGCGACGGCGAGCACCAGCAGCGGCGTCACTCGGCCGCCTCCGCCCGGCGCGCACGCCGCCTCCCGAGCGCAGCGGCCGCCGCGATCCCCGCCACCGACGCCAGCGCGCCGATCAGGATCGTCGCCACCGCGTATCCGATTCCCGCGCCGGGATTGTGCGCCGCGAACAGCCCGTCCGTGTCCACCGCGAACGAGCTGTAGGTCGTGTACCCGCCCAGGATGCCGGTGCCGGCGAACAGCCGCAGGTCACGCCGCCGCCCGGCGTCCGGTCCGCGCAGGGCCAGCGCCTCCAGCAGCCAGCCGAGCACGAACGCGCCCGTCACGTTGATCACGAGGGTGATGAGCGGGATGCCGGCCACGGTCGGCACGGCGGCCGACAGCAGGTAGCGCACCGTGGTGCCGATCGCGCCGCCGACGAAGACGAGCAGCACGGAGCGCCAGTGCAGGTGCACCGGCAGCGGGGTTCTCACGGACACGCGGCATCCACCCTTCAGAACGAAGCGCAGGAACTATCAGCGACCGTCGCGGTTCGGGCTGTTGGCCCCGGCGAGATCCATCGCCGCTGGACCACTATACCGGCGGGTCCTCCCACGGCAGCGCCTGCGACCCGCTGACCGGCGCCAGCGGCACCACGATCACGGGCCGGTGCTGCCGGTGCGCCAGGTGCACCGCGACAGAGCCGTTGAAGAACTCGCGGAGGCTGCCGCGCAGGCCCGCCTCGCGCGTGCCCACCACGATGTAGCGCGCATCCATCTCGTCCGCCAGCCGGGCGAGCGCCCAGGCCGGGTCGCCCGCGAGCTGCTTGAGGGAGTACGGGACGCCGCGGCCGTTCAGCGTCGTGCGGATGTCGGCCTCCAGCTCGGCGTCGAACGTCTCGTCCTCCACCTCGGGGAGGTCCGGGTCGTACGGCAGCGCGACGACGGTGCCGTCCACGTAGCTGGAGACCAGGTACCGGTTGGGGTCGACGTTGGCGCACACCAGCGGGACGTCGAGGTCGTCGGCGAGCCGCGCCGCCGCGTCGAGCACCGCGGTCGGCTGACCGGGGACGACCGCGACGAGCACTCCCCCGGGTCTGATGCCGGCCGATCCGCCGCCGCCCGCGCCATTGCCGCCGATGCCGCTCATGCGACTAGTGTGCACTATCCCGTGGGCCACGCGGAGACGGCACTCCCTTGGCTCGCCCCCAGTGGTGGGGTACGTTCGGACCCGAACCCAGGGAGGCCATGCATGACCGAGAACAAGGCCGCGCTCCCCCGCGAGCGCCGCCGGACCACGCGCGGACTGCGCCCGCTGCCGGAGCTGACGCGCGACGCGGCAGCCCAGCTCAAGCGGCTGCTCAGCGCCGAGCTGGCCCTGTTCAAGGCCGAGATGACGGCGAAGGCGAAGGCGGCCGGGGTGGGCGTCGGCCTCCTGGTCGGCGCCCTGGTGTTCGTGTTCTTCGCGCTCGGCGTCCTGGTCACGGCCGCGGTGTTCGCGTTCGCGCTCATCGTCCCCGGCTGGCTCGCGGCACTCATCGTCGCGGGCATCTTGATCGTGCTGGCGATCATCGTCGCCCTCATCGGCCGCGCCATGCTGAAGCGCGGGATGCCGCCGGTCCCGGAGGACCTCGGGCCCGAGCTGAAGGCCGACGTGCAGGCGCTGAAGGGGGAGCAGCCGTGAGCGGCAAGGGGATGAACACACTGAAGCTCGAGCTGGAGGAGACCCGCGACCAGCTCGCCGGGACGCTCGACGACATCTTCGCCACCTTCAACGTGCGCGTGCAGATCCGGTCGCACCCCGTCGCCGCGGCTGCGGTGTTCCTGGCGGTGCTGGGTGGCGCCGCCGCTCTCGTGGCGCGAGGGATGGCGCGTGGCCGCTGAAGCCTCCCGGCGCCGCCTGCCGTGGGGCTACATCCTGAAGCGCACGCTGCGCAGCTTCGGCCAGGCGTCGTGCACCGACCTGGCGGCGGGACTCACCTACTTCGGCGTGCTGTCGCTGTTCCCGGCGATGATCGCGCTCGTCAGCGTCCTCGGCCTGGTCGGTCAGAGCAAGTCGGGCATCGACGCGCTGTTCGGGATGATCGACCAGCTCGCGCCCGGGATGCTCACCGTCATCCAGGCCCCGATCGAGACGCTCGCGAAGTCCCCCGCCACCGGCGTCGCGCTGGTGATCGGCATCGTGGGCGCGATCTGGTCGGCGTCCGGCTACGTGGGCGGCTTCGGGCGCGCGCTCAACCGGGTGTACGGCGTGCGGGAAGGCCGCTCGGCGTTCACGCTGCGCCCGGTCCAGCTCGGCGTCACGCTGGCGTCGCTGGTGCTCATCGCGATCGTGGCGGTGCTGCTCGTGATCTCCGGCCCGATCCTTCAGGCCCTCGGCAACGTCCTCGGCGTCGGGGACGCGGCGAAGACGGCGTGGTCGGTCCTGCGCTGGCCGGTGGTCGTGTTCGCCCTGGTGCTGCTGGTCGCGCTGCTGTACTCGGCGACCCCGAACGTCCGGCAGCCGCGGTTCCGCTGGCTGACTCCCGGCGCCGTGGTGGCGATCGTCCTGCTCGGCGTCGCGTCGGCCCTGTTCGCCTTCTATGTGGCGAACTTCGGGCACTACGACAAGACGTACGGCACGCTCGCCGGGATCATCGTGTTCCTGTTGTGGATCTGGATCGCCAACGTCGTGCTGCTGCTCGGCGCGGTCTTCGACGCGGAGATCGCGCGCGCCCGGCTGATCCTGGCCGGGGTGGAGGTCGAGAACGGCTACGAGTTGCCGCTCAAGTCGGACAAGGCCATCGTGAAGGCGAAGGACGCGGAAGCGGCCGACATCCTGGCCGTGCGCGCAATGCGGCGGAAGCTGCGCTGACGCTGTCGAATCCGCGCCGCCCGGTTCGACGTCCTGGTGACGACAGAGAGGATCGCTCATGGCCCAGTTCGCCATCTTCATCTACGGCAACGGCGTGGCCGGCACTCCCGAGGAGCTCGCCGAGCACGACCGGCACTCGGAGGACCTGATCGGCGACGGCTCGCTGACCGCGGCGTTCGCGCTCGCCCCGTTCACGGAGGCGACCTCCGTCCGCGGCGACGGCGTCACGGACGGCCCGTACACCGAGAGCAAGGAGATCATCGCGGGCATCGGCATCGTGGAGGCCGCCGACCGGGAGGCCGCGCTCGCCATCGCCCGCCGCAACCCCGCCACCTGGCAGGGCGGCGGCGTGGAGGTCCGCGAGATCGTCGGCGCGTACATTCGCGCGGGAGAAAGCTCCGATACCCTCCTGCCATGAGCGGTGAGGAATCGACGGAGCACGACGCACGACCCGGGCACGACCTCCCGGACAGCAGGGGGCGCACCGGGCTGCACCGCACCGGGCGCTCGGCCACCGGCAACCCCGCCGTCCGCGTCACCGACGTGGAGGTCGTGTCCGACGGCTGGCACGTCCTCCGCCGGACCACCTTCGACTACCGCGGGCGCGACGGCGTGTGGGTGACGCAGTCGCGGGAGACCTATGACCGCGGCAACGGCGCGACCGTCCTGCTGTACGACCCCGCCGCGCGCACCCTTCTGCTCACGCGGCAGTTCCGCCTCCCGGCGTACGTCAACGGCCACCCCGACGGGATGCTGGTGGAGGCCGCCGCGGGCCTGCTGGACGGCGACGCCCCGGACGAGGCGATCCGCCGCGAGGCCGCCGAAGAGCTGGGCGTGCGGGTGGGCGACCTCCACCACCTGTTCGACCTGTACATGAGCCCGGGCTCGGTGACCGAGCGCGTCCACTTCTATGCGGCCGAGTACCGGCCGGGCGAGATCGTCGGCGGGGGCGGCGTGGCCGAGGAGGGCGAGGAGATCGAGCCGGTGGTCGTGGGGTACGAGGAGGCTCTGGCGATGGTGGCGGACGGGCGGATCGTTGATGGGAAGACGGTCATCCTGCTGCAGTGGGCGGGGTTGAACCTGTTCTGAAATTCTTGACGTCACAGTTCAGTTCGACCAGAATGGCCCGAACATGATTGCACATGTTCGGGAATCGGAAAGGACTCAACGGTGCAAATGGGACGACCCAATGTCGGATACGCTGCCACCGTCGCCGCAAGCTGTAATCCATGAACCGCGCTTCTGCAATCGCGACATGGGTTCTCGTACTGCTGGCGACGACAGCGTCGACGGTTCTCACGTGCTGGTGGTTCGTGATCGACGGTGAGATCATCGAGCGCGCCGACCTGCGCGGATGGAATGGCCGGACGATGCTGCCTGCCCAGGAGCTCATCTGGCTGGCGGTGAACATCCAGTTCCTCGTTCTGGTCGCCGCCTCGGTTCTGACGACGGTCGTCGTGATTCACTCTCGACGTTCACGCAACCATGACGCGCTCCCCGCGCTCAGTGCTGCAGGAATCGCTCCACCAACAGGCTCGCCCCGATGAGCACCATCATCGCGCCCGACAGCTTCCCCACGATGGCGAGCGCTCGCGGCCGGGACCGCAGCAGCCGGCGCGCGAGCAACGCGACCAG
Source organism: Microbacterium sp. X-17 (assembly GCF_039615055.1). Lineage (NCBI taxonomy): Bacteria > Bacillati > Actinomycetota > Actinomycetes > Micrococcales > Microbacteriaceae > Microbacterium > Microbacterium sp. X-17. Next base: position 94,846 of record NZ_JBDHNI010000006.1, read on the forward strand.
CGTGTAGATGACCGCGATGTCGGCCAGCTGGATCGCGCCAAGCACCAGCATCTGGACGGCCGCCGGCATCCCGGTCGGCGAGGTGAACTGCGGCAGGAGCGCGAGCAGCAGCAGGAGACCCTTGGGGTTGAACCCGGACACCCCCGCGCCGCGGAGGAACTGGGAGGTCGCGCTCCCGACGATCGGCTCGCCGTGCGGCCCGACCGGCTCGGCGCGCTTGAGGAGGGCGGCGATCCCGAGCCAGATCAGGTAGGCGCCGCCGCCGAGCGTGAGCGCGGTGAGGACCACCGGGAACCGCGTGACGAGCGCGCCGACACCGAGCGCGACGGCCGCGATGACCAGTGCGTAGGCGGTCAGCATCCCGAGGATCGAGGGCGCGGCGGACTTGGCGCGCACACCGGCGCCCATGATGTAGGCCCAGTCGGCGCCGGGCGTCAGCGTGAGCAGGACGGCGATCGTCCAGAACTGCGCGACCAGTGCGGGATTCATGTCGCAGAAGCTACGGCAATACCTGCGAAAGGTGCTTCGCAATCTGCGACGGAAACGCCGAAACAGCGGGAGAATAGTTCACATGGACAGCCTCGACCGGGAGATTCTCTCAACCCTCCAGCAGGACGGCCGCATCAGCGTGACCGAACTGGCCTCCCGCGTCGGGCTGAGCCTGTCGGCGTGCCACCGCCGGGTCCGCGAACTGGAGCAGTCCGGCGTCATCGAGCACTACCGCGCGGTGGTGTCGCCGACCGCGGTCGGGCTGACGTTCGAGGCGATCGTGTTCGTGACGGTCAGCCGCACCGACCCGGACACGGTCGGCGCGTTCGAGGAGGCGGTGGTCGCCATCCCGAACGTGATCGAGGCCGAGCGCCTCTTCGGTGACCCGGACTACATGCTGCGCATCCTGACCCCGAGCCTGGCGGCCTACCAGGAGCTCTACGACGGGGAGCTCGGCGGGCTGCCGGGGATCCAGCGGATGACGTCGACGCTGGTGATGAAGCGGCTGGGGTCGGGGGTGGCGGTGCCGCTGGGGTGAGCAGCGGCTGCCGATCACCCGTACCGGAGCGTCGCCCCCTGCGACTTCAGGAAGTCGATGTGCACGTGGTTGCAGGTGTCGTCGAACGGGGCGAAGTTCTGCACGCTGATCGAGCCGCGGCACTCCGCCTGGCCCAGGCCGGAGCCCTTCGGGACCAGGGGGTCGAGGAGGCGGATGAGCTGGAGGGACTTCGCGTCGCCGCCGGTGAGGGCCGAGCCGTTGAGGAGGAAGAAGTCGACCGCGTGGCCGCCGCCGTCCGCGTAGTGGGCGGAGTCGGTGCCCGCGCCCTCGATCTGGCCCGTGCACTTGCGGTTGATGTCGCTGATGCCGACCTGGCTGAAGTTGTCCAGCGCGACGGAGATGGCCTGGAGGACGCGGTAGTCGACGCCGCAGTTCGGGACGACCTTGCCCTCGGCGAGGTTCGCGATCTCCGGGATGTGGTTGGGCGTGGAGCCGACCAGGCGGCCCGCGGCGACGGCACCCATGAGCTGCACGGCCAGCGCCTGCACCGTGGGCGACACGGCGCTGTTGGTGGTCGAGTCGAGGGCCTGCGGGCTCTCGGCGATACCGAGGCCGTCGCGGGAGACGACCTGCGCGGTGGCGTCGCCACCGGTCAGGGTCTGCACGGCGAGGGCGGTGCGCGCGGCGCCGGCGACGGAGGCCTCGCCCGTCGTCGCGTACGCCGGGAGGGAGGCGGTGCCGAAGAACGCGGTCAGCGCGACGAGCACGAAGAGGTGGAAGCCGCGGCGGTGGCGGCTCTCGGTGTGGAGCTTGCGGTAGATGCCGCGACGCGGGTGACGGGGGTTCGTCGGGTCGGCGACCGAGGGGCCGGCGGCGACCTGCGTGGCGGGGACGGACGACTGCTGCGCAGCGGCGGCGGCACGGCGCTCGGCGCGGGACGGGCGGGTCGGCTTGACGACGACGCGCTCGCGGACGACGCGCTTCTTCTTCCGCGGGGCGGTGTGCTGCTCATCCGCGCGACGGCGGGCGACGGCGCTCTCGTTCTCGGCCGCGGGGGCCTCGGCAGCCAGGGTCTCGGCGAACAGCGACGCGATGCCGTCCACCGGAGCGGCCTGCGGCGTGACAGGCGCGACAGCAGCGGCCTGCGCCTTCGCGGCCTGCGTCCGGCGCGCCTGGGCACGCTCGGCCTCCAGCGCGGCACGGCGGCTCATCGGCGCCGGGGCAGCGGGCGCCGCGGGAACAACAGGTGCGGCCGGGGCCAGCGACTCGGCCCGCGTGAAGTCCGTGATCGGGTCGGCCACTGCCTGCGTCTGCGCGTCCACGTCGAGTACGACGGGTCCCCGAGTACCGCGGCGAGGCCGCAGGGGGGCAGAGGACTCGGGCAAAAAGGGCCTTCCTGGACGAACTGAACTCGCCTGGGACGGTCGGGTCCGAGCGCCGCGGGGGGACGACGCTTTCAGGCGTACCGATCATTCTTATCAAATTTCCGCTGGACGTTCTATCAATGCAGACGAATAGATCGCACCAATTCGGGGCACGACGCCGCTGAACGGGCGAACTCGCGGATGAATGCAGGTCGGCGGAATCCCGCGGGATGCCGGGGGCGGGGCGCATTCCGCGCGTTCGGGTCGCGCGGAAACCACCCCGGCCCTGACGACGACGGATGCGGGTCCGATCACCTTGAAGGTAACCCTTCGAGTCCACTCAGACGCCACCGGGTACGGCTGCTACGACTGGCGACCGCAGGCCGGTCGGATGCTAAGGAACGACCACCGCGAGTTCGACCCGGCCGGCGAGCTCCTGCAGCGCGACGTCCCCCCGCTCGGCGAGCTGACGGAGCCCGATCCCGGGCACGGCGGCGGACAGCGCCCCGCCGGAGACGATCACGACCGAGACGCCGTCGCCGGACGCAGGGAGCACGTCGAGCGTGACCTCCGACCCGTCGCCGTGGCGCACCGCGTTCGCCAGGCCCTCCGAGATCGTGTCGATCACCGCGGCCGCGCGCACGGGCTCGCGCAGCCGCTCCCAGACGTCGTCGGCGAACGACGACCGCAGCGGGATGGCGCACGCCCAGCTCTCGACCAGCGCGGCGATCCGCTCGGCGGCGTCCGGCTCCACGCGCGGCGCGCTCAGCTCGGCACGGATGCTCGCCACCACCCTGCGCAGCTCGGCCGAAGCGTCCGCGGACGGCCCCGCCGCCAGGGCGAGGGCCGAGGCGATCAGCTCGGACTGGACTCCCGAATGCAGCAGGCGCGCGAGCGCGGCCCGCTCCCGCTCGAAGTCGCCCCGGATGGCGGCCGCGGCGCGGATGTTCTCCTGGACCGCCTCCTCCAGCTCGCTCTGATCCCGGCGCACCTGGGCCGTGAGCGAGGCGACGAAGGCGACCCCGAGGCCGACCAGCCAGTACGAGGCGGCCTCGAACCAGACCAGCTCCGGCTCGCCTCCCATCAGGCGGACGGTGATCTCGCTGGTCGCCGAGAGCAGCACACCGATCAGGGCGTAGCCGCTCGCGAGGGCCAGCGCGCGCAGGGCGGGCGGAGTCCGCGTCGCCGCGAGCCCCAGCAGCATGTTCGCCGCCCACACCACGAGAAGGCCGGACAGCAGCGGGGGGATGCAGAACAGCAGGCCGTACTGCCAGACGCCGAACGGGAGCACCATCGCCGCGAAGAGCACGGCGAGCAGGAGCGGAGGGGCCGCCTGCATCCCGCCGAGCACCGACGCGATCCAGTCGCGCCGGCGCACACGGCCCGCGTCGGACTCCTCCCCGGCGGGGGCGTCGGTGTCGAAGACCCGGTGGCTGGCCGGGCGCACCACCTGCTCGGCCACCTCGCGGAGCAGGTTCGCCGCGTCGACGGGACGGATCCCGTGACTCTCGGCCGCGACGGTGGCCCGCTCCAGCCCTTCGGAGACGGCGTCCAGGGCGGAGTCCCGCAGAGCCCTCGCGCGATCCGCCGCCCGCATCGCATCGCGAGCCGACGCCTCCTGCGCCGCGCGCAGCCGTCGGTAGACGCCGAGATGGTCCTCGACGAGCTGCACCCCGATCGCGATGAGCGAGAACACGGCGACGGTCGTCACCAGGTTGATCGTCATCCGCCCGCCGAGGTCGCCGGCGGCGGCAGGGATGCCCAGCACCCATCCGGCGGCGAGGAAGAGGACGGGACGGAGGATGCCGATGACGGCGAACACGGCGAACACCGTCGCTGCGCGCACCGCCGCCGGCGTGACCCGGAGCAGCGCCCAGCCCGCCAGCAGCAGGAGACCGACCGCCAGGTGTTCGACGAAGGCCACCGCGAGGACCGCCCACGGCCCCCCGGTCACGTACTGCAGCCCCGACATGACGGTCAGCGCGACCGGGGCCGTGATCAGCCACGTCCACCAGGTGATCGCGCGACGGCCGGTCGCCTGAGCGACGATGCGCCGGACCCGCGACGCGACGGACGGATTCACAACCCCGACCCCGGATCGCCGAACGTCGCCGTGTAGAGGGTCGCAGCCGCCACCCGCGGGGCGATGCCGTCGTCACCGCCGAGGCCGAGCGCCTGGAAGACGCGCTCCACGCTCTTCTCGACGGCCCGCACCGAGACGCCGCGCCGGCGGGCGATCTCCGCGTTCGTGAGTCCCGCGGCGAGCAGCCGGGTCGTCTCGCGCTGGGCCGGGCTCAGCCGGAGCAGCGCGCCCTGGGAGCCGGTCGCGCCGGTCAGGTGCTCGACGGGTCGGTCGGCCAGGACGGCCTCCGCGGCGTCGACCAGCTCGGCGACCGACCCGATCGCGCCCTTGTTGACGAAGGAGGCGCCCTCGACGGTGTCGCGGGCCTGGGCCGCCGCGGCCTCCCGCGACAGGTTGCTGAGGAACATCACCGCGACGTGCGGGGCGCGCTCGCGGACGATCGTCGCCAGCTCCACACCGTTGGGCCGGGAACCGAGGTCGATGTCGGTCACGAGCAGGTCGGGGTCGGCGTCGTCCACGAGCCGGAGCGCGTCCACCGCGGAGGGCGCCGCGGTGATCTCGAATCCGCGCTGCGCGAAGGCGTCGGCCACCAGCGAGCGCATCAGGGCGTGGTCCTCGACCACGAGCACCCGCCTGCGCCACATACCGACCGCCACGTGGAAAGACTAACCGGGCGTGCAGTATGTATTGCCCGCATTACGCGCCCCCCATTCGGGACTGGATCGGCGGACTCGGTGATGTTGCCCGCCCCGGGGTTCGCGCGGCCCGGGGCGGGCGGTCTGGGTCAGCCGCGGACGAACCGCAGCGTGACGATCTCGAAGGGACGCAGCGCGAGCGTCGTGCCGGCGTCGCCCGTCGCGCGCTCCAGCAGGTCGGTGCGCTCGATCCGCTCGTACGGGAAGCCGACCGCGAGCGTGGTCGTCGCCCGTGAGCCGTGCGCCTCGTACAGGCGGACGACGACGTCGCCCGAGCCGTCCTCGGCGAGCTTGACGGTCTCGACCACGACGCCCGCCGTCGAGGAGGCGATGAGCGGCTCGCTCGCGGCCGCGGCCGGGCGCAGCGGGAGGTTGAGCCGGTAGCCTGCCTCGATCGCCGCATCCACGCCGCCGACGACGACGGAGCTGCGCAGCGTGTGCTGGCCCTGGTCGGCCTCCGGGTCCGGGAACAGCGGCGCGCGCAGGAGGGTCTGGCGGACCAGCGAGTAGGTGCCGCCGCCCTCGCGCTCGTGCCGGGTGATGTCGTGGCCGTAGGTCGCGTCGTTGGCGACGCCGACGCCGAAGCCGGGCTCGGCCACGTGCACCCAGCGGTGCGCGCTGGTCTCGAACCGGGCGACGTCCCAGCTGGTGTTGGTGTGCGTCGGCCGGTCGATGTGCCCGAACTGGATCTCCGAGCGCGCCGACGTGGTGTGGACGTCGACCGGGAAGCCGAGCTTCAGCATCCGCTGGCGCTCGTGCCAGTCGACGTGGGTCTCGATGTCGAGCGCGGGCGACCCGGCGGCGAGGGTCAGCGTCTGCGTGACCGTGGAGGCGCCGAAGCGGCGGACCAGGCGCAGCGACACCGCCTCGGGCGTCTCGGTGGCGACGTCGAGGGACTCCACCCGCGTGAGGTCCTCCCCCGCGAGCCGGTACTCGATGTCGACGTCCCAGGCGTCCCACTGGGTGGGGGTGTCCCGGAAGAGCTGGAGGAGGTTGGCGCGGGTGCCCGCCGGGACGACCTCCCGGCCGGTCGTGAGCTCCACGATCGAGGGGATGAGACCCTCGGCGTCGACCGTGACCGCGATGCGGTCGTTGACGAGCCGGAACCCGTCGCCGTCGCGCTCGACGCGGGCGTCGGAGCCGCGCTCCGGGACGCCGATCCCGCCGGGGGCGATCCCGTCGACGCGGTATGGGGAGGCGTTGGCGACGGCGTCCGAATCGGTCGCGCCCGCGGCGAGCGCCGCCAGCGACCTCCCGATCACGTCCTCCAGACTGCGCGCCACCGCGGCGTAGTTCTCGACGGCCTGGTCGTGCACCCAGCCGATGGAGGACCCGGGCAGGATGTCGTGGAACTGCTGCAGCAGCACCGTCCGCCAGGCCTCCCGCAGCTCCTCCGCCGGATACGCCGCGCCGGCCCGGACGGCAGCGGTCGCCGCCCACAGCTCCGCCTCGTGCAGCAGCGCCTCGCTGCGGCGGTTGCCCTGCTTGGTGCGCGCCTGCGACGTGTAGGTGCCGCGGTGGAACTCCAGGTAGAGCTCCCCCGCCCACACCGGCGCCGGGTCGAACTCGGCGCGCGCGGCGTCGAAGAACGCGGACGGCGCCGCGACCCGCACGGTCGGCGAGCCCTCCAGGTCAGCCGTGCGCGCGGCCGCGGCGACCATCTCGCGGGTCGGACCGCCGCCGCCGTCGCCGAACCCGAACGGCACCAGGGAGGTGTTCGCGCGGCCCTTGTCGGCGAAGTTCTGCTCGGCGTGCGCGAGCTCTCCCCCGGAGAGGATGGAGTTGTAGGTGTCGACCGGCGGGAAGTGCGTGAAGATGCGCGTGCCGTCGATGCCCTCCCAGTCGAAGGTGTGGTGCGGGAACTTATTGGTCTCGTTCCACGAGATCTTCTGGGTGAGGAAGTAGTCCATCCCGGCCTCGCGCGCGATCTGCGGGAGGGCGCCCGAGTAGCCGAACGAGTCGGGCAGCCAGACCTCGCGCGGCTCGTAGCCGAGCTCCTCCAGGAAGAACCGCTTGCCCTCCACGAACTGGCGGGCCAGCGCCTCCGAGCCGGGCATGTTGGTGTCCGACTCGACCCACATCCCGCCGACCGGCACGAACCGGCCCTCGGCGACGCGCACGCGGATGCGCTCGAACAGCTCGGGGTAGAAGCGCTGCATCCACGCGAACTGCTGCGCCGACGAGCACGCGAACACGAAGTCCGGGTCCTGGTCCATCAGGTCGAGGACGTTGGAGAAGGTGCGCGCGCACTTGCGGATCGTCTCGCGCACCGGCCACAGCCAGGCCGAGTCGATGTGAGCGTGGCCCACCGCGAACACCCGATGCGCCGTCGCGGCGGCGGGCGACGCCAGCACGCCGGCGAGCGCGGCGCGGCCGGCCGCCGCGGTCGCACCGACGTCGAACGGGTCGACCGCCGTCACCGCGTCCTCCAGCGCGGCGAACAGCGCGGCCCGGCGCGGGGAGGTCGCCGGGAGCTCGGCGGCCAGACCGCGCACCGTGAAGATGTCCTGGATCAGCTCCCACACGTCCCGGTCGCGGTGGACGACGTCCACCCGCCGCAGCGTGTAGATGGAGTCCGTCGACGCGGTCGATTTCCGGCCGACCGGCGTCGGCCGGAACGACCAGTCCGACCCCACGTCGGGGTTGGAGGCCGCCTCCACGAACAGCTCGAACGACTCCCCCGGCGCCGCCTGCAGCCGCACGTAGTTGTTGAGCGGCTCCAGCGCCTTGACGATCGTGCCGTCCGTCGCCCAGACCAGGCCCTCGGCCTGGAAGCCGACCTGTCCGGCGGTGAAGCCGAGGTCGACGACCAGCTCGACCTCGTCCGGCGCCGCCGACCACTCGGCCGGGACCGTCCCGGTCACGCGGAACCAGACCGTGCCCCACGGACGCCCCCACGGCCTCCCGACGGCGAACGGCTCGAAGGCGCCCTCCACCGCCTGCGCGAACGGCACCGGCTCGTCCGGCACCTCCCACGCCTCCACGGTCACCGGGACGGACGCCCGTTCGAGGGCGGGCGTCAGGCGCTCGCGGACGAAACGGTCGACCCGCAACTCGGCGAGCTGGTTCTGCTGGTACAAGGAGGACTCCTTCTCTATAAGAGGTACGGCTAGCCCTTGACCGCCCCGGCGAGCGCGGACGAGCCGCCCAGCGCACGGGACACGATCACGTAGAGCGCGATGACGGGCACGGAGTAGATGAGCGAGTAGGCGGCGAGCTGGCCGTAGGCGACCGCGCCGTACTGCCCGAAGAACGTGAAGATGCTCACGGCCGCCGGCTGGTTCTGCGGGCTGAGCAGCAGCACGAACGGGACGAAGAAGTTGCCCCACGCGGCGACGAACACGTAGATGAACACCACCGCGATCCCCGGCCGCACGAGCGGGACGACGACCGTCCACAGCGTCTTCATGCTGGACGCGCCGTCGACCCAGGCCGCCTCCTCCAGGGAGATCGGCACGGAGTCGACGAAGTTCTTCGTCATCCAGATCGCCATGGGGAGCGACGAGGCCGCCATGAACAGGATCGTCCCACCGAGCGAGTCGATCAGGTTGAGCGACACGAACAGGCTGTAGACCGGCACCATCATCGCGGTGATCGGCAGGCAGGTCCCGAACAGGATCGCGTACAGGAACGGCCGGTTGAACCGGTTGCGGTATCGCGACAGCGGGTAGGCGGCGAGCACCGCGATGATCACGGTGAGGACCGCGCAGCCGGCCGACAGCAGGAGGCTGTTCCACAACGGCACGAACGCCAGCTCGGGCGTGAGCACCTTCTGGAAGTTCTCCAGCGTCCACTGCTTCGGCCACGCGACGGAGAGGGTCGCGCTGCCGTCGAACGAGGCCAGCACCACCCACACCAGCGGCAGCACGAAGACCACGCCGATCAGCAGCAGCAGGATGTTGGCCGTCCACTTGAGGGCGATGCCGTTGGGCGACGAGAGCTTCATCAGTCCACCTCCGTCTTGAGTGCGCGCACGTAGACGATCGCGAAGACCGCTCCGACGAGCAGCAGGATGGTCGCGATCGCGGTGCCGTAGCCGAGCTCGGAGAACTTGAACGCCTCCTGGTAGGCCAGCACCGGCAGGGTCATGCTCTTGTTGCCCGGGCCGCCTCCGGTCATCACGTAGATGAGCGTGAAGACCGAGAGCGTCTGGAGCGTGATGAGCATGAGGTTGGTCGAGATGCTGCGCCGGATCATCGGCAGCGTCACGAGGAAGAACCGCTTCGCCCCGTTGGCGCCGTCGACCTCCGCCGCCTCGGTGATCTCCGGCGGCACCTCCTGCAGCGCGGCCGAGTAGACCAGCATCGAGAACGCCGCGCCGCGCCAGGTGTTCGCGAGGATGATCGACAGCATCGGGAAGGCGAACAGCCACGACGGACCCGTGATGCCGAACCCGGCGAGGATCGCGTTGAGCGTGCCGTGCTGGCTGAAGAACGCGTACGACGCGAACGCCGCCACGATCTCCGGCAGCACCCAGGCGCCGACCACGAAGGTCGAGACGAGGGCCCCGACCCAGCGGCTGCCGCTGCGCATCAGCAGGGCGAGCACCATGCCGACGATGTTCTGGCCGATCACCGCCGAGCCGATCAGGAAGACCAGGGTCAGCCAGACCGAGACCGGGAAGTCCGGGCTCTTGAACAGGTCGATGTAGTTCTGGAGGCCCACCCACTCCGCCGACGCCGCCGCCGAGCCGGTGAGCGACATGTTGGTGAACGAGCCGTAGAACGACGACAGGATCGGCCCGACCAGGAAGACGACCAGCAGGCCGATCGCCGGGACCAGGGGGACGGCCCGGGCGAGCGAGCGCCGGGCGTGTGCGCGCGAACGTGTCTTCGGCCCGCGCGGCGGCCGGACCGGGGTGGTCCGGCCGCGCGCGTCGGTGCCGACGGCATCCAGAGTGGAGGTCACCTTACTTCGACTCCGTCTTGTCCTTACCGACGATCCCCACGACCGAGTCGTCGTAGGTCTTGGCGGCCTGCGCCGGTGTGGCCTGCCCGGTCATCACCGACTCCATCGCCACCTGGATGCCGTTGGAGATCTTCGGGTAGTCCGGGGTCGCCGGGCGGAACTTGGTGACGGCGACCAGCGAGGAGAAGAACTCCGACGTGGGGTTGGACGTCTTGTACTTCTCGTCGTTCGCGACGTCCTTGCGAACCGGGATGCCGGCCGTGTTGATGTTGTACTCGAGCGAGCGCTGCTTGTCCGTCACGAAGGTGATGAACTTCCAGGCCGTGTCCTTCGCCGAGCTCTTGGAGCCCATCGAGAACGTCCAGCCGCCCGAGAGGCTGATCGAACCGGGCGCGCCGCCGTTCTGGGTCGGCATCTTGGCCGTGCCCATCACCTTGTCCCAGTCGGCCCACGGGGTGGCGCCGGTGGGCAGCCACGCGTTGGAGGCCCAGGAGCCGTCGAGGTTGATCGCCAGCTTGCCCTGCGGCACCAGCTCGTTGTTGACCGTGTTCTGGTAGTTGGTGTCGCTGGTGATCTCCGGGCTCGGGCCGAGGCCGCCCTGGTAGACCTCCTTGATCACGTCGAGCGCGTCGGTGAACGCCTTCGAGCCCGTGATCCACTTGGAGGAGGAGTCGTCGTAGAGGCCCTTCGCGCTGGCGCCGTACATGAGCATCTCGAAGCCCTGCATCGAGCTCGCCTCACCGGCGGCCTTGCCGGAGAAGATGTTGAGCGGGATGACGCCGGGGTCGGCGGCCTTGATCTTCTTGGCCGCGCTGATGACGTCCTCCCAGTTCTTCGGCTGCCACGGCGTGGGGATGCCGGCCTTCTCGAAGATCTGCTTGTTGTACCAGAGCCCGCGGGTGTCGGTCCCGGTGGGGATGCCGTACACCTTGCCGTCGTCGCCCTTGCCCGCGTCCTTGGCGTTGTCGAAGAAGTTGGACCAGTCCGACCACTTGGAGACGTAGGAGTCGAGGGGCGCGAGGTACCCGGCCTGGGCGTCCGCGCGGATGAGGAAGGTGTCCTCGCTCATCACATCGGGCGCGGTGGTGGCGGCCCGGTTCATGAGCGCGAGCTTGGTGTAGTAGTCGTTCTCCGCGGCCTTGATGGGCACCAGGTCGACCTTGGTGCCGGGATTGGCCTTCTCGAAGTCGGTCTTGGCCTTGTTCATGAAGTTGGCCATGATGTCCGACCCGAAATCCTGGAAGGCGACCTTGATGGTCTTGCCGTCACCACCCCCGGACGACGACGAACAGCCCGCCAGTGCGACGAGCGCGGCGGCGGCGACTGCTGCGACCACAACCCTGCTTCGCTTCATGGATGCTCCTTTGCATTGGGGTCCTCCGGCTCCCATGCCGCGGACTCTTCGTAATTTATAAATCAAATTGATTTATAAGTAAAGAGCGCAGAGCAAATCGCCCGTCCACCCTCGGGTGGGGGACGCGGCGAAGGCCCTGCGCTAGGACTTTTTCCGGCTGATGCGGCGAAGCCAGACGGCGACGAGCACGATCGCGGCGATGAACAGCGCGATCTGGAGCGCAGCGAGTATGTTCCAGAGGATCATGGCATCCCTCAGTTGTCGTTCCAACTGACCCGCGCGGACCCACCGTAGACCGTGAGCTGCAGCCAGAAGACAGTGGCGTATGGGAGGACGCACATCTGGGCCGATACTTTCAGCCGGACGATCTTGCCGGCTGGCCCGTTGAGACTTGATGAGGCGCCGCGCGCGCCGAGCGGGGCTGGTGGGCGCGATCGACCCAGCAGGGTAGGTGCCGATCGTGTACGCGTCTTCGGCCTCGGTGGAGCTCCGCGTCGAGATGGGGCTCTTCGAGCTCGACATCGAATCCCACACCCCGCCGGCACGATATTCGGCGAGGAGCCGGTCCCGCGTGCTCTCATCCGCGCCGTACCGAGTGAGAAAGCCGCGGACGAGTTCGATTCCTTCATCGGCGGCAGCCCGCGCCGACGTTCCGGATGCGAGGACGAGAGTCGGCGGTGAGCAGCACGGCGAGCGCACTCGTGGCGCGTCCCCGGTGGATTCTGGTGTTCACGGTGTCGTCCTCCCATCGAGCGACAGCCGTTGTCACTCTGAGATTTAGCACCTTAGCACTGGAACAACATTACCGAAACGCTCCTTCACCCCCGCCCCACCCGCGGCGAGAACGTCTCATTCAGCACCAGACACGCAGCCCCCACCGCCGCCACGTCCTCCCCCACCGCGCTCCCCTCCAGGAGCACGGGATGCGTCAATATCCCCATGTCGATCTCCGCAAGGCGGTCGGCGAGCTGCGCGAGGTAGCGGCGCTCGACACGCGACCACGACGGCCCGCCGAACACCACGCGGTCCAGGTCGAGCAGCGCCGTGAGGTTCGACAGGTAGAACGCCGTGTTGCTGATGGAGCGGTCGATGATCGCCGCGGCCCGTTCGTCGCCCGAGTCCGCGGCCTCCGTCAGCTGCGTGAAGAGCGCGTCGACGACCTCCACATCGAGGTCCAGATCGACCCCGTCGACGACCGACGTCCCCGCCGGCGCCGTCAGCACTCCGGCCCACAGGCCCTGCATGACCAGCCGCTGCGGCCGCACCGACTCGCCCCAGCAGCCGCGGCGGCCGCACGCGCACAGTGCCCCGCCGGGGTCGACCAGCACGTGGCCGGCGTCGCCCGCGTTGTCGGTCGAGCCGGTGTAGACCTCGCCGTCGAGGACCAGGCCGATGCCCGCGCCGGTGCCGTAATAGATGAACGCGTAGTCCTTGCTCGCGCCGGCAGGGTCGCGCCAGCGTTCGGCCACGGCGGCGCTGATCACGTCCTTCGCGACCAGCGACGGGAGGCCGGTCGCGGCGGTGAGCTCGTCGCGGAGGTGGAAGTCGTTCCAGCCCGGGATGAGCGGCGGCCGCACCACGACGCCGGTCGCGGTGTCGAGGGGGCCGGGGGCTGCGACGCCCACGCCGATCACCCGCGACGCGTCGACGCCCGGCGTCGCGAGCAGCGAGCGGATGGCGTCCAGGATGACGGCGAGCGTCGCCTTCGCGTCGCCGTCCGGCGGGGACGGCCGGCGCAGGTGCTCGACCACCTCGCCTTCGAGGTCGAGGAGCACGCAGGTGATCACGGTGGGGTCCAGGTGCACGCCGACCGCGTACGCGCCGGCGGGGTCGAGCCGGAGCAGGGTGCGCGGCTTGCCCGGGCTGCCCTCGCTCTGCTTCCCGGCCTCCCGGATCAGCCCCTGGCCGAGCAGCCGCCGCGTCACGTTCGTCACCGTCTGCGCGGACAACCCCGTGACGGAGGTGAGCTCCACGCGGCTGAGGCCGCCCTCCGAGCGCCGCACGGCGTCCAGCACCACGGTCTCGTTGAACGCGGCGATCGCCGGGAGGTTCGCTCCCTTGGGCACGGCATCCTCCTCCACGCTCGGGTCGGGAACCCGGCGTCCCTCGTAATATACCCACGCACATACAGGTTTCCGGTTCCGTACATCTGTACCCCAGCCCGCGCCCAGCCTGGTGGGGCATGGTGAGAGCCGTGGAGATCGTGGTCGACGTCGTGCTGCTGGTGCTCGCCGTCCTCGCGATGGCGGCGGGCTGGAGCAATGGCGCGATCCGTGCTGCGGGGGCGCTCATCGGGCTCGGCGTCGGGCTCTCGCTGGGCCTCCTCCTGGCGCCGATGGTCGTGAACTGGATGGCCGCGTCCGGGCTGACCGGCGTCAGCCAGCGCTCGATCGTGGCCGCGGTGGTCCTGGTCGTGTGCGCCGGCGTCGTCTACGCGCTGGCGACCGCGGCGGCGTCGGTGATCGGCAAGCTGCTCCGGCACGGGCCGGTCAAGTGGGTGGACTCGCTGATCGGGGCGGTCCTCGGCTTCGTCACCTGGGCGGTCGTCGTCTGGCTGGTCGCCGGCTTCGCGATGGCCACCAGCCTCGCGACCGTGGTGCAGGCCGCGAACTCGTCGCAGGTCGTCTCCACCCTGAACAGCATCGCGCCGATCCCCTCCTCGACCGTGCTGGGCGCCGTGGATGACGCCCTCGCCGGGGCCGGCCTCCCGAAGGTCTTCGAAGGCGGCGAGTCGATCAAGACGATCGGCGCGCCCGACCCGAACGTCCCCGCCGCGGTCGCCTCGTCGCAGCAGTCCACCGTCACCATCCTCGCGTCCAAGCCGGCCTGCGGCGTGGACTCCGAGGGCAGCGGTTGGGTCGTTCAGCCGGGCCGCGTGGTCACCAATGCGCACGTCGTCGCCGGCGCCTCGTCGGTCGTGGTCCGGGAGTCCGGCGGCACGACGGTCGATCGGGCCACGCTCGTGGCGTTCGACCCGGAGCGCGACCTGGCCGTGCTCGACGTCACCGACCTCCGGGCGCCGGCCCTGCACCTCGGGCAGAACCTGGGCGCGGGCGATTCGGCGTACGCGGCCGGCTATCCCGGCGACGGGCCGTTCACCATCAGCCCGCAGCGCGTCCGCGACCAGGTCACCGCCCGCGGGACGGACATCTACCAGAGCGGCTCGGTGGAGCGGCAGATCTACTCGCTGCGCGGCACCATCCGCCCGGGCAACTCCGGCGGCCCGCTGCTCGACCAGGCGGGCCAGGTCGTCGGCGTCGTCTTCGCCCGCTCCACCATCGACCCGCAGACCGGCTACGCGCTGACCCTGGACGAGCTCCACCCGGTGCTCGCCTCGGTCGGCTCGGCGCCGATCAGCTCGGGAGCCTGCTCCGCGGGCTGACGACGGGCGCCGTCCCGTGGTTGGCTTGAGCCATGAAGGCTGTCAGCTACACCTCGACCGGCGACTCCGACGTCCTCGTCCTCGGCGAGCGCGCCGAGCCGCACCCCGGCGACGGCGAGGTGCGCGTCCGCATCCACGTCTCCGGCGTCAACCCGACCGACTGGAAGGCGCGCCAGGGCAGCGGCCCGGCCGACCTCCCGCGGGCGCAGGTGCCGAATCAGGACGGCGCGGGAGTGGTCGACGAGGTCGGCGCGGGCGTCACCACTGTGCGGCCCGGCGACCGGGTCTGGGTGTGGGACGCCGCCTACCAGCGCCCGGACGGCACTGCGCAGGAGCTCGTCGTCCTCCCGGAGGCGCACGTCGTGCCGCTGCCGGAGGGCGTGGGTTTCGACGTCGGCGCGTCGCTCGGCATCCCCGCGCTGACGGCGCACCGCGCGCTCGCGGCCCACGAGGGCGTGGCAGGAGAACTCGCACCCGGCACGCTCGACGGGCGGACGGTGCTCGTCGCGGGAGGCGCGGGAGCGGTCGGCCACGCGGCCATCCAGCTCGCCGTCTGGGCGGGCGCCACAGTCATCGCGACCGTCAGCAGTCACGAGAAGGCCGAGCTCGCGCGCGCTGCGGGAGCCCACCACGTCGTCAACTACCGCGAGCCGGACGCCGCCGAAGCGATCGGAGCGCTCGCCCCACGCGGCGTGGACATCGTCGTGGAGGTCAACGCCAGCGCCAACGCCGAGCTCGACACGAAGGTCGCCGCCCGGGGCGCCACGATCGCGGTCTACGCCGACGCTCCCGGCTCGACCGAGGTGACGATGCCGATCCGCCCGGCGATGCAGAAGAACCTGCGCTGGCAGTTCGTGCTCACCTACACGGTCGCGCCGGAGGCCAAGGCGGCTGCGGTGCGTGCGGTGTCGGCGGCCGTCGCGGCGGGTGCGCTACCGGTGGGCGCCGAGCACGGCCTCCCGATCACGCGCTTCCCGCTGGAGGAGACGGCCGCCGCCCACGACGCCGTGAAGGACGGCGCCGTGGGCAAGGTGCTCATCGACCTGGCGTGAGGGCAGGCTCGGCGGAGGCCGCCGCCTCGGCACGCACTCCGCGCGCCAGCCGCACGATCTGCACCACCATCGCGACCGCGGCGGCGACGGCGATGGCGGCCGCGTAGCCGAGCGCGGTGGGCAGCAGCCCGACGACGCCGATCAGCTCGCCCGCCGCCAGCGCGGGGACGCCGTAGGCCAGGTAGCTCACCAGGAACACCCCGGCGAACAGCTCGGCACGCTGGTCGTTCGGCGCGAGCGGCGCGATGATCCGCAGCATCGCCGAGAATCCGGCGCCGAAGCCCGCTCCCGCGACGACCGCGCCCGCGAACAGCACGGGCAGGAGGCCGGCGCCGATCCCGATGGCGGTCAGCGCGATCCCGGCCATGATCGCCGCCATCGCCCAGACCGTCGTGGTCCGCGCCGGCGCGCGGGTCAGCAGCAGCCCGGCCACGGCGCCGACCGCGGGCGGCACGGCGACGATCGCGCCGTTCAGGAGGCCGGAGTCCAGGTGGAAGACGCCGTGCAGGATCGACGGGGACAGCCCGATGAACAGACCGGCGAGCATCCAGGTCGCGAGGAAGAGCGGCAGCGCTGCCACGAACTCGCCCCGTGCGGCCCGCGGGATGAACAGCCGCGGCGTCAGCGAGCGCAAAGCGCCAGGACGGGCCGCGACGGTCTCCGGCGACGCCAGCACCACGAGGATGCCCGCGGCGAACAGCAGTGCCAGTGTGACGAAGACGAGCGTCGTCGGCTGGGCCGTGAACTGCACGGCCAGCCCGGTGAAGAACGCGCCGAGCGCGATGCCGCCGACCGGGGCCGTCGAGCCGATGGTCGCGCCGAGCTTCTTCTGCCGCTCGGGGGCCAGCTCGACCAGGGAGGCGGTGAAGGTGCTCATCGCGGCGCCGGTGGCGACGCCCTGCACCGAGCGGGCGGCGATGATCGAGCCGATGTCCTTCGAGAACAGGAACATCAGCATCGCCGCGATCTGGAGTGCGAGCGCGCCGACCAGCACCGGACGCCGGCCGATGTGGTCGGACAGCGAACCGGCGACGAGCAGCGTGATCAGCAGCGTCACCGCATAGATCGCGAAGGCGACCGTCAGCAGCCAGGACGGGAAGCCCCACTCCTGCTGGTAGAGGACGAACAGCGGGCTGGGCGCGCCCACGGCGAGCGCCACGGCGACGAACGCCAGGGCGGTTCCGGCGAACGCGGCGGTCGGGCGCAACCGCACTGAGCGACCGCGCTGGCGCGGCCGGGTGGCGGCGGTCGACCCGGTCGCGAGCGTCGGGCTCGCGAGCGTCGGGCAGCTCTCCCCTGCAGTGGACATCTCGGCCTCCTAAAAGCAAATCTGATTGCTTTAATGGACTATAGAGCGCGGTCTGGTAAAAGGCAACAATCTTTGCTTTAAGCTATTCCCATGACTACGACCACACCGTCGAAGCGGACGGGCGGACGCAGCGCCGCGGTCATCCACAGCGTGCGCACCGCCGTCGAGGAGCTCGTCCGCGAGAAGGGCAGCGAGCGCGTGACCGTCCCGATGATCGCCGAGCGCGCCGGGGTCAACCCGACCAGCATCTACCGGCGCTGGGGCGACCTCCCGACCCTCCTCAACGACATCGCCACCTACCACCTCGACCCCGACCGTCCGCTCGCCGACCGCGGCGACCTGCGCGACGACCTCACCGACTGGGCGAGCGGGATCGTCACGCACTTCCGCAAGCCGGTCAACGCGGCGCTGCTGCGCGGCGGCGCGGGCGCGGCGGGAGAGCGCACCTCCGACTGCCTCCGCAACCGGCGCACCGAGGCGGAGCTGCTGCTCGCGCGGCACCCCGAGTCCGACGTGACCGAGGACGACGTGATGGACGTCGTGATCGCCCCGATCGTCAACCGCGTCATCTTCCAGCCGTGGACGCTCGGCGACACGACGGCGGAGGACATGGTCGCGCGCCTGTTCCGGCCGGGCGCCGGCTCCGCCCGGTAGGGGCCTCCCGGCCCGCTAGTCTCGTCAGAATGGCACGCCCTCCCCGCACCGCACAGGAGCGCGCCGCCGCCCGCTCCGGCTGGGCGGTCGGCGTGGCGACGGCGCTGTACGGCATCTCGTTCGGCGCGCTCGCCACCGCCTCCGGGCTCGACGTCTGGCAGGCGTGCGTCCTCAGCCTCGTCATGTTCAGCGGCGGCTCGCAGTTCGCACTCATCGGCGTGCTCGCGTCCGGCGGGGTCGCCGCCGGCGGCACGGCCATCGCCTCCGCCGCCCTCCTCGGCGTGCGCAACTCCTTCTACGCGCTGCGCCTCTCGCGCATCATCGGCCCGGGATTCTGGAGGCGGACGGCGGCCACCCAGCTCACCATCGACGAGTCCACCGCCGTCGCCACCGCCCAGACCGAGCCGCGCGCGCAGCGCATCGGGTTCTGGGTGACCGGCCTCGTCGTCTACCTCGGCTGGAACCTGATGACCCTCGCCGGGGCGCTTCTCGGCAACCTGATCGGCGACGTGAAGGCGTACGGCCTGGACGCGGCGGCGGCCGCGGCGTTCCTCGGGCTCCTCTGGCCGCGGCTGAAGGCGCGCCAGACCCAGGCGGTCGCCGTCGCCGCCGGGTTCGTCGCGACGCTGCTGACGCCCGTCCTCATGCCGGGCCTGCCGGTGCTCGCGGCCGCGGTGGTCGCGATCGTGTTCGGCGTCCTCAACCTGTTCGGCCGCGGCGACGACCGGCCGCATCCCGACCCGATCCCGATGGAGCGGGAGGTCGAGCCGTGACGACCTGGAACATCATCCTGCTCAGCTCGATCGCCGTGCTCGCGCTCAAGGCCGTGGGCTGGCTCGTCCCGCCCAAGGCGCTCGACCATCCCGTCGTCGCGCGCACGAGCGACCTTCTGACGGCCGCCCTGCTCGCCGCACTGATCTGCGTGCAGACCTTCGGCTCCGGGCAGTCGCTGCACCTGGACGCGCGGCTGCCCGCGGTCGCCATCGCCGCCGGGCTGTACGCGCTGCGCGTGCCGTTCATCGTGGTGGTGCCCGCGGCCGCCGTCGTCGCCGCGGTCATCCGGCTGCTGACCTGACGCCGCCGCGCGGCGCCCCTGGGCCGGTGTCGGCGGCCGTCTCTAACGTTCTGACGTGACCGTATCCTGGCATCCCGTGGCGAACGCGCAGCCCTCGGAATGGGTGCTGAGCCAGGGCGCCCTCGGGACGCCGTACGCGGTCGTCCGGCGGTTCGCGTTCGGCGACCTGAACCGGCCCGACGTCTGGTTCCGCGTGGTCACCTGGGCGCCGGCCTCGGAGGGCCGGGAGCTGATCGGCTGGTGCCGCACGCTGGAGGCCGCGGCGGCGGTCGCCTGGGACCACCGCTGCGCCGCCGAGTCGTGGCGGCACCACATGGCCGCCCGCAGGTCGGACGCCGCGACGATGGCGTCGAAGCGGCCCAGCGCCGCCGAGCTCGTCCGGTTCTACCGCGCGGCACTGGCGGCCCAGGGAGTCCACCCGTTGCGTGGGTCCCCTCCCCGGACGACGATGGAGCGATGACCCAGAACCCGGATCGGGACGACATCGACCCGGAGGACGGACGCCCGGAGTCCGCCACCCAGCGCGCCGACCGCAACTGGAACGAGATCCTGCAGGAACTCCGGGTGACTCAGACGGGCACCCAGCTCATCAGCGGCTTCCTGCTCGCGATCGCGTTCCAGGCGCGCTTCGGCACGCTGGACGGGTTCCAGGTCGGCTTCTACCTGGTCCTCGTCGTGTTCGCCGCCGGGAGCACCGCGCTCGGGCTCGCGCCGGTCGCGCTGCACCGCCAGCTCTTCCGGCACCACGAGAAGGCGCAGTCCGTCGCCATCGCCAACCGGCTGCTGAAGATCAACCTGGCCCTGGTGGCCCTGCTGACGTCCGGCGTGGTGTTCTTCGTCTTCGACGTGACGCTGGGCCCCACCGCCGCGATCGTCGCGGGCGCCGGCATCCTGCTGGTGCTCGCGCTCCTACTGCTGGTGTTCCCGGCGGCCGTGCTCAGCCGGCTCCGCCGACGCGCGGACTGAGCGCCTCGGAGAGCTCGAGCAGCATCCCGTCCAGGACGGCCACCGCCCGCTCGTCGCCCAGGACCACCGACCGCACGAAGTCGAGGACGCGCTCCCGCGAGACGGCCGCCGCACCCTCGTCCGACAGCGTCACGAAGCGCACGAAGCGCGGGATGAGGTTCTCGATCGTCTCGGCGAGCACACGGTCGGGGATCACGGCCAGGATGGCCGCGGTCGAGCGCTGGAACGCGTCGATCGGCGAGGCGTCGCCCGCTCCGTCGGACTCGCGCTCCAATCGCTCGGCCACCACCGTCAGTTCCAGCTCGGTGTCCACGTCGACGCCCTGGATCACGTGGCGGATCGCCGGGGGCATCAGGAGCCGCAGCACGCCGACGACGTCGACGATCTCGCGGAGTTCGAGAGGCGACACGAGGGTGTAGCGGTTGGGTGCCGTGCGGATCAGCCCGACCTGCTGCAGCTTGCCGATCGCCTCGCGCACCGGGGTGCGGGAGACGCGGAGCGCGTCGGTGAGCTCTCCGTCTTTGAGGCGCTCACCTGGTGCGAGGTCTCCGGCGATGATGCCGGCGAGGAGTACAGCGTAGACATCGTTTCGGAGGAGGCGCCGGTCAGCCGCGAGCGAGGGGAAGCGCTGGCGGAGTTCTTCGAGGGTCATGGGGGAACTCGTTTCGTGAACTCAGTTTTGCTCTGGTATATTTATAGATTACCAGTAGGCATCTGACCAGAGCAAACTGTTCGTTCCACTCACCCCGACCCAGGAGCACCCGACCATGCCAATGCCCACCGATCACGTCGCCCGCATCTCCCTCTCCGAAGAGGCCTACGTGCGCATCGAAGCCGCCATCATGGACGGCACCCTCGAACCCGGTGAACGCCTCCGCGACGCCGACCTCGTCGAGTGGCTGGGGATCTCGCGCACCCCCATCCGCCACGCGCTCGACCGGCTCGCCGAGCAGGGCCTCGTCGAGATGGAACGCAACCGCTTCACGCGCGTGGCCCAGTTCGACATCCGCGGCGTCCTCGAATCCGTGCAGGTCGCCGGAGACCTGTGGGCCGGCGCGGCGTTGCGCGGGCTCTCGCTCTGGGACGCCGACGACGACGAGCTGATCGGCGACATCCAGGCCGAGCTCGTCGCGACGGCGGCGAACAACGACACCCATCGGTTCGTCACCGTCTTCGCGCACCTCGTCATCGCGTTCGCGCGGATCGAGGAGAACGAGGTCCGCATCCGCGCCCTCGGCAACGTGCTTCCGCAGGTCCGGCGGCTCGGCCGCAAGCTCCACGGCCACCTCGACCCGCTCGCCGTCGAGCGCTTCGCGCGCGATCTGCGCGTGGCCACCGCACGGCGCGACGGGCGTGCCGCGGTCACGCTCATCGACGACTACGTGACGCGGATCGGGGAGGTCCTCGCCACCCTGTGACCCCCCTTCCGACCGCGGAACCCCCACTCGCGATCAGGGTCACCACGGGTGCGGATATCCGTGGTGGCCCTGATGCCGTGACCCCGCACGCGCCCTAGCGTGAGTTCAAGGCCGCCAGAGGGGGAAATCCCGGGGGAACTGTCCAGGGGGGACACAGAAGGCCGGTCCCGAAGCGGGACCGGCCTTCTGCGCGGGCGAAAACAGCCCCGGCGGGGGGCCGCCAACCTGGTGCTCTGACTACAGCTGCCCGGGAGGGGCGCCGACTACTTGGTCAGCGGCTCCAGGGTCGGGTCGTTGGCGTAGGCCTCCGCCGCGTTCGCCTTGGTGACGATGACCGGCTTGAGGAGGTAGGCCGGGACGACCTTGACGCCGTTGTTGTACGACTTGTCGTCGTTCGTCTCCGGCTTCTTGCCCGCCTGCAGGTCCTTGACCATCTGGATGGCCTGCTTGACCAGGTTGCGGGTGTCCTTGTTGATGGTCGAGTACTGCTCGCCCGCCATGATCGACTTGACCGACTCGGCCTCCGAGTCCTGACCGGTGACGATCGGCACCGCCTTGCCTGCACCCTTCACCGAGGTGATGATGGCGCGGGCCAGGGTGTCGTTCGGCGACAGGACGCCGTCGAGCTCGGTCGAGCCGTAGCTCTTCGCGAGCAGGGTGTCCATGCGGGTCTGCGCGTTCGCCGGCAGCCAGCCCTGGGTGGCGGTCTGCTTGATGTCGGTCTCGCCCGAGACGACCTTCAGCGTGCCGTCGTCGATCTTCGGCTGCAGGATCTTCATGGCGCCGTCGAAGAACACCTTCGAGTTGGCGTCGTCGGGCGAGCCCGAGAACAGCTCGATGTTGAACTTGGTCTTGCCCGGGTACTTGGCCTTCATGCCGTCGAGGAGGGCCTGGCCCTGCAGCTCGCCGACCTTCTCGTTGTCGTACGCGACGTAGTAGTCGACGTCCTTGGTGTTGAGGATGAGGCGGTCGTAGGCGATGACGGTCGCGCCGGCGTCGTGCGCGGCCTTGGCCTGCGCGGCGAGCTGGCCGCCGTCGACGGCGCCGATGATGACGACCTTGGCGCCGTTGGTGATCATCGACTGGATCTGCGACTGCTGGTCGGAGACGCCCGAGCCGCCGGCGTACTGCACGTCGCCCTTGAAGCCGGCTGCCTTGAGGCCGTCGGTGAACAGGCCACCGGCGAGAACCCAGTTCTCCGACGTCTTGGTCGGGAGGGCGACGCCGATGGAGGCGTCCTTGGCGAAGCCGGACGCGGTCGACGCGGTGCCGGAGCCGTCGCGGCTCGAGCAGCCCGACAGGGCCAGCGCGGCGGCAGCGGCGACAGCCACGGTCGCGAGTGCGATCTTGCGCATTCTTATCTCTTTCTCTGGATGTGATGGTGCAGGGTTCGGGAAGGGAGGTGCAGGTCAGGAGGTGAGCGACCGCGAGGACTCCTCGGCGGGGTCCGAGGTCGGCAGCACGGCGGGCTGCTCGGCGCCGGCCGCGTCGACCGCGGACTCCCGGCGCCCACGGCCGCCGAGCAGGCGCCCGATCAGCGAGGGGCCGCCGCGGCGGTGCGAGTAGACGTCGATGCCGACGGCGATCAGGAGGACGAGGCCCTTGATGATCTGCACCCAGTCGCTGGTCACGCCGAGGAGCTGGAGGCCGTTGTTGAGGACGGCGATGACGAGACCACCGACGATCGAGCCGGCCACGGTGCCGATGCCGCCGGAGACCGCGGCGCCACCGATGAAGACGGCGGCGATCGCGTCGAGCTCCCAGCCGAGTCCGTCCTGCGGGCCGGAGGAGACCGAGCGGGCGACGGCGATCATGCCGGCCAGCGCCGCGAGCACCGACATGTTCATCATCACGTAGAAGTTGACGCGCTTGATCTTGACGCCCGACAGCTCGGCGGCGTGCGAGTTGCCGCCGACCGCGTAGATGTGGCGGCCGAAGATCGTGTTCCGGGTGATGAACGAGTACAGGATGATCAGGACGCCGAGGATGATGCCCGAGACCGGGAACGAGGTGCCGACGCGGCCTCCCGCGAACAGGAACGTGAAGTAGATCACGACGGCGTCGAGCACGACGACCTTGAAGACGCTCACCCACAGCGGCGCCTTGTCGGAGCCCATCTTCGTCTGGCTGCGGCGGGTGCGGACCTCCAGCAGCGCGATGACCACGGCGATGATGATGCCGAGCAGGAGGGTCGAGTTGTTGTAGCCGGTGTTCGGGCCCCACTCGGGGAGGAAGCCGCCGCCGATGAAGGTGAAGCCGTCCGGCACCGGGATGGTGTTGGCGTTTCCGATGAGCTGGTTGAGGCCGCGGAAGATCAGCATGCCCGCGAGCGTCACGATGAACGCCGGGACGCCGACGTAGGCGACCCACCAGCCCTGCCAGGCGCCGATCACCGCGCCGACCGCGAGGCCGAGCACGATGGCCAGCGGCCAGGGGAGGTTCCACTGCGTCATCGCCTGGGCGACGATGATGCCGACGACCGCGGCGACCGATCCGACCGACAGGTCGATGTGGCCGGCGATGATCACCATGACCATGCCGATGGCCAGCACCAGCACGTACGCGTTCTGGTTGACCAGGTTGATCAGGTTGACCGGGTCGAGGGTCTTGCCGCCGGTGAGCAGCTCGAACAGCAGGACGATGACGACGAGCGCGCCCAGGATGCCGAACTGGCGACCGGTGGACTGGCCGCCGCCGAACATCTTGCCGAGGTCGCGGATGCCGCCGGACTTCTTCTTCTCTTCGATCTGAGTCGTCATTATCGGGTGGCCTTCTTCTTGGCGGAGGTCATGCTCTTCAGGAGCGTTTCGGGGGTGGCTTCGCTGATGGGGAGCTCGTTGGTGATCTGCCCCTCGAAGATCGTGTAGATGCGGTCCGAGATGCCGAGCAGCTCGGGCAGCTCGGAGGAGATGACGATGACGCCTTTCCCCTGAGCCGCGAGCGCCTGGATGATGCCGTAGATCTCGTACTTGGCGCCGACGTCGATGCCGCGGGTGGGCTCGTCGAGGATGAGGATGTCCGGGTCGGTGAACATCCACTTGGCCAGGACGACCTTCTGCTGGTTTCCGCCCGACAGGGTGGCGACACCGCGGTCCACGTCCGGGGTCTTGATCCGGAGGCTCTTGCGGTACTCGTCCGCGACCGCGTACTCCTGCTGGTCGTTCACGACGCCGCGCTTGGCGATCTTCTTCAGCTTGGCGGCGACGATCGACTGCTTGATGTCGTCCAGGAGGTTGAGGCCGAGCACCTTGCGGTCCTCGCTCACGTACGCGAGGCCGTTGTCGATGGCCTCGGAGACGTTGCGGACCTGGATCTGCTTGCCGTCCTTGTAGATCTCGCCGGAGACGAAGGTGCCGTACGAGCGGCCGAAGACGCTCATCGCGAGCTCGGTGCGGCCGGCGCCCATGAGGCCGGCGAAGCCGACGATCTCACCGCGGCGGACGGTGAAGCTGGAGTTCTTCACCACGAGCCGGTCCGCGACCTGCGGGTGCTGCACGACCCAGTCGCGCACCTCGAAGAGGACCTCGCCGATGTCCGGCGTGCGGTCGGGGAAGCGGCTCTCCAGCGTGCGGCCGACCATCCCGCGGATGATGCGGTCCTCGTCCACGCCGTCGCCCTTCACGTCGAGGGTCTCGATCGCGCGGCCGTCGCGGATGATCGTGATCTGGTCGGCGACCTTCTCGATCTCGTTGAGCTTGTGGCTGATGATGATGGAGCTGACGCCCTTGTGCTTGAGACCGACGATCAGGTCGAGCAGGTGGGCGGACTCGGCCTCGTTGAGCGCGGCGGTCGGCTCGTCGAGGATGAGGAGCTTGACGTCCTTGTTGAGTGCCTTGGCAATCTCAACGAGCTGCTGCTTGCCGACGCCGATGTTCTTGATCTGGGTGTCCGGGTCGTCGTTCAGACCGACGCGGGCGAGCAGCTCGACGGCGCGGCGCTTGGCCTGGCTCCAGTCGATGACGCCGCCGCGTCCCGGCTCGTTGCCGAGGAAGATGTTCTCGGTGATCGAGAGTTCGGGGATCAGCGCGAGCTCCTGGTGGATGATGACGATGCCGCGCTGCTCGGAGGACTTGATGTCCTTGAAGCGCATGACCTCGCCCTGGTAGACGATGTCGCCCGTATAAGTCCCGAACGGGTACACGCCCGAGAGGACCTTCATCAGCGTGGACTTGCCCGCGCCGTTCTCTCCGCAGATGGCGTGGATCTCGTTGGCGTGGACGGTGAGGGAGACATCCTCGAGCGCCTTCACTCCCGGGAATTCCTTGGTGATGGCGCGCATCTGCAGGATGACTGCGTTCGACGGCATCGTCGCTCCTTGGTGTGCTGTTCGGGTGCGGGTTGTGCCTAAGTAGTAAACGCTAAGTTCAGTCTTGGCGTCAAATAGTAAAGACAACGGATGCATAACGGTATCCCGTGCACGGGATACGGCGCCTATTCGTTGCCGTCGAGGGCGCCCTGGATGACCAGGGCTGCGGCGCCGAGCGATTCGGCGCGGTCGCCGAGCGACGAGATCCGCACGACCGTCGTCTCGGCGATGACCGGGATGGCGTTGTGCTGGATGCCCCGCCGGATCGGCTCCAGGAGCGCGTCCCCGAGCCCGACCAGAGGGCCGCCGATGAGCACCAGCTCCGGGTTGATGACGTTCGCGATGTTGCCGATGGCCTGGCCGATCGCCGTTCCGGCGTCGCTCACGACCCGCAGCACGGCCGGGTCGCGCTCGCGTCCGCGCCGCAGGATGTCCGCCGTGCTCACCGGCGCGTTGACGCCGTGCCCGAGCGTCTCGATCATCACGCTCGTGGAGGCGATCGTCTCCAGGCAGCCGCGGTTGCCGCAGCGGCAGATCACGCCCTGCTCGGTGACCGGTGTGTGGCCGAGCTCGCCCGTGATCCCGAGGGATCCGTAGTACGGCAGGCCGTTGAGGATCAGCCCGGCGCCGATGCCGGTGCCGATCTTCACGAAGATCAGGTTGCGCACTCCCCGGTTGGCGCCCCAGGTCACCTCCGCGAGCGCGCCGAGGTTGGCGTCGTTGTCCACGACCACCGGGAACCGGAACGCGTCCTCCAGGTCGCGCAGCCGCACGCCCACCCATTCCGGGAGGATGGCGCCCTGCAGCACGGTGCCGGTGCGCCGGTCGATGGGACCCGGGATGCCGATCCCGACCGCCAGGACGGCCTGCCGGTCGTGCCCGCCGTCCGCCAGCATCCGGTCGAGGAGCTCGGCCGCCTGCTGCACCGCGCCGGACACGTCGTAGCCGAGCGGGAGCGCCATCGCCTCCTCCGCGATCACCTCGTAGCCGAGGGTCGAGAGCACGATGCGCGCGTGCCGGCGGCCGAAGTCCACGCCGACCGCGATGTCCCCGGTGTCGGTGAGCTGGACGAGCAGCGCGCGGCGGCCGCTCGAGGTCACCGGCGAGGTCTCCACGACACCCTTCGCCGCCATGTCGCGGACGATGTTGGACACGGTGGCGGTGGAGAGTCCCGTCCCGCGCGCCAGCTCAGCCTGGGTGGATGGTCCGTTGGTCAGGAGGAACTCGACGAGCCGCTCCTGGTTCAAGTGCCTCAGCGCGCCTTGCGACCCGGGATTGCGTGCGCCACGCGGGGGAAGACCCTGAGTGGCGGTCATGCGATAAGAGTGAATGAAGTCTGAGATGTAGTCAAGTTGTGAACGTAACGGTTGGATAGGGGCGGCTGCGAAGGCGTTCATGCGCCCTGCCACAATGGACGCATGCCCATCCTGAACAAGGACATGCAGGTCTGCATCTCGCTGTCCGGCCGCCCCAGCAACATCGGCACCCGGTTCCACAACTTCCTGTACGACGAGCTCGGACTGAACTTCGTCTACAAGGCGTTCACCACCGACGACCTGGAGGGCGCCGTCCGCGGCATCCGCGCGCTCGGCTTCCGCGGCTGCTCGGTGTCGATGCCGTTCAAGGAGGCCATCATCCCGCTGGTCGACAACCTGGAGCCGTCGGCGCTGGCGATCGAGTCGGTCAACACCGTCGTCAACGAGGACGGGCTGCTCACCGCCTCCAACACCGACTACGAGGCGGTGGCCCAGCTCCTCGCCGAGCACGCGGTCGATCCCGCGTCGCGCGTCGTCGTGCGCGGGTCGGGCGGCATGGCCAAGGCGGTCGTCGCGGCGTTCCGCGGCGCCGGTTTCGGCGACCTGACCGTCCTGGCCCGCAACGAGGAGGCCGGCACCGCGTTGGCCGAGAAGTACGGGTACACCTGGACGGCGAGCGAGCCCGAGCCGGACTTCGACGTGATCGTGAACGTCACCCCGCTCGGGATGCGCGGAGCCGACGAGTCCGCGCTGTCGTTCGGCGACGCGTTCGTGGAGCGCTCGTCCGTCGTCTTCGACGTCGTCGCGTTCCCGTCCGAGACGCCGCTCATCGCGGCAGGGCGGGCGGCCGGCAAACGGCTGATCACCGGCGCGGAGGTCATCGCGCTGCAGGCGGCACGCCAGTTCGAGCGGTACACCGGCGTCGCGCTCACCCCGGACCAGGTGACACGGGCGTCCGAGTTCTCCCGGGCCGAGTGATCGGCCGGACCGAGTGATCAGGCAGCAAGGCCGGGCCGGAGCCTAGAATGACCGACGTGTCCGAAGACCTCCTCGCCCTGGAGAATCAGGTCTGCTTCGGCCTCGCCGTCGCCGCGCGGAGCGTGATCGCGCTGTACCGGCCCGTGCTGGAGCCCCTCAACCTGACCCACCCGCAGTACCTGGTGATGCTCGCCCTCTGGGAGCGCGAGCCGCGGTCGGTGAAGGAGCTCAGCGACGCGCTGCAGCTCGAACCGGCCACCCTCTCCCCCCTGCTCAAGCGGCTGGAGGCGAACGGCTACGTCGAGCGCAGGAGGAGCTCGTCCGACGAGCGCGCGCTGGAGGTCACCCTCACGCACGCGGGACGCGAACTGCGCGCCGAGGCCGAGAAGATCCCGCCGCGGATCGTGGAACGGCTCGGCCTGCCGGTGGACGAGATCGTGAACCTGCGGGAGAGCCTGCGGACGATCATCGCGGCGGCCGTCCGGGAGTCCTGAGCGGGCGTCAGGCGGCGATCGGGCAGACCAGGCGGCTGGCGTCGCGCTGACCCTCGGGCCGCAGCACGGAGTGCTCGGTCATCGGGTGCCCGCAGATCGGGCAGGGTGCGGCCGGCGATCGGAGGTCGGGGCCTTCGGGATGCCCGGCGCCGAGCTGCGCGGGACCGGCCACGCGGATCAGCTTGGCGTTCCAGTTCGCGTACCACTGCGCGAAGCGACCGGACATCTCGACTCTCCCATCGACACCCCGAATAGTTAGGGCACTAACTAATAGTGTAGCGCGATTCGACCATGACCCGGGGGTCAGGGTTTACGCTGACGGCGGAGCGAATCATCCCGGCTCCGCGAGGTGAACATGCAGATCGGCGAACTGGCCGGCCGTGCCGGCGTGACGGTGAAGGCCGTCCGCTACTACGAGCGCCTCGGGCTCGTCGCGCCGGAGCGGCTGCCGAACGGCTACCGCGACTACGACGACGCCCAGCTGCGCGCGGTCCGGGAGATCCGCGAGCTGGCGGCCACCGGCATCCCCCCGGGGAAGGCCGCGCCGTTCATCGCCTGCCTCGGCTCGGGCCACGCCCGCAGCGACGAGTGCCCGGCCTCCGTCGCCGCCTACCTCGACGGCCTCGCCGAGGTGGAGGCCGCGATCGCGGTCCTGGAGGCCCGCCGCGAGCAGCTCGCCCGACGCCTCGCCTCGGCGACCGGCGACGTCCCGCCGGCGCCGGACACCGGGTACGGCTGCACCGTGATCGGAGATCATCCCACGGGATGACACCCTCCCGACCTTCGACCGATGCCCCCTGCGGCCTCCCCCGCTTGACTTGATGTCGTGGCCGGTCCGCCCGGCGGACGGCCACCCAGCAGCCGGACGAGGGGCCGGCCGAGGAGGGGGAGACGATGACCACGCTGGAGCACCGCCACCACCAGGGGGGTCTGGTGCGAGCACGGGGAACGCTCGCGGGCGTGGCGGACAACGCCTACCTGAGGCTGCTCTCAGCGCTGGTCATCCTCGCGGCCGGCGCCGCGTCACTTGTTCTCGCGATCGGATTCGCGCTCGACGTGGTCGTGCCGCTGGTCTTCGGGAACGAGCTGCGGGCGCTGGCCGTGCTCCTCCCGCGCTGAGCCGGCCCTGTCCTCCGGCGCCCCGGAGGCCTAGAGTCGCCGCATGTCCCTCGTCTTCTCGGCTCTCGCGTCCCTCGACGGGTACACCGTCGACACCTCCGGCTCGTTCGACTGGGCCGCACCCGACGAGGAGGTGCACGCCGCCGTCAACGCCCGCGAGCGCGGAATCGGCACCTACCTCTACGGCCGGCGAATGTTCGAGACCATGCACGTGTGGCAGGACATCGGCTCCGGCGACGAGCCGGCGGTCATGCGCGAGTACGCGGACATCTGGCGCGACGCCGACAAGATCGTGTACTCGTCCTCGCTCACCGGTGTCACGACGCCCCGCACGACGGTCGAGCCCGTGTTCGATCCGGCCGCCGTCCGCGCGCTGGTGGAGGCCGCGCCCGGCGACGTGTCGATCGGCGGCCCGACCCTCGCGGCGGAGGCCTTCCGGGCCGGACTGGTCGACGAGGTCGTGCTCTACCTCGTCCCGGTGTCCGTCGGCGGCGGCACGGCCGCGCTGCCGACCGACCTCATGCTCGACCTCGAACTCCTGGAGGAGCGCGCCTTCCCCTCCGGGACGGTGATGCTGCGCTACCGGGTCAACGCACCCGCAGCGTGACGCTGGGCCGGTCGAGGGCGGCCTCCAGGTCCTGCAGCGTGACGCCGTGCTCGGCGAGGATGGCGACCGGGTAGAAGAAGGCGTCGTACCCGGTTCCCGTGCCGGGCAGCTCGACGCCGTCCGACTCGAACGGGAGCGGGTGGCCGGAGGTCCGGGTCACCAGATCGCCGTCGTCGCCCAGCTCCACCGAGACCGAGCGGGTCGGCGCGCCGCGCTCCAGGAAGCTCCAGCTCATCGCCGGCAGCCGCACGTCGATCGTCGCCCGGTAGAGGTCCCGCTGCTCGCTGAGGAGGCCGGCTGCCCAGCCGACCGTCTCGCTGGCGCCGTGCAGCAGCATCCAGCCGTTCATGGCGGAGGTGAGGACGAGCAGCCCGGAGCCCTCACCGAGGTGCGGGTTCTCGCACCAGGAGAACTGCTCGTCGAGGATCGCGGCGTCCAGCTCGGTCGCGACGCCGCGCGCGGGACCGGCGGGCAGGAAGATCCAGCTCCCGCTCGCGAACACGTCGAAGAGCGGCTCGCTCAGCACCGGGACGTCCTCGGACACGTGAGGATTCTACGGCGCGGCGGCGATCAACTGCCGAGGGGCACCTTAACGCCCCTAAAACCCGCCTTTAAGGGCAACAACGTGCCCCTCGGCGGCAGGCGATCAGTCGCCGCCAGCGCCGGTCGCGAGCCGATCCACCCGGCGCAGGGAGCGGTCCACGAGCGTGATCACCAGGAACAGCGCGCTCGCGCCGAGCATGAACCAGGCGAGGTCGTGGAGGCCGCCGGTGTCCGCCGTCGTGTGGTAGAACGCCCCGGTCGCCGCCGAGGCGAGCATCGCGCCCAGGTACATGAAGGTGCGCAGCAGTCCCGACGTCGCGCCCATCCTGGCGGGGTCGGCCTGGTGGTAGAGCGTGTTCTGGATGGCGAGGTTCACCAGACCCTGCGGGATGCCGGTGACGATCGCGATGAGCACGAGGAACCAGACCGCGGCCTCCGCTCCGACCAGGAGCAGCAGCAGCGCCATCACGATCTGACCGGCCGCGCCGACGATGAGCTTCCACCGGATCTCCGGCTTGCGCCCGAACAGCGACGCGACCACGATCCCGACGCCGAATGTCGGCAGCAGGATGAGCCCGGCAGCCGCCGGGGACAGGCCGCGGCCGCCCTCCAGCCACTGCGTGAACCCGTAGAGGTAGCAGTACGAGACCGTCGCCGCGAGCACGCCGCGCGCGTACGTGACCAGCAGCGGGATGTTGCCCGCGAACACCCGCACGTCGATGAACGGGTCGGGGCGGCGCAGCTCCCAGAGCGCGAACGCAGCGCCGAGCACCGCGGCGAGCGCGAGCAGCCAGAGCTGCGCGAGGTGGATGTTCATCAGGAAGAGCAGGAGGCTCACCAACGTGCCCGCGAACAGCGCGATGCCGAGGTAGTCGAGCCGTCCCCGCGCCGGCCGGCTCGCGTCCAGCGCCGTCGACTTCGGGAGGAAGAGCAGGCTGAGCACCAGCGACGCGATCGCCAGCGGGATGTTCACGGCGAACGTCGCCCGCCAGCCGCCCACCTGGATGAGGAGGCCGCCGAGCGTCGGCCCGATGACCGCGATGGTCTGGGTCGTCACCGACAGCGCGGTCAGCACGCCCGCCGGGCTGCGCATCCCGGTGCGGGTCGCCTCGCTGCGGATGAGGTACATGGCCGCCGGGTAGCCGGCGCAGGTGCCGAAGCCGAGGATGACGCGCGCGATCACCAGCACCGCGATGTTCGGCGCGAACACGCCGATCACCCCGGCCAGCCCGGTCAGGATCGCGCCGGCGATGGACAGCCGCCGCGGCCCGAACATGTCCACCAGGCGACCGACGAGCGGCTGCCCGATGGAGGTCGCCAGGTAGAGGGAGGACACCAGCCACGCCGTCTCGGACGCGGGAGCGCCGAGCGCCGTGGCGATGGGCACGAGTGCGACCGCGATGATCGACGAGTTGACCGGGTTGAGCACGGCGCCGATCATCATCGGCGCGAGCAGCCGCCGGTCGAACCGGTCGGCGGGGCCGGGCTTGGCGGCGATCAGGTCGATCACGCGCGCACCAGCTTCTCGATCAGCGCGGTCGCGGCGAGCACCGTCTGGCGCTCCTCCTCGGTCAACCGCTCCTCCATCGCGTGCGCGAGCCACTCGCGCCGGGCGTCCAGGTTGCCGCTCTCGGCCTCCCGGCCGGCGTCGGTCAGCGAGACGAGCTGCCGCCGGCCATCGGTGGGGTCGGGCGTGCGGACGACGAGGCCGAGCTCCTCCAGCGACGCGATGGTGGTGGCCATCGACTGCGGGCGGACGCCCTCCAGCTCCGCCAGACGGGATGCCGTGCTGCCCTCGCCCTTGCCGATGCGAGCGAGGACCGACGACTGCTGCGCGCTGAGACCGGCGGGCTCGGTCGCCACCTCGCGCATCCGGCGGCGGAGTCGCGCGAAGGCCACGCGGAGGTCGAGTGCGGCGCGGACGGAGGACGGGGAGGGGTCGGGCATATCGACAGTCTAGCTGTTCAGTCCCAACTGTGCAGTCCAGACTGTCTAATTGTGTTCACGCGTGGCGACTAGGCTGCCGCCCGTGACCACGCCCGCCTCCCCGCCGCCGGGCGCGCTCGCCCGGCGGCTCACGCTCGGCGACGCCGTGATGATCGGTCTCGGCTCCATGATCGGCGCCGGGATCTTCGCGTCGTTCGGCCCCGCCGCCGCGGCCGCCGGCGTCGGTCTGCTGGTCGGCCTGGTCGTCGCCGGCGTCATCGCCTTCTGCAACGCGACCTCCTCCGCCCAGCTCGCGGCACAGTACCCGACCTCGGGCGGCACGTACGTCTACGGGCGCGAACGGCTGGGCGAGTGGCCGGGCTTCATCGCCGGCTGGTCGTTCGTGGTCGGCAAGACCGCCAGCTCCGCCGCCATGGCGATCACGTTCGCCACCTACGCGGTGCCTGCGGCCTGGGTGAAGCCCGTCGCCATCCTCGCGGTCGTGGTGCTGACGCTCGTCAACACGCTCGGGATCACGCGGACGGCGCTCCTCACCCGCATCCTGGTCGGGGTGGCCCTGCTCGCGCTCACCGTGGCCGTGGCGATCGGCTTCACCCACACCGCGGCGAGCGCCGCGGCCCCCGGCGTCACCCCGACGGTCTACGGCGTCCTCCAGTCGGCCGGCTTCCTCTTCTTCGCGTTCGCCGGCTACGCCCGGATCGCCACGATGGGCGAGGAGGTCGTCGACCCGGCGCGCACCATCCCGCGCGCGATCACGACCGCCCTCACGATCGCGCTGGTCGTGTACGCGCTCGTCGCCGTCTCCGCCCTGCACGCCCTCGGCCCGGCGGGACTCGCGGCGGCGCCGGCCCCGCTGAGCGCGGTCGCGGACACGACGGGAGCCGCCTGGCCGGCCCTCGTGATCCGGATCGGCGCAGCCGCCGCGGCGCTCGGCGCACTGCTGGCGATGATCGCGGGCATCGGCCGCACGAGCCTCGCGATGGCGCGCAACCGCGACCTCCCCGGCTGGTTCGCCGCGGTGCACCCGCGCTTCCACGTCCCCTACCGCGCCGAGCTCGCGCTGGGGCTCGTGGTCTGCGCGCTCGTCGCGGTGACCGACCTCCGCGGCGCGATCGGTTTCTCCTCGTTCGGGGTGCTCCTCTATTACTTCGTCGCGAACCTGTCGGCCTGGACGCAGGACCGGGCGCAGCGGCGCTATCCCCGGGCGCTGGCGGTGGCAGGAGCCGTCGGCTGCCTCCTCCTGGTCGTGACGCTGCCCGTGGGCGCCGTCCTGGCCGGCGTCGTCGTACTGGCCGTCGGGCTGGCCTACCGGGTCGTGCGGCTGCGAGCTCGTTAACACGCCAAGCTACCCGTCGAGATCCAGGATCAGATGGTCTGCCAGGCGGGTTTGTGGTCGTAGGCGTACCGGTAGTAGTCGATGTTGCGCAGCCGGGAGGCCGCGGCCTCGTCCACGAGGACGGTGACGTGGGGGTGCAGCTGGATTGCCGAGCCCGGGTTGGAGGCCGACACCGGCCCTTCCACCGCACCGGCCAGCGCCTCCGCCTTGCCCTCGCCGAACGCCAGCAGCAGCAGGTGCCGCGCCCGCAGGATGGTCGAGAGGCCCTGCGTGATGCAGTGCATGGGCACGTCGTCCTCGCCGGCGAAGAAACGGGCGTTGTCACGCCGGGTCTGCTCGGTCAGCGTCTTCACCCGCGTGACCGACGCGAACGAGGACCCGGGCTCGTTGAAGCCGATGTGACCGTCGGTGCCGATGCCGAGCAGTTGCACGTCCACGCCGCCGGACTCCGCGATCGCCTTCTCGTAGTCGGCGCCGGCGTGCTCGATCGTCGCGAGGGCGCCGTTCGGGACGTGGATGAGCGAGGGGGTGAGGCCCAGCGGCTCCACGACCTCCCGGGTGATCACCGAGTGGTAGGACTCCGGATGGCCGGCGGGAAGGCCGACGTACTCGTCCAGCGCGTAGCCGCGCACGTGCGAGACGTCGGTTCCGGCCTCCGCGACCCGGCGGGCCAGTGCCCGGTACACCGGCAGCGGGGTCGACCCGGTCGCCAGGCCCAGTACCGCGTCCGGCTTGGCGGCGATCAGCGCCTGGATGGACTCCGCCGCGAGCTCGCCCGCCGCGTCCTTGTCGGCGACGATGACGATTTCAGCCACAAGCCGGTGCTCCTCAGCTCTCAGGTCTCGTTGTGCGGGCAGCAGAATTACCGGCGACCGGGTGTCGCGCCTCGGACCCCGGCCGCCGGTGGCGGTGTCAGCGGTAGTCGACGGTTTCCGTCTGACCGCTCGCGATGGCACGGTCGATCGTGGTCGCGACGCGCACCGCGTCAGCGGCCTCGCGCATCGTGATCGGGACCTCGATCTCCCCACGCACGGCGCGGAGGAACGCGTTGAGCTCCTCGTAGAGCATTCCCTGCGGGCCGCCGTAGATCGGGCCGGCCGCGGGAACCGGGTAGCTCAGCGTCTCGCTGAACGCGCTCATCCCGAAGTCATGGATGTCGATGCGGACCTCACCCTTGTCGCCGACCAGCCGGAGGCGGGCGTCGATGTCGGTCGGATAGGTATCGGGAAGGCCCCACGCGGCCTCGAGGGAGACGACTCCCCCACCGGCGAGGCGCAGGTTCGCTGTGATGGCGACCGCCTGGCCGCCGTCCGGCGTGCGCTGCTCGGACTCGAACGCCTGAACAGCGACCACACGCTCGCCGGCGATCCAGGTCAGGGCGTCGATGTCGTGGATGCCGAGGAAGAAGGTCACCGAAGTGCGGCCGTTGACGCGTCGGGCGACGCTGACCTTGTTGTTACGGCGAACGTTGCCGTGGATGACCGAGCCGACCGAGCCTGAGGCGACGAGGTTCTTCGCGGTCAGATATTGGTTGGCGAAGCGCAGGGTGTGACCCGGCATTGCGACCAGCCCGGACGCCTCGGCGACGCGGACGAGGTCGTCCGACTCTTCCACTGTCGTCGCGATCGGCTTCTCCAGGAGCAGGTGGACACCGGCCTCGAGGATCCGGACGGCGTCGTCGTGGTGCAGGTGATCCGGCGTGCTGAGCGTGACCGCATCGACGACGCCGGCCTCCAGCAGCTCGGCGGTGCTCCCGAAGGACTGAGCGCCGATCTCCGCCGCGATCTCGTCGGCGACGTTCTTGGCGAAGTCGGCAACGGCAGTGACCTCGACGCCGGGGATCTCACGATAGATCTCCAGGTGCTCCCGGCCGATGGCGCCGAGGCCGATGACTCCTACGCGAACCATGTGTCTGTCTCCTTGAGGTTGATTACTTGACGCCGCCGAACGACAGACCGCGAGCCATGTGCTTGCGGACGACGATGGCGAAGATGATGATCGGGAGTGCGCCGATCACGCCGGCCGCGGTCAGGCGGGCCCAGTTGGTTCCGAAGAAACTCAGGAAGCCCGAAATGGTGACCGGCACCGTCTCGCTGGAGCCATTGGTCATCACAAGCGCGTAGAGGAACTCGTTCCAGCTCTGGATCAGCGCCAGGATGAAGACGGCGAACATGGCGCCCCACACGTTGGGGAGGATCGTGAGGCCGAGGGTGCGCCACTCGCCGAGGCCGTCGAGTTGGGCGGCTTCGCGGATGTCGCGAGGGAAGTTGACGAGGAACGACCGGAAGATCAGCACGGCCAGCAGGATTGCGTAGAACGTGTGGATGATCGTCAGGCCGAACGCGTTGCCGGTCAGGCCGATGCCGAACAGCGCCCGGTAGTACGGGGTCAGGCTCAGCACCGGCGGCACGATCGTCAGCAGCAGGATCGCGAGGGTCAACCGCGAGGCTGCGACGCTTTCGGACGGCCAGATCTGGGTGGAGAGATAGGCGAGTGGCAGTCCGGCCACGATGCCGATCACCGCCGAGGTGACGGCGACGAGGGTGCTGATGATCATGGACTGGCCCATCCCGCCGTCCATCCACGCGTTGACGTAGTTCTGGAACTGCGGGACGAAGATCCAGACGGGGGTGGGACTGAATGCCTGTACGTCGCTCTTCAGGGATGTGGAGATGAGCCACAGCACCGGTGCGACGCACCAGATGACGAACAGGTAGACGACGGCGACGCGGACGGCGTTGCCGGCTCGAGATGCCTTCATCGCTTGCCCTTTCGGATGCGCAGCCCCATGAGCTTGCTTGCGGTCGGGAACAGGAGGATCAGCATCGCCAGGGAGACGATCAGTCCGAGCGTGGTCGAGTAGCCGATGTCGAAGGTCTGGAAGCCCGTCTGGTAGACGTAGTTCGAGATCGTCATCGTGGAGGTACCCGGGCCGCCCTGGGTCATGGTGTTCACCAGGGCGAAGGTCTTCACCGCGTCGATGATGCGCAGCAGCATGACCACCGCGAGTACCGGGGCGAGCATGGGCAGTGTGATGTGCCGCAGCATCCGCCAGCCGCCCGCACCGTCGAGAGACGCCGCCTCTCTCGGGGAAGGGTCCAGCGACTCGAGCCCGGCCAGGACGATGATGATGACGAACGGGGTGTTCTGCCAGATCTCGACGAGGATGACGGCGGGCAGTGCGGTTGCGGTGTGGGAGAGGAAGGCATGGTCGCTTCCGAGCCCGAGGACACCCAGGAGGTAGTTGATGAAGCCCGCAGTCGGGTCGAACAGGAGCCGCCACATCAGACCGGCGACGACGGGGGTCAGGACCATGGGAATGAGGATGAGGGCACGGAGCACGCCCTTGCCGGGAATTCGGCCGTTGAGGAGAAGCGCGATTCCGACGCCGATGATCATCTCGAAGCCGACGCCGAAGATGACGTAGACAAGGGTGACCTGGATGGATCCGGCGAGGTTCGGGTCAGTGAAGGCCCGGACGAAGTTGCCCCAGCCGACCCAGACGTCGGCGGAACCGGGCCGCGTCAGGTTCTCGTTGTGGGTGATGAGCTGGAAGCCCTGGACCACGAGAATGACCAGCAGCGGAACGATCACGACTGCGGCAGGGAGGGCGAGGGTGGCCCGTGAGAGCCCGCGTCGGAGCGCGATCTGCCGGCGAGACGCGCTCACAGGCGTGGGGCGTTTCGAGCTGGTGCCTGCTCGTTCGGCTGTGGTTGTCATGGTGACTTCCTTGTTGGGAGCGGGCCGGCCATAGGCCGACCCGCCCCTGCTCGCTAGGTGCTGTCAGCCTTACTGGCCGAGCTGCTGGTTCAGTGTCTGCTGCGCCTGCTGTAGTGCGGCCTGGGGGGATTTCTCCCCGGCGAGCGACTGCGAGAGCGCCTGGCCGACGGCGGTGATGATGGTATTCGCATCCTGCCCGGCGGGGAGGTAGTCCTTGTTGCCGGTCTTCAGCTGCGCGAGTACCGCGGCCTGGAACGCACCGTACTTCTGGGCGTACTCCGGACCGTTGAGGACGGCGTTGTTGGTCACACCGACCGCCTCGCTGGTCTTCA
Source organism: Microbacterium sp. X-17 (assembly GCF_039615055.1). Lineage (NCBI taxonomy): Bacteria > Bacillati > Actinomycetota > Actinomycetes > Micrococcales > Microbacteriaceae > Microbacterium > Microbacterium sp. X-17. The sequence continues at coordinate 132,732 of NZ_JBDHNI010000006.1, forward strand.
GAACGTTCTCCTGCACCTTTTGACTGGTCGCCCAGAACATGAAGGCTGCGGCGGCGGGCTTGTTCTTCGAGTAGGTGTTCAGGTAGAGCCCGTGGACGTCGAGCGAGTTGTTGGTGTTGCCCGTCTTCGGCGGGTTGCTGATCGCGTACGGGATGGCGGCATAGCCGACCTTGCCGGCCACGGTCGACGCAGACGGGTCCTCGTTGAACGGACCGTTCGCGGTGGCGTCGATCGTCATCCCGGCCTTGCCCTGGGTGAACGCGATGCGGTTCTGCTCCCAGTCGAAGTTCGCGGCCCCGGACGGCCCGTAGTTCTTCAGCAGGTTGGCCCAGAACGTGGTCGCCTTCACCGACTCCGAGGACGCGATGTCGATCTTGCCCTTGCTGTTGTAGTAGTCGCCGCCGAACGAGCGGAGGAAGCCCGACCACGGGTACACGCTCTGGATGCCAGGAGCGCCGCGGAGGGTGATGCCGGCCACGGCTCCGCCGGATTTCTCCTGGATGGTCTTGGCGTCGGCCTGGAGCTCGTCCATCGTCTTCGGCGGTCCGTCGATGCCGTACTGCTGGAACAGGTCCTTGCGGTACATCAGCATCGTGCTCTCACCGTAGACCGGGAGCCCGAAGGTCGCGCCGCTCTTCTGCATGGGCTGGATGTAGGGGCCATAGAAGTCGCTCTCCGAGCCGTACTTCTTGCCGTACTGCTCGTACTGCTTCAGGTCGTCGATGTACTTCGACTGGAAGTAGCCGACGCCGTAGGTGTTGTCGTTGAAGACCACGTCGTAGTCGCTCGACTTCTGGCTGAAGCCGAGGAGGATCTTCGAGGCGAGGTTGGTGTAGGGCACCGTGTCGATCTTGACCGTGATGCCGGTCTCCTTCTCGAACTGCGGAAGCAGCGACTTCCAGTTGTCGGTGTAGTTGATGTCCTCGGCCAGAACGTGGATGGTGCCGGATGGCTTGCTGCTGGTCGACGTGCTCGCCTGGCTGCAGGCGGACAGCATCGAGGCGGCCGCGACGACGCCCAGTACGGCTAGTACGTGGCGTTTCATGCGGGGGGTGAGTGGCATGGTGCGCTCCTTTGCGGGTGACGGATTGGCTGCCGCTATGTCTACTACCCTAGGGTTATTGATTCACTCTAGGATTGCCGATACGCTAACACCGTAGGCGCACCACTTGCAAGAGCGAAACAAGACCGTTACACAAGAACCTGAACCCAAGGAGGTGTTTGATGGCCGAGCTCGCATTCGACCTCGGGCAGACGCAGACGCGCGTCCGAATTACTAGTGATTCCGGGGCCACATCGGAGCTCGAACTCGACGGCTTCCGCTATGGATCAAACCTCATGGACACGATCGCCGAGCGATGCACTCGAGCGGCGAACACCCTAGGGAATCAGCGAGTACATGTGGTTGCCGGAGGGGTCACGGGTCTCTACGGGCACGCACCCGATCTGAGCGGTCTGCTTGCGACACTCTCCACTTCTCTCGGTGCGCGACGGGTCGTCATCGCCGATGACGCTGTCACCTCGCACCTCGGAGCACTCGCCGGTGAACCCGGTACGCTCGTCGCCGCCGGAACCGGACTCGTAGGACTCGGCGTGGGTCCCGCCGGCGCGGCACGCGTCGATGGCGTCGGCTCCGTGATCGGCGACAACGGCTCCGGCTGGTGGATCGGACGAGAAGGCATCATCGCCGCACTCAGCACGAAGGACGGACGTTCGGGGGCGTCTGCAGCGCTGCTCGATGCTCTGGAGAACCAACTGGGTCCGATCGAGGCCGTTCCGGCGAAGATCGCCGCATCGCCCTTCCCGGTAGGAATGGTGGCCTCCTTCGCTCCGGCCGTTGCGGCCGCTGCTCGCGAAGGCGACGTGCGCTCCCGGGAAATCTGGGTGGAGGCCGCCCGCCACATCGCCGATGCTGTCGTTGCGGCAAGCACGCGAGCCGGCTTCACACGAGACGCATCATTCTCGTGGGCAGTGGCCGGACGCCTCACTGGCGCAGGCGACCTCTTGGACCCGGTGCTCAACAGCATCGTGGCGGCTCGCTTTCCCGAAGCTTCCCGGGTGACGCCTTCCGGCACATCGCTCGACGGAGCACAACAGCTCCTCCGCCACCCGGACCCGATGACCCTCGCACCGCTTGTCGGCGTGTGTGTGACAGAAAAGGAAACCGATGACTGACCAGAACACCCCGCAGACCTTCCTCCCTCGGGGAGTTTTCGTCTCGTGCCAAGCCCCCGTGGGCAGCCCGCTGCGCGACCCGTATGTGATGGTGAGCATGGCGCGTGCGGCGGAGAAGGCCGGCGCGGTCGGAATCCGCGCCGAAGGCGTTGAGGACATCGCGCAGATCGTCGCGGCCGTCCGTCTCCCCGTGATCGGAATCCGAAAGGAGCACTACGAGGGAAGCGACGTCTACATCACCCCTACTCGATTCGAGGTGGACGAGATCGCGCGCGCCGGAGCCGGCATTGTCGCCCTGGACGGAACGACCCGCCGGCGGCCCGGCGGTGAAACCCTCGATCGGGTGGTCGCCCACGCGAAGTCGCTCGGCCTGATCGTGATGGCCGACCTGTCCAGCGCAGCTGACGCCGAGGCAGCGATCGCCGCGGGGGTCGACGTGCTCGGAACGACCCTCATCGGTCCCAGCGACGCCGACATCCGCCCCGGCGGACCCAACCTGTCCGCGATTGCGGCCCTCTCGCAGCGATTCTCCGACCGCCAGATCATCGCTGAGGGTCGCTACGCGACACCGGAAGACATTCAGGCCGCTTTCCGCGCCGGGGCATCGTCCGTCGTCGTCGGCAAAGCAGTGACAGACGCGTATGCACTCACGCACGATCTCGTCGTCGCAGCGAAGACTGTTGAACTCTCGAATCGCGTTGTTTAACACTGGGGTTATCGACTAAACAATAGACAACCGTCGGAACAAGCCGACCAACGGAGGGGATCGCAGTGGTCGCGAAGTACGAAGAGGTCTTGAAGGATCTCTCCCTGACCATCGCAGAAATGGAACCAGGCGACCGCCTGGCCGGCGAGCAAGCCCTAGCCGAGCAGTACGGGGTGTCCGCGATGACGGTCCGTCGAGCGCTACAGGTACTGATCCAAGCGAAGCGCATCGTCGGCATTCGCGGCCGCGGTACCTTCGTCGCCCAGCCCACCGTCACCAAGCGAATGGTCATGGCTTCGTTCACCGACTCCATGAAGGCGGCCGGGATGACGGCGCACGCAAGCGTCCTCGCCGCGAGTCTCGGCCCCGCCACCGCAGAGGCCGCAGCGGACCTCGGCATCGGCCGTCACGATCAGATCATCACCGTCCAGCGGCTGCGGTTCGGTGATGATGTCGCGCTGAGCATCGACACGACCATTCTGAGTGCGACCAGCGTTCCCGGCATCCTCGGAGAGGACCTCACCGGCTCGCTCTACGAGTTGCTTTACCGCAAATACGGAATGAACCTGTCCCGTGCGGAGTCCCGCGTCTCGGCCGTGCTGCCGAGCGCCGAACAAGCAGAACTCCTTGAGATCCCCCAAGGACAGCCGTGCCTGCGAGTCCACTCCCGAAGCATCACCGAAGAAGGCACGATCGCTGAGCAGACCACGTCGCTGTACCGCGGTGATCGTTACGAGCTCTCGATAAACCCCGACAACTGATCCGGCACCTCGGATCAGCGCGATCAACACGAAAGGCCGGACCGACGTCACCCGTCGATCCGGCCTTCCACCGTTCGTGCGCGAGGGGGGACTTGAACCCCCACGCCCTTTCGAGCACTGGCACCTGAAGCCAGCGCGTCTGCCAATTCCGCCACTCGCGCGAACCCAGGAAGACTAACACGACAGCGCGTCCGACAACGAATCCGTCCGCACTCCCTGAGGACGATCTTCACCTGTGAGGCAGCCGTGCGGGGGTGTCTTCCAGGGGGTTCCGACTAACATGCATGTAGCTGGCCAAGCCGGGAGCGGGAGACTAGTGGGCATTCTGGACAACTTCGAGCGGGGGCTCGAGCGCGCCGTCAACGGCGCGTTCGCGAAGACCTTCCGTTCCGGGCTGCAGCCCGTGGAGCTCACCAGCGCCATCCGCAAGGAGATGGACACCAAGGCGGCCGTCGTCTCCCGGGACCGCGTCCTGGCGCCCAACCGCTTCGTCCTGAGGATGTCGGCCGCCGACTACACGCGCATGAGCGCCATGGGCGCAGCGCTCACCGACGAGCTCGTGTCGTTCGCCCAGAAGCACGCCACCAGCCAGCACTACGCGTTCGCCGGCGGCCTCTCCATCGACCTCCGGGAGGACCCCGACATCAGCGTGGGGATGCTCCAGATCGACTCCGAGAACGTCAAGGGCGACGTCGCCTGGACGCCGGTGCTCGACATCGACGGCCGGCACTACCCGCTCACGGGGGGCCGCACGGTCGTCGGCCGCGGGCAGGACGCCGACATCACGGTCGACGACACCGGCATCTCGCGCCGGCACGTCATGATCACCTGGGACGGCCACCGCGCCCAGGTGGAGGACCTCGGCTCCACCAACGGATCGAAGCTGAACGGGCAGCCGGTGAAGAAGGCGATCCTCGAACCCGACTCCGTCGTCACCATCGGACGCACCCGCATCGTCTTCCGGGTGCTCCCGCAGGCGGCGCCCTCCCCCGGCTCCGCGCAGGGCGACAACTTCTGGAGCACCTCGTGAACCCGAGTGAGCTCACCCTCCTGGTGCTGCGGTTCGGCTTCCTGCTGTTGCTGTGGCTGTTCGTGTTCGGCATCGTCTACGCCCTCCGCACCGACCTGTTCGGCCAGCGCGTGCGCAAGCTCCCGGAGTCGCAGGCGGCCGCGTCGCCGTTCCCGACCCCGGCAGCCGCTCCCGCTCCGGCCCCCGCCCCAGTCCCCGTGCCGGCCGGCCCGACCGAGCCGGTCATGCAGCACGCGCCCGTCTCCAACCTCCCGGCCGGCGCCAACACCGCAGCGGGCGGTACGAAGGCCAGCGTGCAGACGGCCCACCGCCTGGTCCTCACCTCCGGACCGCGCGCCGGCACGGAGCTCGCGCTCGGGCGCGACCCCATCACCATCGGCCGGTCCAGCGAGTCCGGGCTGGTCATCCGCGACGACTACACCTCCACCCACCACGCCCGCCTGCTCCTGTGGAACGACGAGTGGATGATCCAGGATCTGGACTCGACCAACGGCACCTTCCTCGACGGCCGCCGCGTCACCGTCCCGACCCAGGTCCCGCTCGACACCCCGATCAAGATCGGGACGACCACATTCGAGCTGCGACGGTAACCCGTGGCAGGCAATCGGGCAGCGGCCGTCTCCCACGTCGGGAAGATCCGCTCGAACAACCAGGACTCCGGCTATGCCGGTCATGAGCTGTTCGTGGTGGCCGACGGCATGGGCGGCCATGCCGGCGGAGACGTCGCCAGCGCGATCGCGGTCAACCGCATCAAGGAGGCCGACGGCGAGTACGAGACGGCGACGGAGGCGGAGTTCGCCCTCCAGTCCGCGCTGATCGCCGCCAACTCGCTGCTCGCCGAGACCGTCTTCGAGCATCCCGAGCTCACCGGGATGGGCACCACCGTCAGCGCGCTGATGCGGGTCGGCGACGAGATGGCCATCGCCCACATCGGCGACTCCCGTATCTACCTCTTCCGCGACGGCGAGCTCAGCCAGGTCTCGGTCGACCACACCTTCGTGCAGCGGCTGGTCGACAGCGGCCGCATCACGGAGGAGGAGGCGATGGTCCACCCGCGCCGTTCCGTGCTGATGCGCGTGCTCGGCGACGTCGACGCCTCCCCCGAGATCGACACCCTCATCCTCGCGACGCGGCCCGGCGACCGCTGGCTGATCTGCTCGGACGGGCTCAGCGGCGTCGTGAAGCACGACGACCTCCTCGCGGCCCTCGCCACGCGCGACGCGCCTAAGCAGGTCGCGGAGAAGCTCCTCAAGCAGAGCCTCGACGCCGGCGCTCCCGACAACGTCACGGTCGTGATCCTCGACATCGCGGACGTCGCCCGCGGCGACGTCGTGAAGGAGCCGGTCACGGTCGGCTCGGCGTCGGCCCCCCTCCAGTTCGGCGAGCCCAAGCCCGCCACCCGCGCCACGCGCCTCCCGACCCTCCGCCTCCACCCGGTGCGGCCCGCCACCGGCCCGACGCACTTCGAGCCGCAGTCGGACGACTACTACGACGAGCTGATCGAGGAGGACGAGCGCCGAGCGCGCCGCCGCCGGCTCACCTGGATGATCGGGCTGGCGGTGCTCGTCGTCGCGATCGTGCTCGCGGTGCTCTTCGGGTACCAGTGGACCCAGTCCCGGTTCTTCGTCGGCTCCTCGCCCGCCGGCAAGGTCGCCATCTACCAGGGCGTGCAGCAGAACCTCGGGCCGATCGTGCTCTCGCATGTGTACGAGGAGTCCGACGTGACGGTGAAGAGCCTCCCGCAGTACGACAAGCAGCTCGTGCAGCAGACCATCAACGCGGACGACCTGGCGGCCGCCCGCGCGATCGTGGACCAGTTGACCGATGCCGCAAAACAGTAGCGTGAGCGAGCGGAAGCAGGCCAGGCCGGCCACCGGCCCGGTCAAGCGGCTGCGCCTGCCCGCCAAGCAGCGGAACCTCGAGCTGCTCCTCCTGATCCTCGCCTGCGGCATCAACGCCGCGGCGGTCGTCCTCGTGCAGCTCGGCGCCCTGGGCCACTTGGACCTCACGCTCGTCTACCTCGGCGCCGGCCTGTCCGCGCTGGTGCTCGGGATGCACATCGCATTGCGGATCGTCGCCCCGCAGGCCGACCCGTTCCTGCTGCCGATCGCCACGGTCCTGACCGGCATCGGGATCGCGGAGATCTACCGGATCGACATCCACTTCAAGGACGCCGGCTGGGCCAGCGCGGGCGTCAAGCAGATCGCCTGGGCCGCCATCGCCATCGTGTGCGCCATCGCGGTCATCGTCGTCATCCGCAACCACCGCGTGCTGCAGCGCTACACCTACATCTTCGGCCTGGCCGCGCTCGTGCTGCTGCTCCTGCCGATGCTGCCGGGCATCGGCAAGGAGATCTACGGCGCCCGCGTCTGGATCGGCATCGGCCCGTTCAGCTTCCAGCCGGGCGAGCTCGCCAAGCTGTGCCTCGCGATCTTCTTCGCCGGCTACCTGGTGCAGGCCAGGGACTCGCTCTCGATGGTGGGCAAGAAGTTCCTCGGCATCCGCTTCCCGCGCGCCCGCGACCTCGGCCCGCTGCTCATCGTGTGGCTGATGTCGATGGCCGTCATCGTCTTCCAGCGCGACCTCGGCACCGGCCTCCTGATCTTCGGGCTGTTCCTCGTGATGGTGTACGTCGCCACCGCACGGATCAGCTGGGTCATCCTCGGCCTGGTGCTGATCGTCGGCGGCGCCGTGGTCGCGAGCCAGCTCCTCCCGTACGTGCACGACCGCTTCGCGAACTGGCTCGACCCGTTCTCCCAGAAGGTCTACGACGCCCAGGGCGGCAGCTTCCAGCTCGTCCAGGGCCTCTTCGGCCTCGCGCACGGCGGCCTGATCGGCACCGGGCTCGGCCAGGGCCAGCCGTGGGTCACCCCGGTGTCCCAGAGCGACTACATCATCGCGAGCCTCGGCGAGGAGCTCGGTCTCGCCGGCCTGTTCGCGATCTTCGCGCTGTACCTGGTCTTCGTCGCGCGCGGTCTGCGGATCGGTTTCGCCGGCCAGGACGACTTCGGCAAGCTCCTCGCGGTGGGACTGTCGTTCACTGTCGGCCTGCAGTGCTTCATCGTCATCGGCGGCGTGACGCGCGTGATCCCGCTGACCGGTCTGACGACGCCGTTCCTCGCGGCGGGAGGCTCCTCCCTGGTGGCCAACTGGATCATCGTCGCGCTGCTGCTGCGGCTCTCCGACACTGTCCGCAACCAACCCCGTCTGGTGGTGAGCTGAACGATGAATCGCGAGATCAAGCGGGTCAGCACGATCGTGCTGGTGATGTTCCTGGCGCTCCTGGTGTCCACGTCGATCCTGCAGGCGTTCCAGGCGGACAGCCTGGCCGCCGACGCGCGGAACACCCGGGCGCGGAACGACAGCTATGCGGCCCAGCGCGGCGCGATCCTCGTCGCGGGCCAGCCGGTCGCACAGTCCGTGCCCTCCAACGACGTCTACAAGTGGCAGCGCGAGTACAGCAACGGGCCGCTGTACTCGGCCGTGACCGGCTTCTACCCGGTCAACGGCGAGGCGACCGGCCTGGAGGGCGCCCTCGACGACCGGCTGTCCGGCACCTCCAACTCGCAGTTCTTCGAGCGGATCAACTCGATCCTGACCGGCAAGAACCCGCAGGGCGCGACGGTCGAGACGACGATCGACCCGAAGGCGCAGCAGGCGGCCTGGGATGCGCTCGGAAACTACCAGGGCGCGGTCGTGCTGCTGGAGCCGAAGACCGGCAAGATCCTCGCGATGGTGTCGAAGCCCACCTACGACCCGAACGTCCTGGCCTCCCACGACACCGCTGCCGTCAACGCGGCCTACCAGCAGCTCCTCGGCACCTCGGGCAGCCCGCTCACCAACCGCACCATCGGCGGCAACCTCAACCCGCCCGGCTCCACGTTCAAGCCTGTGATGAGCGCCGCGGCCTTCGGGACGGGCCAGTACACCAAGGACAGCCAGCTCCCGAACGTGGCCTCGCTCCCGCTCCCCGGCTCCCCGACCGTCGTCAAGAACGACTCGCTGACCACCTGCGGCCCCGGCGCGACGGTGTCGATCGCGACCGCGCAGATCCTCTCCTGCAACATCCCGTTCGCCGAGCTCGGGATGCAGCTGCAGCCGCAGGTCATCAAGGACCAGGCCGACAAGTTCGGCTTCAACCAGTCTCTGAGCATCCCGATCCCGGTCGAGAAGAGCGTCTACCCGCTCTACACCGACCCGGCGGAGCGGGCGCTCGGCTCGTTCGGGCAGAAGGACGACCGCGCGACCCCGCTGCAGATGGCGATGGTGTCGGCCGCGGTCGCGAACGGCGGCAAGCTGATGACGCCGAACCTGGTCGACTCGATCCGCTCGTCGGATCTGCAGCCGATCGAGACGTTCCAGCCCCAGCAGTTCTCGCAGCCGATGAGCCAGCAGAACGCCGACACCATCAAGCAGATGATGGTCGACGGCGTCGATCACGGTGTGGCGAGCAATGCAAGAATAGACGGGGTCGAGGTCGGCGGTAAGACGGGGACGGCGCAGAACGGGGCGAACGACCCGTACACGCTGTGGTTCACCGGGTTCGCACCGGCGAACGACCCTCAGTTCGCTGTTGCGGTAGTCGTTGAAAATGGCGGTGGACGCGGTCAGGACGGCACGGGTAACTCCATCGCCGCGCCGATCGCGAAAAAAGTACTAGAGGCGGTGCTGAATAAATGAGACCCACAGCAGGGCTCACCTTCGGAGGACGTTACGAGCTGCAGTCGCGCATCGCGATCGGCGGCATGGGCGAGGTCTGGCAGGCGACCGATCTGGTCATCGGCCGCACCGTCGCGATCAAGATCCTCAAGGACGAGTACCTCGGCGACCCCGGCTTCCTCGAGCGCTTCCGCGCGGAGGCCAGGCACGCCGCGCTCGTCAACCACGAAGGCATCGCGAACGTCTACGACTACGGCGAGGAGGAGGGCAGCGCCTTCCTCGTGATGGAGCTGGTGCCCGGTGAGGCGCTCTCCACCATCCTCGAGCGCGAGCACGTGCTCAGCACCGACCGCACCCTCGACATCGTCGCGCAGACCGCCGCCGCACTGCACGCCGCACACGCCGCCGGGCTGGTCCACCGCGACATCAAGCCGGGCAACCTCCTGATCACGCCGGACGGCCGGGTCAAGATCACCGACTTCGGCATCGCCCGCATCGCCGACCAGGTCCCGCTCACCGCCACGGGCCAGGTCATGGGGACGGTGCAGTACCTGTCGCCCGAGCAGGCGTCCGGCCACCCGGCATCGCCGACCACCGACATCTACTCGCTCGGCATCGTCGCCTACGAGTGCCTCGCGGGCCGCCGGCCGTTCACCGGCGAGTCGCAGGTCGCCATCGCGATGGCGCAGATCAACGAGGCCCCGCCGGAGCTGCCGGCCACGGTCTCCGAGCCGGTCCGCAACCTCGTCTTCGCCTGCATCGCCAAGAACCCCGCCGACCGTCCGGCCTCGGCTGCGCACCTGGCGCGTGCGGCGCAGGCCCTGCGCCGCGGCGACATCCGTGCCGCGGCCGCCTCGGTGCCCGCCGTGCTCGGCGCCGCGGTCGCCGCCGACGCCGCGACCGTGCTGATGACCTCCCCCAACGTCGCCCCGACCCAGGCCACCAGCGTGCTGCCCGCCGCGGCCGCCGGCGCCGCGGTCACGGAGGAGGAGACCGAGGAGCCGGTCGAGGAGAAGAAGCGCAGCCCGTGGACCTGGCCGCTCATCGCCCTCATCGCGCTCCTGGCGCTGGTCCTGATCGGGACGATCATCGCGCTGCTCGCGCAGCCCAAGACCCCGGTCGCGACGACGACCACGACGCCGCCGGTCGTCCACACCACCCCGCCGGCCTCGCCGACTCCGTCGCCCACCCCGACCAGCACGACGGTGCAGATCAGCGAGGGCGACTATCTCGGCCTGACCGCCGACCAGGCCAGGCAGAAGCTCCAGGGCGTCGGGATGGTCGCCGACGTGCAGACCGGCTCGGCGGCGTCCTCCGCGGGCCAGGTCAACACGGTGTACTCGGTCAACCCGACCGGCCCGGTGCAGAAGGGCACGACGATCACGGTCAAGGTGTACGGACCGGTGACGCCGATCCCGACGCCGAGCGACACGGTCTCGGCCAACCCGCCGTCCGGCCAGGGGGCGGCCAACTCGCAGATCACGGTGTCATTCGGCTCGGCGACCTGCCCGGCGGGCCAGAACCTCACCGGGCGCCGCCTGTTCGTCAACGGGCAGCCGCAGGCCCCGGTCAACGACTCCAAGTTCACCTGGTCGCCGACGGCAGCGGGCAACTACACGCTCAGCTACTCGATCTTCTGCAACCAGGGCGAGTCCGTGGAGTCCGCCCAGTCGCCCACGACCCCGTACACGGTGGTGCCCGCCAACGGCTCGACCGCCCTCCCGTCGCCGTAAACGCAGCCGCGCCGCACGGACGACGTCCGGTCTGCCCCCACCCGGGGGAGACATCCAGAGTCGGACCGCTACACTATCCGGAGCCACCAGCCCACCACCCGAAAAGGAGCCCGTCTTGAGCCCAGATAGCCGCCTGCTCGCAGGCCGATATCAGGTGGGCGAACTCGTCGGGCGTGGCGGCATGTCCGACGTGCACCGCGGGACGGACACCCGGCTGGGCCGCACGGTCGCCATCAAGCTGCTCAAGCCGTCCCTGGCCACCGATCCGGCGTTCCGCACGCGCTTCCGCCAGGAGGCCCAGGCCGCGGCGCGGATGACGCACCCGACCATCGTGCGGGTGTTCGACGCGGGTGAGGAGACGGTCCGCGAGCCGAACGGGCACGAGGCGCAACTCCCCTTCATCGTGATGGAGTACGTCGACGGCGTTCTTCTGAAAGATCTCATCAAGCGTGGCCCGCTGGAGGTCGCTGAAGCGGTCCGGATCACCGAGGGCATCCTGACGGCCCTCGAGTACTCGCACCGCGCGGGCGTGGTGCACCGCGACATCAAGCCGGGCAACGTCATGATCACGACGACCGGCCAGGTCAAGGTGATGGACTTCGGCATCGCCCGCGCCATCAGCGACTCCTCTGCCACGGTCGCGCAGACGACCGCGGTGCTCGGCACCGCCAGCTACTTCTCGCCCGAGCAGGCCAAGGGCGAGACGGTTGACGCCCGCACCGACCTCTACTCGACCGGCGTCGTCCTGTTCGAGATGCTGACCGGCCGGCCGCCGTTCCGCGGCGACACCCCGGTCGCCGTCGCCTACCAGCACGTCAGCGAGACGGCCGTCGCGCCGAGCACAGTGAACCCCAAGGTCTCGCCGGCGATGGACACCGTGGTCGCCCGCGCCCTCACCAAGGACCGCTTCGAGCGCTACCAGACGGTCGCCGACTTCCGTCACGACTTGGAGGAGGCCGCCGCAGGGCGCGTCCCCGTCCACAAGCAGCCCGACGAGTTCTCCGAGACGCTCTTCGGGGCGCCGCCGAGCTCGGTCTCCGGCCCCGAAGCAGCGTTCCGCCAGCTCGCGGAGGACCAGACGATGGTCCGCACGCAGCGCCGCCCACCGGTCATCTGGATCTGGGCCGGCATCGCCGTGATGGCGGTGGTCATCGTCGCCGTGCTCGCCTGGGTGCTGCGGATCGGACCGAGCACGACCATGCCGGACAGCTCCCGCCAGGTGCCCAACCTGTCCGGGCAGACGCTCGACAAGGCCACGAAGCAGCTGGAGGACCTCAAGCTCAAGTGGACGCAGTCCACGGAGGCCAGCTCGACCTACGCGCAGGGTCAGGTCATCCGCACCGACCCGGCCGCCGGGATCGTGGTGGCCACCGGCGACACGATCAACGTCTTCGTGTCCACGGGCAAGAAGGCCGTCTCCGTCCCCGACCTGACCAACATGACGCAGGACGCCGCGAAACAGGCGCTGACGGCGGCCGGACTCACCCTCGGCCCGGTCACGACCCAGAACTCGGCGACCGTGCCGGCCAACGTCGTCATCCAGACCGCGCCCGCGGCCGGGAGCAACGCCCACGAGGGCGATGCCATCGCGCTCACGGTCTCCAGCGGCAAGGTTACACTGACCGACCTCACCGGCCAGTCCCTGCCCGCGGCGACCTCGCTGCTCCAGCAGCTCGGGCTGACAGCCGATCCGAAGGCCGACGCCACCTGCAAGCAGAACAGCGGTGCTCCGCTGGTGCACACGCAGACGGTCGCGCCGGGCGACGTGCCCCAGGGGAGCACCGTCGGCCTCACCTACTGCTCGGGCTGACCGAGCGCGGAGCCTCAGCCCAGCTTGACGAGCGGGTTGAGCGACCGGGACGCCTCCGCGGCGCCGGCGAGACCGGCCTTCTCCAGCCAGTTGCCGAGCATCCGGTAGCCGCCCTCGGTGAGCACCGACTCCGGGTGGAACTGCACGCCGTAGATCGGCGCGGTCGTGTGCTGCAGCGCCATGATCACGCCGCCGGCCGTGCGCGCCGTGATGACGAGCTCGTCGGGGAGGGTGCCGTCCACGACCGCCAGCGAGTGGTAGCGCGTCGCCGTGAACGGCTGCGGCACGCCGTCGAACAGCAGGCTGTCGTCATGCTCGACCTGCGACGTCTTGCCATGCATCAGCTCCTCGGCGTTGGTGACCACACCGCCGAACGCCTCCGCGATCGCCTGATGCCCGAGGCAGACCCCGAGCAGCGGCTTCCCGGCCTGCAGCGCGAGCTCCACGACCGGGATGGACACCCCGGCGTCGGCCGGCTTGCCCGGCCCGGGCGACACCAGCACCGCGTCGAACTCCGCCACGCGCGCCGGCAGGTCCTCGATCGCGATGTCGTCGTTGCGCACGACCTCGGTCTCGGCGCCGAGCTCACGCAGGTAGCCGTTGAGCGTGTAGACGAAGCTGTCGTAGTTGTCGATGACGAGTACGCGGGTCACGGCCCAACGGTACCTTCCTGTGGTCCGAGGAGCGAATCCACCCACGGGAACACCCAGGTCACCAGTGCCCACAGCACCACCGCGAACAGGACCACCAGGATGACGATGCGCAGCCACACCGGCCCGGGGAGGATGCGCCACAGTGCTCCGTACATGGGTCAGCCTCCCGTCACCGCGGCGCGGATCTCGTTCGGAACGTCCTGCGTGGGCTGGTAGCCCGCGTAGACGCTGTAGGCGATCAGCCGCTCGCCCGCATGGAACGGCGGATTGCAGGTCGTGATCGTCATGAGCCTGTCGATCGGCTGGACGTCGGGATGGTGCGGCACCGACGCGATCACCTGCACCTGCGTGGGCTGCACGTACTCGAAGTTGCGGAAGACGTAGGTGTACCAGCCGTCCTTGGTCTGCACGTAGATACGGTCGCCGAGGTGCAGCTTGGACAGGTCGATGAAGGTGTTGCCCCAGCCCGAGTCGTGGCCGGCGACGGCGAAGTTGCCGACCTCCCCCGGCATGGCCGTGCCGGAATAGTGCCCGACGCCCGCGGTGTAGCTGTTGAGGACCTTCTCGACGTCGACGGTCTCGCGGATCGTGCGCTTCCAGTCCGGCCCGAGGCGCGGGATGTAGATCACGGCGAACGGCTCGTATTCCGCGGGCTGCGCCATCACGGGCGGGTCGACCGCTTCCGGAGACGACGGGTCCGTCGGGGTGGGCCGCGGCGCCTTGATCGCGTCGTCGATCCACTTCTTGCTCTGCTCCTCCGCCGCCGAGGTCTGCTGGCCCGACAGGACGAGGTTGTTCCACCACACCTGCCAGCCGAGGAAGAGGCCGACCAGCACTCCGGCCGTGATGAGCAGCTCACCGATGACGGTGAGGACCACCTCGCCGGCGCTGCGCTTGCGACGGGGAGGCCGGGCCGCGCGGCGCGAGCCGGCGCGGTGGCGCTCAGGCTCGGCGGGCTCGGTCATATGACACATTCTAAGCGGGGGCGAGCCCCGCCAAACCGGGTGTTTCCCGGGAACTGCACGCCTGCATCGCCACGAACGTTCAGACCGCTCCCGCTACACTTGTGTGCTATGGCACGCACCAAGTCCAAGACCAAGCTCGAGCGCTCCGCCCGTCCCGAGCGCAGCTCGGCCGCAACCGGCGAGGACGCCCCCAACCCCGTCTGGTTCAAGCCCGTCATGTTCGGCTTCATGCTGCTCGGGCTCATCTGGATCATCGTCTTCTACGTCAGCCAGAACCAGTACCCGATCCCGGCCCTCGGCGCCTGGAACATCCTGGTCGGCTTCGGGATCGCCTTCATCGGCTTCCTGATGACGACCCGCTGGCGCTGACCGCGTCCTCGCCCGCATTCCTCCACTTATCCACAGCACTTCTCCCCACAGCTCACAGCCCCGCAGTCGGCTTCTCCCCAGTGTTAATAAGCCTGTGGAGAGTTACACCGGTGTAATTATCCCCACTGTTAATAAGGCTGTGGATAACTTATCCACGCGTTGTGGGGAAGTGCCCGGCGTCAGACGAAGTGCAGCAGGCTCGCGCCCACGAGCACTACGCACAGCACCACGATGAGCGGGGTCTGCCAGCGGCGCCGCGACGGCATGCGCGTCTCGACGTAGATCAGCCCGGCCAGGGCACCCCCGACGAGACCGCCGACGTGCGCCTGCCACGCGATGTTCATGCCCGGCAGGAAGCCGATCGCGAGGTTGAGGCCGACCAGCACCAGGATCTGCATCCCGTTGCCGCCGAGCCGGCGCTGGATGATGAAGAAGGCGCCCAGCATGCCGAAGATCGCTCCGGACGCGCCGATGACCGGCTGGTTGGCCGGAGAGAGCAGCAGCACGCCGAGCGAGCCGGCGAACCCGCTGATCAGGAACAGCGTGAGGAAGCGCGCCCGGCCGAGGACCGGCTCCAGTGCCATCCCGAAGATCCACAGCGTGTACATGTTGAGCGCGATGTGGATGATGTTCGCGTGCAGGAAGACCGAGGTCAGCATCCGCCACGGCTCGAAGGCGAGCGCCGGCGACAGCGAGTGGGTCGGGTACGAGTAGGCGCCGGCGTAGAGCAGCGAGTTCGTGACCTGATTTCCGATCACGGGCAGGTTCTGCAGGATGAACACCACGACGCAGATGCCGATGATCGCGTACGTGACAACAGGCGCGCCGGGGCCCGTCAGCCGGGACACCCATGGCGAGCGGGTGCGCGGCGCGGTGGCGCGCTGCTGCGCCATGCACTCCGGGCAGATCACTCCCACCGCGGCGGGAGTCTGGCACTCACCGCAGATCGCGCGCCCGCAGCGCTGGCAGCGCACATGGCTGACGCGATCGGGATGCCGGTAGCAGACGCTCGCCGGAGCGTCGACGGGCTGAGACATGGTTCCCTCTCCGCCCTCCAGCAGAACTCAGGCCTGGTCGATCTCGACCGACTCGATCACCACGTCGTCGAGGGGACGGTCGCGGGCGTCGGTCGGCAGCTCGGCGAGCTTGTCGACGATCTTGCGGGACGCGTCGTCCGCGACCTCGCCGAAGATCGTGTGCTTGCCCTGCAGCCACGTGGTGGGCGCCACCGTGATGAAGAACTGCGAGCCGTTCGTGCCGCGGCCGCCCTGGACGCCGGCGTTGGCCATCGCGAGGATGTACGGCTGGGTGAAGTCGAGCTCGGGGTTGATCTCGTCGTCGAACTGGTAGCCGGGCCCGCCGATGCCCTGACCGAGCGGGTCGCCGCCCTGGATCATGAAGCCGGGGATGATGCGGTGGAAGACCACGCCGTCGTAGAGCGGCTTGTTGGTCTTCTCGCCGGAGCCGGGGTGCGTCCACTCGATCTCACCGGTCGCGAGGCCCACGAAGTTACGGACCGTCTTCGGAGCGTGGTTGCCGAAGAGGTTGACCTTGATGTCTCCGTAGTTAGTGTGGAGCGTGGCGACAGCGGTGTGCTTAGACATGCCACTAATTCTTGCACAGGGCCCAGTTGGGTTTCGGGAGCGCACTTCGGCTCTCGGGCCATCCTCAGGGCTTTCGGTGGCAAGATGGAGTCAGTTCGCCCAGCCGACGCAATGGAGGTCCAGAATGAGCCTGACACGGAAGCGCCAGAAGGAGCTCGACCGTCTGCGGAGTGACGCGCAGGAGCTGTGGGGGCAGCAGCAGGAAGTGATCGCGAACGCCAACGCTTTGGCCGCCGCCGCCCGCAAGCAGGCCGCGCACTACTCGCGTGAGGAGCTCGCCCCGCGGGTGCGCGAGGGCTACGACTCGTACGTCCGTCCCGTTGCCCAGACGGCCAAGGACTCTGCCGGCCGGTATGCGGGGGTCGCCCGCGATCGCCTCGTCGGCGACGTGATCCCGGCCGTCGGCACCGCCGTCGGAACCGCGCTCTCGGTGGTCGACCACGCGCGGGCCGCTCGCAGCGCCGCCTTCGCCGGTGATTTCACCAAGGCGCGCAAGGAGATCACCAAGAAGGCCTCCGCGGCCTCCCGCAACTCGGGCCCGGGTGTCGGCACGGTCATCGCGGTCGGCCTGGGCGTCATCGCGGCAGCGGGCCTGCTCTACGCGGTCTGGCAGACCTTCCGCGCGGACGACGAGCTCTGGGTCGCCGACGAGGAACCCACGACTCCCGCCGCGGAGTAGTCCTTCCGCGGACGGCCGACCCCAGGGTCGAATCGGGGGTTTCCCCGATGGCGCTCCGGTCTCGTGATGACGAGGCTGGAGCCATGAACACTCTGCAACGACCCCTCGACGGCCGCATCCTCGGCGGCGTCTGCGCCGGACTGGCCGACCGTTTCAGTCTGAAGCCGCTGACGGTACGACTGCTCTTCCTGCTGTCCCTGCTGCTGCCTGGACCGCAGTTCATCGCCTACATCGCGATGTGGATCATCATCCCGTCCGAGCAGCGCTCCGTGACCCGGGTCGCCTGACCGCGGCTCAGCGCTGCGGACGGGCCAGGTCGCCGAGACCGGCCATGCGCAGTGCGACGTCGACCAGGTCGACCCGCCGGTTCGGGATGCTGGCCAGCGCGAACCACGCGGCCTCGTCCGTCGTCCCGTCGAGCTCGTTCCTCAGGCTCCCGCCGGTGACGGTCGCGCGGTAGACGATCCGGAGCGCGTGCAGCGGCCCGGCCTCCGGGACGAAGCGCGCCTCGGCGGGGACGATCTTCGAGTCGATGCCGAGCAGCTCGTCCGCCCGCGCCTCGAAGCCCGTCTCCTCCTCGATCTCGCGCACGACCGCGTCGAGCGGGTCCTCGCCGGGCTCGATCCCGCCGCCGGGCAGTGTCCACCCGGAGCGGCCGCCCTCGTTCCAGTGCGCGAGCAGGATGCGCGGCCCGTCCACGATGACGCCGTAGGCGGCGACCCTGATGTCCATTCCGACACCCTACTGCCGCTCGTCGGTGGAGAGCGGCAGTATGGGGTGGTGCCCGAACTGCCGGAAGTCACCGCCCTCGCCGCCGACCTGGGCGAGCGGCTGACCGGTCGCGTCATCGACCGGCTCAGCATCGTCGCGTTCTCCGCGCTGAAGACGTTCGACCCCCCGCCCGAGGCGCTGAAGGGGCTGACGATCACCGGGGTCAGCCGCCACGGCAAGTTCCTCGACATCGCGGCCGGCGACCTCCACGTCGTCATCCATCTCGCGCGTGCCGGCTGGATCCGCTGGCGCGAGACTCCCCCGCCCCCGCCGACCGGGAGGCCCAGCAGGGGACCACTGGCTGCACGCCTGGTGCTCGACGACGGCTCCGGCCTGGACATCACCGAGGCCGGCACGAAGAAGAGCCTCGCCATCTCCATCGTCCACGACCCGGCGGAGGTGCCCGGCGTCGCCCGCCTCGGCCCTGACCCGCTCGACGCGGCGTTCACGCGGGACGCGTTCGCCGCCATCCTCGCCGGACAGGGCCGCGCGCAGATCAAGGGCGTGCTGCGCAACCAGGCCCTGATCGCCGGAATCGGCAACGCCTACTCCGACGAGATCCTGCACGTCGCGAAGATGTCCCCCTTCAAGCCCGCCTCGATGAGCGCGGAGGAGGTCGACCGCCTCTACGCCGCGCTCGAGGAGACGCTGCACGAGGCCCTCGCCCGCTCGGAGGGCCTGGCCGCGTCGGAGCTGAAGAGCGAGAAGAAGTCGGGGATGCGCGTCCACGGCCGCACCGGCCAACCCTGCCCGGTGTGCGGCGACACGATCCGGCAGGTGATCTTCGCGGACTCCACGCTGCAGTACTGTCCGACGTGCCAGACCGGAGGGAAGCCGCTGTCGGATCGGGTGCTGTCGCGGTTGCTCAAGTAGGCCAGCGCCTCAGCACGCGCAGCTCACCGCACCCACCGGCGCGGTCAGCGGATCCGCCGCGCGCTCCACAGGCCCGTGCTCGTCCTCGACCGGGAGGCCCTCCCGCGCCCAGTACTCGAAGCCGCCGATGAGCTCGCGCACCTCGTAGCCCAGCAGACTGAACGCGAGGGCGGCACGGGTCGCTCCGTTGCAGCCTGGGCCCCAGCAGTAGACCACCACGGGCAGGTCGAGCGGCACGAGCGCACCGGCTCGCACGGCGATCTCCGCCGTCGGGAGGTGGACAGCTCCGGCGATCCGGCCCTGCGCCCACGCCGCATCGCCACGGCTGTCGATCAGCGTGAAGCGCTCCCCCGCCACCTGCGCGGCGCGCACGTCGGAGGGGTCGGTCTCGAAGCGGAGCTTCGCCGCGAAGTGCTGCGCGGCCTCGGAGGTCGTCGTCATGAACACAACAGTAGGGAGGTCGAAGCGTGATTTGAACAGGCGATCCACGGCATTCGACCTCCCTGGCCGTGAATTGCGTGCCAGAATCCCCTCATGACCGCGAATCCACCATTCATCGCCGACGGAGTCGATCGCGCCCTCCTCGCCGAGCTCCAGCGCGACGGCCGGCAGTCGATCGCAGAGCTCGCCCGCACCGTCCACATGTCGAACAGTGCGGTCGCCGAACGCGTTCGGAGGTTGGAGGAAGCGGGCGTGGTCTCGGGCTATCGCGCCGTCGTGGACCCGGAGCGATTGGGCTACGGGATCCTCGCGTTCCTGCGGCTGCGCTACCCGAGCAGTCAGTACACGCCACTGCACGACCTGCTCGCAGCCACGCCGGAGGTCGTGGAGGCCTACCACGTCACGGGAGACGACTGCTTCATCCTGAAGGTCGTCGCGACCTCGATGCGCCACCTCGAACAGGTGTCCGGCACGATCGGGACCCTCGGCAGCGTGACCACGAGTATCGCGTACTCGAGCACCGTGCCGATGAGGCCTATCGCCCCTCCGAGTGAATAAGACTGTGGAGCCTAGGAGATTCGAACTCCTGACATCCTGCTTGCAAAGCAGGCGCTCTACCAACTGAGCTAAGGCCCCGGGAGATGGTGTCCGTCACGACACATGGTGGGGATACGAGGACTTGAACCTCGGACCTCTTCGTTATCAGCGAAGCGCTCTAACCGCCTGAGCTATATCCCCGAATGGGCAACAGATAAGAGGGTACCTGATCTGAGCCCGGATGGTGAAATCGAGCGCCGGCCGCGCTCAGTTGTTGGTGAAGCCCACGAGCAGACCGCCCGTGATCTTGACCGACAGGTTGTAGAGCAGCGCGAACACGGCGCCGAGAGCGGTCACCACGACGATGTCGAGGATGCCCACCACCAGCGAGAAGCCCATGACCTGGCCGAGGCCGAGCACGGAGCGGAGGTCGCCGCCGCTCGCGCCGGAGACGTCCTTCACCAGGCCGTTGAGCTGGTCGAAGATGCCGGTGCGGTCGAGGACGGTCCAGATCAGGAAGGTGCCGACGATCGCGATGATCGCCAGGCAGATGCCTGCGAGGAACGAGAGCTTCACAGTCGACCAGAAGTCGATGTAGACGAGCTTCAGTCGCACCTGCTTGGCGGACGTGGGTCGTCGTGTCGACTTCCTCGCGAGTTTCTCGGCGACGCTACTGCTCATCTACGGCTTCATCCTTCCCGGCACGACCGGTTTCATCGTCGGCTACCGATTCTGCATCGGCTTCCTGGGAATCCAGGTTGCGCTCGGTGTTCTTCGCCAGAGCGATGATCTTGTCCGTCTCGGCGAATCGTGCAAAAACGACACCCATAGTGTCTCGGCCCTTGGCGGGTACCTCGGCCACGGCAGAGCGTACCACCTTGCCGCTGGCAAGAACCACCAGGACCTCGTCGTCCTCGTCGACGATGAGAGAACCCACCAGATCCCCTCGGTCGTCGCTCAGTTTGGCGACCTTGATGCCCAGTCCGCCGCGGTTCTGGAGGCGGTACTGGTCGGCCGAGGTGCGCTTGGCATAGCCTCCCTCGGTCACGACGAAGACGTAGCCCTCGTCGGAGACGACGGCCGCATCGAGCAGACTGTCGTCGCCGCGGAAGTGCATCCCGATCACGCCGGAGGTGGAGCGGCCCATCGGCCGCAGCGCCTCGTCGGTTGCTGTGAATCGGATCGACATGCCCTTGCGGGAGACGAGCAGGAGGTCGGAGTCCTCCTCGACCAGCAGCGCCGAGACGAGCTCGTCGTCCTCGCGGAGCTTGATCGCGATGATGCCGCCGGAGCGGTTGGTGTCGTACTCCTCCAGCGCGGTCTTCTTGATGAGGCCGTCGCGGGTGGCGAGCACCAGGTACTGCGCGGCCTTGTAGTCGCGGATGTCCAGGATCTCCGCGATCTCCTCGTCCGGCTGCATGGCGAGCAGGTTCGCGACGTGCTGGCCCTTCGCGTCGCGGCCGGCCTCCTGCACCTCGTACGCCTTGGCGCGGTAGACGCGGCCCTTGTTCGTGAAGAAGAGGAGCCAGTGGTGCGTCGTCGTCACGAAGAAGTGGTCGACCACGTCCTCGCCGCGGAGCTGGGCGCCCTTGACGCCCTTGCCGCCGCGGTGCTGGCTGCGGTAGTTGTCACTGCGCGTGCGCTTGATGTAGCCGCCGCGGGTGACCGTGACCACCATCTCCTCTTCGGGGATGAGGTCCTCGACGCTCATGTCGCCGTCGAAGCCGAACATGATCTCGGTGCGGCGGTCGTCGCCGAAGCGGTCCACGATCTCGGTGAGCTCCTCGCTCACGATCGTGCGCTGACGGGTCGGGTCTTCGAGGATCGCCTTGAGGTCGAGGATCTCCAGCTCGATCTGGTCGTGCTCCTCGATGATCTTCTGGCGCTCCAGGGCGGCGAGGCGGCGCAGCTGCATCGCGAGGATCGCGTCGGCCTGGACGTCGTCCACGTCGAGCAGGCTCTTCAGGCCGTCACGCGCGTCCTCCACGGTCGCGGACCGGCGGATGAGCGCGATGACCTCGTCCAGCGCGTCGAGCGCCTTGAGGTAGCCGCGCAGGATGTGGGCCCGCTCCTCTTTCTTACGGAGGCGGAAACGGGTGCGGCGCACGATGACGTCGATCTGGTGCTCGACCCACGCGGTGATGAAGCCGTCTAGGGCGAGCGTGCGCGGCACGTTGTCCACGATCGCCAGCATGTTGGCGCCGAAGTTCTCCTGCAGCTGGGTGTGCTTGTAGAGGTTGTTCAGCACGACCTTCGCGACCGCGTCGCGCTTGAGGACGATCACGAGGCGCTGACCGGTGCGGCCCGAGGTCTCGTCGCGGATGTCGGCGATGCCGCCGACGCGGCCGTCCTTGACCAGCTCCGCGATCTTGATCGCCAGGTTGTCCGGGTTCACCTGGTACGGCAGCTCGGTGACAACCAGGCACACGCGGCCCTGGAGCTCCTCGATGCTCACGACGGCGCGCATCGTGATCGAGCCGCGGCCGGTGCGGTAGGTGTCCTGGATGCCCTTGACGCCGAGGATCTGCGCGCCGGTCGGGAAGTCCGGGCCCTTGATCCGCTTGATCAGCTCTTCCAGCAGCTCCTCGCGCGAGGCCTCCGGGTTGGCCAGGTGCCAGAGGGCACCGTCGGCGACCTCCCGGAGGTTGTGCGGCGGGATGTTCGTGGCCATGCCGACCGCGATGCCGACCGAGCCGTTGACCAGCAGGTTCGGGAAGCGGCTCGGGAGGACGGCCGGCTCCTGGGTGCGGCCGTCGTAGTTGTCCTGGAAGTCGACGGTCTCCTCGTCGATGTCCCTGACCATCTCCAGCGCCAGCGGGGCCATCTTGGTCTCGGTGTACCGCGGGGCCGCGGCGCCGTCGTTGCCCGGGGAGCCGAAGTTGCCCTGGCCGAGCGCGAGCGGGTAGCGGAGGCTCCACGGCTGCACGAGGCGCACGAGCGCGTCGTAGATGGCGGAGTCACCGTGCGGATGGAACTGCCCCATCACGTCGCCGACGACGCGGGCGCACTTCGAGAACGCCTTGTCCGGCCGGTAGCCGCCGTCGAACATCGCGTAGATCACGCGCCGGTGGACCGGCTTCAGGCCGTCGCGCACCTCGGGCAGCGCGCGCCCGACGATGACGCTCATCGCGTAGTCGAGGTACGACCGCTGCATCTCCGACTGCAGGTCGACCTGGTCGATCTTGCCGTGGATGCCGAAGCTCTCGCCGGTGGGGGTCTCGTCCGTCACAGTGCTCTCTTCTCAGACCGTGTGGTCTCGTCGTCGCAGGTCCTCAGATGTCGAGGAACCGCACGTCCTTGGCGTTCTTCTGGATGAACGAACGGCGCGACTCGACGTCCTCGCCCATCAGGGTGGCGAAGATCTCGTCGGCGGCGGCCGCGTCGTCGAGCGTCACCTGGAGCAGCGTGCGCGTCTCCGGGTTCATCGTGGTCTCCCACAGCTCCTTGTAGTCCATCTCACCCAGACCCTTGTAGCGCTGCACGCCGTTGTCCTTCGGGATGCGTTTGCCGGCGGCGAGGCCCTCCGCGAGGAACGCGTCGCGCTCGCGGTCGGAGTAGACGTACTCGTGGTCGGCGTTCGACCACTTGAGCCGGTAGAGCGGCGGCTGCGCGAGGTACACGTAGCCGAGCTCGATGAGCGGACGCATATAACGGAACAGCAGGGTCAGCAGCAGGGTCGTGATGTGCTGGCCGTCCACATCGGCGTCGGCCATCAGCACGATCTTGTGATAGCGCGCCTTCTCCGGGTTGAAGTCCTCGCCGATGCCGGCGCCGAACGCCGTGATCATGGCCTGGACCTCGTTGTTCGCGAGGGCGCGGTCGAGCCGGGCCTTCTCGACGTTGAGGATCTTGCCGCGCAGCGGGAGGATCGCCTGGGTCTCCGGGTTGCGGCCCTGGACGGCCGAGCCGCCTGCCGAGTCGCCCTCGACGATGAAGATCTCCGACAGCGTCGGGTCCTTGGACGCGCAGTCCTTGAGCTTGCCCGGCATCCCGCCGCTCTCCAGCAGGCCCTTGCGGCGCGCGGTCTCGCGCGCCTTGCGGGCGGCGAGGCGCGCGGTCGCGGCCTGGAGCGCCTTGCGGATGATCTCCTTGGCCTGGTTCGGGTTGCGGTCGAACCAGTCGCCGAGCTGGTCGCCGACGACCTTCTGCACGAACGCCTTGGCCTCGGTGTTGCCGAGCTTGGTCTTGGTCTGGCCCTCGAACTGCGGCTCGGACAGCTTGACCGAGATGACGGCGGTGAGGCCCTCGCGCACGTCCTCGCCCGAGAGGTTGTCGTCCTTCTCCTTGAGGATGTTCTTCTCGCGCGCGTAGCGGTTGACCAGCGTGGTCAGCGCAGCGCGGAACCCCTCCTCGTGCGTGCCGCCCTCATGCGTGTTGATCGTGTTCGCGTAGGTGAAGACGGACTCGTTGTAGCTCGTGGTCCACTGCATCGCGACTTCGAGCGCGATCTTGCGATCGGTGTCCTCCGACTCGAACGAGATGATCTCGTCGTGGACCACGTCGGCCTTCTTGGCGGAGTTGAGGTAGTGCACGTAGTCGGTCAGGCCGCGCTCGTAGAGGAAGACCTCCGAGCGAGCGGCGAACACCGTGGCATCCTCCTCGACCTCGCCCTCGACGGGCTCGACCTCGGGTGCGCGCTCGTCGGTGATCGCGATGCGCAGGCCCTTGTTGAGGAAGGCCATCTGCTGGAAGCGCGTCCGTAGCGTGTCGTAGTCGAACACGATCGTCTCGAACGTGTCGGCGCTCGGCCAGAACGTGATGATCGTCCCGGTGCGGTCGGACGCCTCGCCCTTCTCGAGCGGAGCCTGAGGGACGCCGTTGCGGTAGCTCTGCCGCCAGACGTGCCCCTGACGGTGGACCTCGACGTCGAGACGCGAGGAGAGCGCGTTCACGACGGAGCTGCCCACGCCGTGGAGGCCGCCGGAGACCGCGTAACCGCCGCCGCCGAACTTTCCGCCGGCGTGCAGGATCGTGAGGACGACCTCCACCGTGGACTTCTTCTCGGTCGGGTGCTCGTCCACCGGGATGCCGCGGCCGTTGTCATCCACGCGCACCGCGCCGTCGGGGAGGATCGTCACCTCGATGTTGTCGGCATGACCGGCGAGCGCCTCGTCGACGGAGTTGTCCACGATCTCGTACACCAGGTGGTGGAGGCCGCGGGGACCGGTGGAGCCGATGTACATTCCGGGTCGTTTGCGGACGGCTTCGAGACCTTCGAGGATCTGGATCTCATTCGCGCCGTAGTCGTGTTCCGCCTCGGCCCTGTTCGGTTCCATCGTCATATGAAATTTGGCTCCTGACCGCACCTGACAGTGACTCTCCATTCTACCAAGGGCAGGGAGCCGGATTGCCCGAAATCGCCCCTCTGACGCGTTTTCTTCGAATGGGCGACCTCTTTTGTGCAGTCAGCCGTAAGTATCGCGCGGACCGCGCCCTGGAATCGACCTGGGACCGCGTTTCCAGGAGGGGGCGTCCGGGCCTTGAAAACGGATCGACTGGATGTCCGCGTCCGGGAACCGCTCGCCGATGCGCACCAGCAGCTCCGAACGCATCATCCGCAGCTGTGTCGCCCAGGCCGTCGACTCGCATCGCACGACCAGCACACCGTCTGCGATCTGGTCGGGAACCGCGTGCTTGGCGGTCTCCTCGCCGGCGAGCTGCTCCCACCCCTCCAGGAGGTCCGACTTCGCGAGCGGTGCCGTCCAGCCGAGCTGCTGCGCGAGGGCGTCGACCACGTCCCCGAGCCCGCGCGGGTCGCGGCCGGCCCCGAACGGCTTGGACGCCGACGGGTCCTCCGCGCCGCGTTTCGTGCGGCGACTGCGGGAGGGGGTGCCCGTGAAGAGCTCCTTCATCCGCAGGTAGACGGCCGACGCCTCGCTCACGATCCCACGATAGTCCCGGCCTCGATCCGCACGGTGTGGGCGGTGAGGGTCTCCGGGACGTCGTCGTAGACGGCAGCCGTGATGAGCACCTGTTCGTAACCGACTACGGCGGTTGCGAGCATGCGCCTGCGGGCCTGGTCCAGCTCGGCGAAGACGTCGTCGAGGATCAGCACGGGGTCGCCGGTCGCGGACTCCCGGCGGAGCAGCTCGGCGGAGGCCAGCTTCAGCGCCAGTGCGAACGACCAAGACTCCCCGTGACTGGCGTAGCCCTTGGCCGGCAGTCCGTTGAGCTCGAACAGCACGTCGTCGCGGTGGGGGCCGACCAGGGTGAGGCCACGCTCCAGCTCCTTCGCGCGCACCGCAGCCAGGGCGCCGCGGAACACGTCCGCCGTGTCACCGGCTGAGCTGGTTACCGTCGTATCGGCATCGTCGTCGTCATCGTCCACGTGCGCGCCGCGGATCGTGAGCTGCGGGATGAGCCGCGGATGGTGGTCGTCGCCGGCGACCGACCGGTACGCCGCCACGAGCGGATCGCTGAGCCGGGCGACCAGGTCGAGCCGCGCATCCACCAGTTCCGTGCCGAGGGCGACCAGCCGCTCGTCCCAGATGTCGAGGGTCCCGAGCTGGTCGGGCTTCACGCGGGAGGCGCGGGCCGACTTCAGCAGGGTGTTCCGCTGCTTGAGCACCCGCTCGTAATCGGCGATGACCGCAGAGAACCGCGGGCTCCGCTGGATCAGGAGCTGATCGAGGAACCGGCGCCGGATGCCGGGCTCACCGCGGACCAGCGCCAGGTCCTCCGGAGCGAACAGCACGCTGGAGAAGTACCGCGGCAGCTCGCGCGGCTTGATCGCGCCGCGGTTCACCTGCGCGCGATTCGGCGAGGAGCGGTTGAGCTGCACCTCCACGAGGAGCTCGCGGCCGTCGTGCTCGATGCGCGCCCGGACGATCGCCGAGTCGGCGTCCTTGCGGATCATCGCCTGATCGCTCGACACCCGATGCGACCCGAGGGTGCTCAGGTAGCCGAGCGATTCGACGAGGTTGGTCTTGCCCTGACCGTTGCGGCCGACGAACAGATTGGCGCCGGCCGCGAACGGGACCTCCGCGGTGCGATAGTTGCGGAAATCAGTCAGGGAAAGGTGCGTAACTCTCAATGAGGGTTAGTCCACGGCCTTCACGGCGTGGCCGCCGAACTGGTTGCGGAGGGCGGCGACCGCCTTCATCGCGGGCGAGTCCTTCTGGCGCGAGACGAAGCGCGCGAAGATCGAGGCGCTGATCGTGGGGACGGGGACGGCGTTGTTCAGCGCCTCCTCGACCGTCCAGCGGCCCTCGCCCGAGTCCTGCACGAAGCCTTCGATGTGCTCGAACTCCGGGTCCTGCTCCAGCGCGCGCACCAGGAGGTCGAGCAGCCAGGAGCGCACGACCGTGCCGCGCTGCCACGCCTTGAACGTGCCCGTGACGTCCTTGATGATGTCCTTGCGGGTGTCCAGGAGCTCATAGCCCTCGGCGTAGGCCTGCATCAGCGCGTACTCGATGCCGTTGTGCACCATCTTCGCGTAGTGGCCGGCGCCCACCTCGCCGACGTGGACGAAGCCTTCGTCGCGCGGACCCTCCGGACGCAGTGCGTCGAAGACGGGCATGACCCGCTCGACCTGCTCCTTCGAGCCGCCGACCATCAGGCCGTAGCCGTTGTCGAGACCCCAGATGCCGCCGGAGACGCCGGCGTCCATGAAGTCGACGCCCTTCGGCGCGAGCTGCTCGGCGTGCTTGAAGTCCTCGGTGAACTTCGAGTTTCCGCCGTCGATGACGAGATCGCCCTTCTCCAGCAGCGGCTCCAGGTCGGTGATCACCGAGTCGGTGATCTCGCCGGCCGGCACCATCACCCAGACGGTGCGCGGAGCAGGGAGCGCCGCGACGAGGTCGGCGAGGGTGGCCACATCCGACACGTCGGGATTGGTGTCGTAGCCGGTGACCTCGATGCCCTTCTTCTCCAGGCGAGCGCGCATGTTGTTGCCCATGCGTCCGAGACCGATGAGGCCGATGTGCATGATTGTCCTTCTTCTCTCGTGGAGCGGGACCGGGTCCTAGCGGAGCAGCAGGTTGGGCTGCAGCAGGTACTTGTAGGAGTCCGAACCGGACTGATCCTTCGAGGTCTGACTCGTGATGAGCACCGGACCCGGCTTGTTGGGGTTCTCGGTCTTGGTGAAGGAGATGCGCACGAATTCCGAGTGCACGGCACCGAGACCATCGAGCAGGAACTGCGGCTTCAATGAAACCACCGTCTCCTGGCCAGTGAGGAGAGCGTCGATGCTCTCGGATGCTTGCGCCTGCTCCGAGCCGATCGCTTCCAGCGTCAGCCCGTCGGCGGTGAAGGTGTAGCGGAGCGCGGCCTCGCGCTCCAGGACGAGGGAGACGCGGCGCGTCGCCTCGATGAGCTCGGCGGTGTTCATCACCGCGTAATTGTCGACCTGCTCGGGGAAGAGCCGGCGGACCGGTGGGAAGTTGCCCTTGATCAGCAGCGACGTCACGGTCTTCTTGTCGGCCGTGAACGCGATGAGCTCGCGGTCGTCGCGGTTGGTGATCGAGATGGACACCGTCCCGGAGTGGCCGAACGTCTTGCCGATCTCCGTCAGGGTGCGGGCGGGGACGAGCGCAGTCTGGGCCTCGCCGGAGGTGGTGCCGTTGTCCCAGTCGATCTCGCGGACGGCGACGCGATAGCGGTCGGTCGCGACCAGGCCGAGCGTGTTGTTTCCGACCTCGAGCTGCACGCCGGTGATCACCGGAGTGACATCGTCGCGCGACGCGGCGACGCCGACCTGGGCGACGGCCTCGGCGAATTCCTCTGCGGGCACGAGTCCGGCCTCCCCGCCGACCTGCGGGATGCTCGGGTATTCCTCCACCGGCATGGACAGCAGTGTGAAGTTCGCCGATCCGGCGCGGACCACGATCTTCGACTCCTCGGTCGAGAACTGCACGGGCGCGTTCGGGAGCTTGGCGGCGATCTCCGCCAGGAGGCGCCCGGAGACGAGCACGCGCCCCGGCTCCTCGACCTCGGCCGCGATCTCGGTCTGTGCCGAGACCTCGTAGTCGAACGACGAGAGCTGCAGTCCTGTGTCCGTGGTCTCGATCAGTACGCCGCTCAGGATGGGGAGGGTGGTCCTCTGCGGAAGAAGCTTCACGGCGAAGGAGACGGCCTCACTGAAGACATCCCGATTGGCTTGGAACTTCACGAAGTCTCCCCTGGTCGGCGCTCGGATACGAACGTCACCGATCCTAGCGCTTGGCCTTCGGCGGAGAAGTTGTCATTCGAGCCAGCGCTTGAGGTTGTCGGCCGGCCTTAACTGAGAAGGATTAATCATTAATGGTGTTAACCGCTGTGGAAACTGTGGATAACTCGGTGGATACCTTGCAATCAGCGGGAACTACACCCTCGTGACTTGTTGATGACCGGTGGAATCCCACTGTTGACAAGGATGTCGAGCGCGAGCCCGATACACGGCTTTTCACAGCCCCGCAGCCGTAGTCCCCATTAATCGAGCGACTTTCCGGAACTTCTCCACAAGTTATCCCCAGGTGTTAATAACGAACTCTCCCCACTCTGGGGATCGATCTGTGGATAACTTTCTCGACGGCCGCGGCGTGGCGTGCAGTCGAGGCCGTCGGCCGGCTTACTTGCCGTAGCGGTGGTTCTGCTTGATCCGGCTGGTGAGCTCGGTCACCTGGTTGTAGATCGAGCGCCGCTCCTTCATGAGCTCGCTGATCTTCTTGTTCGCGTACATCACGGTCGTGTGGTCGCGGCCCCCGAAGAGCTGCCCGATCTTCGGCAGCGAGAGGTTCGTCAGCTCCCGGCAGAGGTACATCGCGATCTGGCGGGCGGTCGCCACGGCCTGCGAGCGGCTCGACCCGTAAAGGTCGTCGACGCTGAGCTTGAAGTACTCCGCGGTGTTG
The DNA here is from genome assembly GCF_039615055.1 of Microbacterium sp. X-17. Lineage (NCBI taxonomy): Bacteria > Bacillati > Actinomycetota > Actinomycetes > Micrococcales > Microbacteriaceae > Microbacterium > Microbacterium sp. X-17. The sequence continues at coordinate 162,325 of NZ_JBDHNI010000006.1, forward strand.
GTGATGATGTCGGTCGGCGCGATCACGTTGTCGTCGTCGAGAGTGATCAGGTCCTTCAGCACCGTCTGCACCAGCGGCATGTCGACCGGCGTGCGGTTCAGGCTCGCGAACGCGGTGACACGGATGAGCGTCCCCTCCAGCTCGCGGATGTTGCTCGACACCTTCGACGCCATGAACTCCAGGATGTCGTCGGGGACGAGGATCTTCTCGCTCTGCGCCTTCTTACGGAGGATCGCGATGCGGGTCTCCAGGTCGGGGACCTGGACGTCGGTGATCAGACCCCACTCGAAGCGCGACCGCATCCGGTCCTCGAAGCCGGTCAGGTGCTTCGGCGGGAGGTCGCTGGTGATGACCACCTGCTTGTTGTGGTCGTGGAGGGTGTTGAACGTGTGGAAGAACGCCTCCTGCGTCTCGACCGCCCGCTGGAGGAACTGGATGTCGTCGATCAGCAGGATGTCGATGTTGCGGTAGCGCGCCTGGAAGGACGAGCCCCGGTTGTTCGCGATCGAGTTGATGAAGTCGTTCGTGAACTCCTCGCTCGACACGTACCGGACGCGGATTCCCGGGTACAGGCTCATCGCGTAGTGACCGATGGCGTGCAGGAGGTGGGTCTTGCCCAGACCCGAGTCGCCGTAGATGAAGAGCGGGTTGTACGCCTTGGCCGGCGCCTCCGCGACGGCGACCGCGGCCGCGTGCGCGAACCGGTTGGACTGGCCGATGACGAAGTTGTCGAAGCTGTACTTGGAGTTGAGGCGGGTGTCGCCGTTGCGCGGGGGCGCGGTGATCTCGGTCGGCGGCGCCACCATCGGCGCGACGGCGTCCAGATAGGGGGCGGGTTCCGGCTCGGACGGGCCGGCCATCGACTCCTGCTGGATCTCGGGGTTCACCACGATCGCGAAGGTGTTGACTTCGAGCGCCTGGTCGAGCGCGCCGATCGCGTTGAGGAGGGGGACGCGGCTGCGCTGCTCGATCATCCCGCGCGTGAACTCGTTGGGCACTTCGAGGTAGAACGTGCCGGCCATGATGCCCTTGGGCTCGACCAGGCTGAGGAAGCCGTGCAACTGCGGGGTGATGCGGTCGTCCGTCTCGAGATTGTCGAGCACGTTCTGCCATGCCGCAGAAATGGACTCTTCGCCGCCTGCCATCGTTCCCCGTCTTCGAATTTCGTGGATGCCGTCGGCCCGGCGCGAGACGAGTCGTCCCCCGTGTGACTCGCGCTGGGCTGGCGGCAAGGATGCCGCCGTGGGGTATTCACAGAGTTATCCACCGCTGTGTGTGCAATACCGTAGCGATCTCCGGCCGATTTTGGGATGGCCTGGGGATAACTTTGGAGTTCACGCTAACTTGTCCACAGGTGTGGATCAAATTCGGTTCCCGGAATACTCCGGCGCGTCGATCACGCGCTTCCTGCTAATCCCGTGCATAATCAAGGGTTTCGGGGCGATCGGTTTGACCTCGGTCGGCCTCAGGACGTAGTTTTAATAAGTTGACTTCAGCCGTTTCGGCTGCCCAGAAACTTTCCTGGCCTCCCCGTGCTGGCCGAATTCCTTTCAGCACCGGCCTGTGAAGAGACCACCACGGAGATTGATATGAGCAAGAGAACGTTCCAGCCGAACAACCGCAAGCGCGCGAAGACCCACGGCTTCCGCCTCCGCATGCGCACGCGTGCCGGCCGCGCCATCCTGTCGGCGCGCCGCTCCAAGGGCCGCGAGAAGCTCTCGGCCTGACCCCTTCCGGGTCAGAGCCCCTTCCGGCGTAGGTCGCGGCGCGTGCTCGCGAAGAACCATCGCATCACGCGGGGCGCGGAGTACCGGGCGACCGTGCGACGAGGTGCTCGCTTCAACGGAGCGAGCACGATCGCGTACGTCCGGTTCAACCGCGACTCCGACGTGGTGCGATTCGGTTTCATCGTGAGCAAGGCGGTCGGGAACGCGGTCGTCCGCAACCGCGTCCGCCGTCGCCTGAAGGCCGCCGCGTACGACCTGCTCCCCCACCTGTCCCCGGCGGCCGCCGACGGCGCCGGCATCGACGTGGTGATCCGGGCATTGCCAGCGTCCGCCCAACTGACCTGGGCTAATCTGCACGGTGAGGTTTCGCGGGCCACCGACCGTTTCCTCAGCCGTCACACCACCAGTCCGCGCGACAACCGTCCACGAGACACCAGCGAAGGCAACGTCCGTCCATGAACACCGCGATCGCAGCTGTGCTCCTCGCTCCGAGGAATGCTGCCGTGCTGGTGCTCCGGGCGTACCGAGCGGTGATCTCCCCGCTGTATGGCGATGTCTGCCGGTACTACCCCTCGTGCTCCGCTTATGCTCTGCAGGCGATTCAGGAGCATGGAGTGATCATCGGGAGCGCGCTCGGCGTCCGCCGCATCGCGCGCTGCCACCCGTGGGCAGCCGGAGGGGTCGATGACGTCCCCCTCAAGAAGAAGCGCCGCTACCGGGTCACTCCGTTCGGATTCGTCGTCGCCACCAGCCAGGGAAAGGCCTAGCACCCAGACATGGACATCATCGGTACCATCCTCTGGCCCATCAAATGGGTCGTGGAGCTCATCCTCGTCGCCTGGCACTGGGTGTTCAGCAACATCGGAATGGACCCGGCGGCGGGTATCACCTGGGTGCTGTCGATCGTCGGCCTGACGGTCGTCGTGCGCGCAGCCCTCATCCCGATCTTCGTCCGGCAGATCAAGAACCAGCGCCGCATGCTGGAGATCGCGCCGCAGCTCAAGAAGATCCAGGACAAGTACAAGGGCAAGAAGGACCAGTTCTCCCGCGAGGCGATGTCGCGCGAGACGATGGAGCTCTACAAGAAGACGGGCACCAACCCCCTGAGCTCGTGCCTCCCACTGCTGCTGCAGATGCCGGTGTTCTTCGCCCTGTTCCAGGTGCTGAACGGCGCCCAGAGCGGCAAGGCCGGCGTCGGCCCGCTGAATGCGACCCTCGCTCAGCAGTTCGGCAACGCGACGCTGTTCGGCGTCGCTCCGCTCCACCAGAGTTTCCAGGGCGCGCTGAACGCCCACCCGCAGCAGGTGGCCGTCATGGTGATCGCCGCGACGATGGTCGTGCTGATGACCGGATCGCAGTTCCTCACCCAGCTCCAGATCGTCTCCAAGAACATGTCGCCGGAGACCAAGGCGAGCCCGCAGTTCAAGCAGCAGCGCATTCTGCTCTACCTGCTCCCCTTCGTGTTCCTGTTCTCGGGCTTCGCGTTCCCGCTCGGCGTCATGTTCTACTGGCTGACCTCCAACCTGTGGACGATGGGCCAGCAGTTCCTGGTCATCCGCAACATGCCGACGCCGGGATCCGACGCGGCCAAGGCCCGCGAGGCCCGCCTGGCCCGCAAGGGCAAGCTGGTGCAGGACGGCGCCGTCGTCCTCCAGGTGGACGAAGTGCCGCAGAAGCCGGTGACCACGCAGCGCGTGCAGCCGGTGAACAAGAACCGCGCGAAGAAGCAGGCCGGAAAGAAGTAGGGATATGACCGACGTGCAGACCGAGTTCACGCCTTCCGAGGAGGAAGCCGTCCACTCCCCCATCACCGCAGACGTGGATGGCGACGCCGAGTCGGCGCCCGCCGCCGACCTCGACCGTGAGGGCGACATCGCCGCGGACTACATCGAGGAGCTGCTGGACATCGCGGACATCGATGGCGACATCGACATCGACACCCGCAACGGCCGTGCGTACATCTCCGTGAACGCTGAAGAGGGCACCAACCTCCGCCTGCTGTCGAAGCCGGACACGGTCGCGGCGCTGCAGGAGCTGACCCGCCTCGCGGTTCAGAACCAGACGGGTGGATTCTCGCGCCTGATCCTCGACATCGCCGGTTCGCGCGACGCGCGCCAGGCGGAGCTCGCCACGCTGGTGGACCGGGCGATCGCCCGACTGGAGGAAGGTTCGGCCGAGGCGTCGCTTCCCGCGATGTCCTCGTACGAGCGCAAGCTCGTGCACGACATCGTGTCCGAGCGAGGCTACGTGTCCAACTCCCGCGGCGAGGGTCGTGACCGCCACACGGTCATCACCGCCGCGTAGTTTCACGTGAAACGGTGACTGATTCCGTCGAGACCGAACCTGCGGTCGCTGGGACACTGTTCGGTGAGCGGACCGACGTCGCGCGCGCATTTACGGCCAATCTGGTTGCCCAGGGTGAAGAGCGTGGGTTGATCGGACCCCTCGAACTCCCCCGCATCTGGTCGCGTCACATCCTGAACTGCGCCATCGTCGCGCCGCTGCTCAAGCCGGGGCGCGTCGGGGATGTCGGGAGCGGCGCCGGTCTGCCTGGACTCGTGCTTGCGATCGCCCGCCCTGATGTGGAATTCGTCCTCATCGAGCCGATGGAGCGCCGCGTCGCCTGGCTGAATGAGCAGGTGGCCGAGCTCGGACTGGATAACGTGATCGTCGTGCGCGATCGGGCCGAGGATGCTCGGCTTGCTGAGCCGTTGGACCAGGTCACCGCGCGTGCAGTGAGCGCGTTCCGCAAGCTCATTCCGTTGACCGCTCCCCTGCTGCGCGACGGCGGCGAGCTGGTGTTGATGAAGGGCGCCGGCGCGCCCGCGGAGGTCGAAGCGGCCTCGAAGGAGATGCGGAAGTATCGCGTCCATGACGTTGAAGTCCTGACGCTGGGCGAGGGTGTCCTGGAAGACGTCACCCGGGTCATTCGGGCGCGGGTCCGCTGAGGATAACTGCGTTCTCCACAGCTTCCGCGATGCTGAAGGGTGTCGCCGGACAGTCAAGCTAGAGTTGACGAGTGGTTCGCACCGCGTTCCAGCAACTCCCCCGCGGCGAGGCCGTACACCGTACCAAGCAACGAGGTTTCACGTGAAACAGCCCGACCAGGATGCTCCCGTTGAGGTGGGTGAGATCACCTTCGATGCGTCGACGCCACTTGCGCGGGAGATGCAGGATCTGGCCAGGAGGAGACAAGCCATCGCTTCAACGACGCTGCCGTTGCCGTCACGAACTCGGATTTTCACGATTTCCAACCAGAAGGGTGGCGTTGGTAAGACGACCACGGTCGTGAATCTCGCGGCCGCGCTGGCGAAGTCCGGCGCGCGGGTGCTCGCGATCGACCTCGATCCCCAGGGAAACGCCTCCACCGCGCTGAGCGTGGAGCACCGGGAGGGCACGCCGAGTGTTTACGACGTGATCGTCAACGACAAGGAGCTCGAGGAGGTCATCCAGAAGAGTCCGGAGTTCGACGGGCTGTTCGTGATTCCCGCCACCATCGACCTCGCGGGCGCCGAGATCGAGCTCGTCTCGATGGTCGCCCGTGAACAGCGTCTTTCGCGTGCACTCGCGCGTTTCCTGGACGAGTTCGACATCGACTACGTCCTGATCGACTGCCCACCCTCGCTCGGGTTGCTCACCATCAACGCCTTCGTCGCTGCCACCGAAGTCCTCATCCCGATTCAGTGCGAGTACTACGCGCTTGAGGGCCTGAGCCAGCTGCTGAAGAACATTCAGCTCATCGAGCGGCACCTCAATCCGAAGCTGCGGGTGTCGACGATCCTGCTGACCATGTACGACTCGCGGACCAACCTCGCCCACCAGGTGGCGGATGATGTCCGGCAACACTTCCCCGACGAGGTGCTCGACACGATCATTCCGCGTTCCGTGCGGATTTCGGAGGCACCGAGCTACGGGCAGAGCGTCATCAGCTATGACGCGAACTCGTCCGGCTCGCTCTCGTACCTCGAGGCGGCCGCTGAAATCGCACGAAGAGGAGTACCCCGCTAATGGCAGCGAAGCGCACTGGTCTGGGCCGCGGAATCGGCGCACTCATCCCCACGAGCGATCAGGCGTCGCGTCCGGTGGATGTCTTCTTCCCGGAGGCGTCCGCGGTCATGACCGAGGAGCTCGTCGCGGTGCCTGGAGCTCGGCTCGCGAACCTCTCCCCCGCAGACATCGTCCCCAATGCAGTACAGCCGCGCGTCGAGTTCGACCGCGAGGCGCTGGACGAGCTCGTGGCGAGCATCCGCGAGGTGGGTGTCCTCCAGCCGGTGGTCGTCCGTCCGGTCGCCGGGCAGGTGGATAAGTACGAGCTCATCATGGGCGAGCGCCGGCTGCGAGCGACCAAGGAACTCGGGCTCGACAGCATCCCGGCGGTCATCAAGGACACGGCGGACGAGGACATGCTGCGGGATGCCCTCTTGGAGAACCTTCACCGGTCGCAGCTCAACCCGCTCGAAGAGGCGTCGGCCTACCAGCAGCTCCTCGCGGACTTCGGGATCACGCAGGAGCAGCTCGCGACGCGGATCGGGCGTTCGCGTCCGCAGATCACCAACACGATCCGCCTGCTGAAGCTCCCGGCGCCGGTGCAGTCGCGCGTGGCGGCCGGCGTTCTCAGCGCGGGCCACGCTCGCGCGATTCTCTCGGTCGGCGACGACGAGGACGCGATGGTGCGACTGGCAGACAAGATCGTGAACGAGGACCTCTCGGTGCGTGCGGCGGAGGCGGCGGCAAGCAGGTCGCCGAAGCCGGTCCGAACGAAGGCCTCCCCTGGCAAGCACCGCGGACACCTGGATGAGGTCGCCGAGCGTCTCGGCGATCGGCTGAACACCCGCGTCAAGATCAGCCTGGGCGCACGAAAAGGCCAGATCGTGGTCGATTTCGCCACGATTCAGGACCTGAACCGGATCCTGGACGAGATCGGCCAGCCGACCTACAGTTCGCCGGTCCGTTTCACGTGAAACAAGGCTGAATCAGCCTCCCGTTTCACGTGAAACCCCCCGGCAGCTACTCCCCGGCGTCCGCGATCGCTGCTGCCGCGAGCGTCGCGTAGACGTCGCCGAGGTCGCGACCGGACGCCGCGATCGCCTGGGGCATGATCGAGGTCTCCGTGAGACCCGGCAGCACATTCGCCTCCAGGAACCACGGGACGCCCGCCGCGTCGACGATCAGGTCGACGCGGGACAGGTGCCGGAGGCCGAGCGCGGAATGCGCTGCGGTCGCCGCGGCCGAGACCGCCTCGGTGGTCGACTCGTCCAGCCGCGCCGGCACATAGAACCGGGTCTCCCCCGCGTTGTACCGCGCATCGAACGTATACGTGCCCTCGATCGGCTCGATCTCAACTGGCGGAAGCGCGATCGGGCCGTCTCCCGTGTCGAGCACGGCGACGGAGACCTCCACGCCGGCGACCTTCCGCTCGATCAGCGCGACGTCGGCATACGTGTACGCGTCGACCATCGCTCGCGGGAGCTCCTCGGCCGCCGTGACGATGGTGACACCCTGCGCTGAGCCGCCGTGGGCCGGCTTGACCACGAGCGGGACGTCGAACGCGCCGAGCACCGTCGCCAGCACGCTGTTGGCGCCGAGTTCCCGGAACGTCTCCTTCGGAAGCGTCACCGACGCCGGGGTGGCGACGCCGGCACGGGACACGACGGTCTTGGCGGCCGGCTTCGACCAGGCGAGCCGGGCGGCGTCCGTGGTCGACCCGACGAACGGAACGCCGGCCAGTTCCAGCAGCGCGCGGAGGGCGCCGTCCTCACCGCTCGATCCGTGCAGGGCCGGCCAGACGACGTCCGGGCGGCTTTCGCTGAGATAACCGAGCAGCGCGCCGTCCGGCTCGCGCACAGTCACGTGGTGTCCGAACGCCTGGAGGCCGTCGGCGACACGGCGTCCGCTGCGCAGCGAGATGTCGCGCTCGTGCGAGATGCCGCCGGCGAGAACGACGATGTCGAGTGCTTCTTTTTCGGCCATGATCTGCTCTTTCTTCGGCAATGGACGCACTGGGTCAGCGCAGATCCGTCGGCGGGTTCGGGCTGGTGCGGCTGGCGCGGGATGCGGTGAGGGGTCCGGTGCCGGCGAAGGTGTCCAGGAGGTCCTGCTCGCCGTTGATGACGTTGGCGAGCCGGCGGACTCCGACCTTGATGCTCTCCGGCGTGGGATAGCAGAACGAAAGGCGGATGTTCTGCGCGCCCGACCCGTCCCCGTAGAACGCGGTGCCGGGCGTGTATGCGACGAGCTCGGTCACGGCGCGCGGCAGCATCGCCTTGGAGTCGAGGTGCGAGGGCAGCGTGAGCCACACGTAGAAGCCGCCGTTCGGGTTGGTCCAGGACAGCTCGGGGAGGTACTCCTCCAGCGCGGCGATCATGGCCTCCTTGCGCTCCCGGTACACCCCGCGGAACGTGTCGATCTGACCGCGCCAATCGGCGTCGCGCAGATACTCCGAGATGACGAGCTGGCTGAACGAGCTCGGGCTCAGGACGGCCGCCTCATTGGCGAGGATGAGCTTCTCCCGGATGGCGTGAGGAGCGAGCGCCCAGCCGACCCGGAATCCGGGCGCGAGTGTCTTCGAGAAGGTGCCGAGGTAGACGACGCCGTCACGCTCGACCGATCGCATCGCGGCAGGAGGCTTCTCACCGAAGTAGAGCAGCCCGTAGGGGTTGTCCTCCAGCACCAGGATGTCGTTCTGGCGGGCGATCTCCAGGATCTCCAGCCGCCGCTCCCAGGACAGGGTGACGCCGGCCGGATTGTGGAAGGTCGGCACAGTATAGAGGAACTTCACCCGCCGGCCCGCTGCCTTCAGCCGGGCGATGTGCTCGCGCAGCGCCTCCGGGATGAGTCCGTGCTCGTCCATCGGGATGTGATCGACCTCCGCCTGGTACGAGCGGAAGATGACCATCGCCGTCACGTAGCTGGGGCCTTCGGCCAGCACCACGTCGCCCGGGTCGATGAACAGCTTGCTGAACAGTTCGAGCGCGTGCTGCGAGCCCGTCGTCACGATGACGTCGTCGGCGCTGCCGCTGATCCCCTCGAGGGCCATGACCTCCAGGATCTGCTCCCGGAGCGCGGGAACACCCTGGCCGGACCCGTACTGGAGGGCGACCGGACCCTGCTCGCGCATCACCCGGTCCATCGCCCCCACGACCAGATCATCGGGGAGCGCCGCGACGTACGGCATGCCGCCGGCCAGCGAGACCACCTCGGGGCGACTGGCGACGGCGAACAGGGCTCGGACCTCACTGGCGGCCAGGCCGCTGGTGCGCTGTGCGTAGTGGTGATACCACGGGTCCAGATTGTTGCCTTGCTGGCGAGGGCTGCCCTGTTCTGTCACGAATCGTCCGTTTCTCGTGTCGTTCATTCATGCTAGGGGCGGCATGCACCCCGCTGGAAATCGAGCCGACTCCCGGATACACGAAAGACCCGCCCGGCGGATGAGCGCCGGACGGGTCTGACAGTGTGTGGAAGCTGCCTGGCTGTCGCGCTACGCGAGGTAGGCGGCCAGGTCGGCCTCGAGGGCGGGCTTCGGCTTGGCGCCGATGACGGTCTTGACGACCTCGCCACCCTGGTAGACCTTCATCGCGGGGATGGAGGTGATCTGGTACTTCGCCGCGGTCTGCGGGTTCTCGTCAACGTTGAGCTTGACGATCTCGATCTTGTCCGCGTGCTCGGCGGCGATCTGGTCGAGGATCGGACCGACGGCGCGACACGGACCGCACCACTCGGCCCAGAAGTCGACGAGGACGGTCTTTCCGCTGCTGAGGACGTCCTGCTCGAAAGTGGCGTCCGTGACGGAACGTGCTGCTGACATAGTTGCTGATTCTCCTTATGCGGTGGTCGTGAGTTCGAGATCGCCGGACGCGCCCTCCGCAGCGCGCTCCAGCAGGTCCTTGGGGAGGGTCGTGAGGTAGTGCTCGGCGTCGAGCGCGGCGACCGTACCCGACGCGGCGGCGGTGACCGCCTGGCGGTAGGTGGGGTCGATCACGTCGCCCGCGGCGAACACGCCCGCGACCTTCGTCTTGGAGCTCCGGCCGGCGACCGCGATGGTCCCCTCCGGAGTGAGGTCGAGCTGGCCGTGGACCAGGTGGACCCGCGGGTCGTTCCCGATCGCGATGAACAGGCCCTGCAGCTCCAGCTCGCTCTGCTCGCCGGTCTCCAGGTTGCGCAGCGTCACCGCGCGCACCTGCTCGTCGCCGCTGATGCCGACGACCTCCGAGTTCCAGATGAACTCGATCTTCTCGTTGGCGAACGCGCGCTCCTGCATGATCTTGGAAGCGCGGAGCGACTCGCGGCGGTGGATGACGTACACCTTGTCCGCGAAGCGGGTCAGGAAGGTCGCCTCCTCCATCGCCGAGTCCCCGCCGCCGACGACGGCGATCGTGCGCTCACGGAAGAAGAACCCGTCGCAGGTGGCGCACCAGGAGACGCCGTGACCGGACAGGCGCTCCTCGTCCTCCAGCCCGAGCTTGCGGTACGCGGAGCCCGTGGCGAAGATGACCGAGAGCGCCTCGTGCACGGCGCCGGAGCCGAGCGTTACCGTCTTGACGTCGCCCGAGAGGTCGACGGACACGACGTCGTCGAGGACGATGTCGGTGCCGAACCTCTCGGCCTGCGCCTGCATCTTGAACATGAGGTCGGGGCCCATGACACCGTCGGGGAAGCCGGGGAAGTTCTCGACCTCCGTGGTGTTCATCAGCTCGCCGCCGGCCTCGACAGAGGAGGCGATCAGCAGCGGCTTGAGGTTGGCGCGAGCGGCGTAGATGGCCGCCGTGTAACCGGCAGGGCCGGAACCGATGATGATGATCTGCCGCACGGAGGAACTCCTTGATGGTCTGCGGTGCTCCGTCCGGGAGACACCGCCCTGTAGAACACATCCTAGGCGGATGCTATTCCGTGTCACCTGCGAGCGGAGGAACGGGCCGCGGCGCGCTCCAGAACGGGCGCAAGACCGGCCTCCAGATCGCTCGATCGCAGGAGGGCGAGGAAGCCGAGGTAGACGACCAGCATGATCACGCCGACGATCGCCGAGGAGACGACGGCGGCGATCGGGCCGCTCACCGGGAAGGAGCCGTGGTCCACTCCCCCGAGGATGACGAGGAACCCGCCACCCGCCACCATCGACGCGACGCCGGCGACGAGGAAGCGCCACAACCCGTTCAGGATGCGCCGGCCGTCCACTCCCCCGGTGCGGCGCCGCAGCAACGCGAACGCGAGGCCCGCCTGCACGACGCTCGCGCCGGAGACCACGAAGGCGATGGCGGCGGCGCGGAAGTCCGCGGGCACCGCGAAGCACGCGAGCACGCCGACCACGATCACCACGGTCTGCACGAGGGTGAACATGAACGGCGTGCGGGTGTCACCGAGCGAGTAGAAGGCGCGCTGGGCCATGAACACGAGGGAGAACGGGACGAGGCCGATGAGGTAGGCGATGAGCACGTTGCCCATCGACTGGTAGGACGAGGTGAACACCCGGGCGACGGGATAGGCGAGGACGATCAGCACGGCCGACGCCAGCACGATCAGGAACATGATGGACCGCGCCGCGCTGGAGAAGTCGTCGCGGAAGGATTCGAGGGCTCCGCGGTGGGCATGCTCCGCCATCCGCGTGTAGAAGGCGGTCACGATCGACACGGCGATGATGCCGTGCGGGAGCATGAAGACGAGCCAGGCGTTCGTCATCGCGAACGAGCCGGCGTGCCCCTCACCGACCGAGTTGGCGACGTTGGTCTCCACGAGTCCCGCGACCTGCGTGGCGATGAGCATGGCGAAGGTCCAGCCCGCCGCCTTCCCGGCCGAGCCGAGGTTCACCCCGCGCCAGCCGAAGTCGAAGCGGAAACGGAGGCCGATCCGTCGCCAGAACAGGAAGAGCACCAGCGCCTGCGCCGCCAGGCCGAGCGTCGCGCCGCCGGCGAGCAGCGCCACCATCCCCGGCGACCACACCTGGTGGGTGTTCCCGGTGGCGTAGGCGCCGAAGGCGAGCACGAACACGCCGAGCATGACGACGCCGACGAGGTTGTTGACCACCGGCGCCCAGGTGAACGGACCGAACGACTTGCGCGCGTTCAGGACCTCCCCGAGCAGCGTGTACAGCCCGAGGAAGAATATCTGCGGCAGCGACCAGTACGCGAACGCCGTCGCCAGCTCCGCCTGGGCCCCGCGGAGACCGTAGAGCGACATCAGGACCGGGGAGAGCAGCGTGGCGACAGCGGCAACCCCCGCGAACACCACCATCCCGAGCGTGATGAGCTTGTTGATGTAGGCGCGTCCGCCGTCCGGGTTGACCGAGGCACGCACGATCTGCGGCACCAGGATCGCGTTGAGGATGCCCTGGGCGATGATCGCGTAGACGCTGTTCGGCACGATCGTGGCGGTGTTGTACGCGTTCGCGGCGATGCTCGACAGCCCGATCGCCTGGACCAGCAGCCACGCCCTCCCGAACCCGAGGACGCGCGAGACGAGGGTGCCGGACGCGAGCATCGCGCTCGCCCGGCCCACGCTAGCCATCGGCGCCTCCCGGGGTGGGGCGGGTGTCCGCGTCCTCGGCGTCGCCGGAGGCGTCGTCGGTGGCCTCATGGGAGGCGTCACCGTCGGCGGCTGCGCCCTCCTCGTCCTCGCGGCCCTCGCCCTTCCGGCGCTGGTCGCGGCGGCGCAGGATGTTGCGCACGATCCCGAAGCCGAACAGCAGCACGAGGAGGCCGCCGAAGATCAGCGCGCCGATGCCCTCCCAGTCGGCGTGCACATCCACCGTGACCGAGCTCGGGTCGCCGATCGGCACGCCCGTCGGGCTGTAGAGCTGCAGCGACAGGATGACCTGGCCGTTCCCGACCTTGGCCTTCACCGGCACGAGCATCGTCGCCCGGGAGTCCTGCGGGATGGTTTTCGTGGTCGGCGCGTCGATCTCCAGCCGGCTGTTCGACGGCGACGCGCTGAGCACGACCGTGACGGCCTCCGTGCTCAGCTCGTTGCTGACCGTGAACGGGATCGACCCCTGCGCGCTCACCAGGTTCACGTTCTCGGTGGGCAGGATGTGGACCGCGTGGAGGGTCTTGACGGTCGCCTGCCTGCTGCCGCTGACGGCGTTCGTCCAGTCGCTGCGCGGGTTCTGCCAGGAGACCGCGAGCAGGGTGAGCAGCTGCGCCCGCGTCTGCCCGGTGAGCGTGGTCGGGTCGCTGAGGATGGTCGCGAACTCGTCGATCGACTTCTCGTCCTGCAGCAGCAGGTGGATGCTGTCGATCCGGGTCTGCGACTCCGGGGCGTCGGTCAGCGCGAGCTCGGACGAGGGCGCGGACGACAGCAGGGCGGGGAACGTCGACGGCGCCGCGAACGGGCTGGTGAACAGGGCATCCAGGGTGCGCTGGAGCTGGGTCCCGCTCGACGGCCAGGAGCGGTCGAGCGCGAGGAGCAGGTGGCGGGGTGTCGTCCCCTCAGCGCTGACGAGCTGGAGCTGGGCGTTCAGCTTCGACATCGCGGCGTTCCAGGCGAGGTCGCTGGGCGCGGAGACGGCCTGGCGGAGCGCTTCGGAGAGCCGTTGATCCGAGACCGCGAGGGTCGACGACCCGCTGTGCTGCGGCGCGTTCGGCGTCGAGTCGAGCTTGTCGGCGTTGGTGTTGCCGCCCGAGACGACGACGGTGCCGAGTCCTGCCGCCGCGAGGGGCGCGAGGTCGGCCGAGCGGAGGGTGTCGTCGCCGGGCCACGCGATGCCGCGGAGGGTGTAGTTCCAGGCCAGCAGGCGGTCGAGGGTGGGGAGCGTCTGTCCGGTGCCGGGCGTCGGCGTCGGGCTGGGCGTCGCCGCGGGAGTGGAGGTCGGGGTCTGCGGCTCCCCGATCGCCGTCGGGGTCGGCGAGAAGTTCTTGGGGTCGAGCGCGTAGCCCAGGGCCGTCGGCTGCAGCGGCGCGGGAAGACCGGCCTGGATCTGGCCGGCGACGTCCGCGTCACCGTAACCGAGTGAGAAGGTGTCGTTCGGGAGGGCGCTCAGCCGGTCGAGCCACGCCGTCGCGCTGGCGGGCGCGGTGTTCCCGAGCACGCGGATGGACGCCAGGATCATCGGGTCGATCCCGACCGTGACGGTCGCGTGGTTCTGGAGGCCGTCGAGGTCGCGGGTCAGCACGCCGTTGGGCGCCGTGTAGGTGGCCAGCTCCTGCGCCGAGATGAGGCCGTCACCGGTCGACGGGCTCACGATCGGCATCACCACGCCGACGGTGGAGCGCGTCGCGGCGTCGCCCGGGTTCCAGACGACCGAGCCGCGAGCGTTCGCCACCGCTGGGCCGATGTCGACCGTGGCGCCGATCCCGTAGACGGCAGAGGTGGTCCTCCCCGCGAACGGGACGGCCGCCGCGGGCACGTTCACGCGCACCACGACGCTGGCGCCCGGTTCGAGGATGGGGAGGGTCGCCGTGCCGAGGTCGACCCGGCCCGGGACCGTGTCCGTCGAGGTGAGCCAGGAGGCGAGATCCGCTCGTGACTTCTGCGGCTGCGGGTCGAGCCACAGCCCGACCGAGCCGGCCGTGTATGCGGCGTCCGTCGGGTTGGTCACCGTGACGGACGCGACCAGCTCCTGGCCTGGCGCGAGCACTCCGCCGTTGTCGGCGGTCAGCGACGCGCTGACCGAGGCGTTCGTCGCCGTGCGGACGGAGGCCGAGGCGACGGACACGGGGCCGGAGGACGCCGTGGCGGGGCTCGCAGCGGGACCGGCCAGGAGGGTGACGATGGCGACCCCCGCACCGATCAGGGCAGCAGGCAGTCGCGCACCCCGGAGGGTGAAGCCGGGTACGCTCATGCGCCGACGCACGATCCCGGTTCCGCCTCCATGTCGACGATTCTAGGGGCCGCCCCCTGTGAGAGCCCGGCGAGCACGCGGCCTCGCGCCGAGGCGAGCGGCGTGTCCGGCCTCCCATTAAACTGAGTCACCATGCAGTCCGTCGCCGAATCCCTCGACCGCCTCGGCGCCCTGGCCACGACCCCGACGGTCGATCGGCTCGCGCAGGCGTTCGCCGCAGCCGGGTTCGAGCTGTCGCTCGTCGGGGGTCCCGTGCGCGACGCCCTCCTGGGCCGCGAGGTGCACGATCTGGACTTCACCACCGACGCGCGCCCGGACGACATCCTGGGCGTCGTCCGGCCCATCGCCGACGCCGTGTGGGACATCGGCCGCGCGTTCGGCACGATCGGCGCGCGCTTCGGCGACGACACGGTCGAGATCACGACCTACCGCAGCGACAGCTACGACGGCGCGACGCGCAAGCCGGAGGTGGAGTTCGGGGACACCCTCGAAGGCGACCTCCTGCGCCGGGACTTCACCGTCAACGCGCTCGCCCTCCGCGTCCCGGAGGTGCGGCTCGTGGACCCGTCCGGCGGGGTGGAGGACCTCCTGGCCCGGCGGATCACCACGCCGTCGAGCCCGGAGGTGTCGTTCGGCGACGACCCGCTGCGGATGATGCGCGCCGCGCGGTTCGCCGCGCAGCTCGGCTTCACGGTGGACGAGGCGACGCGCGAGGCGATGGCGGACATGGCCGAACGGATCGGGATCGTCAGCGCCGAGCGCGTGCGCGACGAGCTCACGAAGCTGCTGTCGGCCGACGACCCGCGGCCCGGCGTCGAGCTGCTCGTGGACTCGGGGCTCGCCGACCACGTGCTTCCGGAGCTGCCCGCGCTGCGGCTGGAGGTCGACGAGCACCACCACCACAAGGACGTCTACCAGCACAGCCTGACCGTGCTGGAGCAGGCGATCGGCTATGAGAAGGAGCGCCACCCCGGCGAGGCGCCCGACCTCGTGCTGCGGATCGCCGCCCTCCTGCACGACATCGGCAAGCCCGCGACGCGGCGGTTCGAGCCCGGCGGCGCCGTCTCCTTCTATCACCACGACGTCGTCGGGGCGAAGCTCGCCAAGAAGCGGCTGACCGCGCTGCGCTTCGACAAGGCCACGGTCGACGCGGTCGCGCGCCTCATCGAGCTGCACCTCCGCTTCTTCGGGTACTCCGACGCGCACTGGACCGACTCGGCCGTCCGCCGGTACGTGCGCGACGCCGGAGGCGAACTGGAGCGCCTGCACATGCTGACCCGCGCCGACGTGACGACGCGCAACCGGCGGAAGGCCGACCGGCTCGGCTTCGCCTACGACGACCTCGAGCGGCGCATCGCGGAGCTGCAGGCGCAGGAGGAGCTGGACGCCGTCCGGCCCGACCTCGACGGCGAGCAGGTGATGCGGCTGCTGAGTCTGAAGCCCGGACGCGAGGTCGGTCAGGCGCTCTCCTTCCTGCTGGAGCTGCGGCTCGATGAAGGGCCGCTCGGCGAGGAGGAGGCCACGCGGCGGCTGCTCGCGTGGTGGGAGGCGCGGTAGGTTCGTCCTCCACCGCATTGGTCCTCCACAGCGTCGGCACCTGGACGAGTCGTCCACAGATTTGCGGACGCCGCTCTGCGGGCCTCCGTTCATCGCGAGGCTGGACGCATGAGCATCGCAGAGACCGTCACTGACACCATCGCCCAGCGCCCCGGTTGGCGCGGGAGCAGCCCATCGGCTACCCTACATAAGTTGCCCGGGCGGAGTCCTGCCCACGCAACCGATGTCAAACCCTCCTGCTGCAGAACGTCTGCAGCCGCTGAGACCAGAGGAGGTGGGTTAGTCATGCATCAGTACGAGTTGATGGTCATCCTCGATCCCGAGATCGATGAGCGCACCGTAGCTCCCAGCCTCGACAAGTTCCTCAACGTCGTTCGCAACGACGGCGGATCCGTCGACAACATCGACATCTGGGGTCGTCGTCGCCTGGCGTACGAGATCAACAAGAAGTCCGAGGGCATCTACGCCGTCGTGCAGCTCACCGCGACCGGTGACACCACGAAGGAGCTCGACCGCCAGCTGAAGCTCAGCGAGGCCGTCATGCGCACCAAGGTCCTCCGTGCCGAAGAGGCCATCGCCCAGGTCGCGGCCGCTCAGAAGCGCGCCGACGAGAAGGCCGCCCGCAAGGCGTCCACCTCCGCCGACAAGGCCGCTGCCGCCCCCGAGAAGGCCGGCGCCTAGTCCCATGGCCGGCGAGACCGTCATCACCGTGGTGGGCAACCTCACGGCCGACCCCGAGCTGCGTTACACGCAGAACGGGCTGGCTGTCGCCAACTTCACCATCGCATCCACTCCCCGCACGTTCGACCGTCAGGCGAACGAGTGGAAGGACGGTGAGGCTCTCTTCCTGCGCGCGAGCGTTTGGCGCGAGTTCGCCGAGCACGTCGCAGGCTCGCTGACCAAGGGGTCCCGTGTCATCGCTCAGGGGCGTCTCAAGCAGCGCTCCTACGAGACGAAGGAGGGCGAGAAGCGCACCTCCATCGAGCTCGAGATCGATGAGATCGGGCCGTCGCTGCGGTACGCCACCGCTCAGGTGACCCGTGCGCAGTCGTCGGGCCGTGGCCCTGGTGGCGCCGGCGGTTTCGGTGGCGGCGCTCCCGCCGTCGAGGAGCCGTGGGCCGCTTCCGCGCCGGCGGACCCGTCCGCGGGCGCCGACGTCTGGAACACTCCGGGCTCCTACAACGACGAGACACCGTTCTAAAGGGTCCCTCCAACTGAGTTTGCCTGACAGGCCTCGGCCACGTCAGGCGGAAAGCAAAGGAAATCATGGCTGGAAAGTCGAGCGGCGACCGCCGCAAGCCGATCCGCAAGGGCAAGGACGGGAAGAACGCCGCACCGGCGAAGTCCGTCCGCGTGGGCGTCATTGACTACAAGGACGTCGCCACCCTGCGGAAGTTCATCTCCGAGCGTGGAAAGATCCGCGCCCGCCGCATCACCGGTGTCTCCGTGCAGGAGCAGCGCCTCATCGCCCGCGCAGTCAAGAACGCGCGCGAGATGGCACTCCTCCCCTACGCCGGCTCTGGCCGTTAAGGAGTAGGGACAGAATGTCGAAGGTTATTCTCACGCACGAGGTCACCGGCCTCGGCTCCGCCGGTGACGTCGTCGACGTCAAGAACGGCTACGCACGCAACTACCTCGTCCCCCAGGGCTTCGCCATCGTGTGGAGCCGTGGTGGCGAGAAGCAGGTCGAGCAGATCAAGGCGGCCCGTGCCGCTCGCGAGCTGCACACGATCGAGGCCGCTCAGGACCTCAAGGCCAAGCTCGAGGCGACCCGCGTCAAGCTGGTCGTCAAGGCCGGCCGCGAGGGCCGTCTGTTCGGTTCCGTGAAGACGGGCGACGTCGCCGACGCGGTCAAGGCCGCGGGCATCGGCGAGCTGGACAAGCGCAAGATCGAGCTCCCGAACCCGATCAAGGTCGTCGGTGACCACGAGGCCACCGTCCGCCTGCACGACGACCTGTCGGCCGTCATCGCGCTGCAGGTGGTCGCCGCCAAGTAGCGGACGGAAATCTCACAGTGTAGCGGCGGGCGAGTGCCCGCCGCTACACCGCGTTAACGGAGTTTTCCCCGGCTCCATCCACAGTGCACAGGCCCCGCCGGACGGCGTCGACCACAGGCTCCAGGGAACTTTTTACACACAGCCTGTGCAAACATAAATCCCTGATCAAACCAGCGTTTCGGTGTGAAGATTTTTGGTTTTCCACAGCGTATCCCACACCTTCTGCACAGCCGTGTCGGCGTTTCGCCCAGATTATCCCCAGAGTTATCCACAGGTGGAGTTGTGGGCGCGGCGAGGGGTTCGTAGGGTGGAGCGACGTCGACGGAAGACCGCCGAGGACCGGCTCGCAGCAGGCTGCGGGACGTTGTCGGTGGCCGTCCGTAGTCTGCGAGCGGACGCGCTTCGGCGCGGCCTCCCCGGCACGGTTCCGACACCGTGCGGAGGCGGCCGCACTCGGCGTGCCCGCGTGCCGTCCGGACGTGGGCGGCGCAGGCTTGAGGGGGAAGCACCGAACGGTGCGCGCCCGAAAACAGGAGAACTGAGGAGAGCACGTGTCGATCGCCCACATCGGTCTCGCCGACAGCCGCGAGCCGGGCGAGGCCCGCTCTCCCGAGCGCACCCCTCCTCACGACCTCCTCGCCGAGCAGAGCGCCCTCGGCGGCATGCTGCTCAGCAAGGACGCCGTCGCCGACGTCGTGGAGGTCGTGCGCGGCACGGACTTCTACATCCCCAAGCACGAGATCATCTACGACGCGATCCTCTCGCTGTACTCGCACGGCGAACCGACCGACGTCATCACCGTCACCGACGAGCTGACCAAGCTGGGCGAGCTGTCCCGCGCCGGCGGCGCCGAGTACCTCCACACGCTCACGAGCCTCGTCCCCACCGCCGCGAACGCCGGCTACTACGCCAACATCGTCACCGAGAAGGCGCTGCTCCGCCGCCTTGTGGAGGCCGGAACCCGCATCACGCAGATGGGCTACAAGGCGGAGGGCGAGGTCCTCGACCTCGTCAACAACGCGCAGGCGGAGATCTACTCCGTCACCGGGCACCAGGAGGTCGAGGACTACGTCCCGCTCACCGAGGCCGTGACGGTCGCCATCGACGAGATCGAGGCGGCCAAGCACAAGGACGGCTCGATGACCGGCGTGCCGACCGGGTTCGCCGAGCTGGACGAGCTGACCAACGGCCTCCACCCCGGTCAGATGGTCATCGTCGCCGCCCGGCCCGCCCTCGGAAAGTCCACGCTGGCGCTGGACTTCGCACGCGCCGCCGCCATCAAGCACGACATGCCGACCATCTTCTTCTCCCTGGAGATGGGGCGCAGCGAGATCGCGATGCGCCTGCTCTCCGCCGAGGCGACCGTCCCGCTGCAGCACATGCGCAAGGGAACGGTCGACAACCGCGACTGGACGACCATCGCCTCCACGCGCGGCCGGATCAACGACGCTCCGCTCTACATCGACGACAGCCCGAACATGACGCTGGTCGAGATCCGCGCCAAGTGCCGCCGCCTCAAGCAGCGCGTCGGCCTCAAGATGGTGATCATCGACTACCTCCAGCTCATGACGAGCGGCAAGCGCGTCGAGAGCCGCCAGCAGGAGGTCAGTGAGTTCTCCCGCGCCCTGAAGCTGCTCGCCAAGGAGCTACAGGTGCCCGTGATCGCCCTGTCCCAGCTCAACCGTGGCCCGGAGCAGCGCGCCGACAAGCTCCCCGCCCTGAGCGACCTCCGCGAGTCGGGCTCGATCGAGCAGGACGCGGACGTCGTCATCCTCCTCCACCGCGAGTCCGCCTACGAGAAGGACAACCCCCGCGCGGGCGAGGCCGACCTGATCGTCGCCAAGCACCGCAACGGTCCCACGAAGACCGTCACGGTGGCGTTCCAGGGCATGTACTCCCGGTTCGCAGACATGGCGCCGATCTAGTCGGCAGCGCCCGGCAAGCGCGCCGGACTACATCTCGATGACTTCGCCCACCTCGACGCTGCCCCCGTAGGAGAGGCCGGGGCATCCGTCGGCCAGGGCGGTCGCCGCAGTCAGGTCAGCCGCATCGACGAGCGCGTAGCCGGACAATGCGTTGACCCCGGCGGACGTTCCGAGCAGCTTGGTCGCCCCGACGCGGCTGCCCATGTCGGTCACCGCCGGGCCGAGCTTCTGGAACCAGGCGCCCCAGGCAGCGACCTCCTCCTCGGTGGCGTTCACGGTGGGGTCGTTGCGGAAAGCAAGAATGAAAGCAGACATGGTTGACTCCTTCTGATTCTGGTCGACGTCAGGTGTCGACTCAGCAGTACGACGTGCGATCGCAGACGAAATCGACACGTCGTCAGAGGAAACGGTTCTGCTGCAGGGTCAGCGCCTACGGGTTCCGGCCCGTCTGAGGGTTGAAGCTCGTCGGATCGACGCCGTCGCCGGGCATGCGCTGGATGACGCCGCCGCTCGGAAGACGCTGCGTCGGGTCCTCCCTGAGGCGGCCCGGCGGGGGTTGATAGGCGCGCTCGCGTTTGAACCAGCTGACGATCCGTTCCCGGAGGCTGCTCACAGCGGGCAGCCTACTCCCGCAGCTCCTCATCCCGCCTCTCCAGGCGTCGACAATCGCGCCGGCGGTTCGAGTCCTTCCGCCGTGCTCTGAGCGACCCTCCCGCGGATGAAGATGAGCAGGACCAGCCCCGCGACTATGACGGCGGGGTTCCCGAGCCCGGCGACGGCGGCCACCGGGCCCTGTGTCGGGTACAGGGTGGCGAGGAACGTGGACGGGTCGGTCGACGCGTGCAGGAGGATCGGCCAGATCAGGTTGCCGGTGACGCGCAGCGTCAGGTACATCAGGATGCCGAACGCGAAGGTGTAGACCAACTGGAACGCGGTCGCCAGCAGCGATTGGCCTGTCAGGAGGTTGCCCGCGTGGAGGGCGGCGAAGAGCGCGGCCGAGACGGACGCCACGACGATCTCCCGGTAGCCGTGCTTGCGCAGGATGTTCACGACGAAGCCGCGCGTCAGCGTCTCCTCGGCGAAACCGATGCACAGTCCGGCGACCAGCCAGGCGACGACCACACCCGCACCCGCCTTGGCGTAGTCCACGGTGGCGAATCGCAGGATGTTGAAGACCAGGACCACGGCGACCGCGATCCACATCCAGCCGCGACCACGGATCGGTTGGGGGCCGAACAGTTCGCGCAGCCAACCGAGCGACCACGCGAAGGCGACCAGCACGAGACCGCCGAACGCGATCGGGATGACCGTGAAGAACCAGACCAGCGCGGCCGGCCCAGGCGATGCCGGGAACAGCGGAGCGAACAGCAGCGGCACGCCCTCGTAGATGACGAAGTAGGCGACGACCACGAGCAGCGAGCGCCACCAGCCGCCCCTTTCCCAGAAGCGCCGCCAGGATGAGGACGTCTCGTGTTCCGACATACTCCGAACCTATTGCCCGGGAGGCGGCAGCGGGAGTCCGCGCTTCCGGCGCTAGACTCCCGGGCATGACCCAGCACCGCGTCGTCGCACCCGTCGTCGCACCCGGCGAGAAGGTCATGGGGCCGGCCTCGTACTTCCCGAGCATCGAGAAGAACTACGGGCGGCCGGTGCAGGAGTGGCTGGACCTCGTGGTCGAGCGGCTGGACACCGGGGCCACCCACATGGAGGTCGTCGGCTGGCTGAAGTCCGAGTACGGGATGGGGCACGGGCACGCCAACGCCCTCGTCGGCTACGCGAAGGGCGCGCTGGCCGAGCAGGCGTGAGCGCTTCGCGAGGACGCGCGGCTCCGCCCTAGAAGAAGTCCACCGGGATGTCGAGGTCCTCGTCCCGGTCCTTGCCGCACTTGGTGCAGCGCATGTACCGGCCGCCGTCCGGAGTGCTCTCCAGGTGCCAGTGGTGGTGGAGGTTGAGTCGGCACAGCAACGGCTTGCGTCGTCCGGCAGCCATCAGCTCTCTCCCTTCTCGTTCAGGGCTCTCATCGCATCGCCTGGTTGAAGAAGTCGACGAGGACATCGGGGCCGAGGGTGATCGGAGCGGGCGCCGCCGCGGCGCCGCCGCTGGTGGCGGTCGAGGTCGCGCCGAGGGTCGTCGCGCCGCTGTAGAGGAAGTCCTCGGGTGGCCCGTGCTCGCCGTGCGGAAGCAGGATGAGCTGAGCCCGGGCGCCGGCTGCCCGTGCGGCGTCGAACACCCGCTGACTCTGCTGCCATCCGACCGTGTCGTCCTGCTGGCCGTGCAGCAGGAGGATCGGCGGGTCCTGCCGGTCGATGAATGTGACCGGAGAGGCGGCGCGGACCAGTGCGGCCGCACAGCTCGGCAGCGGACAGCCGAGGAGCCGTGAGACCGCAGATGTGGCGTCGGCCTGGCAGGCGCTGATGTCCGTCTTGGGCGGGCCGACGCAGTTGGCGGGGAGGTCGCTGTCCATGGTCGCGAAATCGGTCGGCGGGTAGAACGCGGCCGCGGCACTGACCGGGTTCTCGCGCGGGCTGGCAGCGTCGCCGCCCTCCGGTTCGGTGAGCGCCGCCATGAGCGCAGCCCAACCGCCGGAGGAGTCACCGGCGACCCCGAACCGGTCCGGATCCAGGGCGTACGTGCCCGCGTTGACGCGGAGGTAGCGGATGGCGGCCTGGATGTCCGTCAGCTGCGCGGGGAAGGTCGCCTGCGCGCTGCTGCGCAGGTTCACCCCGGCGACGGCGTAACCCGCGGGCCCGAAGAGCTGCGCGGCGTACCGGCCTGCTTCTCCTCCGTCGTCCCGGAGCCAGCCGTTGCCGCCCGTCCACACGATCAGCGGCAGCCGTTCGCCCGCCCTCCGGGAAGGCAGGTACAGGTGCAGGAGGTGACCCTCGCCCGTGCTCGGGTCGCTGGGCGCGTACTCGAGGAGAGCGGTCGACGCGTCGACGGCGGTGGTCGTGGCCGTGGGGGGCTTGCTGTCCGGGAAGCACCCGGTCAGGAGGATCACCGCTGCCGTCAGCACGGCAGCACACGCGGCAGTGCGGAACACGATCGGCCTTTCGGCCGCAGGCTACCGCGGGGCGGGTGACGCGCGGTAGACCCGGATCATCCTCAGGGAGGACGCGCGCGGGCGCCGGGACACGTCAAATGGAGGAGTGAACACCATCCTCATCCCGTTACTGCAGGGTGCCGGTCCCGTCGCGCTCGCTGTGGTGTCGTTCGCGCTCGCCTTCACGTGGCCCTCCCTCATCGAGCCGGTCGAGCGGCTGGGGTCCGAGCGCGGGAGGCTGGCCGGCTTCTCCGCGGTCGGCGCTCTGCTGCTGGTCGCGGCGGCCATCGTCTACGTGGTGCCCGGGACCCTGTTGAAGGACGACTTCGGCGCGTTCGTGGCGGCGCCGCTCGCCGTCACGTGGGCCATCGTGGCCGTCGCGCTGGCGTTCCGGTCGCTCTTCCAGACCGGGATCGCCCGGGTGGTGTCGGCGGCCTTCTCGATCGTGACGCTGTTCGGCGCCGCGGCCGGCATCCTCGTCGCGGTGAGCTGGCACCACCCCATCGGCGGCACCGTCCTGCCCACGGGCGCCTTCGTCCTGATCGTGGGGGCCATCGCGTGGATCGTCGCGTGGGCGCGACCGGACTCCGACGACCTCCCCGCCGTGGCCTGACGGCGGAGGCCCACGACCGCGCCGAATCTGAGGATCCGCAGCGGCGGCGGGGGGCCGCCGCGCGGCAAACGCGCAGGTAGCCCGCGACTAGACTGGGACGGCATCCTGACTGAGAGAGGTCGCCGAGTGGCACCCGCCGTTCCCCAGAATCAGGGCGATCCGAACTCGAGCCGATATTGGGTCGTCCCCGCCGTGCGCGCGATCGTCGCGCTCGCCGCGGCCGCCGTCGTCACCTTCACCCGCGACGCGCACACCCCCCAGTTCGGCCTCATCGTCTTCGGCGTCTTCGCGGTGGCCGACGGGCTCGCGACCAGCGTCCTCAGCCTCCTGTTCGCGCCGAAGGGCCTCAGCCGCACCCTCTTCGCCGTCCAGGGCTGCATCGGCATCCTCGCCGGAGCGTTCGCCATCGCCCTCAACACCAGCGGGCTGGGCCTCTACCTCTACGTCGTGACCGTGTGGGCGGCGCTCACCGGCATCCTCGAGCTCTACAGCGGCGTGCGCGAGCGGCGGAACGACGCGGCAGCGCGTGACTGGCTCATCACCGGGGCGCTCACCGCGATCCTGGCCCTGGTGCTCGTATTCGTGCCGGCCGACGCCGTGCTCGCCATCGGCCTGTTCGGGGCCTGGGCCGTGATCGTCGGCGTCTTCCAGGGCATCGGCGCGGCCTCCCTGCGATCGGCGGCCCGCTCCGCCGCGGCTGCCCGCCGGACGGAGAGCGGATCGTGACCAAGCGCGACAAGAAAGACCCCAGCGTGACCAACAGCCTCCAGCCGACCCGCCGCGACCGCTTCCTGCCCGCCGAGCTGCTCGGCATCTCCGCAGGCCTCGGCGTCTTCGTCGGCCTCATCGTCCTGATCGCGACGCGCGAGTTCATCCTCGCCGGCGTCGCCCTCGGGATCGCGTTCATCCTGTCGCTCGTGCTGATGGCGCTGTTCGCCCTCGCATTCAAGCCGAACGCGGCCGAGGTGGAGGACATCCACGAGCAGGACGTCGAAGCCCAGGAGAAGGCGGCGGGTCACGGCGACGTCGCCAAGCCGGGCGCGCCGACCGACGGCGACGACCGGGAGCCGCGGGGACACTAAGCCCCCGGGCGCCCGCCGCCTGCGAGCTCAGAGCCGGTCGACCAGCTCCGACGCCAGCCCCACGTACCCGGCGGGGGTGAGCGCGAGCAGGCGGTTCTTCGCCGCCTGACCGATCTCCAGGCCGTCCACGAACGCCGTGAGCGCCTCGTGGTCGACACGCTTGCCGCGGGTCAGCTCCTTGAGAAGCGCGTACGGGTCGGAGATCGTGGAGCGGCCGGCGGTCACCTCCGCGCGGATCACGGTCTGGATGGCCTCCGCCAGCACCTCCCAGTTGAGGTCGAGGTCGCTGGCGAGCGCGGCGCGGTCGAGCGAGATCTGCGCCAGGCCGCGCTGGATGTTGTCGAGCGCCAGGAGCGAGTGGCCGAGGCCCACGCCGATGTTGCGCTGCGTGGTCGAGTCGGTGAGGTCGCGCTGCAGGCGGCTGGTCACGAGGGTGGCGGCGAGCGAGTCGAGGACCGCGCTGGAGAGCTCGAGGTTGGCCTCCGCGTTCTCGAAGCGGATCGGGTTGACCTTGTGCGGCATGGTCGACGAGCCGGTCGCGCCGGGCTCCGGGGTCTGCCGGAAGTACCCGAGCGAGATGTACGTCCAGATGTCCGTGCACAGGTTGTGGAGGACGCGGTTGGCGTGCGAGATGCGGGAGTACAGCTCCGCCTGCCAGTCGTGCGACTCGATCTGGGTGGTGAGCGGGTTCCAGTCGAGGCCGAGGCTCTCCACGAACTCCTGCGAGATGCGGGGCCAGTCGGCGTCGGGGTCCGCGACGAGGTGCGCGGCGAAGGTGCCGGTCGCGCCGCTGAACTTGCCCAGGTACTCGGTGGCCTCCACCTGCGTCCGGATGCGGTCGAGGCGGTGCACGAAGACGGCGAGCTCCTTGCCCATCGTCGTGGGCGTCGCGGGCTGGCCGTGCGTGCGGGCGAGCATGGCGTCGTCGCGGTACTGGACCGCCTGCGCGCGCAGCTCGCCGATGACGGCCCGGAACGCGGGGAGCCACACCTGGGCGACGGCGGCGCTGACGGTGAGCGCGTAGGACAGGTTGTTGATGTCCTCGCTGGTCGCGGCGAAGTGGGTGAGCTCGGCGATGTGGTCGAGACCGAGGGCGTGCAGGCGCTCGCGGACCAGATACTCGACGGCCTTCACGTCGTGCTTGGTGGTGGCCTCCAGCTCGGCGAGCCGGTCGATCTCGGGCTGGCCGAACTCGTCGGCGAGGGCGCGGAGCTGGCCGACCTGCTCGTCGGTGAGCGGGGACGAGCCGAACATCCGGTGGCCCGTCAGGTAGATGAGCCACTCCACCTCGACCTGGACGCGCGCCCGGTTGAGGCCCGCCTCCGACAGGTGGTCGCCGAGGCCGAGCACCGCGGACCGGTAGCGGCCGTCCAGGGGGCTGAGCGGCTGGGGAGGCAGGGCGGTCATGAGGCTCCTCGCGGAATCGGCGTGGTGGGATCGCCTCTATTCTCCCGCACTCGCGAGGAGGTCAGCGCTCGCGCGTGAACGGGCGGAAGATCAGGCCGATCAGCCAGGCGATGATCCCGAGCACCAGAGCGCCGAGGACGCCCCACCAGAAGCCGGCGACGTGGAGGCCGAAACCCATCAGGCCGCTGATCCACGACACCAGGAGCAGCAGCAGGCCGTTCACGATGAACGAGATGAGCCCCAGCGTGAGGATGTAGATCGGGAAGGCGACGATGCGGATCGCGGTGCCGACGATCGCGTTGACCACGCCGAAGATGAGCGCGACGAGCAGGTAGGTCAGGACGGTCGCCGTGGTGCCCGCGGCGTAGGGGACGACGGTGACGCCGCTGACGATGAGGGTCGTCAGCCAGAGGGCCAGCGCGTTGATGATCACCTTGAGCAGGAATCTCATGGGCACATCCTCCCAAACGGGAGGCGCGGAGGGCAGGGGCTCGCCGCTAGAGTCGCGGGGTGCCCAACAGAGACGGCCTCGTGGAGCCGGAGTCCTTCCCGGCTCAACGCGAAAAGAAGGTGTACCCGCCGCTGCAGTGGTGGCCGCTGCGGGTGATGAATCCGTGGCACAAGTTCGGTTTCCTCGTGGTGCTCGAGGTGGCGGTGAGGGCGGCCGCCCAACTCACTCTTCTCGGGATCCCGCAGACGGCGATCACTGTGGTCAGCGACATACTCTGGCCGGTCGCGGTCATCGCGCTCGCTCGCTCGTTCCGTGGTGAGGGCGAGCCCGTGCAGCCGCCGCGACCGTGGTGGCGTTTGACCGCCCGGCCGATGATCGGGTGGTTCATCGGCGGGTTCTATGCCCTCGGGGAGCTCTTGGCGTTCGTCCTCCCGGTGCGCGTCGATCACTACCTCGTGACGGCAGTCAGTGTCGTCTGCGGGCTGTTCCTCGGCGTCGCGTTCCTCAACTCCTCCATCCGCCTCACGATCCTGCGTCGCCGCCCCCAATAGAGAGGAATGCTCCCGCGGGTATGCGGCCGCGACTAAGTTGGGTCTGTGACTGACGAAGACGCGCTTGGCGTGCGGCTGCGGCCCGAGATCGTGGCGGTCCCCGCCTACAAGCAGGGGCGGCCCGCGCCGGCGGACGGTTTCAAGCTGTCCAGCAACGAGAACCCCTATCCCCCGCTCCCCTCCGTCGTGGAGGCCGTGGCCGGCACCCTCGCCGAGCTCAACCGGTACCCGAACGCGGGCGGCGCCGACCTGCGGGAGCGCCTCGCCGAGCGGCACGGCGTGGAGGTCGACCAGGTCCACCTCGGCAGCGGGTCGGTCGCGCTGCTCGCGCAGCTCATCTCCGCCGCCGCGGGCACCGGCGACGAGGTCGTCTACTCGTGGCGGTCGTTCGAGGCCTACCCGGGCCTGGTCACCGTCGCGGGCGCGACCAGCGTCCAGGTGCCGAACCGGCCGGACGGGGGGCACGACCTCCCGGCGATGGCCGCGGCGATCACCGACCGCGCGCGCGTCGTCATCGTCTGCACGCCCAACAACCCGACGGGTCCTGTCGTCACGGCCGCCGAGTTCGAGGCGTTCATGGCCGCAGTGCCGCGCGACCTGCTGGTGCTGCTCGACGAGGCCTACTACGAGTTCGTCACCGACGACGCCTCGGTGGACGGCATCCCGCTGCTCTCGCGCTACCCGAACCTCGTGGTGCTGCGCACGTTCTCGAAGGCCTACGGGCTCGCCGCGCTCCGGATCGGCTACGCCGTCGGTCCCGCGGCGGTGCTGAACGCCGCGCGGTCGGCGGCCATCCCGTTGTCGGTGACCGACGCCTCCCGGGTCGCGGCGCTCGCGTCGATCGACGCCGAGGACGAGCTGATGGAGCGGGTGGCCCGCATCGCGATGCGCCGCGACAAGCTGCGGAACGCGCTGATCGAACAGGGCTGGGACGTCCCGGAGGCCAACGGCAACTTCGTCTGGCTCAACACCGGCGAGGAGACGGCCGCCGCCAACGACGCGTTCTTCGACGCGGGGCTCACGGTGCGGGCGTTCCCGCCGGAGGGCATCCGGATCAGCGTCGGGGAGCAGGAATCTGTGGAGAAACTCCTGGAGGTCACCGCCGATCTTGTGCGGAACCTACCAAATGGGCACCCCGGCAAGCGGTTAGGTTAGAACGGTGGTTGCGACGAACGATACCCCGCGCCCGGCGAACACCGTCCAGCTGCTGACCGCAGACGGCCGGTTCCAGCCGAGCGACCCGGCCGGAGAGTACCTGCCCTACCTCGAGCGACTCGGGGAGGAGGACTACCGCACCTTCTACCGCGACATGGTCCGCGTGCGGGCGGTCGACAACGAGGGGGCCAACCTCCAGCGCCAGGGCCAGCTCGGCCTCTGGGTGCCGAGCCGCGGCCAGGAGGGCGCCCAGGTCGGCTCCGCGCGCGCGGCCAAGCCGCAGGACAACCTCTTCCCGTCGTACCGGGAGCACGTGGTCGGCATGATCCGCGGCATCGACCCGGTCGGCATCATGGGCCTGCTGCGCGGCACCACGCAC
This sequence comes from Microbacterium sp. X-17, assembly GCF_039615055.1. Taxonomy (NCBI): domain Bacteria; kingdom Bacillati; phylum Actinomycetota; class Actinomycetes; order Micrococcales; family Microbacteriaceae; genus Microbacterium; species Microbacterium sp. X-17. The sequence goes on from NZ_JBDHNI010000006.1 coordinate 190,978, forward strand.
GGCGGCTGGGACCCGACCGACCCGGCGATCAAGGGCTTCCACCTCTACACGCTCGTCATCGGCTCGCACACGCTGCACGCCACCGGCTACGCGATGGGCGTCAAGCTCGACGGCAAGGTCGGCACCGGGGACCCGGACGTGGACGAGGCGGTGATCGCCTACTTCGGCGACGGCGCGACCAGCCAGGGCGACGTCAGCGAGGCGTTCGTCTTCGCGGCCAGCTACCAGACCCCGCAGGTGTTCTTCCTGCAGAACAACCACTGGGCCATCTCGGTCCCGGTGAAGACGCAGTCGCGCACGCCGCTGTACCTGCGGTCGAGCGGGTTCGGCATCCCGGGCGTGCAGCTCGACGGCAACGACGTGCTCGCCGCCTACGCGGTGACCGCGAAGCACCTGGACGACGCGCGCAACGGCGAGGGCCCGAGCATGATCGAGGCGCTCACCTACCGGATGGGCGCGCACACGTCGAGCGACGACCCGACCAAGTACCGCACCGACGACGAGGTGGCGTATTGGGCGGAGCGCGACCCGATCCTGCGGTTCCGGGCGTTCCTGGAGAACCAGGGCGTCGGCCAGGCGTTCTTCGACGCGGCGGAGGAGGAGGCGGCCGACCTGGCCGCCGACGTCCGCCGGCGTACGCTCGCCCTCGACGTCCCGCCGATCGAGAGCATGTTCGACAACGTCTACAGTGAACCGCATCCCGTGATGGACGAGCAGCGACGCTGGCTGCAGGAGTACGAAGCGTCGTTCGGAGGTGACGCATGAGCGACCTGAGAGGCGAGACCGGATACGTGGAGGCCGAGCTGGTGGAGGACGAGACGCCGGACGGTGACAGCGCCGTGCACGACGAGCCGTTCGACGACACGCAGGCCATCGACGTGGTGGAGATCGTGGAGAGCGAGCCCGGCTCACTCGTGCTCGAGGAGCACGTGGCCGAGCAGGAGTGGACGCGCGAGTTCGTGGTCGAGGACGAGACGGTTCCGGAGCAGGCTGCCGCGATCGACACGGAGTCGGAGGTCGGGGAGCCGCAGGAGACCGCTGGGGCCGAGGCGGAGACCTCCGCCGAGCCGGCCGGCCCGCGCATCCAGTCGATGCCGATGGTGAAGGCGCTCAACGCCGGCCTCCGGCGCGCGCTCGCCGCGGACCCGAAGGTCCTGCTCATGGGCGAGGACATCGGCCCGCTCGGCGGCGTGTTCCGTGTCACCGAGGGCCTGCAGGCCGAGTTCGGCGCGAAGCGCGTGCTCGACACGCCCCTCGCGGAGTCGGGCATCATCGGGTCGGCCATCGGCCTGGCGATGCGCGGCTACCGTCCGGTGGTGGAGATCCAGTTCAACGGCTTCGTCTTCCCCGGCTTCGACCAGATCACGACGCAGCTCGCCAAGCTGACCAACCGCCACAGCGGCGCCGTGTCCATGCCCGTCGTCATCCGCATCCCGCACGGCGGCCACATCGGCGCCGTCGAGCACCACCAGGAGGCGCCGGAGGCGTACTTCGCGCACACCGCCGGCCTCCGGATCGTCGCGCCGTCGACGCCGAACGACGCCTACTGGATGATCCAGGAGGCCATCGCCTCCGACGACCCGGTGATCTTCTTCGAGCCGATGAGCCGCTACTGGCCGAAGGGCGACGTGGACACCGAGGAGAACCCGGTGCCGCTGCACTCCAGCCGGGTTGTCCGCACCGGCACGGACGCGACGATCGTGGCGTGGGCGGGCATGGTCCCGGTCGCGCTGCGCGCCGCCGAGGTCGCCGCCGAGGAGGGCCGCAGCCTGGAGGTCGTCGACCTCCGTTCGCTCGCGCCCATCGACTACGCGCCCGTGCTGCAGTCCGTGCAGAAGACCGGCCGCCTCATCGTGGCGCAGGAGGCTCCCGGCACCGTGTCCGTCGCCTCCGAGGTCGCCGCGGTGGTCGCCGAGAAGGCCTTCTACTCGCTGGAGTCGCCCGTGCTCCGCGTCGCCGGCTTCGACACCCCCTTCCCGCCGGCCAAGCTGGAGGGCGTCTACCTCCCCGACGCCGACCGCATCCTCGAAGCCGTCGACCGCGCGCTCGCGTACTGAGCCCCGCCGAACGAAAGAAGCCGCACATGAGCGAGTCCCAGTTCCTGCTGCCCGACGTCGGCGAGGGTCTGACCGAGGCCGAGATCGTCTCGTGGAAGGTCGCGCCGGGTGAGCCGGTCGCGGTCAACCAGGTGATCGTGGAGATCGAGACGGCCAAGTCGCTCGTGGAGCTGCCGTCGCCGTTCGAGGGGACCGTCGGGGAGCTGCTCGTGTCCGAGGGCCAGACCGTGGAGGTCGGCACGCCGATCATCACGGTCACCGCCGGCGGTTCCGCGCCCGCCGCTCCGGCCGAGCCGGTCAGCGAGGTGGCCGAGGCCGAGGCGGACGCCGCGCAGAGCGTGTCGCACGAGGTGGACGAGCCGAAGGCGGGCGCCGTGCTCGTCGGGTACGGCGCGGCCGGTCACGGGTCCAGCCGGCGCCGGCGGGTGACCCACCCGGGCACGGCCTCCATCCCGGTGACGTTCACGCCGGCTCCTGCTGCGGCTGCCGCACCGGCGAGTGCGCAGGCGGCTGCTCCCGCTCCTTCCGCCCCGGCCGGCGCCTCCCCCGTCGGCAGCGCCCCTGTGATCGCCAAGCCGCCGATCCGCAAGCTGGCGAAGGACCTCGGCGTCGACCTCACGTCGGTCACGCCGACCGGGCCGATCGGCGACATCACGCGGGAGGACGTGCTGCGGGAGGCCACCCAGGCGAGCGTGTTCCGCAACATCCAGACGCCCGCGTGGCCGGACGACCGTGAGGACCGCATCCCGGTCAAGGGCGTGCGCAAGGCGATCGCCAACGCGATGACCTCCAGCGCCTTCAGCGCCCCGCACGTCAGCCTGTTCGTCGACGTGGACGCCACCCGCACGATGGAGTTCGTCAAGCGCCTCAAGACGTCGCCGGACTTCGTCGGCGTCAAGGTGTCGCCGCTGCTCATCGTGGCGAAGGCGATCATCTGGGCCGTGCGCCGCAACCCGACCGTGAACTCCACGTGGACGGACGAGGAGATCATCGTCCGGCACTACGTGAACCTCGGGATCGCCGCCGCGACCCCGCGGGGCCTCATCGTCCCGAACGTCAAGGAGGCGCAGGGGATGACGCTGCTCGAGCTCGCCAAGGCGCTCGAAGAGCTGACCCTGATCGCGCGCGAGGGCAAGACTCCCCCGGCCGACATGGCGGGCGGCACGATCACCATCACGAACATCGGTGTGTTCGGGATGGACACCGGGACGCCCATCCTGAACCCGGGCGAGGTCGGCATCGTCGCGCTCGGCACGATCAAGCAGAAGCCGTGGGTCGTGGACGGCGAGGTGCGCCCGCGCTACGTCACCACGGTGGGCGCGTCGTTCGACCACCGCGTGGTGGACGGGGATGTCGCGTCGCGGTTCCTGGCGGATGTGGCCTCCATCATCGAGGAGCCCGCGCTGCTGCTGGACTGAGTGCGCGTTAGTGATTTTGACAATCGTTCTCAATTAGGGATACATTCGTGGGACACCCACGAATGAGACAGGTCCCCACGTTGAAGCGTTCCGTCTTCACTCTCGCCCTCGCCGCGGCGACCGTCGCCGCGCTCACCGGCTGCTCGGCCGGCTCCGCCGCCGACGACGGCAAGGTCCGCGTCGTCGCCAGCACCAACGTCTACGGCGACATCGCCTCCACCATCGCCGGGAACGCCGTCGAGGTCACCGCCCTGATGTCCGATCCCGCCCAGGACCCGCACTCGTTCGAGGCGAGCGCCCAGAGCCAGCTCGCGGTCTCGAAGGCCGACATCCTCATCGAGAACGGCGGCGGCTACGACGACTTCATGGACACCCTCCGCACCGGGTCGAAGAACACGAAGGCCACCGTGCTCAACGTGGTCGACCTCTCGGGCAAGAAGGCCGCCGGCGGGGAGCTCAACGAGCACGTCTGGTACGACGTCCCGACCATCCAGAAATTCACGACCGCGCTGACCGACGCGCTGTCGAAGGCCGACCCGGCGCAGAAGGCGACCTTCGCCGCGAACGCCAAGGCCTTCTCGACCAAGCTCGCCGCACTCCAGCAGCGGGAGGCCGAGCTGAAGGCGAAGTACGCCGGAGAAGGTGTCGCGATCACGGAGCCCGTCCCGCTCTACCAGCTGGAGGCCAGCGGGCTCGTGAACAAGACGCCCGAGAAGTTCAGCGCCGCCATCGAGGCGGGCACCGACGTGTCCCCGCTCGTGTTGCAGCAGACCCTCGCGCTGTTCAGCGGACACAGGGTGAGGCTGCTCGCCTACAACGAGCAGACCAGCGGGCCGGAGACCGACCGCGTGAGAGCCGCGGCCACGGCGGCGGGCATCCCCGTCGTCCCCGTCACCGAGACGCTGCCGAAGGGCAAGGACTACGTGAGCTGGATGAACGCCAACCTGGACGCCGTGGGAGCGGCGCTGGCCAAGTGAGCGAGCCGATCGAGCGCGTGGCCGCGCCCGCGGAGCGCGACGTCGTGCTCAGCTTGCGCGACGCGGCGCTGGGGTTCGGCGACCGCACGCTGTGGAGCGGGCTCGACCTCGACGTCCACGTCGGCGAGTTCGTCGCCGTGCTCGGGCCGAACGGTTCGGGCAAGACCAGCCTGCTCAAGACGATCCTCGGCCAGCAGCCGCTGGACTCCGGGAGCATCGTGCTCGACGGCCACGCCGTGCGGCGCGGAGACCGGCGCATCGGGTACATCCCGCAACAGAAGCTCATCCCGGCCGGCACCCCGATGCGCGCCCGCGACCTCGTCGCACTCGGCGTCAACGGGCACCGCTGGGGCCTCCCGATCCCGAACCGCGCCGACCGCGCGCAGGTGGACCGACTCATCGACTCGGTCGGTGCGCGGCGGTACGCGGACACCCCGGTCGGGTCGCTGTCCGGCGGAGAGCAGCAGCGGCTGCGTGTCGCGCAGGCGCTCGCCGGGAACCCCACCCTGCTGCTCTGCGACGAGCCGCTGCTGTCGCTCGACCTCCAGCACCAACGCGGGGTCAGCGAGCTCATCGACCGGCGCCGGCGTGATCACGGCAGCGCCGTCGTCTTCGTCACGCACGACGTGAACCCGGTGCTCGGGATGGTGGACCGCGTGCTGTACCTGGCCGGCGGCCGGTTCCGCACCGGAACCCCGGACGAGGTGCTGCGCAGCGAGGTGCTCACCGATCTGTACGGCACGCCGGTGGACGTCATCCGGAGCCGCGGGCGCATCGTCGTCGTCGGCATCCCGGACGCGGAGACGCACTCGCATCACGACCACACCCGCACCTCGCACCCGGAGCCGGCCGCATGAACGATCTCTGGTCGCAGCTCTTCAACTTCACCGACTACGGCGAGCTGCTCGCGCTGGTGCGCAACTCGATCTTCGCGGGTGCCGTGCTCGGCGTCGTCGGCGGCCTGATCGGCGTCTTCGTGATGCAGCGGGACATGGCGTTCGCCGTCCACGGGATCAGCGAGCTCTCGTTCGCGGGAGCGGCCGTCGCGCTGCTGTTCGGCGTGAACGTCGTCGCCGGGTCGCTCGTCGGATCGCTGATCGCCGCTGTCCTGATCGGGCTGCTCGGCGCGAAGGCGAGGGACCGCAACTCGATCATCGCGGTGCTGATGCCGTTCGGGCTGGGACTCGGGATCCTCGCGCTGGCGCTCTATCCGGGCCGCAGCGCCAACAAGTTCGGCCTGCTGACCGGCCAGATCGTGTCGGTCGACGACCCGCAGCTCGGATCGCTGCTCGTCATCGGGGCGGTGGTGCTGATCGCCCTCCTGCTGATGTGGCGCCCGCTCATGTTCGACAGCCTGGACGCCGACGTCGCCGCCTCCCGCGGTGTCCCGACCCGCTTCGTCGCGCTCGCCTTCATGGTGCTGCTCGGCCTCGCGGTCGCGGTGTCGGTGCAGATCGTCGGCGCGCTGCTGGTGCTGTCGCTGCTCGTGACGCCCGCGGCCGCGGCGATGCGCATCTCGTCGTCGCCGCTGCTGGTGCCGCTGCTGAGCGTGGGCTTCGCCCTCCTCTCGATCGTCGGCGGCATCCTGCTGGCGCTCGGCAGCTCCCTGCCGATCAGCCCGTACGTGACGACGATCTCGTTCCTGATCTACGTGGTCTGCCGGCTGGTGGGCGCCCGGGGTTCCCGGCGACTCGTGAGCCAGAGAGGCTAGCCTGGAACAGTGAAGCGCAACACCTGGCAGCGGGAGGCCGTCCGCGAGGCCCTGTCCTCGACGGAGGGCTTCATCAGCGCGCAAGGGCTCCACTTGACGCTGCACGAGACGGGCTCCCCGATCGGCCTGGCGACCGTGTACCGCGCGCTCGCCGACCTGGCGGCGGAAGGCGACGCGGACTCGCTGCAGTCGCCGGACGGCGAGAGCCTGTACCGGGCGTGCACGACGGGGCACCACCACCACCTGATCTGCCGCAAGTGCGGTCTGACGGTGGAGATCGAGGCCGACGAGGTCGAGCAGTGGGCGCGCGCGGCGGCGGCGTCGCACGGGTTCACGCAGGCGCAGCATGTGGTGGATGTGTTCGGGTTGTGCGCGGGGTGCACGGCGAAGGCTAACGCTGAATAGCTGAAATGTAACCACTAGGATCGGCGTATGCGCGTCGGTGTCTATGTGGACGGATTCAACCTCTATTACGGTGCGCGGAAGCACTGCGGCCGTGGCACGCCGGGCTGGCGATGGCTCGACCTCCGGAAGCTGGCCGAACCGCTCGCCAAGTGGGGCGAGTCGGAGGTCACCCGGATCGTGTACTGCACCGCACGGGTCGATGCCGCGGACAATGCGACCGGGAGCGTCGACCAAGCGATCTATCTGGAGGCGCTGAGCGCTGCGGGGAGCGTGGATGTCATCGCCGAGGGCCGTTATGTCTCGTGGGCGAAACGAGAGCCGCTGGTGAACGAGGCGGTGGGAGCCTTTCGCCCGACGATCTACGAGCACTCGGACGAGACGTGGGACGCGCGACTCCCGCTGCGAAGCACGCCGATGCCATCGGAACTGCGATCGAGCGCCGTGATGGCCACCGTTCGGAAACGCGAGGAGAAGGGATCCGACGTCAATGTCGCCTCCCACCTGCTCTTCGACGTGCTGGTCGGCGTGGTCGACGCTGTGATCGTCGTCAGCAACGACTCCGACCTCGAACTGCCGCTGCGCATGGCGCGGAGCCACGTGCCGGTCGGCACGGTGAATCCGTCGACCAATCCGACGGCCGGCGCTCTGAAAGGCCGACCCGACGATGGAGTGGGGCGGCACTGGTGGCGGCGATTGACCGCTGAAGACTACCGGGCTGCGCAGCTTCCGGATGCGATCGGGCAGTTGAGGAAGCCGAGTGGGTGGTGACCCCGACAAAGAAAAGACCCGCCCTCACGTGGAGGAGCGGGTTGGCATCTAAAGTATATACATGGGGAGCTGGTGAGGACAACCGAATCCGCGATTTGGCGGCGCCCTGCCCGATGCCGTAGCATGGATGTTTGGCTGAGTGGGCTCCTCCCACTCCGTTAGCCGTGTACGAACCCCCACAACGAAAACGCGTGGGAAGTCGTGCGCCGACAAGTGACCTTGGGTGGTGCCGGAAGGCATCACGGTATTGGAGAAGAAAGCAATGGCAGCAGTGTGCCAGGTGACTGGAGCCGTTCCCGGCTTCGGGCACAACATCTCGCACTCGCACCGTCGCACGAAGCGCCGGTTCGACCCGAACATCCAGAAGAAGACGTACTACGTCCCGTCTCTTCGTCGTAACGTCACCCTGACGCTGAGCGCCAAGGGCATCAAGGTCATCGACGCCCGTGGCATCGAGTCCGTGGTCAAGGACCTCCTGGCCCGTGGGGAGAAGATCTAATGGCGAAGCAGCAGGACATCCGTCCGATCATCAAGCTCCGTTCGACGGCGGGCACCGGTTACACCTACGTGACCAAGAAGAACCGCCGCAACGACCCCGACCGCCTCGTGCTCAAGAAGTACGACCCCATCGTGCGCAAGCACGTCGACTTCCGAGAGGAGCGCTAAACCATGGCCAAGACGTCCAAGATCGCCAAGAACGAGCAGCGTAAGGTCATCGTCGAGCGCTACGCCGCGAAGCGTGCCGAGCTGAAGAAGCAGCTCGTCGACCCGAACGGCACCGACGAGTCCCGCGAGGCCGCGCGCCTCGGGCTCCAGAAGCTTCCCCGCGACGCCTCCCCCATCCGCGTGCGCAACCGCGACGCGGTGGACGGCCGTCCCCGTGGAAACCTCAGCAAGTTCGGCATCTCGCGTGTCCGCTTCCGCGACATGGCGCACCGAGGCGAGCTGCCCGGCATCACCAAGTCGAGCTGGTAACACCCAGCGTCGGCTGCTGAGAAGCAGCGAGCGACACCCTTTGGAGGGGCGTCCGGCATCCGCCGGGCGCCCCTTCGTCGTCCCCGGGGCTGGACACGCCCTGTCAACAGGCGAAAAATCCGCGAGAATCCGCGTAATTCCGCGGGATTCTGATACATTCGAGGCGGTCAACCGACCAAACGTTACGGCCCCCTGTGGCCTCAACCGTTCCACAAGACAGCTGAACTACCAGCACAAGGTCCGAGGAGGACACTCAATGGCTGACAACCTGAACAAGACCGAGCTCGTTGCTGCCGTCGCCGCGGCGTCGGGTCAGAGCCAGGCCACCGTCTCGAGCGTCGTCGACGCGTTCTTCGCCACGATCAGCGAGACCGTCAAGGGTGGCGGCAAGGTCACCATCCCGGGTTGGCTCGCCGCCGAGCGCACCGAGACCGCCGCTCGCACCGGCCGCAACCCGCAGACCGGCGCCGAGATCTCGATCCCGGCCGGCCACCGCGTCAAGCTGACCGCGGGCTCCAAGCTCAAGGCTGCCGTCAAGTAACAGCCTGAACCAGGCTCCACGGGGGCGGCGTCGCGACTGCGGCGCCGCCCCCGTTCCGTTGTGCCGACAGGGATCGGCGCCGCTGTGCTGTGGGCGGGCGTACAGCAGCGGAGACGTAGGCTTGACGGGTGCCCAGACTTCTCCGCGTGATCGGTCCCGCCGTGCTGCTGGCGGCCGCTCTCGTGTCCGTCGTCGCGGCGCTGTCCTTCGGCGGAGGGGCCGCCGCACCCCTGCTGCTCGATCCCGGCGCGCTGGTGCGCTGGGGCCTCCCGATCTCGACGCTCGTCGTCAACCTCAGCCTCTCCGGGACCGTCGGCGCCCTGGTCCTGGCCTGCTTCGCGTTCAACACCGGCAGGGACGAGTACGGCACGGCGCTCGACTTCGCCGCCGCCTGCGCCGCGATCATGACGGTGGCCTCCGCCGTGACCGGACTGTTCACGTTCGTGAGCGTCGCCAACGTGCCGTGGTCGTTCGACCAGACCTTCACCAACGGGCTGAGCTCGTTCATCACCAGCGTGTCGCTCGGTCAGGCCTGGCTCGGCATCACGCTGATCGCCGCCGCCGTCACGGTGCTCTGCTTCGCGGTGCGCAACCAGACGGCGATCGTCTTCGTCACGCTGCTGGCGATGGCCGCGGTCGTGCCGATGGCGCAGCAGGGGCACAGCTCGGAGGCCGCGGGCCACGACGCCGCGGTGACCTCCTTCGGGCTGCACGTTCTGTTCGCCGCGATCTGGCTGGGCGGCCTCCTGACCCTCATCGTCATCAAGCGCGCGCTGGGCGACGGCCGGCTGGTGACGGTGCTGGAGCGGTACTCCAGCATCGCGCTGATCTGCTTCATCGTCGTGGCCACGTCGGGCTACGTGAACGCCGAGCTGCGTGTCGGGACGCTGGCCGAGCTGGCGACGCCGTACGGCATCCTGGTGCTCGTCAAAGTCGCCGCGCTTGTCGTCCTCGGGCTGTTCGGGCTCATGCAGCGCCGCGTCCTCATCGACCGGCTGAAGCGGCTGGGCGAGGGCAGGACGTTCTGGTGGATCGTCACCGCCGAGCTGGCCTTCATGGGCATCGCGTCGGGCGTGGCCGCGGCGCTCGCCCGCACCGTGACGCCGGTGCCGCAGACCCGGGCCGCGACGCCGACGCCCGCGGAGATCCTCACTGGCGATAAGCTCCCGCCGGAGCTCACCTGGGGCCGGCTCTTCACGACGTGGAACTTCGACCTGCTCTGGGTGCTCGGCTGCGGCTTCGCGCTGTTCTTCTACCTGGCCGGCGTGTGGAGGCTGCACAAGCGCGGCGACAAGTGGCCGATCTACCGCACGGTGCTGTGGACGCTCGGCATCGCCCTGCTCTTCTACATCACCAACGGCGGTGTGAACGTCTACGAGAAGTACCTGTTCTCGGCGCACATGTCGGCGCACATGGTCCTGACGATGGCGGTCCCGCTGCTGCTGGTGCCGGGTGCGCCGGTGACGCTCGCGGTCCGGGCGATCCGCAAACGTCAGGACGGCACGCGCGGCGGCCGCGAGTGGATCCTGCTCGCGGTGCACTCGCGGTTCGCGGGGATCATCTCGCATCCGCTCGTCGCGGCGGGGCTGTTCGCCGGGTCGCTGTGGGCGTTCTACTACACGCCGCTCATCCGCTGGGCGACGACCGACCACATCGGGCACGAGTGGATGGTCGTGCACTTCCTGATCACCGGCTACCTGTTCGTGCAATCGCTGATCGGCATCGACCCGGTCAAGTACCGGCTGCCGTACCCGTTCCGGCTGCTGCTGCTGCTCGGCACGATGGCGTTCCACGCGTTCTTCGGGCTGTCCATCATGCAGATGCACGGCCTGCTGCTGGCGGACTGGTTCGGCACGATGGGCCGGACCTGGGGCGCGACGCCGCTGGTCGACCAGCAGACGGGCGGCGGGATCGCGTGGAGCGTCGGCGAGATCCCGACGGTGATCCTGGCGATCGTGGTGGCCATCCAGTGGAGCCGCAGCGACGAGCGCGAGACCAAGCGGCAGGACCGGAACGCCGACCGCACCAACGACGCGGAGCTGAAGGCGTACAACGAGCAGCTCGCGCGGCTCGCGGCGCGGGACGGCACGGCGCAGCGGTAGGCGCTACTCCGTGTGCCCCGTGGAGGGACTCGGCGTCAGAGTCGGCGACGCAGCCTTTGGCTGATCGTCCACGCCGGGAAGGGGCGCACGGGCTCCGCGATAGCGCCACACCCCGATCGCGACCAGCGCGACCGCGAGCGAGCCGGAGAGCAGGAGCTGGCTGCGCGCCTCCTCCAGGAACAGCATCCCGACCAGGAGCGCGACGATCCCGAGGATGGTGAGCCAGGTGAGCGCGGGGAACAGCCACATCTTCAGCGTGAGCGCGACCCCGGCGCCTTCGAGGCGGCGGCGCATCCGGAGCTGGGAGACGGCGATGGCGAGCCACACGAACAGCGCGATCGCGCCGGACGAGTTGACCAGGAACAGGAACACCGTGTCCGGCCAGAGGTAGTTGAGCCCGACCGTCACGAATCCGACGACGGTGGCGGCCAGCACGGCGACCCTGGGCGTTCCCGACGCGCTGGTGCGGCAGAAGGATGCGGGGGCGTCGCCGCGGCCGGCGAGCGAGAACAGCATCCGGCTGGCCGTGTAGAGCCCCGAGTTGAGGCAGGACAGGACGCTGGTCAGCACGACCACATCCATCACGGTCGCGGCGGCGGGCAGGTGCAGCTCCTCCATCACGGCAACGAACGGGCTGGTCGCGACACTCGCGCTGTTCCACGGCAGCAGCGTGACCACGACCAGCATCGAGCCGACGTAGAACACCAGGATGCGCCAGGTCACCGACCGGACGGCGGAGCGCACCGCGCGCGCAGGGTCGGAGGTCTCGGCCGCGGCGATCGTCGCGATCTCGGCCCCGACGAACGAGAACACCACCACCAGGATCGCGGTGGTCAAGGCGGCGGGACCGTTCGGGAACAGACCTCCGTGACCGAGCAGGTTGTCCATCCCGGGAGCGGCGACGCCCGGCAGCAGCCCGGCGATCGCGAGCACGCCCAGCACCAGGAAGGCGACGATGGCGACCACCTTGATGCCGGCGAACCAGAACTCGAACTCGCCGAAGAACTTCACCGAGATCACGTTCGTGAGCGTCAGGACGATCATCAGCGCCAGCGCCCACAGCCATTGCGGGATGCCGGGAACCCAGCGGCCCAAGATGAGCGCGCCGGCTGTCGCCTCGATGCCGAGGACGATGATCCAGAACCACGCGTAGAGCCACCCGATCGAGAAGCCGGCCCAGCGGCCGATCGCCCGGTCGGCGTAGGTGGAGAACGAGCCGGTGTCGGGGTTCATCGCCGCCATCTCGCCCAGCATGCGCATGACGAGGATGACCACGAGTCCGGCGCAGGCGTAGGCGAGCACCGCGGCCGGCCCGGCCTGCTCGATGACGGCGCCGGATCCGACGAAGAGGCCGGCGCCGATGACGCCCGCGATGGCGATCATCGACAGGTGGCGCCGCTTGAGGTTGCTTTGAAGACCGGGGGAAACGTCAGTGTTCACATCCGGAATTTTACATGGAACGCGAGCCTACTGTCCCACGACGATGTCGAGGGAGCCGTCCGGCCGGATGACCACGCTGGTCAGCGACACGGCGAACTTCTCGTCGGACTCCCGGTGCTCGATGCTGCCGTCGAAGATGGACTGCACGGTGACGGAGAGATGGGCGATCCCGACCGCCTGCGACATCGTCCAGGAGGTGTCGCCCGGCACGAGGTGGACCTCGGGGTACTGCGTGATCTTCCAGGTGGGCGCACCCTGCACGCGGTCGTCGATCACCACGCCGAACGGGCATCCCGCGGGCTGGAGGACCTGCTGCTTCGCGCACTCGTCGAGGAAGCCGTTCAGCTCTTTCTGGACGGCCGCGGTGAAAGCGTCGTTGGGCTGTGCGTCGACCGTCGCCGCCACTGTGGCGCCCGGCGCGGTCGCCACGTCCACCGTCGCGGCGTGCGTGTACCGGTCGGAGTGGCCCAGCGCGTAGAGGGACGGCGCGGGGACCAGGTAGCCGGCGCTCACGCTGAAGGCGCTCGCCGGCTGCGACGGGGCGGCGGCGCGCGGGCTCAGGGTCCGGCCGCCGACGGTGAAGGTCTGCGCGTGAGCGACGGTGATGTGCGCGACACCGACCGGCGTGCGTGCGAACTCCCAGGTCGGCAGGAGGCCGAGGACGGCGCCGGTCTGGCGGAGCTCGAACGCGGCAGTGACCGGGTGGCCGTCCGCGACGACGTGCACGGTGACCGTGCGGCGGCCGCCCGGGCCGGCGGTGTCGGAGACGACGCGGGTGCCGGTGTAGTCCGGGAGCAGGTCGGAGCGCAGCAGTTCGGCGGAGGCGTCCCCCGGCAGCCCGGCAGCGGCCAGCGCCTCCTTCGTGGGAGCGGCGCCCGGCATGGCGAGCGCGCTGGTCAGGTCGTGCGAGGCGAGTGCGCCGACGTAGGCGGAGACGAAGCCCTCCGGGCTGTAGAAGGTCCGCTGGACGGCGCCGAGCGCCGCGAGGAATGCGGCGACGAGGAGGACGCCGACGCCCGCCCAGAGCAGCACAGGTCGGAGTCCGCCGACCCTGCCGTCCCCACCCATGACTGCCATCCTATGGGCGTGTGGATAAGCCGCCCTGGCGCTGCACGCGGGGTTAGAGTAGTTCGGCAGGTCGCGCGAGGGAAGGGATCCGGATGGGCGGACTCTCGCTCTCGCCCGAGCAGCGGGCGGTGTTCGAGCTGATCGAGCACACGCGCGACCACGTGTTCGTGACGGGCAGGGCCGGAACCGGCAAGTCCACGCTGCTCAACCACCTCTCGTGGAACACCGAGAAGTCGATCGTCATCGCCGCGCCGACCGGCGTCGCCGCGCTGAACGTCGGCGGCCAGACCATCCACTCGCTCTTCAAGCTGCCGATCGGGGTGATCGCCGACCACGACATCGACCAGACCAGCGAGCTGCGCAAGCTGCTGAACAGCGTCGACACGCTCGTGATCGACGAGGTCTCGATGGTGAACGCCGACCTGATGGACGCGGTCGACCGCAGCCTCCGTCAGGCCCGGCAGCGGCCGAGGGAGGTGTTCGGCGGCGTCCAGATCGTGCTGTTCGGCGACCCGTATCAGCTCGCCCCGGTGCCCGGCGACCACGAGGAGCGCGCCTACTTCGCCGACACCTACCGCTCGATGTGGTTCTTCGACGCGAAGGTGTGGCGGGAGGCCGACCTCCAGATCGTCGAGCTGCTGCAGGTCCACCGGCAGCACGAGTCGGACTTCCGCTACATGCTCAACGCCGTCCGGCACGGGCAGGTCACGAAGGAGATCGCCGACCGGCTCAACGAGGTCGGCGCGCGTCCGGCGCCGCGGGACGGCACGATCACGCTCGCGACCCGCAACGACACGGTGAACCGCATCAACGCGCAGGCGCTGGAGCACCTGCCCGGCCGCCCGCTGACCGCCAAGGCCGAGGTGAGCGGCGACTTCGGCGGCCGCAACTACCCGGCCGACGAGGTGCTGGAGCTGAAGGTCGGCGCGCAGGTGATGTTCCTGCGCAACGACGTCGGCCAGGGCGACGGGCCGCGCTGGGTCAACGGCACCATCGGCACCGTCACCCGCATCGACTCGAACGTGTACGTGGACGTCGACGGCGAGGTGCACGAGGTCGAGCCGGCGATCTGGGAGAAGTACAAGTACAGCTACTCCCCCGAGACCAAGAAACTCACCAAGGACGTGGTCGCGGAGTTCACGCAGTTCCCGCTGCGGCTCGCGTGGGCGGTCACCATCCACAAGTCGCAGGGCAAGACGTACGACGCCGCCATCGTGGACCTCGGCACGCGCGCGTTCACCTCGGGCCAGACCTACGTCGCGCTGAGCCGGATCACCAGCCTGGAGGGCCTCTACCTGACCCGCCCGCTGCGGCCGAGCGACATCACGGTCGACCCGGACGTGGAGCGCTTCATGCGCGACGCCCGGTCGATGCGGGTGCCGATCGCGGCGGAGTGACCGGGCGGGCTCCGGCCCGATCCTAGGGAGCGCGGCCTCCGTCATGGCATGCTGGGCGGGGCGCTTTCGGGTGCGCCGACGAGAGGAGACGCCGATGGCGGTCATGTTCGCACTGGATCTGAGCGACGGGCAGCACGTCGAGACGTCGGGCAACGGCGTGATCGGGCGCAATCCGGCATCCCACACGCCGGGCACCGAGTTCGACGACCCCGCACACGTCGAGCTGGTGACGGTGGCGGACGACGCCAAGTCGGTCTCCCGCGCGCACCTCGCGTTCGGGCAGTACGACGGGGTCTTCTGGGTGATGGACCTCGGCTCCGCCAACGGGACGACGATCACCTACCCGGGCGAGGGCACCTTCGCGTGCGATCCGAACACGCGGCACGAGGTCGATCCCGGGTCGATCGTGAGGTTCGGGAACGCGTCGTTCGCGCTGAGCCGCCGGAACTGAGCCGCCGGAGCTGAGCTCAGCTCTCAGTGGTGGTGGTGCACCGTCACCGCCGCGACCCCCGCGTCGGTGGCCCCGAGCGCGGGAATGGTCACCGCGCAGACCGCGCACGCGCTGACCAGCAGCGCCGAGACGAACCGCAGCGCGCTGCCCGCGTGCCGCGCGGGGCGGCCGCGCCGCAGGACGACCGCGGCGATCGCCGCGACGACGACGTCGAGCAGCGATGCCACGCCCATCGGCAGGAGGGGGAGCGTGAGCACCGTGCCCGACGTCGCCGTGGCGCCGGCCGTGGCGAGCGCGGCCCAGATCCCGAGCGGCGCGAGCGCCAGTGCCGGGATCAGGCCGAACAGGGGAGGTCGCTCGCGCGAGAGTGTGAGCACCGTCCAGGTCAGCTCCGCGGCGGCGACGGCCACCAGGAGCGCGAGCAGCGGGAGAGGTGCGCTGGGGGCCAGGGCCGCGTGAAGCAGCCCCGCCCCCAGCGCGGCCACGGCGAGGAAGGCCCGGGTCGCCGGAGCGACCGGGGCTGACCCCTTCATCCTGCTCATGGGAAGCGCCGTGGCCCGGTCGGTCAGGCGGCGACCGAAGAGGAGCGCACAGTCCGCTCGGCGCCGAGACCGACACCGAGGAGCACGATGGCGCTCACCAAGTGGAGGAAGTGGTCGGGGGTGTTCAGGGCGAGGATGTTCGCACCGGTCCCGACCAGGAAGAAGCCGACGATGCCGAGGAGCAGGTAGACCGCTCCCACGGTCGTGTTGACGGCCTTCGCCGCCGCTGCCCTGGTGAGGCCGGCGATGAGCAGCGCCGCGCCGATCAGCAGGTGGGCGACGTTGTGCAGCGGGTTGACCTCGAAGATGCCGAGGATCAGGCCACCCTTCGTCGCGACGAAGCCGACGCCGCCGGTGAAGGCGAAGCCGAGCAGGCCGACGAGCAGGTAGACGGCGCCGAAGATGGTGGCGACGAGGCGGTTCGGTGATGTGCGCATGTGTCGTTCCTCCTTGGAAGACGGCGCGCGGCGTGCGCGCCTCATCCAGGGATTCGGGGCGGGCGGCCGATCGGATTGGACACGGTTCGCGGGGACTCCGCGCGGACGTCGCCGCACGCTACAATCGCTGCCACAGGAGCGTCGGGGGGATGCGATGGGACGAGGGAGCAGTCTCCGCCGAGTGGTTCTCGCGGCCTCCGCCGCCGTCCTCGCCCTCACCCTCGCCGCGTGCGGCAACACCGGCGCGAACCCCGACTTCCCGCCGCAGCGGCAGGGCGCCCTCCCGTCGGCCACGGTGACGCGGCTCACGGCGGCGGTGACGGACGCGATCGCGCTCTCCGGAGGGTCGGCGGCCCTCGTCGGCGTGTGGGCCCCGTGGGCCGGGACCTGGACGACCGCGATCGGGACCACGACCCGCGGCGGGTCCGTGCCCGTGACTCCCGGCATGACGTTCCGCGCGGGCCAGGTCACCACCGCGATGACGTGCACCGTGCTCCTCGAACTGGTCGACGAAGGCACCGTGGAGCTCGACGACCCGGTCGCGCAGTGGATTCCGGGGCTCGTGGGCGTCGGCGGGGTGACGCTGCGCGAGCTGTGCCAGAACACCTCCGGCTTCGGCGACTACGCGTCGGCCCTGCGCCGGGAGTTCCTGGCCAACCCGGAGCGCTACTGGCCGCCGCTGGAGCTCGTGAGCGACGGCGTCGCGATGGCACGGACCGGCAACCCGGGCGAGAAGTTCTCCCCCTCGCAGACGAACGCGCTGCTGCTCGGGATGGCGCTGCAGAACGCGGCAGGCCGCAACTGGGAGCAGCTCTACCAGAGCTACGTGTTCGGCCGGCTCGGGATGGCGGCGAGCGTCCTCCCCGACGACAGCGTCCACACGGTGCCCGGCCCCCATCCCGCGGGTTATGTCGCCCCGCTCGACGCCACCGGCGCTCCTGTGTGCGACAAACCGCAGGACATCACCTTGCTGTCGCCGTCGCTGGGCTGGACGGCGGCCGGGGTGGTGTCGAACGTCTCAGACCTCAAGGTGTTCGCGCAGGCGCTCGCCGGCGGCTCGCTGCTGAGCAGCAGCTCGGCGGACGCGCAGGTGAGGACGGTCTCCGCCGGCGCGTCCTGGCTGGGCTACGGGCTCGGGATTCAGGTCGTCGGGCCGCTGCGCGGCGCATCGGGGGCCGTCCCCGGCTACCTGTCGGCGGCGTACGCCGACCCGTCGTCCGGCCTGACCGTCGTCGTGGCGCTCAACGACTCGACGCCGGGCGCGGGGTTCGCGCAGGCGCTGGCCGAGCGGCTGGCGTCGATCGCGTCGAAGGTTCCCGCGGTGCAGAAGGGCGCGAAGGTGGTGGCGTCGCTGCCCTGGTCGGAGGACCAGGCCACGGCCGCGATGAAGGCCGCGGCGCCCTGCCCGGCGAAGGCCGCCGCGGGCTGACGGCCGGAGCATAGCGGATGCCTCCGCGAATGCAATGCATTCATTTGTCACCCGACTTGGGTCGTTACAGGATGCTGGTCAGCCCGCTAATTTCAAGAGTGCCGAAGCGTCTACCCCCTAACCGGGCGCTGAGGTGAAGTGCGCACCCGAGCGTGATTTACACCCACCGAAACCCGCCGTGGTCCATGCCCTAGGACCGCGAACGACAGAGGAACACGTGAACACACACTCGCGCGATCAGCTCGTCATCGAGCACCTGCCGCTCGTCGGCTACATCGTCTCCGACCTGTGCAACCGCGGCACCCATCTCGACAGGGATGAGCTGGCCTCCGCCGGCCAGTTCGCCCTGTTCCAGGCGTCCCGCTCCTTCGACCCCGACCGCGGCGTGCCGTTCGGCGCGTACGCCCGCACCCGCATCTCCGGCGCGCTGGCGGACGAGCTGCGCTCGCAGGACTGGGTCTCCCGCGGCACCCGCAAGACGATCAAGGAGACGCTGGCGATCCGGGACGGGCTCTACCAGACGCTCGGCCGGACGCCCACCATCGACGAGATGGCCGTCTCCCTCGGCGTCGACCGCGCGACGGTCGTCGCCACGCTCCGCGAGTCCGCGACCGGGCCGGTCGCGATCGAGGAGCGGTCGGAGGAGCTGGTCTCGGCGATCCTCGGTCCGGAGGAGTCCGCCGAGACGTCGGAGCGCGAGACGTTCCTGCGTGCGGCCGTTGAGGCGCTGCCCGAGCGGTTGCACCTGATCGTCACCCGGCTCTTCTTCGAGGACCGGCAGGTCAAGGACGTGGCCGCCGAGCTCGGCGTCACGCACGCGGCCGTGTCGCTGGCGCGGAGCGAGGCGATGAAGCTGCTGCACGAAGGCTGGCTCCTGCACTTCGACCGGGACTCCGGCGTGCTCCCGCTGCCCGACCGGAACCCCCGCACGAAGCGGTCGGCCTACCTCGCGAAGCTCGCGGAGTTCACCGCGCACCCGTCCGCGGTCACCCGCGTCACCGCCTGACCGCTCGTCAGAGGACGGTGTCGATCAGCCGGGCGCTCTGCTCGGTGTGGTCGATGTCGCCGTTCGCGCGGTAGGTCGCGGTCGTCTGCGCCCGCACCTCGCGGATCTCGGTGATGACCTCGACCAGGGCGCGCAGGTGGTCGGTGAAGATCTCGGCCCACATCGGGCTCGGCGCGCCCTCGGCCAGGTCGCGCAGGAGGGCGCCGGGAGGCAGTCCCCAGGACTCGCCGAGGCTGGAGATGGCGACGGCGGTCGAGAGGCTGGACTTCCCGAGGCGTCCGGTGACGACGTCGATCTCGCGGGAGGCGTGGGCGAGCCAGCGGGTCATGCCGGCGGTGCGCAGCAGCCGCTCCTCCTCGTACTTGAAGAGCAGCATCTCCAGGAGCTCCCGCTGACGCCAGAGCTGCGCCGTCAGCTCGTTCGCCTCGTTCGTCGTCATCGCTGGTTCCATTCGTGAAGCGCACCCGGGTGTGCGGACCGCAGCCCGCGTTGCGTACACACTACTTGCCGTCCCGGCGCGAACCGAGGGCGGGTTTCTCAGGCCGTCCGGCGCAGCGGCACCTGCACCCGGTCGAGGTCGTCCGTGGCGATCACCTGCGCGCCGGTGCGCGTGACCGGGTCGATGAGGATGGGCGCGAGGAGGTTCACCGTCACCTCGTCGGCGTGCGGCGTCACGACGAGGAAGACGCCGGACTCCGGGTCGGCGGGGCGGTCGAGCTCCCCCACGTAGTCCGGCAGATAGGCCGCCGCGTCGACCAGGAACAGCCGGATCGCCGGCTGCGCGCTCGCCCGGAGGGTGTAGGTGTCGCGCGCGCCGTCGAGCGGGGCGAAGTCGTACTCGGTGAACGACCCGAGGCCGGCGAGCGGTTCCTGGAAGCTGATCTGCACTGTCATCTGAGGTAGTCCATCAAGGTCGGCTGGATGCTTTTGGCTGTGACGGCCAGGGCGGTCTGGTAGGCGACCTGCTGCGTCTGCATCTCCAGGATGGCATGCGCGGCGTCCACGTTCTGGATTCCGTTCTGGGTGGTCTGCAGCGTCGTGGCCTGCGTGGTGAGCGCCGAGGTTGCTCCGGTGAGCTGGTTCTGCGCGCTGCCGACGGTCGCCTCGGCGCCGCGGATGTTCGAGGCCACGGCGTCGATCGCGATGAGCTGCCCGCTCACGTCCCCTCCGCTGCTCACGGTGCTCGCGATCGTGTCGATCAGCGCGAAGACCGAGGACGGCCCCGCGCCGAGCACCGACGAGCCGTCGACGTCGACCCGGACGGTCGTGTCCGTGCCGACGCGCCGGTTCACCGACGACCCGGCCGTGCCGTTGAAGGAGTAGTCGGGGTTGAACGCTGTGCCCGTGTCGGAGGTGCCCGCGAAGACGTTGCGGCCTTGGTACTGCGTGTTCGCCAGTGTCAGCAGCGTCTGCTTCAGCGACTGGAGCTGGGTGGCGATGGCCGTGCGCGAGCTCGGGGTCTGCGTGGCCGTGTTGGCGGCCTGCACCGTCAGGTCGCGGACCTGGTTGAGCGTGTCGTTCATCGACGAGAGCGCCGTGCCCGCGGTCGCGAGCCAGGCCGTCCCGTCGCCGGCGTTCCGCTGGTACTGCGTG
Source organism: Microbacterium sp. X-17 (assembly GCF_039615055.1). Classification (NCBI taxonomy): domain Bacteria; kingdom Bacillati; phylum Actinomycetota; class Actinomycetes; order Micrococcales; family Microbacteriaceae; genus Microbacterium; species Microbacterium sp. X-17. The sequence continues at coordinate 211,295 of NZ_JBDHNI010000006.1, forward strand.
TTCTGCGCGAGCTGCCGCTGCAGGTCGAGCAGGGTCGCGGCGCCCGCGGGGTCGTCGGAGGTCTTGCTGATCGCGAGCCCGCTGGCGACCTGCTCGTTGAGCTGGTTGAGCCTCTGCGCGCTGAGCTGGAGGTTGCGCTGGGCCGACACGAGCTGCGTCGACTCTGTGACACGGAATGACATGTTCGGCCTATCCCAATCCGACGAGTCCGGTGTGGTTGATGAGCTGATCGAGGATGGAGTCGAGTGCGGTCATCACGCGCGCCGAGCCCTGGTAGGCGTGCTGGTACGCGATCAGGTTCATGTTCTCCTCGTCCAGGCTGACCGACTCCTGCGAGGACTGCGCGCCCGTCGCGGCGGCCTGGGCGCTCTGATCGAGCGTGGACTGCTGCGTCGCGTTGCTCGTCGCGGTGCCGAGCGCGATGACGCCCGTCGACCAGGCGACGTCGGGCGAGCCCGCGCCGGTGCCGAGCTGCCCGATCGCGTCGGCGATCGAGCCGTCGGCCGCGCCGGCGCCCACGGCCGCGACCGCGACACCCGACGGGTCGGTCGCGAGAACGCTCAGGCCGAGCGCCGCGGGGCCGCTCGCCGACATCCCGAAGAACGCGACGTTGGTGGCGCCGGTGGAGGTCGTCCCGGTGACGCTGACGGCGTTCACCTGCTGGGCGAGGGAGGTCGCGAGGGTGTTGAGCTTGGCCGCGGTCTCCGCGATGGCTCCGCCGTTGCCGGACGCGGTGGCGGGCGCCAGGAGCGCGAGGTCGCCCGCGAGCTTCCCGGAGCTGAGCGAGACCGGGCCGACGCCGTCGGACCACTGCACTCCGGCCGGGGACCCTGCGGCGCCCTCCAACGTGGTCGATCCGGTGACCGACAGGGACCGGGCGATGGTGCCCTGCACCAGGTTCGCGCCGCCGATGCTCACGGTCACGGTCTGGTCCGCGTTGTTCACGACGGACGCGCCGGAGAGCGAGGCGAGCTCGGTCAGGAGGGTGCCGCGCTGGGTGATGAGCGCGTTGACGTCGCCGCCGGATGCGGCCACCGAGCGGATCTGACCGTTGAGCTGGGCGACCTTGGAGGCGTCGGCGTTCACCTGCGCGGACGTGGTCGCCAGGTCCTGCTGGGTCTGCGACCACTGCGACTGCACCGAGCGGTAGGCGGTCGCGATCTGCCCGACCAGGGAGCCCGCCTTGCCGAGCAGGGCGGCGACCGGGGCGGGCGCGCCCGGCTGGTTGGACACGTCCTGCCAGCCCGACCAGAACTTCGAGAGCGAGCCGGAGATGGCGTCGCCGCTCGGCTCGCCGAGGGTGGACTCCAGCGCGCTCAGCCCCGAGGCCGTGACGCTGCTGTAGCCGGCGGCGGCGCCGGCGGAGCGGGCCTGGGCGTCGAGCAGGGACGAGCCGAGCTGGACGATGCCGGCCACGCGCACGCCCTGGCCTGCGGCGACCGACTGCGCGAAGGGGCCGACCTGGGCGGGGCCGCCGACGGCCTCCAGGTCGACCTGCTGGCGGACGTAGCCGGGGGTGGTCGCGTTGGCGATGTTGTCGCCGGTGATCTCGATGCCGGCCTGAGCGGCGGCGAGGCCGGAGAAGGCGGTGTTGAGGGAGCCGAGAAGGTTGCCGGACACGGTCGTCTCCTACAGGGTCGCGTCGACGAGGCGGGCGCGTGCGGAGGGCAGGTCCGTCGTCCCGTCGGAGGTGTAGACCGACGCGCCGTCCGAGACGGCGTCGAAGGTGTCCTGCGCGGCGCGGAGGGCGTTCCGCAGCAGGCGGTCGTTGCCGGCGCGGACGGTGCGGATCTCGCGGGTCAGTGTGACGAGGGCCTCCAGGTGGGCGGCGAAGATGCCCTGCCAGGCTCCCTCGGGAGCGCCCGCCGCGAGCTCGCGCAGCCGGGTGTCGGCGGGGAGGCTCCACTCGATCGCCAGGGCGGACGCGGCGACGCTCATCGAGAGCGTGGCGGTCCGGAGCCGCTCGATCACGACCTCCGCCTCGCGGGTCGCGTGCGGCACCCAGCGGGCCTTGCCGGAGGCGAGGAGCAACTGCTCGACCTCGAATTTGTAGAGCAGCAGCTCCAGGAGCTCTCTCTGACGCCAGAGCTCGTTCGACAGTTCGTTGGCGCCCACCGCGCTCCACGCTCCCATCAGCCATCCATAGCAAAGGGCACACACGTTGTCTGCCGTACCTTCCGCTATCGGCAGGAACGGGTCCCTTGTAAGCATTTCGGGGGACACGGAACGCATTTCGATCGGGTGCTTACATCCGTGGCCGAGCTGCCGATAGGTCCATTCGTCGGCCCACGGATGGACCGGCTCTGCACACTCTCACGGAGGAATCGAACATCATGGCTATGACCATCAACACCAACCTGAGCGCCCTCTCGGTCACGAACTCGCTCAACGCCAACCAGGCCGCTCTGCAGAGCAGCATGAACAAGCTGTCCTCGGGCTCGCAGCTCAACGCGGCTGCCGACAACCCGGCCGGCCTCGCGATCTCGCAGGGCCTGCAGGCGCAGATCGGCGGCCTCAACCAGGCCGGCCAGAACACCGCCAGCGGCATCAACCTGATCCAGACCGCCTCCGGCGCGCTGTCCCAGGTGTCCAACATCCTGCAGACGATCAACAGCCTCGCCGTCCAGGCCGCGAACGACACGAACAACGTCGCGTCGCGCACGGACATCCAGACGCAGGTCACCGCGCTGGCCGCCCAGCTCAGCTCGATCGGCTCGTCGACGAACTTCAACGGCGTCAAGCTGCTCGACGGCTCGGCCACCGGCGCCGCTGCGCTGAACTTCCAGACCGGCGCCAACGCTGCGGACAAGGTCACCCTCGACCTCGGCACCGCCAACGTGAGCACCATCGGCACGGCCGTCGCGGCCCTGAAGTTCGACAACGCGACCGACGCGCAGGCCTCGATCACCGCGATCCAGACCCAGATCCAGACCGTCTCGACCGCTCAGGCCACCCTCGGCGCGACCCAGAACGTGCTGACCGCGACCGCGCAGAGCATCGCCGTCAACTCGCAGAACCTGACCGCCGCCAACTCGCAGATCGCGGACACCGACATGGCGTCCGAGATGGCGAAGTACAGCAAGGAGAACGTGCTCATGCAGGCCGGCACCGCGATGCTCTCGCAGGCCAACCAGCAGAGCCAGCTCATCCTCAAGCTGCTCCAGGGCTGACCCCCTCTGGCGGGCGGCGACTGATTCGGGTTCAGTCGCCGCCCGCACCCCTTCAACCTGATCGCGGATCGGAGGAACTCGGATGAGCTCAGTCGGAACCATCTCCCTGCCCTCCCTCACCGTGGGCGGCAACGGCCAGGTCACGGTCTCCAACCTGGTCAACAACCTCGACCCGACGGCCATCGTGAACGCCCTGATGACCGCGGAGTCCATCCCGCAGACCCAGCTTCAGGCCAAGGTCAAGACGGAGCAGTCCGCCCTCTCGGCCTTCCAGAACCTGAACGTGACGCTGCAGGCGCTGCAGACGAGCGCGGCGGGAGCCTCGGCCACGAACGGCCTCAACCTCCTCACCGTCGCGAGCACGGACCCGTCCGTCACGGCCACCGCGACCACCTCGGCGTCGCCGACCTCCTTCTCGCTGCAGGTCAACCAGGTGGCGCAGGCGCAGGTGTCCGTCACCGGTGTCATGACGACCTGGCCGGACAGCGGCGGCGCGATCACCATCGTCGACTCGACGGGCGCCGCGCACCAGATCACGGCCGCGTCCACGAGCATCTCGGATGTGGTCACCGCCATCAACGCCGCAGGCGCCGGCGTCACCGCCGCGCAGGTCGCCTCGGGCACCGACGCCTCGGGCAACCCGCAGTACCGGCTCCAGCTCACCTCGACGCAGACCGGCGCGGCCGCGGCCTTCCAGGTCTACGCCGGCACCAGCGCCGCGTACTCGGCCGGCACCGCCACGAACCTCCTCACCCAGACCGGCGCCGCCACCGTCACCGCCGCGCAGGACGCGACGGTCACCCTCTGGCCGGGCACCGCGGCGGCGCAGACGGTCTCCTCGTCCACCGACACCTTCGCGAACCTGGTCCAGGGCGTGACCGTCACGGTCGCGAAGCCCACCGCCGCGCCGGTGACGCTCACCTCCACGATGGACAGCGGCAGCATCACCTCGACCGCGTCCTCGCTGGTCTCCGGCGTGAACACGCTGCTCTCGTACATCACGCAGCAGTCGGCCGTCACGACGACCCAGAACGCGGACGGGTCCAGCACGACGACGGCCGGGACGTTCACGGGCAGCCTCCTCATCCAGGAGGTCTATCGCAACCTGCAGTCGGCGGTGTCCGCTCCCGTGGGTCCCGGCGGTACGGTCTCCCCCGCCACCTACGGCATCGCGATCCAGTCGGACGGGTCGATCAAGTTCGACAGCGCGAAGTTCCAGGCCGCCCTCGCGAGCGATCCCACCGGGACCATCGCCGCCGTGCAGACGATCGCCTCGCGCGTGCAGGCCGTCAGCGCGACGGCCTCCGACCCGGTGACCGGCACCGTGACCGCCTCCATCTCGTCGCAGCAGACCCAGATCTCCAACGACCAGTCGGGCGTGAGCAACTGGACGACGATGCTCGCGGCGAAGCGCAAGCTGCTGACCGCGCAGTACACGGCCCTGGTTACGACGCTCGGCCAGCTCCAGAACGAGCAGAACTACCTGACCCAGCAGATCAACGCGATGAACCCGTCGTCGTCGAACTGACAGAGAGAACACAAGGATCGCCATGCCATCAGCGGCACAGACCTACCGCGACAACGCCATCCTCTCCGCGTCGCCGTCGCGGCTGCTCACCATGCTGTACGACCGGCTGCTGCTCGACCTGACCTGCGCGAAGGACGCCCTGGACGCCGACGACCTGGCGGTCGCGGACTACCGGCTCACGCACGCGGTCGACATCCTCACCGCGCTGGCGGGCTCGCTGCGCCTGGACGTCTGGAACGCGGCCGAGAGCCTCCTCGGCCTCTACATCTACGTCTCGAACGCCCTCATCCACTGCCGCGTGACCCGGGACGTCGCCCTGGTCATCGAGGCGATCGCGCTGCTGGAGCCACTCCGCCAGGCCTGGCACCAGGCGGCGGACTCGCTGTCGTCCGGGACCTCGTGGGAGGTCGACGGGGCGGACGACAACAGCGAGGTCGTGGCGATTGCCTGAGCCGGCCGACAGCGCAGCGGCCGACGACGCGTGGGCCTCGGCCCTCGACGAGCTGGAGGCGCGCGCCCGGGCCGCCGACCCGGCGGGACTCGAGCCGTGGCATCCCGCCGCGCCGCTCCCCGCGCTGCCGGCGGCGCTCGCCGAGCGCGCCCGCGCCGTGCAGGCCGCGCAGCAGCACGCGATCGACGGCCTGCGCGACCTGCAGCAGCGGGTCCGTGCCGAACTGGAGTCGCTCGGCAGCGTGCAGACGCCGCGGCCCGACGCAGAACCTCCGGTCTACCTCGATCTGATCGGGTAGGACGCTAACGCGCACCGCGATCCTGCCGATAGGCCACTAGGAGCACGGATCGCTCGCCGCGGCCACGGATCGGCCTCCTCCCCTGGAATTCCACCATTCATGAGGTGAGCCTTGCTCGATTCCGTGACGATGAACGCGATGTCCTCCGCCCTCGACGGCTACGCCGCGGCGCAGACCGCGATCTCCAACAACATCGCGAACATCAATACGCCCGGCTACCACGCCCAGGTCGTGGACTTCGCGTCGGCCCTGGAGAAGTCGGTCGCGGCGCACAGCGGTCAGCTGCCGGCCTCCGCCATCGCGCCGACGACGAGCATGGACCCGACCCGGCTGAACGGCAACAACGTCTCGCTGGAGCAGGAGACGCTCGCCGAGGTCAGCAACGGGCTGAAGTTCCAGGCGGCCTCGCAGGCGATGTCCCAGCAGTTCAGTGAGCTCCGAGCCGCTGCGACGGTGAACTGACCATGAGCTACGACGCCATCGGCATCTCCGGCACGGGCATGACGCTCAACCAGACCTGGCTGGACTCCATCAGCGACAACCTCGCGAACATCAACGACACCACCTCCCCGAACAACCCCGCCTTCCAGGAGCGTTTCGTGCAGGCGCAGGCCAACCCGGGCATGAACGGGGTCTCGATCGGCGGGATCGTCTACGGCTCGGCCGCGGGTCAGCTCGTCTACTCCCCCGGCGACCCGAACGCGGACGCGCAGGGCTACGTGAAGCAGACGACCATCGACATGGCGAGCCAGATGACCGACCTCATCGAGGCGCAGCGCGCGTACCAGGCGAACTCGAACGCGGTGAACGCCGCGAAGGACATGTACCAGTCGGCACTGCAGATCGGAGCCAAGTGATGAGCATCCCGGCCATCGGAGCGATCTCGCTCGGGAACGTCCAGCAGGCGACCCCGGCCGTCGGCGCCACGTCCTCCGGCTCGGGCGCGGGAGGCGGTTTCGGCGCGGCCCTCACGGGAGCGGTGAACAACCTCCAGCAGCTGCAGAGCACGTCCGACGCGGCCAACGTGAAGGCGGTCACCGGCAACCTGAACGACATCCAGGACGCGACGATCGCCGCGGCCCGCGTGCAGACGACCGTGCAGCTGATGGCGACACTGCGCAACCAGGCCGTGGACGCGTTCAACACCATCATGCGGATGGGGGGCTAGGTGCCGGCCCGGCTCCAGGCGGTCCTCAAGCGCATCGGCGCGACGATCGCCGGCTTCAGCTTCGCGCAGAAGACCGTCTCGGTCCTCGCGCTGCTCGTGCTCGCCCTCGGCGTGACCGGCCTGTCGGTCTGGCTGAGCCAGCCGCAGTACGTGCCGCTGTTCAGCGGGATCTCCGCCTCCGACGCCTCGGCGATCACTACGCAGCTGCACACCGACAACGTGCCGTACCAGCTCACGGACGGCGGCGGGACCATCCTCGTGCCGCAGGCGCAGGTCTACCAGGAGCGGCTGAAGGCGGCCGCGGCCAACCTCCCGTCGAGCAGCAACCAGGGCTACTCCCTGCTCGACAACATGGGGGTCACGACCTCCGAGTTCCAGCAGGACGTCACCTACAAGCGCGCGATGGAGGGCGAGCTCGCCAGCACCATCGACGCGATGCAGGGGGTCAAGACCGCCTCGGTCAAGCTGGCCATCCCGCAGCCGACGGTGTTCACCGACCAGGCGCAGGACCCGACGGCGAGCGTCTTCGTGGACGAGAGCGCCGGCACCACGCTGACGGCGGCGCAGGTGCAGGCCATCGTCCACCTCGTCTCGTCCTCGACCGTGGGGATGAAGCCGACCGACGTCTCCGTCATCGACGCCGCGGGCAACGTGCTCTCGACCACCGGCGGAACTGCCGCGGGCTCGACCGGCGACCAGGCGAAGGCCTATGACAGCGCCGTGCAGTCCAGCGTGCAATCGATGCTCGACAAGGTGCTCGGCTCGGGCAACTCCACAGTGGTCGTGAGCGCGCTGATGGACAACTCGACCTCCACGAAGACGACCGACAGCTACAGCATCCCGACCGGGGCGCCGCAGACCAGCTCGTCGTCGCAGAAGGAGACCTACACCGGGACCGGCGCGGCCGCGCAGTCGGGTGTGCTCGGCACCAGCTCCACGACGAACGGCGTCGCCAACACCGCCGCGAACAGCGGAGGCAACGGCAGTTACAGCTCCGACAGCACGACGAGCGACAACGCGCTGAACAAGACCAGCGTGACCCAGCAGATCCCGGCGGGCGGCGTCCAGCGGCAGACCGTCTCGGTCGCGGTCGACAGCGCGGCGGCGACCAAGGCCGGCGTGAGCACGAGCCAGCTCCAGACGATGGTGGCCAACGCGTCCGGTATCGACACGACCCGCGGCGACGCGGTCGGCGTACAGCTGGTCAACTTCTCGCAGGCGAACGCGCAGGCCGCGAAGCAGGCGCTGGCGCAGGCCGCGGCGCAGACCCAGCAGGCGCAGCTCGACTCCCTGATCCGCACCGGCCTGATCGCCGCGGGCATCGTGGTCGCGATGATCGTCGCGCTCCTCGTCTTCCGCCGCCGTCGCCGCAACGCGGAGGTCGACGGCGGCGACCGGTACGAGGAGCTCGCCGCCCCGACGCTCGCCTTCCATCAGGTGACGCCTCCGACCGTGCCGCTGACGACGCCTCCGCCGACCCCGGTCTCGATCGAGTCGGAGCAGCGCAGGGCCGAGATCGAGCAGCTCGCCGTGGACGACCCGCGCCGCGCCGCGGACTTCCTGCTCAGCCTCATGGGTGAGAAGGAGACGACGCCGTGACCGAGGCGAAGGTCGCGCCCCTGACCGGTGCGCAGAAGGCCGCCCTGATCCTGATGAACCTGGATCAGGCTGCCGCTGCGCGCGTCATGCAGCAGTTCAGCGAGTCGGAGTCCGAGGAGATCGCGGCCGAGATCGTCGCGCTCAAGCGCGTCGACCGGCAGCAGGCCGAGGCGGCGCTCGTGGAGTTCCACGAGCTCGCCCTCCAGCCCGCGGCGCGCGTCAGCGGCGGCCGGAGCGCGGCCATCGGGCTGCTGGAGGCGTCGTTCGGCTCCGAGCGCGCCGCCGGCGTGATGTCCCGCGTGGCCTCCTCGCTCGCCGGGCGCGCCTTCGAGTTCCTGGACACCGCCGACCCCACGCAGGTCGCCCTCCTGCTCGACGGCGAGCTGTCGCAGACGATGGCCACCGTGCTGGCCCACCTGCGGGCCGACCAGGCCTCGCGGGTCCTCGCAGCCCTCAAGCCCGAGATCCGCACCGACGTCGCGCACTGCATCGCGACGATGGGCAGCGTGAGCCCCGAGGTGGCACGCACCGTCGCCGACACGCTGCGCAGCCGTGCCGGATCGGTCGTCAAGACCAAGGACCAGCAGGACGCCGTCGGCGGAGTGCAGCCCCTGGTGGACATCATCAACCGCTCCAGCGTCGCCAACGAGCGCGCGCTGCTGGACGAGCTGGACCAGCGCGATCCCGAGCTCGCCGCCGAGGTGCGCTCGCGGATGCTGACCTTCGCCGACATCGTGAAGCTGGAGCCGCGCGACGTCCAGCAGGTGCTGCGCGGGATCGACGTCTCGATGCTCGCGATCGCGATGAAGGGCTCCCCGGAGGCGACCAGGGACGTCATCCGCGCCAACCTCTCCGAGCGCAACCTCGAAGTGCTGGACGAGGAGTCGTCGGTGCTCGGCTCGATCCGGCTCTCCCGCGTGGAGGAGGCCAGGGCGGAGATCGTCCGCGCGATCCGCGACCTCGAAGCGGAGGGCACGATCACGGTGCACCGCTCGGACGAGGACGAGTATGTCGAGTAGCGCGTTCGCACCTGTGCGCTACCCCGAGGTCGGGTCGTCCGGCACGGCGGTCGCGGTCGATGCCGCCGGCGGCGTGTCGAGCGCGCGGGCCCGCGGGTTCGCGGCCGGGTACAGCGAAGGCCTGCGCCGCGCGGAGGCCGAGTTCGCAGCGGCCGAGAGCGCCCGGCTCCAGCACTGGCAGGCGGCCGAGGCGGAGTCCGCCGCGGCGACCCGGCGCGCGCTGGCGGCGCTCGCCGCAGCCGCGGAGGGGGTCCGCGCGCTGGCCGTCCCGGTCGTCGCCGCCGCCGACGACGCCCTGGTGGAGGCGGCGCTCGCGCTCGCCGAGGCCGTGCTCCAGCGCGAGGTGGCCGACGGACACGTCGACGCGGCCGACACGCTGCGCCGCGTCATCGCGGCCACGCCGGCCGGCGAGCTCGTCTCGGTGCGGATGCACCCCGACGACGCCCGTGCGGTCGCGCAGGAGGCCGGCGCCTTCCCGGAGATCGTGCCCGACCCGTCCATCGCTCCGAGCGACGCCGTCGCGGTCCTGCGCGAGGGCTGGCTGGACGCCCGGATCGACGCGGGGCTCGCGCGGGCGCGCACCGCCCTGACGGGAGACCGCGCATGACCGGGTACGCGCCGGGAGGCGCCCGGCTGCTGACCGCCGTTCGCGCGGCCGCGCCGGAGCGGATCGGCCGCGTGGCCTCCGTCGTCGGCCTGGGCATCGAGGTGGCCGGGCTGGAGGGCGCGGTCGGCGACCTCGTCGCGATCGGCGAACCCGGAGCGCAGACGGCGGCCCAGGTCGTCGCCGTGCGGCCGGGGCTGCTCACCTGCATGGTGCTCTCAGGCACGGCGGCGCACCCCATCGGAACGCCCGTCCGCTCCGCCCCCGAAGCACCGGCCGTCCCCGTGGGCGACGCGCTGCTCGGCCGGGTCATCGACGGCCTCGGCCGTCCCATCGACGGCAAGGGGCCGCTCCCGCCGACCCAGCATGTCGGCCTGGCCAAGACCGCGCCCGGCCCGCTGGAGCGCGCCCGGATCACGTCGCCCCTCCAGCTCGGGGTGCGCGCCCTCGACACCCTGGTGTCGACCGGACGCGGCCAGCGCCTGGGCCTCTTCGCAGGCTCCGGCGTTGGCAAGTCGTCGCTGCTGTCGATGATCGCCCGCGGGACGGACGCCGAGGTGTCCGTGATCGCGCTGATCGGCGAGCGCGGCCGCGAGGTGCGGGAGTTCATCGAGGACGACCTCGGCGCCGAGGGGCTGGCCCGCTCGATCGTCGTCGTCTCCACCTCCGACGAGCCCGCGCTGATGCGGCTTCGGGCCTCCCTCGTCGCGACCCGGATCGCGGAGTGGCATCGCGACCGCGGCCAGCACGTCGTCCTGATGATGGACTCCCTGACCCGCGTGGCGATGGCGCAGCGTGAGATCGGGCTCTCGGCGGGCGAGCCGCCGGCGACGCGCGGCTACCCGCCGTCGACCTTCTCCACGCTGGCGTCGCTCCTGGAGCGCGCCGGCGCGGCGGCCACGGGCTCGATCACCGGGCTCTACACCGTCCTGGTCGACGGCGACGACCACAACGAGCCGATCGCGGACGCGGCGCGGTCGATCCTGGACGGGCACGTCGTCCTCGACCGCGCGCTCGCGATCACGGGCCACTTCCCCTCGATCGACGTGCTGGGGTCCATCTCCCGGCTCGCCTCCAAGATCACCCCTCCGGACCGGCTGGCCGACGCGACGGCCCTCCGTGCCGTGCTCTCCGCGCGCCGGAGCGCCCAGGACCTACTCGACGTCGGCGCGTACAAGCCGGGGGCGAACGCCCGGGTGGACGCCGCGGTGCGGTTCGAGGAGGCCATCGACGGCTTCCTGCGGCAGGGTATGGATCAGCGGTCAACCGCGGACGGGGCGTGGGATTCGCTCCGCGAGCTGACCCGGGCGTTCGGAGCAGCCGCATGAAGCGCTTCGGATTGGCCGGCCTCCTGCGTGTGCGGGACCTGGAGGAGCAGCGCGCGGCCGCGGAGCTCGCCGACGCGAACCGGGCTGTGGACGCGGTCCGCGCCCGCGGAGCCCGGACGCGCGCGTCGCTGGCCGGAGTCCGATCGGACGCCGTCGACGCGGCCACGCTCTCGTCCGTGATCGCCGCGCGGACGTCGGCGCAGGTGCTGCTCGGCGAGTTGACAGCGCTGCACGAGCTCGCGGCCCGGGAGGCCGGGGAGGCCCGGTCGGCGCACGGCGCCGCGCGCGCGTCCGCCGTCTCGCTGGAGAAGCTCCGCCGCCGGCACACCGAGGCGGAGGTCGCCCGCGAGCTGCGCGAGGAGCAGTCCGCGCTCGACGAGGTGGCCATCCAGGGCTGGCGTGAGAGCAGGAGGGACGCGGTATGAGCATCACGGAGGCCGTCGGCCGCATCCAGCAGATCGAGTCGCAGATGGTGCAGCTCGCCGGCGGGCAGCCGACGCAGGCGCAGACGACGCCCACGACCAGCGCGTCCGCGTTCGCGACGAGCCTGGCCGCGGCGACCGGCACGACCGGCGCGCAGGTCACACCGGCGGCCGGCCAGCAGGCGAACAACGGGACCACCGGCGCGGACATCGTGGCGGACGCCCGCAAGTACCTCGGCGTCCCGTACGTCTTCGGCGGCACGACCAGCGCCGGACTCGACTGCTCGGGCCTCGTGCAGCGCGTCTACGGCGACATGGGCATCTCGCTGCCGCGGCTGGTCTCGGGCCAGTCCACGATCGGCCAGAGCGTGCCGTCGCTGGCAGACGCGCAGCCGGGCGACCTCATCGTCTGCAACGGCGGCGAGCACATCGTCATCTACGCCGGCAACGGCAAGATCATCCAGGCGCCCAAGCCGGGCGGCCAGGTCGAAGAGATGGACAACTGGATCTCGCCCTCGAACGTGGTGACCATCCGGCGGATCGTGCCGACCGCGACGGCCGCCACGTCGTCGTCGTCGTCGGCCTCCGCGCTGGCGGCGCTGCTCGGGTCGAGCGGCGGGTCCTCGCCGGCCGGGATGCTCGGCGCGGGAGGCGCGTCGTCGTCCTCGTCCGCGCTGGCGGCATTGCTCGGGTCGAACGGAGGATCGTCGCTGCTCGGACTGCTCGGGTCGAGCGGCGGGTCGTCGCTCTCCGGCCTCCTCGGGTCCGGGGGCGGCAGCGCACTGTCGGCGCTGCTCGGTCAGAGCTCGGGGATGAACTCGTGAGCGCGGTCGTCTCGGGGTTCGGCGCAGGCGCCGCGGCCCTGCTCGCGCCCGCCTCGCCGTCGGATCCGTCGTCGTCCGCCGACGGCGGTGCGGCGTTCGGCACCGCCCTGCTCTCGGCGCTGGCCGGCGGAACCGAAGTGCCGATGGCTCCCCTCGCTCCTGCCGAGCCGGCGCCGTCCGCCGACGCCGGCGCTGCAGCGACGTCCACGCCGCCGCAGACCGCGCCGCCCGCGCCTGCTCCTGCCGTGTTCCTCGTGGCGAACCCTGCCCCCGCGCCGCTCGCGGACGCCGCGACGACAACCTCCCCGTCGGCTCCGGAGGAGGGACCTCACGGCAAGAGCGCGCCCACGCGGACGACCGGCGCGGATCAGCACCACGACGCCCCCTCCCCTGCGCTCGCCGACGTGCTCGCAGCCGGTCAGCTCGCGGTGCAGCAGGCGCTCGTCGCCGTGCCGCTCCCGCCCGCGACGCCGACGTCAACGGCTCCGGTGCAGACGTCCGCGTCGTCTGCTCCCGTCGAAGCGCCGACCGCGCCCACGGCTCCCGCTCCGGTCCCGGCCGCGGAGGCGAGCGCCCAGCCGATCGCGGCGGTCGCTCCGGCCACCGCTCCGCAGCCGTCCGCGCCCGCTCCGGCCGCCGCGCCTTCCCGGCCGGCCGCCAAGACGCCGGCCGAACCGTCGACGCCGAGCGCGGGCGCAGCGCTGCCGAACATCCCTGCAGTGTCGGCTCCCGCCCCGGAACCGGCGCCGACCTTCACGACCGCTGTCGCCTCGGCAGCCCCCGCCGCCTCCCCCACCCCCGCGCCGCCGCTGCAGCAGCAGCTCGCCCAGCCCGTGATGACCCTCGCGCGGCAGCCCGACGGCGACCACGTCGTGGTCGTGCGGGTCGCCCCCGACGACCTCGGTCCCGTCACGGTGCACGCGCGGGTCAGCGACTCCGGCGTCCGCATCGAGCTGTTCGCGCCCAGCGACGCCGGGCGGGACGCCATCCGGCAGATCCTCACGGACCTGCGCCGCGACCTCAATGCGACGACCGCGAACGCCTCGGTCTCCGTGTCCGACCAGAACGCGCCGGGCGCCGAGAGCGGCGGAGGCGGCCGGTCCGCGTGGACGTCCCCGGACCAGGGCGGGGCCACCGGGCGCGGGTCGACCGCTCCCGCTGACGCTCCCGACGAACCGGCCCCCGTCCGCAGCGCCGCACCGGCCGACCCGGCACCGCCCGTCGCCCTCCCCGGCGCCCGAACCCTCGACATCGTCGTCTGACCACGAAGGAGAGACCCATGGTCACCCCCATCTCGACCGATCCCACCGCGACCGCCTCGACGACCTCGCTCTGGTCGACGCAGCCCACCCGCGCGCCGCACCAGTCGCTGACCGCCGACGACTTCATGAACCTGCTCGTCACGCAGCTCAAGAACCAGGACCCCAGCTCCCCGATGGACTCGGCCGCGATGGTCCAGCAGACGACCCAGCTCGGGATGATGCAGCAGATGACCGCACTCGGCTCCAGCAGCAACACCGCGCTCAACCTGCAGATGCAGACCGCGGCCGCCGACCTCATCGGCAAGACCGTGAGCTACAACGACCTCGCGGGCAAGCCTCAGACGGGCGTCGTGACCGGCGTCTCGTTCTCGGGGGCGACCCCGACCGTGTCCGTCAACGGCGGCACCTTCCCCCTCTCCGGCATCCTCGGCGTCCAGCAGACTCCGGCCTCCTAGTCCCCACCACCGAAAGGCACACTCCCATGCTCCGTTCTCTCGACTCCGGCGTCTCGGGCCTCCAGGCGCAGCAGACCATGCTCGACGTGGTCGGCAACAACATCGCCAACGTGAACACCACCGGCTACAAGTCCTCCTCCGTGGAGTTCGAGGACACCCTCTCCCAGATGATCGGGACGGCGTCCGCGCCGACGGGCAACCAGGGCGGCACCTCGCCGGCCCAGGTCGGCCTCGGCGTGCGGGTCGCGGCGACCGCGACCAACTTCACCGAGGGCGCCGCGCAGACCACCGGCGTCGGCACCAACCTGATGATCAACGGCGACGGCTTCTTCATCGTCAACAACGGCGGCCAGACCCAGTACACCCGCTCCGGCGCGTTTACCACGGACGCCTCCGGCAACCTGGTCAGCCCGGACGGCGCGATCGTGCAGGGCTGGCCGGCGGTCAACGGCACCGTCAACTCGTCCGCCCCGGTGTCCAACCTCACGCTGTCGACGAGCGGGCTGTCCGCGGCGCGCGCGACCTCCAACGCCACGATGTCCGGCAACCTGGCCGACGACGCGGCAGCTGGCTCCACGGTCAACAGCCAGGTGACCGTCTACGACGCGACCGGGGCGCAGCGCAACCTGAGCACGACCTTCACCCGCACCGCCGCCGGCTGGGACGTCACCGCGACGGACGCCGCGGGCAACACCGCCACCGGCTCGCTCACGTTCACGAACGGCGCCATCACCAGCGGGCAGACCCTCACGGTCGGCGGCGTCACCATCGACATGTCGAAGCTCACCGGCTTCGCGGGCTCCGGCGGGGTCAACTTCGCCTCGCAGAACGGGACGGCGGCCGGCTCGCTGCAGTCGTTCTCGCTCGAGAACGACGGGACGATCATGGGGTCGTTCTCCAACGGTCAGAAGCAGGCCATCGGCCGCGTCGCCCTGGCGAACTTCACCAACCCGGGCGGCCTCCAGAAGGCCGGCAACTCCAACTTCATCGCCACCCCGAACTCCGGGCTCCCCCAGGTGGGCGTGGCGGGGAGCGGCAGCCTCGGGACGCTGACGAGCGGCGCGATCGAGGGCTCCAACGTCGACCTGGCGCGGGAGTTCACCAACCTCATCGTGGCGCAGCGCGCGTTCCAGGCCTCCGCGCGGGTGATCACGACCTCCGACGACGTGCTGCAGGAGCTCCTCCAGCTGAAGACGCAGTGACCCTGAACTAACGGAACCGCCAGACCTGCCGATAGGGGAAGGCGAGCACCTCCGACACGGAGGCGATCCGATCCCTTCCCCTCTCTGCGGAGTCCACATGATCACGGTGACCAGGCTGAACCACGTGCCGTTCGCCGTGAACCCGGACCTCATCGAGCGCATCAACGCCGACCCCGACACCACCCTGACGATGGTCGACGGCGTGCGCTACGTGGTGACCGAGACGATGGCGGAGGTCATCGACCGGATCGCCGCATGGCGCGCCGACGTGCTCGACCGCGCATACCGGCTGGGACGGCCGACCGACTCGGGCGAAGGGAGCTGACCATGGATCTGGCATTGATCATCGGGATCATCGCGGCCTTCGGCTCGCTGGCGGCGATGGTGACGATCGAGGGGGCGAGCTTCGCGTCGCTCCTGCTCGTGGGCCCCGTCGTCTTCGTGCTCGGCGCCACGATCTCGGTCGGCATCGCGGGCGCGACCCTGAAGGACGCGCTCGACTCCTTCAAGGCGATCCCCGGGGCGTTCACGGGCAAGAAGCCGGACTTCGCCGGCACGGTCGCCACCCTGCTCGATCTCGCCGACGTCGCTCGCCAGCGCGGACTGCTCTCGCTGGAGTCGTCGGCCGAGGAGGTCAAGGACCCGTTCCTCGCCAGCGCCCTGCAGGGCGTCGCCGACGGCGCCGACTCCGAGGACCTGCGCATCCTGCTGGAGGACCAGATCGCGACCTGGTCGAAGGCCACCCGCGTCTCCTCCTCGTTCTTCGCCGCGCTCGGCGGCTATGCGCCCACGATCGGCATCGTCGGCACGGTCGTCTCGCTCACCCACGTGCTCGGCAACCTCTCCACCCCCGACAAGCTCGGGCCGATGATCGCGAGCGCCTTCGTCGCCACACTCTGGGGCCTGCTCTCCGCCAACTTCATCTGGCTCCCGCTCGGCACGCGCCTGCGCCGGCTCGCGGAGCTGGAGGCGGAGCGGCGGCAGATCGTCGTGGAGGGCGTGCTCGCCATCCAGTCCGGCACCTCCTCGCGCGCGCTCTCCGAGCGCCTCACCGCGATGGTCCCCTACAGCCCCAAGCCGAAGCGCAGCAAGAGCAAGAACGACGCGTCCGCCCCGGTCTCCGAGGCAGCGTCCGCGGTCGGGCCGTGAGCCGCGGGCGTCGCAGGCCGGCCGCCGACGGCCATGGCGAGGGCCACGCCAACGACGAGCGCTGGATGGCCTCCTACATGGACATGGTCACCGTGCTGATGTGTACGTTCATCGTCCTGTTCTCGATGTCCTCGATCGACGCCCACAAGTTCAACGAGCTGAAGAACTCGCTCCAGACCGGCTTCGGCGAGAAGGTGAGCCAGAAGGTCGACACGGCCAAGGGCGTGATCGTCGCGGCGAAGGACGCCGAGCCGACTCCGGCGCCGTCGTCGGCCTCCACCGCTCCCCCGATGTCGCCCCTGGAGGCGGCCAAGCTGGAGGTCGCCGACCTGCGCGCGATCCAGGCGGCGATCAACGCCCGGCTGACGGCGCAGGGCCTGCAGGGGGCGGTCTCGTACACGATCGACGCCCGCGGGCTCACGATCGGCCTGATCGGCGGGAACGCCTTCTTCGACTCCAACCTCGCGACGCTCACGCCGCTGGCGGTGCAGATCATCGACAACGTCGGGCCGGTCCTGTACCCGACGTCGTACACGATCTCGGTCGAGGGCCACGCCGACACCCGGCCGGCCGGTCCGCCCTACGCCGACAACTGGGACCTCGCCGCCGCGCGCGCCATCTCGGTGCTCCGCCGGCTCACCGACGTGTCGGGCATCCAGGCGACGCGGATCTACGCGGTCAGCGACGGCTCGGCGACGGCGACGGCCACCGGGGATGCGGCCCAGCTCGCCCAGGACCGCCGGGTCGACATCGTCGTCCGGTCGGCGCAGCCGCAGGAGGTGCGCGACCTCATCCCGGGGATCGTCGCGGCGAAGGGAGCAGGCGGATGAGCCAGACCATGACCCAGCCGGCCGAGCGCGAGGTGCGGGCGTACGACTTCCGCCGCCCGACCACCCTGGCCCGCGAGCACTCGCGCGTGCTGGAGCTCGCCTTCGCGACCTTCGCGCGCCAGTGGGGCACGCAGCTCACCGCGAAGGTGCGCGTGCTGTCCCAGGTGACGTGCGAGCAGGTCACCATGCACACCTACGACGAGTACGCGGCGGCGCTGCCGTCGAGCACCGCGATGGTGCTGTGCTCGATCAGCGACGTGGACCCCCGCGGCGTCATCCAGCTCCCCACCGGAGCGGCGCTGCGCTGGGTGAACGCGATGCTCGGCGGCAACCGTCCGCTCCCCCTCCTCGACCGCACCTTCACCCCGATCGAGCACGCGCTGGTCGTCGGCCTGATGAACGACGCGCTCGAAGACCTGCAGTACTCGCTCGGCCCGCTGTTCACGAACTCGGTGCGCATCGACGCCATCCAGTACAACTCGCAGTTCGCCCAGGCGGCGCCCACGAGCGAGCTGATGATCGTTGCCCGGTTCGCCGCCCGCGTCGGCGAGGACGTCGCGGAGGCGACGATCGCCCTCCCGGCCCGGGTGCTGCTGGAGCGGCTGGGCGAGACCAACCCGACCGTGCAGGTCGACAACGCCAAGCAGCTCCTGCACGCCCAGCTCGCGCAGGTCCCGGTCGAGGTGAGCGCCCGGCTCACCTCCGCGACCGTCACCCCGGCCTCCGTGCTCGGGCTGGCGGTGGGCGACGTGATCCGCCTCCCCCACCCGGTCAGCCGGCCGATCCAGGTCGCGGCGGGCGGCGAGCCGGTCGGCACCGCCGCCATCGGCGCCGCGGGGTCGCGCCTCGCCGTCGTCGTCACCACCGCGGAGGACAACAACTGATGGAGAACGCATTGATGCCCCAGAACGCATATGCCGCTGCCGCGCAGACGCTGACGCATGCCCCGCTGGGCATCGGCGAGCTCACCGTGTCGGCCGCCACCGAGGCCGGCGTACCGGAGACCGCCGCCAACGCGGTCGTCGCGACCTTCATCGGCTCGCCGTCCGCTGAGCTCGCGCTCGCGGTCCGCGACCAGGACGTGGTGCTCGCCGAGACGGGCGGCCAGCTCGGTGTCGGCCTCGCCGACGTCCTCCAGCCGACCCTGGCTGCTGCGGCCGAGCACCTCGGCTCCGGCGTGCTCGGCGACTCCCGGATCGAGGACGCTGCGCACCTCTTCGGCGACTCCGCCGCGCACCGCTTCACCGTGACCGACCGGTCCGGCCAGGAGGTCGCCTGGTTCGCGATCCGCGGCGACGCGGTGCGCACCCCCTCCTCCGCGGGCGCGTCGGACGTGGCCGGACGGCTCGGTCGCATCTCGAACGTCGAGATGGCGCTCACCGTCGAGATCGGCCGCACCCGGATGTCGGTGCGCGACGTGCTCGCCGTCGAGCCGGGCACCGTAATCGAGCTCGATCGCTCCGCGGGGTCGCCCGCTGACATCCTGCTCAACGGCCGTCTGATCGCCCACGGCGAGATCGTCGTCGTCGACCAGGACTACGCCGTGCGCGTCACCCAGATTCTCGACACCGCCGACGCCCTGGTCTGACCCGTGGACACCCTCTTCACCGCGCTCCGCGTCGCCGTCTCCCTCGCGCTGATCATCGGACTCATCTGGTTCGTGCAGCGCAGGAGCGCGAAGTGGAGCAGGAAGAGGACCAAGCGCCCGATCACCGTCATCGGCCGCCAGTCGCTGGGCGGCAAGTCCCGCGTGGTGATCGTGGAGGCCGACGGCACCCACTTCGTGCTCGGCGTGACGGACAGCTCCGTCGTGGTGCTCAAGTCGCGCGAGCTGGAGACGTTCGCGGACGCGCTCGCGGCGGAGGACGCGATCGAGGTCCCGGACGACCTGGGCGA
This sequence comes from Microbacterium sp. X-17, assembly GCF_039615055.1. Lineage (NCBI taxonomy): Bacteria > Bacillati > Actinomycetota > Actinomycetes > Micrococcales > Microbacteriaceae > Microbacterium > Microbacterium sp. X-17. The sequence goes on from NZ_JBDHNI010000006.1 coordinate 230,500, forward strand.
GCTGGACGACGCGCCGGCGCTCCCAGCAGCCCCGGTCCCCACGCCGAGCTTCACGCAGGCGATCACCTCCCCCGACACCTGGCGGAGGGCTGCCCAGTCCCTCCGAACACCGCGGTGAGCGCCGCCGCGCTCACGGGGCCGCGCCGCAACTACGCGCGACCCATCATCCTCGCGCTGCTCGTGCTGGCGGCGGTGGCCGGGATCGTGCTGCTTACCGCGGGCAGCGCGCACGCCGTGCCGACGCCGTCCCCGTCGCCCACCCCTCCGCTCGGACCATCCGGACCCGCGGGCGGCTCCGGCGGCCCCACCATCTCGATCAACGGCATCAACGGCACGCCCGCCGACACCATCGTCACCCTGCTCGGCGTCACGCTGATCTCGGTCGCGCCCGGCCTGCTCGTCATGGTCTCGTCGTTCACGAAGGTGTTCGTGGTGCTCTCGATGGCCCGCAACGCGCTCGGCCTCCAGTCGGTGCCGCCGAACCAGGTGCTGGCCGGGCTCGCGCTGTTCCTGAGCCTGTTCATCATGTCGCCGACCCTCACCGACATCAACGTGCACGCCGTGCAGCCCTACCTGGCCGGGCACCTCGACTTCGGCGGCGCGCTCCAGGCCGCGGAGGCGCCGCTCAAGGCCTTCCTCGGCGCGCACACCCGGCAAGAGGACATCGCGCTGATGACCAGGGCCGCGGGCCGCGCCAACCCGGCGAACCTCCACGCCGTCCCGCTGACCACCCTCGTCCCGGCGTTCGTCATCTCGGAGCTGCGGGCCGCCTTCATCATCGGCTTCGTCATCTACGTCCCGTTCCTGGTGATCGACCTCGTCGTCTCCGCGGGCCTGATGTCGCTCGGCATGATGATGCTCCCGCCGGTCATGGTGTCGCTGCCGTTCAAGATCCTGCTCTTCGTCCTCGTGGACGGCTGGGGCCTGATCATCCAGTCCCTCGTCGCGAGCTACAAGTAGGGGGCGACCGTGAACTCCGCCGCCATCCTCAAGATCGCCACGCAGGCCCTCCTGTTGATGGCGCAGCTCGCCGCGCCGATGGTGCTGACCGCGCTCGCCATCGGCTTCGCAGTCTCGCTCATCCAGTCGATCACCCAGATCCAGGAGGTCACCCTCTCGTTCGTGCCGAAGGCGATCGGCGTCTCCATCGCGCTGATCGTGTGCGGCAACTGGATGATCGAGCAGCTCGTGACGTTCACCCAGTACCTGTTCCAGCAGATCCCGACCCTGCTGGGAGGCTGACGATGAACTTCGCCGTCGACCTGAGCGCGATCGAGGCCACCGCGCTGGTCTCCGTGCGCATCCTGCTGTTCGTGCTGATCGCGCCGCCGTTCTCGTACCAGGCGTTCCCGCTGCAGATCAAAGGCATGCTCGCCGTCCTGCTCGGGATCGTCGTCGCGCCGCAGGCCGCCCAGCACTACTCCCCCGGCTCGACCGGCCAGTTCCTGATCGACTTCGTCGGCGAGGCCGCGACCGGGGCCGTCCTCGGCTTCCTCGTCTACCTGGTGTTCGCAGCGATCGAGTCCGCCGGGTCGCTGCTGGACTTCTCCGGCGGCCTCCAGGCGGCGCAGCAGTACGACCCGGCCGCCGACATCAACGCCGCCCAGTTCTCCCGGCTGTTCCAGATGACCGCGCTGGCGCTCCTGTTCGTCAGCGACGGCTACCAGCTCGTGCTCGGCGGCCTGGTCCGCTCGTTCACGGCGGTGCCGCTGACGATGTCGGTCGATTGGAGGTCGATCATGCAGACCCTGTCCGGGTCGGTCACCCAGATGCTGCTCGCCGCGCTGCAGATCGCCGGTCCGATCATGGCCGTGCTCTTCGTGGCGAACGCCGCGCTCGGCCTGCTCTCCCGGGTGGCCCCGGCGCTCAACGTGTACTCGCTCGGGCCGCCCGCGCTCGTCCTGCTCGCCGTCGTGCTGTGCGCGCTCGGGATCATCGCGCTCCCGATGATCGTGCAGGCGCTTGCCGGGCAGGCCGTCCACGCGATCGGGGGTCCCTGATGTCCGCACAGGAACGCACCGAGCAGGCCACCGAGAAGCACCTCAAGTCGGTGCGCTCGAAGGGACGGCTGCAGAAGGCCCGCGACCTGCCCGCGTGGCTCTCGGTCGGCGTCGCCACGGCGCTGATCCCGATGGTCATCGCCAGCGCGCAGCAGGCCGCCGAGTCGCAGATCTTCGCGTTCCGCGACATCATCCGCGACCCGACGCCCGCGAGCGCGCTCGCCGCGCTCGGCACGGGTCTCCTGTCGGTGCTCGGGACGGTGTGGCCGCTGCTCGTCGTGGTGGCGCTGACGATCATCGCCGCGACGGCCGCGCAGGGCGGCATCCATCTCAAGAAGCTCACGCCGCACTTCGAGCAGTTCGACCTGCTCAAGGGCATCCGCAACATGTTCGGCGCGCGCAGCGCGTGGGAGCTCGGCAAGACGCTCGGCAAGGCCGCCCTCGTCGGGATCGGGCTGTACGTGGTCATCCAGGGACTGATCCCGCTCGTGCTCCAGACCGGAGGGCTCTCCGTCCCCGCGCTCGTCGCCACCGCGCAGGGCTCGATGGGCTCGCTGCTCCAGCTCGCCATCGGCGGCGGCCTGCTGTTCGCGGCCATCGACCTCGTCGTGGTGCTGCGCCGCAACCGCACAGCGAGCCGGATGACCAAGCGCGAGGTCAAGGACGAGCACAAGAGCGCTGAGGGCGACCCGATGATCCGCGCGCAGCGCCGCAGCCGGCAGCTCGCCATGAGCCGCAACCGCATGATCGCCGCCGTCGCCGACGCGAGTGTGGTGCTGGTCAACCCGACGCACGTCGCCGTCGCCCTGAAGTACGAGCCGGGAGCGTCCGCGCCCAAGGTCGTCGCGAAGGGCGCGGACCTGATCGCGGCCCGCATCCGCGAGGAGGCCCTGGCGAAGGGCGTCCCGATGGTCTCCGACGTCCCCCTCGCCCGCGCGCTGCACGCCGCCTGCGACCTCGGTCAGGAGATCCCGGCCGAGTTCTTCACCCCGGTCGCCCACGTGCTCGCGTTCGTCATGGCGCTGAAGCGCCGCGGCGGCTCGCTCACCGACATCCATACCCTCCCCGCGGCCCAGCGGGCGCGCACTCAGATCGACAGCAGGAGGCTGGTCCACTCGTGAAGAACAAGAACCTGTCGCTCCTGGCCGTGCCGATCGGCGTCGTCGGCATCGTCCTCCTGCTCGTCGTCTCGATCCCGGCCTGGCTGCTGGACACGCTCATCGTGGTCAACATCGCCTTCGCGCTCGTCGTGCTGCTGACCACGATGTTCGCGCGCAAGCCGCTCGACTTCTCGGTCTTCCCGTCGCTGCTGCTCATCGCCACCCTCTTCCGGCTGGGGCTCAACGTCGCCTCCACCCGGCTCGTCCTCGGCCAGGGCTACGCCGGCCAGGTGATCGAGACGTTCGGCAACGTCGCGGTCGGCGGCAACATCATCATCGGCGCGGTCGTGTTCCTCATCCTGGTGGTCATCCAGTTCGTGGTCATCACGAAGGGCGCCGAGCGCGTCGCGGAGGTCGGCGCCCGGTTCACGCTCGACGCGATGCCCGGCAAGCAGATGGCGATCGACGCCGACCTCAACGCCGGGCTGATCACCAACGCCCAGGCCAGGGAGCGCCGGGCGGAGGTCGCGGCCGAGTCGGACTTCTACGGCGCGATGGACGGCGCCTCCAAGTTCGTCAAGGGCGACGCGATCGCCGGCATCCTCATCATCGTCATCAACGTGATCGGCGGCATCGGCATCGGGATGCTGCAGAACGGCATGCAGATCACCGACGCGCTGAACAAGTACACGCTGCTCACCATCGGCGACGGCCTCACCGCGCAGATCCCCGCGCTGCTCATGGCGGTGTCCACCGGCATGATCGTCACGCGCTCCGGAGCGGACTCCGACATGGGCTCGCAGGCCGGCGCGCAGCTCACGCAGTCCCGGGTCGCGCTGGCCATCTCGGCCTCCGCGGCCATCGCGCTCTCACTGATCCCGGGCATGCCGATGATCCCGTTCCTCGCGGTCGGCGGCATCCTGATCTGGGCCTCGCAGCGCATCAAGGCCCGCGCGACCAAGGCCGCGGCCGAGGCGCGCGCGAAGGCCGTGGCCGAGAAGACGACAGGGGCGAGCGACACCACCGACGACCTCCTGGAGCACATGCGGGTGCACCCGCTGGAGATCCAGCTCGCCACCGACCTGATCGACATCGTCTCCGGAGGCTCCGACGACCTGCTCGGCCGGGTGCGCGCGCTCCGGCGCAAGCTGGCGATCGAGCTCGGCATCGTCGTCCCGCCGGTGCGGACCCGCGACAACGGCGAGCTCCCGTCGGCAACGTATTGCATCACGGTGGCCGGCGTGGAGGTCGGGCGTGGCCAGGCGCCGCGCGGCAAGGTGCTCGCCCTCGGCGACGACCTCACCGCGCTCGCCGGAGTCGACACGATCGAGCCGGTGTTCGGGCTCCCCGCCAAGTGGATCGCCGCCGAGCTGCGCTACACCGCCGAGCTGTCCGGCGCCACGGTCATCGACCGCGTCTCCGTCGTCGTCACGCACCTCTCGTCGGCGGTCACCGCCAACGCCGCGCGACTGCTGTCCCGCGAGGACGTGCGCGTGCTCACCGAGGGCGTGAAGCGGGTGAACCCCTCCGCCGTCGACGAGCTCGTGCCCGCGCTGCTCAGCCTCGCGGAGGTGCAGCGCGTCCTGCAGGGGCTGCTCTCCGAGCGCGTGCCGATCAACGACCTCGCCCGCATCTACGAGGCGCTCACCCTCCGCGCGAAGGTCTCGCTCGAACCGGAGGGCCTGGTCGAGGCGGCCCGGCTCGCGCTCGGCGCCGCGCTCTCCAACCCCTACGTGGACGACGGCACCCTCCGCGTCATCACCCTCGAGCCGATGCTGGAGCAGGCGATGCTGGAGGGCCAGCGCCAGACCGAGTACGGCTCGCAGCTCGTGCTCGATCCCCCGGTGCTGGAGCAGGTCCTCACCGAGGTCCGCTCCGCCGCCACCGAGCACGAGGGCGCGGTGCTCGTCTGCGCGCCGCAGTTGCGCCCCGCCGTCCGCCGGCTGATCGCCGCGCAGGCTCCCGCCCTCCCCGTCCTGTCCTACAACGAGGCCACCACCTCCCCGGCGCCCATCGAAACGATCGGAGTAATTCGAATTGTCACCCCGACTCTGGCCTCATAACGCCTGGCGTCCGAAGAAGGACCTCCACGAGCTCGCACCGTCCGACGTCATCGCCGGCCTGCTCGCCGACGCCGACGAGCAGGAGGTCCGCTTCCAGCACGCGAGCACCTCCTCGCAGTTCGAGGAGGTCATGGAGGAGATCATCGCCGAGACCGAACCCGAGGCGCTCGCTCCCGACCGGTACCTTCCCGTGCCGGTGGAGCCGACGACCATCGTGCTCGATCCCGCGCCGGTGCCCTCCCCCACCCGCCGACCGGAGCGCTTCGAGGAGCCGGCCCGCCCGGCACCCCGGCTGGCCACGAACCCGGGCGACCTCGTCTTCGTCTTCGGCCTCCGGGAGGACGCCCTGACCGTCGCGCACGCGATGGCGCTGGCCACCCCCGCGATCGAGGTGGCCGTCGCCGGAACGGTCGGACGCACCGGCTCCCGTCACGTCGGCGGCCGCCGCGAGGCCCTGCAGGCACGGGCCGACGGCGTCCGGCGTAACGGCTCGACCATCGTCGCGATCGGCGTCGGCGAAGCCCCGGCCGACGCCGCCCGGTATGCCGGCATCCTCCACGACGTGGTCCCCGACCAGGTCTGGATCGCGGTCGACGTCACGCGCAAGCCGGAGGACACCCGGGTCTGGGCGAACCTGGTCGCGGAGGCCGGCGCCGGTGTCGACGCCATCGCCGCGATCGGCGTCGCGTACACGACGACGCCGGACTCGACCTCCTTTTTGGGGGTACCGGTCGGGTGGAGTGACCGCTGAGTTTCTCCACCTGTGGATAACTCTGTTGAAAACGGGTGGAACAACTGCCTCCAGATGTGGAGGACACGCCCGAGATTGGAGGGCTCTCAGATTGCCGTTCAGGATGATCCAGGCTCTGATCTGCATTTTCTCTGAAGCCCTCGGGAATTCGAAGAGACCTTCGAAATTACATCCTCGTAATTCACACAGTGTGAAACCCTGTGGATGATCATGTGTGAAACACCCCCGGCTTAGGGTGGTACGTGCCCATTTTCGCCCAGCTCGCGCCGACCCTCCTAGGGGTCGCCGTGCTCGCGCTGCTGGCGACCGCGGTCCTGGCGGCGTACCGTGTCCCGCACCGCTGGGCCCCGGCCCTCGCGATCCTCCGCGGGGCGGCCCAGCTCGCGATCATCAGCGTGGTCCTCGCCGGCGTCATCACCGATCCGGTCTGGGTCGCGCTGGCCCTCCTGATCATGTTCGGCGTCGCGGCGGCGACCGCTACGCGCCGCATCGGCTGGTCGGGGGAGCACGCACTGATGATGGGGACCGCGATGCTCACCGGCGTGGTCGTCTCCTTCTCGGTGGTCTTCCTCACCGGCGCGATCGAGTTCTCCTCCCGGTACGCGCTCGCCATCGGCGGCATCGTCATCGGCAACTCGATGAGCATCGCGACGCTCTCTGGCCGTCGGTTCACGGAGGCGGTCGACGATCACTGGGACGAGGTGGAGGGCTGGCTCGCGTTGGGCGCGACGCCGCGGCAGTCGACCCTGGAGCAAGCGAGGGGAGCGGTGTACTCGGCGCTGATCCCGTCCGTCGACCAGACGAAGACGACGGGGCTTGTCACGCTGCCCGGCGCGTTCGTCGGCGCGATCTTCGGCGGGGTCTCACCGCTGGAGGCTGGCCGGTTCCAGGTGGTCGTGCTCGCGGCGATCATGGCGGCCGGGTCGATCACCGCGGTGATGGTCGCGGCCTGGCTCGCGCCGGTGCGGGTCCGCCCGGCGCGGCTGCGCTGACCGCGAGATCCGGCGGCCGGATGGGGGAGTGGGAGACGGGTCGCGTGCCCGATAGGCTGGATCAATGCTGGTATTGACCCGGAAGGTCGGCGAGCGCGTGCTCATCGGGGACGACATCGTCGTCACGATCCTCGACGTCCGCGGCGACGGCGTGCGGGTCGGCATCGAGGCTCCGCGCGGCATCCGCATCCAGCGCGACGAAGTGGTCAAGGCCGTCACGGAGGCGAACAGGGAGGCGACCGCCCCGGCCGTCGGCCCGGACGACGCCGAGACGCTCATCAAGCGGTCGCTCGGGCTCTGACGGCCCTCACGATGACCCGCGGGTAGCGTCCACTCAGCGCGTCCGCCACCGGGTGCGGTTTCACCCTTTCGCTCGCGTCCGCGGCCCTCCGGGCGCCCTCCCCTGCGTGCGCGTTCACCCGTTCGAGCCCGCTCGCTCTCTCGTGGGCGTTCTCCGCGTTCGATCGTCGCGCGCTCCTATCCTGCAGTGTGAGATTGAAATACTCCGGGATTCAGGGTTCCACCACCATGAAGGTGGTCGCCGCGACGATCTTCCTGGCGGTGAGCACGGGACTCGCCTGGCTCTGGTGGTACGCGGGAGGACCCGGCTGGTACGGGATCGCCGTCACCGTGCTGCTCGGGACGAAGCTGCTGCTGTCGTGGCTCCACCGCCCGGGGACCGTGCGCACTGCGGGGGAGCGGAGTGTCCTCGACGGCCTCCGGGTCGGGGTCGCGATCCCGATGTACAACGAGGACCCGCAGATGCTGCGGGCGAGCCTGGCGTCGCTGCTGGCGCAGACGCGACCCGTGCAGAGCATCGTCGTGGTCGATGACGGCTCGCAGGACGGGGCGGCCCTGCACGAGGCCCGGAGCTGGATCCCGTCGTTCGCCGAGCGCGGCATCGACCTCCGGGTGGTCGAATTCGCCGTGAACCGGGGCAAGCGCGAGGGCCTGGTCGCGTGCCTCGACCTCCAGCCGGACGCCGACCTCCTGCTCTGCGTGGACTCCGACACCGTGCTGGACGAGCGCGCGGTCGAGAACGCGATCATCCCGTTCGTGAACGAGCGGGTGAAGGTGGTGACGGGACTCGTGCTGGCGCTCAACTACCGCACCAACCTCCTGACCCGGCTGACCGACCTGCGCTATGCGAACGCGTTCCTGTACGAGCGCGGCGCGTACTCGACGCTGCGCTCGGTGTTGTGCGCCTGCGGCTCGCTGGCCGTCTACCGCACCGAGGTGATGCGCGCCTACCGGGAGGACTTCCTCACGCAGACCTTCCTCGGCGCTCCCGCGGTCTTCGGCGACGACCGCCGGCTCACCAACTACGGCCTGCTGGAGGGCGACGCGCTCCTGCAGCCCTCCGCCGTGGCCTACACGGCGGTCCCGGAGCGGCTCGGCCACTACGCCCGGCAGCAGATCCGCTGGAACAAGTCGTTCTTCCGCGAGTCCCTCTGGGTGCTGCGGTCGATGTCGCCGCGGAAGACGGCCTTCTGGCTCACGGCTGTCGAGCTCGTCACCTGGGTGGTGTTCTCGATCGCGATCATGCACGCGCTGGTGGTGGCGCCGATCCTGCACGGCAGCGCGCCCTTCCTCACCTACCTGCTGCTCGTCGCGCTGCTCGCCTACGCGCGCTCGATCCGCTACCTCGACATGGCGGGGACGGCGCGCAGCCTCCCGGTGCGGATCGGCGGCTTCGCGATGGCGCCGCTGTACGGGCTGCTGCACGTGTTCCTGCTGGTCTGGCTGCGGACGTACGCGTTGCTGACGCTGCGCCACGGCCGCTGGGGCACTCGTCGCGGAGTGGAGGTGACCCTCCCCGAGGAGCACCGGGTGGACGGCGCCGCCGGTCGCTGAGTCAGCGCCGCGGAGTCCAGCCCGGCGGGAGCGGGGACTCCAGCGCCGCGCGCTCGCGGTCGGCCTCCGCGGACCAGCCCTGCGCCGCGCCCTCGGCGTCGAAGCCGCCGCGCGCGACCCGGAAGCCGAGGTCCTCGTGCCGGGTCCGCGGCGACCCGCCGCGCCGCACCGACGCCCGCACGCTCCAGGCGTCGTCGGCGAAGCCTCCGCCGCGGAAGACCCGGTAGTCGTCGTAGCGCGCAGGGTCGAGGTAGTCCCAGCACCACTCCCACACGTTTCCGAGCGTGTCGAACAGGCCGTTGAGGTTGGGCAGCCTCCCGCCCACGTCATGCGGCGCGCTGAGCCCGTCGGCGCTGGTCCAGGCCACCTCGGCCAGCGGCCCGTAGTGCGGTCCGGTCGAGCCCGCCCGGCAGGCGTGCTCCCACTCGGCCTCAGTGGGGAGGCGGTAGCCGTCGGAGTCGACGTGCCAGGTGACGTCCTCGCCGTCGACGGAGTAGGCCGGGTCGAGGCCCTCCCACTCGGACGCCGCGTTACAGAACCGGATCGCGCGCAGCCAGCTCACCCCGGTCGCCGGCCGGCGGGGATGCGCCGCGGGCTCACCGATCAGCTCGGCGACCTGCTCCTCCGTCACCGGGAACACCCCGATCTCGAACGACTCCAGCTCCACCGTCCACCGCCGCTTGAGCCGGGCGTCGTGGAGCTGCACCGCGCCGGGCGGGATGTACGCCAGGTCGATGTCCGCGCCTTCCACGGGTCCCACCCTGGCACAAAGCGGCAGGGGTTACGCGATCCCGCCGCCGTCCGCGACGAGGGCGGTGCCGGTGACGTACGACGACTCGTCGCTGGCCAGCCACACGACCGCGGCCGCGATCTCGGACGGCTCGCCCATCCGGCGCAGCGGGCGGTCGGCGGCCTCCGCGAGGAAGGAGCCGGCCTCCTGGCCGAGCTGGCGGGCCTCGTCGCGCAGCATCCCGGTGTTGACGTCGCCCGGGTTGATGGAGTTGACGCGGATGCCCTGCGGGCCGTGGTCGATCGCCAGCGCGCGGGTCATGTTCACGACCGCGCCCTTGGAGGCGCAGTAGGAGATGGCCTGGCCGCCGCCCTTCAGGCCCCAGCCGCTGCCGGTGTTGATGATGGAGCCCTTCCCGGCCGCCGCCATGACCGGCACGACGTGCTTGCACATCAGGAAGACGCCGCGCACGTTGACGCCGAAGACGCGGTCCCATTCCTCGACGGTGGTCTCCACGGCCGTCGTGCGGCGGATGATGCCCGCGTTGTTGAACGAGACGTCGACACCGCCGAACGCCTCCACCACGGTGGCGACCACACGCTCCACGTCGGTCTCGGCGGACACGTCGGCGCCGAGCGCGATCGCCTCGCCGCCGGCCGCCCGGATCTCGGCGGCGACGGCCTCGGCGGCCTCCAGCTGCAGATCGACGACGGCGACGCGCGCGCCCTCCGCCGCGAAGGCGAGGGAGGTGGCGCGGCCGATGCCGCCTGCCCCTCCGGTGACGATGGCGGACTTGCCGGCTAGACGCATTCGGGTTCTCCTTCGATGGGGGCCGCCGAGGCGGCACTGACAGGGTAGAGGCTCGCGGTGGCGGGCCCGGTGGTCACGCGGACGTGACCGGCCAGCCGCAGGTCGAGAGCCGGGTCGCCGGTGTCGACCAGGAGCGGCCGGCCGGCGAGGTCGAAGAGTTTCTGCTCGGTGGCGACCACGAGTAGGGGAGCGGCGCCCAGCGCGGCGATCACGCGCGCGGAGAGCTGCTGGTTGCCGCGGCCGAGCAGGAAGCCCTGGCCGCCGATGACGGTCACGACCGCCTGGGCCTCGTGGCCGGTGACGGCGTCGTGCGCCTGCTGTTCCGTGATGTCCCGGGCGAGCAGCCGGCCGTCCTCGACGAGGTCGACGCCGAGGGGGGAGGTGTCCAGTCCGAGCAGGCGACCGAGCTCGGCGGTGGTGCCGCCAGGGCCGAGGAGATAGCGGACGCCGGGGCGCATCATGCCGGCGGCGCCCGAGACGGCGCGGCGGACGGCCTCCCTGGCGCTCGCCGGGGTGGACGCCTTGCGCGCCTGGGTGCGCCCGGCGGCGACGGGGACCGGGACCAGCGCGAACAGGCGCGGATCGGGACGGCCGGCGCGCAGCAGCGCCTCGTCGAGGTCGAGCACCTCTGCCTCCGCGGTGGGAAGGGGGGAGCGGGTCCAGTCGGCGGCGAGGGCACCGGCCGCGGCGGGGGAGACGGCGAAACAGCCGGAGTACATCTTGACCCCCGCCGGGATGCCGAGGACGGGCGAGCCGGCCGGGAGGCCGCGAGCGACATCCCTGGCCGTGCCGTCGCCACCGGCGAACAGGATCAGGGACGCGCCCGCGGCCCGCAGCGCCGCCGCCGCCCGAGCCGTGTCATCCTCGTCCGTGGCCGTCGCGGGGTGGCGCGGCGTGTATGCCACACGGGGAATGAGTCCGACGGCGCGCACGGCGTCCTCCCCGAGCGCGCCGGACGCGGTGAGCACCTCGGCGCCGGGATGCGCGGACGCCAACACGAGCAGCGCCTCCACGGTCCGCTCGCCGGCGCGGGGCCGGCCGCCGCGGCGCAGCGCCTCCCGCTGCACCGCGACGCCGTCGCTGCCGGCGAGCCCGGCCGGGCCGCCGACCCCCGCGACGGGGTTCACGATGAGACCGATCGTCACACGACCGCTTCTTCCAGCACGGGCGCGACAGCGGCGACACCCGAGCCGTCGCCGAAGTGCTTGCGCCGGTAGGCGCGCCAGGTCACCGCCCAGCGTTCCGGGTCGTCCAGGTCGTCGTGGTGGGTGTGGTGCACGGTCTGGTTGTGCGGCGCGGAGCGGACGACCTCCGGGGTCTCCCGCGCCTCGCGGGCCACCTCTGCGAGCACCCGCGCGTACTCCTCCAGCTCCGCCTTCGAGTACGACTCGGTCGGCTCCAGCGTGAACGGCTGCGGCACCACGTACGGGTGGTGGCTCGTCCAGTAGTGCATCCCGAAGTCGGCCGCGCGGATGCCGATCTCCTCCGAGCTGATGCCGGTCTCCTCGAAGAGCTCCTGCCAGGAGTAGCGCACCTGCTCGATGCGGCGACGGCCCTCCGCATAGGGAGCGCTGGCGCCCGGGATGTCGAGCACGAGCTTCATCAGGTAGTTGTTGTTGAGCACGGCGGTCTCCGCGACCGCGCGCAGGCCCGGCGCCCCGAGCGCGCGGAGCCAGGCGTACGTGCGCACGATGTTCGGGATGACGCCGTAGAAGGGCGCGACCGAGCCGATCGACTGCGGCCGGTCCGCGTCGAGCACGTAGCGGTCGCCCACCTTCTCGACCACCGGCCCCGGCAGGAACGGCGCGAGCGCCTCCGACACCGCGTTGGCGCCGGAGCCGGGGCCGCCGCAGCCGTGCGGCGTGCCGAAAGTCTTATGCAGGTTGAAGTGGCAGACGTCGAACCCGGCGTCGCGGGCGCGGGTGATGCCCAGGATGCCGTTGGCGTTCGCCTGGTCGTAGGACGCCAGTGCGCCCACCGAGTGCGCCAGCTCGACCCACTCGCGGATGCGCGGGTTGTAGATGCCGGTGTCCTCGGGGTTGGTGACCATGATCGCGGCCGTGCGCTCGGAGAGGGCAGCACGCAGTGCCTTCACGTCGGGGTAGCCGTCGGCGTCGGGGAAGATCGTGATGACTTTGTAGCCGGCCATCTTGGCGGCGGCGGCGTTGGACGGGTGCGAGAAGATCGTCGTGATCACCTCGTCGCGCTGCTCCGCCTCGCCGCGGGACGCGTGGTACGCGCGGATCATCGAGATGTTCGCCCAGATCGCCTCCGAGCCGCCGCTGGTCTGCAGCGAGACGCGGCTCATTCCTGAGATCTCCGCGAGCATCCGCTCGGTGCGCCAGACGATCTCCAGCACGCCCTGCGCCGTCTCCGGGTCCTGCAGCGGGTGCAGCTCGGTGAGGTCGGGTGTGCGGATGATCGCCTCGTTCACCTTCGGCGCGTACTTCATCGTGCAGGTGCCCTGGCCCACGTCGACGTTGAGGTCGGCGCCGAGGTTCTCCTGGCTGAGCCGGAGGTAGTGCTTGAGCACGCGCATCTGGCCGAGCTCCGGAAGAGCGGGGGCGGAGGCGCGGCGCAGGGAGGCCGGAAGCTCGGCCACCACATCGCCGACGGCGGCGCGGACGACGTCCTCGGTGCGCGACGGGATCACGCCGCGCTCACCCGGCGTGTGCAGCTCGAAGACGATCGGCTCGTCCCAGCGGGCCTGGTGGAAGCGCCGCAGTGCGGGCTTGGGGGCGACGGGGAGCGTCATCGTGCGTTCTCCTTCAGGGCGGCGCCGAACGCGGCGGCGAGGTCGTCGATGTCGGTCTGGGTGTTCTGCTCGGTGACGCATACCAGGAGGCGCATGTCATCCAATGCGAGGCCCGGCTCGAAGCCGCGGGCACGCAGGGCGGTGACGATCTCGGGGGCGGTAAGGGAGGCCGCGGACACGTCGAGGACGAACTCGCGGAAGTGCACGGCGCGGTCGGCGGCGGTCACTCCCGGCACCGCGGTGAGCACGTGGCGCGCATATGCCGTTCGGGACATGAGTGTGTCGCCGAGCTCGGTCATCCCCTGCGGGCCCATCAGCGCGAGGTACACGCCGGCGGCGATCCCCCACAGCGCGGCGGCCGTGCCGACCCACTCCTTGCCCTCCTCGCGCAGCGCGAACGAGGTCCGGTCGTAGGCGACGTCGCCGAAGCCGTACTCGCCGGGGACGTCGGTGGACTCCAGCCCGAACAGCCGCGACGGCATCTCCATCACGAAGCGGGTGTCGTCCCGGACGGCGATGAAGCCGGCGTGCGCGCCGCCGAACCACGGATGGAGGCCGAGCGACTGGATGTCGCCGTGCACGATGTCCGCGCCGAGGTCGGCGGGGGAGGCGAGCACGCCGAGCCCGATCGGGTCCGTGCCGGCGACCAGCACCGCGCCCGAGGCGTGTGCGGCGTCCGCCAGTTCGGCGACCGCGGTCTCCAGGGCGCCGTGGAAGCTGGGCGTCTCGATCCAGACCGCCGCGGTGTCCGGCCCGATGAGGGCGGAGGCCGCCGCGACGTCGGCCACGCCGTCCACGGTCGGGACGATGGTGAGGTCCGCAACGGGCAGCAGGTAGTCGCGCACCTTCGACAGCTTGTCCGGGTGGGCATCGCTGACGAGCAGGATGCCGCGACGGCCGGTGATGCGGGTCGCCATTGCGAGCGCAGTCGCCGCCGCCTGGTAACCGTCATAGGTGGGTACATTCACGACGTCGAGGTTCAGCAGCTCGCCCATCAGCGACTGGTACTGGAACAGCGCCTGGAACCGGCCGTGGTCCTCGTACGGCTCGCCCGCGTACGCGGTGAGGAACTCGCTGCGGTTGATCACCTCGTCCACGACGGCGGGCACCGCGTGGTTGTAGGTGCCCGCGCCGAGGAAGAGACGGCCGGGCTCCACCGCGCGGTTGCGCCGCAGCAGCCCGCCGACGTGGCGGACCAGATCCTGCTCCGCGATCAGCGGCTCCGGGAGGTCGAGGTCGCGGCCGAGCCGCAGGTCCGCCGGGACGTCGGCGTAGAACTCCTCGACGGAGGCCGCGCCGACCGCGTCGAGCATCGCCTGCCGCGACTCGGGCGCCGTGTTCGGCACATACGGATGGACGAAGGGGTGGGTCATGCTTGCCTCTCGCTGTCGGTGCGGTTCGGGTGCTGGATCACGGCGACGCCGAACGGGTCGAGCGGCAGCCCGTCGCCGGAGGCTGCGCCGGTGAGCAGGTCGGTGCCGCCCGGGATGGGCGGAGCCGTCCGCGTCTCCCGGCCGTGGTTGAGCACGAAGGTGAAGTCGGTGGCGCCGTCGGTGCGGGTGACGACCTCCAGTGCGGTGTCCGGCTCGCGGGTGGCCACGCCGGCGGCGGCGAAGACCGCGGAGAGCACGGCGCGCATCCCCGCGTCGTCCAGTCCGGTGGCCAGGTACCAGGCGGCGCCGGCGCCGTACGCGCGGCGGGTGAGTGCGGGGAGGCCGGCGAGGTCGCCGTCCGCGAACCGCGCGAGGACCTCGGTGCCGGGGGCGGTCTCGATCCACTCGCCCCACACGCGGGAGGAGTGGACGGCTCCGCCCAGCTCGACCGTGCGCTGCGCGCCGTCGGCGAGCGGCCACCACTCGTCCACCTCCACGCCCAGGAGGTCGCGCAGCGGTCCGGGGGCGCCGCCCTCGTGCACCTGCTCGCGGTGGTCCACCACGCCGGAGAACGGCCCGACGACCACGTGGCCGCCGGCGGCGACGAACGCGCTCAGCGCCTCGGCCTGCTCGGCGGTCGCCGCGTAGAGGTTGGGGACGAGCACCACGCGGTGCGACCCGAACGGGCCGGCCGCCCGGGCGACATCCACCGGCTGGCCGAGCGCGAACGCCGCGGCGTGCCAGGCGCGCGCCTCGGTCAGCCAGTCGAGGCGCTGCGACGGCATCGACTCGGTCTGCGACACTCCCCACCAGGCGTCCCAGTCGGCCACCAGGGCGACGGAGGAGCGGACACGGGTGCCGCGAACGGCCTCCAGCTTCTTCAGCTCCGCGCCGAGTGCCTTCGACTCGCGGTAGCTGCGGCTGCGCTCGCCGGTGTGGCCGAGCATCGCCGAATGGAACTTCTCGGGCCCGAACTTCGCCTGCCGCCACTGGAAGAACATCACGCCGTCCGAGCCGTGCGCCACCGCCTGGAGGCTGCCGAGCCGCAGCTGCCCCGGCGCCTTCGGGACGTTGACGTCGCGCCAGCTCACCGCGCTCGGCGCCTGCTCCAGCAGCAGCCAGGGCCGGCCGTCCTTCAGGCTGCGCATCAGCCCGTAGTTGAGCGCGGCGCCGACATGCGCGTGCGGGTCGGCGGGGTCGGGGTACGCGTCGTCGGTGACCAGGTCCTCCGCGTCGGCGAAGTCCCAGTAGTCGAGCTCGCGGAACAGGCTCATGAAGTTGGTGGTCACCGCGATCTCGGGCGTGACCTCCCGCAGCACGTCGACCTCGGACTGGAACAGCTCCAGGAGGGCGTCGGAGGAGAACCGCTCGAAGTCCACCACCTGCGCGGGGTTGATCGGCCCGGTCGCCGTGCGCGGCGGCTCGATCTGGTCGAAGCTCAGGTAGTGCTGGCCCCAGCAGCTTGTGCCCCAGGCCTCGTTGAGGCCGGCGATGTCCCCGTAACGGGCCTCCAGCCAGCGGCGGAAGTGCCGTGCGGACTCCGGGCACCAGCAGCGCGCGACGTGGTCGCCGTACTCGTTGGAGACGTGCCAGAGCGCGAGCGCGGGATGGTCGCCGTAGCGCTCGGCGAGGGCGCGCGTGAGCCGGAGGGCGGCCTCCCGGAACACCGGAGAGCTCGGGCAGTACGACTGGCGCGACCCGAACTCGAGCCGCACGCCGTCGGCGTTCCAGGGCAGGACCTCGGGGTGTTCGCGCACGAGCCACGCGGGCGGGGTCGCGGTCGCGGTGGCCAGGTCGACCGTGATGCCGGCTGCCCAGAGGAGGTCGATGATCCGGTCGAGCCCGGCGAAGTCCCAGCGTCCGGGCTCCGGCTCCAGCAGCGGCCAGGAGAACACCGGCAGCGTGACGATGTTGACGCCGGCCTCCACCATGAGGCGCACGTCCTCCGCCCAGACCTCTTCGGGCCACTGGTCGGGGTTGTAGTCGCCGCCGTAGGCGAGCGCGTCGAGCCGGATGCTCCGGGGCTCGGGGATCGTCATCGGTCTCCTTGTGTTCTCTGCCGTGTCGACTGTATTCTGTATACAGTAACGCTAAAGGGATCGAAGCGATGGGTCAACCCCTAAGCTGGCGACCACGAGTCCGGCCGGGAGGGTCACATGGCGATCGAACGCAAGAACCTGCGTTCACAGGTGCGCGAGGAGCTGATCGCGCGAATGCGCGCCGGCGAAGTCCGCCCGGGGGAGAGCATCAACGAGGTCCAGCTCGCCGCCGAGCTCGGCGTCTCCCGCACCCCGCTGCGCGAAGCCCTGATCGCCCTGGAGTCGGAGGGCCAGATCGAGAGCGAGAACGGCAAGGGCTTCCGCTTCGTCCCGCTCAGCGCCCAGGAGTTCGAGGACCTCTGCCCGATCATCGTCACCCTGGAGGGCCTGGCGCTCGACCTGTCCCCGGTGGACGAGCTCGCCGCCCTCGGCCAGCGCCTCGCCGCCCTGGCCGCCGCCTTCTCGGACGACGTCGCCCAGCACGCCGTCGTCAACCGCAAGGACGACGAGTGGCACAACCTCATGCTGAGCGCCTGCCCCAACCGCAAGCTCCTGGAGCAGATCGCCCAGGTCCGCAGCGCCATCCACCGTTACGAGAGCCTCCTCGTCGGCGACGACGTGCTCGTGGAGCGCTCGGCCGAGGAGCACGCGCAGATCGCCCGGCACCTGGTCGAGCGCGACGTCCCGGCTGCGAAGGCAGCGCTCGCGGAGAACTGGACGAACGGGATGCGCCGGCTGCTCGCGGACGCCGGGATCAAGTGGGAGCGGCTGAGCTGACCCGCGCCGGATAGCGTGGGGGCATGGAGGTCGTCACCAGCCCAGCGTCCGCACCCGCCCACCGCACCGGAAGCACGGTCCTCACCCTCCTCGGCCCCGACGGCTCGCCGCTCGCCGACCGCGAGGTGACCGTCGAGCAGCGCTCGCACGCGTTCGGCTTCGGCAACATCGGCTTCGACTTCGTCGAGCACGGCACCGCGGACGCCGAGCCGTGGCTGCGGCTGTTCAACCAGGCGACGCTGCCCTTCTACTGGGGCACCTACGAGCCCGAGCGCGGCCGCACGCGTGCGGCCCGCCTCCACGAGACCGCCGCCTGGCTGGTCGGGCAGGGCGTGCGGGTGAAGGGTCACCCTCTGGTCTGGCACACCGTCCAGCCCGACTGGCTGATGGAGGCCGGCGGCGACGACGAGGTGGAGCGGCTGCTGCGCGCGCACGTGCGCGAGGTCGTCGCGGATTTCGCCGACGTCATCCAGCTCTGGGACGCGATCAACGAGACCGTCATCATGCCGGTCTTCGCCAACGGCGCCAACGCGATCACCCCGCTCGCCGCGGCCCGCGGCCGGCAGCACCTGATCCGGCTGGCCTTCGAGGAGGCGCGCGCCGCGAACCCGGACGCGACGCTCGTCATCAACGACTTCGACCTCTCGCCGGACTACGAGCGGGTGATCGAGGAGGCGGTCGCCGGCGGTGTGCGCATCGACGCGATCGGCCTCCAGACCCACATGCACCAGGGCTACCGCGGCGAGGAAGAGATCCTGGCGATCGTGGACCGCTTCGCCCGGTTCGGCCTCCCGCTGCAGCTCACCGAGACGACGTTCGTCTCCGGCCACCTCATGCCGCCCGAGATCGAGGACCTCAACGACTACCGGATCGACTCCTGGCCGACCACGCCCGAGGGGGAGGCCAGGCAGGCCGACGACATCGAGCGCCACTACCGCTCGCTGTTCGGCCACCCCGCGGTCGAGTCGGTCACCTACTGGGGCTTCTCGGATGCCGGCGCGTGGCTGGGCGCGCCGTCGGGGCTCGTGCGTGCCGACGGGTCGCCGAAGCCGGCGTATGAGGTGCTGGACCGGCTGGTCCGCGACGAGTGGTGGACGGCTCCGACCCGCGTCCGCACCGACGACGCCGGCCGCCTCCGCGTGGAGGGCGTCGCCGGCGCCTACCGCGCCACCGCCACCGGCACCACCACCGCCTCCTTCGAAATCGCGCGCGGCGAGGATTCGGCACAAATGGTCACTCTCGACGCGTGATAACCGCCATTCAGCACAAATCTCAGCCGCTGACCTGCACCGCCAGGTCCACGAACAGCGCCGCGGACCACCCGAAGGCGGTCGTCGCGCGCGGCGGCTTCGCCCCCGTCGACGGGTTGTAGTACTCGTGGGGCCCGCCGCCGTGCATGACCAGGCGCAGCGTCTCCTCCACGAGCGCCCGCGACCGCTCCTGGTGGCCGGAGACCGCGAGGCCCTCCGCGAGGAGCGCGTTGACGTTGACCCAGACCGGGCCGCGCCACATCCGCTCGTCCGAGAATGACGGCTCCCGCCGCGCCACGGTCGGCACGCTCCAGGTGGTCGCGAAGCGCGTCGGGTCGTCCAGGGCGGCGAGGATGCCGGCCACGTACCGGCCGGGCAGGCGCCCGGTGAGCAGCGGCAGCAGCGACACGGCAGTCTCGGCGTTGACCGGCGCCCCGGCCCCGTACGAGCGGAAGTAGCCCGCCGACTCGTCCCACATCGCCTCCAGCAGCGCGAGGGTGCGCGACGCCCGCGAGGCGTGCCGCGCAGCGCCGTCCGCATCCCCGACCGCCCGTGCGCGCCCGGCCAGCAGGTCGTCCTGCAGGATCAGGTAGGCGGCGAGGTCGGGGGAGGCCACCGGCAGCTCGGCGTCGAACACCGGGCTGTCATCGAGGCCCGAGGAATACGGGTGGCCGTACTCCGGCATTCCGTCGCCGTCGAGGTCGGAGTGCGCGAACCACCAGTCCTGGCTGCGGGCCACCGCCTCCCAGGCGCTGTCGAAGAACGCCGGGTCGTCCACGTAGCCCTCCAGTCGGCGCAGCGCCCACGCGGCGAGCGGCGGCTTGGTCAGCGGGATGGGCGCGGTCGGGTCGGCGATCGCCGAGCCCGCGCGGCGCAGGTTCTCGCGGTCGCCCGGCGGGAGGTCGTCGCTCGACGCGAGGATGCCCTCGTCGTGCACGACGTCCGGGAGCTGCCCGTCCGCCCCCGGGAACCCGAACGCCAGCTCGAGCTGCTCGCGCGCCAGGTCGGGGTCGCCGTGCCGCAGGCCGGAGGCGATGAAGTAGGCGTCCCACTGCCAGAGGCCGACGTAGCCGATCTTCGACGGCACGACGGCGCGGGCGCCGCGGCCCGGGAGCGACACGATGTTGGCCCCGAGAACCCACCAGCAGAACGCGGTCATGTCGGCGAGGTCCGCCCGGACGGCGGGCGTGCGGGCGAGCCAGTCGTCCCAGACCGCCGCGGTCGCCGCGAGGGCGCCGTCCTGCGCGGACCCGCGCGCGACTCCGTCGGAGGTGATCCGCACGGTGCCGTCCGCCGAGGAGAGCACGGCGGGCGCGTCGCCCGACGGGAGGTCGAGCTCCACCGCCCAGTCCCCGTCGCCGCCGATGCTCAGCGCTGTCGGCCCGTCGAAGGTCAGCGTCACGTCGCCGAACGAGATGCGGTCGGGATGCACCGCGGAGACCGGCACCGCCCGCCCGGCGCCGTCGAGCACCCGCAGCGTGCGCACAAGCACGCAGTCGTCCAGGTCGCGCTCGTACTCCGCGAGCCGCACCGTCAGAGCGTCCGGCAGCCCTGCGTCCCGGAACACCAGGATGCGCGACCCCGGCAGTGTGAACGGCGCCGACACCAGATCGAGGAACGGCGAGACCCGCTCGGCGGCCTCGCGCGCGGTCCCGGCAGCGACCTCGCTCACCGGCCGCCCAGTCCCGACGCCGCCATGCTGTTCAGGATGCGCCGCTGGCCGATCACGAACGCGATCAGCATCGGGATGGTGGCGATGGCCGACGCCGCCATGATCAGCCCGTAGTTCACCGATCCGAACTGTCCGCGGAAGCTCTGCAGCAGCAGCGGCACCGTGAACAGGTCCTGCGTGTTGAGGATGACCAGCGGCAGCAGGAAGTTGTTCCAGGTGCTGAGCGCCACGATGATCGCCAGCGCGCCGAGCCCCGGCTTCAGGTTGGGAAGGATGATGCTCCAGAAGATCCGCCACCGCCCGGCGCCGTCGACGATCGCGGCCTCCTCCAGCTCCTTCGGCAGCGACAGCACGAACTGGCGCATCAGGAACACCGCGAACGGGTTCGCGAGCGCCGCCGGCACGATCAGCGCGAGGTGGGAGTCCACCCAGCCGAGCTTCGCCATCAGGAAGTAGAAGGGGATCAGCGTGACCTGCATCGGGATCATCTGCGTCGCCAGGAAGACGACGAACAGCACCCGGCTGCCGCGGAACGGGATGCGTGCGAACGCGTACCCGGCCATTGCGGCGGTGATCAGGGTGCCCGCGACGACGAGCACCGCGATGTAGATGGTGTTCCAGTAGGCGGTGCCGAACGGCACGTCGTTCCAGGCGTCCACGTAGTTCTGCAGCGTGAACGGCTGCGGCCAGAAGCTCAGCGGGTCGTTGAGCAGCTGCGGGAGCGACTTGAACGAGGTGACCAGCATCCAGAGGAACGGGAACACCATCGCGATGCCGCCGGCGAGCAGCACGACGTGGAGGACGGTCGTGCGGGCGCGCGCGGCACCGCGGCCGGTGCGGGGCGCCCGAGGAGCGGAGGCCGGCGGGGCCGTGGCCGGGGTGGGCGTCCGGAGCTCTGCGGTGGTCATGCTGCACCATCCTCGTAGTGGACGAACTTCTTCTGCGCGGTGAACTGGATGCCCGTGATGATCAGCGTGATGACCAGCAGGATGATGGAGGCCGCGCTCGCGGGACCGAACTGGAACTTCCCGAAGCCCAGGTCGTAGATGTGGTAGACGATCGTCCGGGTCGCGTTGTCCGGTCCGGCGTTCGCCGTGAGGATGAACACGGTGTCGAAGGTCTGCAGCGAGCTGATGAACGCGATGACCGTCGAGAAGAAGATGATCGGCGAGAGCAGCGGTAGCCGCACCCGGAAGAAGAGGGTGAGCGCGCCGGCGCCGTCGAGCCGGGCGGCCTCGATGACCGCCGGCGAGATGTTCTGGAGGCCGGCCAGGAAGATGATCACGTTGAGGCCGACCGACGACCAGATGGTCACGATGCACACCGCGAGCAGGGCCAGGTGCGGGTCGCCCAGCCAGTCCGGCGGCGCGATGTGGAAGACGGAGGCGATGAAGCCGCTGATCACGCCGTCCTTGCGGAAGAGCTGCTGCCAGATCATGGCGACCGCGACCGACGAGGTGACGACCGGCGCGAAGAACAGGATGAGGTAGAGCGTGCGCGTCTTCAGCCGTTCGAGCGCGACGGCGAGCACGACCGCGAGCCCGAGACCGATCGGCACCGTGATGAGGGCGATCAGGAGCGTGTTGAGGATGGCCCTCCCGAACAGCGGGTCGGTCAGCTCGGTCCTGAAGTTGTCGAAGCCGACCCAACTCAGGTCGTTGAGGCCGTCCCAGTGCGCGAAGGCGAGCACCATGCTCGCCACGAATGGCACGACGACGAAGAGCGCCATCCCGAGCAGCTGCGGGCCGACGAAGACGTAGCCCCAGCGCCGGTCGCGACGCCGCCAGGCGGACTCCGTACGGAGCCCGCCCGGCGAGACGGGGGTGACCTCGGCCTCGGTGACCACGGCCGCTTCTCCCAGTGCGCTCACGTCCGTCGCCTCACTTGCCGCCGGTCTTGTCGGCGATCATCTTCGCGACGTCGTCGAGGGTGGCCTGCGTGGACTCCTTGCCCTGGTACAGCGCCAGCATCTTGTCGCTGATGTCGCTGGAGAGCCCGGGCACGGAGGCCTCGGTGGTCGGGTCCTCGAAGCCGATGTCGCGCATGTCGAGCAGCGTCTGCGCGTGGGCCGGGTAGCCGTCCAGGACGACGGAGTCGGCGCCCTTGATGGACGGGACCGCGTTGCCGCCGCCCTTCAGGCGGAAGGTCTGCCCTTCGGCGGAGAGGAAGTTCGTCCAGAACGTGAACGCGGCGTCCTGGTTCTTCGTCTTGGCGTTGATCGCGAGGTAGCTGACCGCGACGCCGGTCGGGGCGGCCTTGCCGGTGGGCGTCGGCCACGGCGCGACGTCGTAGTTCTCCGGGTCGCCTGCGGCCTTCACGGTGCCGATCGTGTAGCGGCCCTGGACGAAGAAGCCCGCCTTGTGGGTGACGAACACGCTGTCGGCGCCGGCGCCCTCCGGGAGGGTGTCCGCGACGACGAAGGTGCCGTTCTGGAAGTTCTTGGCCAGCACGTCCATCGCCTTGACGCTGGTCGGGTCGGTGTTGGCGACGAACTTCCCGCTGGAGTCGAAAGCCTTCCCGCCCTGCGAGGAGATCCAGCCGTAGTGGGTGGACCAGTAGTTCCAGAACATCGACCCGGTCAGCCCGGCCTTGTGGAGCTTCTCGTTCATGTCGAGGAAGGCCGCGGTCGTCCACTTGCCCTCGGCGGCGAGCTTCGCCGGGTCCTCGGTGACGCCGGCCTTCTTCAGCGCGGCCTTGTCGTACCAGAGGGCGTCCGGGTTGGAGTCGTTGGGCGCCGCGTAGAGCTCGTCGCCCTTCTTGGTGGCGCCGAACAGGCCCTGCGCGAAGTCGGCCGGCTTGGTCTTGCTGGCCGAGGAGTTCATCAGCGCGTTCAGCGGCAGCAGCGCCTTGGAGTTGACGAACTGCCCGATCTTGTCGTCGCCGATGTAGAAGACGTCGGGGGCGGTGCCGGAGGCGAGCTGGGCGAGCAGCTTGGTGTGGTAGTCGCCGTAGTCGGCGACCGGCTGCAGCACGACCTTGATGTCGGGGTGCTGCTTCATGAACTGGGTGTCGAATTCCTTGTACCGGGTGAGTTCCTCGGGGGTTCCCCAGGTGGACCAGACGACGGTCTTGGTGCCGGATCCGCCGTTGCCGGAGCAGGCGGCGAGTCCGAGAGCCAACGCGGCGGCCGCCGTGATGGCCAGCGCCCTTCTCACCTTTGAGTCGACGCGAGACATGAGTACCTCGTTCCTTGAGAGTCTCTGCTGTGGGGTGGTGCTGTGGGATCGGGTGGAGCTTCGAGTGATCTGTATTCTGTATACAGTAGGCAGATGACGAATGCAAGTGTTCGGCGCGCGGCCTGATCCACTCCTTGCACGCTCCCGGGAGGCACGCGATGATGCGGTCATGCCCGACTTCCGCCGCGTCCTCGACCTCGTGGACGCCCGCGGCGGTGCGTCGTGGCTCACCGTCGTCCACGGCGGGGAGGTCGTCCTCGACCGCCGCGCCGGGTGCGGACCCGACGCTCTGTTCTACACGTTCTCGGTGAGCAAACCCTTCGTGGCGCTGGCCGTGCACCTGCTCGCCGAGCGCGGGATGCTGCGGCTGGACGACCCCGTCGCCGCGCACTGGCCCGCGTACGCGCGCGGCGGGAAGTCGGACATCACCATCCGGCACGTCCTCACGCACCGCGCCGGCGTGCCGTACTCGACCGGCACGCTGCTCGGCGACACCGTGCGCATGACCGACCCGGGGCGGTCGGTCGCGGCGGCGGAGGACGCACGTCCGCGCTGGGCCGCGGGTGAAGTCGTGGGCTACCACGTGCTGAGCTTCGGCTTCATCCTCGGCGAGCTGGTGCGCCGCGTGAGCGGGATGCCGGCCGAGCGCTTCATCGCCGAGAACCTGCTGCGCCCGGCTGGGCTGACCGAGACGACCCTCGGCCTCCCGGAGGCGGCAGCCGGCCGGGCCGTGCCACTGCGGGCGTTGAGCGCTCCCGAGCGCGCGAGGACCCTCCTCTTCAACCGGCCGCGCACCCGCGCGGTGCCGGCGCCGGCCGCGGCGGTGAGCACCAACGGCCGCGAACTGGCCGAGTTCTACCGGATGCTGCTGGCGGGAGGCGAGGGCGTCCTCCGGCCGGAGACCATCGCCGCGGCACGGGCCGTCTCCAGCGACGGCGAGCCCGACCGGATCATGGGCCACCCGGTGCGCTGGGCGCACGGCTTCCAGCTCGGCGGCCCGATCGGCCTGGCCCGGCCGACCGGCTCCCGGGCCGACGCACGGACCTTCGGCCACAACGGCAGCAGCATCTGCAACGTCTGGGCCGACCCGGTGCGCGACGTCGTGCTCGCCTACCTCACCAACACCGCGGACGAGCGCCGCCGCGCCCTCCGTCACCTCAGCGACGTGAGCGACGCGGTACTGGTGGCCTGCGACTGAGCGGGTCCAGACTTCTCGCAGAGACACAAGGAGGAACCATGGGCGCAGGCACGAAGGACGATCCGTGGCGGCTGACCACGGCGCCGGGCACCTCGGAGTACACGATGTACCGCGACGACGAGGCCGACCCGCCTGCACTGGTCTGCCAGGTCGGCTCGACCCGGCTGAGCTACCACGCGAGCGCGATCGACGACCTCGCCGCCTGGCTGCGCGAGCAGGGCGACTGGGTGCCGCTGGGCGCCGCCGACGAGAACAAGCCGGTGGTCGCCGGCACGATCGAGGCCTGGGGCCGCGACCCTGTCAACCCGGTCGGCGGCTGGTACGGCCTCCGCAAGGGCTACCGCGGCCGCTTCGGGATGTACCTCCCGCCGCTCCTGGAGCAGCTCGGGCTGATCGAGCTGACGCACGACGCACGGAACAACCGGGCACGGGCGAAGTAGCAGGTAGTTTATACATGTGAACGATCTCGCCCTGAACCCCGCCACGACCGCGCTCCTGCTCATGGACCTCCAGCCGGGCATCCTCTCCCGCATGCCCGACTCCGACGCCTTCCTGGCGGGTCTCGTCCGGGCCAGGGAGGCCGCCCGCGCCGCCGGCGTCACCGTCGGCTACGTGCGCGTCGCCCTCACCGCGGAGGAGGCCGCCGCGGTCCCGGCGCGCTCGCGGTTCGCCGGTGCGGCCGAGCGCCTCGACGCGAGCCGCCCGGAGACGCAGATCGACCCGCGCATCGCCCCCGCCGCGGGCGAGATCGTCGTCCGCAAGCAGCGCGTCGGCGCGTTCAGCACCACCGACCTGGCGGAGCAGCTCGACGCGCGCGGCATCGACACCCTCGTGCTTGCGGGCGTCGCGACGAGCGGCGTCGTGCTCTCGACCGTGCGCGACGCCTCCGACCGCGACTACCGGCTCGTGGTGCTGGAGGACGGCTGCTGGGACTCCGACCCGGAGGTCCACCAGGTGCTCACCGCGAAGGTGTTCGCCCGCGGAGGCGTCACCGTCACCAGCATCGACGACTTCATCGCGTCGATCGCGTAGAGCGCGACCTCCGCCAGTCCCGGGGCGAGGTCGGCCGGTGCCTCCGGCCCGGCCAACCCGTCCACCGGCAGCCAGTGCAGCTCCTGCGACTCGTCCTCGCCCGGCGCTCCGGCCGGGTCGGTCGTCGCGACGAACGCGTACACGATGTCGGTGTGCGCGTGGTCGTCGGTGATCGGGTGCACGTCCACGACCAGCGGGGTCGGCAGCACGGCGACGCCCTCGGCGCGCTCGATCCTGTGCGCGGGCTGGAGGAGCTGGAGCTGCTCCAGGTCGTAGCCGGACTCCTCGCGCAGCTCGTGCGCGACCGCGGCCCACGGGTCCTCCGCGCGCTCCACGTGCCCGCCCGGCTGCATCAGGATGCCGCGCTTGCGGTGGCGGTGCACGAGCAGGCAGGTGCGGCCGTCGAGCTCGCGGAAGATCAGCGCGCTCGCCGTGAGGTCGTACTCGCCCGGTCCGGTGTTGAGGTGCGGCATCCCCGCAGTCTCGCATGAACGGGCGACGGTCAGGCAGTATGTGCGTATGGCGGTGGTGCGGACGCAGCGGGGATTCGACCGGTTGGTCAACTTCTCCGATGCCGTCGTGGCCATCGCGATCACCCTGCTGATCCTCCCGCTCGTCGACGCGGGCCCGGAGGTCGCCAAGGAGGGCATCGGCCCCTACTTCGACCACAACTTCTGGCAGTTCCTCGCCTTCGCCATCTCCTTCGTCGTCATCGCACGACTCTGGATGGTGCACCACCAGGTCTTCGGCTGGATCGACAGCTACACCCCCGGTCTGCTCTGGCTCAACATGCTGTGGCTGGCGTGCATCGTCTTCATGCCGTTCACCGCGAACGTGCTCTCCGACAGCCCGAACGAGAAGCCGGACGTCTACGCGCTCTACATCGGCAACCTGCTGCTGACGACGCTCGCGATGCAGTTCATGGAGCTCCTGATCCTGCGCACGCCGGGGATGCTCTCGGAGGAGGGCGCTGCGCAGGCCGACCCGCTCCGCGGCTGGACGTTCATCGTCCTGCTGGTCATCGCCGGGGTGCTGGCCGTGCTGTTCCCGAACATCGGGATGCTGTGGCTGTTCCTGCTGTTCCTCTCCCGACCGCTGCACCTCGTCCTGGGCAGGATGACGCGCTCGCGCGATCACGCGGGCGCCCGGCCCTGACGACCCTTCCCACCGGGCCGGACCGGGGCTATCGTCGCGGCATGCGACCCAAGACCTTTTTCGTGCTCCTCGCCATCGCCGCGGCCTACGTCCTGGGCTCACGGGCGGGCCGGGAGCGCTACGACCAGATCGTCGAGTCGGTGACCGCGTTCTGGAACAACCCGGACGTCAAGAAGGCGCGCAAGCAGGCCAAGAAGCAGGCCGAGAAGGCGCGCAAGCGCTACGCCTGAGCGGCGCCGCGAGCTCAGGGCTCGCGGTAGTCGCCCTCGGTGTACTCGCCCTCCGGCGCGTCCGCGGGCTCCTCGACGTCGGTGTAGGTGCCCTCGACATCGGGCTCCGGGCCGGGGTTCTCCTCGGACTCGGTGTACTGACCGTGGACCGTGCGCTCGTGCGGTCCTTCGTCGTCGGACTCGGTGTAGCTGCCCTCGAGGTTCTCGCGAGCGTCGCCGGTGGGCTCTTCAGGGTTGCTCATAGCGAGGAGGGTACGCTGTCGCGGCCCGCGGGGCCAGAGTCCTGCACAGGCGTGCACCGCCTGTAGACGCCCCGGTCCGCCCCCCGGTACCCTGCGGGCATGGCGCGGTCGCCGTCGGTCTTCGCCTCGCGCGGGCCGACCGTCCTGGAGCTGAGGATCCACGGGATCAAGAACACGCCGCCGGCGGAGATGCTCGGCGTCGCGCCCGGCGACGTGCGCCCGGACCAGGCCGACGAGAACGGCGGCTTCTACGTCCCGACCGTCGACCCGGCCGACCCGTCCGACCCGGCGACGCCTCCGACCGTGATCCGCCGCGAGGGCTACTCGTGGGGGATGCTGGCCCGCTACGGCGGCGGCGCGCTCGTGGCGATCGGCCAGTTCTTCGTGCAGCTCGCCTGGCTGCTCATCCTGCCGTTCGGGCTGTGCAACACCGCGTACTGGACGCGCCGCATCCCCGACCAGCCGCGCACCGGGGAGTGGCAGGCCGGCCGCGGGGCCGCGTCGCTGCGGGTGTTCGCGCTCGGCCTCACCCTCCTGTACGTGTGCGCGCTGGCATCCGTGAGCCTGGACCTGATCGGGACGCAGTGCCTGACCCATCCGTCGCTGTGCCCGGCGCTGCCCGGCTGGGTGACCGCGTTCTTCACCTCGCCGGGGCTCGACCACCGCGGCATCCGGGTCGCGCTCCTCTCCCTCGTCCCGATCGCGGGCGTGCTGCTGCTGTTCTTCGTCTCGCACCAGGCGCGCACCCGGTACGAGGCCGGGATCTTCGGCACGGCCGCGAAGATCCGTGCCGCCAGCGACCTCAGCGGGGTGACGGAGGGCCAGGCCGCCGCCCCGCGCCGCCCGCTCGCGACCGACGGGTTCTGGGGGATCACGCGCGTGAAGGCCCCGAGCGAGCTGCTGCACACGGCGGCCGCGTTCTTCCTGATGGCGCTGCTGGTCGGCTGGGACGGCGTGTTCTGGACGTGCGCGCCCGCGGGCGTCGACCTCCCGCCGGAGTGCCTCGACCCGGCGAGCACCCCGCTGCTGTCGCGCTGGTGGCTGACCCTCGGCGCCGTTCTCGGCGCGGCCGGACTGGTCGTGGTCGTCGCGCTCGTCGTGCGCAATGTGGACACCACGGTGCGCGGCCGCGCCGAGCGGACGATGGCGGGCGTCGAGCCGGGCATCCGCGTCGCCCGGCGGCACACGCTCATCCGGCTGAAGCTGCGGCGGAGGGAGGCCGTGGCCGGCTGGATGCTGCTGGCCGCGATCGCGGTGTACGTCGCCGTCGCGGTGGCCGTGGCGCTGCCCGCCGGGCCGACCGTGGAGCACGCGCCCTCGTTCCTGGGCCTCGTGATCGCGCCCTCCATCATCCTCGGCGTGCTGCTCGCCATCGCCCTCTCGGCGCTCGGCTGGCGCCGCGGGGTGCCGCGCTGGCTGTCGGTGCTCGTGGTGGCGGTCGGCGGCGTCTCCCTGCTGGTAGCGGTCGTGTCCACCCCGAAGTCCCTGCGGCTCGCGCCCCTCACCACAGCCGCGTACCTGCTCGCCGCCCTGGCCGCTGTGCTGCTCGCCGCGTTGGTGATCTTCTGGCCGATGGGGCGCCGCCGCAGCTTCGCCTACCAGGGCTGGCGCGGCACCGGCCCCGGCGTCATCATGCTGCTCTCCCTCGGCGCGGCCATGCTGCTGTCGACCCTCCTCGTGCTCGGGACGCAGTGCGCGCTCGCCTCGACCGGCGGCCCCACCCCGATCTGCCCGCTCACCCCCGGCGGCCTGTCGACGCCGGTCGCGTACCGGAACTTCGGCGGGACGGTGCCGGTGCTCGCCGTCGTGCTCCTGGTCTTCGTGCTCGTCGTCGCGCTGCTGCGGATGCGCACGACGCCGCGGCTGACGACGCCGGAGACGGTCGGCGGCCGGGCGATCCGCGAGCCGCTGCGCAGCTACCGCGACGGACGGGTGCCGCAGGTGAAGTCGGCGGGGAAGCTGGACTTCCGGATGCTCAACGCCCGCCGCTCGGCCGCCCTGTTCCACCGCGGGGAGCCGGTGCTCGGCCTCCTCGCCGCACTGCTCGCGCTCGGCGTCATCGTCGCGATCGCCCTCCCGCAACCCCTGCGTCCCGCGCTGCTGGACCTCGCCCTCCCCGCGCTCGGCGTGATCTCGGTCGCCGCCGTCGTGACGATCGCGGAGAACGCGCTCACGACGAAGGAGCGCCCGATCGGCGTGATGTGGGACCTGATGTGCTTCCTCCCGCGCGCCGGCCACCCGTTCGGGCCGCCCTGCTACGCCGAGCGCGTCATCCCGGAGCTACGCGACCGCATCGTCGCGTGGCTGGAGGCGGACATCGCCGCGGGCGCGGGGACGGTGGGGGACCGCCGCACCGCCGAGGAGCGCGCGCGGGACGAGCTGCGGGCGCTGACCACTCGTCAGCGCCGCAAGGTCGTGGTCAGCGCGCACAGCCTCGGCGCGGTCCTCGCCGTCTCCACGATTTTCACCCTCGGCGCCGACACCACGGACGGCCTCAAGAACGTCGGCCTGCTCACCTACGGAACGCAGCTACGCGCCTACTTCGGCCGCTTCTTCCCCGAGCTGTTCGGCCCTGGCGCGCTCGGCACCCTCCCGAGCCGGGCGCCGTCGCTGTGGAAGGCCGACCCCTGGCTGAGGCAGGTCGTGGAGGACCACAACGCCGAGGGCTCGGGAGGTCGCGACCCCGCCGAGCGCGACAAGCCGACGCTGCGCGAACTGCTGACCCAGCCGGACGGCGCGGTGGCGTGGGTGAACCTGTGGCGCCGCACCGACTACCTCGGCTTCCCCGACGCGTCCTTCAAGGACAACGAGATCGACCGCGGAGCGGACGAGTTCGGGCCGCCGCTGTACCTGGTGAAGGTGGCGACGCACCCCAACTACCAGGCCTCCACGCAGTACATGACCGCCCTCCGCGACCTCATGCGGCGACTCTGACCCGGCGTACATTCGTGCCGAATGGCGGCTTACAGACGCCGGTAACGACCATTCGGCACAAATCCAGGAGAGGCCCACCGTCTTAAAACCGAGTGGTGTAAGGTATTGCCCACCCACGACCGCATCCGAAGGAGAATCATGGTCGACAGCCTCGCTCGCGCAGCCGAGCTCACCGTCGAGGAGAAGGCCTCGCTCACCAGCGGCCGCAGCTTCTGGGAGACCGAGGGCGTCGACCGCGCCGGCATCCCGTCCATCTACCTGACCGACGGGCCGCACGGCGTGCGCAAGCAGGCGCAGGGCGGCGACCACCTCGGCATCGGGGACAGCGTTCCCGCTACCTGCTTCCCGCCCGCGGTCGCGCTCGGCTCCTCCTGGGACGCCGAGCTGCTGGAGCGGGTCGGCGCGGCGCTCGGCGAGGAGGCCAAGGCCGAAGGGGTCGGCGTGCTGCTCGGGCCGGGCATCAACATCAAGCGCTCGCCGCTGTGCGGACGCAACTTCGAGTACCTCTCCGAGGACCCGATCGTCTCCGGCCGACTCGGCGCCGCCCTGGTCCGCGGCCTCCAGTCGCGGGGCGTCGGCGCCTCGCTCAAGCACTTCGCCGCCAACAACCAGGAGACCGACCGCCTGCGCGTGAGCGCCGACGTGGACGAGCGCCCGCTGCGCGAGATCTACCTGCGCGGCTTCCAGCACGTCGTGACGCACGCCCAGCCGTGGACGGTCATGTGCTCGTACAACCGGATCAACGGCGTCTACGCGAGCGAGGACCCCTGGCTGCTCACCTCCGTCCTCCGCGACGAGTGGGGCTTCGAGGGGCTCGTCGTCTCCGACTGGGGCGCGGTCAACGACCGGGTGAGCGCGCTCGTCGCCGGGCTCGACCTGGAGATGCCGTCCAGCGGGGGCGTCACCGACGCGCAGCTCGTGACCGCCGTGCGCGACGGCTCGCTGGCGGAGTCCGTGCTCGACACCGCCGCGGACCGCGTGATCGACCTGGTCGGCAAGGCGCTCGCCGGGGCCGACGCGGGCGCGACCTACGACGCGGAGGCGCACCACGCCCTGGCAAGGGAGGTCGCCGGCCGCAGCATCGTGCTGCTCAAGAACGAGGGCGTCCTCCCGCTGGCGACCGACGCGGGACGGACGATCGCGGTCGTCGGCGAGTTCGCCCGCACCCCGCGCTACCAGGGCGCCGGCTCCTCCCAGATCGTCCCGACCCGCCTGGACAACGCGCTGGACGAGCTGCACGCGCTCGCCGGCGACGCGACCGTCGTCTTCGCGCCGGGCTACGCGCTCGGCGCGGACGCCGACGACGTGGCGTTGACGGCGGAGGCCGTCGCGGTCGCCTCGGCCGCCGACGACGTCGTGGTCTTCCTCGGCCTCCCGGGCGAGGACGAGTCGGAGGGCTTCGACCGCGAGCACCTGGAGCTGCCCGCTGCGCAGACCGCCCTGCTGGAGGCCGTCATCGCCGCCAACCCGCGCGTCACGGTCGTCCTCTCCAACGGCGGCGTCGTGCGCGTCTCCGGCTGGGCCGACCGCGTGCCCGCGATCGTCGAGGGCTGGCTGCTCGGCCAGGCCGGCGGCGGCGCGGTCGCGGACGTGCTGTTCGGCGTCGTCAACCCGTCCGGCCGGCTGGCGGAGACCATCCCGGTGCGCCTGGAGGACACCGCCTCGTACCTGAACTTCCCCGGCGAGAAGGGCCACGTGCGCTACGGCGAGGGACTCTTCGTCGGCTACCGCGACTTCGACGCGCGCGACGCGGCGGTCTCCTTCCCGTTCGGCCACGGCCTCTCCTACACGACGTTCGCGTTCGGGGCGCCCACCGCGTCCGCGACGGCGGAGGGCATCCGCGTCTCGGTGGACGTCACCAACACCGGCGACCGCGACGGCCGGGAGGTCGTCCAGGTCTACGTGTCCGTCCCGGCCTCCCGCGTGCAGCGCCCGGTGCGCGAGCTGAAGGGCTTCGCCGCCGTGGCCGTGGCCGCGGGCGCCACCTCGACGGCCGTGATCGACCTCGCCGCCGAGGACCTCGCCTACTTCGACACCGAGCTCGGCGGCTGGAGCGTGGAGGGCGGCGACTACGTCGTGGAGGTCGGGGCGTCGTCCCGCGATCTGCGCGGGTCGGCCGTGGTGACGCTCGCGGGCGACGTCCGCGCGGCGCCGCTCACCGTCGACTCGACGCTCGGCGAGTGGCTCGGCCACCCGGTCGGCGGCCCCATCCTGATGGCGGCGCTCGCCCAGCGCCCGGAGGCCCAGGGCATGGGCGCCATGCTCAACGACCCGAGCCTGCGGCGGATGGCGGAGTCGATCCCGCTCGTGCGTGCGGCCTCGTTCCCGGGCAGCCCGGTCACCGCCGGCCAGCTGGACCAACTGGTCGCCGCGGCGAACGGGTAGCGTACGCCCCTTTCGGCGACGCTGAACCCCCTTGCGGACGCAGGGGGGTTCGGCGTTTCGTGGGCCGCATGAGCGACCAGCGAGATGACACGGATGCCGTCACCGGCCACGACCCGACCAACGGGCTCGCCGGCGACCTCGAGGGCGACGACGGCGGCGCCGTCACGCCCACAGCCGACCACAACGTGATCAGGGACGTCATCGACGACCTCGACCCGGACCGTCCGGCCGACGAGGACGACGACTCGGCGACGTCGTACAGCGAGGAGGGCAGACCATGAGCGACACGAGCGGACTCCCGAACACGGACGACCTCGG
The DNA here is from genome assembly GCF_039615055.1 of Microbacterium sp. X-17. Taxonomy (NCBI): domain Bacteria; kingdom Bacillati; phylum Actinomycetota; class Actinomycetes; order Micrococcales; family Microbacteriaceae; genus Microbacterium; species Microbacterium sp. X-17. The sequence goes on from NZ_JBDHNI010000006.1 coordinate 263,336, forward strand.
CGTCCCGGCCGAGGACGAGCCGGAGCGTTTCGAGGGCGGCGGCCAGGGAGGCCAGGACCAGCGAGGCCGGCACGCCGCCCGCGACGCGCAGGCAGCAGAGCCCGACGAGGACGAGCCGGGGCAGGGCGACGTCTCCGCCCCGCACGAGACGGGCGTCGCACCGGAGGGCGCCGAGGACGTGACCACCCGGGACACCCAGGGGCCGGCGTCGGAGGGCGCCGACGGAGCCGAGCCGCCGCCCGCGGACTTCGATCCGACCGAGCAGCCGTCCAACCCGGACCTCGTGAAGAACACCGAGCCGCCGGACTGACCGCGCCGCAGAGATCGCCGCAGAGACCGCGGCCCCGCCCACCGTCATCCCGGGCGGGGCCGCCCTGCGTCTCAGCGTCTCAGCCCCTCAGCGCCCCGCCCGCCGGCTCGCGTACAGCCACACCGCGCCGACGATCACGCCGGCCACGAGCATCCCGATCCCGACCTCCAGGATCGACACGTCGCCGGAGCGGGGCACGATCAGCCCCACCACGAACAGCACAGCGCCGAGGTTGAGCAGCACCGCGGCCACCCAGCCGAGCGTCGTGCGCAGCGCTGCGTTCATTGCGGGTATCGTAGCCGCCGCCTCTCCGCGAACGCCCCCAACCGGAAAATCATCGGGGCATCCGCGCGCCCCGACCGGTGTCCGGCCCGAGCGTCAGGCCGGGCCCGGGTGGACGACCGACGGTGTGGGCGGCTCGTCCAGCGCCTCGTTGATCAGCGCGGCCACCAGGAACTTCCAGTCCGACCCCTCGTGCAGCGTCTCCAGATACCCGACGGGGATCGCGCCGAAGACCGGCTCGTGCTCCTCGCCCTCCGCGGACACCCGGATCAGCCGCCCCAGCTCCGCGTGCGACTCGTCCAGCACCACCCACTCGCCCGGCGCCTTCTTCTCCACGTGGAAGATGCGCTCCCGATACGGGTAGCGCACGCTCGACATCTCCAGTTCGCTGGCGGACATGGCCATCCTTCCGTCGGTGGACGCTCCTTGTGAGCATCCAACGCCCGAGGGGCTGTCCTTGGCAAGATGCGCTGCCTACGCTGGGCCGCATGAGCACCCCTGACGTCCACAACATCGACGCGGCGTTCGCGCTCGTCCCCGAGCCCTGGCAGCCGCACCGGCTGACCAGCGTGAACGACTACGACGTGAAGGTCGCCCGGCTCCAGGGCTCGTTCATCTGGCATTCGCACCCGGACACCGACGAGCTGTTCCTCGTGATCGCCGGGCGGCTCGTCATCCAGCTCCGCGACCGCGAGGTGGAGCTGGGGCCGCACGACGTGTTCGTGGTCCCGAAGGGCGCCGAGCACTGCCCGTTCGCGGAGGAGGAGGCGCTGGTGGTGATGTTCGAGCCGAAGGGCACGGTGAACACCGGCGACCAGCCGGGGGAACGCACGAGCGCGCTGCGGGAGCTGCCGGACTGAGCCGCGCTCGCCGCAGCCGTCGGGTCACAGCAGCCGGTCGAGCGCCTCCAGCAGCGCGGTGGGCCCCTCGAAGACCTCCCGCGCCCCCGCGTCCGTGAGCTCGGCCGCCCCGACTCCGCCGCAGAGCACGCCCACCGAGCGGATGCGCGCACGTCCCGCGGCGGTCATGTCCCACACCGAGTCGCCGACGACCAGCGCCTCGGCGGCCGGAGCGTCCGCGCGGCGCAGGGCGACCTCCAGGATGTCCGGGTCCGGCTTGGCCTCGTCCACATCGTCGGCGGAGGTGGACGCGTGGACGGCGTCGTCGGCGCCGATCGCGCGCCGCAGCATCGTCAGCTCGTCCTCGGCGGCGGAGGTGGCGAGCACCACCCGGACGCCGCGGCCGGCGACGGCGCGCAGCAGGTCAGCGGCTCCGTCGAATGCCCGCAGGCGCGGCGCGAGCTCGCGGAGGTGCTTCGCGTGCAGCGCCCACGCCCTGTCGTCCCACTCCTCGTCGCGCTCGCCGGCGACCGCGCGCAGGAGCTGCCCGGAGTCCCGCCCGAGAGCGCGGTGGATGCGCCACGACTCGACGGGCACGCCCAGCTCGGCGAACGCGCGCTGCCACGCGTCGATGTGGAGGTAGTTCGAGTCGACGAGGGTGCCGTCGACGTCGAAGAGCACGGTACGGATGGTCATGCCTCCACGTCGTACACCCCTCGGCGCGCGAGCTCACCCCCCTTGCCGAGCGCGCGAGCCGGGGGCAGGGTGCGGGGATGACCCCTCCCGAACTGACCGACCCGCGCACCGCCATCGTCACCGGCTTCGACTCCGGCATCGGGAGGGCGACCGCCGTCGCGCTCGCCCGCGCCGGGATGGCCGTCGGCGTGACCTGGCACTCCGACGAGGAGGGCGCCGCCGAGACGGCGCGCCTGGTCCGCGCCGAGGGCAGCAGGGCCGAGGTGACGCGGCTCGACACCACCGACGCGCCCGCCTGCGCCGACGTCGTGGACGCGCTCGCCGACCGGCTCGGCGGCTGCGACGTGTTCGTGAACAACGCCGGCGTGAACGGCGGGCCGCCCTTCTTCGACACCGACTGGGACACCTGGCGGATGACGCTGCTGGCAGACCTCGACGGCCCGTTCGCCTGCATCCAGCGGATCGCCGGCCGCATGGTCGACGCCGGCCGCGGCGGCCGGATCATCGGCGTCACCAGCGTGCACGAGCACCAGCCGCGGGTCGGCTCCGCCGCCTACGACGCCGCCAAGCACGGCCTGGGCGGCCTCCTCAAAACGCTCGCGCTCGAACTCGGCGAGTACGGCATCACCTGCAACGCCGTCGCGCCCGGCGAGATCGCCACCCCGATGAACGACGCGGAGGACGTCGACCCGCGCCAGGTGCACCGCCCGGGTGTCCCGCTCGGTCGGCCCGGCGCACCGGAGGAGGTCGCCGCGGTGATCGCCTTCCTGGCCTCGCCCGCCGCGTCCTACGTGACAGGCGCGTCGTGGACCGTCGACGGCGGGATGCTGCAGATGGGCCCGCAGGCCGGCTCGCACCTGCGCTCCGACGACTGGCGGCGCAACTGAGGCGACGCCTGCCTCACCCGATCAGCGACACCGCCCGCGCGATCACCAGCGCCAGCAGCACGAACCCCGCGAACGACTCCAGCGCCATCAGCAGCTTGGCCCGGTGCGTCAGCGGCATCGTGTCGGTCGGGCTGAACGCCATCGAGTTGGACAGCGAGAAGTAGAAGTAGTCGATGTAGTTCGGCACCCAGTCCATCACCTGGCTCGCACCGCGCGCGACCTCCACGACGTCGTCCTTGTCCTCGTCCTGCGGGAACCGGAAGTCGGCCAGCGGCAGCTTCTCGCGCGGCAGCGAGACCCGGGCGACCGGGCCGCCGCGGTCCATCGTCCAGTAGACGAGTGCGAACGCGATCACGTTGGTGAGCCAGACCTGCAGGGAGGCGAGCAGGATCTCCTGCCCGTTGCCGTGCTTGTTGAGCAGGCGCACGACCGTCTCCGCGAACGCGATCTGGTTGGCCGCGAGGATGAGCACCGCCAGAGCGATCTCCGCGCGCCGGGACCACTTCGACTCGCGGGCCAGCCGGTGCGGGTTGTAGATGATGAGCGCGATCAGCATCAGCACGCAGACGCCGACCACGGACCAGCGCGCGATCGGCGGCACGACGCTCGGCAGGAGGGCGTAGGCCACAAGCGCGACCAGCGTGCCGATCACCGCGGGCCAGCGGTGCTCGGGGGCGACCGCGCGGGCGCGGCTGTCGTCGTCGTCGTGGTCGTTCACCCGACGGACAGTACGCCGCGGCGCCGGGCGGCGGAATCAGTTGAAGATGGCCCACTCCGAGCGGCTGATCTTGGCGCGCTGGCCGTTGATCACGAGGTACCAGCTCTCCTCGTCGCGATGGAGGTACTGGGCGAGCATGGTGGTGTACCGCCACTCGCCGTTGACCTGGCTCCAGCGGATCAGGGAGATGAGCTGCCCTTGACGCAGGTAGGGCACCGCGACGAAGTCATCGTGTCGCGGATGTTCGGGACCACCAGTAGTGCGCCCCATCCTCGGAGTGCTCATGCGTCACTTTAACCCCAACCGACGCGATTTGGGAACAGTTTCGAAGATGTTGAAATGAAATAGATTGAGTGTCAATTGTCTATGGATTCGCTGGGAGACGGCGGCTCCAGACCGTGAGGGGGCGGCCGTCGACGTGCGTCCCCGAGCGGAACCGCGTGAAGCCGCAGCGCAGCGCGACCGCCTCGCTGGCGGCGTTCCCGTCCAGCGTGCTGAGCCACACGACGCGCTCGCCCTGAGCAGCGAGCCACGCGGAGAGCGCGGCGACCGCGCTGGTGACGAGCCCGCGCCCGCGCGCGTCCGGGCGGAGCGCGTAGAAGACCTCGAAGCCGTCCTCCGACCTCCCGAAGCCGACCGTCCCGAGCGCGTCGCCGCCCTCGTCGATGACGTAGCGGATGCCGTGCGCCGCGTCGGCCGCGCGCACGTTGCGCGCGGCGCGGAGGCGGGCGCCGTCCTCGTCCAGGTCGGCCGGGTACATGGTCCAGGTCGGGATGTCCTCGACCCGCGCGAGCATCAGCTCGACGCCCCAGTCGTCCTCCTCCAGCCGCCGCAGCACGACCCCGTCATGCCCCGCCAGCTCCATCCGCCCCGGAAACGCCTCCACACCCCGACCCTACCCACGCCGCAAACAGCCGAGTACGCGAATAGTCTGCGTACTCGGCTGTTTCCGGCTGATTTATCGCGTACTCGGCGGTGTTCAGCGGGTGGGGGAGAGGGCGGCGATGGCGGCGACGGCGCGGGTGCGGACGGACTCGTAGGCGCCGAGGATGATGCCGAGCACCTCGATGCCCTCCTTCTGCGTGTGCAGCGGCCGGGTGCCGTCGAGGATGCTGCGGGCGAAGTGGTTCAGCTCCTCGCCGAACTGGTGCACCGGCTCCAGTTCGATCACGGTCGGCTCGGCCTCCCCGCGCTTCTTGAGCGTGAGCGTCGTGCCGTCGGAGATCAGGCTGCCCAGCTCGCCGACCGCCGAGAACTTCTCGGTGCCCGGCGCCGCCTCGTACGCCCAGCTCGTGACGACGGTGCCGATCACGCCGTTGTCGAAGCGGACCAGCACGGTCGCGGAGTCCTCGCCCTCCATGAACGACAGGCGGTGCGTGGCCAGCATCGCCGTGACCTCCACCGGGGCGCCGCCGGCCAGGTGCAGCAGCAGGTAGGTGGGGTGGTAGCCGGTGTCGATCAGCTCGCCGCCGCCCGAGGTCGACGCGTGCGCGCGCCAGCCCATGTTCGCCGGGTCGAAGTCGTTGAAGAAGGAGTCGGTGGTCCGCACCTCGTAGACGCGCCCGATCGCTCCGGACTCGATCAGCTCCTTGGCGCGGGCCACGGCCGGCAGGAAGAGCTGGTTGTGCGCGCACATCAGGGTGACGCCGGCCTCCTCGACCGCGGCGGAGACCTCGGCGGCCTCCTCCGGGGTCAGGCAGAGCGGCTTCTCGCACAGGATGTGCTTGCCCGCGCGGGCCGCGGCGACGATCGCGTCCTTGTGCAGGTGGTGCGGGAGGCAGATGTCGACGGCGTCGATGTCCGCCTCGGCGAGCATGACGCGGTAGTCCGCGTAGATCGCCGCGCCGGACGCCGCCGCGCGCTTCTCCGCGCTCTCGCGCACCGGGTCGGCCACGGCTGCGAAGGTGATGACGTCGGGGTTGCGGAGGTAGCCCTCCACGTGCGCGCCGGCGATGCCGCCCGCCCCGATGAGTCCGATCCGAACGGTGTTGCTGGACATAGAAGAAACTCCAAGTTGGTCGAGGGGCACGTAAACGCCCCTAAAAGTGCCGTTTAGGGGCGTTTACGTGCCCCTCGGCGGATGAATGGTGTGGCGCGGGGGTGGGTTAGCGCGTGGGCGTCGCGGCGGCGGGCACCGCGGGCGCGACGGGGCGGCCCTCGGCGGCGGAGGCGTTCGCGGCGACCACGACGCGGGTGAGCGCGAGTGCGTGGTCGAGGTTCGCGTCGGCCCTAGTGCCGTCGTGGATGCGCCGCACCCACTCGTCGAACGCGCCTGCGCCGTGGTCGGGCACCGGCAGCTCCTGCCAGCCGTCGCCCGTGTCCACGAAGAGCCCGGCAGCGGCCCCGCCGTACGAGAGTGCGCCACGGGTGCCGCGCAGCTCGATGGTGAAGTCGCCGGGGGTCTGCACGAGGCTCGCCTCGATGACACCGATGCGGCCGCCGTCGAACTCGGCCGTGACCACGGCGTTGTCGTCGACCTCCCGGCCGGTGAGGCTCGCGTAGGTCGCGGTGATCCGATGCGGCTCGCTCCGGTGGAACAGGCGCGTCAGGTACACCGGATGGCAGCCGAGGTCGGTGAGCGCGCCGCCGTAGGCCTCGGCCGGGTTCCCGAACCGGTCGGGGAGCCAGCCGGCGATCCAGCCGTCGTGCGCGAGGCGCACCCGGCTGTAGGCCAGCTCACCGAGCGTGCCCGCGTCGAGGACCTCCTCGATCGCGGCGGTGTAGCCGTGGTAGAGCCGGGGGAGCGAGACGACGAGCGAGACGCCCGCGGCGTCAGCGGCGGCGACCAGCGCGTCGGCCTCCGCGACGGTCGGGGCCAGCACCTTCTCGGTGAAGACGTGCTTGCCCGCGGCGATGGCGCGGGAGATCACGTCGACGTGCTGGTCGGTGGAGGTGGTGACCGTGACGCCGTCGAGGGTGTCACGGGCGAGCAGCTCGTCCAGGTCGGCGACGAACTCGACGCCGAACCTCTCGGCGGCCTCCCGGCCGCGTTCGGGGTCGTCGTCCCAGATGGCGACGAGTGTGGTGCCGGGATGCTCCTGGGCGTCGCGGGCGTAATCCTTGCCGTGGACGTGCCAGAAGCCGAGCGCAGCGACAGCGAGTGGATGGGACATGCCTGTGAAGGCCTCCTTGCCTGGTATTCGATGCGCGCGAACCCGACCAGCCTAACCACTTCTCCTCGTCCGCCGCACGTCTTTTGCCGGATTGACAGCAGAAGTAGTGCGCGCGGCGCGCGGGCGGTAGCGTCGGGCACTGTGACGCGCATCCCTCTGCATCGCGAATGGCACGGCGACGAGGACTCGCCGCACCCGCCGCTGCTGCTCCTGCACGGCGGCGGCTCCACGATCGAGTCGAACTGGGGGATGCTGCTCCCGCTGCTGGAGCGCAGCCGCTCCGTGCTCGCGGTCGAGCTGCAAGGGCACGGCCGGACAGCGGCCGGCGACCGCGAACCGTCGTTCGAGGAGTCGGCGGACGATGTCGCCGCCGTGCTCGCGGAGCTGGGCGTCGGCCCGGTCGACGTGCTCGGCTTCAGCAACGGCGGTCAGGTCGCGTTCCAACTCGCTGCGCGGCATCCCGCACTGGTCCGGAAGCTGGTCCTGGCGTCCGCCCCGCTGCGGCGCGACGCGATGGTGGACGGCTTCTGGGCGGGGCTGGAGGCGGGCCGCTTCGAGGACCTCCCCGCCGTCTACGCGGAGGCCGACCTGGCGGTGAGTCGCGACCCGGAGCACGCCAGGCGGATGTTCGAGCTCGACCGCGCGCTCATGCTCGGTTTCACGGACTTCCCGGACGCGCTGGTGGCCTCGGTCGCCGCGCCGACCCTGGTCGTGGGCGCCGACCGCGATGTGGTCCGTGCCGGCCACCTCGTGGCGGTCGCCGCGCTGCTGCCCGACGCCCGGCTGCTGATCGTGCCCGGCACGCACGGCGACTACCTGGGGGAGGTGCTGGCGGCGGCGGGCGACGACCGCGCGTTGCGCGCCTTCCTGCCGCACCTGCTGGCGTTCCTCGACGCACCGCTGACATAGCCTCCAGGCCGCACGAGCCGCCGAGTTAGGGCGCGCGAAACGCTGGCAATCCGCCCGTCGGGGCCACGCACGGCTGCGCGCGCTGACAGGCTGGACGGGTCGAAGGGGAGTAGCTCCCCGCGGCACGTCGACACACTGGCCGGCCACGAAGCCCGGCCCGGCGTGCCACCCTGCGGGCCATGTCTGCGGGGCGAGCGAGACCTTCGGCCACCCGTCAGCGGTGGCCGGTCTCCTCGCGCGCCCGGTCGCCGCGCGAGCGAGAGGACCGTCCGATGCCCGGACCCGCCCCCACCGTCAGACCCGCCGCCCCCGCTGCCGCTCCGCCCCAGCGCCCCGCCGTGCGGCTCCTCCTCCCGCTCGGCGTCGTCGTCGCCGTCGCGGCCCAGGGCGTCGCGCTGCGCCTGACCGGCGTCGACCTCCCGCCGCTCGTCGGGATGCTGTCCTTCGGTCTCGCCATCGTCGCCGCCGCGTTCGCGCTCGCCTGGGCCGGGGAGGCCGCCGAACTCGACATCTCCGGCGGCCTCGCGGTCGGCCTCCTCGCGGTCGTCGCGATTCTGCCCGAGTACGCGATCGACCTCTACTTCGCGTTCTCCGCCGGGTCCGATCCGTCGCTGGCCCCGTATGCGGCGGCCAACATGACGGGGTCGAACCGGCTCCTGCTCGGCTTCGGCTGGCCGTTCCTCCTGCTCGTCGCGTTCCTCGCGCTCCGCACGCTGCGCGCCCGTCGCTCGCCCGACCCGGACATCCGGCGACGGCCGTTCGCCATCGCGCTGCCGCGGGAGAACCGCACCGAGCTGGGCCTGCTCCTGATCGCGTCCGCGCTGACGCTGGTCATCCCGCTGACCGGCCGGATCGACGTCGCGCTCGGCGTCGTCCTCCTGGCGCTGTTCGTCTACTACCTGGTCCGTGTGGCGCACACCGAGACCGAGGAGCCCGAGCTGGTGGGCGTCGCGCGTGACCTGGGCGCGCTGCCGACGCGCGGGCGGCGTGCGACCGTCGTCGCGATCTTCGTGCTCGCGGCCCTCGTCATCCTGGCGCTCGCCGAGCCGTTCGCGCACAGCCTGGTCTCGGGAGGCCGCGCCCTCGGGATCGACGACTTCCTGCTCGTGCAGTGGCTCGCCCCGCTCGCCTCCGAGGCGCCGGAGTTCGTGATCGCCGTGCTCTTCGTCGTGCGCGGCCGGGCGGCGGCCGGCCTCGGCATCCTGCTCGCCAGCAAGGTCAACCAGTGGACGGCGCTGGTCGGCACCCTCCCGCTGGCGCACGCGCTCGGCGGCGGAGGCTGGGCGCTGCCGCTCGACGGCCGGCAGACCGAGGAGTTCGTGCTCACGGCGACGCAGACCCTCCTCGGCGTCGCCATGCTGTTGTCGCTGCGGTTCGACGGGCGGTGGGCGGTCGCCCTGTTCGCGCTGTTCGCCGCCACCTTCGTGTTCCCGTCGACGGAGGCGCGCTGGATCGTCTCGGCCGGCTACGCGCTGCTGGCCGTCCTGCTGTTCGCCGTCCGGGGTCGCGGCTTCGCAAGAGCTCTTGCTGCACCGTTCCGGTCGGAGCCTCGGTCTTAACGGGATATCGGGGGCGTGTCAATCCCCTTTATTCGCGCAGCCGCTCGGGGTCGTTCTGGGGCACTATGGCAACTATGGGAAAACTGCTCTACGGCGCGGGTCAGGAATATGACCTCGACGACCGCGTGCTGAGTCACGTCAAGCTCGCGATCGTCGCCAAACTGCGCCGCCACGAGAGCTTCCTCCTCAACTGGGACGTCCCCGTCGACCAGGGTTCGGGGCGGGTGTCCATCTGGATCAGCCGCGAGATCCCGCTCGCGTTCCAGTTCGCCGGCAGCCGGCCCCCGGCGATCAACCCGCACTGGCTGGAGGCGCTGATGCACAGCTCGCAGCGCACCGGCGGCATGGTCGTGATGGCCGAGGACGACGTCGACCAGCACCTCCCGGCCTGACCCCACCGCTCACTCGCCGCGGGCGTCGTCCAGGGCGCGTTCGGCGTCCCGCACGGCGCGCTGCAGCTCCGGGATGCGCCGCCTGAGCGCGCGCTCGGCGGCCTTCGACTCGGCGAGCTCGGCCTCGGTGCGCTGGAGGCGGCGTTCGAGCGCGTCCCGCTCGGCCTGCAGGTCGGAGCGGCGGTCCACCTCCGCGTCCAGTTCGTCGTCGAGGGACTCGGCGTCGGCCCGCGCGCGTTCGAGGGCGCGTTCGGCCGCGCGGATCGTGCGCTCGCGCTCGCGGCGCTCGCTGGCGGACTCGGTCCCGGTGTCGGGTGCGCGCTCGCGGTCCTCCTGCGGCGCGGCCGCCTTCCGTGTCTTCGTGGGCTCCGGGGCCACCAGCGGCTCGGCGCTCCGCTCCGCGGCGGCGGCCAGCGCCTCCTCGTCCAGGGGAAGCGCGACCGCGTCGGCCACGTCCACCGACTCCACCCCGGTCGACTCGAGCGCGCGCACCAGCATCCCGCTGCGCACCGCGGCGGCGGCGACCGGGTCCACGACGGCGGCCTGGAGGGTCTCCTCGACTTCGCGGCCGACCGCCGGGCTCGTCCCCAGGTCGCGGAGGGCGCGCTGCAGCAGCCGCTGCCGCTCCCGGGTCAGATCGCGGATGGCGTCCCGGTCGCGCGCGGCGAACGCGTCCCGCATCCGGTCGCCGAGCTGGAGGATGCGGTCGACCAGTTCGGGGTCGCGGCGGGTCAGCGCGTTGACGGCCGCGGCGGACGCCGTCGGCTTCCGCAGCGCCTTGATGGTCTTCGCGAGCTCGCGGTCGGCTCCCGCGGCGGCCGATGCCCGCGCGGCGACGAACTCCGCGGGCTCGACCCCGTACAGGTCCGCGGCCACGTCGCGCAGGTTCATGGCGCGAGTGTACGCGTGAGGCGGGGTCAGTGGTCGCGCAGTTCCTTCACGAGCTCGGCCTTCGTCTTCTTCGAGTAGCCGCTGAGGCCGAGCTCCTTGGCGCGCTTCTTCAGCTCCGGCACCGTCCAGTCGTCGTACGAGCCGGACTCGCCGCCCTTACGGCCGACGGACTTCCGGCCGCGCGCGGCGGCGGCGTTGGAGATGCGCGCGGACTTCTCCTTCGAGTTGCCCTCGTCGCGCAGCTTCTCGTAGAGCTCCTGGTCCTTCAGCGAGTTCTCTCGTCCCGGCATGATGCGCTCCTCTCCTCGTTCGGCGCGCACAGTACGCCGCCGGGAGACCCGCGCCAGGGGGTTGAGGAACGGCGAAGGGGTCCGCGACCGGACGGCCGCGGACCCCTTCAGCGATGGGGACTACGCGCGCGGCGCCTTCGACGCCTTGACCGCGGCGAACCACGCGGAGGACGGCCGCAGCCAGATCAGGATGACGGCGACGATGGAGGCGATCACCTGGATGAGGCCGAACGGGAAGCCCGGGATGATGTTCAGCAGCGACACCACGGTCAGCACCGTGAGAACGACCCGTGCCCAGTTGGCGCCGCGCCGCATGAAGAAGGCGAACAGCACGAACACGATGGCCCAGAAGATCAGCGTGACGATCGACGAGCCGATCGCGACCGCGACCGCCGCGGAGGCCAGCGTGTCGATGTTCTGGCCGTGCAGGTTCGTGCCGGAGTCCTGAATCTGGCGGATGATCTGCGCCCGGTCGCCGCTCGCCGTCGCGATGGTGACGATGCCGCCGATCACGCTGAGCACAGCGCTCGCGATGTACAGCCAGAACGCCGTGTTGACGGTGGTCGGGATGCCGGTCGGCGCGGCGACGGGCGCCGGGGGAGCGGCCGCGTACGACGGGAAGGCGCCGGGCGGCGGCGGGACGGCCCCGGCCTGCGGCGCGGGCGGCGCAGGCGGGTAACCGCCGGCAGGAGCGGCCGGCGCGGCGGGCGGCGCCACCGGCGGAGCGGGAGGCACGTCCGACGCGGGGGCCGCGGGAGCGGCGGGCTCGGCCGGCGCGGTGGGCTCGGACGGCGTGAGCTCGGGCCCGGCGGCCGGCTCGGTGGGCTCGGGGACCGGCGGGACGGCGCCGGCGTTGCCGCTCTCGGGAGGCTGCGGCTTGTTCTCGTCCTCAGGAATGGTCATGCTCGCGACGATACTGGATGACGCGAACGCGGGCTATAGTCCACGCGCGTGCCGCGCTTACCGCCCGTTCGGCGGTGGCGTCGTGCGTGGCCCAGCGGCCGTCAGCTCAGCGAGTCGAAGTCGAACCAGAACGAGTCGTCCTCCTCGTGGTCGCTGGCCGTGGCCGGCTCTCGGGGGATGCTGGCCGTCTCGATGCGCACGCGGGTCTGGCTGGTCACGAAGATCTCGCTCGGGGGGCGGCTCGACTGTGTGATGGCCACGAAGTCGCCGTCGCTGCGGCTCGCCTGAATCACCCGCCGCTTCAACTCTTCGACAGGCTCGCGATCGACGAACGTGAACCTCAGCTCGTCGATGTAGACGTGGAACACCTGCATGTCCTACTCCCCGAAGTTGCTCTTCCCGCCAGATAGTACGCGCCGATCCCCTTTCTACCAGTGCAGAACTGTGTCGAGAGCCGCTCGCCCCCGGTCGTTTCGTCGGATGCCGTGCTCACAGCATGTCGACGTCGATGTCGTCCACGCCCTCGGTGCCGAGCTTGACGAAGGTCGCTCGGCGCGGCCCGAGGGCGGCGACCCGGTCTTGGAGCCCCTTGACGAAGTCGTCGTCGCGCAGCTCGGGTCCGTCGAACCGCTCGGTCTCCGCGAGGATCTGGCTGGCCGGTCCGAGCAGCATCATGATCTCGCCCACCTCGCCGTTCTCGAGGACCGCCGGCGCGCGCACTTCGGCGGCAGCCGTGTTGACCGCGAGCGCCGCCGCGTACTTGACCAGCACGTCCGCGATCGCGTCGCCGGTGAGCAGGGAGCCGCTCGCGTAGTGGATCCGCTTCATGACCCATCCATACGTGCGGAAGGGCAAGCGGTCAAGGCTCCGGAGAGGGGGTTGACCTCGCCCCGCTAGCATGGCCCGGTGAGCGCGCGCGAGGAGGAGGACATCGTCCGCCGGCTGCGCGCCGCGGGCTGCGTCTTCGCCGAGGAGGAGGCCGCGCTGCTGGTCGAGGCGGCCGCGTCGCCGGACGAATTGGAGACCCTGGTCGCCCGCCGCGTGGCCGGCGAGCCGCTGGAGCCCCTGCTGGGCTTCGCCGAGTTCGGGGGCCTGCGCATCAACGTGGACGCGGGCGTCTTCGTCCCGCGCCGGCGCACCGAGCTGCTCGCGCGCGAGGCGGCGGCGCTGACCCGGCCGGGCGACGCGGTGCTCGACCTGTGCTGCGGAGCGGGCGCGATCGGCGCCGTCATCGCGGCGCGCGTGCCCGGCGCCGAGGTGTTCGCGGCCGACGTCGAGCCGGCCGCCGTACGTGCGGCCCGGGCGAACCTCGACCCGGCCCGCGTGTTCGAGGGCGACCTGTTCGCCCCGCTGCCGCCCGGCCTCCGCGGGGCGCTCGCCGTGATCGCGGTGAACGCGCCGTACGTCCCGACGGAGGCCATCGCGCTGATGCCGCCGGAGGCGCGCCTCTACGAGCCGGCGGTGGCGCTGGACGGCGGCGCGGACGGCCTCGACCTCCACCGCCGGATCGCCTCGGAAGGCCCCGAGTGGCTGGCGCCCGGAGGCTCGATCGTCATCGAGACCAGCGACGAACAGGCGGCGCGCACCGTGGGGCTGTTCGAGGCGCAGGGGCTCGCAGCGCGCGTGGTGACCGACGACGACCTCGACGGGACGGTCGTGATCGCGTCCACGCCGCCCCGGAGGCCCTGAAACCCGCGGCGGCGCAGGGGATACCCTTTTTCCTGTTTTCGGTCTAAGTTCCACCCCATGACCAGCCTGACCCGAAGGCTGCCGCTCGGTGTGTCCCACCCGACCGCCTCCGACCGCATCCGGCAGAGCGGAGTGATCGCCGCGACCGTCGTCGCGCTCTGCGGCGCGGTGTATGGCTCCGGACTCATGGGAGGCCGCCCCATCCCCCGCGTCGCAGGCGGCGCGCTCGGGCCCGACGCCACCCTCCTTGCACCTGCCGGCCCGGCGTTCGCCATCTGGTCCGTGATCCACCTGGGACTGGCCGGGTACGCGATCTGGCAGGTGCTGCCGTCGCAGGCCGCGCGCCACCGGCAGCGCGCGGTGGGCTACTGGCTCATCGCCTCCCTTCTCCTCAACGCCGCCTGGATCCTCGCGGTGCAGGCCGGGCTGCTCGCGCTGAGCGTGCCGATCATCGTCCTCCTGCTCGTGGTGCTCGTCGTCGCGTTCGCGCGGCTGCGCCACGAGCCGGGAGGGACGACCGCCGACGCCGTCCTCCTCGACGGGACGGTCGGCCTCTACCTGGGCTGGGTGATGGTCGCGACGGCCGCCGACGTGGCGGCGTGGCTGCATGCGGCCGGCTTCACCGGGTTCGGGATCGAGCCGGAGGTCTGGGCGATGGCGGTCCTCGCGGCGCTCGCCGTGGTGGCCTGCGCGCTCGCGGTGTGGGACCGCGGCCGGCTGGCGCCCGCGCTCGCGTCGGCGTGGGGGCTCGTGTGGATAGCGGTCTCGCGTGTGGTGGGAGGCCTCCCGAGCGCCGTGGTCGCGGTCACCGCGCTCGCCGCGGGGATCCTCGTGATCATGGTGGCCGTGGCGGTGCGCGTGGCACGCGGCGGCCGGGTGCGGCGCAGCTGACCGCCGTGGAACCTGAGGTCTGACACACAGGATTCCCAGAAGCCCGGCGCCTACGCTGAGTGGATGCCCGCCCGCCCGACCCGCCGCCGCGCGACCGCCGCGCTCCTGGCCTACACCGCGATCGTCGCCGCGGTCGGATTGTGGCCGACGCCCGTCGACCGGCCGTTCGATCCGCTGCTGTTCCGGATCCTCCGGGCCGTGGCGGTCGTGGGGATCCAGCCGGCCGACGCCTACGACCTGGTCGAGTTCACGGCCAACGTGGCGTTCTTCGTGCCGCCCGCCCTGCTCATCGTGCTGATCGCCGGCCCCCGCCGCTGGTGGATCGCCCCGCTCGCCGGCCTGCTCTGCAGCGTCGCGATCGAGCTCACCCAGCATTTCGTGCTGCCCTCCCGCTTCGGCGCCGTGAACGACGTGATCGCGAACACCCTCGGCGCGCTGATCGGCACGGGGATCGGAGTGCTGGTGGTGGCGCGGCGGCGCGCGGATGCACGCGATCCGCGAACTTCCTGACACGATCGTCCAGGGGAGACGAGAGGAGACGCCGACGCGATGGCTGGAGTGCTGACCGGATTCGGGATCATCGCGTTCGTCATCCTGGTCGGCTACGTCGCCGGACGGTTCCGCGTGGGCGGCCCCACCGCACCGTATGTGCTCAACCGGATCGCGTTCTTCGTCACCAACCCGGCGCTCCTGTTCGTGACGCTCGCGCACGCCGACCTGAAGGTCGTGTTCTCGACCCAGCTCGTCGTCGCGGCCATCGCCGCGCTCGCCGCAGCCGGCCTCTTCCTGCTGCTGTCGCGGCTGTTCTTCCGGCGGCCGGCGGCGGAGACGACGATCGGGACGCTCGGCTCCGGCTACGTCAACGCCAACAACATCGGCCTCCCGGTCGCGGTCTACGTGCTCGGCAGCGCGTCGTACGTGGCGCCGGTGCTGCTGCTCCAGCTCATCGTGTTCGCGCCGATCGCGCTCACGGTGCTCGACATCACCAGCCGCGGGACGGTGTCGCTGCGGTCGATCCTGACGCAGCCGGTGCGCAACCCGATGATCATCGCCTCCCTGCTCGGCATCCTCGTGGACGTGCTCCACATCCCGATCCCGGCCGCGGTCTACCAGCCGTTCGAACTGCTCGGCGGCGCCGCGGTGCCGCTCGTCCTGATGGCGTTCGGGATGTCGCTGCACGGGTCGCGGCCGCTGCAGGCGGGGCACGGGCGGGCGGAGATCGCGACCGCGGTGCTCCTGAAGTCGGTCGGGATGCCGCTGGTCGCGTTCGCCGTGGCGCGGTTCGCGTTCGGCCTCGAGGGTCACGCGCTGTTCGCGGCGGTCGCGCTCGCCGCCCTCCCGACCGCGCAGAACGTCTACAACTTCGCCGCCCGCTACGAGCGCGGGATGCCGGTGGCACGCGACATCGTGCTGCTGACCACGCTCTTCGCGGTTCCGGTGCTGCTGGTCGTCGCGGCGCTGCTGGCCTAGCGCGCCGCGTCGAGCTCGCGGAGGTACTCGGCGTTGCCGCGCACGGCGGCCTCGTAGCGCAGCAGGTCGGGGGTGCGGATGCGGTCGGCCGCGAGCTCCATCAGCTCCGCGACCGCGGCGTCGCTGCGCCCGGCGGCGTGCAGCGAGAGCGCGTGCCAGACCCGCACCGACTCGGACTCCGGGAACGCCTCCCGCGCGCGGCCGAGCACGGCGAGCGACTCGTCGAAGCGCTCCAGGTTGCGCAGGGTGCTGCCGTACTGGAGGAGGCACTTGCGGCGGGTGTCGCCCTCCAGTCCCGCTTCGAGCGCGCGCTCGTAGTAGAAGGCCGCGGTCTGCTCCTCGCCGGCGGTGTCGTAGGAGCCGCCCACCTCGTACAGGACGTGCGCGTCGTCGGGATGCTCGGCGAGCACGGCCAGGAACGCCTCGATGGTCGGCGCCATGTTCTCGCGGTCGCGCGCGGCGAACAGCCGGGCGAGGCGGTCGAGCAGTTCGGGGGAGGTGGCGGGCATGCGCACCAGCCTAGGCGCGCAGCACGCTCTCGACGGCCTCCCGCAGCGGCGCGGGCAGCTCCGACGGCCCCAGCTCCTCGGTGAGGACGCGCCCGTACTGCTCCTTGCGGCCGGAGGTCGTGCCGAGGAACCGGTGCAGCTGGGCGAGCACCGGCCGCTCGCGCTGCGCGGGCTGCCGCTGGAAGGTGCGGAACAGGCCCAGGTCGCCCTCACGGGCGAGCGCGGCCTCCGCCCGCTCGGCGCCGAGCGCCCGCAGCAGTTCGCCCTCCAGATCCGGCCGGCACACCGACACGGACGCCTCGTCCAGGCCCGCCCGCTCGAAGAAGCCCGCCTCGCCGACGTCGCACAGGCCGTGCAGCCGGACGTGCGCCGGGCGCAGCATCCGGACGAACCGGCGCACGCTCATCGCGCCGCCCATCGGCAGGATGGCCACCCCCGCGGCCGGCGGGTCCACGCCGAGCAGCCGGGAGGCCTCCCGGCAGGCCGCGCGGTCGCTCGCGCCCTCCACGAGCAGCGCACCGGCGAGCTCCGGCGGCACGGGGACGGGAACGGCGCCGGCCCGCTCGGACCACGCCGCCGCGGCGCGCTCGAACCGCGCCACCGCCGCGGCTCCGTCGAGCATGGGTCCCGTCACCCGGCCCATTCTGCTCCTGGTGCCGTCGCCGCGGCGCGCGTACGGTGCAGCCCATGAAGGTCATCATCTTTATCGCAGGCGTCGCAGTCGGCTTCGTGATCGGCACCCGCGCGGGCCGTGGAGCGTACGAGAACATGCGGAACAAATGGCAGGGCTTCTCGGGCTCGGACCAGGTGCAGCAGGTGAAGGACGGCGTCCGCGACTTCGCGGGCCACGCCGCCTCCGACCTCAGCGACAAGGTCACCGAAGCCGTCGGCAAGGCGTCGGACAAGCTCGACGAGGTCACCGGCAAGAAGGCGGACAGCACCCCGACCGAGGCGTGAGCGCGGACCCGCCTCAGGCGTCCTGACCCGTCTCAGGCTCCCTGAGGCGGGTGCGCCAGCAGGTCGACGCGCTCCGCCAGGTAGGCGGGGAAGCCGACGGTCTGCTCCGACGAGGCGCTCCACCGCACGAGCGCCTCGCCGTCCCGCAGCAGCAGCGGGCCGGTGGAGGCTCGCAGCGCCTCCACCGTCAGCTCGATCTCCGGCGCGTCGAAGTCCACGGTCTCGCCGTCGCGGAAGTGCCCCCGCTCGGCGGCCGCGCGGTACGCGCGCCGGGTCTCCGCCGACACCGACACGTACTGGGTCCGCCCGGGCGGGGTCGCCCGCACGAGCTGCCCGGTCGCGAACAGCGTGCCGTCGCGGCCGAGCAGCAGCACGCCCAGCCGCCAGACCCGCCCCTCCGGTCGCAGCACCGGCTCGCGCGGGATGCCGAACGTGCGGCGCCGCGGCACCAGGACCGCGAGCGCTTCGTCCCGGGCGCCCACCTCGGTCAGCCGCCGGACGGCCTCCGCGAGCGCGTCGCGGATGCGGGCGACGGCCTCCCGGTCGCGGGAGTCCTGGTCGCTCAGCTCATCCACGCATCCGAGGATAGGCCGCGCGGGCGGTGGTCCGGTCGGCCGGCGTCATCGGGCGGATCGAGAACGAGGTCGCGTCCGTGACCATCAGCAGCTCGACGCCCTGCGCATGGCGCAGGATCACGAGGGCGGAGGCGTCGGACTCCGCGACCCGCTCCACCTGGTTGAGGAAGATGCGCGCCATCTCGTCGCTGACGTGGAAGTCGCGTCCGAGCGCGTGCACGATGTACCCGGGACCGTGGTAGCCGGGACCGTGGGACTGGGGGGACTCGAGCCGCGTCTCCTGCCGGAACCCCTCCACCGCCGTCCTCGCCGCTGGCGTCATCGTCATCGGTCCCCTCCTCCGCTCGGCGGAGCCCCGACCCCCGCACTGTAGACCGTAAGACTGTCGCGCGAATGTGGCCAGGGGGTTGACGGGGGGTTAGATGGAGGCATGAAAACCCTGAGCCTCCCGAACATCGCCGTGCCCGCCTCCAACGTCATCCTCGGCCTCATGCGGATCAGCGAGCTCTCGGACGAGCAGATCCGCACTCTGGTCGGCACCGCGCGGGACGCGGGCGTCACCGTGTTCGACCACGCCGACATCTATGGCGGCGACCACGGCTGCGAGCGACGGTTCGGCGAGGCGGGCGCCATCCCCGCCGCCGAGCGCGACCAGGTCGTCATCCAGTCCAAGGTCGGCATCCGGAAGGGCTACTTCGACTTCTCGCGCGAGCACATCCTCACCACCGTGGACGAGTCGCTCGCCGCGCTGCGCACGGACTACCTCGACCTGCTGCTGCTCCACCGCCCCGACACCCTGGTCGAGCCGGAGGAGGTCGCGGCGGCGTTCGACGAGCTGGAGGCCTCCGGCAAGGTGCGCGCGTTCGGCGTGTCCAACCACACGCCCGGCCAGATCGAGCTGCTGCGCCGCTGGGTGAAGCAGCCGCTGAAGGTGAACCAGCTGCAGCTCAGCATCACCCACTCGCCGATCATCGCGCAGGGGGTCGCGGCCAACATGGCGGCGCTGGACCAGTCCATCGTCCGCGACCTCGGCATCCTCGACTACGCCCGGCTGAACGACATCACGCTGCAGGCGTGGTCGCCGTTCCAGAAGGGATTCTTCGACGGGGTCTTCCTCGGCGACCGCGAGGAGTACGCGGAGCTGAACGACGCGCTCGACGAGCTCGCCGCGAAGTACAGCGTCACGCCGACCGGCATTGCGACCGCGTGGATCACCCGGCACCCCGCGAACATGCAGGTCGTCCTCGGCACCACCAACCCGGGCCGGGTGCAGGAGGCCGCCGCGGGCTCCGACCTGCCGCTGACCCGCGAGGAGTGGTACCGCCTCTTCCGGCTGGCCGGCCACATCCTCCCGTAGCCCGCCGAGTGGGCGCAAAGTCCGCCCGAAACCGCCGAGTGGGCGGATAATCAGCCGTCTCGCGGGGAGGCGTGCGCATCCGTGGGCTCGCGGGCGCTCGGCGAGCCGTGGGTGCCGCGGAGCGCGCGGGCGGGATACCGTCGTCCGAGTGGAAGATGTCCGGCTCGGCGCCTCGCGGCGGCTCGCCGCGAGACTGAGGCTCCTGCGCGTCGGCGGGGTCCGGCAGAGACTGGTGCGCCCGACGGACTCCCCGCAGGCGTTCGTCGCCGGCCGGCAGAGCCTCCGGGTGCTGCTGGCGGGCTCCGGCCCGGTCTCCGGCTGGGGCGTCGGCAGCCACGACCTCGCGCTGCCCGGCGCGCTCGCGCGGGCGATCGCGGCGACCACGGGGCGCGGCGTCGTCGTGGATGTCGTGACGCACGAGACCGCGGGCGTGCGCAGGGTGGCCGGGATGGTCCGCGACGCGGGCGCCGGCCGGTACGACCTCGTCATCCTGAGCGCCACCGTCGCGGACACGGTCCGCATGGCCGAGCCCCGGCGGTGGGGCGCGCACGTCGCGGAGCTGCTGCGGGAGGTCCGCGGCAGCGGTGCGGGGCTGGTCGCCTGGCTCGGCGCGCAGCCGATCCGGTCGCTGCCGCCGTTCGACGACGACTTCCGCGACTTCGTCCGGCAGCACGCCGTGCGGCTGAACCGCGTGGCCGAGCAGGCGTGCGCCGACACGGGCGTGATCTTCCTCCCGCTGCCCGAGTCGCCGAAGCCCGAGGGCGGCCGACACCGGAGCCCGGCCGACTACCTGTTCTGGGCGCGCTGGATCACCGACGAGCTCGCCCCGGCCCTCATCGGCCATCCCGTCGAGGCCGCGCATCACACCTCCACCGCGGAGGACCGGGTGGCCGCGATCGACAGGCTGCGGCTCGGCGAGCACACGCAGGACGCCCGGCTGGAGGGGCTGGTCGGCACCGCGCAGCGCACGCTCGGCGCCGAGATCGCGATGTTCACCGTGCTCGACGACCGCGCGGAGTGGCCGCTCGCGATGGTCGGGGCCTCGCCGCGCGAGATCCCCATCGAGCAGTCGGCGTGCCTGCACACCCTCCAGTCGCCGGACGGGATGGTCGTGCCCGACGCCGAGCACGACGCGCGCTTCGCCGCGAGCGAGCTCGTCACCGGCCCCGCCCACCTGCGCTTCTACGCCGGGTACCCGGTGGAGGCGCCGGACGGCACCCGCATCGGCGCGATGTGCGTCTTCGGCCGCACGGCACGCCAGCCGGCCGAGTCGGACAGCGACCTCGACGTCCTCCGCGAGCTGGCCCTCCTAGCCCAACGCGAGCTCTACCGCTTCGACCCCACCACCCCCTGACCCCACCCCCTCCTCTCTCCTCTCCTCCCGCCGAAGGGCACGTTGTTGTCACTTTTGGGCGCGAAAAGTGACAACAACGTGCCCCTCGGCGCTGCTGGAGGGGTGGGGTTACGCGGAGGCGGCGGCGGTCAGCGCGGTGAGGCAGCGGTCGAGCGAGCCGCCGAGCGCCCAGCGCTCGCCGAGGGCCTCCAGGGCCGCGCGCTGCTCCTCGCCCGGCGCGCGCAGGCGGGCGTCGAGGTCGCCGAGCGGGAGGTCGCGGACGACCTCCACGACGGTGGGTGCGACGGAGAGGTACTCGACGGCGGCTGCGAACCTGGCTCGCAGCGCAGGCTTCATCGCGCTGGCCGGGTCGGCCGCGGCCGCCTCGATCCCGGGCAGGTCGCCGTACTCGGCGAGCAGCGCGCCCGCCGTCTTCTCGCCCACGCCGGCGACGCCGGGCAATCCGTCGGAGGAGTCGCCGCGCATGACCGCGAAGTCGGCGTACTGGCGCGCGTGGATGCCGTACTTGGCCACGACCGTCGCGTCCGTCAGCACCTCCAGGTTGCTCATCCCGCGCGCCGTGTAGACCACCCGCACGTCCCGGTCGTCGTCGACCAGCTGGAACAGGTCTCGGTCGCCTGTCACGACATCCACCGGCCCCGGCGTGACCGTGGCGAGCGTCCCGATCACGTCGTCCGCCTCGTGCTGCGCCGCGCCGACGATCACGATGCCGAGGGCGTCCAGCACCTCCCGGATCACCGGCACCTGCACCACGAGCTCGGCCGGCACCTCCTCCACATCCACGCCACCTGGGACCTCCTCGGCCACCCGGTGCGCCTTGTAGCTCGGGATGAGGTCCACGCGCCAACGCGGCCGCCAGTCGTCGTCCCAGCAGGCCACCAGCGACTCCGGCCCGTAGTCGGTCACGAGCTTCGCGATGATGTCGAGGAAGCCGCGGATCGCGTTCACCGGGGTCCCGTCCGGCGCGCGCACCGTGTCGGGGACGCCGTAGAAGCCGCGGAAGTAGAGGGATGCGCTGTCGAGGAGCATCGTTCGCCCGGTCACAGCCCGATCATGCCATGCCGCTAAGGTGTGCGCATGGCCGGAACCATCGTCGTGGAACGCACCGACACCATCCAGACCACGCCCGAGGCGCTGCTGCCCTACATCGCGGAGCTGCCGCGCTGGGTGGACTGGTCGCCGTGGGAGGGCATGGACCCCGCCCTGAAGCGCGAGTACACCGGCGAGCCCGGCGCGGTCGGCTCGACGTACGAGTGGAGCGGCAACCGCAAGGCCGGCGCCGGGAAGATGCGGATCGAGTCCGTCCAGCCCGACGGTGTGGGCGTGGCGCTCGACTTCACGCGGCCGTTCAAGTCGAGCAGTCACGTGCGCTTCCTGCTGACGCGGGAGGGCGACCGCACGCGTGTGATCTGGCGGATGGAGAGCGCGCGGACGTTCTTCAGCCGCTTCTTCAACCTGGACAAGCTGATCGGCCCCGATTTCGAGAAGGGACTCCGCCAGCTCAAGATGCTGGTCGAGTCATGACGCTGGCCCCGCTGCTGGTGTCGGCCGTCGCGGTGGTCCGCGACCGGCGCGTGCTGATGGTGACCTCCCGCGGCCGCGACGTCTACTACATGCCGGGCGGCAAGGTGGACCCGGGCGAGACCGCAGCCGAGGCGGCGGCGCGGGAGGCCGAGGAGGAGGTCGCGCTCACGCTCGACGCCGCCGCGCTGGCCGAGCTGTTCGAGGTGCGGACGCAGGCCCACGGGGAGCCGGACGGGCGGCAGGTGCACATGCGCGTCTTCCGGGCCGAGACGGATGCCGAGCCCTCGCCGTCCGGTGAGGTGGATGCGGTGCACTGGGTGACGACGGCGGATGCGGACCGCTGCCCGCCGGCCGGGCACCTGGTGCTGGAGCGGCTCGCCGCGCTCGGCCTCATCGACTGAGCGGCTGTCACCACCTCCAACCTCCGCCGAAGGGCACTTAAACGCCCCTAAAGCGCCGTTATAAGGGCCACAACGTGCCCTTCGGCGGGCTGGACGCGGGCGCGCGAGGGCGACCAGTAGGGTGTGGATGTGAGTGAGAGCGGGCGCGCGCCGGGCGTGCGGGAGGTCGCGGCCGCAGCGGGAGTCTCGCGGCAGACCGTCTCCCGCGTCCTCAACGACCACCCGAGCATCCGGCCGGAGACGCGCGAGCGGGTCCTGGCGGCGATGGCCGACCTCAACTTCCGTCCGAACCGGGCCGCGCGCATGCTCACCACCGCGCGCTCGCGCACCATCGGCGTGCTGGCGTCGTCGGCGTCCTCGCTGTTCGGGCCGGCCTCCAGCATCGACGCCGTCGAGCAGGCGGCGCGCGACGCGGGGTACTTCGTGACCGTCGCGCACGCGGCCTCTCTCGACCCGGCTGACCTCGGCGCGGCCGTCGACCATCTCGGGGCGCAGTCGGTGGAGGGCGTCATCGTCATCGCCCCGCAGCGCGCCGTGCAGGAGGCCATGACCGCGCTCTCGCTGGCGGTCCCGTCCGTCGCCCTGCACGGGGCCGGGGTCGCGGGCGACGAGGGCGTCTTCGTGGACCAGGTGGAGGGCGCCCGGCTGGCCACCCGCCACCTGCTCGCGCGCGGCCACACCCGCATCGCCCACCTCAGCGGCCCCGGCGACTGGTCGGAGGCGCGGGCGCGCCGCGACGGCTACCTGGCCGAACTGGCCGCGGCCGGGCGGGAGCCTGTGGTCTCGCGGGAGGGCGACTGGACGGCCGCGTCCGGCGCGGCGATCGGCGCGGAGCTCCTCGCCGACCCGGAGCTGACGGCGGTGTTCTCGTCCAACGACCAGATGGCGCTCGGGCTGCTGCACGCCGCGCGCGAGCGGGGGTGCCGGGTGCCGGAGGACCTCGCCGTGGTCGGCTTCGACGACATCCCGGAGGCCGCGTACTTCGCGCCGCCGCTGACGACCGTGCGCCAGGACTTCGCCGAGCTGGGCCGCCGTGGGGTGGCGCGCCTGGTCGCGCTGATCGAGGGACGCGAGCTGGCGTTCGACGCGCCGGTGGCGCCGGTGCTGGTGGTGCGCGACTCGGCTTGACACCTCCCGCGGGGGATCGTCTACACTCGTCACATACGAATGTGACCGGTCACAACGGAGTGAGAACCATGAACACCCAGCGCGACGCCCTCGTCGCCGGACGCACCGCCCTCGGCATCGAGCTCGGCTCCACGCGCATCAAGGCCTGCCTGGTCGACGCCGACGACCCCGCGACGGTCCTGGCCGTCGGCTCCCACGACTGGGAGAACGAGTTCGCCGACCGCGTGTGGACCTACTCGCTGGACGCCGTCTGGTCCGGCCTCCAGGCCGCGTACGCCGCGCTCGTCGCCGACGCGGAGGCGCGCCACGGCGTCCGGCCGCGGACCTTCGGCGCCATCGGCGTCTCCGCGATGATGCACGGCTACCTCGCCTTCGACGCCGCGGGGGAGCTGCTGGCGCCGTTCCGCACCTGGCGCAACACGACGACCGGCCCCGCGAGCGCCCAGCTCAGCGCACTGTTCGGCGTCAACATCCCGCTGCGCTGGTCGATCGCGCACCTCCACCAGGCCGTCCTCGACGCCGAGCCGCACCTGGGGCGCCTGCACTCGATCACCACGCTCGCCGGCCACGTGCACGAGCGCCTCACCGGCCGCCGCGTGCTCGGCGTCGGGGACGCGTCCGGGATGTTCCCGATCGACTCGGCCACGAAGACCTACGACGCCGAGCTGGTCGCCCGGTACGACGGCCTCGTGCGGGACAAGGCGCTGCCGGGCCTCCGGGAGCTCCTTCCCGAGGTCCTCGTCGCCGGTGAGCCCGCCGGCGAACTGACGCCCGCCGGCGCGCTCCTCCTCGACCCGTCGGGAGAGCTCCAGCCCGGCATCCCGCTCTGCCCGCCGGAGGGCGACGCCGGCACCGGGATGGTCGCCACGGCCTCGGTCGCCCCGCGCACCGGCAACGTCAGCGCGGGCACGAGCATCTTCGCGATGGTGGTCCTGGAGCGCCCGCTCGCCGAGGCGCACCACGAGCTCGACCTGGTGACGACGCCCGCCGGCGACGCCGTCGCGATGGTGCACTGCAACAACGGCGCGAGCGAGCTCTCGGCGTGGGCCGGGCTGTTCGGGAGGTTCGCGGAGGCCGCCGGCGCGCCGGTCGCACCCGACGCGGTGTTCGAGACGCTGTTCCGCGAGGCGCTCGACGGCGAGCCGGACGCGGGAGGCCTCCTCGCGTACAACTACCTGGCCGGCGAGCCGATCACCGGCCTGGAGGAGGGCCGCCCGCTGGTCGTCCGCACGCCGGACAGCCGCCTCACGCTCGCCAACTTCGCCCGCGCGCAGCTCTACGGCGTCTTCGGGACGCTCGCCCTCGGGATGCGCGTGCTGCACGCGGAGGGAGCGGCCCTCGACCGGATGTTCGCGCACGGCGGGATGTTCCGCACCGCGGGCGTCGCGCAGCGCTTCCTGGCCGGAGCGCTGGATGCGCCGGTCTCCGTCGCCGACACCGCGTCGGAGGGTGGGGCGTGGGGGGTCGCCGTGCTCGCCGCGTACCTCCGCGCGGCCCGCTCGGGCACGCCGTTGGATGTCTACCTCGACCGCGACGTGTTCGGAGGCTTCGCCGTCGAGACCGTGGAGCCGGACGCGGGCGACGTGGCGGGCTTCGCCGCGTACCTCGCCCGGTACGCCGACGGGCTGGCCGCCGAGCGCGCCGCCGTCGCGTCGATCGCTCTGAAGGGAGCCGCCCGATGACCCCCACCCCCGAGTCCCCCGCCACCCGCCGCACCCGCGAGCAGGTCGCGGCCCTCCACGCCGAGCTGGTCCGCTACGGCCTCGTCGTCTGGACCGGTGGCAA
Source organism: Microbacterium sp. X-17 (assembly GCF_039615055.1). Lineage (NCBI taxonomy): Bacteria > Bacillati > Actinomycetota > Actinomycetes > Micrococcales > Microbacteriaceae > Microbacterium > Microbacterium sp. X-17. The sequence goes on from NZ_JBDHNI010000006.1 coordinate 288,765, forward strand.
CGTCTCCGGCCGCGTCCCCGGCGAGGACCTCTTCGTCATCAAGCCGAGCGGCGTCGACTACGACGACCTCGCGCCGGACAACATGATCCTCTGCACCCTCGACGGGGAGGTCGTGCCGGGCTCGCCGGGATCCGACCGGTCCCCGTCCTCCGACACCGCCGCGCACGCCTACGTGTACCGCAACATGCCCGAGGTCGGCGGCGTCGTGCACACTCACTCCACCTACGCCACGGCGTGGGCGGCCCGTGCCGAGGCCATCCCGTGCGTCATCACCGCGATGGCGGACGAGTTCGGCGGCGAGATCCCGGTCGGCCCGTTCGCGATCATCGGGGACGACTCCATCGGCCGCGGCATCGTCGCGACGCTCGACGGCCACCGGAGCCGTGCCGTGCTCATGCAGAACCACGGCCCCTTCACCATCGGACGCGACGCGCGCGACGCCGTCAAGGCCGCGGTCATGGCGGAGGACGTCGCCCGCACCGTGCACATCGCCCGGCAGGGCGGCCCGCTCGTCCCCATCCCGCAGGAGGCCATCGACAGCCTCTTCGACCGCTACCAGAACGTCTACGGACAGAACCCGGAAGGATCCGTCGCCTGATGCCGAAGCTCACGACCTCCCTCGACCACTACGAGGTCTGGTTCCTCACCGGCAGCCAGCACCTCTACGGGCCGGAGACGCTCGCGCAGGTCGCCGAGCAGTCCCGGGGGATCGCCGACCGGCTGGGCGCGTCCGCCGACGTCCCGGTCCGCGTCGTCTGGAAGCCGGTGCTGACCGACTCCGACGCCATCCGCCGCATCGCGCTGGAGGCCAACGCCGACGACGCCGTGATCGGGCTGGTCGCGTGGATGCACACCTTCAGCCCCGCCAAGATGTGGATCGCCGGACTCGACGCCCTCCAGAAGCCGCTGCTGCACTTCCACACCCAGGCGAACGTCGAGCTGCCGTGGGGCGAGATCGACTTCGACTTCATGAACCTCAACCAGGCCGCGCACGGCGACCGGGAGTTCGGGTACATCCAGACGCGGCTCGGGGTGCCGCGGACGACGGTCGTCGGCCACGTCAGCGACCCGGCCGTGACGCAGCGGATCGGCACCTGGACGCGCGCCGCCGCCGGCCACGCGGCCACCCGCTCCCTGAAGCTCGCCCGCTTCGGCGACAACATGCGCTTCGTGGCGGTGACGGAGGGCGACAAGACGGAGGCCGAGCTGCGCTTCGGCGTGCAGGTCAACACCTGGGGCGTGAACGAGCTGGCCGACGCGGTCACCGCCGCCTCCGGCTCGGCCGTGGACGCGCTGGTCGCCGAGTACGAGGACCTCTACGACGTGGCTCCCGAGCTGCGCCGCGGCGGAGAGCGCCACCAGTCGCTGCGCGACGGAGCCGCGATCGAGGTCGGGCTGCGGTCCTTCCTGGAGGAGGGCGGCTTCGGCGCCTTCACCACCAGCTTCGAGGACCTCGGCGCGCTCAAGCAGCTCCCCGGCCTCGCAGTGCAGCGCCTGATGGCGGAGGGCTACGGCTTCGGCGCCGAGGGCGACTGGAAGACGGCCATCCTGGTCCGCGCCGCGAACGTCATGGGCGCGGGCCTCCCCGGCGGCGCGTCGCTGATGGAGGACTACACCTACGACCTCACGCCCGGCGACGAGCGCATCCTCGGCGCCCACATGCTGGAGGTCTCGCCGTCGCTCACCAGGGCGAAGCCGACCCTGGAGGTCCACCCGCTCGGCATCGGCGGCAAGGACGACCCGGTGCGTCTGGTCTTCACGGCCGACCCCGGCCCCGCGGTCGTCGTGGCGCTGTCGGACATGCGCGACCGCTTCCGGCTCGTGGCGAACGTCGTGGAGGTCGTGGAGCCGACGGCCCCGCTGCCGAAGCTCCCGGTCGGCCGCGCCGTGTGGAAGCCCGCCCCCGACTTCACCACATCGGCGACGGCGTGGCTGGAGGCCGGCGCGGCGCACCACACCGTGATGAGCACCGCCGTCGGCATCCAGGCGTTCGAGGACTACGCCCGCATGGCCCGCACCGAGCTGCTCATCATCGACGAGGACACGACGCTCCGCGCCTTCTCCCGCGAACTCGACTGGAACGCCGCCTACTACCGCCTGGCCCGCGGCCTCTAGCCGCGCCCCACTGACCCCCGGCCGCCGGCATGTCATCGGCGTCGGCGGCCGGGTCCCACCTCCCCAAACAATCTCTTCCGGAGTTGTGTACGCAACACGCCGGGCCGCGACGTACACAACTCCGGAATTGATGGGAGGGGGTCAGGAGGTGGGGGCTACGGGGGCTTGGAGTTCGGTGAGCCAGTCGGGGCCGGGGGTGTGGCCGGTGGCCTGGAGGTAGACCTCGCGGGTGGGGCCGGTCACGTGGTAACCGTCGGCGGCGATGCGCTCCATCAGCGCCATCCACGAGTCGCCGATGCCGGTCATGTCGCCGCGGTGCAGCAGCGTCGCCGCGAGCGGGACCGCCGGGAGGTCGACCACCTCGTAGCCGTCGCCGGGCCGCGGCGGCGTCTCGGCCGGGTACGAGATGTGCACCTCCAGCCGCTCGTCGTCTCTGGCCTCGTACCAGAACACGGACGGCGCGAGCAGCGGGCGCCCCGCGGCCTCCAGCGCCTGGTCGAGCGAGCCGATGAGCGGGGTCGACCATCGGCCCGACCAGCTCCGGGCCCATCCCGGGCGCGGTGCCGCTGACGGCGTAGACGGTGACCGGCTCCAGTGCGCGGTATTCGACGGGTGTGGCCATGATCTCTGTTCCTTCCAGTAGGAGGAGGCGTCGCTCCAGGCGGTCGAGCCGGTTCCGGTCGTCGGCGATGCCGTCCGCCAGCTCGGCCCGGCGCTGCCGCAGCGCCGCCGTGAGGGCGGGCCGCGGGTCGTCGGACGCCAGCACGGCGGCGATCGCGTCGAGGCCGATCCCGAGCTGTCGCAGCTCGACGATCAGCAGCAGGCTCCCCAGCTGCGCGTCCGAGTACCAGCGGTAGCCGGTGTGCTCGTCCACGCGCGCCGGCCGCAGCAGGCCGATGGCGTCGTAGTGGCGCAGCATCCGGACGCTGACCCGCCCGATCGCGGCGAACTCTCCGATGGTGTACATGATGGAGGCCACGATCCAGCCTGACACGGTGTGAGGGTCAAGCGCCGTTAGGGTGAGCGCATGAGCGTCGCGCGTCGCACCCTGATCGGGGCCGGGATCGGAGTGGCCGCCCTCGGCGTCCTCGGCGGGGGCGCGGCGTTCGCGGTGGAGGAGCGGCTCCTGCCCGGCCGCTCGGAGCTGCACCGGCTCCTGGGCCTGAACGGCACGCCGGGCCGCATCCCCGACGTCGCTGCCGGCCCGGCCGTCAGCGGTTCGTTCGTCTCCGCCGCGCGGCTCGGCACGACCGTCGGCTGGACCGTGAGCTACCCGCCGGGCTCGAAGCCGGGCGACGCCCTCCCCGTCCTGATCGCACTGCACGGCTTCGGCGGCGACCACCGCTCGGCGTTCGGCTCCGGGCTGGGGCTCGACCGCTTCCTCGCCCAGGCGGTGCAGCACGGCGCGCGGCCGTTCGCCGTCGCGTCCGCGGATGGCGGCAACACCTACTGGCATCGCCGGGCGACCGGGGAGGACGCGGGCGCGATGCTGACCGACGAGTTCGTCCCGCTCCTCGCGAAGGCCGGGTTGGAGACGACGAAAGTCGCGTTCCTTGGCTGGTCGATGGGCGGCTACGGCGCCCTCCACCTCGCCGGCGTCCTGGGCGCCGCGCGGATCGCGTCGGTGGTCGCGGAGAGCCCGGCGATCTGGCACACCGCGAAGGAGGCCGCCCACGGCTCGTTCGACGGCGCGGCCGACTTCGCCGCGAACACGCCCTTCGGCAAGGAGGCGTCGCTCGCCGGGATCCCGCTGCGCGTCGAATGCGGCACGGGAGACGGCTTCTGCCCGAACGTCCAGGACTACGTCGCCGGCCTCCACCCGCGGCCGGCCGGCGGCTTCACCCCGGGAGGCCACGACCTCGACTACTGGCGGCGCCAGGCGCCCGCCCAGCTCGCGTTCGCCGCCTCCCACTTCGCCCGATGACGAGGGGCACGTCGTTGTCACTTTCCTGGCGGAAAAGTGACAACAACGTGCCCCTCGCGTCACGGGTTACTTGTCGTCGGCGACACCGCTGCGGCCGTGCGTGGGCACGACCTGCGTGACGGCGCCGGAGGCCGGGTCGAGCAGCACCTCGCGCTGCTGCGGGTGCTTCCAGTCGAACAGCCCGTTCAGCGAGCCGGCGCGGGCGTCGAACGACGCGTCGCCGATCCGGCCCGTGCCCCAGTTGTCCTCGATGAACTTCAGCGGGCTGGTCTGCTCGATCGCGGTGTGGTCGACCTTGTTCTGCGCGGCCCACGGCGAGACCACGAGGAACGGCAGGCGCTGGCTCGGGCCGCAGCGGTCGGCGTAGCCGCCGGCGATCTGCGTCTGGCTGGTGCAGACCGCGGAGTCGACGGCCGCGTCGTTCGAGCCGTTGGCCACGGTCGGCGCGACGTGGTCGTACCAGCCGTCCGAGTCGTCGTAGGTCACGACGACAGCGGTGCTCTTCCAGTCCTTCGACTTCTGGAGGGCGTTGATCTCGTTGACGAGGAACTTCTGCTCGTCCAGCGGGTCGGAGTAGGCGGCGTGGCCGTCCTGGGCCTCCGGGGCCTTGAGGAACGAGACGGCGGGCAGGTTGTTCGCCGCGAGCGCCTTGTCGAACGAGGTCAGGTCGTACTGGTGGTTGGCCTGGTCGGTGTGACCGATGGCCTGGGTCGACGTCGGCGGCAGGTGGTGCGGGTTCGACGTGGACTTGTAGTACGAGAACGGGTTGTGGTGCGGCGAGTAGTCCTTCGGCGTCGCGCCACCGATGTTCGCGGTGGTCGCGTCGCACTTGGCGTAGCTGCCGGCCTGGCCGTTCCACGCGGTGGTCGGCGTGAAGCCGCCCTGGAACCAGCCCCAGCTGACGCCGCGCGAGTTGAGCAGGTCACCGACGTTCTTGCCGGCCATGCCGACCAGCGCCGAGGTGGAGGTGTGGTCGCTGTCCGAGCAGTCGTCGTACACCGGGTCGGGGTCGCCGATCACGGTGCCGACGCTCGCGGCGTTCTTCGACACGACCGACGTGGAGGCCGGGAGGACCGCCCCGGTCTTCGGGTCGTAGGCGGTGCCGCCGTGGGTCTGGCCCGAGATCAGGTTGAGCGCGCCCGGCGTCGACGGGCCGAACGTGGTGTCCCACATGTTGTCGCTCATCGAGTAGTTCTGCGCGTAGTTCCACAGCCCGGTGACCGTGTTGCCGTCGTAGTAGTCCATGACCAGGCCCGGCTGGCCGAACGCGCCGGTGCAGGTGTCGGTCTCGGTCTTCTGGACGAACATGTCCATCTTGCCGTTGTCCACTGCCTGCTGCTCGGCGGCGTAGCCGTGGTTCTGGTCGCAGGTGAGGGCCTGCGCCGGGGTCAGCCGCTGCGGGGCGTACAGGTTCGGGTTGTTGGTGAGGGTCCCGCTGCTGGCGAGGGTGTTGGCCGCGGGGGTTCCGGCGGCGGCGGTGAACGTCGTGCCGTCGGTGTTGGCCGCCTTCGGGTAGGTGCCGAAGTAGTGGTCGAAGGAGATGTTCTCGTCGAAGATCACGACGAGGTGCTTGATCGGGGTCTGGGTCTGGTTGGAGTGGTCGGGGGTCCCGTGGGCCGGGAACGCCGACGCGGGGGCGATGGCGAGGACGCCTGCTCCCACGAGGGTCGCCGCGCCGAGCAGCGCCAGCCCGGCCGAGGCGACCGGGCGGCGGCGCAGACGAGAGAGTCTGGACACGATTTCTGCTTCCTTCTGTCGGTGGGTGTTACCTGATGCCTCCGGCTCACGCGAGCATGCTGCGCCCGAGCCAGTCGGAGGAGTCGCGGGCTCCGGGGAGCGCGAAGTAGTAGCCGCCGCCGAACGGCTGGACGTAGTCCGTCAGCGGCTCGCCGGCGAGCCGCTTCTGAACGGCCACGAACTGCCGGTCGAGGTCCTGGTTGAAGGCGACGAAGACGAGTCCCATGTCGAGCGTCCCGTTGGCGTCGACGCCGCCGTCGTAGTTGTAGGCGCGGCGCAGCATCCGCTGGTCGGCGCTCGCCGTCGTGCGCGGGTTGGCGAGGCGGATGTGGGCGTCGAGCTGGATGACGTCGCCGGTCGGGTCGTTCTCGTAGTGCGGGTCGTCGTGCTCGGCCGACGCGGTGAGCGGCGCCCCCGTGTCGCGGCGGCGGCCGATCATGTTCTCCTGCTCGTGCAGGTTCACCCGGTCCCAGAACTCGACCAGCATCAGGATGACGCGGACGACGTGGTAGCTGCCGCCGGCGGTCCAGGCGGGCTCGCGTCCCGTCCCCTGCGTCCAGACGAGCCGCTTCATCAGAGCGGCGTCGTGGACGTCCGGGTTGCTCGTGCCGTCCTTGAAGCCCATCAGGTTGCGCGGGGTGCCGCTGGGCCGCGGCGGGGAGACGAAGCCGTCCTGGCGCCAGCGCACGCCCATCCCGCCGCGGGTCGCCCGCGCGATCTCGCGGACCGCGTGCGTGACCGCGTCCCGGTCGTCGGCGCAGACCTGCAGCAGGAGGTCGCCGTCGCACACCTCGCGGCGGAGGGAGTCGTCGGGGAACTCGTCCATCGTCCGCAATTGCGCGGGCTTCGCGGAGGCCAGGCCGAAGCGGCCGTCGAACAGCGACGCTCCCGCCGAGAGCGTGACGGTGAGCCCGTCCGGCACGACCGTGGGGCCGAGGACGCCGGAGTCGCGCGGCGGCGCGGTCAGCCCGGGGTCGGGAGGGGTGCCTCCGGTGGTCAGGAAGCGTGCGCGCTCGGTGATCGTCTTGAGCAGGTCGGCGAGCTCGGCGCGGGAGGCCGCGGTCACGTCGAGCGCGACGAACGCGGCCGAGCGCTGCACCGGCGTGAGGATGCCCTGCTGGTGCTCGCCGTGGAACGGGGCAGCCGCCGCGCGGATGGCCGGGGGCGCCTGGTGCGCGCTCGCCGCGACCGGCGCGAGCGCGACGCCCGCACCTCCCGCCACGGCAGCCCCCGCCGCGACGCCGGCGCCCGCGGTGAGGAAGTCCCTCCGCCCCAGCCCCGTCACGGTGTCCTCCTCGGGTCGCAGATCGCCGCGACCGGCGCCAGCAGCTCCGCCGTCTCGCTGAGGGCCGCGTCGACGTGCTCGCGCTGGGCCGTGGTCAGCGCCGACAGCCGGGTCCAGGTCCCGTCGGCGCCGCGGAAGCCCTCCACGAGCTGCTGGGTGGAGGCGATGGACTGCTGCGTCGCGGCCAGCTGGGGATAGCGCGACGCGAGGAGGTCGTGCAGCGGCGCCAGCGCCTGGGCCGCGCCGGTCAGGTTGGCGTCGACGGTGGCCAGCTCGGTGCCCGAACCGGCGTCGGCCGCGCCGGCGAGCACGTCCCGGAGCGCGTCCTCCACGATCTCGTGCGCACGCAGCCCCATGTCGCCCGGGTCGATCTGCGCCTTCGGGAACTGCGCGAGGAGCGTGTCGACGTCGGAGACGAGCTGTTGCGCCGGTCCGACGACGGCGGCGGCAGTGGCACCGGAGAACAGGGGCGACTCGACCGCGTGGAAGCCGGTCAGCCCGTGGCCGGGCAGCCCGTCGATCGCGTCACCCGCCGCGCCGAACGCGCCGTAGGCGGCGCCGAGCGTCTCATAGGTGGTGTGTGCGGTCAGCCAGTCGCGCTTCGCCGCCGGTAAGTCGCCCTCCTCGGCGTCGGCCGCGACGGCGGCGACCTGCTGGCGCAGGGCCGGCAGGCGCGAGCCGACCCAGGCGCCGTACGCCTTGGCCGGCGGGATGAGGTCGGCGCGGGTCACCGGCACCATTCCCGGGGTGAGCGCCGTCCCCGGTGGAGCGGGGCCCACCCGGACCGTCGGTCCGCTCGCCGGGTCGGCGTCCGCGGGGAGGCAGACGAACCGGTACCGCCCCGAGCCGAGCGCCACGCGGGCGTGGGCGTGCGCGCCGGCGCCGATGCTCTCCAGGTCGAGGTAGACCTTCTTCGTGTCGACCGCCTGAAGGTACACCTCGACACCGGCGATGGTGGTGTTGGAGACGTCGAAGGAGACGGTGCCGCCGAGCGCCCGTCCGTCGTCGGCCCAGCCGCGACCGCAGTCGTCCGTCCCTGCGCTGACCTCGACCTCCGAGGACGGCGCAGCGCGAACCGCGGCCGGCCGCGCCGCGACGGCGACGATCACGGCCACGACGACGAGGGCCGCCAGTACGCCGACGAGCGCCGTGAGCCGGGCGCGCTGGGACATGGACGACGAGCCTCCTGAGGAGTGGACAGGAGCGAGCCTAGGAGGCGCCTGTGCGTCCCCGGGGGTGCTTCATCCGCTGTTCACCAGACCGTCACGGCGAGGGCCCCGAACGGGGGTGGTCGGCGCGTCGACGCCCGCCGGCAGAACAGTTGTCCCACTGGACACCATCCGAATTGCGCGTACCGTTCGTGGATTTGGGTTCTTCAAAAGAGAGCGCGCCCATGAGACGATCGATTCATGAAGGATTCTCACGCTATTGATGTCGCTGAGCCCGCGAGCGCTCACGGCCCCGGTCGTGCGCCAGCAGGAATCCCCCTGACGATCCGCCTCGGTGAGCGCGAGTTCGCCGCCCTGGTCCGCATCGCCCGCCACAGAGAGACGACCGCCGCCGGCCTTGTCGAGCAACTCGTACTGCACGCGCTCAGCCGCGCCGACGTCCCGCCGCCAGCCGAGTCCCACCCCGCCCGCAAGCACACCACCTACGAGGAGGCCACCGCCGGCTTCCGCGCCGATGCCGGGGTCCACACGCCGCCAGACATGTAGCCCCTCGACGGGCTTCAGAGCTCCGAGTGCCCCAGCAGATGCACCGGGATGCCGAACGACAGCGCGACGCAGACGATCCCAGCGAAGAACACCAGCCCCTGCCAGGCGGGGAGCGTGTCCGCGAGGCCCAGCAGGAAGAGGCCCACCAGGAAGAGCACGAAGCACAGGATGAATGCGATCACATCGCCCATGCCGCAACTATCCACCCGGCCCTTGAGGTTGGCAAGAGCCGGAGATTGGCAAGAGCGAGAGGTTGGCAAGACCGGTCCTGCGGCGCGATGCTGGCGACGTGGAAGAGAACGCGCGCCCCGGTCCCGTCCGCGCCGCGCTGCGCTTCGTCCGCAAGGCCGGCGTGCTCCTCGCCGACTACGAGTACGTCCTCCGGCACCAGCTCCGGGCGAACTTCGAGCGCGACCCGCCCGAGGCGCTCGTCGACGAGGCCGGGGAGGGCGCGCCCATCGTGCTGCTGCCCGGCATCTACGAGACCTGGCGCTTCCTGCACCCGCTGGCGCGCCGCCTCCACGCCGCCGGGCATCCCGTGCATGTCGTCACGTCCCTCGGTCACCTGGGCATGTCGCTCGCGGAGGCCGCCGACCAGGTGGAGCACTATCTGCGCGAGCAGCATCTGAGCGGGGTGACGATCGTCGCGCACAGCAAGGGCGGCCTCGTCGCCCGCCTCCTGCTCGGCAGGCCCGACGCGTCGGCGCGCATCCGCCGCGTCGTCGCGATCGCCACGCCGTTCTCGGGGTCGCCGCTCGCCGTGCTGGTGCCGTTCCCGGCCGTGCGCGCGCTGCGGCCCGGCCACCCCGAGCTCGTGCGGCTGGCAGCCGACGGCGCGGACGTCGGCCGTGTCGTGTCGATCTGGGGCTGGTACGACCCGCACATCCCGGGAGGCTGCGCGCTGCCGGGCGCGCGCAACCTCCGGATGCCGGTCGGCGGCCACTTCCGCATCCTCGGCAGCCCGGCCGTCCTGGCGCTGGTGGACGAGCTCACGAGCGGATGAAATCCCGGGTTACGACCCTGGCGCGCGTTCGTCGCGCGCCGCTATCCTCGGCCTCGTGACGCGGTCCGCAGCACCCGGCGGGCCACAGGGGGAGGACGACATGACGCGAACGATCGGGCGGGCGCCGGCTCGTCTCACCGGCGGCCTCGTCGCCGCAGCGGCTCTCGCCCTCCTCGCCGGCTGCGCCGGCACCCCGAGCGGCGCGGCGCTCGTCGGCACCTGGGGCTCGACGGCCGCGTCGCAGCCGAACCTCACGATCGAGAACGACGGCGCCTTCTCCGGCACGGACGGCTGCAACCGCCTGTCCGGCAAGGGCTCCGTCGACGGCGACACCATCACCTTCGGCCCGATCGCCAGCACCCTGATGGCGTGCCAGGGGGTCGACGAGTGGCTGGCGAAGGCGTCCAGCGGGACGGCGAAGGGCAGCACCCTCGTCGTCTACGACATCAGCGGCAACGAGATCGGAAAGCTCGACAAGTCGAAGTGATCCGCTGCCGATAGGAGGGCGCCGCCGACCCGTGGCGGCGCCGAGGCAGAGAGGGGCGGCGCATGGCGCGGCTCGAGTCAGACATCCAGACGGCGAGCGGTGACACCCGGCTCGCCCCCGCCTACACCGGCCGACTGTCGCGGAAGAGCCCGCCGGCCATCCTGCCGGACGACGCCACCGACCCGGCCAGCACGTACCGGCTGCTCCACGACGAGCTTCTCCTCGACGGCAGCTCGCGCCTCAACCTCGCCACCTTCGTCACGACGTGGATGGACCCGGAGGCCGAGATCCTGATGGCCGAGGCGTTCGACAAGAACATGATCGACAAGGACGAGTACCCGGCGACCGCGGCGATGGAGCGTCGCTGCGTGTCCATCGTCGCCGACCTCTTCCACGCCGAGCCCGGCGAGCCGACCGGGGCCGCGACGATCGGGTCGAGCGAGGCCGTGATGCTGGGGGGTCTCGCCCTCAAGTGGCGCTGGCGCGCGAAGCGGGCGGGCGTCTCCGGCGCCGACCCGGGCGCGATGCCCAACCTCGTGCTCGGCTCGAACGTGCAGGTCGTCTGGGAGAAGTTCTGCCGCTACTTCGAGGTCGAGCCGCGCTACCTCCCGGTGGCGAAAGGCCGCTACGTCATCACGCCGGAGCAGGTGGTCGACGCCGTTGACGAGAACACGATCGGCGTCGTCGGCATCCTCGGCACCACCTACACCGGCGAGCTGGAGCCGATCGCCGCGATCTGCGACGCGCTCGACGCCCTCGCCGCGTCGGGCGGACCCGACGTCCCGGTGCACGTCGACGCCGCGAGCGGAGGCTTCGTCGTCCCGTTCCTGCACCCGCACCTGGAGTGGGACTTCCGCCTCCCGCGGGTGGTGTCGATCAACGTCAGCGGGCACAAGTACGGGCTCACCTACCCGGGGATCGGCTTCGTGGTGTGGCGCTCGCCGGAGTACCTGCCGGACGACCTGGTGTTCCGGGTGAACTACCTCGGCGGCGACATGCCCACGTTCACGCTGAACTTCTCCCGTCCCGGCAACCAGATCGTCGGCCAGTACTACAACTTCGTGCGGCTCGGCCGCGCCGGGTTCACCGCGATCATGGAGGCCCTGCGCGACACCGCGCTGCTCATCTCGACGGGCCTCGCCGAGGACCCGGCGATCGAGGTCATCACGGACGGCTCAGCCATCCCGGTCATCTCGTTCGCGCTGAAGGACGGCACGCCGTACACGGTCTTCCAGGTGTCGCACGAGCTCCGCGCCCGGGGCTGGCAGGTGCCCGCGTACACGATGCCGGACGACGCGACCGACGTCGCCGTGCTGCGGATCGTGGTGCGCGACGGCTTCAACGCCGACCTCGCGGAAGACCTCGTGAACGACGTCCGCGCGGTGTGCGCCGAGCTGGGGGAGCAGGCCGAGAAGGCCGGTGCGACGCACCCGGCGGCGACGGCGACGGAGTCCGCGCGCACGCGGACGCACTTCGCGCACTAGCGGGGCGGCGTGAGCGACGGAGGAGGCGGCGGCGAGCGGAGGAGACTCCTGCTCTCCGACGCCTCCTTCGCGGTCGGCTCGGTGTGCTTCGCGGTCGCGGCGCTGCCATCGGTCGCGGCCGCGCTGGGCGCGATCGTCACCAACGTGGTGTTCGTGGTCGGGTCGGTGTTCTTCACGCTCGGCGCGGGGCTGGCCCTCGGCGTCCCGAACCGGAGCTCGTCCATCATCCAGTTCGTCGGGACGCTGTTCTTCAACGGGAGCACGACGATCGCGCTCGCCGCGGCGGTCCCCGCGGGAGCGGCCGGGGGTACGGGCTGGCGGCCGGACGCGTACGGGTCGATCTGCTTCCTCGTCTCCAGCCTGATCGCTGTGGCCGCGGTCGCCCGGCAGCACGGGTCGCGCCGGGACGGAGCCGGAGCCGTGCTCAACCTGCTCGGCTCGGTGCTCTTCGGCTTCGCGGCCGTCGGCGCGTTCGAGCTGCCGGGGACGGACACCCTCCTCAGTGCGTTCTGGACCGGCGTCGGCACGGTCGGCGGCGCGGTGTGCTTCCTGGTCGCCGCCGTGCTCGGCCTGCTTCCCGCGCCCGGCGCTCAGCGCGCGGCGACGGCCTCGAAGTAGGAGCCGGACGCGAAGTCCTCCAGCAGGGTCGGGCCGGTCGGCGTCCAGCCGTAGCGCTCGCGGGTGATCGCGCTGGAGGCCGGGATGTCCATCCCGAAGAACCGGCCGATCCAGCCGAAGTGCGCGTCCACGTCCTCCGGCGCGATGGACTCCACGGGAATCCCGAGCCCCTCGCCGATCGCCGCCGCGATGTCGCGGGCCGGGATGCCCTCCTCGCCGACCGCGTGCACGCGCGCCGCCGGGGTGGCCTGCTCCAGAGCGAGCCGGACCAGCTTCCCGGCGTCGAGCCGGTGGACGGCCGGCCAGCGGTTGGAGCCGTCGCCCACGTACCCGGCGACGCCCTTCTCGCGGGCGACGCGGACCAGCTCCGCGCTGAAGCCGTGGTCGCCGCGGCCGTGGACGGTCGGCGAGAACCGCAGCGCGACCGGCCGCACGCCGCGGTCGGCGTACTCGAAGGCGAACGCCTCGCCGCCGCCGCGTGGGGCGTCCGGGCCGACGTAGGGCGACGGCACGTCCTCCGTCAGCACCTCGCCGGGGCGCGCGACGATGCCCGACGCGAACAGGAACGGCCGGTCGGAGCCGGCGAGCTCGTCGCCGATCGTGGCGACGACCGCGCGCTCGGTGCGGCCGGCGCCGGCGTAGTCGGAGAAGTCGTGCTTGAAGCCGAGGTGGATGACCGCGTCGGACGCCGCGGCGCCGGAGCGGATGCTCTCCAGGTCGTCGAGCGAGCCGGCGACGGCGGTCGCGCCGGTGGCGCGGATGCGCTCGGCGGACGCCTCCGAGCGGGCGAGGCCGGTCACCTCGTGACCGGCGGCGAGGAGTTCGGGGACGACGGCGGAGCCGATCCAGCCGGATGCTCCAGTGACGAAGACGCGCATGGGGATGACCTCCCGAGTCATGGGATCGTGATGATGTCAGTGACTGTCGTCAGTGACTGACATCACGATAGCACCGATGTCAGCAACTGTCATCACCGCGTCGAAACCGGCTACACTCGTCCCGTGGGACGCTGGACACCGGACGCGCGCGGCCGCCTGGAGCGGGCGGCGATCGAGCTGTACGCCGAGCGCGGCTTCGAGGGGACCACCGTCGCCGACATCGCCGAGCGCGCGGGCGTCACCGAGCGCACCTTCTTCCGGCACTACGCCGACAAGCGCGAGGTGCTCTTCGCCGGATCGACCGCGATGCAGGAGGCCGTGCTCGCCGCCATCGCCGCCGCGCCCTCCGACGCGCCTCCCTTCGCGGTGGCCGCCGCCGGGATGCGCGCCGCGGCCGCGCTGATCGACAGCCGCGGCGGCGACTTCCCGCGCCGCCGCTCGGCGGTCATCGCGGCGAACCCGAGCCTGCAGGAGCGCGAGCTGCTCAAACTTGCGTCGCTCGCCACGGCGTCGGGGGAGGCCCTGCGCGCCCGCGGCGTCGCCGAGCCCGCAGCCAGCCTCGCGGGACAGGCCGCCGTGGGCGCGTTCCACGTCGGCTTCGCCCAATGGATCGCCGGCCCCGCCGACGCGACCCTCTCCTCCCACGTCGACGAGGCGCTCGCGACCCTCCCAACCCTCGCCTAAGCGCCGACAGGGGTCGCAACACGCCGCCACGCGTCGCGGACAGCGGCGTGTCGCGACCCCGCTACAGACCTCAGGCGAGCGCGGCGTCGATCGCGGCCAGCTCGCCGGCCTCCAGCGCCGGCGCGTGCACCGCGCCGAGGTTCTGCTCCAGCTGCGCCACGCTGCTCGCCCCGATGATCGCGGACACCACCACCGGGTTCCGGAGCACCCACTGCAGCGCGAGCTGCGCCAGGCTCTGCCCGCGCCCGGCCGCGATGTCGTTGAGCGCCCGCACCCTCGTCAGCACGTCGTCGGTCAGGTCGGACTCGTGCAGGAACACGCTCGTGACGGCACGCGAGCCCTCCGGCACCCCGTTGAGGTAGCGGTCGGTCAGCATCCCCTGCGCCAGCGGCGAGAACACGATCGCGGCGGCGCCAGCGGCCTCCACCGCGTTCAGGACGCCGTCCTCCACGTGCCGGTCGAACATCGAGTAGCGCGGCTGGTGCAGCAGCAGCGGCGTCCCGGCGTCGGCGAGCAGCGAGGCCGCCGCGGTGGTCTGCGCCGGGTCGTAGTTCGAGACGCCGGTGTAGAGCGCCTTGCCGTGCGCGACGGCCGTCGTCAGCGCGCCCATGGTCTCCTCCAGCGGGGTCTGCGGGTCCGGGCGGTGGTGGTAGAACACGTCCACGTACTCCAGCCCCAGCCGGCGCAGGCTCTGGTCGAGCGATGACAGCAGGTACTTGCGCGAGCCGAAGTCGCCGTACGGCCCCGGCCACATCAGGTAGCCGGCCTTGGTCGACACCACGATCTCGTCGCGGTAGGCGCGCAGGTCGGTGGCGAGGATGCGGCCGAAGAACTCCTCGGCGGCGCCGGGAGGCGGCCCGTAGTTGTTGGCCAGGTCGAAGTGCGTCACGCCCAGGTCGAAGGCGCGCAGCACGATGGCGCGCTGGGTGTCGAACGACCGCGCCGTCCCGAAGTTCTGCCAGAGCCCGAGCGAGAGCGGCGGCAGCTGGAGGCCGCTGCGTCCGGCGCGGCGGTAGGGCATCGAGTCGTAGCGGGCGGGATCGGCGACGAACGGAGTGGGCATGGGGCCAGCCTAGAGGGCGCGCCCACCGCTACCGTTGCCCTGTGAGCGGGGCGACCGGAGGCCGGATCGCGCGGGTGGCGTCGCGCGTGTCCACGATCGAGCTGCTGTTCGACCTGGTGTTCGTGTTCACGATCGGCCAGCTCACCGCGGTCATCGTGCAGCATCCCGGCGTCGAGTCGGTGCTGCGCGCGGCCGCCATCCTCGCCGTGGTCTGGTGGATGTACGACGCGTTCGCCTGGCTCACCAACCAGGCCGTGCCCGACACCGTCCCCGTCCGGCTGCTGCTGATCGCGGCGATGGCGGCGTTCCTGGTGCTGTCGCTCGCCATCCCTGACGTGTTCACCGGGTCGGGCGTGCTGTTCGGGCTGGCCTACCTGACGGTCGTGATCATCCACGCCGGGCTGTTCATCGCCCGGGGAGGCCGCGGCTCGGTGCGCGTGATGCTGCGCGTCGGGCCGCTGAACGCCCTCGCGGCGCTGCTGCTGATCGCCTCCGGGTACGCGACCGGGTGGCTGGAGTGGGTGCTCTTCCTCGCGCCGCTCGCGCTGTTCCTGGTGGGCGGGCTGCTCGCGCGGTCGAGCCCGTTCGCGCTCGGCGCCTCGCACTTCGTGGAGCGTCACGGCCTCCTGATGATCATCGCGTTCGGCGAGTCGATCGTGTCGGTCGGCGCCGGCCTGACCGCGTCAGGGCTCCGTCCGCAGGTGGTCCTCGGCGCAGTGGCCACGGTCGCGATGGTCGCGGCGCTGTGGTGGTGCTACTTCTCCGGCGACGACGAGCGGGCCGAGCAGTCGTTCGGGAGGGCCTCCGGGCGGCGCGGCACGACGCTCGCCCTCACCGCCTACTACGTCGCGCACTTCGTGATGCTGTTCGGTCTCGTCGGCGTCGCTGCCGGCCTGCACCTCTCGCTGGAGGATGCCTTCGCCCCCGTCACGCCCGCGGCGGCCTGGCTGCTCTCCGGAGGCGTCGCCGTCTACCTCGTCGGAGACGCGGAGTACCGCCGCGAGCTGCGGCTGGGTCCGTGGGCGTACCGGCTGATCGGAGCGGCCGGAGCCCTCGTCGCTGGCCTCCTCGCGGCGTGGATGCTGCCCCTGCGGGCGGGAGAGCTGCCGGGGATCGCGCTCATCGCCGCGCTGCTGGCGATCGTCGTCCTCGTGCTGGTGGCCGAGCGCTCGCGACGGTGACCCGCGACTGTCCGCGGGCCTGAGTAGCATGCGGGGCATGGACACGATCGAGTGGCTCCTCGACTCCGACCCGAGCATCCGCTGGCAGGTGCTCCGCGACCTCGCCGGCGCGTCCGACGAGACCGTCGCCGCCGAGCGCGACCGCGTCGCGACCGAGGGCTGGGGCGCCAGGCTCCTCGACGCCCAGGGGCCGGACGGTCGCTGGGACGGCGGCGTCTACCGGCCGGGGTGGGCGCAGGAGGACCGCCCGTTCTTCGACGCCTGGACAGCCACGCACTTCACGCTGCAGCAGCTGGCCGACTTCGGGGTCGACCCGGCGCACCCGCGCGCGCTGGAGGCCGTCTCCCACGTGCGCGACCACGTCCGCTGGGACCACGCCGGCGAACCCTACTTCGAGGGCGAGACCGAGCCGTGCATCAACGGCGTCGTGCTGGCGCTGGCCGCCTACTTCGGCCAGGACGGCTCGAACGCCGCCGCCACGCTCGCCCGCGGCCGGCTCGCCGACGGCGCCTGGAACTGCTGGGCCGAGTACGGCGCGCGGGTCTCGTCGTTCCACTCCACGATCTGCGCGGTGGAGGGCCTCGCCGCCTGGAACGCGACCGGCCGGGGCGACGCGGCGTCGGCCGACGCGCAGCGCACGGGCGAGGAGTACCTCCTGGCGCGCGGCCTGTTCCGCCGGCTGAGCACCGGCGAGGTCGCCGACCTGCGGATGACGCTGCTCAGCAACCCGGTGCGCTGGTTCCACGACATCCTGCGCGGCCTGGAGCACTTCCGCAGCGTCGACCGCCGCGACCAGCGCCTCGTGGAGGCCGTGGAGCTGCTGCGCGGCAAAGCGGACGCCGACGGCCTCTGGAACCTGGAGAACCGGCACGAGGGCCCGGCCTGGTTCGACTTCGGCGAGAACGAGGGGATGCCGAGCCGCTGGATCACGCTGCGGGCGCTGCGGGTGCTGCGCTGGTGGGATGCGGCGGTGTAACTACGCCGACGCGGCCTCCGCCATGTGGTCCTTCGGCAGCCGGCGCACCTTGGTGCGGCGCTTCCGCCGGTCCGGGATCATCGACCGCATCTCCTCCAGCTTGCCGAAGCACAGCAGCCGGTCGCCCGCCTGCAGCTCCACGCCGCTGCGCGGGTTCGGGATGACCGTGGCTCCGCGGTGCAGCGTGAGCACCGTGATGTCGCGGTCCCACAGCCCGGACTCCTTGATCGTCTTGCCGATCAGGTCCGCGTTGCCGTGCACGAGCAGTTCGGCCACGCCGTAGCCGCGCGAGACGCTGAGGCGCTGGCGCACGTCGATCTCCGGGAACGCCACCTGGTTGGAGATGAAGTCGATGATCGCGCCCGCGACGTCCAGACCGGTGGCGCGCTCGATGCCCTCCAGGCCGGGCGAGGAGTTGACCTCCATCACCAGCGGACCCTCGTGGCCCTCCAGCATGTCGACGCCGGCCACGCGGAGGCCCATGATCTGGGCCGACCGCACCGCGGCCTCCTCGTACTCCGGGGTCAGCTCGACCTTCTCGACCGTGCCGCCGCGGTGGACGTTGGAGCGGAACTCGTCGCCGCTCGCCACCCGCCGCATCGCGGCGACCACCCGGTCGCCGACGACGAGCGCGCGGATGTCGCGGCCGCGGCTCTCCGAGATGAAGCTCTGGATGAGCACGTTCTGCTTGGTCGAGTGCAGCGTCTCCACGATCGACTCCGCGATCTTCGCCTCCGGGGCGAGGATGACGCCGATGCCCTGGGTGCCCTCCAGCAGCTTGATGACGACGGGCGCGCCGCCGACCTGCTCGATCGCCATGCGCACGTCGGCGCGGCTGTTCACGAAGGTCGTCGCCGGCATCCCGATGTTGTGCCGGGACAGGATCTGGTTGGCCCGCAGCTTGTCGCGCGAGTTGGTGATCCCGTTCGCGGTGTTGGGCGTGTAGACGTCCATCTGCTCGAACTGCCGCACGACCGCGGTGCCGTAGTAGGTGATCGAGTTGCCGATGCGCGGCAGGACGGCGTCGTAGTCGGACAGCAGCCGGCCGCGGTACTGCAGGTCGGGCTCCTCGCCGGACAGGTCGATCGCGAAGCGGAGGGTGTTGAGCACCTTCACGGTGTGGCCGCGGTCGCGCGCGGCCGCACGCAGCCGCTGGGTCGAGTACGCGTGCGGAGCGCGGGAGAGGATGGCGAGCTTCATCGATGGATCCTGCAAAGATAGGGGAATGGCCGGTGACCTCCATTCAAACACCCTCGTCGTGGGGTGGCGTGAATGGGCGAGCCTGCCCACTATCGGCATTCCGTGGACCAAAGTCAAGATCGACACCGGAGCCCGCAGCTCCGCGCTGCACGCGTTCGATCTGGAGGAGCTGCCCGGCGACCGGGTGCGGTTCACGGTGCACCCCTGGCAGGACGCCGACACCGACGCCTCGGTGGTGGAGGTCCCCATCCACGACCGCCGCGTCGTGCGCAGCTCGTCGGGTCACGCCGAGGACCGGATCGTCGTGCTGCTGGAGCTCGTGCTCGGCGGGCGGACCGTCCTTGCCGAGACCACGCTGAGCAACCGCGACCAGATGGGCTTCCGGATGCTCGTGGGCCGGGAGGCCCTCCGGCAGGGCTTCGTCGTCGACCCGGGCCGCTCGTTCCTCGCCGGCCGGGCGCCGCGGGACGTCCGGCGCCGCAACCGCGGGCGCGCGGTGGAGCCCGCGGCCGCGCCGAATCCGGGCGAGGACCCGCGCCCGTGACGCGAACGGCCGTGTCGTTCAGCCGCGGCCTCGCACTCCTCGTCGCGGCCACGTTCTTCATGGAGAACCTGGACGGCACCATCATCCAGACCGCCGCCCCCACGATGGCGCGCGAGTTCGGCGTCGCGCCGGCCGACGTGAGCGTGGCGATGGTCGCCTACCTGCTCGCCGTGGCCGCGGGCATCCCGGCGACCGGCTGGCTGTCCCGCCGGCTCGGGATCCGGCCGGTGCTGCTGACCGCGATCGTCGTGTTCACGCTCGCGTCGCTGCTGTGCGCGTTCGCGCCGACGCTGACGCTGCTGACGGTCGCGCGCGTGCTGCAGGGCGTCGGCGGCGCGCTCATGGTGCCGGTCGGGAGACTGGCCGTGCTGCGCGACATCGACCCGGTGGACCTCCTCGACGCGATCGCCTACCTGACCTGGCCCGCGCTCATCGCCCCGGTGATCGCGCCCGCGCTCGGCGGCATCCTGTCGGACACGATCGGCTGGCGCTGGATCTTCCTGATCAACCTCCCGTTCGGCGTCGCCGCGATCGTGGCGGGGCTGGTGCTCGTGCCGCGCACGGAACGGCAGCGCGACCTCCCGTTCGACGGGCGCGGCTACGCGGCGATCGCGCTCGCGCTGGTGCTCCTGACGGCGGGAGCGGAGGGCCTGAGCGCGGAGGACGGCCGGCTTCAGCTCGCGGGCGGCGCGGCCATCCTCGTGTCCATCGCGGTCGGCTGGGCCGCCATCACGCGGTCGCGCGGACGGGAGCACGCGCTGTTCGACTGGAGCGTGCTGCGGCTGCACTCGTTCCGCGCCGGGAACATCAGCGGCGGCGTCTACCGCATGATCATCACGGGCGCGCCGTTCCTGTTCACGCTGCTGTTCCAGCTGGCCTACGGCTGGAGCGCGACACTCGCCGGGCTGACCGTGATCGCGATCTTCGTGGGGAACCTGGCGATCAAGCCGTTCACGACGCCGCTCATCCGCCGGTTCGGGTTCCGCACCGTGCTGATCTGGTCGAACCTGCTCGGGATGCTGGTGCTCGCCGCGTTCGTCGGCATCGGCCCCGCGGCGCCGCTGCCGGTGCTGCTCCTGCTGCTGGTGGCGAGCGGCGTGTTCCGGTCGATCGGGTTCAGCGCCTACAACACGCTCCAGTTCGCGGACGTGGAGGCCGGGGACACCAACAACGCGAACACCCTCGCCTCCGCGCTGCAGCAGGTCGCGACCGCCCTGGGCCTGGCGGTGGTGGCCGTGTTCGTGCGGGCGTCAACCGCGGTGTCGGAGGGCGTCACCGGGTCACCGCTGCCGGGCTACCACTGGGCGTTCGCGCTCGCGGCGGCGCTGCTGCTGCTGCCGCTGGCGGGAGCGTTCCAGCTCCCGCACAACGCCGGAGCCCGCGCCACCGCCCGCCGCTGACGCGGACCACCTCCCGCCGAGGGGCACGTTGTTGTCACTTTTCGCGCCCAGAAGCGACAACGACGTGCCCTTCGGTGAGGCGGTCAGCGGAGGCGCTCCTCCTCTTCGCGTTCGAGGCGCTCCTTCTCGGCGTCCTTCGCCTCCTGCTCCTTCTGGATCTCCTCTTCACGAGGCGTCTTGTTCGTCACGTCGATCCTCCGTCCCTCGATCCCCGCATCCTACGCCGCGCCCCGCCACCGCCCACCCTCCCGCCCGCCCGCAGCCAACGGAGGACATCCCACCCCAAACCATCCCAAACTCCTCCGTTCACCACCTCCCGCGGTCGCGTCGCGCCGCATCTCCTCCGTTACCCGCGCGGTCGCTAACGGAGGAGATCGCGGCCGAAAAGGCCGCCGGAGGCAGCTAACGGAGGAGATTTGGGGCGGAGGGGGTGGGAGTCCTCCGTTAGCTGCAGGGGCGGCGGGCGGGGTGGGGTTAGTCGCGGAGGAGGGTGCGGAGGGTGGTGATGGTGTCGGCCTCGGCGGCGGGCTTGTCGTCGCGGTAGCGCTTGACGCGGGCGAAGCGCAGGGCGATGCCGCCGGGGTAGCGCGACGAGCGCTGGACGCCGTCGATCGCGATCTCGACCACGGTCGTCGGCGCCACCCACACCGTCCCCGGCGTGCGGCGCACCTCGATCCGCTGGAACTCCTCGGTCTGCCAACGCAGCAGCTCGTCGGTGAGGCCCTTGAACGTCTTGCCCACCATCACGAAGCCGCCCGGCTCGCCGAACGCGCCGTCCGGGTCGCGCGCGCCGAGGTGGAGGTTGGAGAGCATCCCGACGCGCCGCCCGGAACCCCACTCGCACGCCAGCACCACCAGGTCGTAGGTGAGCACGGGCTTGACCTTGATCCAGCTCGCGCCCCGGCGCCCGGCGGCGTACGGCGAGTCGATCGCCTTGACGACCACGCCCTCCTGGCCGGCGGCGAGGGCATCGCGGGAGACGCGCTCGGCGGTGTCGGGATCGTCGGTGACCTCGCCCGGGATGCGGTGCTCCCCGGCGACGCGCTCCAGCTCCGCGAGCCGGACCGACAGCGGCTCGTCCAGCAGGTCGCGCCCGTCCACGTGGAGGATGTCGAAGAACCACGGGTGCAGCAGGGTCTCGCGCCCCTCCGCGCCGAAGCGGGACATCGTCTCCTGGAACGGCCGCGGGCCGCCGTCCTCGTCGAGGGCCAGCGTCTCGCCGTCGAGGACGAGGTCGCGGGCGGGCAGCCGGCGCACGATCTCCACGACCTCCGGGACGCGGTGGGTGATGTCGGCGAGCGTCCGGGTGAAGACGCGCACGCTGTCCCCCGAGCGGTGCACCTGGATGCGCGCGCCGTCGAGCTTGTACTCGACCGACGCGCGGCCGGTCGTCTCCAGAGCGGCAGCGGCGGAGGGCGCGGTGGCCGCGAGCATCGGCAGTACCGGCCGGCCGACGACCAGGCCGACCGCGGCGAGCTCCTCGGCCGTGCCGGTCAGCGCCAGCACAGCCGTCGCGCCGAGGTCGCCCGTCAGCATGGCGGCCCTCCGGACGTCCGGGCCCGGCCGGTCCGCGGTGCGGGCGAGGGCGTCGAGGAGGACGCCCTCCAGCGCGCCGGTGCGCATCTCCCCGAGCAGGACGCGGGCGAGGAGGTCCTGCTCACCCGCGGTCGCGCGGGCCGCGAAGTCGCTCAGCGCAGCACTGCGCTCGCGCGCGGAGCCCTCCCCGCCGAGCGCGGCGAGCTCGCCGAGCAGGGCGTCCAGGTCGAGAACGGTCAGCGTGGGCACGTCCGCGCTGCGCCCGCCCAGCATCCCGCTGACGCTGCGCCACCCGACGCCGACCCGGCCCTGGCGCGGCTTGCCGACCAGGAATCCGACCGCCGGGGCGATCTCGTCGGGCTGCAGGTCACCGAGCAGGCCCGCGAGCGCGTCGACCTTGGCCAGTCGCGAGCGCGTTCCGGCGACGGTCTCCAGCGTGGTGACGATCGTGTCGAGGAGCACAGGCCCAGTGTGCCACCGGCCGCCGACGCCGGCTCAGCTCGCCGGCGTCGCGATCCCGCGCCCGAACGTGATCGCCCGCACGATCTGCACGATCCCGAGCACGATGAGGCTGATCCCGGCGAGGATGAACAGCACCACGATCCCCCACAGCGGGCTGAACAGCAGCACGATGCCGGCGACGATGCTCAGGATGCCGAAGAAGATCGACCAGCCGCGTGACGGCGAGTCGCCGACCTGCGCCAGTGCGACCGCGCCCTCGACGATCCACGCGATGCCGACCAGGATGCCGATGAACACCGCGAGGAAGGCCGCGGTGCCGGACAGGTTCGCGAACGCGATGACGGCGCCGATGATCAGCAGGATGCCGAAGACGATGTCGAGCGCCCGCGCGCCCCCGCCGATCCCGCGCGCGAAGATGCCGATGCCGAGGTAGGCGATGCCCGAGACGAGCAGCGAGATGGCGATCAGGACGGTGAGGCCGACCGCCGCCGTCTTCGGCCAGAACACGATGATCACGCCGATGATGAGCGCGACGGCGCCGCTGACGCCGAGCGCGACGCGGACGCTGTTGATGGCCGACTTCGTCAGGTCCTGCCCGTTGAGCGAGAACGACGCGAACCCGGATGGTTGAGTGCTGGACATGCTCGGAAGGTAGCGCCGTGGAGGCGCGCCTGTCTAGAGCCTTCCGGACCGTGTGAAATGAAACGTCACGCGCCTGACCGCTAGTAGTCCTCGCGCCCCTCGCCGAGCACGGACAGCGTGTCCTGGTCCTCCGACCAGTCCCGCAGAGCCCGTTCGAGCTGGCGGCGGGTCCAGTCGTGGGTCAGCTCGGCGGCGTCCAGCGCGGCCAGGCGGTCGAGGCGCTCGGCCGCCGTCCCCTCCAGGTCGTCCATCTTCGTTCCCCTCTCGGCGCTCGCGGCCGTCCGGCGGCGGGTGGGACCAGCCGCTGTCTGCTTGGCGCTGCCCGTGGGGTGGGCCGCCTGAAACCCGGTGCTCCCGCTCTTGTCCGCGGCTCGGCCGGACGGCCTGGCCCGCCGCTGCCCTCATGGTGCACCCGCGGAGGCCGGTCGCGGTAGCCCCGTACGCGACTCCATACCGGTCGGTATGCTCGCCCGCTACCGCGATGCCCGGACGGCTTCAAGTGCTCTTCGCGACCTCGCAGAGGGTACGGACGGGAGGTCCAGACGGGTCTCGTAACGTCGCCGAATGCCCTCGATCGAGTCAGGCCGGCACCCCTGCCGGCCTCGTCGTGGGCGACGGAAAGGATCCACGTGAAGAACACCATCCAGAACACCTCCGGAACCACTCGCACCGCGTTCGGCGCTCGTCGCGTCGTGATCGGCGCCGCCTCGATCGTGGCGGCTGGAGCACTCATCGGCGTGGGGGCGCAGGGGGCTTTCGCGGCCACCGGCGACACCGGTGCTGCGGGCTCCGGCTCGGCGACGGTCTCCACCTCGACCTCGACGGCCGGCGCCTCGGCCTCGACCGGTGGTTCCGCCGGGTTCGACCTGGGGGACGGCTTCTCGCTGTTCGGCCAGGCGCACGCCCTGTTCAACGGGCACATCAACGGCGCCAAGGCGCAGAAGCTCGCCAAGAAGATCGTCGCGGACACCCCGGTCTTCTCGCTGCTGCCCGACAGCCTGCAGGGCGACCTGAAGACCCTCGCCAACGCGACGTCGCAGGACCGCACCGCCGACGCCAAGAAGCTCGTCTCGACCGCGCTGAGCGGCGGCTACGGCAGCGCCATCCAGAAGCTCGCCGACCAGCTCAAGGGCGCCACCGAGAGCAGCGACGACCAGGACGGCAACGCCCAGGGCGGACTGGACCTGAAGGGCCTCGACATCAAGGGCCTGATCTCCGGCCTGCAGAGCGGCGACCTCCTCGGCTCCGGCTCGACGTCGGGCGCCACCTCGCAGCTCAGCTCCGAGGTCACCGGCATCGCCTCGGCCGTGACCGGCGACAGCCAGCTCGCGTCGAAGCTCCCCGACTCGTTGCGCAACGACCTGTCGCAGCTCGCCTCGGCTCCGGCCTCGGCGCAGTCGGCCGACCTCCAGCACCTCGCGACCACCGCCCTCAGCGGCGGCTACGGCTCGCAGGTGCAGCAGGTCGCCGACCAGATCGAGTCGGCGGTCACCGCGGCCCACTGAGGCCCGCACCGCAGCGTTCGCGCCCTCACCTCCTCCCGGGAGGTGGGGGCGCGGCCGCGTGTCCGGGAGGCCCGAAATCGTTCGCAAGGCGGATGCCGCCGGCCCGCGCGCAGGCGCATCATTCGAGCATGTGGTTTCGCAGGATGGTCGTCGCCGTCGCCGCCTACGCCCTGTTCGCGGGCGGCCTCGCCACGCTCTACGTCGTCGAGCAGCAGGCGGGCCGCAACGCGGTGGAGGACGCCCCGCGCGCGCTGCTCTCCGCCGGGGAGGCCACCGCGGCCGCCACGCAGCCCGACCGCGTCGACCTCACCTCCTACCTCGGCACGTTCTGGGTGCAGTACGACGCGCACGGCGCCCCGATCGCCGGGAACGGCTACCTCGACGGCGCGCTCGCCCAGGTGCCGCACGGCGTCCTGGACACCGCGAAGGCGACGGGGGAGGGCGATGCCGTGAGCTGGGAGCCCGGGCAGGGCCTCCGCTTCGCGATCGTGGCGCAGCCGGTCGGCGACGGCGTCGTCGTGGCCGGCCAGTCGCTGCAGCGGACCGAGGACCGCGCGACTCGCACGCTGATCTACATCGGCCTGGCCCTCGTGGCCGGCGCGTTCGTCGTGGCCGCAGCGGTGGGCGCGGACGCGCTGCTCACTCAGCGGCGCTTGACCCCGTAGCGGTGCTCCGGACGGCCGGTCGCGCCGTACCGGAGCTCCAGCTTCAGCACGTCGCTCTGCTCCAGCTGGGTGAGGGCGCGCTGCGCGGTCGTCCGGCTGATCCCCACCGCCGCGGCGACGTCGTTCGCCGACAGGCTCCCGTCGCCGGCCGCGACCGCGTCGTAGACCGCCTGGAGGGTCGGGGCCAGCCGGCGCAGCTCCTCCGCCTGGCCGGTCGTGGCCGGCCGCAGCAGGTCGAAGACCCGGTCGATGTCGTGCTGCGTCGGCTCGTCGGGGAAGCCGCCCAGATCCTCGTTCGCGCGCCGGAACGCCTGCAGCCGCTCCGCGAGCTGCGCGAACCCGAACGGCTTCACCAGGTAGTGCAGCGCGCCGAGCTGCACGGCCTTGCGCACGGTGGCGATGTCGTTCGCCGCCGAGATGACGATCACCGCGGGCGCCGACGGCTCGCCGAGGAGGCTCCGCACGACCTGGAGGCCGTCGCCGTCCGGGAGGTAGACGTCCATCAGCACGAGGTCCGGCCGCAGCTCGCCCGCCAGCCGCAGGGCGTCGGCCGCCGTGTGCGCCTGGCCGGCGACGCGGAAGCCGGGGACGGCCTCCACGAACCCGACGTGCACGGAGGCCACGCGGTAGTCGTCGTCGACGACCAGCACGCTCAGCGACGGCGTCGCCTGCTGCCCGCTCATCGTGCGGCTCCTTCCCTGCGCGCGGGAGGGGAGGCCTCCCCGGCCGTGTGACGCGGCAGCACGATGGTGAACGTCGCGCCGGGCCCGCCCGACACCGTGACGGTCCCGCCGAGCTTGGTCACGGTCGAGTGCACCAGCGACAGCCCGAGCCCGCTGTGCCGCACGAGCGAGCCGCGCTTGGTCGAGTAGCCGCTCTCGAAGATCCGCGGGAGCTCCGTGCTGGGGACGCCGGGTCCGTTGTCCGCGACCCGCACCGTCACCGACGCGGGCGTCTCCACGACGCTCACGACAGTCCGCCGCGGGGCCGGGGCCCCGGACAGCGCGTCGAACGCGTTGTCGATCAGGTTGCCGAGGATCGTCGTCAGCGCCTGCACCCGCTCCGGCGCCTCGCCGAGGTCGGTGTCCGGCGCGATCACCAGCTCGATGCCGCGCTCGTTCGCCTCCGCGGCCTTGCCCAGCAGGAGGCCGACGATCAGCGGCGAGCCGATGTGCGAGCGCAGGGTGGCGTCGAGGTCGGCGGTCGTGCCGCGGATCTCGTTGAGGTACTCCAGCGCCTCCTTCGTCCTCCCGAGCTCCAGGAGGCCGGACACCGCGTGCATGCGGTTGGAGAACTCGTGCTGCTGGGCGCGGATGGACTCGCTGAAGCTGCGCTCGCCGTCCAGCTCGCGGGTCAGCCCGATCAGCTCGGTGCGGTCCTGGAGGGTGAACACGGCGCCGTGCGGCCGGTTGCCCAGCTTCACCGGCATCCGGTTGATGACGAGCACGTGGTCGTCGGTGATCGCGATCGCGTCCTTGACCTCCGAGGTGCCGGTCAGGGTGTCGCGGATCGGGCCGGCGACCAGCACGTCCGCCAGCAAACGTCCCCTGGCCCCCTCCGGCAGCCGCAGCAGCCGCTGGGCCTCGTCGTTGACGACGGTGATCCGGCCGGCCGGGTCGATCGCGATCACGCCCTCCCGGATGCCGTGCAGCGTGGCCTCGCGCTCCTGCAGCAGCCGCGCGATCTCGTCCAGTTCGAGGCCGAACGTGCGGCGCTTCAGGAGGCTGGCCAGCCCGAACGACGCGAGCGCGCCGATCGCGAGCGCCAGCACGAACCACGAGCCGTAGGCGGGCAGCTCGGACAGCAGCTCGCTCGCCACCGAGCTCTCCCGGATGCCGACCGACACCTCCCCGACGATCTGGTCCGACGCCGGTGCGTACAGCGGCACCCGGGCGTTGGCGTTGACGCCGGTCGCGCCGGTGTCGGTGCGCAGGTGCACCTTGCCGTCGGCGGCGACGAAGGGCTCCTCCACCTTCTGCCCGATCAGCGCCGCGTCGGGGTGCGAGTGCCGCACGCGGTTCCTGTCGATCACCACGACGTAGGCGGCGCCGGTGCTGTTGGCGGTCTGCGACGCCAGGTTCTGGATGGTCGCGTCGCAGCCCGTCCCGCCGTGCGCCATGCAGTTCTGGACGTCCGGGATGCCCGCGAAGGTCTGCGCGATCGCGGCGGCCCGCGCCTGGTAGTCGGCGTCGAGGTTGGCGCGCGCGGACTGCGCCAGCAGGAGGAAGCCGACCAGCATCGAGACGACGAGGATCGCCAATTGAGCCAGGAGTATCTGGCTCGAGAGTCGTCTGATCCGTCGTCGCATCACCCGAGATTGTTTCATCTCCTGCTGAGGAGCGCGTGCGCGCAGAATGCGCAAAACCTGCGACAACGCACACAAGCGGGTGAATCGGGCGCAAGCGAGACAGCCGCGCGGCCGGCGGGAGAGCATCGGTGATCACACGGCATGCACACGGAACTCGTGCATCCGAAGACAGAGAGGTCTTGAACCATGGTCGAACACCGACCCAGAAGCGCCGCCGCGGCCCCCGCGGCCGAGGAGGCGGCGCGCATCGACATCGTCGGACTGACGAAACGCTTCCTCACGCCGAAGGGCGAGACCTTCACGGCGATCCGCGACGTGACCCTGACCGTCGAGCCCGGCCAGTTCTGCGCCATCGTCGGCCCGACCGGCTGCGGCAAGTCCACGACGCTCGCCCAGGTCTCCGGCCTGGAGCGGCCGAGCGCCGGCTCCGTGAGCGTCGGCGGCCGGATCGTGGACGGCATCACCAGCGGCGTGAGCTACATGTTCCAGGCCGACTCCCTCTTCCCGTGGAAGACCGTGCTGGCCAACGTGATGATCGGCCCGATCCTCCTCGGCACGTCGAAGAAGGAGGCCACGGCCCTCGCGATGGACTGGCTGCGCCGCGTCGGCCTGGCCGGCTTCGAGGACCGCTACCCGCACCAGCTCTCCGGCGGCATGCGCAAGCGCGTCGCGATGGCGGCCGCGCTCATCAACAACCCGCGCATCCTGCTCATGGACGAGCCGTTCGGCGCGCTCGACGTGCAGACCAAGGCGATCATGCAGACCGAGCTGCTCACCCTGTGGGAGGAGCTGCGGCCGTCGGTGCTGTTCATCACGCACGACCTCGACGAGGCCGTCGCGCTCTCCGACCGCGTGGTCATCATGACCAGCAGCCCGGGGACGGTCAAGGACGTCTTCGACATCGACCTGCCGCGACCGCGCGGCAACGTTCAGGAGATCCGGCACGAGGAGAAGTTCCTCGACATCCAGGGCCGGATCTGGGAGTCGCTCCGTGACGAGGTCACGCGGGCCTACGAGCAGACGGCAGGAGCGGCGGCGTGACCACCATGACGATCGCAGAGAAGAACAACGCAGAGAAGAAGACGGGAACGCCCGCCTCCGCCCCCCTCGCCGAGCGCGAGACCGAGCTCCGGGTCGCCGGCCGCCGCGCCTACCGCCGCCGGGTCGCCTGGGTGTGGACGGGCCGCGTCGCCGTCGCCATCGTCGTGGTCGGCGGCTGGCAGTGGTTCACCTCCGTCGGCTGGGTCGACAAGTTCTTCTACGGCCAGCCCTCCGGCATCTGGGACAGCCTGGTGCACCTGTTCACGCAGGGCACCGCGTTCGGGACGATCTGGGAGAACCTCTGGATCACGGTCCAGGAGGCCTTCCTCGGCTTCCTGCTCGGCACCCTGCTGGGCGTCGTGTTCGGCATCCTGCTCGGCTCCAACCGCTACCTCGCGTCGGTGTTCGGCCCGTACATCAAGGTCGTGAACTCCATCCCCCGGATCGTGCTCGGCTCGATCTTCATCGTCGCGTTCGGCCTCGGCGTCTTCCCGAAGGTGCTCCTCGCCGCCGTGCTGGTGTTCTTCGTCGTCTTCTTCAACGCCTTCCAGGGCGTGCGGGAGGTCGACCAGAACCTGGTGGCGAACGTCCGCGTCCTCGGCGCCTCGCCGGTGCAGGTCGCCCGGCACGTGACCATCCCGTCGGCCATGACCTGGATCATCGCGAGCCTCCACACCGCGTTCGGCTTCGCGATCATCGGCGCCCTGGTGGCCGAGGTGCTCGGCGCCCAGCACGGCGTCGGCCTCATCATCAGCCAGGCGCAGGGCAGCTTCGACCCGAACACGGTCTTCGCCTGCATGGTCATCGTCGCCGTGGTCACGCTCGTGGCCGAGTACCTGATCACCCTCCTGGAGAAGTCCCTCCTCAAGTGGCGTCCGCCGAGCCGGTCCGAGGCTCAGGCGATCTGAGCGCCGTTTCACCCCCACCTGTCCTGCAACGAAGCAGAACGCCGGCCCCGTCCGGCACGAAGAAAGGAACAACCCCCATGAAGAAGCGCAGCATCGGTGCCATCGTGGCAGCGGGCGCCGTCGTGGCCCTGAGCCTCGCCGCCTGCTCCGGCGGTGGAGGCGGCACCGCGGCGGCCGGCAGCAGCTCCGGCCCGGTGCCGACCGTCAAGATGATGGTCGGCGGCATCGACAAGCAGATCTACCTCCCCTACCAGCTCGCCCAGCAGCTCGGCTTCTACAAGAAGTACGGCGTGAACGTCGAGCTCTCGACCGAGCAGAACGGCGGCGTCGGCGCCGAGGACGCCATGGCCTCCGGCCAGGTGGACATGGCAGGCGCCTGGTACATCCACACCGTCGACTTCCAGTCGAAGGGCAAGGACGTCATCAACCTCGTCCAGCTCTCCGGCGCCCCCGGCGAGCGCGTGATGTGCAACCCGAAGGCGAACGTCAGCTCGGCCGCCGACTTCAAGGGCAAGAACATGGGCGTCACCGACCTCGGGTCTGGCACCGACGAGCTCACCCAGTTCCTCGCCGCCAAGCAGGGCGTGACGAAGAAGGAGTACAACACCATCGCCGTTCACGCCGGCGCGACGGCCATCGCGGCCATCCAGCGCGGCTCCGCGGACTGCGTCATGACCACGCAGCCGACGGTCGGAGCGCTCACCTCGCAGAAGCTCGCCGTCTCCGCGGTCGACATGGCGACGACGAAGGGCGCGACCAAGGCGCTCGGCGGCGCGTGGCCCGCGGCCGGCCTGCTGGCGAACGCGAGCTGGGTGAAGAGCCACGAGGACGCCGCGCAGAAGGTCGTCGACGCGCTCGTCGCGACGATGCACTGGATCGCGACCCACTCGGCCGCGGACATCGCGAACAAGATGCCGCAGGACTTCGTGCAGAACAGCACGATCACCAAGCAGCAGTACATCGACGGCCTGTCGACCGACAAGGGCCAGTTCCTGCCGGACGGCATCATGCCCGCCGGCGGCCCGAAGGTCATCTTCGACATGGAGAAGACCATCGGCGTCGACACCTCGAAGGTGAAGATCAGCGACACCTTCACCAACAAGTACGCGGAGGCGGCGAACAAGCTGGAGGGCACCAAGGTCACCACGACGCCCGCCGGCGCGAACGGCTGACCCACCCACGGAAACCCCCGAATCAGCCCGCCCGGTGTTGTCCAGCCATCCAACGCACCGGGCGGGCTTCCACGTGCCCGCCGTCACCCTCGCCGAAGGGCACGTAAACGCCCCTAAAACGCGCTTTTAGGGGCGTTTACGTGCCCCTCGACGGTCAGCGCGGGCGGGTCGCGCGGATGCGTTCGACCGCGCCGGAGCGCAGGCGCTCGTGCTCCACGACCTCCAGCCCCACGGCCTCCACCTCGGGCCGGTGGCGCCGGGTGAGGTGCTCGCCCTGCAGCGGGACGCTGACCCGCTCGATCAGCCACTGCCCGGCGTAGACGAGGGCGCGGTCGCTGCGGGTGTGGTCGACCAGCACGACGGAGCCGCCCGGCACGACCACGCGCGCCATCTCCGCGAGCGCGACCTCCGGCCGCGGGATCGAGCAGAGCGCGAGCGCGCAGACGACCGTGTCGAACTCCGCATCCGCGAACGGCAGCGCTTCGGCGTCCCCCTCCCGGAGGTCCACGGTTCGCCCGAGCTCCGCGGCCCTGCGGCGCGCGATCGCCAGCATCTCCGGGCTCAGGTCGATACCCACCACCTCGATGCCCGCCGGATAGTACGGGAGGCTGCGCCCGCTCCCGACGGCGACCTCCAGCACCCGGCCGCTCGCCCGGGCGCCGACCCACTCGCGGCTGCCGGCGAGCATGGTCAGCTCGGCCTTGCCTACGGAGCGGTCGTAGCGGGCGGCTTGACGGCGCCAGGTCCGGCGCTGGCGCTGGGTCTCCTTCGAGGCGGCCGGGTTCGCGTCGGTCATGGCGCCAGTCTGGCGGCTCTACCCCACCCGCACCAGCGTCGACTGCCACCCCGTCGACCCGTTCGGCGCGATCGGGGTGCGCTTCTCCTCCTGCAGCCTCCCCGCTCGGTCGGTCGCGCGGACGGCGATGGTGTGCGATCCCGCGGTGGCGTCCCAGTCGAGCGACCACTGCACCCAGGTGTCGGCGTTGATCGGCGCGGCCAGCTGCGCTTGCTGCCAGGGGCCGCCGTCGATCTGCACCTCTACCTTCCGGATGCCGACCGTCTGCGCCCAGGCGACCCCCGCGATCTTCGTCGGCCCGGCCGGCAGCGGCCGGTCGATGCGGGGCGTGTCGATGCGGCTGGAGAGCTTGATCGGCGCCTTCTCGCTGTAGCCGCGCGGTGTCCAGTAGGCCTGGTCTGTGGCGAACGTCGTCACCTTCAGTTCGGTGAGCCACTTGGTCGCCGAGACGTAGCCGTAGAGGCCGGGGACGACCATCCGCACCGGGAAGCCGTGCTCCAGCGGTAGCGGCTCGCCGTTCATCCCGACGGCGAGGATGGCGTCGCGGCCCGGGTCGGTGAGCGCGCTCAACGGCGTGCCCGCGGTGAAGCCGTCGACGCTGCGTGACAGCACCATGTCCGAGCCGGCCCGCGGCCGGGCGCGGGCGAGCACCTCGCGAACCGGGACGCCCAGCCAGCGGGCGTTGCCGACGAGGTTCCCGCCGACCTGGTTGGAGACGCAGGTGAGGGTGATCGCGTACTCGCGCAGGCCCATCGCGAGCAGCTCGCGGAAGGTCAGCTCGACGCGGCTCTCCACCATCCCGTCCACGGTGAGCGACCAGCCGGACGGGTCGATCGACGGCACCGTCAGCGCGGTGTCCACCCGGTAGAAGTCGGCGTTGGGGGTGAACAACGGTGACAGGTCCTTCAGGTGGAGGTCGGCGCCGGCCGGGACCTCCACCCGGTTGGCGGGCGCCGGGAGGTGCAGTGCAGCGCGGATCGCGGCGATCGAGGACGTCGCGGCCGACCCGAGCCGGGACCCGACCCCCGCGACGACGGCAAGTGCCGCGCCAGCTCCGGTGAGGAGCAGGAACCGTCGCCGGTCGACACCGGAGGTCGCGCGCTCGCGGCCGATCGCGTCCCGCCAGCGCCGCAGCGCCTCCACGAGGACCCGGAGCGCCGCCGCGCCCGCCAGCGCGCCGACCGCGGACGGCAGGAAGCCGAGCGGGCTCGCGTCGGCCCGGGTCACGGTCGCGACGACCGCGAGCACCCCGGCCACGAGGAACAGGGCGACGCCCACCCACCGGCGCCAGAGCTCCAGGACGCCGGCGACGGCCGCCGCGACGAGCACCGCGGCGCCGAGCGAGGACAGCAGGAAGAGCTTGTCGTTCGAGCCGAACAGCTCGATCGCGAGCTCCTTCGCCCAGCGCGGGACGATGTCGATCACGAACGATCCGACCGCGATCAGCGGGCCGGCCTCCCGGGCAGCGAGGAGCGCGACGACCTCCGCCACGGCCACGAAGAGCCCTCCGCTCACCGCGCCCGCGAGTGCGGCCCAGGCCCAGGCGGTGCGATGTCTTCTGCGGTCGGTCACGACACCTCTTCGGCGCGGAGCCCGCTGCGGATTGGCGGAGGGGCGACGGATGACGGGTTCCAATCCGATCCGGCCGCCGGGCCGAACCCCTGTTGACGGCCGCCGATGCGGTCTCCCGATCTGCACCGGTTCGAAGCAGCCTCTCGAAGGAGAAGAAACATGCGACCCACAACGCGCACCCGCCTCGCCGCAGCCGGCATCCTCGCCGCCGCCGCGCTCGCGCTCACCGCCTGCTCGTCCGGAGCCGGCTCCTCGACCACCGACACGAGCTCGTCCATGCCGTCGTCGTCCCCGTCGGCGTCGTCCTCGATGGACCCGGCCGCCGACCTGGTCGGCCCGGGCTGCGCCGCCTACGCCAAGCAGGTGCCGTCCGGCGCCGGCTCGGTCCAGGGGATGGCCCAGGACCCGGTCGCGACCGCGGCGAGCAACAACCCCCTGCTGACCCAGCTGGTCGCCTCCGTCTCCGGCAAGCTCAACCCGAGCGTCAACCTGGTCGACACCCTCAACAGCGGCCAGTTCACGGTGTTCGCCCCGGTGGACGACGCGTTCAAGAAGATCGACCCGGCGACGATCGACACGCTCAAGACGTCCGCCGGCGCTCCGACGCTGACCAGCATCCTCACCTACCACGTCATCCCCGGCCAGCTGTCGCCGAAGGACATCGTGGGCACGCACAAGACCGTCGAGGGCGGGACCGTCACGGTCACCGGCTCCGGCGACAACCTCAAGGTGAACGACGCCAACGTCATCTGCGGCGGCGTCCACACGGCGAACGCGACCGTGTACCTCATCGACTCGGTGCTGATGCCCCCGGCCAAGTGACCTGAGCCGCGCACCCCGGGTGCGCACGATCGAGGGGCACGTCGTTGTCGCTTCCCGCACGGGAAAGCGACAACGACGTGCCCTTCGGTCTAGCGGGGAAGCGCGGCGAGGTCGTCGCGGAAGCGCTGCGGCTCGTCCGCGAGCGGGGCGGTCGCCGCGTCCTCGGCGGCGTCGAGCGCATCCGCGGCATCGCGCGTGAGCGCCGCGAACAGCGGGGTGAGGTCGTCCTGCTCCGGGCCGTCCGACGCGACGAGCTCGAATGTGCGGTGGTCGGCCTCCGGGTTCGTGAGGCTGTCGACCAGGACGCGCGCGATCTCGTCGCGGGCGATGACGCCGTCCGCCGGCGTGCCCGACTGCTCCGTGTCGCCCTGGCGGAAGACGATCGCGCGCTGCGTCGCGTCGTTGTAGTCGAACCAGCCGGGCCGGACGATCGTGTACGCGTTCCCGCTCGCGCGGACGAGACGCTCGGCCCGGCGCTTCCACGCCGCGTACGGCGTCCCGGGCCGCGTCGTGCCGACCGCGGTCATGAGCGCGATGCGGGCGCGGCGGCCGTCCAGTGCGGTGAGGATGTTCGCCACGCCCGCGTAGTCGATGTCGCGCACGTCGGCCTCCCGGGTGCCCGAGCCGTGCGTGAGCACGATCGCGTCGACGTCGTCCACCGCCGCCGCAAGGGTCGCCGGGCGGGTCAGGTCGCCCACGGCGAGGTCGGCGGCGGCCGGGAGGACGCGCTCGGCGCGGCCGGCGTCGCGGACGAGGGCCTTCACGCGGTGGCCCCGGCGGAGGGCTTCGGCGACCACGAGGCGGCCGATGCTGCCGGTGGCTCCCACGGCGAGGACGGTGAGTGATCGGTCGTTCATCGCTGCTCCTTTGTGCGCCGCTCCTGCGGGAGGTCTGCCGGGTGGGCCTGCGGCCGGCGGAACAGGCGCCACAGCGGCGGCGCCCCGACGAACCCGGGCGAGGCCCGCAGGGCGGCCTCCACCCGGAGCAGGGCGTCCTCGTCCTCGGGCAGTTCCGCGATCGTCCGCCGCACGTCCCGCGCGAACCGGCGGCTCTCCCGCCGCTCGGACATCAGGACCGCCTCCCGTACTCGTCGTCCGTCACGTGCGCGCCCCACTCCGTCTCGGGGCCGTCCTGCCCGTCGCCGAGCGCCTCCCACATCGCCAGGTGCTCCATGAAGTGCTCAGGGTCGGCGCCGTGCCAGTGCCACTCGCCGGGCGGGGTGTGGACGGTCTGGCCGGGGCGCACCTCCAGCACCTCGCCGCCGCGGGACTGCATGAGGGCGACGCCCTGCGTCACGTGCAGCGTCTGGCCGTTCGCGTGCCGGTGCCAGGCGGTGCGGGAGCCGGGCGCGAAGCGGACGAGGTTGACGCGGAGGCGGGAGGGCGCGGCTCCGGCGGCGATGACGTCGAAGTGGACGGTCCCGGTGAAGAGGTCGGCGGGGCCGCGGGTGGTGGGGGAGTCGGGGAGCAGTTCCACGTCGGTCTCCTAGTCGTTGATGGTGATGTCGGGACGAGCGGCGTCGGCCTCCGGGTGCGCCTCCGCCTCCCGCTGCGTCGCCGCCCAGCTCGCCAGCAGCTTCAGCGCGTCCTCCGACGGCGTGCCGGGGTCGGCCGTGTACACGTTGATGCGCAGCCCCGGTTCGCCCGGCAGCTCGAACGCCTCGAAGGCCAGGTCGAGGTCGCCGACGATCGGGTGGTGCACGCGCTTGCGGCCGGTGCGGTGGTACTTGACGTCGTGCCGCGCCCAGCGGGTCCGGAACTCTTCGCTGCGGGTGGACAGCTCGCCGACGAGGTCGGTGAGGTCCTTGTCGTACGGGTTGCGTCCGGCGGCCGAGCGGAGGATGGCGACCATGTCGTCGGCGGCCCGCTCCCAGTCCGCGTAGAACGCACGCGACTTGGGGTTGAGGAAGGTGAACCGCGAGGCGTTCGGCGGCTTCACCACCTCGGACATCAGGTCCACGTACAGCGCCCGGCCGAGCTCGTTGGCGGCGAGGACGTCGCCGCGGTCGTTGCGCACCCAGGCGGGGGCGCCGGTGATCGCGTCGATGACCCGCTGGAGGCTGGGCCGCACCGTCTGCGGGCTGCGCCGGCGGCGGATGCGCGGGGCGACGTCCGCGGCCCGGGCCAGGTCGTAGAGGTGCGCGGTCTCCGCCTCGTCGAGCTGGAGCGCCCGCGCGAGCGACTCCAGGACGCTGTCGGAGGCGCCGGACAGGTTCCCGCGCTCCAACCGCGTGTAGTAGTCGACGCTCACGCCGGCGAGCATCGCGACCTCCTCGCGGCGCAGCCCAGTGACGCGGCGGTTGCCGCCGTACGCGGGCAGCCCGGCCTGCTCCGGGGTGAGCCGGGCGCGGCGGGAGGTGAGGAAGTCCCGCACGTCGTCGCTGTTCGTCATAGCCCGACGCTACGCCGCGCCGGACCCGCGAGGGAGGCACTGGCACGACCTCCCTGCCGTCCGCCGACGCGCCTAGCGTGGTGACCATGACCATCGAACTCACCCTCAACAACGGCGTCACGATGCCCGCGCTCGGGCTCGGCGTCTTCCAGAGCCCGCCCGAGGAGACCACGCAGGCGGTGGAGGCCGCCCTCGCGATCGGCTACCGGCACATCGACACGGCCGCCGCGTACGGCAACGAGCGGGAGGTCGGCGAGGGCCTGCGCCGCTCCGGCCTCGACCGCGCCGACGTCTTCGTGGAGACCAAGGTCTGGGTGTCCGACTACGGCTACGACCGGACGCTGCACGCGTGGGAGAAGGCCACCGGGAAGCTCGGCCTCGATCAGCTCGACCTCCTCATCCTCCACCAGCCGGCGCCCGACCGCTTCGAGCAGACGATCGAGGCGTACAAGGCGCTGGAGACCCTCCTCGCCGACGGCCGCGTCCGCGCGATCGGCGTCAGCAACTTCATGCCCCACCACCTGGACCGGCTGCTCGCCGAGACCAGCGTGGTCCCGGCCGTGAACCAGGTCGAGCTCCACCCCTACTTCACCCAGCCGGAGGTGCAGGCCGCGAACGCCGCGCACGGCATCGTCACGCAGGCCTGGTCCCCGATCGGCGGGATCACCTTCTACCCGGGCTGGGGCGAGCAGCGCCGCAACGTGATGGAGGACCCGGTGCTCGCCTCCCTCGCCGGGACTCACGGCAAGACCCCGGCCCAGGTCATGCTGCGCTGGCACCTCCAGCAGGGCCGCTCGGCCATCCCGAAGTCGGTGAACCCGGGCCGCATCGCGGAGAACTTCGACGTCTTCGACTTCGAGCTGACCGCCGACGAGCTGACCCGCATCGACGCGCTCGACGCGGGCGTGCGCAACGGGCCCGACCCGGACGTGGCGCGCCCGGAGCGGTTCGCGATGGTGATCCCGGAGGCCTGAGGGGCGGCCGGCGCTAAGCTCGCGGCGTGACCGAGGGTGAAGCGCCCGCGCCGGACGCCGGGCACGACGACGCCGCGCGCGACGACGCGCCGCTCGTTGTGCCGCCGGGGGTGCCGTTGCGGGTGTGGGACTGGCTGCTGCCTCCGCTGTTCTTCGCCATCCTGGTGGTCGTCCTCGCGTGGTTCCCGCCGGTCCCGTCGCTGAAGCCGTATCTGATCACGACGGCCTCGATCCTCATCGCTGTGGTGTTCGCGCAATGGGTCTTCGGCTTCCGCGCGTACACGCGCTGGGAGGATGTCGACGTCCGATGGCTCCGCCGGTCCCAGTCGGCGGGGATCGCGGCGCTCGCGATTTTCCTGCTCCCCTACGTCTTCGGGATGACGAGCGCGGCACTCTTCGCCGGCGCCGCCTACCGCGTCGCCGACGATCCGA
This sequence comes from Microbacterium sp. X-17, assembly GCF_039615055.1. Lineage (NCBI taxonomy): Bacteria > Bacillati > Actinomycetota > Actinomycetes > Micrococcales > Microbacteriaceae > Microbacterium > Microbacterium sp. X-17. Next base: position 326,285 of record NZ_JBDHNI010000006.1, read on the forward strand.
GCCCCGCGATCGGACGCGTGCGGTCGGCCCTGTCGCCCCGCGCGTGGATACGACTGAAAGTCGTCTCCGGGATCGTCGCGGCCGTCGCCCTCGTGGCCCACCCGCTGGCGTCCGCCTTCGGCCTCGGCCTCCTGGCCGTGATCCTCGCCTTCGCCGCCGCGCTCACCTTCGGTTTCGCGCTCCGCGCCCAACCCCGCGACCACGCCCCCCTTCCACCCCGCACCCGCCGGTAGGAAAACACCCGCGACACCCCGAGGAATCTCCTTCCGAAGCTCGTTCGGAAGGAGATCCCGTCGTGTCTTCCTGCTGAAGCCAGCGCCCCAGCCCGGGGCTACACTCTGGTCCCATGTCCAGGAAGCACCGCTCCTCCCCCGACGAGGAGGCCGTCGAGCGTTACGAGTTCGTGCTCGCGACCGGCCAGCCGGACCAACTCGTGCAGATCCACGCCGAGGCGTTCGCGGCGCTGACCGACGCGCAGCGCGCCGACCTGCGCACCCGGCTCGCGGAGAGCGTCGACGAGGCCGACCGCCCGGTCGACGGGCGTCCCGACTCCCTCGCGCGCGTCGCCACCGACCTGGAGGTCACCCGCCCCGGGAGCCTCGAACGCGTCCTCGGGCCGCTGCTGCCCGCCGTCGCGGCCTCCGTCATGGTGTCGCCGCTCGCGATCGCGCTGTTCCCCTACGGCTACGCTTCCGGGAGCTCCGTCTGGCAGGACGACGCCGACGACGACAGCCCGCTCCTGTGACCCCGGAGCGGAGCAGCGTCGACCGCGGCAACTGGGCCGGGACCCACACCTTCGCCGCCCCGCGGATCGAGCATCCCGAGACCGTCGAGGAGGTCGCCCGCCTCGTCCGCGAGAGCGAGAACGTGCACGCGCTCGGCACCCGGCACTCCTTCACCGACCTCCCGGACACGGACGGCACCCTCATCCAGACCGACCGGCTCCGGATCGCCCCCGCCCTGGAGAGCACGGGCCGCGTGACCGTCGCCGCAGGCACCCGTTACGGCGTCCTCGCCGAGTGGCTGCACGCGCGCGGCTTCGCGCTGCACAACATGGGCTCGCTCCCGCACATCTCGATCGCCGGTGCGACGGCGACCGGCACCCACGGCTCGGGCGACCGGCTCGGCATCCTCAGCACGGCGGTCTCCGGGCTGGAGTTCGTCACGAGCGACGGCTCCGTCGAGCGCGTCGACCGCGGCGACCGCGAGTTCGACGCCCTCGCGGTCGGCCTCGGCGCGTTCGGCGTCATCACCGGCGTCACCCTCGACGTCGAACCCACGTACGACGTGCGCCAGGACGCCTATACCGGCCTCACCTGGGACGCCCTCCTTGACGACCCCGACCGCGTCTTCGGCGCCGCGTACAGCGTCAGCGTGTTCGCGAAGTGGGCGACGGAGGTCACCGACTCCGTCCTGCTCAAGTCGCGCATCGGCGTCGACGGCGAACCGCCTGAGAGCCTGGCGGGCGCGCGGATCGCGGAGGCCGGCGCCGTCGTCCCGGCGTCGGTCACGCAGCGCGGCGGCGTCCCCGGCCCGTGGAGCCAGCGGTTGCCGCACTTCCGCCTGGACGCCACGCCCAGCATCGGCGAGGAACTGCAGGCCGAGTACTTCGTCCCGCGCGAGTCCGCCGCGGCCGCCCTCCGCGCCGTCCGCGAGCTCGCCGACCGCATCGACCCGGTGCTCGGGATGACCGAGCTGCGCACGACCGCCCCCGACGGCCTGTTGCTGAGCGGCTCGTACGACCGCGACACGTTCGCCATCGCGTTCACCTTCCTCCGCCGGCCCGCCGAGGCCTACGCCCTCCTGCCCGACCTGGAGGCGGCGCTCCGGCCCTTCGGCGCCCGCCCGCACTGGGGCAAGGCGCACGGGTTCGACGCGGCGCGGATCGCGGAGGTCTGGCCGCAGGCTCAGCGCGCGCGGGAGGAGTTCGACCGGCTCGACCCGCGCGGCGCGTTCGTCAACGCGCACCTGCGGCGGCTCGGGATGCGGTGAGGCGCCGCCTCAGGGTGCGGTCCGCGCGCCCTCCGCCATCACGACCGCCCGCAGCATCCGCCGCAACTCCCCGGCATCCGCGCTCCCCAGCGGCCCCAGGAACTCCCCCTCCGCCGCCGCATACGCCGCCTCCGCCGCCGCGTTCGTCGCCTGCCCGCTCGCGGTCAGCGCGATCTGGTTGCGCCGGCGGTCCGCCGGGTCCGGCCTACGCGTCACGATCCCCTTGTCCTCCAGCGCGTCGAGCACCGCGACCATCGTGGTCGGGTCGACGCCGAGGAGGCCCGCGAGCGCCTGCTGCGAAAGCGGCTCCCGCGCGGCCAGCACCCGGAGGACGCCGAACTCCTTGCGGTCGAGACCGTGCGGTTCGAGGGCGGCGTCCGCGAGCGCCATCAGCCGCTGCTGGGCGTGCTTGAGCAGGGAGGCGAGGAGCTCGCTCGGGTCGCCGGCCGCCGGCCTCTCGCTGGACATGCAGAAATCATAGCGTAGGCTGATCATCAGCGACACAAACGATTGTGTCCGCGAACGTTACAGGAGACCCGCATGAGCATCGAGCTCGAACAGACCCCCGCCCTCGTGGTCATCGACCTGCAGACCGGCATCCTGGGCTATCCCACCGCGCACCCGATCGAGCAGGTCGTGGCCAACTCGGCGCAGCTCGCCGCGGCCTTCCGCGCGAAGGGCCTCCCGGTCGTGCTCGTGAACGTCGCGGGGACAGCGCCGGGCCGCACCGATCGCGGCAAGGCGACCGGACGCGCCGGAGGCCAGACCTTGCCCGTCGAGGCGACCGCGCTCCTCCCCGAGCTCGACCAGCAGCCGAGCGACATCACCGTCACCAAGCGCACGCTCGGCGCCTTCCTCTCGACCGACCTGGACGCCAGGCTGAAGGAGGCCGGGGCGACGCAGATCGTCCTGACCGGCGTCTCCACGACCTCCGGCGTCGAGTCGACCGCCCGCTCCGCGTACGAGCTCGGCTACCACGTCGCGTTCGTCACCGACGCGATGAGCGACGCGCTGGAGGCGCACGAGGCCTCCATCGCGCACCAGTTCCCCAAGCTCGGCGAGCTCGGGACCACGGCCGAGGTGCTGGAGCTGGTCGCGGCGCGCGACTGACGGCGCCGTCCGCCTACCCGGCGTCGGGCCGGACCGTGCTCGCCCCGACCCGCATCCCCACCGGCAGCACCACGCGCTCGTGCCGGTGCCCCGGCTGCGCCTCGTCCAGCACCAGCCGGATCGCCTCCTCGCCCATCCGGTAGCCCGGCAGCGTGATGGAGGTCAGGCTCACCCAGTCGGACTCCGCGCCGTCGTGGGTGCCGTCCAGCCCGATGAGCGCGACGTCCTCCGGGATGCGCAGGCCGCCGTGCTCGCGGAGGACGTGCAGCGCGCCGAGCGCCAGGTCGTCCGTGATGCCGACGAAGGCGAAGCGCTCGCCGTCGCGGCGTCCGGCCAGCAGGTCGGCCATCGCCGCGCGGCCGTGCTCGGCGCGGAAGCCCTCCGTGGTCACCTGGGTCAACTCCAGCCCCAGCGTCGCCGCGGCCTCCTCGATGCCGCGGCGGCGGTCGGTGATGGGCTGGGCGGCGTCGGGCGGCGACACGTAGAAGACGCGGCGCACGCCGATCCCGGCGAGGTGCTCGCCGGCGATCCGCCCGGCCTGGCGGTTGTCCATCAGCACCGAGCACCAGTCGCCGGGCTGGTCGTAGTTGATCACGACGATGGGCCGGACGTGGCCCCGGATGCGGTTGATCCCGTCCGTCGGGTCGCTCATCGCCGCGTAGAGGATGCCGCTCGTGCGCTCCTCCGCGAAGTAGTCGAGGAACTGGTCCTGCTGGTCGGTGACCACCAGCGGCTCGAACGACTGGAACGCGTAGACGGCGTTGGCCATCAGCAGGCTCAGGCCCTTCTGCCCGGCGGTGATCTGCGCGCCGCGGGAGATGTCCACGAACAGCCGGTTGAGGATGTCCGGCACGATGAGCCCGATGCCATCGCTGCGGCTGCGCTTGAGGTCGCGCGCGGCGGCGTTGCGGATGTAGCCGAGCGACTCGATCGCCGCCCGCACCTTCTCCCGGGTGCCGGGCGCGACGCGGGACGGCTGGTTCAGCACGTTGGACACCGTCGCCAGCGAGACCCCCGCCGTGTCGGCGACGGCCTGCATGGTGGGCAGCTTCCCGTCCGTCACTGCGTGTTCTCCGACGTCATAACGTGTGGCTGCTCCGGTGGGGTGGATCGGTCTGTCCGTCATCCTCTCACCTCGCAGGCCGCTACTCCGCCTCCTGCCGCGCCCGGAACGCCACCATGTTCATCCGGTTGCCGCACCGCACGCTGCAGAACCGCTTCGACCCGTTGCGGGACAGGTCGAGGACGAGCCCGTCGCAGTCGAAGGCGGCGCAGCTCCGCAGCCGGTCGTTCTCGTTGGAGCGGATGACGTCCACCAGCGCGAGCGCGACCTCCACCCGGATGCGCTCGGCGAGCGGCGCGTCCAGCGACGTGGCGTGCAGGTGCCAGTCGAAGCCGTCGTGCCGCATCAGGTAGGGGGAGGCGTGGGCGTCGGCGAGCATGGCGTTCACCTCGGCGACGGCGTCGTCGCGTTCCATCGTCCAGGCCCGGCGGAGGCGGTCCCTCGTCTCGTGCACCTGCCGGAGCTCGGCCTCGTCGCCGTCGATGCGTCCCGAGTACTGGTTCTCGTGCATGAGGGCGACGAGCTGCGCCGGGGTGGCGAGCTCGTCCTCCCCGCTGCGGGAGGCCGTGGGGACGGTGTTGCACAGGGTCACGGCGAACTGGAGGGCGTCCTCCGTGTCAGGGGCAAAATGCAAGTTGACTCCTTACCTCGCCGGGTACTAGCGTCAGGATCATAACCCACTACGGTCCTGACGCGGGCGTGCTCCGCGCCGCCGGGGCCCGTCCGACGCACGCAGGCAGGAGGCCTCCGATGGCACCGAACCAGACATCCCGGGGTCTCGTCGTCGCGGTCGTCGCTGCCGCGTCGTTCGGTCTGTCCGGCGCATTCATCAAGCCGCTGCTCGAGAGCGGCTGGTCGCCGGCCGCCGCGGTCACCGCGCGCGTGCTGATCGGCGGCGTCGTGCTGGCGCCGTTCGCGATCCTCGCCCTCCGCGGCCGTTGGGCCTCGCTCTGGCGGGGACGCTGGCGCCTGCTCGGGATGGCCCTGGTCGGCGTGGCGGGGACGCAGGTGCTCTACTTCGCCGCGATCGAGCGCATCCCGGTCGGCACGGCCATCCTGATCGAGTACCTGGCGCCGGTGGTGCTGGTGCTGTTCGTGTGGGCGCGCACGCGCCGGGCGCCGAAGGCCGTGGTCCTCGCCGGCTCTGCCGTCGCGATCGCCGGGCTGCTGCTCGTCGTGTCGCCCGGCGGCGGAAGGCCGCTCGACCTCGTCGGCGTCGCGCTCGCGGTGACCGCGATGCTCGGCTGCGCGGGGTACTACATCATCGCCGCGCGCCCGTCCGACGGCCTCCCGCCGGTCGCCCTCGCCGCGGGCGGCCTGCTCGCGGGCGGTGTGGCGCTGGCCGCCGTGAGCGCGACCGGCCTGCTCCCGTTCGTCGTGAGCACCCGCGACGTGGAGCTTTTCGGCGGCCCCGCGCCGTGGTGGGTGCCGCTGGCCGTGGTCGGCGTCCTCGCGACCGCACTGGCGTACGCGTCGGGCATCACCGCGGCGAACATGCTGGGCTCCCGGCTGGGCTCATTCGCCGGGCTGCTGGAGGTTGTGGCGGCGACGTTCTACGCGTGGCTGCTGCTGGGGGAGTCGCTGAACGCGCTGCAACTGGTCGGCGGGGTGCTCATCCTGGGCGGCATCGCACTGGTCCGCGCCGACCCCACGGCCCCCGAGCCCTCCACCCCCACGGCTCCCGCCACCCACGAGCCGGCGAAGGGCACGTCGTTGTCACTTCCGGCCGTCCCAACCGACAACAACGTGCCCCTCGGCTGACGGTCGGCGGTGCGTGCGCGACCTGGATAGGATGAGCGCGGGTTGCCACGAGGCAAAGCGCGGAACGGCAGGGAGCGGGGGAGCATGGCGGCGACACGTCGTGAGGTGGCGGAGGCCGCCGGCGTCTCCGTCCGGACCGTCTCCAACGTCGTCAACGGTTTCGACCACGTCGCGCCGGCGACCCGGGAGCGCGTCCTCCGCGTCATCCACGAGCTCGAATACCAGCCGAGCGAGCTCGCGCGCAGCCTGAAGGTGGGGCGGTCCGGGCTCATCGGGTTGATGCTGCCCGAGCTGGACACCGCGTACTTCGCCGAGCTCACCCGCGCTTTCGTCGAGGGCGGCGCCGAGCGCGGGCTCACCGTCGTCGTCGACCAGACCGACGGCGACCGGGAGCGCGAGCTCGCCCTGCTCCGCCGGACCGCGGGCGGCTCGCTCTTCGACGCGCTCGCCCTGAGCCCGCTCGCCCTCCGCGCGGAGGACCTGGAGGCGCTCGCCGCGGGGCCGCTCGTGTTCCTCGGCGAGGATGAGTTCCCGGGTTACGACAAGGTGATGATCGACAACTTCCAGGCCGCTCGGGAGGCCGTCGAGCACCTGCTCGCGCAGGGTCGCCGCCGCATCGCCGCGATCGGCGCCGAACGCAGCCACCGCGCCGCCAGCTCGCAGCGCCTGGAGGGCTACCGCGCCGCGATCCGCGCGCACGCCGACCTCGGCCTCCCCGAGATCGTGGAGTACGTGGAGGGCTTCCGCCGGCCCGAGGGCGCCGCGGCGATGCGCCGCCTGCTCGACAGCGGCGAGCGGTTCGACGCGATCTTCTGCTTCTCGGACGCCCTGGCCCTCGGTGCGCTGCGGACCCTGCATGAGGCGGGGGTCTCGGTGCCGGACGAGGTGGCGGTGGTCGGCTGGGACGACATCGAGGACGGCCGCTTCTCCATCCCGTCGCTCACGACAGTGAGCCCGGACAAGCAGTGGCTGGCCGAGACGGCGCTTGACCGCATCGTGCGGCGGCTGGCCGGGGAGGCGCTGGAGCCCGAGGTGCTCGTGGCGCCGCACAGGCTGGTGGTGCGGGAGAGCGCGCCCGTGGTGGGGGCTCCCGAGTGATCCTCGCCCTGTGATTCCACACATTTTCCGGAATGTGTTTGCATCGAGGCAAACGGCGCGCTAGCATCCTGATCGTGTCATTTGCATCGAGGGAAATCGAACAGGGCGGCGACGCGGCCGGCTCGCAGGCTGTGCCGCGCCCGGAGTACCCGCGCCCGCAGTTCGTGCGCGACCGCTGGCTGAACCTCAACGGCGTGTGGAGCTTCGGCTTCGGCGCGACCGAGGCGACGGAGACCGCCGGCGCCGCCGCTCCCACCACCTGGACCCTCGACCGCGACATCCTCGTCCCGTTCGCCCCCGAGTCCGAGCGCTCCGGCATCGGCAGCACCGACTTCCACCCCGCGGTCCGCTACCGGCGCACCGTGGAGGTGCCGGCGGCCTGGGCCGACGACCGCCTCCTCCTCCACTTCGGCGCCGTCGACTTCGACACCACCGTCTGGGTGGACGACATCGAGGTCGGCCGGCACCGCGGCGGCTTCACCCCCTTCACGATCGACATCACGGACGCCGTGGCGGGATCGCCCAGCACCGCCTTCACCCTCTCCGTCCTCGCCGAGGACGACCACCTCACCATCCAGGCGCGCGGCAAGCAGTCCCGCCGCCCCGAGAACTACGAGGCCTTCTACACGCGCACGACCGGCATCTGGCAGACCGTTTGGATCGAGCCCGTCGCCCCGGCGCACTTCGGCCGCCCGGTGATCCGTCCCGACCTCCCGTCGTCGTCGTTCGCGGTCGAGCTCGACGTCGCCTCGCCGGCCGCCGGGCTCACCGCGCGGGTCGAGGTCAGCGACGCCGACGGCCTCGTCGTCACCCGTGAAGTGGAGGTGACGGCGCAGGTGAAGCCCGTCCTCACCCTCCCGATCCCGGCCGACCGCCTCCGCCCCTGGTCGCCCGAGGACCCGCACCTCTACACCGTTCGCTTCACCCTCCTGCGCGGCGGGACCGTGGTCGACGTCCTCGACAGCTACGCCGGGATGCGGTCCATCGCCATCGACGGCCGCCGCGTCCTCCTGAACGGCCGCCCGGTCTTCCAACGGCTCGTCCTCGACCAGGGCTACTGGCCCGACACGCTGATGACCGCGCCCAGCGACGACGCCCTCGTGGCCGACATCGAGCTCGGGATGGCGGCCGGCTTCAACGGCGCCCGCCTCCACCAGAAGGTGTTCGAGGAGCGCTACCTCTTCCACGCCGACCGGCTCGGCTACCTGGTCTGGGGCGAGTTCGCCGACTGGGGCGCCAAGGTCGGCCCGGGCGGTCCGCAGGAGCCGACCCTCTCGTTCATCACCGAATGGGTGGAGGCGCTCACCCGCGACCTCTCCCACCCCTCGATCGTCGGCTGGTGCCCGCTCAACGAGACGTTCCAGCCGATGACCGACCGGATCACCGTCCTGGACGACGCCACCAAGGCGCTCTACGCGGTCACCAAGGCGATCGACCCCACCCGTCCGGTGATCGACGCCTCCGGCTACTCGCACCGGGTGCCCGGCGCCGACATCTACGACTCGCACCTGTACGAGCAGGACCCGGACGTCTTCGCGCAGCGCATGGGAGGCCTCGCCGACGGCCGCCCGTACGTCAACACCGCGCTCGACGGCGCCGAGTGGTCCGTCCCGTACGCCGGGCAGCCCTACTTCTGCAGCGAGTTCGGCGGCATCTGGTGGTCGGACAGCGACCGCGCCGGCGACGACTCCTGGGGGTACGGCGAAGCGCCGCGCACCCGCGAGGAGTGGGTCGACCGGTTCCGTCGGCTCGTGGACACGCTGCTCGACGACCCCGGCATGTTCGGCTACTGCTTCACCCAGCTCACGGACGTCTTCCAGGAGAAGAACGGCGTGCTCGACTTCCGGCGCGTGCCGAAGTTCGACCTCCGGCTCCTGCGCGACATCCAGTCGCGACCCGCGGCGTATGAGCGCGACGACGTCCCGCCCCTCGAACCCTGATCCGAGGCGCGGGCCAGGCTCCATAACCCCCGCACCACACCCCCGCACCACCCACCACGCAACGCACCACCTGACAACACAGGCTCATCACAAAGGAGTGGACACCCATGCGCAAGAAACTGATCCTCGCCGCCGCCGTCTCGGCGGTCGCGCTGGCGCTCGCCGGCTGCTCGTCGGGAGACGGCTCCAGCAGCGGCAAGACCACGCTGACCGTCGTCGGCTTCGAGGGCGGCGGCACCGAGCTCGCCGACATCCCCCAGATCAACGCCGACTTCCACAAGAAGTACCCGAACATCACGATCGACTACAAGTACGTCGCCAACGGCGAATACGACCAGTACAACAACACCCGCCTCGCCGCCGGCACCGCCGCCGATGTCCTCATGACGAACGCGACCCGCGTGCAGCAGTGGCAGAAGCAGGGCTACCTCGCAGACCTCAGCGACCAGTCGTGGGTGAAGCAGCTCCTCCCGAACGTCGCGCCGTTCGGTGCGATCGGCGGCAAGACCTATGCGTTCACCCAGCAGAACATCCCGATCGGGATGTACGCGAACCTCGACATCCTCAAGAAGGCCGGCATCAGCCAGGTCCCGCAGACCTGGCCGGACTTCCTGGACGCGCTGCAGAAGCTGAAGGCCGCGGGCCAGCCGGGCCTCCTCCTCGCCGACCAGGGCGGCTGGACCAGCGAGCAGCTCTCGCTGGCGCTCGCCGCGAACCTGGTCGACGCCAAGTGGGGCCAGGGCTACGACGAGGGCAAGACCAACTGGAACCCGTCCTTCACGCCGGTCTTCGACCACATCAAGCAGCTGCTGACCTCGGGTGACGTCGACGGCAAGCTGATGAACGGCATCGAGCCGTTCAACACCGGCAACGCGGACTTCGCCGCCGGCAAGTGGGCCTTCACCATCATGGGCGCGTGGGAGCTGCAGAACTTCCAGCAGAACGCGAAGTTCGACTTCTCGCTCAACCCGTTCCCCGGCGGCGACGCGGGCAGCAGCCCCTACGGTGTGACCTTCGTCGGCTCCGGCTGGGGCGTCAACGCCGCCAGCCAGCACACCGACGCCGCGAAGAAGTACGTCGCGTTCATGGCCGACCCGGCCAACGACAGCCGCTACCTGGCCGCCGAGAACTCGTTCACCACACTGAAGAACGTGCCGAGCCCGACCATGGAGAAGGCGAGCGCCTACGTGGACGCCTTCAACGCCGGCCACTCGCAGGTCTCGCCGATCGAGTACCTGCACTTCCCGACCTACGAGCAGGAGTTCTGGAAGGTCGGCACCTCGCTCTTCAACGACCCGTCGCAGTCGACGAGCACGCTCCTGAAGCAGCTCGACCAGACGATCCCGAAGACGAAGTAGTCACACCCGTCCCGGCCGGGGAGCAGCGCACGCCTCCCCGGCCGGGCAGCCACGCTCCACCGCACCCCGCTCGACCGCACCACCCCTGAAAGGCGATTCCATGCAAATCCGTGGCCGTTCCGCGATGGTGCTGATCGCGCCGGCAGCCCTGATCTTCGCCGTGTTCGTGATCTACCCGCTGATCCGCGGCGTGCAGCTCAGCTTCACCGACGCGATCGGGCCGAGCGGCGGCAACTTCGTCGGGCTGAAGAACTACCTGCACGCGCTGTCCGACCCGACCGTGCTGCACGCGCTCGGCAACACCATCGTCTACACGATCGTGGTCGTCGTCGTGCAGAACGGCCTCGCCCTCCTCGTCGCGTTCTGGCTGTTCAAGCTGGAGCGGGTGCGCAACTTCGTGCGCGCCGGCCTGCTGCTGCCCGCGATGATGGCGTTCGTCGCCGTCGGCTACCTGTGGTCGTACATGTACTCCCCCCTGGGAGGCCCGATCGACGACGTCATGAACGCCCTCGGCCTCCACGCCCTCGAACCGATCTGGCTGGGCGACCCGCACACCGCGCTGATGTCGATCGCGGCCATCTACATCTGGATGTTCCTCGGCTACACCGCCACGATCTACCTGGCGAACTACATGGCCATCGACCCGGCGCTGATCGAGGCGGCGAACCTCGACGGCGCCGCCGGCTGGCGCCGGTTCTGGAGCATCGACTGGCGGCTGCTCGCGCCGTCCTTCACGATCAACATCACGCTCAGCGTCATCGGGTCGCTGCGGGTGTTCGACCTGCCGTTCATCATGACGCAGGGCGCACCGGCCGACGCCACCCAGACGCTCAGCCTCGTCATCTACAACAACAGCTTCGCGAACTACCAGTTCGCCTACGGCACCACGCTCGCCGTCCTGCTGCTGATCCTCACGATCGTCGTGGGGGTCACGCAGGCGACGCTGCTGCGCCGACGGGAGGCCGACCTCGCATGACCGCACTCATCAGCCAGGAGACGGAGCCGGCCGTTCGCCGGGACACCCCCGACGAGCCGAACAGGCGCGCCCCGCGGTTCCGGTCCCGCCGCTTCCGCTCGCGCGCGTCGACGGTCATCGCCTCCGTCGTCCTGCTCGCCTTCACCGCCGTCGTCCTCACCCCGATCTGGGTGCTCGTCATGGTGTCGCTGCACCACGGCAACACGTCGCCGTCGAACCCGTTCGCACTGCCGGCGCCGATCGACTTCCAGAACTACGTCACCGCGTTCCAGAACATGCACTACCTGCACAGCGTCGGGAACACGCTCATCATCACGCTCGCCACCGCGGTGATCACGGTGTTCGCTGCCTCCCTCGCGGCCTGGGCGATCGTGCGGCACACCCGGCGCTGGACGCGCACGCTGTACCAGATCTTCGTCTCCGGACTCACCATCCCGATCTTCGTCGTGCTCACCCCGCTGTACGAGGTGATGCAGAAGCTGCACCTGCTGGACAGCTACATCGGCATCGTGCTCGCGTACACCGCGACGATCATGCCGTTCGCGGTGTTCTTCTTCGCCGGCTTCCTGCGCACCGTGCCGCCGGAGCTGGAGGAGGCCGCGGCGGTCGACGGGGCGGGGCTGATCCGGACCTACTGGAAGATCGTCTTCCCACTGCTGCGCCCGGCCACCGCGACCCTGGCGATCTTCGTCATCCTGCAGGTCTGGAACGACCTGATCCTGCCGCTCGTGCTGCTCTCGTCGGACGACAAGCAGACCGTCACGCTCGCGGTCTACGCGACGATCGGCACGCACACGATGAGCCCGGAGCAGCTGCTGCCGACGCTCGTGCTGGGGGTGCTGCCGCTGTTCATCGTGTTCCTGGCGCTGCAGCGGTATGTGGTCGCGGGGATCGCGGTGGGGGCGGGGAAGTGAACTGACCAGCACCATCCATCAGGGCGAACGCCCGAACAGAGATCCGGAGGTCGACAATGCAGTCACTCGTACACCGCCCGCTCGGGGCCAGGTTCGCGGCGCTCGCCGCGCTGGTCATCGCGCTCGCCGTGGCCTTCGTCGCGGGAGCGGCGACGCCCGCCCACGCGAACTCCTCGGGGTCCAGCCTCTACACCTCCACGTCGAGCAACGACTTCCTGGCATACAGCCGGGTGATCCGGCTCGCCCACAGCGGCTCGGCGAACGGCACGCTGCTTGGCACGTTCGAGCACGCGGACAAGAGCGGCGCGGCAGCATCCTTCGTCATCCGGCAGAGCGCAGACGACGGCGCCACGTGGTCGACGCGCTCGACCGTGGGTGACCCGCTGACCGGCACCGGTCATCCGTCGTCGCAGATGTGGCAGCCGTTCCTGTACGAGTTCCCGCAGACGCTGGGCGCCTACCCGGCGGGGACCCTGCTGCTCGTCGGCAACGTCACCCCCGCGACGAACACCAGCACCACGTTCGTCGAGTGGCGCAGCACCGACGGCGGGACGACCTGGACCTACGTCTCCGCGTTCCAGACCGGTGGAGGCGAGGGTACCGGCATCTGGGAGCCCTTCCTCGCCCTCGACTCCTCGGGCAAGCTGAACTGCTACTTCTCCGACGAGCGCCAGAGCGGCACCTACAGCCAGAAGCTCGCGCACATCGTCTCGACCGACGGCGGCGCCAGCTGGAGCGCGAACCCGGACGGGTCGACGCGCGTCTCGCCCGGCGAGGTGAACGATGTCGCCAGCACCACGCAGTCCGACCGGCCGGGGATGGCGACGGTCGCTGTGAGCGCCTCCGGGACGTACGTCATGGCGTTCGAGGTGTGCGGGCCGGCCTTCAACTGTGTCGCGAGGGTGAAGTCCTCCAGCACCGGCGACACCTGGGGATCGGGCGCCACCGACCTCGGCGCGACGGCGACCACCGGCGACGGCAGGCAGCTCTTCCACTCGCCGTACATCGCCTGGAGTCCGGCCGGCGGCGCGAACGGCGAATTCCTGCTCGCCGGCCAGACCGAGTCGGGAGGCTCGGAGGGCGGACAGGTGGTGTTCGTCAACAGCTCCGCCAACGCATCGGGCTCCTGGTCGTGGATCCCCGCTCCTGTGGCGACCGCAGGCTCGTCCTCGAACTGCAGCGTCGACTACAGCCCCGATCTCCTCGTGTCCGCCTCCGGCCAGACCGTCCGCTACACCGCGCCGTCGGCGATCGGGCCGAACGGCTGTGAGGAGGTCACCGGTGAGACCAACGCGGGTGTCCTGCCGTTCCGTTCGACCTTCAGCGGAGGGGACTCCGGCTGGGTCGACTACAACGGCTGCTGGTCCACGTCCGGCGACGTCTACGCCGAGACGTGCGGCGGCACCGCGGGCCCGAAGGCGATCGCCGGGTCGACAGCCTGGACCGACTACACCGTGCAGGGCGACGTCCGCATCGACTCGGGAACCCAGGCGGGCCTGCTGCTCCGCGTCTCGAACCCATCGGCCGGGACCGACGCGCTCAAGGGCTACTACCTCGGCATCACGACCACGGGCCTGGTACTCGGCCGCGAGAACTCCGGGTGGACCTCCCTGTCGAGCGCGAGCCTTCCCGGCGGCGTGACGACCGGAGCCTGGTACCACCTCGTGGCGCAGGCGTCCGGCTGCACCTTCACCGTCAGCGCGGTCCCCGTCGGCAGCACGGCCGCCCCGACCGCGTTCACGTACACGGACTCCGGCTGCGCGCTGACCTCGGGCGCGATCGGCCTCCGCGACCAGGGCAGCACCGCGTCGTTCCGGAACGTCGCGGTGACCGCCGGGGCCACGGCCTCCACCGCGGTCGCACCGTACGCCGCGCCGTTCGCGAGCGGCGCGGCGTCGGGCTGGACCACCTACGGGGGCACGTGGGCCACGACAGCGTCGACCGAAAGCTACGCCGACTCGGCGGGCGGCTCGGGCGACAAGAGCGTCGCCGGGTCCGCCGCCTGGGGCAACTATTCGCTGACGGGCGATGTCCGGCTCGACAGCCTCGGTTCGAACCCCAACGCTGGCTTCATCGTGCGCGTCACGAACCCCGCGGTCGGTGCGGACGCGCTGAACGGATACTACGCGGGCGTCACGCCGACGGGTCTCGTGCTCGGCCGTGAGCTGAACAACTGGACGCAGCTCGCCACGGTCGCGTTGCCGGTGTCGCTGCCGACCGGAGCCTGGTACCACCTCACCGTGGAGGCCGTCGGCTGCACCATCACCGTGACCGGACAGCCGGCGGATGGCGGCTCCATCGTCTCCGCCAGCGCTGTCGACGCAGGCTGCACGCCAACCAGCGGCGCGATCGGAGTGCGTACGTTCAACGCCGGCGCAACCTGGAAGGACGTCGCCGTCACCCCGCGCTGATCGTCTCCGGACGCGGGAGGGCGCTCAGCGCCCTCCCGCCTCCATCCCATCCAGCGCCGCCACATCCTCCGCGCTCAGCTCGAAGTCCAGCTTTGCGTTCTCCGCAATGCGGTGCGGCGTCGTGGACTTCGGGAGCGGCAGGACACCCTTCTCCAGCAGGTAACGGAGGCTGACCTGCGCGCCCGTCTTGCCGTACTTCTCCGCGATCAGCGCGATGTCCTCGTCCCCGATCAGCCGCCCGGTCGCGAGCGGCGAGTAGCCCTCGACGAGGATGCCGCGCTCCTGGCAGTAGGCCGTCGTCTCGGGCTGCGTGTGCCCGACGAACCAGCGGATCTGGTCGACGTGCGGCACCACGCTCGTCCCGCCGATGAGCGACTCCAGGTCGGAGACGACGAAGTTGCTGACGCCGATGGAGCGCGTGCGGCCGGCGTCGTACAGCTCCTCGAACACCTTCCACACCTCGATGTTCCCTGCACGGTGGTCGCTGCCCTGGTGGTTCCACGGCCAGGGCGCGTGGATGAGGTAGAGGTCGATCGGCCCCAGGTCCAGGAGCTCGGACGACCGCTCGAACGCGTGGCGCGCGCCCGCGGCGTCCTTCACCTCCGCCGGGCACTTGGTCGTGATGAAGACGTCCTCGCGCGGGAGGCCGCTGTCGCGCACCGCGCGTCCGACGCTCGCCTCGTTGCCGTAGGCGCGCGCCGTGTCGATGTGCCGGTAGCCGGCGTCGAGCGCCGTGCGCACCGAGTCGTAGGTCAACGGGCCGTCCGGGATCTGCCAGCTGCCGAACCCGACCTTCGGGATCTCGACGCCGTTGGACAGGGCGAAGGTGTCGGTGAGGACGGGCATAGGGGGTCTCCTTTCGGCGGGCGGATGCGGGCCATCGTAGACCCCGCGGGTTTCGGGACGCCGAGCCGGTCATTGCCGCCGGCTCCACCCCGTCGGTAGCATCCGAGCCATGTCCACCGATGAGCGCAGGCCGAAGATCCGCCGGACGCCGAACCTCGCGATCACCGTCCTCGTGACCATCTACGTCGTCGCGCTGATCAGCGCGGTCGTCCTCTACTTCGTCGGCTTCGCCATCCGCGGGACCGACGCCGCCGGCGCCGCGGACGTGTTCGCCTGGGGCAACCGGCTCGGCGTGCTCGGGGTGCTCGGCGGGATGCTGCACCTCGCGGTCGGGGCCGTCCGGCACATCGTGGAGGACAATGCGCGCTAGGGCGGCGGAGGCGGGCCCACCCCGCCCCGTCCTCTGGCTGGCCGCATCGGTGCCGGTGGCGCTCGTGGTCGACGCCCTCGTCGCCGGGTTCGGCCGGTTCGCCTGGTGCGGGTTCGGCTGCTCCCAGGCGCCGGGCGACGTCGGGGTGGCTCTCGGGAGTCTGGCGATCGTCGCTGTCGTGACCTTCCTGGCCGTCGCCCTCCCGCCCTGGATACCGGGGTGGCGCCGCCCGGTCATCGCGGCCGGGGCTGCGCTCATGGTCGTCGGAATCGGGGCGTTCTGGGTGTTCCTGTTCGGCTGACCCGGGGCTACGTTCGCGATGACGCCCCATGAGCGGAGCGCTGGAGGAGGACACCGTGGACACTGACGCAGACCCGGCCGGCCGCCCGTTCGGGGTGGTCGGCGCCACCGGCCGGCAGGGCGGCTCCGTGGTGGACGCCCTCCTGGAGCGCGGCGCCCGCGTCCGAGCCCTCGTCCGGGCCCCCGATGCGACCGCTGCCCGGCGCCTCGCCGACCGCGGCGTCGAGCTCTCGGTCGGCGAGCTGGACGACGCCGCCTCCCTCGACCGCCTGTTCTCGGGCGTCGCCGGCGCGTTCGCGATGACCACGCCGCGCGGCGGGATCGAGCACGAGACGACCTCCGGGATCGCCGCCGCCGACGCGGCCGCCCGCGCCGGGGTGCCGCACTACGTCTTCAGCTCGGTCGGCGGCGCGGAACGCCACACGGGCATCCCGCACTTCGAGAGCAAGCGCCGCGTCGAGGAGCACCTGGACGCGCTCGGCCTGCACCGCACGATCATCCGACCGGTGTTCTTCATGGACAACCTCGCGGCGCGCTCGGTCAGTGTCGAGGACGGCCAGGCGGTCGTGAGGATGGCGCTGCCCCCGCACGTCCCGCTGGAGATGGTCGCGGTCCGCGACATCGGACGCGTCGCCGCCGCGATCCTCCTCGGCGGCACGCCCGTGGAGGGGTCGAGCCTGGAGATCGCGGGCGACCGCCTGACCGGGGACGACATCGCGGAGGCGATCGGACTCCACGCCGGGCTGCCCGCGCGCTACGAGGTGCTCCCGCTGGAGGCAGTCGCGTCGTTCGGGGACATGGCCCAGATGTTCCGGTGGTTCGCGGAGACGCCCGCGTACCAGGCCGACTTCGCGACGACGCGCGCGATCGACCCGGAGCTGCTGGACCTGAGCGCGTGGCTGGCGCAGTCGGGGTGGATGCCGGGGCGGTGACGGCTCCTTAGGGTCCGTTTAGATCCTTTGGATTCTTTGTGCGGAGAGCCGTCGCCACTACCGGCGACGATTGGCCGGCCAAAAGCTGACCTTGGGTTGCTTGCTATCCCTGCGAATTGGCCCCGCGCGGGCCCGGCGGCGTCCATACGGTGGGCGATGCCCTACGCGGCTTGGTCGAAGGGGCCAGCCGAACAGTTCGACCTAGCCTCCTCAGCGGTGCCGCGGCTTGCGCGGCGGCCGCTCGTCGCGCGCCGGACCGTCGCTCCGCTCGTACCGCTCGCTCCGCCCCGCCCGCTCATCCCGCCCGCGCCGCTGCTCCCGCGGCCGCCGCTCCTCCCACTCCCCGCGCTGCCGCCGCGCCCCCGGCCCGTTGTCCGGCCGGAGCTCGATCAGTTTGCCGCTGATCCGGGTCCCCGACAGCCGGGACAGCGTGTCGCCCGGGAGGTCCGCCGGCAGCTCCACGAGCGAGAAGTCGGGCATGATCCGGATGTGGCCGAAGTCCTCGCGGCTCAGGCCGCCCTCGTTGGCGAGCGCTCCGACGATCTGGCGCGGCTCCACCTTCTGCCGCTTGCCGACCTCGATGCGGTAGGCCGCCATCGGCTTGTCGCCGCGCTCGCGCCTCGAACCCCGATCAGCCCGCTCGCCGCGCCCGCCTCGGTCGTCGCGTCCGCTGGAGCGGGTGTCGCGCCCGTCCCGTTCCACGCTCCGCGCCAGCGCGTCGTCCGCGTCCAGCAGCAGCGGCTCGTCGCCCTGCGCCACGACCGCGAGCGCCGCCGCGACGTCCGCCTCCGGCACGTCGTGGTGCTCGACGTAGTGGCCGATGATGTCGCGGAACCGCGTGACCCGCTCGACCTGCGCCAGCGCCGCGGTGATCGCGTCGTCGAACCGGGCCAGCCGGGTGACGTTGATGTCGTCCACGCTCGGAAGCTGCATCTGCGTGAGCGGCTGGCGGGTCGCCTTCTCGATGGCCGTCAGCAGGCGCCGCTCGCGCGGGGTGACGAAGCTGATCGCCGCACCGCTGCGTCCCGCGCGGCCCGTGCGGCCGATCCGGTGCACGTACGACTCGGTGTCGACCGGGATGTCGAAGTTGACGACGTGGCTGATCCGCTCGACGTCGAGGCCGCGGGCGGCGACGTCGGTGGCGACCAGGATGTCGAGCTTGCCCGACTTGAGCTGGTCGACCGTCCGCTCGCGCTGGGCCTGCGCCACGTCGCCGTTGATCGCGGCCGCCGAGTAGCCGCGGGCGCGCAGCCGCTCGGCCAGCGTCTCGGTCTCGTTCTTGGTGCGGACGAAGATGATCATCCCCTCGAAGTTCTCGACCTCCAGGATGCGGGTGAGCGCGTCCACCTTCTGCGGGTACGAGACGACGAGGTAGCGCTGGGTGATGTTGGGGGAGGTCGTGGTCTTGGTCTTGACCGTGATCTCCTCCGGGTCGTGGAGGTACTTCTTGGAGATGCGCCGGATCGAGGCGGGCATCGTCGCCGAGAACAGCGCCACCTGCTTGTCGTCCGGGGTGTCGGCGAGGATGGTCTCCACGTCCTCCGCGAACCCCATCTTCAGCATCTCGTCGGCCTCGTCGAGCACGAGGTAGCGGAGCTCGGAGAGGTCCAGCGTCCCCTTGTCGAGGTGGTCCATGATCCGGCCGGGCGTGCCGACCACGATGTGGACGCCGCGCCGCAGCGCCGACAGCTGCACGCCGTAGCCCTGCCCGCCGTACACAGGCAGCAGGTGCACGCCGCGCAGGTGCGCCGCGTAGCTCTCGAACGCCTCCGCGACCTGCAGGGCGAGCTCGCGGGTCGGCGCGAGGACCAGCGCCTGCGGCGTCTTCTGCGACAGGTCGAGCCGGGAGAGGATCGGGAGGGCGAACGCCGCCGTCTTGCCCGTGCCGGTCTGGGCGAGCCCGACCACGTCGCGCCCCTCCAGCAGCAGCGGGATCGTCGCCGCCTGGATGGCCGACGGGGTCTCGTAGCCGAGCTCCTTCACGGCCTTCAGGACGTGGGAGTCGAGGCCCAGGTCCGTGAAGGTGAGGGAGGCCTCCGTCTCCGCGGCGTCGTCGGTCGTCTCGGTCGGGGCTGCGTTCTCGGGGGTGCTCACCCTTGAACGGTAGTCGCCCCCTCCAGCAACCGCACCTCCGCGCGCGGCGGGACGACCGCGGGATGCGTCCCCGCCATCCGCTCCAGCACCCGCACGGGTGGCGCGGCGGGTGATCTGACGGCGAGGCCGAATGGCGCGGCGTGGGCGCCGCCCGCGCTTTCGGCCGCAGCGTCGAGGCGTCGTTGATCGCCAGCGACCGGGTGGTCGTCGCCGGCCGCCTCATATTAGGAACACGCAGACAAGAAGGAGTGAAGCCAATGCGGATCGGGTGTTCTTTGGCAGCTGTCGGTGCTGTTGCAGTGTTGATGGCCGCGGGGGCGGGGCCGGGGGTTGCTGTTGCGGACGAAGGATTGACTCCCGACTCGGTTCCTCCGATCGTGGCAACGAACTCGGGATACGTCGACCAGCTTGAGAAGCTCGTCGGGACGCAGAGCGAAGAGGAAATCGAGGCGATCGAGAACCTCCCTGGCCCGGTGCAGCTACTTGTGGATTCCGAGACCGGGGAGACCTTGGCCGCTATCCCCGAGCAGATCACGCTGTCGCGCGCCCTCACGCTCGTTGGGCCCGGATGTTCGACAACGAGCATGTGCTTGAAGAACAGCGTCCCCAACGGCTACCAGGGAACTGGTTCCTTGTCCGGGTCCTGGAAAAGGGTGCCCCAGGTTGCCACGGGGGATAGGGCGGGTACGGCCGCGGCCTAGGGCGTCGCCCCCTCCAGCAACCGCACCTCCGCGCGCGGCGGGACGACCGCGGGATGCGTCCCCGCCATCCGCTCCAGCACGCGCACGACCTGGCAGGAGTAGCCGTATTCGTTGTCGTACCAGACGTACAGCACGAGGTTGGTGCCGTCCGCGATGGTGGCGAGGCCGTCCACGATGCCGGCGCGGTGCGAGCCGACGAAGTCGCTGGAGACGACCTCCGGGGACTCCACGTAGTCGATCTGCTGGCGCAGCTGGGAGTGCAGCGACACCCGGCGCAGGTAGTCGTTGACCTGCTCCTTCGTCGCCGGCCGCTCCAGCGTCAGGTTGAGGATCGCGAGCGAGACGTCCGGCGTCGGGACCCGGATGCTGGAGCCGGTGAGCTTGCCCGCGAGCGACGGCAGCGCCTTGGCCACAGCCTTCGCCGCCCCGGTCTCGGTGATCACCATGTTGAGCACCGCCGACCTCCCGCGCCGGTCGCCCTTGTGGAAGTTGTCGGTGAGGTTCTGGTCGTTCGTGAACGAGTGGACCGTCTCCACGTGCCCGCGCACGATGCCGTACGCGTCCTCCAGCGCCTTGAGCACCGGGGTGATCGCGTTCGTCGTGCAGGAGGCCGCCGAGACGATGCGGTCGTCCTCGGTGATCGTGTCGTCGTTGATGCCGTGCACGATGTTCTTCAGCGGCGACTTGCCCGGCGCCGTCAGCAGGACCCGCGCCACGCCCGGGCTGGCCAGGTGCTGCGCGAGGCCGGCCTCGTCCCGCCAGCGGCCGGTGTTGTCGACCACGATCGCGTCGCGGATGCCGTAGGCGGCGTAGTCCACGCTCGTCGGGTCGTCCGAGTAGATCACCTGGATGCGCGTCCCGTTGGCCACGAGGACGTAGTGCTCGGCGTCGACCGTGACCGAGCCGGGGAAGGGCCCGTGCACCGAGTCGCGGGCGAGGAGGCTGGCACGCTTGTCGAGGTCGTTGACCGAACCGCGGCGCACCACGATCGCCCGCAGGCGCAGCCCGTTCCCGTTGCCGGCGTGGTTGATGAGGATGCGCGCGAGCAGCCGCCCGATTCGGCCGAAGCCGTAGAGGACGACGTCGGTCGGTCCCGCCGCGTAGGTGGAGTGCGCGCTGTCGAGCTCGGCCCGCACCCGGGCCTCCACGTCGGCGTCGTCAAGCCCGCGCACCGACATGGCGAGGCGCCCGACGTCGATGGAGGCCGGCGCCGGCGCGATCCCGAGCAGCGCGGTGAGCACCGTCGCCGTCTCCCGCAGGGTCAGCTCCTCGTGCCCGAGCTCGCGGGCGCGGTCGTGCACCGAGATGACGCCGGTGGCGGACAGGTTGATGAGCCGGTGGCCGTGGATCGAGGTGACGACGCCATGGTCGCGGTAGAGGCGTCCGATGAGCGGGATGAGCTGCTCGGCCTGCACCTCCCGCGCGACCCAGGCCGCGCGGTGGGACTCGAAGGCGTGCGGGTGGTCGGTGTTGAAGGTGGTCACGCTCGGTACTCAGGGCCTTCCCGCGTCGGATGAACGCGTCTGTTCGTCTGGCTGCGGAGGTCGCCCGCACTGCGACCGTAACGGGCGAACGCCGGTTCTTGGCGCGGTTGAGCGCCGAAAGATCCTGCGATCTTTCGCTCGCGGCAAGAAGTGCGCGGTTCCGCGCGCAGGAACCCTAGAACTTATCGGGCGAGTCGATCTTCTCCCCGACGAGCACCTGCGGCGGCGTGCTCGCGTCGCCGCCGACGGACGCGATGAAGCCCTGGAGCTCGGGGTCGGCGAAGAACGTGCGGAACGCGTCCTGCGTCTCCCACTCGTCCATGATGACCACGAACCCGTCGCCGACGGCGAACTGGTGGTGCAGTGCACCGGCCGCCTTGGCGCGATCCGCGATCTCCCGGTACTCGCCGGCGCGCTCCGTGAGCGAGCTGGTGAACGTCGCCGTGTCGCCGGTGAACTTGGTTGCGATGAGAACAGACATAGGGGGTACCTCCTGCGGTCTCCCCCGGATCGGTGCCGATGGTAGCGCGCGGGGTGGGCGGCGGCAATGGAGACCGAGGGGTCCGGTCGTGACGTCGGAGGACGTGCCGCTATACGCCCCCTCCACCGCCACCACCGCCCCCGCCGCCGGAGAATCCGCCGCCCCCGGTGCCGCCGGACGACGAGCTGCTCGTCATCGTCGTGCTGGAGGCGATGCCGCCGACCAGCTGTGAGAGCACGGCCGCGTTGAGCGCGGTCTGCCCCGCGTACCAGGTCGGCGTCTCCCCGGTCTGCTCGTAGAACCTCCCGAGCTCGGCCAGCCACTTCTTCTCCTCGCCGAACAGCACGGCCCACGGGAGGAGCCGCTCGTTCAGCCTCAGCATCTCGCGCGGGTCGCCCACCGCGACGGGTACGCGCTCCGCGCCCTGCGGCGACTGGAGGTAACGGATGCGGTCGGCCTCCGCCAGACGCACGTACATCCGCAGGCCGTCCACGTACTCCCGGAGCGCCGTGCCGGTGGCGGTGAGGGGCGAGCGGGAGACGAGGGCGGCGGCGGCGATGAAGAGGAGGACGGACGCGACGATGATCAGGATCGGCACCGCCCCTCCGTAGACGCCGACGACGCACAGCACCGACCCGACGACGGCGAGCACGGTCGCGGCCAGTCCGGTGAAGAACACCGCCCGGACCGGTCCGCGCGGGCCGCTCGTGCGATGACCGGAGTCGGTGGCCTCCTTGTGCACGCGCTTCATCAGCGACTGGATGGCGCGCGCGACACGGGTGTTCGTCGAGCCGAGCTCCAGCGTGGCGCCGGGAACGAGGGACTCGCCGAACAGCGCCCGGAGGAACTGCAGCTCGGTCGGCGTCGGGTGCGGGTCGCGCAGCGCCTGCCGCCCGGTCGCCTCCGTCCCGACGAGCTCGAGCGTGTACCGGGGCCGGCCGAAGAATCCCGCCGACTCCAGCACGCGCACCCTGCCGCTCACGGCCAGGTCGAGCGTCTGCGCGGCGACCGCTTTCTTGCTGAGGCCGGTGGCGTCCGCCGTGAGCAGGAGCCCCTCCGTCGGCGGCACGTACTCGGGGACGATCGTCCCGCGTCCCGGCGCGTCGCGCAGCAGGCGGACGCGCACGACGACCGCGCCGACCAGGCTGAGGAGGACGAGCAGGAGGCCGCCGAGGGCCGCGTATCCCCAGCCGGTGTCGAACAGCCCATCCGCACGTAGGGTGAAGGTCCCGGGCGCGAACCCGATGGCGAACGTGAGGTTCTCCCGCGGCCCGAGCCCCTCGGCCGAGAACCGGAACCCGTCGCCCGTCCGCTCGACGCCGGCTTTCTGACTCGACCCTTGCACGCCGCGGTAGGCGGACGCCTCCCCCTGCAGCGCGCCGGCGAGCCCGGGCCCCAGGTGCACCGTCGCGGTGACGCGCTCGAACGGCTGCGCCCACGCGGTCCCGTTGGTGTCCCAGTAGAACTCGTCATTCCCGGTGTCGGGGAAGTACCGCGTGACGTTCGTCTGCCGGTAGGTGATGACGTAGGTCTGGTCCCCGTGGACGAAGTGGTCGGCCGCGATCGTCAGCGTGCGGACGCCGTCGCTGGACTCGCTGGTGTAGCCGCGCGGGGCGCCGTTCTGATCGGTAACCGACACGACCTCCAGGCCGGTCGGATGCCCGTCGAAGTCCTCGACCAGCTCCCGCCGGATGCCGTGGTTCTGGTCGGTCTGCGGGAACCGCGCGACCAGGGTCTCCACGGTGGTGAGCGTGGAATGGCCCTGCGCGTCGCGCGAGAGGCGGTAGTCGCCGTCAAAGCTCGCGAAGGTGAAGTCGTCGACGGAGGCGGGCGTGGCGGCGGCGTGCGCGGGCGCTGCGCTCGCCCCCGCGATGCCGACGAACGCCGCGACCGCGGACAACGCCACTGCGACCGTCGCGCGGAGCAGCCTCCCGCGATGACGGCGCACGTTCACCTGCACCTGCTGACGCGAACCGCGCTCTGTGATCGACACCCACCTAGTGTCGAACAAATGCGAAGATGGCGAAGACGCGGTGACATCGAACGACGTCTGGCCAGGAAGTGTTGGTCACAATGCGCCACAGCTTCGTTTCTCGATGGCAATCTGCTCCCCGGTCGTCGAACGATAGGCCTGATCCACCGATATTCCACGGCCCGGCAATTCGCCTTGAGTTGGTGACTCACGTGGTTGCGCGATGAGCGACTTCGATCGGATAGGAGCACTCCGGGCGTTTGCCGGTGGGCTGTTCGATGGGAAGGGGCTCCCAGAGATTGTCGCCCGGAGACCCTTCCAGAATCTAGGAGGGATCCGCGGGCAGCTCGGGCTTGGAATCGCGCCCGAGTTTCGTAGCTATGTTCCTGTCCAGAGCGACCGCTCCGAAAGGCGGGGCTCCGCTGCGTCTAGCCCTTCCGTCGCCGGAGCTCCGAGACGAAGAGGTACACGGCGGCGCGGCTGCGCCGAGCCAGAGCTGGCGAGACGATCAGTGCCGGTCCAAGCGTCGCAACTCGGAGCGCGAGATGGTCTTCTGGGACTCCAGCACTGGGGTCGGCAGATTTCGCCATTTCCGTTCCTGCATCATCCAGGCGCGCCGCCTCCGCTGCCGGTGCACTGTAGACGTCTGGCCGATGAAGGCCAGGATCACCGCTACGAAATAGAGGGCCCAGGGCCAAAGAAGCGAGCCATCAATAAACGCGTAGGCGAACCAGATCGTGACGGCGATACCGCTCGTCAAGAAGCAAAACCAAGCCCCCGCGCTCAATCCGACCAGACGAGGGGCTTGAGCACGCAGCGACCATTCAATCGCGGATCCATCTCGCAATTCTTCGACCAGCGAGCGTCCGGGGCCCGCTGGCATCTCCGCCGCAACCGCCGACAATCGAGCCGCTCGGCCGAGCAGATCTTCACGCTTGTTGAAGATCGCTAGGCCGACTGCCCCCGCTGGCGCAGCCAAAGCAGCCAACAGCTGCAAAAGGGTGAACCCCAATAATCACCTTCCGAGCTTGTGAACGCCAAACAGCCAAAGGTCTTGTGCACCCCGGACACAGATCGGAGACAAGAGTCTCATTTGTGTGAGAGTCGCGCGAAAGACGACAATAATCGCAAGCCGGGAGCACTGGGTGCGACTGGCCGAGCAAGCCTGCATCAAGAACTAGCGAGGCCGACCAGGCAAAGAGTGAGGACAGCTGAGATAAACCCATGACTGCCAACAACCCGAACGCTACACTCGACACCTCTCGGGCGCCGCGGGGCGTGATCGCTGCAACGGAACTCGTTGCGGCCGTCGCGCAGATCGGTGACCTCGCCGAGCGTCACTACCTGGAGCTCAAGGGGCCGGAAGATCTCGACTCGAAGGCGAGCAAGCAGAAGGTCGCCAAGTTCATCCTCGGCGCTGCCAACCGCATGCCGGACAGAGCAGCCGAGGCATTCGAGGGTTGCGCGGTAATGATCCTGGGCATCACCAAGGCCGGCGTTGTTGGACTGCCGCCCATCGAGATGCTTGAGCTCAACAAGGTGGTCGAGCAGCACCTTGGTCCAAACGGTCCTCGCTGGGACATAGTCAGGGTGCCGGTGAAGGACTCGGCCAATGAAGTGCTGGCCGTCGTTGTCGAGCCGCCGAAGATGGGCCAGCCTGCCTGGATCTGTCGGGCAAGCGGAGAGGGACTCACCGATGGTCGCGTATACATTCGTGCGGACGGAGAGACTCGCGAAGCGACCTCAGCGGAACAGGATCTGCTACGGGAACGCGGCGCGACAGCAACCGCCCCTCCCGTGGAGCTCGATGTTCACGTGACCGGCGAAGTAACACCGATCTTCGTCGACCAGGACAGGACCCTGGGCGCGTACATCGCCAAGACCAGGAAACGCCTCCTCGACGCGCTGCCGAGGCAAGCGTCGAAAGTCGAAGCTGTCTCCATTGATGGGCAGGAAGGTCCGGGGAACGCAGCGGGTCTTTCGCTTGCCGACTACGGGAGGCTGAGTGAGTCGGTGGCGAAGCTTGCCCAGTCCGCTGTGGCGGGCGCCATGATCGGCTCCATCCCTGAGAAGAGGACCGAGGCTGAGTACCGCAAAGCGATCGACGATTGGGAGGCTGAGCTGCGGGCCGCGTGGCCCAAGAGCGTCCTACAGTTCGCCAGTTACCTAGACAGCCGAAACGAGGTCGAAATCGTCAATAAGACCACGACCTTCCTGCATGACGTTGAAGTCAGCGTCCACCTCGATGGAGACGTCATCACTATTCGGCCGAGAACTATCCCTGACCACCTTCGGGAGCCCGACATCCATTTGCCAACGCCACCGCGAACGTGGGGGCCCATACAGCGGGACTTCGGCCGCACCTTCGACCCAGTGCTCTACATGCCGAGCCCCGGGCCGGGGAGCACCCTGGCGTCCAGATCCAGCTGGCGCAACTCCGGTTCGGTCGACATCGACGTCAGGGTCGGTGACCTTCGCCCGCAAGCGACCTTCAGCACCAAGGACGCGGAATCGGTGCTTGTGATCGTCGGGAATACTCCAGAGAAGGTGACTGGAACCTGGAGCGCAACCGTCCGCGGTTACAACGCGATCTTCAAGGGTCCCCTTGACGTCAAGGTAGGCAAGCCCCGCGACCTCACAGCCGGAGTCCGTGCGTATTTTGGTCTCGCCGACGATGGCATCGGCCACCGGGACCAGGTTGGCGAGCAAGACTGAACTGCGGAAGCCTATTGGGTGCGCCGATCGTGCTAACGGAGAGACCGAGGATCGGCCGAGTTCCTGAGTCGCCCTTGCAGGGTCCGAACCGCGCGCTGCGTGGCCTTTCGCGCCGGTGCCTTCCCGTGCGGGCGAAAGAGCGGTCGTCGGCCTGGGCTGTTTCCGACGTTTGATCCGCACGTGCCCGCCATTGCCACCGCGTCCAGACACTCCGACGTGCTTTACAGGTCTTCGAGATCACGGGCAGCGACTCGATCGCTCTTGGGACAGTCTGGGCATCCTCCAGTGCGTCTTCGGTTGATCGGGCGTTCCCATCGTGTGTGACCTCGGAAGCAGGTCCAGAATCGAGGTCGATTTCCGGGTAGTACAAGCGCGGGATCGAGACCGAGATTCGCAACTGTGTCCCAATCTTGGATGATCGGTCCATACCTGCAACGAAGGTCGTTGACCCCGGTTACGCATCGTTTGTCCATGCAAACGGAGCATTCCGAACAGCGACGCATATCTCGGATGGACTTCCAGAACGGGTGGCCTTTTGCGCATCTCCATCCGTGAATCGCGTCGCCGGCGGCAAGGACAGCGTCTGCTTCGAGTCCGTGATTCAATCTCGGGTCCCATAAGTGTGCCCACTCAGGGTACGCATGAGCGATATCCGTCACGCCTTTGACGAAGACGGTTCGGGCGCAGGTGCGACAGCGTCTCACGTCGGCCACAGCCTCTTGGTAGGTCGCAAGGTATTGGTGTCCAAGCTCGCAAGCCCACCTTGCACGCCATGTAAGTCCGGGTCCGACAAGATAGGCAGGGAATCCATTCGCCTCTTCGTCCCAGAATGGTGAAATCGACGGCTGCGTGAGTTCAACATCATTGACTCCGGGCATCGTCTCGCGTCCGCTGCAGTATGGGCACGTTTGAAGATTGACGAGGTTCGCGACTTTCTCGTAGAAGTACGAGTTGCAATCTGGACAGTGCCACCAAAACGATCGTTTTGAGTGGGGCGGAAGTGAGTCCGGGGTAACCGGCGCATAAGGCTCAGGCCACCACATCCGTGCGACTGCTGGAAATAGGAACGAGACGTTGTACATGTCGGTCACGCCTCCGCCTTTGTGGTCGCATTCTGGACAGAGATGCCGTTCGACCTGGGCTCTGACGGTTGCACGATAGGAATGGCCTTCGCCGCATCTCCACCAGTAGCGCTTGGTGGTATCGGTAAGCGACAGTCCGTCCGGCAGAGGGCATCCGTTTTTCAACTTGTCCCACCGCGCGGCATCCAGTGGTGCGAGCTCGTAGATGCTGTTGACGCCTCGACGGCGCACAAAGCCCGCGCAAACTGCGCAACCTTCTTCTCCTCGGAGTCTTGAACTCTCGATCGAGTATGGGGACCTGGCCGTGACATGACCCTTCGAGCAGATAAACCTGAAGAGGCCCCTTCTCCGTTTTCCAGATAGTGCACCAACTGCGTGGAGGAGGTAGAACGCGTCCTTCGAGTTCGCGGGAAGGGAGCGCACGAGTGTTGTGTACCTGCTCAAGGGCTCGAGCGGATAGTTGAACTCCAAAGCTGTCCCCGGGGGTCGAGGATTCCCGAGGAGATCGAGTACAGCCTCGTTGTGGTTAGAAGTCAGTTCTCGACGGGCGACGAACATCGGGTAGAGGAGCAGCCAGATGCAATCAACAGCCGGCTGGCGAATGTCGTACTCAAGCCCGGCAAGCAGTGAGTTGAGCAAGGCATAACACTCGCGAAATGTGAGGCGCGAATCTCTCGCGTAGTCGCGCTGAGCCGTCAGATATTCTCGAAGCAGAGCAACTGTCAGTACGAAGATGTCTTGGGAGTCGTACTGAGGATGACTTGGCTTGAGAAGAAGTTCGGATATTCCCCAAGCGGTCGCAAACACACGCCACGTGAGGTCCGGGTTCTGCATAAGAAGTCGCGATAGCTTCCGGTGTGCCTGGATAGTCGGGCGCCGAGCTGCTGTGCCGATCTCAGCCGGATACAGCCAGACTTTGTGGCGGCGACAGATCAGCGGAAACCACGCGAAGGCGGTACGTGCTCGGTCCGCGACGGCCACGCAGCGGGGACACGGCACCCGGTGAAAAAACATAGCTCTGGCACCAAATCTGTCTTGAAGCGTCAGATACCGGACAGCAGGAGCTTGAGCCGTGGCTTGTGCGCGCGACCATCGACCTGAGGTTAGGAGGTCCAGTGCGCGATCCAGCGATTCGCCGGAGGTCAGCGGCTCGGATGACGCAACGCGAATCGAGCGAGCAACATTGGAGACATGGCCGGGTGGAAGAAAGTTCCGGGCTTCGAGTCTGGTCGCGTAGCTTTCAGCGATTTCGAGGGTGGCCGGCCGAGGTATCCAGGGAAGTTCGCAAACGTTGATTGTTTGTGCCATGCGCCGCTCCTTACGGTCTTCCCTCGTTGGGCGATTTGGCGTCTAGGAACGTCCTGTTCAAGACGTCCGCGGTGATGGTCTCGCTCTGCGGCGACGAGGACGTATGGATCACTTGGGCTGCAGCCCGGCGAAGCAGCTCGTTGACCGCGGAGATCCTCCCGTTGGTGCGGGTGAAGATATGCCGGCTGAGGTCGAGTAGTGTTCCCGGTCGTTGACCGAAGAGTCCGAGTTTCCTCTCGAAGGACGCAAGAGCTCGCTCCCATTCCCCGTTGCCAGCCGCGTCCGCGTTGTAGTCCTCAAGTTCGATCAGCTGAGACCGCGCAAGGACGGGGAATCCGAGATCTCCAAGCATCACAGCAGATTGGCCGGCGTCAGAGCCGGCAAGGATGAACGTGCAGCCATAGGTCTGCTCAATGAGGTCCTTGAGTACCCGCGAAGATTCGATTCCAAGGAATGAGGTCGTCCTAAGGTTCTGGATTTCGTCAACGACGACCAGTCGTGTGCCGTGGGCGACCATGTTGTTGACAACTCTGCTCTGAAGTGATTCAAGGTTTGAGTTGATCTCAGGAAGCCCGATGAACCTGCTTGCCCTTTCGACGAGCGCCTTGGGGGTGATGTGTGCGGGTAGGCAGATATAGACGATGGGGAGCGCATCGGCGAGATCTACGCCGTCGCGTTGGCGGCGATAAGCTGTGTAGAAGAACCGCATCGCTTCAAGGCAGAGAGTGGTCTTTCCCCGAGTGGGGAGACCGTTGATCACGAATCCCGACCGCCCGCGCGCACGTTCCTCGTTGAGGACCGAGGTGAGCAGGAGTTCGCGGTGAAGCCTCACCATGCTTGGCGTAGTGATGGTGAGATCCCGGCCGAGGCGCACGATTCGCTGATGGTTGAAGCGCGCCTTGGTTGTGTCGTCCCATCCTTCGTATTCTTGGATCGGAGGGAGCGCGAACTCCCGGGCGGCCGCGAGGTGCGCATAGAGGCCTTTTCGGAATTCCAGGCGGGTCTGGTCGGCGGCTACCACAGTTCCGGCTCCACGTCGTCTAGATCCGGCTGGATTGGTCCTGGCGTCTTCGGCAATCCCTTCATGCGTGAATCGGAAATCTGCGTCATATCCGCTTGGACCGCGGGCGGAGCGTACGTTGGATCCAGTTTCCGTGCTGCATTGTCGCGAGCGTCGCGACGGTTTCTTGCCTTCACCTGCAGCCTTGCGGCCTTGCCAAGCTCGTGGGCGAGTTCGTGCTGTTCGGCGCGACTGAGCTCTCGGCTTTCCGCCGCCACTCGTCGCACCTCCGCGTCGATCTCGTCGGCGAACGGTCGGTAGAACCGATCGCGGTCCTTCAATGGGGCTGTGATGGGTTCAGCGTCAGGCGGGATGATCCACACCTGGCCGATGTCGGTCGGGTGGTAGTAGATCGGCCAGCTTTTCGTTCCCGTGATCGGCGACAGCTTGAGCCGGAAAGCGTCGAGCTCTGGGGAGTCGTAGACCCGATAGTTCATCTGGATCCCGCTGCGTGAGATCACTCTGTGGGTAACGTTAGCGACGCGAGGGAGGTAACTCGCGGGCACAGACAGGGGCCGCTCGGGGTAGAACCGACGAAGTGCGGCGAGCATCGTGTTGGGCGAATGAGATACCGAGGGTCGTCGGGGGTCTCGGATGCTCGAATGGCGCGTGTTCTGATAGACATGCGCGAACCAAACCTCGAAGAACACGGCCAATTCGAAGACCGTCAGCAGCTCTTCGCCTGGAGTGGGTTCGCCCCGATTGGTGACGTCCTCGGCCAAGTAGCCCGGGAGATATTGGGCGAAGTCGCGTTCGACGGTGAGGAACGCCCGCTCAATGGCCGGCTTGTCGGTGGGCGTACGGGGCCGGGCTTCGGTGTGGTTGATGCCGCAGAGTTTCATCGCGGCGGCAACGTTCCGGGACATGAAGTCAGCGCCGTTGTCGGATGTAATGCCGTGCGGCCTAACAAACGGCAACCGCGCTTCGGGCAGCGTTTCGCCGAAGATGCGGCGCCAAGCGCCAGAAGCGAGCCGCGCCGACAGGTCCTTATCGAGTGGCAAGACGCGTCGCGGCATGCAGGACGCGACGATCATCAGGGCAATGTCGATGCCCTTCATGCTCTGGAGGCGAACGCAGGCCCCGACGATGGAATGGCTGCTCTTGTCGACCATCAGAGCCAACTGAGCAGTTGTCCGGCGGTTGCTGAACCCGTCTAGAACCTCGACATCGAAGCGGCTCGTGTCGATCTGAACCTCGGACCCCGGGACATCGGGGACCGCACGCGCCCGGTTGCTTCTGGTCGGCCGATTCGATTCGCTCTGTCGGCGCTTGAACGTCCAAAACGGATCCGAAGGACCCCCGATCAGTCGAAGGTAGTTGCGGAGGGTCGGATCTGAAGGGAGTTTTTCATCCTCACCCCCAAGTCGATCGAGCTCGTCGCGGATTGTTCCGCGAAAGACGGCGAAGGTGTGGGTGGATTGGTTCGCGAGAAGCTTGCGCGACGACTCGATCGCTTCCCTCAGAATCGGAGACACATTCCGTAGGGGATCTTTAAGCCGAACGCGGTTACGGAGCCCGGCCTCCCCGTAGTCTCGGTAGGCGTACAGGTCCGACTGAAAGGTCCGCTCCTTTATCGGGAAACCGAGAAGTTCGAGTTCCCTCCTCTTCGTAGCCTGGCGCTGCATCATTGGAACATCTGGCTGGTACTCGGGCCGCCGCTCACCTCCGGGTTCAAGGGGTGCCCCGCTGAGGACTTCCTCGAGGTGGGCCGCAAGATTCCACGGCCTGGTTGTCATTGACACTGCAAATGGATCGACGCGATTCATGCGTTCGAACGCAGACTCCGCTTCGTCGTTATGAGCTAGCAGTTCCTCCGACGGGACGTCGTACTCAGCGTCGTCCTCGAGGTCGTGAACGCGTACTACGCCATCGATCTCCAGGATCGGCACGCAGTCATGCCCTTTGAATTCGATGGGCACACCCAGTGTGATGAACGCGTTCATGCCTTGCTCACCCACCACAACCGCGTCTCAGGGCCAATAGTCGCACCGAAGGTGTACCCGACATCGCGCGACCACATCAGAGCGAAAAGCTCGTACTCGCTTACGGATCCTCCGACGTGCTCGAAGAACTTGGCCCACGTCAAGGATGGCTTCACGGTTAGTGTTTGGCGAACGACCTCGCGGACATCTGCTGAGGGCCGGTAGTCGGGCCCGCGGTATTCGGAGAGGCGCCGCACGTTCTGAGCGGGGATACTTTCGCTCTCCCCGCTCATCACGTTGTAGAGCCATCCGATTCGGAAGCAGACTTCGCGAGTCCGCTGGAACTGCTCGGCCGCCGTGTCATCCCGGAGCGCCTCGGGACGCACGTCGACAACGATTCGCGTGCCGTCCGTGGCGAGAGCGAAGAAGTCCGGCACGTGGCGGACCCCATCCGGATGCACCAGGCAAAAAGGTTGTGTCGCGATTGAGCTGATGCTCGCGACGTGATCCAAGAGGCGGAGTGCTGCTGCCTCGGTTTCGGACTCAAACCACAGCCATTGGCCCGTCTGGGCAAAGATGTAGTGCCCGAAGGAACTTGGCTGACCCCGGTACTTGGGGCCGCGACGACACGGAACCGCTAGTTCGAGTGGCGTTCTCAGTGCGTCAGCGGACGCGCGAACTTCATGTGGACGCCCGTAGGCATCGAGCCAGTGAATCGATGGTTCATCGCGCGGAGGCACGTTCCGAAACGTGTCAAAATAGCGCAGTCTTCCGTATGGCATGTTCTCTCGACCTTCCTGCGGCCGGCGGCCGCGATATGGAATGTCGATCGAGTGCCGTGACGTGCGCAAAAAGGATGAGGGAGGAGTTGAAATCGGGGCGTGCCACGTTCCCGGTGTCTGACTCAAACTGCCCGACGCCGGGGGAATACGCTCTCGCTTCACGAAGCGTGCCCATGTCCGGGAGCATAGCCACATCGACGAGCGACTACGGTCGGCGCGCCGCGCGATGGATTGCGATCATCAGTTCAGCGATCGGGGCTGATCGCGGCACGACAGCACAACTTCCGGTCGGGTCCGTCGTCGAACGTCCGCGCCGGCGGACCTTCGGCATCAGGATGAAGGGATAGGCGAACGGCTCTGATTGCGTCTCGTTGAGCCTGCCGGACTCGGCGATGAGACTTACGTCCGGCTGGCAACCAGAGGCCGCGAGCTGTTGGCCATCGTCGAAGCAGCCAACGATCTCCAGTGCTGGGTCCCGAGCGAGCACGATCTGCAGACCTGTCCGATACCGAACATCGGCGTCAATTATCGCCACTCGAATGGTGGGGGCTCGCGTCCGGGTGGCTGCGCCTGATGAGGGCGCAGCTCTGTTTCCGCTCGGCCGTTGTGGATCGTTCATTGGCGCCACGCCCAAGCGGATCGACCGGCCGCGCCAATAACAGCTGCAGCGTCCCCATCTCGCAGCAGTTCCCACCGCGCTCGTTCATCTGTCGCGGAGGCATGACCGAGAAGCCACGTCCACCAGGTCTCTGGGTCCTCGATGCCGTCAGCAAGTTCGCAGAGCACTGCGTCGAGGTTGGGCAGGATCGCGCCGTCGACCACTTGAAGGGCTGGGTAAAATGCTGGGCCGCCGTCGCTGGTCACACGGAACAAGCAACAGCGTTCGACAAGAACCTCCAGCTGTTCGGGCTCGATCCCAAGCTCCCGGAGAATGCCGCCCTCTGTGTAGGCAGGACCCGCTGTCACGGGCGAATCGCCTTCCATGATCCCTCCCGCTTGAGTGTCGGACCGATCTCTGGCAGTGTCTGCACTGGTTAGAATAATAGACGCTTTGCATTCATAAGTCACCCGAAGCAAGCGACGACGGCGCAGAGGGGGCGCATGAATGATCAGTCCTTTGACAGCGAGGACCTTGCGCGACGCGTGAATGACAGCATCAGAGCTGCCATCGGCGATGACCACATCTGGGCCGTCGCCGAGAAGACAGGCCTCGACCCGGACCGGATAGTCGAGATCGTCGGTGGCGACCTACCGGACAGCTTCGAGCTGATCAGCCTTGAACTCGGATATCACCGACCCATTTGGCCCCCAAATTCGGACGAACCGGACTGACCTCTGTCGCCCTCAGGTGCACATCCTCCATCGAATCCAGATTGATGCGGTCGCCTCACGGGTCGGCTCCTCCGGCAACGGCACCTTGCCCGCTAACTTGTACGGTATGCCCCGCCCAATCCGCCCGACCCCGAACGCGGGCGACCCTGACGGCTGGCCGTGGGAAGAGCGCACTGACCCCGTAGCGGAGACTGCGCGTCGGCTTGTCGTGAACATCCGCCAGCGAATGGGCGACTCAAGCATTCGCGCGACGGCGCGGGCGGCAAACATCGACCACAATGTTCTGCGTACGGTGCTTGCGGGCGAATCGTGGCCAGATCTGATCACGATTGCGAAGCTCGAGCAGTCGATTGGCTCGGTTTGGCCGGGAGTGATCGAGTAAAGCTGGCAATCGGGGCGCCCCGCACCTCAAACGCGTGTACTTTCGCGACGCGCGTCAATTTGCTTTTGGATGTCCAGCGCGGTGGCACCAGGCCTCAACCCACCGAGGGCAACGTCCCGTCGACAGCGGCCCCACGCAGTTCCGTCAAGACCTCCAGGACGACGTCCCCCTCGTCGAGCAGGAGGAGGAGACGACCTAACCGGCATCACCAGCGAAGTCGCTAGCGTGTCCGATGAAGGCGGAGACAATTTCTACCTCTCGGACAAAGCGGTGCGTTTCCCTGGATTCGTCGAAGACGAGCCCGTTTACCGCTATCTATGCCATGAGTACCCGGAGGGCCCCGCTACGAAGTCATAGCTCGTCCGGGACAGACGGCGCGCTCGTTCCCCGCAAGCGCTTCGACGTCGAGTCGGACGACGGCTTTGTGGCATGGCGCGACGCGATCGCGGGCCGCGGCACGGGGGACTTTCTGCGCGCCTCGCCAGCCACCGGCAATTCGAGGGTCCTAGCCATCACGGCTGGCCAGCGGTAGACGCTGTCGTCGGAACACCGGGACCATCACAACTGTCGATGTTCTATGTCCGCATGAGGTTGCAGCGGTGCCGCGCTGGAAAGCATTGACCGCAATTCGTCAGCGAGCAGTTCCGGCTCCTCCATCGCGGCGAAATGGCCTCCGCGCGGCATCTCCTTCCAGTGAGCGACATTGAAGAAGTAGTCTGCGAAGACTTTGGTCGGGCGGACGAGATCTTCTGGGAACAGCGAGAACCATGTTGGGGTATCGATGCGGCCGGAGGGCTGGCCGTCGTCGGTAGCCCAGTAGACCCAGAAGCTGGACCCGATCGATTCGGTGAACCAGTAGATGCTGAGGTTTGTGAGGAGGGTGTCGCGATCGAAGCGAGACTCCAGATCGCCCCCGCAGTCGCTCCAGGCGCGGAACTTTTCCAGGATCCAGGCCGCGAGCCCGGCCGGGGAGTCTGAAAGGCCTGGGGCGAGCATCTGAGGTCGGCTGTGCTGCACGTGCCGGTAGGGGCCATCCGACCACTCCCATTCCTCGCCACGCGCTAGATACTCTAGGGCTGCGGGAGGTAGCGGCATCGGGTCGACCTTGAGGAGATAGACGAGGTCGGTGAGGTGTAGGCCGAGAACGGCGTCTGGCGCCGCCCTCGTGACGGCATCGGCGACGGGAGCACCCACATCTCCGCCGTGCACGAAATAGTGCCGGTATCCCAGAATGTCCATCAGTCGCGCCATGAGAACACCGAAGTCGCCGCACGACAACGGACTTGTCGGCTTTTGCGAGAAACCGTAGCCGGGGTAGGAGGGGATCACGAGCGTGTGCTCGTCAAGCAGAGGAGTCAGCCGCTCAAAACGCTGGACTCCGTCCGGCCAACCATGAAGCAGGAGCAAGGTCTTGGAGTCCGCCGACGGTCGTTGGGGCGCATGGATCTCCACGTGAAGCTCAAGACCATCGACGTTGACGACATAGTTCGGACGAGCGTTGAGGCGCTCCTGGAACCCGGCGAAGTCGAATTCGTCCGCCCAGTAGGCGACGATCTCTCGGAGGTAGTCGATGTCGAAGCCGAGTGTCCACCCCTCGTCGACAGTTGCGGCCGGCCAGCGCGTGGTCCGAAGTCTGGACCGCAGATCGGCTATCGCTTCCTCGGCCACCGTGAGCCGGCGTGATCGAATAGTCATGGCGCCACTTCGAAATTCGGTGCTGAACACATGTTCACAACCCTACGACATGGCGCGATTGGTGTCTATCGCGATGCGTAGTCGAAGATTGCTGTTGCGGCAGCGTGGTCGGTGACAAGGTCGGTGATGAGTCCTGCACGAGCGGCGCCGACAATGGCTCGCGCCTTGCGAGCACCTGAGGCCACCGCGAGAACCTGCGGTGTTCGCTTGAGCTGTTCGCGCGTGATGGCAAGCAGCGACTCGTCCGGGGACGCGCAGGGGGAGCCATCCGTCGTGTAGAAATTGGCGGCGACGTCGCCAACCGCGTCGGAGAGCCTGTCGATGGACCGGAACGTCCGTGGAATTGGCTGCTTCGCGGGGTCATCAGTCATTGCCCCGATTCCCACGAGGGCGGCGTCCAGTCGATCCCACAGCGCTAAGCGATCGGCAATGCTCGGCTCCTTCAGCAGGCTGGCGCGGAATCGCAACGATACAGCTGCCGGCACGTGAAGGAACGTGGCCGAAGCCCCGGTGTGGGCGCTGAGCTGGCGAACGATTTCATTTATCTGAAAGCGCGGATCTGCCTCATCGACGCCGCCGATCACCGGTACGAGGTTGACCTGTGAAAGATCGATCTCCGTGCGTGCGTTGCTGATGCGTCGCACGGCATCGCCCCAAGACACCCCCATGACCGACCCCGGTTTCAGGTCAAGGCGCCCTAGCTCGGCAAGGGCGGCGTCCACGAGGTGCTCGCTGGTCTCATCTCGCGCATTTGCCCGGGCTGCCTCTGTGTCGACGATCGTGGTCGAGCGGATGTGAAGGAGATCGGCAAGCTCGACGGAGGAGCTGACGGTGTGGGAAGGCTCGACCAAGCTGACACGCACGATTCCGCGCTCCTTCGCCATGCTCAAAAGTCGCGACACGGTCGAACGAGATACCTGCAAGCGTTCCGCGACATCGAGCTGCGAGAGCTCATCCTCGTAATAAAGCCGAGCTGCCCTGTACATCAGGGCCGCCGAGAAGGTTCCTGCCTGGCGGAGCGGCAACTCTGTCTTGGTCTCGTGATCTTGTCCCACAGGAAGAAGTATCTCCCTCCCGCGGCCCAATTGAAATCCGTTCAGAACGAAAGTGCTGAAAATTCGTGCTGGACAATTGTGCAGAGTGGGTTTACATTTCATACATGTCCGTCATAGAAGACGCCAAAAGGCAGGCCGTGTTCAACCCGGCGCTGGCATTCGCGGGTCTGAAAAAGGCGTTCGGATCAGTGGTGGCGGTATCCAACGCTGATCTCACGCTGCGAAGCGGGTCCATCCACGCGCTCGTCGGCGAGAACGGCGCCGGAAAGTCCACGATTGTCAAGATCATTGCAGGCCTGTACTCCCGGGACTCCGGGACTTTCGAGCTGGCCGGCTCGACGGTGAACTTCACCTCGACCGCAGAAGCTCGCAGGGCGGGCATCGCAGTCATCTACCAGGAGCCGACGCTGTTTCCAGACCTCTCGGTCGCTGAGAACGTCTTCATGGGACGACAGCCGATGCGGCTCCGCTGGCTCATCGACAAGCGTGCGATGCGTGAAGAGACCATCCGGTTGATCCGGAGGCTTGGCGTCGATCTTGATCCCGACCGTCAAGTGTCCGGCCTGTCGATCGCGGACCAACAAATAGTAGAGATCGCGAAGGCCATCTCCCTTGACGCGGCAGTGCTCGTCATGGACGAGCCCACTGCGGCGCTCAGCGGCGTAGAAGTCGACCGCCTACTCGCTGTTGCTCGCCAACTTCGCGACGAAGGCCGGGCGATCCTGTTCATCTCACACCGGTTTGAGGAGGTGTTCGAGTTGTGCGACACCGTCACTGTGATGCGCGACGGGCACACAATCAGCACGGATGCTATCGGAGACGTGACGGTGGACGAGCTGGTGCGACGGATGGTTGGGCGTGACATCTCGAATCTCTATCCAAAGGTCCCGAGCACGATCGGCAAAGTCATGCTCGAGGTGAATGGACTGAGCCAGCCCGGTGTGTTCCATGACATCAGCTTCGAAGTCCACGCCGGAGAGATCGTGGGACTGGCCGGCCTGGTCGGAGCGGGACGTAGCGAAGTCGCGCGAGCAATCTTCGGCATCGATCCGTATCGTTCCGGGACCGTTGTCTTCGACGGGCGTCCCCTGCCGCGCAACAGCGTCCGGGCAGCTATTCGCGCAGGCATTGCCATGGTCCCAGAGGATCGACGTAATCAGGGACTGGTCATGGACGGGACCGTCCTGGAGAACGCGACCAGTGTCATCCGGCGTGAATTGGCGCGTTTTGGAGTAATGAAGGTCGGGGCCGAGACGCAAGCAGCAGCGGATTGGGCCGGCCGCCTGGAGGTCAAAGCAGCCGCCCTCGACACCGGCGTTGCCAATCTAAGCGGGGGCAATCAGCAGAAAGTGGTCCTCGCCAAATGGCTGGCCACGACTCCGCGGCTGCTCATCATCGATGAACCGACTCGAGGCATCGACGTCGGCACCAAGTCCGAAGTGCATCGGCGCCTCTCCGAGTTGGCATCCCGAGGCATGGCGATCCTGATGATCTCGTCCGAGCTTCCCGAGGTGCTCGGAATGGCCGATCGCGTGCTGGTGCTTTCTGCCGGTCATCTAACTGCAAATCTCCAGCGGGCCGAAGCGACCCCGGAGCGCGTCATGCGCGCTGCGACGAACGCAATCGGGCAATCGGCCTCTGGTACGACTGGAACGGAAGACAAGTGAGCGGCACCGCGCATCGAACCTCAGCTTTCTCACGATTGCGGTCTTCGCGGGAGGCTGCCACAGCGCTGACGCTTGTGGTCCTCCTTGCCGTAACAGTCGCAGTGTCTCCGCATTTCCTGTTCTCGGACGTCGGGCGCGCGAATCTGCTGCAGTCATTCGCCATCCTCGGCATGCTTGCCGTTGGTCAGGCGATGGTCATCATCACCCGGAATGTCGACATCTCCGTCGGCGCCATCGTCGGACTGACTGCATACGTCGCCGGCAAGATCGTCATTGCTCAGCCGCACCTATCCATCGCACTCGTGATCGGGGCCTGTGCGGTCGCTGGTGCCATCCTCGGTCTGGTCAACGGACTGTTGGTGGGCTTTGGCAAGGTGCCAGCACTGGTCATCACCCTCGGCACCATGTACGTCTATCGGGGAGTTCTGCAGTTGTGGACGAGTGGCGGCCAGGTGACCGCATCGAATCTATCTCACGACTTCCTGCAGTTCGGAACCGCGCAGGTCCTCGGTATTCCAGTGCTCTGCTATATAACGTTGATCGTTCTCGTGCTAGGTGCCTTCATCACTACGTCGATGCGATTCGGCCGGGATCTCTACGCGATCGGGTCAGCGCCGGACGCCGCAGTGCTCTACGGATTGCCCACTCGCGCGCGCGTCACCATTGTCTTCGTCATCTCTGGCATGCTCGCCGGCATTGCCGGATGCATGTACGCCGCCCTTTACGGCACGGCGGACGCGTCGGTGGGTACAGGCATGGAGCTGCAGTCGATTGCAGCCGCCGTCGTCGGTGGTGTGGCGGTGTTCGGAGGCAGTGGGAGCATCGTCGGCGCTGGAATCGGAGCTGCCCTCCTAGTAACGCTGAATCAGGCACTGCCGACTCTTGGCGTCAGTAGCTTCTGGCAGCAGGCCGTGGACGGCGCATTGATCGTCGGCGCAGTGACGGTCGACCTCTTCCATCAACGACGGCGCCGACGCCGGCTCTTGAGCAAGGACGTCGTGTCGATTCGTCAAGTAAAGAAGGAGATGGCCGCATGAACGCCTCGTCCGACGCGACAATCCGCCGACAGCGCCAATACGCCCTTCACGAACGCACGGGATGGCGACGCCTGGCGACTTACGAATCAGTACTCGTGCTGGTCTTGATCGCGTTCTTCCTCGTCGCCGCGCTAACCGTCCCCTACTTCGACAGTCGTCTCACGACCATCTACTTGTTGCAGGACGCGACGCCGGTGCTCATCGTCGCGCTGCCGATGACCATGGTCATCATTCTCGGCGAGATCGACCTATCGGTCGCCAGTGTCGCGGGCCTATCGAGCGTGGTCTGCGGCGAACTGTTCCACAGCGGATGGAGTTTCCCGCTCGCTGCGCTCGTCGCCCTCCTCGTGGGGATCGCGTGCGGCCTCTTCAACGGCTTCATGATCGCCTACGTCGGCCTGCCGTCGCTGGCCATGACCATCGCTACCATGGCGCTCTTCCGCGGCATCGCGGTGGGACTGCTCGGCATCAATACCGTGAGCGGATTCCCCGCCGAGTGGACAGGCGAGGCCCAGGGTGCCATCGGAGGTTCGTATGTGCCCAACGTGGCACTACTCCTGATAGTTCTCTCGCTCGTCGCGAGCTTCGTACTCCACAGAATGCTCTTCGGCCGAAACCTCTTCGATATCGGCAGAAGCTCGGAGGCATCGCGCTTCGCAGGAATCAATGCCCGACGCATAAAGCTCGCTACATTCGTCGCGACTGCACTCTTCGCTTCGCTCGCGGGCATGTACGACACGCTGCGATACGACAGCGTCCGAAGCGACAACGACACGGGTCTGGAAC
The DNA here is from genome assembly GCF_039615055.1 of Microbacterium sp. X-17. Classification (NCBI taxonomy): domain Bacteria; kingdom Bacillati; phylum Actinomycetota; class Actinomycetes; order Micrococcales; family Microbacteriaceae; genus Microbacterium; species Microbacterium sp. X-17. The sequence continues at coordinate 366,911 of NZ_JBDHNI010000006.1, forward strand.
TGCTCGTCATCGCCGCTATCGTCCTCGGTGGCGTGTCCATTTTCGGCGGACGCGGCAAGATGCTCGGTGTTATCGCCAGCGTCCTGCTCATCGGCACGGTATCCAGCGCGTTGCGACTCGAGAACGTGAACGCGAACACCATCAACGTCATCATCGGAATCCTCCTGATTGTTTCCGTGATGCTGCCGCGTCTATCGGGTGTTGCGGCACGCCGTTTCCGGCGAAATCGACCCGAGCAACCCGTCGCGACAGATAGTAATCTGCCGCGCTCAAACAAGGAGAGTGCATTTCGATCATGAGAAGGCGCCTGATTTCAACGGCGATTGTCGGGGCCCTCGTGTCTATTAGCTTGGTGGCCTGCTCGGCAAGCAATAGCACTGGCAGCTCGGACAATCAGAACGGCAGTTCCAACAGCAAAGCAATGCGCATCACTGTCATTCCCGACCTCATCGGTACCCCCTACTGGGATGTCAATGCGAAGGGCGCCCAGGACGCCGGCAAAGAGTTCGGTGCCAAAGTCAACATTGCGGGCCCCACCGCCGTGAGTCCGTCGGCGCAGGTTCCGTTCACAAACACAGCTGTCCAGCAGGGCGTGAACGCCATCCTCGTCGGCATCAACGATCCGAACGCGCAAGCCAACTCGCTCGACCAGGCCCGTGCAGCGGGTACAAAAGTCGTCACGTACGACTCCGACGCACCGGGACATCGAGATCTTTTCGTCAACCCCGCTTCTGTGAAGGCGATCGGTGGAGGTCTGATCGATGTCATCGCAAAGCAGATCGGCGAGTCCGGGCAGATCGCCTTCCTTTCGGGAGCGCCGACCCAGCCGACGCAGAACCAGTGGCTGGCCGCAATGCACAACGCTGTGAAGACCAAGTATCCGAACATCCAGGTCGTCACCACCATCTACGCCAATGGCGACAACCAGACGGCGACGACAAACGTCGCGGCGCTCCTCACCAAATATCCCGATCTGAAAGGAATTGTCGCCCCCGATTCTCTGGGATTCCCCGCCGCCGCCAAATACGTCGAGGCCAACGGGTTCAAGGGCAAGGTGGCCGTAACCGGGCTTGCACTGCCGAGCGTGATGAAGGCATATATCGACGATGGAACTGTCCAGGCCGGAGCGCTGTGGAACGACCCCGACTTGGGGTATCTCGGCGCGTACGCAGCCAAGGCTCTGGTAGACGGCACGATCTCCGGCAAGAAGGGCGACACCTTTACCGCCGGAAAGCTCGGCAAGTTCACCGTCTTGGACGGCGGGGAAGTCGATCTGGGCCCGCTGCTCGTCTACGACAAGTCGAACATCGACAAGTACGACTTCTAACCGCTTGTGTCAGCGGGAACGGGCGGAATGCTGTCCGTTCGTTCCCGCTGCACGACATCGATGTGGGCCAGCCGGCGCGCAAGCAATCGAGATTCAGAAAACGGACAAATCATGACTACCATTCCCGCTGCGGAGTCGCGCTCGGATCGGCCCCGGCGCCAAAGCGAAAACCGTTCGCCGCGAACTCTTCATGGCACGATCGACAATCGCGAGGTTGTCTCTTCTGGAAGCAACATCTTCGAACGACACGCACCTGCCGACGGATTTCTGGCCAGCTACGTTCCCAGCAGTTCACCGTCCGAGATCGCAGGTGCGATCCGTTCAGCACGAACCGCATTTGATACAGGCCGCTGGCCTGACATGCCCGCGGACGCGCGAGCACAGCTGCTACGGCGTCTCGCCGATCTCATCGATCGTGACCGGGAGCTGCTTGCAGCGCTAGACGCAGAGGAGGTCGGCGCTCCTATCACCAGTGTCGAGGCGGACATCGCGCTGGCCGCGGAGCTGTGCCGGTACGCGGCCGGACTCGGAATGAGCTCCCATGGTGACCTGGTCACCAATCTCGGTCCCAGCTACACAGGACTGATCGTGCGTCAGCCGGTGGGCGTTGTCGGCTTGATCATCCCGTGGAACTTCCCGCTGCTGATCATCTGCCAGAAACTGCCCTTCGCGCTCGCGGCCGGATGTACGGCCGTGATCAAGCCCTCGGAGTTCACCAGTTCCAGCGCGGTACATTTCATGAGCCTCGTCGCCGAAGCGGGATTCCCCGAAGGAACAGTCAACCTCGTGCTCGGCCGTGGAGACGTAGGCGAGGCTCTTACGGCCAGCCCCGAGATCGACCTCGTCTCGTTCACAGGGTCGACGCGAACCGGACGCAGGGTCAAGCAAGTCGCCGCTGTAACGAACAAGCGTCTGCATCTGGAGCTCGGAGGTAAGGCAGCAACGATCGTGTTCGGCGACGCGGACCTCGAGTCGGCCGTGAACGGGATCGTGCACGGCGCAACCTTCAACAACGGCGAGTGCTGTGTGGCCCAGTCCAGGCTCCTGGTGCACGAGAGTGTGCGCGAAGAGCTGCTTGCCGGCCTCGCTGAGCGATTCGCCGCTCTTTGCACCGGGGATCCATTCGACCGCGACACACAGGTCGGGCCTCTGATTCACGAGCAGCACCTCGAGCGAGCACTCTCGTTCGTCGCCGACGCGCCCACCGTGCTCGTCGGGGGCAAGAAGCTCACCGGCGACCGCTACAGTGCCGGGCACTTCCTCGCTCCCACAATCCTGGCCGACATCGAGCCCAAGCACGCCTCCTTCCGCGAGGAGATCTTCGCGCCGGTACTGACGGCGACCACGTTCAAGACCGCGGAGGAGGCAGTCGCTCTCGCGAACTCCGTGGACTACGGCCTTTCGAACAGCGTGTGGTCGAAGAACATCGACACTGCGCTAGGCCTGGCACAGCGCCTTCAAAGCGGCATGGTCTTCGTCAACACCTCCATCGATGTCCAGAAGAACATGCCCTTTGGCGGAGTCAAAGCCAGCGGCGTGGGACGTGAGATGGGACAGGCCGGCTTCGACGAATTCACCGAACTCAAGACGATCGCGATCCGAACAAGATTCGCCGTCTGATTGCCGCTGCTCGATTTCAGAAAGATTCGCATGAGATACCTACCATCGGGGGTTATTCCCGCATGCCTGCTTCCGTTCCAAGTCGACTATTCGATCGACGAAGCGGAGCTTCGACGACACCTTCAAGACCTAATCTCCACCCGAGGCGTTACGGCGATCACCACGGTGGCGCACGCCTCGGAAGTGGCGTCGCTATCTGACACCGAGCAGATCGAATTGCTCGACATCACGGTCGACGAAGCGGCGGGCCGTCTGCCTGTGATCGCCGGCGTCTATGACACGTCCAACCGGGGAGCAGCTCATCGAGCGCAGATCGCAGCGAAACATGGCGCCTCGGCAGTGTTGGCCTTCCCCTCGGCCGCTTGGGACATGGGCCACGATCAGAAGCCCGAAATTGCGTTCAACTACATCCGCGATGTGGCCGAGGCGAGCGAGCTACCGGTGATCGTCTTCGTCTACCCCAAGCAGTCCGGGTTGCACATTTCCACGCCGAACCTGATGCGTATCTGTGCCGAGATCGACAACGTCGTTGCAATCAAAGACTGGTCCAACGACATCGTCACCTACGAAGACAACTTCCGATCCCTCAAGGCGCTGGAAAAGGACGTGCGCATCCTGAGCAGCTTCAGCTTGTCACTACTCCCCACGCTGGCGATCGGAGCAGACGGGATCCTGTCGGGCCACGGCTCGATGGTAGCCACTCTGCATGTGGCGCTCTTCGAAGCAATGGAAGCAGGGAATCTGCCCGCAGCGCGTGAAATTGCCGCCGCCCTGCATCCGCTCACCCGGAGCATTTACGCGCCGCCTTTCCTCGACGGTCACAACCGAATGAAGAACGCGCTCCAACTGTCCGGCCGGCTTCAGCGCGCCGTCGTCCGGCCGCCGCTCGAACCGATCGACGAACCCGAACGCGCCCGTATTGCAGACGTGCTCGCGCGCGTCGGCCTGATCTCACCCCCATCCGACCTGGAGACATCTCATGCCTAATTTCCCTGCCCGCGCGACGCACGCTGCGCCCATCCTCATGGCCGCGTTCGACCATGCCGCCGAATTCCACGAGGCAGCGTCGGGCGGCCTCAGCGAGCCCGGCCAGTCTGTCGCACAGACGACGCGTGCCAAAGAGCTCGTCTTCGAGGGGATTCGGCAGGCGGTGGACGCCGGCGTTCCTCGGGAACACGCAGCGGTGCTCCTTGACGACAAGTACGCACAAGGTCTCATGTCCCGTGCCCGCGAGGCTGGCATTGCATTCTCGATCCCTGTTGACAGCCCCACCGGTCACGTCGTGCTACAGCCCGGCTGGCAAGACATTCTGCTGCGGAATCAGCCGGACTGGGCCAAACCGCTGCTCTTCCTGAATGTCGAGGGCGATGCGATTGACAATCACCGGCAGCTCGAGAGCACACTTGTCCTGCAGCGATGGTTGCAAGAACACGGCGGCCAGCTCCTCGTCGAGATTCTGATCCCGCCGGAGCCGGCTCAGCTGGACCGCGTCGGAGGAGACTTGAGCCGTTATCGACTGGAGCTCATCCCCGACCTCGTAGTGGCCGCCATGGAGTCGGTGCAGCAGGCGGGAATCCGGCCGAACCTGTGGAAGGTCGAGGCAGCTGCATCGGTCGACGGAGCCCGAAAAATCGGCCAGGCCGCGGTCGCCAGCGGAGTCGACTGCTTGATCTTAGGCAGCGGTGAATCGCTGGAGACCGTCGGCGACTGGCTTGCCGTGGGCAAGACCATTCCGGGCTATCGAGGCTTCGCCGTCGGGCGCACGATCTGGCAGGAGCCGGTCGAGACCTGGGCACATGACAAGGACGACGAACAGCTCCGCTCCGAAGTTGCACGCCGTTACACCTACCTCGCCACCGCCTTCACCCGCGAAACCGAGGACATGAGCGCCCACGTTCAGGAGCCGGCGTGACATCGAACACTGTGCCAGCCGAGTCGTTTCCCGTGCTGGGCTGGCCTGACCTCCATGTCGGCCGCACCTTTCGCACGCGCGGCCGTACTATCACCGAAGCCGATGTCACGATGTTCGCGGCGACGACAGGGGACTTCTCGCAAATCCATGTGAACCGCGTCGCGGCTGCTGACAGCGTCTTCGGTCAGCCCGTCGCCCATGGCCTTCTCGTCCTCTCCTACGCACATGGACTCATGCTCGGCTCAGGGGTGTTCGAGGGCCAAGCGTTAGCGTTTCTGGGTATCGACGAATGGGTGTTCCGGAAGCCGGTTTTTCTCGGCGACACCATCGCAGTCGATTTTCGTGTGGCGGAACTCCGGCCGAGCACGAGCAAGCCCGATCGCGGAATCGTGCGTTTCGACGTCGCGGTCGTCAACGGCGACGGCGAGATCGTCCAGCAAGGAATCAAGTCCCTGATGTTCGCGATCGTTCCGGAGGAGACTCATGGCCGGGGTTGACGTCTACGAGGGAATTCGGATACTCGACTTCACACAGCTTGAACAAGGGCCGTCGGGCACTCAAGTGCTCGCCGACTTCGGTGCCGAGGTAATCAAGGTCGAACGAGTCGATGTCGGCGAAATCGGACGTTCAGGACGAATGCGGATGCCCACAGGCTGGACCCCGCATTGGGCCGCGAACAATCGGAACAAGAAGAGCCTTTCGCTCGACCTCAAGAACCCACAGGCGATGAACCTCGTCCGCTCGCTCGTGCGCCAGGTCGACATCGTGGCCAGCAACTTCAGGCCCGGAGTAATGGAGCGCCTGGGCCTCGGCCACGAGGAACTCAGACAGATCAACCCGCGAATCATCTCGGCATATGCGTCTGGATACGGTCGTACAGGGCCGTATCGGGCACGACGCGGACAGGATCTCGCCGCGCAGGCGATCGGTGGCGTGATGGCAATGTCAGGAACCCCGGACAGACCATCGCCGGTCGGCACATATGCCATCGACTATCTGGCGGCGATGCACTTCGCGCAGGGCATGATGCTTGCTCTTGCGGCACGAGAGCGCACAGGGTGTGGGCAGGTCGTCGACACAAGTCTGTTGAACTCCGCCGTGGCGCTGCATTTGCAGGAAGGCACCGAATACTTGAATGACGGAGTCGTGCCGCACCGTGCGCCGCTCGGCATCGCCCATCCGGGCGCGTCGGCCCTGTATGGGCAGTACCGGGCGGCGGATGGCAAGTGGCTGGTCCTCATCGCCGAATACTTCATCGACCAGCCGTGGGATCGAGTGTGTGCCGCCCTTGAGCTCGACGAGAGTATCCGACTGGACGACCGCTTCACCGACGACGCCGCGCGCGCCAGCAACACTGAAGCTTGCCAGCGGGCCATCCAGGATGGCATCGAGAAGTTCGACCGAGAAGAAGCAATAGCGCGATTCGAGGCCGAAGACGTTCTGGTCGCTCCCGTCCTCGAATATGACGAACTCTTCGTAGACCCCCAGGTCGTGCACAACGGGATGGTGCTCGAGTACCACCACGAGCGGGCGGGTCTGATGCGAATGGTCGGGATGCCGGTTCGGCTCAGCGCCACCCCGGGGCGCCCACGACTTCCTCCGCCGACGGTCGGCGAACACAACGAACAGCTCTTGACCGAACTCGGCCTCACGGAGGCGCAGATCGCTGCTCTCCAGGCAGAGGGGGCGGTTGGGGCAGAGAACGTCCGGCGATTGTCGGGACAGGGAGATTCATGGTGAGTGCCGCGAGCCTTATGGACGCCCCGAGCGTTCTGGTGACGGGTGGTAATGGCGGACTTGGGCGTGCCATATGCCGTCTGGTAGTTGAACGTGGCGGTGAAGTCGCGATCGGCTGCAGGCTAGAAGAGCAGGATGAGTGCCGCGACTTTGCGGCATCTCTCGGATCTCGTGCCATGGTTGTGGTCGGGGACATCACCGACCCCAGCGATGTCGAACGGATGGTCCAGGAGGTGCTGGAGCGTCTACCGCACCTGTCAGGTCTGGTCAACAACGCAGGCGTTCTCGGGCCCGTCAGCCAGATCACGGATGTCGACGTGCCCGATTGGCGCACCGTCCTGGACACCAACCTGACCGGAACCTTCTTGATGAGCCGAGCGCTGATCGGTCACCTGCGCACCCGAACCGGCGCGGCGATCGTAAACATGTCCTCGCAACTCGCCTACATCGGCGCACCAGACCTGGTTGCTTACTGCACGTCGAAGGCCGGCCTTCTGGGGTTCACGCGAGCATTGGCTCACGACCTTGCAGGCCAGGTGAGGGTGAACGCGGTGGCCCCTGGTCCGATCGACACGAGTCTGCACCAAGGCGTCGAAGACACTACGTGGCTGGACAAAAAGTTGGAACGGGTTGTGATGCACCGATTCGGCACCCCGGCCGAGGTTGCCACAGTGGTTTGGTTCCTATTAACAAATGAAAGTTCCTACATGACTGGACAGACGATCGCCCCGAACGGTGGAGGAGCGTTCCTATGACTCAACAATCTGAAACCGAAGGTCGGGCGAGCGCCTTGGCGCGGCTGGATGAGCCGTTCGACCTTGTCGTGATCGGCGCAGGCGTCAACGGCGCTGCGACCGCGTGGGACGCCTCGCTGCGCGGCATCCGCACTCTACTGATCGAGCAGGACGACTACGGCTCGGGCACCTCGGCTTGGTCGAGCCGCTTCATCCATGGAGGCCTCAAATATCTCGACAAGCTCGAGTTCGGCCTGGTGCGCGAGGCGCTCCGCGAACGCGAGTGGTTGCTCCAGACTGCCGGTCACTTGGTCGTGCCGATGCGTTACGATATGCCGTTTTATCGGCGCTCCTCAACGCCGCCGGCACTAATCGGCATGGGAATGGTCCTCTATGACGTGTTGTCTTATGACAAGAGCGTTCCGCGCTTCACCGTCATGAGCAAGAAGAAGATTCTCCAACGTCTGCCCGGCCTGAATCCGGAAGGCCTACTCGGGGGCGTGTCGTACTACGACGCCCAGGCCGTGCACGCGGAACGCCTCACGGTCGAGGTGGTGCTCGCAGCGGCTAAGGCCGGATGTGTGACCTTGAACCACTGCGCCGCCGGTGCACTCGAGGTCGAGGACGGTCGAGTCAAAGCTCTCATGGTGACAGACCGGCTAACGGGCGTCGCCTATCGAGTCGAAACCACAGCCATTGTCAATGCGGCTGGGCCGTGGGTCGATCAGGTGTTGGAGGACATGTTTGGCGGCCGACCCGGCGAGGTGCCTCCGAGAGCCATCGGTGGAACGAAAGGATCACACCTATTCGTCGACCACTTCCCCGGCGCCCCTTCCGACGTGGTGGTGCGCGAGGCCGGTACCGACGGCCGGCTGGTGTTCGTCGCGCCTTTCCAGGGGCGTTACATGATCGGCAGCACTGACCTGCGTTTTGAAGGTGACCCGGTCGAAGCGCGAGCGGACGATGAGGAATACGCGTATCTTCTTCGGGAGGCCAATCGGATGTTCCCTTCCGCAAATCTTACCGCCCAAGACGTGCTATTTCACTATACGGGCGTGCGACCGCTTCCCTACAGCCCTGACAAGCCGGTCGAGGAAATCACACGTCGACACTTGCTCGTCGATCATTCCGCGAACGCCCGCGGGTTGTATTCGATCGTCGGAGGGAAGCTCACGACCTTCCGCGCGACGGGCGCGGATGTCGCCGATCATGTCGCAGCACTGCTTGACGTAAAGCGTCCGTCCACGAGTCGCACGGCTATGCTGCCCGGAACTCGCTCGGCAGCCTCGGGCGCGACGGTCAGCGCCTCGAATCTGCTGTCCCGCCATTCGTCCCAACGAATCAATCAGCTATATGGTCGCCAGGCGATAGAGGTGCTCGGATACGCCAAGCGCTCGGGCGCTCTGGATGTGCTGGACGTGCAGTCCGGAGCGATCAGAGGGGAGATCGGATGGGCCGTCGAACATGAGGGGGCGGCCACACTGACCGATGTGCTTGCTCGCAGACTGATGCTGAGCCTTTCGCCTGATCTCGGGCAATCGCTGACAGAAGCCGTCGCCCACGAGTGCGCCCGGCTGCTGGGTTGGACTGGTGCACGTCGCGCGGCCGAGCTCACCGCTTATGCAGCGTTCCAGGATCGACTCCGGAATCCCCGAGTCGCCGAACATGGCGTGGGAGTGTAGATGCTTCTGGGGATTGACATCGGCCTGACATCATCCAAGGCCGTTGTATTCGACAACGCCGGTGTTGTTATATCCACTGCCGCGCGGCCCACTCGTAACGTGGCGCCCAGGCCAGGCTGGTCCGAACGCCAGCCCGACGAGTTCTGGCTTGACCTGGCCGGCATTATCCGCGACGCAGTCGCGGCGCATGCCGATCAGATCGAAGGCGTCGCGGTCGCAGCTCACGGGGACGGCCTTTGGCTGGTCGACGACAAACTGCGTGCGGTGCGACCGGGGATCACCTCCCTCGATGCTCGAGCCGGGTTTCAGGCGAATCTCATCCAGCGCGAGCTGGGTGTGAGCGGGCTGGTCAGACTGGGCAAACTGCCGTGGGCATCTCATCCCTCTGCGCTACTGCGATGGTTGCAGGAGCACGAGCCCGCCGTCGTCCAACGCGCCGCATGGGCGTTTTCGGCCAAAGACTTCATCCGGTCATGCCTTACCGGCGTACCCGCTTCCGACTTGACGGACGCAGGCGCTGCTTTCACCGACATTGCCCGGCAGACGGTGTCAACGGAGGTTCTTGAGCTGCAGGGGCTAGGCGGACTGGATCGTCTGGTTCCTCCTGTCCTGCTCCCCGACGAAATCGCGGGCGTCGTCACCGCCGCGGCGGCTGCCGCGACCGGCCTTCGTGAGGGGACGCCCGTCGTCGCCGGTTTGCATGACACTGCTGCGGCCGCGTTGGGCTGCGGGGCCGCGAGTCCTGGTGATGTGAGTTTGCTCAGCGGCACTTTCAGCGTCAACCAACAGGTCGTTGACAGCCCGGACACCAGCCCCGACTGGGTCCTCAATTCGTTCGTGCACCGCGGCCAGTGGGTCCGCGACTCTTCATCGCCTGCATCGACCGCCAACCTTGATTGGTTCATCCGCGAGATCTGTCCTGACATCGAACCCGCGGTGCGGCGGAGCACGGGTACCCTGCTGACGCATTTCGGACTCACGGAGCCGGACGCAACGACTCGCGCGAACCGTCCGTACTTTCTGCCCCAGATGAACGGCAGCCTTAATGACTCACGTCACTCGGGCGGATTCATCGGGCTTCGCACCAGCCACACCCGCGCCGACATGCTGTTCAGCGTGGTGGAGAGCCTTGCGTTCAATCACCGCCTTCATTTGTCTCTGATGGGCATTTCGGCGGGGCAAGACGAACCGCCGCTTGTGCATGTCGCAGGTGGGATCAGCCGCAGTGCGTGGTGGCGGCAGATGCTGGCAGATGTCCTCGCTGTCCCCGTATCCACGCCGCGACTTGCCGAAAACGGCGCGTTGGGCGCAGCGATTGTCGCGGGCTCCGGGGTCGGCGTGTTCGGCAGCATCGACGAAGGCGTGACCCGCACTGCAACTCCTGGCCGCGCTCTGCCTCCATCGTCGGAGCGATCGGTGGCCTTTTTCGAGCACCGCTACCAGCGGTACCTGGAGCTGATAGAGGCACTGAACGGATGGTGGAGCGGCGGCCAGGCCTATCCCTGAGGCCCGGCGCTTCGCTCGCGCGCAGCGGTCTGTCGGGAGAGGGCAGGCAGCGATGCGGTTCAACGCCGAACACGGGACGACGCGAAGCGCTCCGCCGGCCACGATCCGCCCGCGCGAGCAGTGAGCGCGTCCTCAGTCGAGAGCCGCCCCCTCGTGATCGCGGAGCAGGCGATCGAGGGACGCCATTGCCGGCTCGAGGAGGTCCTGGTAGGTACAGAGTAGTTCGGCCACGTCCGGTCGATCCGCCGCATAAAAGGCCGGATCGCTGATGAACGACCTTGTGCGGACGGTGGACAACCAGCCCTGCACTTCCTCGAACTCATCCCATCGAGAGTGGTTCTGAAGATTGGTCCGCAGCATTCGGAGCCAGTCGAGCGGGACGTCCGGTACCGGAATCGGCTCGCACAGATAGTTCTTGGTGACGTCGTCCGTGAATCGGGCCTCAATGAACCCGATGAGCGACGCGCTGAAAGTGGGCTGGCAGGTACGAACCCACTGGAGGACGATCTCGTCGCCGCTGAACACGCGCCGCGAAGGGCGTCGGTAGATGCCTTGGGCGGTACAGTTCACGTAGATCGCGTTCTGATGGGTGGGCAGATCGCCGTGCTCCAAGTGCAGACGTCCCCGCTCGACGGAGCGAACGTGACCCAGTCGCACGACATTCTTGATCTGACGCAAGACGTCGAACTCCCCGTCGCTGATGACTGCGCAGTGGTAGGCCGTGGGGTCTGACATCGCGTCGATCCGACGCAGCTCGCCCACTTCCTCCAGAAGCTGGAAGACGTTCTCAACCGTGCGAGCCCGCGTCACCGTGGCGAGCTGGTTCACCATGCTGGTCACAAGGCGTACGAGGTTCTCGTCACCCAGCTGGAAGTTCGCTCGATCCTGAATCCAGAAGTCTCTCGGCACGATCCAAGTAATGGCGTCCGGGTCGACACCATGTTGAAGCAGCCAGATGCAGGTGTCGATACCAGTCTTCCCGGCTCCAATCACCACGAACGCTGGCGAAGGTGAGGCGATGTGCGTGAGTTCGTTGGGTGGGATGAGCGCGACGCCGTCGTCGACTCGAAACCGGGGCTTCTCGACCGACGGCACCCGAGACTCGTAATAGCGGGCATCGACGATCTTTCTCGCGGTAATCCGGTGTTCTCTCCCGGATACAAGCGAGGTGATCGTCCCGTCGAACTGGGCGTTGGACATCGGGAAGTGGCTTACTCTGCCGGTAGGCAGAAGCGTGTCGTTGAGGACGGCGTCGAAGTGATTGAGCACTTCTTGGCCCGACGCCAGTTGGTGCATGCCCCGGTTCAGCCCCACCAGGTCCATCGCCCCGGAGCCCAACGGCTGCGAATTGGCGCCGTAGTGCGCGGACGCCTGCTGCAGGTGCACGAACGGATAGGCATCGTTCCAGTGACCCCCGGGCTTGTCATGCCGATCCACGAGAGCGACGGTGACATCGGCCTGAGTGACGAGCGTGTCGGTGAAAGCCATGCCGACGGCCCCTGCCCCGATGACCAGGTAGTCGACTTCGGTGGTGCGTGCCGCCATGAATGCTCCTTCGCATGCGCAAATGTGCAGAACGTATGTGCAAGACTAGCTGGGAGGCGCGCGCTGCACAATGCCTCAGACCTTGTCGCCGCGGCGTCACCGCGAATATGCCGAAGGGGGCATGCCGATGATCGGACCGCCGCGCATCCTGATCGCCCCGGACAAGTTCAAGGGCACGCTCTCTGGCGCGCAGGCTGCCGCCGCGATCGCCTCGGGTATCGCGCGGGTGCATCCGGAGGCAGAGATCCGCACCGTCGTGATAGCTGACGGTGGTGAAGGAACCGTCGACGCGGCCATGGCGGCAGGCGCCGAACGACATACAGCGGTGGTCGCCGGGCCGCTAGACGATCCGGTGACCGCGGAGTGGGCGCGGCTTGGTGATGACGCCGTCATCGAACTGGCCAGTGCCAGTGGTCTGCAACTTGTCCCGGCGGCCACCACGGCCACTGCTCTCGCCGCTCACACCGAGGGAGTCGGGCAGCTCATTCGCGCCGCACTAGACGTCGGCGTCCAGGAGATCCTGGTCGGCGTCGGAGGGTCCGCAGGTACCGACGGCGGAACCGGTGCGCTGCGGGCGCTGGGCGGGCGTTTCCTGGACAGGGCTGGCCGTGAGATCAGGGGAGGGGGTGGTGCGCTGGGCCGCATTGCCTCCATTGACCTTGGTGGCCTCGATTCTCGGCTCTCCCGCGCTTCAATCACGGTGGTCTGCGATGTCTCGGCCCCGCTGTTGGGCTCGCGTGGCGCCGCTGCCGTGTTCGGACCGCAGAAGGGCGCGGACGCCCCGACCGTAGCGTTGTTGGAGGACGGGTTGGCGAACCTCGCGGCACGGATGGCCGAGACGACAGGGCGAGACATGTCCGACATCTTGTGGGGTGGGGCGGCCGGTGGGACGGCTGGTGGCCTGTATGCGGCCTTGGACGCGTCGTTCGCCCCAGGGATCGAGCAGGTCGCCGCACTGATCGGGCTGGACGCGCTCGTGGAGTGGGCGGACGTCGTTGTAGTCGGCGAAGGTAGCCTTGACGCCCAGAGTCTCCAGGGCAAGGGGCCGATCGGCGTGGTTCGCAAGGCGATCAAGTGGGGCAGGCGGACTGTTGCCGTTGCCGGCAGAATCACACTGTCCCCTTCCGAACTCACGGCCGTCGGGCTCGATGCATGGGCTGCCGCAGTGGACGTAGCGCCCGCGCCGGGCGCTGCCCTTGGTCCGGACGCATCCCGCTGGGTTTCCGAGGCCGCCGCACGTGCGGCCGCGATGCTCTAGGACCCGGACCCACGAGGTTCCTTCTCAGCACCGGTCCGTGGCCGCCCACTCATTTCCGCATCCAATGATTCGCTTGAGAACGGTCACGCACTGTGCTGGCGTTCAGGGGCCGAAGCTCCGAGCGGTGCGGAAGGTCGGCTCCCGCCCTACCGACGACGATCCCAGCGCCGCGGGAGGCATGACCTGCCAATCGGTCGAGCGCCTCGGCGCTCGCAGACGCCGGGTCCACGCCGAGCGATAGCAGCCCGTCCAGCAAGGCAGCCATGAAGCCGTCGCCGGCTCCGGTGGTGTCGACAACGTGATCCGAGGCTGCTGGGACCCATTGCCTGGCGGTCTCGTTCGCGAGGATGGCCCCTTGCCCACCGAGAGTCATCGCACAGAGGTGAGGTCCGAGGTCGAGCAAGTGTTGCAGGATGCGATCCGGATCTCGAATGCCTGGATAGAGATGTTCAGCGTCCTTCTGGCTGAGCTTGACAACATCGGCTTCCCGTAAGAACGGCTCGATCGTCTCGATGGCGGCCCGTGGGGAGGAACCGGCTCCGCACGTTCGGGTCGACCGTCAGCAGGACGTGCTTCGGACGATGACGAAGGAGGTTGAGGAGGCTGCTTGCGCCGGGCTCGAGGGCGAGTGCGATCGAGCCGGTGTGGACGATGTCGTACGAGTCCCATCGGATGGAGTCCGGAATCGCCCAGGTAACTGCAAATTCGAGGTCGGCCTCGCCGGCGGCGGTCAGGTCGACTTCGGCGCGCGACGTGTAATCGTTGATCCTCGACTTGAGGTGGATGCGTACTCCGGAGTCGTGGAGGTGCGTACGGAGAATCATTCCGTCGTCATCGTCTCCAAGGCTGGTCAGTTCGGTCACGGAGTGGCCGAGCCGTGAAAGGCCCACCGCGACATAGGTCGGGCTGCCGCCCGGAAGCCGGGAGGTGGTCCCGTCGGCTTCCCGGACGATATCAATGAGTGCCTCACCAATGACGAGGATCTCCGGCTCCATCATCGGCCGGGTTCCGTCTGGCCGTGCCGAATGATGCGCAGGACCGCAGTGCGTGGATCCGGCGTCTGCCGGAGTGCTTCGACAGCGTCAGTGAAGTCACCCACGAATTCCTTATCGACGCTCAGGTCGCCGAACCAGTCGGTATTCGCCAGGAAGCCCGATGGGTGAGCGCGCATCCGGTCCACGGCGTCCCGCACGGCGGTCTCCTGCCGATCCCGCAGGGGAAGGGAATGCTGGACGCAGACTTCTGCGTAGCGCGCCCACGCTGCCACGATCAGGGCGCCAATGCGTGTCCTGTTGCCGCTCGAGCGCAGGTCGCGGATGACCGGGATCACGAACTTGGGAATGCGGTCCGAGGTATCTGTCGCAAGCCGTTCCAGGGTATCGGCTATCGAGGGATTCGTGAACCGTTCGAGGAGCGAGAGCTTGTACGCTCGCAGGTCGATGCCCGGCACCGGATCGAGGGTAGGCGAAGCCTCGGCATCCATGTATCGCTGGGTCAGCTCCCTGATCACGGGGTCGGATGCGGCTTCGTGGACGTAACGGAATCCGCTGAGGAGGCCACTGAAGGCAAGCGTTTGATGCCCGGCGTTCAGGAGCCGGAGCTTCATCAGCTCATACGGGCGGACATCGGAGACGAGCTGCACTCCGGCGTCCTCCAACGGAGGGCGGCCGGATGCGAAGTCGTCCTCGAGGACCCATTGGTCGAAATTCTCGCCGATCACCGGCCACGCGTCATCCGCGCCGAACTCCTTGGCAACCCACTCCCGGTCCGCGTCGGTGGTGACAGGCGTGATCCGGTCCACCATGCTGCTCGGGAACCGGACGGACACTTCGATCCACTCGGCGAGCTCTGGGTCGACGAGTTGTGCGAACGAGACGACGCTTCGGCGCGCCACGTGCCCGTTCCCCTCGATGTTGTCGCAGGACATGACGGTGAACGGCTCGATCCCGCGCTCGCGTCGGCGCTTCAAGCCCGCGACGATGATGCCGAACACGGTGGCTGGGCTGGCGTCCGGACGGGCATCGGCCAGCACGGCCGTGTTCGTGGCGTCGAAAGCGCCGGTCGAGTCGCTCACGTTGTATCCGCCCTCGGTTATGGTCAGCGACACGATGCGGATCATAGGGTCGGCCAGCTGTTCGAGGACGGTCTCGATCTCCTCCGGAGCGTAGAGGTATTCGATGATCGCCCCTACACGTCGGGCTGCCGCTGCACCGTCTGGTCGCCGCTCGACCAAGGTGTATTCACAACCCTGCGAGAGGAGCGCGTCGCGCATCCGCATATCGGTAGGCAATACTCCGACACCGCAGATGCCCCAGTTCGCGGCGGCATCGAACGTCGCAGGATCCGATAGCAGCCGGTCCACATACATCGCCTGGTGAGATCGGTGAAAGTTCCCGACGCCGAAGTGGACGATCCCCGCGTGTACTCGGCTCCGGTCGTAGCTGACGGTATGGATCTCCGAATCCCCGCTGACGACGCCGCTCATCGTGACACCTCCTGGTGGCGATCCTCGAAGTGGACGTGGTTCTGGGGCTCGGACGCGTCGGGGACGGGTGACCCGGGATGCGGCTGCTCTGACGGCTGCTTCGGTCTGCGATGCCCGCTGGTGTCGACGCCGTCGCCCTGCACGATCGAGCGAATCACTTCGGCGGGGATCTTGGGTACTCGGTCGGCATCGGTGAGCCCGTTCGCCTCCTGCCGGGTGTCGGTCAGTTGGGTGTAGCAAAAGCCCGCGAGCACGGGGCTGGACTGGAGAGCTTGGAAGAGCTCGCGTAGGAGGTGTTCGAACTGCTCCGGATTGGTCGCCGATGTGTAGCCCCAGGCGTCCCCGGAACCGGAGGGCGCGTAGCTGACCCCGCCGAACTCGGAGACCACGACCGGCTGGCCGCGGTCGGGGCGGTCGAGCAGCCGCATCCGCCGACCGAGCGGTCCGATGCCTCCGAGGAGACCATCGACGACGGCGCGATTGGTGTAGTTCGCGGCGAGTTCGTCGTGGGTGATGCCGTAGTCGTGCACGGTCCAAATGTCGGAGTCCGCGTGCTCCCAGCCGTCGTTACTGACCACGGGACGCGACGGGTCCAGCGCCTTGGTGAGGTGGTAGAGCGCTTGAGCGTAGTCGAGCTGTGCCGGCGAGTGCGCGATCTGCTGCACGCCCCAGCTCTCGTTGAGGGGCACCCAGGTGACGATGCAGGGGTGCGAGCTGTCGCGCCGGATCACCGCGGCCCATTCCGTCGACATACGCTCGACCGCGGTCGTCGAGTAGGCGTAGGCGCTGGCGTTCTCTCCCCAGATCAGCAGCCCCAGGCGGTCGGCCCAGTACAGGAAGCGAGGGTCCTCCACCTTCTGGTGCACGCGGGCGGTGTTGAAGCCGAGATCCTTGATGAGCTGGACCTCGCGCCGGAGGGCGTCGGCGCTGGGCGCAGACAAATGCGAGAGCGGCCAGTAGCCCTGTTCGAGAACGGCCCGAAGGTAGTACGGACGGTCGTTGAGCATGAAGTGGCCGTCCCGCCAGCCGACGCTCCGCAGCCCGAAGTACGAGGACAGGACATCGGGCTCGTAACCGGGAGCCTCGAGCTCGATGGTCGCTTCGATCAGTCGCGGAGCTTCCGGAGACCACAGCAGCCAGGTCTGCTCCTGGCCGTTCGCATGGCGGGCGAGTGTGAGCACGTTCGTGTTCTGGCGTTCGTTCACCGCAAAGGACGCATCGGCCAGTACGTCGCCCTCCAGTGTGAGCTGAACGCGGACGCGCGTGCCGGCCGGCGGGCGCCGGTCGAGGTCGAGATGGAGTGTCACCGTACCGGCCTCCGCTTCCGGCGCCCAGGTCAGATGCTCGACGTGGAGGTCGGGCACGTGCTCGAGCCAGACAGGCTGCCAGATGCCGGTCGTCCGCTCGTACCAGATCCCGTGCGGCTGCGGCCTCCACTCCTGCTTGCCACGTGGTTGGGCCATATCGTGAGGGTCGTCCTCGGCGCGGACGACGAGTTCGACGGGTCCTGTGGAGTCGGCGAGGATCTGGGTGACATCGAACCGGAACGGCGTGCTCCCTCCCTCGTGCCCGCCCAGATACCGCCCATCCAGCCAGACGTCGGCCCGATAGTCGACTGCGCCGAAATGCAGAAGGGTCCGTCCGGTCTCGATCGCGAGCGACGTCGCATCGATAGGCCGGCGGTACCAGACCACCGGGTGAATTCCTCGATCTCCGATCCCTGAGGCATCGGATTCCGGCGGGAACGGGACGACGATGGGCGATGTGAACGGATCACGGCCTTGGAGACTGGAGAACCAACGATCGCGACGGCCGACGTCCGAATCGTCGGTCGCGAATGACCACGTGCCATCGAGGCTCTGCCGACGGTTCGCCGCCCGACGTAGTTGCGGTCGCGGGTGTTGTCCGGGGTCGTCGGACAGAGGCGCGGTGGTAAGGGAGAGGGCGGCTTTCGACATGAAGGTCATCCTGCTTCATGCCCGACTATTTTGCAACGTAGCAAACTTGGATTACATTTGACTTGACTTCGCGCATAAAACCGTCCACACTACCGACGAACCCCAATTTGCTACGTGGCAAATTTGACGCCAAGCCAACAGGCCTCAGGTGGGACCCGAGAAGAAAGAGCGAATCAATGAAGATGAAGCCCGCGGTCGCCGTCATCGGCGCAGCCGCCGTAGCGGTAAGCATGGCTGGATGCTCAGGGAATAACGCCTCGACGCAGAGCACGACGGCGTCACAGTTGACAGTGATGGTGACGAACAGTCCGAGCGCCACAGCACTGCAGGCGATCGCGCCCGCCTACGAGAAGAAGACTGGCACCAAGATCGACTTCGTCACGGTCTCGGGCGATCAGCTCGCCACGAAGCTCGTGCTGTCGGGCAAGTCGAAGACGGCGACGTTCGACATCGCGCAGTTCGATCAACCGCAGTTGGCCTCGATCGTTCCAGCACACGCTCTACTCCCGCTCGACAAGTACCTCACCAGCGACAAGACGTACGACTTCTCCGACTTCCAGAAGCCGCTGCAGGAGTACACGCAGATCGATGGCACATCGTACGGCATCCCGCTTTCGACCGAACCCTACGTGAACTTCTACCGCACGGACCTTTTCGATCAGGCGGGCCTGAAGGCGCCGACGACGTGGAGCGAAGTCGATGCTGCCGCCAAGGCCATCAGCGCCGCGGGCGGCTACGGTTTCGACGGCCCGTACGGTCCTACCCTGGACTCCGGACCGGAATATTTCGAGCGCCTCCTCGAGAACGGTGGCCGCCTCCTCGACCCGAAGTCTGGGGAGCCCCTGCTCGACAGCAAGCTGGCGATCGACGTGATG
The DNA here is from genome assembly GCF_039615055.1 of Microbacterium sp. X-17. NCBI lineage: Bacteria > Bacillati > Actinomycetota > Actinomycetes > Micrococcales > Microbacteriaceae > Microbacterium > Microbacterium sp. X-17. Next base: position 385,550 of record NZ_JBDHNI010000006.1, read on the forward strand.
AAGGACACCATCGATCTAGCGAAGTACTCGCCGCCGTCGACCCTCGCTGGCACGGCAGGTGACTCGGCGACGGCCTTCACTCAGCAGAACGTCGGCCAGAACATCCAGCCGTCGGGCTGGTATGGCACGCTGGACGACCCCAAGTCCTCGAAGGCGGTCGGCAAGATCGGCGTCGCGCCCGTTCCGTCGGCGACGGTCGGCCCCTACCAGCCAGCCAACATCCTCAAGGGGTGGGTCATCGGCATCAACGCCAACACGCAGCACGCCGCGGCGGCGTGGAACTTCCTGTCGTTCGCCCTCGGCAAGGACAACGTCCAGAAGTTCATCGATGCCGGCGCCCCTGTCCCAGGTCGAACGTCCACTCTGCAGAGTACGAAGTACAACGGCGAGCTGCCTTACCTGAAGTATCTGCTTCCGAGCATCCAATCCGGGACCACCCTCCCCGTCATCCCAGAGCTCACCCAGATCACGGTAGACGTCTGCCAGGCGATGAGCAAGATGGCTAACCAGGGCGCGGACGTCTCCAGCACGATGAAGTCTCTGAACGAGCAGGTGAAGCAGCTGCTCGTCCAGGACGGAAGGATCAAGCAGTGACCCTGTCGCTCAAGACCGCAGGGGGCCGTACCAGCGGCCCCCTGCGGGGCACGTTATCGACGCGGCGTCGGCCCCGTACCCGGATTAGGAGGTGGCTGTCAGCCCTCCCGTTCATCGGACCGACCTGGCTGCTCGTCGTCTTCACTGGAATCCTGCCTCTGGTCTTCGCGCTCTGGCTCTCGGTGACCAATCAGGGCCCGAACGCTGCCGGCAACGAGTTCGTGGGTCTCCAGAACTACCTACAAGCGGTCTTCACGCCCTCCTTCGGCGAGTCCCTCGCTGTCACGGCGATCTTCGTCGTCTTCGGAGTCGTGCTGCAGTTCGTGATCGCCTACGCCCTCGCGTCGTTCCTCTACCTCGAGCTGCGGTTCTTCCAGGTCGCGCGAACGATCCTGCTCATCCCCATCACGATCACCCCGGTGATCGTCGGGCTGATGTTCCGCTTCATGTTCACCCCAGACATCGGCGTCGTCTTCTTCGCCGAGAAGGCTATCGGCATCAACATTCCCTGGTTCACCGACCCGCTCTGGGGCCGGGTCTTCATCATCATGCTCGACACCTGGCTGACCACGCCGTTCCTCGTACTGATGATCCTCGCAGGGATGTCCGGCCTCTCCGCCGAGCCCCTCGAAGCGGCCTCCCTCGACGGAGCGGGCTGGTGGCAGCGCACACGTTTCGTGACCCTTCCGATGCTCCTTCCCGTGATCACCGTGGCGCTGCTTGTGCGGATCGTCGACGCGGCGCGAATGTTCGACCAGGTGTATTCCTCGACACGAGGCGGCCCCGGTACATCGACGCTGACGGTCTCGATCCTCGCGTACAACGACACGTTCCAATACTTCGAGTTCGGCCACGGAGCGGCGATCGCCATCGCACTGACCGTGCTCATGTTCCCGGTGTACTTCTTCTACATCAGATTGACCAAGGTATGAAGCGCGCAGTCCTCACCCAGAAGGTCGTCGCCTACGTTGTCCTGATCGTCGCGTGCGCCCTTGCGCTGTTCCCGTTGCTGTGGATCGGGCTCGCCTCCTTCAAGCAAGAGGTTGATGCCGACGCCCCCGCGACACAGGCGTTCCATTTCACGCCGACCCTCGTTAACTACATCAGCCTGTTCCAATCGCAAACGTTTCTGGCCGACGCGCTGACGACCGTGGTCACCACCATCGGGACGACGCTCCTCTCGGTCATTGTCGGGACACTCGCGGCCTACGCTTTCAGCCGGCTGTGGGTACTCGGCCGCCGCCTCCTCGTCACGATGATGGTCCTGGTGCAAGTGGTGCCGCAGATCGTGCTGCTCATCCCGCTCTATCAACTCGTGAGCGCGATAGGCCTTTATGATCGCTGGATCACCCTCATCGTCGTGCAGACCGGCCTGTTCACGCCCTTCGTGACCTGGCTCATGCTGGCATTCTTCCGCTCCGTCCCGGTCGAGATCGAGGAGGCCGCCTTCGTGGACGGAGTGAACCGCTATCAATTGTTTCGGCACATCCTCATCCCAATGCTCACGCCCGGAGTCGTGGCCGCCTCGATCTTCACTGGGATCAGCGCGTGGAACTCATTCCTGGTCCCCGTCGTCCTGGGTCAGTCGCAGGCCGAGACTCTGACCGCGTTCACCTCCGGCTTCATTACGCAGGACCGCCTGCTCTGGGCGCAGATGTGCGCTGCGGCCGTGTTGATCGTCGGGCCAGTCGTGGTGTTCACACTCGTCATGCAGAAGCCGCTCGTGCGTGGGATCACAGCGGGTAGCGTGAAGTAGTGTCATGCTTCCCGGAGGGTTGTGAATAGGAGTCCGAACCTATGCCTGTGAGCATGCGAGACGTGGCGAAGCTTGCCGGCGTCTCTCAGAGGACTGTGTCCAATGTCGTCAACGGCTACGTCCACGTAAAGCCGGAGACCAGGGTGCGCGTCCAGGACGCGATCAGCACGCTCAACTTCCGCCCGAATGTGTCTGCTCAGCGTTTGAGAAAGGGCAAGACCGGACTTCTGGCGCTGGCGATGCCGGAAATCGCAGCTCCTTACTTCGCCGAGCTGGCCGACCTCGTCCAGCGCGCCGCCGAGTTGCAGGGCTCGACGCTGCTCATCGAACAGACCGGCGGCACACGCGAACGTGAGCTTCAGGTGCTCGACGGTTATCAGGCGAACCTCATCGACGGTCTGATCCTGAGCCCCCTCGCGATCAGCGCACGCGACCTGGAACAGCGCTCGCTGGACTTCCCGACGGTCCTCCTCGGCGAAAGTGTGTCTCCCGGCAGTTTCCTCCACATCGGGATTGACAATGTCGCCGCCGCCCGCATGGCCACCGAACATCTCATCCAGTCCGGTCGCACGAAGGTCGGCGTCATCGGCGCCCCTTCGCTTCAGCAACTCCCCGGGCCTGCGACACGGCGTATGCAAGGATTTCGCGACGCCCTCGGCCTCGCCGGGCTCGGCGTGCGACCCGACAGGGTATTCGAGACGACGAGCTGGACGCGGGCGACGGGTTATGCATTCGGCCGACAGATCGCACAGGATGGCATGGATGTCGACGCGCTCTTCTGCTTCAACGATCTGCTCGCGTTGGGAGTCATGAAGGGCCTGCAGAGCGCGGGAATTCGCGTCCCAAGCGACATTGCAGTCGTCGGTTGGGACGACGTCCAGGAGTCGGCGTACGCGACCCCGACTCTGACCACTATCTCACCCGATACCGCGGAGATAGCGCGCCGGGCGGTCGAGGGGGTGCTTGCCCCCGAGGTGAGCGCCCCGACCGCTGCGGATGTTGTGATCGCTTTCTCACTGATCGAGCGAGAAAGCACGCTTCGAGGCTGAAGCAGGTTATCCGGGATCAAGTCGAGGGCTGCGCATCGCGGCGCGCTCTCCCGCGCTCCGGCGCGAGAAACATCGCGAGGGCGATCGCGAGCACGCCGATGATGGCCGATGCCATCGTCGCCGTCTCCGCGCCGCCCGCGATGGCGATACCTCCGATGCCCGCTCCCACTGCGCTGGCGATGTAGATCGCCGAGCCATTGAGTCCCACAGCGACAGGGGCCAACTCGGGGACGGTCGCGAAGAGGCGATGCTGTTGCGGCACCACCGTGAGTCCGACGCTCAGACCGAGAACCGCCATCGTGATCACAGCTGGCACGAGTGTCGTGCGAGTCAGGATCAAGCCTGCCGACGCCACGGTCACACCGACCGCGCCGACGACGAGGGAGGTGCGGGGGCCATAACGATTGATGAGCTTCGGTGCGGTGGCGGTACCGCAGACCTGCCCGATCCCGTAACCGAGGATCGTGACGACGACGAGCGGGCCGCCCGTGTTCAGGATCGCCGGCAAGTAAGCGATCACGAGGAAGCCAGGCGTCAGCACGACCACCGTCCCGGCCAGGACCTTGAGGACGCGACGATCGGTCAGCGCTCCCGCCCTCGCCCGCAGGCTGAGCTTGGGGGCATGGGCGCTCGGCAGCAGCCAGACAGCCGCGATCGAGATGACGCCAAGGCAAACCAGTATCCACATCGTGGCGCGCCAGCCCAGGGCTTGTCCGACCAAAATTCCGAATGGGAGGCCGGCGATGAGCGCGACCGAGCTACCGGCGGCGACGACCGCGAGCGCAGAGGCCCGGTGCTTGTCGTCGCTCAGGATCCCGGCCGTGCTGTAAGCAGTGGCCTGGTAACCGGCGGCACCGAGCGCGGCGACGACGCGTCCGATCGCGACGAGCACGAATATAGGCCCGACAGCCTGCAGAATCACGCCAGCCACGAACACGGTCATTCCCGCAGCGAGCAGGACACGGCGATCCCAGCGTCCAGCCACCGTCGCGATCACGGGCGAGCCGACGGCATAGACGAGAGCAAACAAGGTCGTGAGCTGCCCAGCAGTGCTCTGGGATACGTGCAAAGACGACGCCACCTGGGGGAGCAGGCCGGACAGCACGTATCCGTCGATACCCAGGGCGAACGTGCCCAGCGCAAGAATGGCGAGCGAGGTGCGCCCCAGTGAGCGACGTGTGTCGGTCGTCATGACACACCCGCGAAGAAGTCGCCACTCGCCATGTCATCCAAGAGCCGAATGTGCCACGGCTCCCACTGCAACAAGTTCATGGTCAGGTCATTCGACGCCGGAGCGTCCAGGCCGACGAGCGCCCCGATCCAACCGAAGTGTTCGACCGCGCTCTCTGCACTGATGGATTCGACGGGTACATCCAGTCGATCCCCGATGAGTTCGGCAATATCCCTCAGCCTGACTCCGGTCTCGCCGACGCCGTGCACGACGGTCCCTCCCGGTGCGGATTCGAGTGACGTACGAAACAGGGCGGCAGCGTCTTTGCGGTGCACTGCAGGCCAGCGCTGAGCGCCGTCCCCTACATAACCGGATACCCCGGTGCGCTCGGCCGCGTCGATGAGGGCGCCGACGAATCCGCGTCGAGCTCGATCATGCACGCATGGCGCAAGCCGGACCAACGACACCCGCACGCGGCGCTCGGCAAGGCCCAGCGCTACAGCCTCGTTCGCTCCCCGGAACGAGGCAGCCCCCTCCGGGTCCGGTCGATCCTTCTCGCTGCCCAGCTTTCCGGAAGGCAGGGTCAAGGTGCCTCCCGCGATGACCAGCGGGCGATCCGATCCGGCCAAGGCCTCACCGAGTGTCTCGATCGCGCGACGGTCCGTCGCAGCGGCCGCTTCGGCGCCGCTGCTGTTCTGGTAGGCAAGGTGAATGACGCCGCCCGAGTCGGACGCCTGCTCCGCCAACTGTTCGGGGTGGTCCAGCGACCCCCTAATCGGTGTGGCACCAAGTGCCTCGATATCGAGCGCGGATCGGTCGCTCCGCGCCAGGCCGGCGACATCGTGGCCCGCCCTGAGAAGTTCGCTGATGACGGCCGAGCCGATGAACCCAGACGCTCCAGTCACGAATACTTTCATCGCTTATCCTCCTTCAATGATGTCTATTTCTGTGCGAGCGTTCCAGAACTCACCACAGCGACAGTACACTTCTTGACTGCTTGGTCAAGAAGTCGTACCGTTTTTTCATGACACGTACGGGGCGGCCGAGAGCATTCGACGAAGCGACGGTTCTGGCGAAGGCGCGGGACCTCTTCTGGGCTCAGGGTTATGGAGCCACTTCGATCGAGCAATTGGTTGACAGTCTTTCGCTGCAGCGCGGGAGTCTGTACGGCGCTTTCGGTGACAAGAGGGCCTTGTACCTCAGGGCAGTGCAGCTCTATGCGACCGAGAATCGCGACAGGCTGGTGTCGATGCTGGAGACGGCGGATGAAGTGCTTCCGGTGCTCAGGCGAATACTCGTCGCGCCGGCCACACTTAATGACCCCGACGGGCGGCCGCCCACTCGCGGATGTCTCGTCGGAAATACCACCGCGGAGCTCGTGCCATTCGATGACGAGGCGCGGGAGCTCGTGAGCAGCGCATTCGACGGGTTTCTCGATTCGGTGTCCCGCGCCCTCGCGCGCGCCCAGGAGCGCGGTGAGGTTACCACCGCCGCTTCTCCACAATCTCAAGCGCAGATGCTGCTTGTGCTCTTCCAGGGTTCCGCGCTCATTGCTCGCGCCGACAACGGCGACCGGCAGCGCATAATCGGGGGCATCGACGCGGCGATTGACGGAATGCGCGCGGTCACGGGGCCAGGGCTCGCTGATGCCGTCGTCGCGGCTGACGAATATCAGCCGAGAAACGGACGGACCGCGGTCCGACGCTGACGTTCCTGAATTGTCGCCTCGCGCGATAGATTCCGCACTGGAAACGTCCGTTCTTCGGCCGCAGTTTCTGGGTTGGACGGCGGTGGCGGCTTCATCGCCTTTTGTCTTATTTGCTGATTCGACTCCGCACGTCGAGGTGACCGCTTATCTTTGCGCTTCTGGTCGAGCAGGCATTCACTCGCCGCTGAATGGAACACCTTCGGCGTGCTGACTTCCAAGCCTCGTTCCGATCCGGCCGCCGATCATAACGAGTTCCAACAGCTCCGTTCCCGCTGCTCGCTGTTTGATTTCTCTGGTCGAAACCCACATCGCGGCTGTCAAGTTGCACCCCTTAGCCGACGCACGCGGGGGCGCGTCGTGCGTGCCGTGTCCTGAGGACCATGGATGTCTCAGCTGGATAAAGGTGTCCGTGTCAGCTACTCCGGCATTTGGTCGGCATGCTCGTAGGCGGCTCGCTGCACCCCTGCAATCCGGGGAAGCGCGAGTTGGGCGCGAGCTTTGAGAACGAACTCTCTCACCGCCTCGTATAACCCAGAGAGGCTATTCGGGGCCTCGGATGGTGTGGTCCGAGCTAGTTTCGCTTGAACGACCGCATAGGCCTCGCTCTGCAACCTCACAGAGGCTTCGGCGAGTTTTGGGTCAGCCAAAAGAAGGAGCTGACTGCACCGCATGCGAACTTCCTGTAGGGCGTCGACCAATTCGGTTGCATCGGCGCTTAGCTTTGCCGTGCTTCCGACCAGGTGCATCAGGCGCCGCGTGGCGGCCAAGTAGTCCGACGCCAACTCGCGGACCTCCCGGTCCCAACGATGCCGAAACGCACGACGCTCCCGGAGGATCTCGTTCAGCACGGAGAGAAGGAATGCAACCGTAGCCGCGATGGCGGCCGTCAGCACAGTTTGAAGCACGCAATAAGGCTAGCGACCAATTTGTGGGATGCCTCAATGCGCGGCCCTGGGGACTCTCGGCGCTATTCCACGAAGCCCGGCACCTCGGCGCCATGATCGGCTAACCGCGAGGTGATCCAAAATCGTTGACTTTCCGGGAATCTGGCAGGAGCTGAGGGAGCGCAAAGCCATGCCATACGAGCACGCGGCTCAAAATGACTGCGGTCCTCTTTGGACGCGATGTTCAATGCATGCGGAGCGAGCACCCAGGCAGCCATGTGGCGAGGGGCACGGTCATCGTTGGCGTGCTGACCGTGGCTGGGATCGCCGTCGACCGCGCTGAGCGCGCACGACGCTCCTGACTAGCCACCCACCCACTGCACTCAGAGCGCGACGAGCTGCAGCCGTACCTGATCGTTCGTTTCCAGAGCCTTCCACCCAGCCGTGGCCCCGCTGGCGCGCATAGCTGCACTATGAGGTCCCGACCAGGGTCTGTGAGGCGCGGTTCTGTCAGGGACCTGCTCACGCAGATGCTGAACCACGCGCTCTCGGCCCAAGTCTGGCAGAGCGGCTCCAGCCATAGCCCGCACGGGTGGCATAGCTGGGTCAGTGAGAAAGGGAGCCCCTCTTTTGCCACACCAAACAAGGAGCACTATGCAGGAACACTATGGAATCCGTCTCTTCGTCCTCCGCGGCGCCGATCGCGACGACGCCACTCTCGGCGGCATCAGTAGCAAGCACCACCGCCTGACTCTGATCGGAGTCGTGCACAATAGCGTCGGCCTGGTGGACAGGCACGACCTCACGCCAATCCCGCGGCCGCTCGGTACGCTGGCTCAACTGAACGACGCACCGCCGGTCGGACTCGAAGTGCGCACGGACTACAGAGGCCGCTACGCCACGCTCGCGCCGGCCGAGTTCGACCAGGAGCGAGGCGTGTGGCACCTCACGCGTAAGTGGTCGATGGCGGGCGGAAACTACGCCAACACCATCGACAGCCGGTTCAGCGACCTCATGTTCAGGCACCTCGGATACCCGTTCCACGGGGCGCTGTCGATCCACGACCGAATCGAGCGTCGTTAGGCCAGCGTAGATCGACTCTCGTTAGAACGAGACAATGGATGTAGCTCAGTCGCGATGCGACCGACAAACGGATCAATTCTCCGGGCACTCGCCAATCGATTAGGTTGACTGTGCGTTGAAGTAAACGCGCCCGGGAAAGTGACAAAGGCTTCCGTAAGTGCCACTTCGGCGCGGAGAGATCTTGAGTTGTGTCAGATTCGATCGAGCCTGTACCAGAGCAGGGCGGTCCTCACGCGGGCGGCCATTCAGTCGCGAAAGGTCAGCATCTTCACGCGTCGGCTGAACTGCTAGTCGGTATCCCCAGGGTTCTCGGGCGCCTTACGAGACCTTCGCTTCGCGTCAAGATGCACTCTGGGTTCTGAGGGTGTCACACCCGCCGAGAGATCGTTATCGAGCCCTTCTGCGACAATGTCTGTTCGGAGCCAACGCTCACGTGATGCGTTATGGGCCACCTGCCAGGCCTCTTCGGTGTGGGGTTCCGGTTCCGGCTCGGCCACACTGGCAGCCTCGATCACCTGTTCAAGGTGGTCAGCCCGGATGGCGTCAAGGGGTGCTGCGCCGAGCAGCTCGTTCCAATCGTTGAACCAGCGTCGGACTCCCCATTCGTCGGTCTTCTTGGCAACGATGTTCCACGCCTCGTACGCGGTCATGAGTCTTTGCACTTGGTCGGGATCAGGGCTGGGGTCTTCGGGCCCGCGCTCGAACGCTTCGCCCCACAGGTACGCATCCAACGGGTCGGATGCTCGCGCGAGCCAGGAGACGTTGTGCGAACTCAGCCGATCAGTGAGGTACATCGACAGCCACATCACATCAATCGTCATGCGATGCCTCGCCTTCGTCGACGGATTCGATTGTGATGATTGGGCTCGTGAGCTGCCAGTAGTACTCAAGGCCGTCGTCGTCTGGTTCCATCGTCCAGTAGCCGGGATATCCAACAGCGCAGGTGATCACCTGACGAATTGGACGCGTCCCGTCGTTGATGGTGGGGCGGGAGCGATCGCCCAGCTCTCGGGACACTGTGCCGGCGGCGAGATCGAAGGTGTACTTGGAACCGCTGCGGGTTGTGACGACGTATCTACCTGTGTCATTCGGGAGGGCGTTCAGCATCGTTCCGCTCCTCGATGAGGCGGTCGCGGTATCGGATCAGCGCCTCCGCGTACTCCAGGGGATCGTCGTCGAGATTGAATTCGAGAGCCGTGAGAGAGCGAGCGATGCCGCAGACGGTGACGCCGGCGCAGCCCACCTCTTCGGGAACGGTCTCGCCGACGAATGTCGTGCCGTAGTGGATCTCGAACTCGCCCGGCGGAAGGATCGCTTCAATGCGCATCAGGAACTGGATCGCAACGGGTCGAAGGCGCAGCGCCTCGCCGTGAGTGCGGAATCGTTCAACCATATCGGCGTCCTATCGAACAACGTATGGCTATATTTCTAACCGTTTGCTACCGTGTGGTCAAGAGCGATCGGCGTGAACAAGGAGGCCGGCCGATGATGGATGGCTACACGCAAATCATCGAGCTAGCTCACGCCTTCGATACCGACCCCGGTCCCGTCATCATGGCCGCGCTCGAGCGGGACGTGTCATTCGATGAGGTCGTAGCCGCGTATATGCGAACGCTCCGCTACATTCGGATCCACGGATTTGAGGCGACGAGCAAAGCCCCTGTCACCGATCTGGATGCCCGTCCGCCAGGTACATTCGACCCTCACATCGTCTTGCAAGGCGAACTGTGGATCGACATCCTGCGGCGTCCATTCCTGGTTGCGGAGATGCCGCAACGTTACGCCGCCAATGTCATCGTCCATCTTCATAACAGAGTCGACAGCATCGTTGAGGTGGTCGCCGGCGGCGGCGACCCTCACGACTGGCTGGACCAGACACTGCTTGTTCGTGCGCTCCGCGAGCGTGTCGGTTCAGGAGGGGACGGCGCCGCTGAAGGCCCTTCTCGATAACAAACGTCGCTGGCTGCGAATGCAAATAGCAGAGGCGGTGAAAAGTATGGATGAACAAGCTCGGCCGTCTATGTTCGGCTCGAATAGGGGATGAAATTGCGGGCCATTCGCATCCACATTTCCCTGACGTTGTATGACCGAGCGCTTCTGGACGCCGAATCTGCGCGCACCGGGTTTTCGATCTCGGCTTTGATCCGGATGGCGGTTAGACGCGCATACGGCCCGACACCCGATATTGAGCAAGACATCCAGGCGATATTGAACGCCGCAGGGGCGTGGGAAGACCGGGCTCGCTATGGAGAGGCATATGTCGAGGCCCTTCGATCCGCTCGACGACCCCTGCAGGCTGACCGGGGAGGGGACGTCAACTTCGTGTTTCCGACGGCCAGTGCGACCAGAACCGACCTCACCGCGTTAACGCCGGAGGAACGATCGGCGCTTCTCGCGAGGCTGAGTTCGAATTTCGGGGATGGGTTGAATTGCGACGACGTGCAGTTGTCGGAGCTGCGTGAGGGATGGCCGGAGTAGGTCGCGTCGTGTCAGAAGGGCGTTTCATCACCACTGCTGAAGCGTTCCGAACCCCGCGTGTCCGGCAGTGCTTCGGGTCGAGCGACCTCGGCAGCTTCGCGTAGACGGCGCTGCTCATCGCGTCGCGCACGTGCTGCATTGATTTCGCGCGGCTCCTGATTCGAAAGTCGCACCGCAAGGGCGGCGGCGACATGAATAGCGAGCCACGCGTCGGCTCGCGTCACATCCCCGTCGCGGTGCGCGTGGGCGTTCCCGTGGTCGGAGCGATCCGCGTTGACCCAATCGGTGATTGGCTTCATGAGGTTTCGGTCGGCAGCCGTGATGAGCCCAATGCGCTGCGCTGCATTGAGTTGGTCTCCAATGGAGTTGCCTGTCGCCCCGAGCGCCCGGAAGAGCTCCTGAAGCGCCGCGCCTGCATCGGTTATCGCGGCGTCGGGCCGATTTTCCGAAAGCCTTGTCAGCGCCAGTTGAAGTCCGGCGGAGGCTTTCGAGAACTTTGGATCAGCTTCGAGCAAAAGGGTTGCGGGCTGGACAACTTCGTCGTGCAGAACTGAACTCGTTCGCGGGAGAAATCGCCCATCACGGAACTCCCAGTTCACGCGAGCTCCAAGGAGGAAGTCGTTGACCGTCTCCTCGAACTCGGTGGGCCGATACCACGGCTTTTCCCACTCTTGAGAATTCCATTCGCCGACCTCGACCAAGTCTTCGTCGCCTTTTGCGAGGCTGGCAAACGCGTACATAACGGCAGCGACTACATCCAGACGGTCCTCGTCCGAGCCATCGCCGTTCTCAAGCGATCGCCACGCGTCGACCTCGACTGATCCTTCCGCGCTGCCGACGGTCCGGTGCCGATCTGCGTGCGTAAGTACCCGATAAGTAGCGTTGGTCATGCCTCCGAGAAGGGCGTAGACCTTGTGACCCACCGACGGCGGGCAGCTCTCAAGCCAGTTCACGCCTTCGCGGGCTTCTAGTTCGGCAAGGGCTTGGCGTCGACGAATCTCTGACGGTAACGGGCTGAATCGGCCGACGGAGCTCATGAACCAAGAGTATGGCGGAGACAGCCCAGCCCACCGCGACTTACCCGGCTCAGGCAGACTCAACCTTCTCGACCTTGCTGCGTCCCTGGTGCAAACGGAACGCGGTCAAGGGGCTTATTCGAAGTGCGCAAGTGCGGTCACGTGCGGGGCGAGTCGTTGGCCAGTCGAACTATCAAGGCACCTACTATGTGGACGATCAGCCAGGCGTCTTCCTGACTTGATGAGATCGCGTGATGAGCATCACCATTCGCGCTTCGGTCTGCGGAAACCCATTGCATTACATCTTCGGTAGCTCGCGTCAAGCGTTCGTCATGCGATGCGAAAAGGCCACGCTTCTTCGCGTCGAGGATGAGCGGACCGAGCGCATTTCCCTTGCATCCTAGAGCCTCGAGTGCCTCTTGAAGAGCGGTTCCGGCATCAGTAATCGCGTCAGGTGCGGAACCCCCGTGGAGCTCGCCGAGCGCATTCTGATATGCCCGTTCGACCTTCTCCCATCCCGGTCGACCGCCGAGTAACCGCAAGGTTGGTGCAACCACTTCTGAGTGAAGTTCAAGTGAGTTCTTCTCGACCATCTCACCGGTAATGAACTCATATCTGATGCGGTGTCGCAGGAGGCGTTCGTTCACGAACTCCTCATAGTGATCCCGCTGTTCTTTGACTATCTGATTAGTCTGCCAACTGGTCTGGGTAACCTGCCGGGTGTAGTCGTCGATGGACTGCCCAATTGCCTCGATGACAGTGGGAACCATTGCGTCGGGGCAGGAATCCAAGTAGCGCGCCAGGTCTTCAGCGGTGTTCAGTTCACGGGCCCCAGTCAATGAGCGAAGCCCCTCATCATCAAGGATGAGTTGTTGCGCTCGACCCAGGATGGTTATCGCGTCTGAGTGATGGTAGTTGCCGTACAGATAGCGACCGAGTTGGACCCGGAACGGTTCTGAGAACGTGTCGACCCAGAAGTCGGCACCCGCGGCTTCCGCTTCCTCCTGTGCCCTCTGGCGGCGGCGCTGATTGTGAAACATGAGCACATGCTAACCAGCGGCGATGTACCACAAGACGTTCCAGGCCGCGCTATGTCTGGAGGGTAACCCGAATCAGCTGGTCTCGTTCCGCAAGACGCCAGAAATCCCGAACTGCGAGCACGAAGTTTCTGGTTCCAAGCACCCACTCGAATAGCGCGATCTCGTTGATCAATGAGCCGTGTCTGGAGCGAATCCATCGGTCGAAGTCTCCATGGAGCAAGGTGCCGTAGAGGTCGTCGAAGGCCAACATTTGGCTCGTTATGTTGACGTTGTTGTTGATGACGTATTCGATCCCGCCACCCTGACGAAGGGACTTGAATGCCTTTCGGAGTTCCGTCCAAGTCGCACGGACCTCGGGATTCGAGCCGTCGACGCTCCGCTCGAATGCGTCGATCACGCGGCGGAGGAACAGATTATCGTCCGGCGACACATACTTGCGCAAAAGTGCGCCGTGCAGCACATGCAACCAGTAGTTGCGTTGATCGTGGCTTGACCCGAGAGTTACTGTTTCGGGCAATTCGAAGGCGCGGGACATCTCCTCGTATCGCGACACTGAATCCAAGAACAACGCGATTCTGTCCGGATCCGAGAGGGGTGCGCTGCTCGCTCGTCTCTGCGACACGGTTAGATACTCGGTCGGTCCAGGCGCTCAGCGATGGCATGGAGCGCTTCCCAGATTGCGACGTCACGGATATTCGCGAGCATCTCCGCCTTCACCTCGGACGGGAGATCGAGCGCCAACGCGTCATCGAGTTTCTCACGTTCACGGTCGGTGATTTGATCGAACAATTCAACCAGGCTCATGCCCCAAGGTTATGACTCGCGAGCGACAGGGCCGCCGTTGCGCTGTATAAGCGAAAGTGGCTTCTGGCCACCTACTTGGGATTGCGAGCGCCAGCCCTCTTATTTCGACCGATGGAGTCCAGGGGAGACCCGAGAATACCAACCACTTTGCTCTCGAGCTCGGCGTCGAGCGTGCCGGCCTTGGAACGCTTGGCGAGTCGATCGATCCAGCGCCGCAACCGGCCCTCATCGGCCTCTTCAGGCGTAAGCGTCTTCCCGGACCGAGCGCGCACGTTTCGCGGGTCGCGACCGGTTTCGGTCACAAAAAGCCTGAGGTCCGCAATCAGCGAGTCTTCGACATCGTTGATCACAGGGTTGTCCCAGCGCCAGCCAGGGATGTCGCCGAGCTGCTCTAGGCGCTCCCGCGTTGGCGGATTCCGCCCTTCGACGCCGCGGGCCAATCCCCGTTGCTCGCTTGCCCATGCCTCGAGTCGTCGCTCCCGGGGGTCTTTGCTCGCACCTGAGGGCAAACGGCCGTGGCTGAGATAGAAGGCGCCATAGTCTCTGACGTTCGCCTCCCAGGCGTCGGAGAGCGGAGTCCAACTGAATCCAGGAAGCGCCTCGATGCGCCCGATCTGCTCCGACGTCAGAACCGCGCGACGACGCCGTTGCGCGGACAGGAAGTTTGCGAGGCGATCTTCACGTGGATTGACATGGTCGGCGTCAAGACGCGCATTTCTGCGAGGAAGTTCGCCGGTTGCTGCGGCGAATCGTTCCAGATCTGCCATCTGAGCTTCCCAGGGGAGTTGTTGTGCCATCGGGTCCTAACCGTCGGGGTCCGATTAACCAATCGGCGTGGCTGTTCTCTTGGTTAGGGCTACAGCGGAGCTCGCTGGCTTGCGTTCAGCAGCGAGCAGAGCCTGTGGCCGCGTCGGCCGAGGTTCTCAAGGGAGGTGGCAGTACGCTCGCGGCATGACGGACACGAGCGCGGCGATCATCATCGGCGCTTCGATCACATCGTCTGTCGCACTTTGCGGCGTCGTGGCGACCGTGATTGCTGGGGGCCGTCAACAACGACGCACACTTGAATTCAGCGCGCAGCAAGCCACATTGGCTCGCCAAGCGGAATTTGAGCGAGAGGCGCGAGCTGCCGCTGTGCAACGCTACGAGCGGATAAGAGCAATCTTGGACCCACACGTTGCCCTTGCTCGAGAAATGCGGTCGTCGACTTCAGGTTGGCAGGTCATAGTCGGGTCGCAAACCACGCAGCAACGGATAGCGCAGATCATTGAGCGTGTCGACGCAGCGTGGCAGGTAGCTGAGCAACGACGCGGTGACTTCGAGATAGAGCCAGGTCTCGATCAGATGAGGGAGACGTTCGCTCAACTCTCGGGTGCCTTCAACGTCTTCGCAAACATCGCCAGCTCGCAAACCGAGGGCTGGGTCTCATTTGCGGTCGAGAAGACGCAGGAGATCCACATGCGCGCTGATCAATTCATCGAAGAAGCTCGTGCACTCGTGGCGAAGCTTGAGCAGCGCCAATCGGCTGCGCCGTAGGCCGCCCGTTCAGAAGATGAGGGTCACCGCTCCCGCAACAACGGGATCGAGTGCCGGGCGGGTCGGTCGATACTCAACGCCGTCGCTAGCGACACTCAAACGCGGACCCTGCTTCGCCCCCTTTGGGGGCTGGACCTGGTGGCCTTCAATGCAAAAGACTTTCGAGTGTGGCATGCGCACGGAGTAAGGGGACCGCGAGCGTTGAGGGACCCCGAAAATCGCTGTGGCACCCAGCGAGAGCGAAACAGTGAAGCGCGACCGTCCATCTGAACGCGAAACTCTGGCGCGCCGGAAGTTTGATCGTGTCCGCCTTCTGAACGAGGAACTCGATCGCCTGACCACGGACGTCGGGGAGCGAACGCTAAGCGTTTCGAGCAAAGGCTCCTTTCTGGCCGTGTCCGCAGGTGTGCTTATCGCAGCGACCACCTCGCAGCTGTGGACTCGGTTCCAATGGTTCGGGATCGCAGCGTTTGTGTTTGCGTCACTCGCGCTGCTTTGCGCCGCAGTGGCCCTGCGTCCGGGTCGACGTTACGGAATTGTCGCGCGACGCCTTACGGACTCGTTTCTCGACACAACCAAGACTGCACAAGCTGTTGAAGCTGAAATCGTGCGAGTCAAGTCGGATTCGATCGCTCGCCGCGAAGGTGACCTCACAGCTCGTGCCGCCTGGGTTTGGGCAGGTTTCGGGGCCCTAGTTCTGTCGGCCGCATCTCTTGCAACAGTGTTTTCGGCTCAGCTTCTTGGAGGGTAGTCATGGGACGACCGGATTTCGACGGTACTGATTTCGACGATGTCAGCGATGGAACTGATTTCAGCGATTTTGGCGACTATCTGCAGGAGGGCGCAGACCTGACCGGTGGCCTTACGGCTGCCGGTGGTCGGATCGACGAAGCCGATAAGGACTGAGCACGAGACCACTGTGGGCGGTAGCAGTCCCGCCTCAAGCTTGACCTGGGCGAGCGATTGCCAATGTGTAGGAAGGTTCATGCGACGTGGGCGTCGTTAGTGCAGTCTTGCAAGGAATCACCATCGTTATCTCGATCGTCGCGCTGGTCTCAACGCGGGTCAGTAGAGGGAAGCGATTGGCTGATCGGGCAGAAGCATCCCTTCGGCTGTCGGCGGAGCTGGCTCGCATACCGGGCGGAAATGCGCCCCGGCAGTTTGGTGACGCGGACCCCACCCTGGTCCTGGTCGGAGAGCTCGCGGACGACGCGCGAGTCAACGCGGCTCGCTTCGTCCAGAGCGGCAAGGGTCTCGGGATTCGATCTCCATTAATCGCGCTCGGGGTCGCCTATTGCGTCCTATTCAATGCAATGGGGTGGATTGAGCTTGCCAATGAAACAACTGGCCCCCAATGGCTAGGCGGGCTGATAACTGTCCTCTTTGGCGTTACTTCTGGGGTGATGGCCCTGATTGGTCTCGCGAATAGGGATTCCGAACACAAAGCACTTCAGGCGGCAGGACTTCCGATCACCACGACCTGGGGTGACTTTAAGAACATCGGAAATCGTATTCGCAACCGTCGAATCGTTCGGCGACACAGGAAGAGGCAACGATCCGGCCAGGCGACGGACGGGCGAGCCCTGAACTGACTTGCCGTGTTGCGCGGCTGGAGGGGCGCGCAGAAGCGCCGCACTGGAATTGTTCAGAACAAAAGCGAGCGCGTGGTCGGCATCCATGCAGCGCTCAGGTTCCGAGTGGTGGCGCATCCGGATCTCGATCAAGTTTGTGCATGGGCACGCCGACATCTGCCTGGGCGTAGGGCCAGACCTCGAGCCACGTCTCGGCCGCCGTGGTGATCGCCTCCAGAGCGGCGTCGGCGATTGCGATCGCGTCGGCCGCGGGGATCGGCTCCATTGTCGGGCGCGTCGTGACCCGGAGCACGACGCTTCCCTCCTTGCCGTTCGGCTTCCACGGGTTGTGCGGATTGACGCCGCCGGAGACGCTCTGCGGGCGCAGCTGGTGGAAATCGCGCCGACGGGTGTCGATGAGCTCGCGCCAGGCGGGATCTTTGGCGAGCTCTCCGACGGCCTCGGCAAGGCGCAGCGCGTCGTCGCCGCCAGCGGCGCGAGCATACCTGCGCAGCTTCCGCGCAGCGTCTCGCTCAAGAGAGATCCACCCACGGGTCTCGGTGGTGAAGGGGTCGCCCACAATGATGCCTGAGATGCCACCGGCGGCCTCGCGCGCATTTTCGTTGAGCAGGAGAACCCGTAGCGTCGCGTTGGCGAGCCCGTGGCCGGCAGCAATCATGAAGTACCCGGCAGTCTCAGCCAGCGCGCGACCCCCCATGGCCGCTGTGCTCGCGTCGACTCCAGGTTGCAGCCAGCGCCGCGCATCTGAGAGCGCCGTCCACGCGAGCGATAGCTGCTCACCCGTCGCCGCGATACGACTGAGGAGCGCGTGCCCGAGGCCGCGCGGTACACCCTTCATTGTGGCTTGGAATTCGGCTAACGGGGCTTGCCAGCCAACACCCTGGAGTTGTGTAGCGATGTCCAGGGTCCGTGTCGATTCGGCGAATGCAGTCGAGGATCCTGGGACAAGCGACTGCAGGTGCATGGCGTACACGCGCCCCCGCTCATCGGGCGAGGGGTCCTCCTCGGTCGTCATGCGACGCACGCGTGTTCAGTCAGCTGCGGGCCGTTGTCGGTCACATTGAACGCGGCCACCCGGTCGAAACGCAGCGTAGACGCTTCGGCGACGCCAGCGCGGATAGCTTCGTTGACGAAGGCTTGATCGCCGACGATCGTCTTCACGCGATCATCCACCGCGAGCCTGCCGCACATGCTCGTGAGCGTACTGCCGACCATCCGTCCGCGGGGCCGCAGCTTGCCGCATCCTGAGTTACGAGTCAACGCCCCATGCTCGCTTGCACATCCGCCTCGTCGACGTCGGCGTAGTCCAGGCGCAGGGTCGTGAGGCCGTAGAGCTCGGCGGTGGAGCGGATGTTGTTGTCGTAGCTGGCCAAATAGACTCGCTGAGCGAACGGCACGAGATCGAGGGCGCGTGCGACGATCTCGTTGTCGGGCGACGGCAGCCGGCGGTGATCGAGTTCATCAACCTGCAGATCGAGCCCCAACCGCGAACGGACGGGTGTGTCCAATTCAGCGCCGTGCTTACCTTGGGGGACAGTGCGGTTCAGATAGCGCAGCGCCAGACTCGCCTGCTTGCGCTGCTCGACCTTCACCCTGTTGATCAACGGCTGGTTGCTCGTGAGCTTGTGAGCATCGAGTTCGTCGCGGACGACCGACGGAATGATCAGACGGAGACCACCCTCTGGGAGCTCAAGCCTCTGCCACCAGTTCAGTTCGCTGAGGTGGTGATGGTGAAGTTCGAGCACGTTCGTGTCCAGCACTAGGGCGTGCCAGCGGGCCGGGGCTGCGCCTTCGGCATCCTTGTAGGCCCATTCCGCAATCACCTCGTCTAGCGCGTCGGCGGCTGCCGTGAGTTCGGCCTGGCGGTCGCCGAGCTCCTGCGAGATCGCCCGGACGTGGTACGGATTGCCCTGAACGGTTGCGTTTTCGTAGGTCGCCCAGTAGCGCCGGGTGAAAAGCAGCCGATCCATTTCGACAGGAGGCAGCACCGAGGCGAGCGGACTCGCTTGGGTATGCGCCCAATCGAGGTAGTCCTGATCCGAGTGCGAGGCGGCCGAGAGTCGGCCGGCGACGTTGCCGGCTTCGCGCGCGGCTTCACGAAGGAGGCGCGCTGCGTGCTCGGCGGACACCCCTTCCCGCAGTGTCGGAGCCTTCGCCCGGGTCATGATGCGGCCAGCCCAAGCGGTTGAGACCGCTGTTCCTGCGATATAGACCTGGCGACCTGGTGCTCAGTCACCTTGACGACGCCGATGGTCTTCACGCGATCGCGGGTCGCGAACCTACCGCTCATGTCCGCCAGCGTACAGCCAGCCCAGGTTCACCGGAGCGGTCCGGCTGAGGCGGCCGGTTGGGGCCATGGCCGTCGCCCTTTTCCTGTGGGCTAGACCTCTCACATCCGGCGGGCTTACAATATTGTATAGACCAAGAGTTGAGGTGATCCACTGTGGCAACTTCCTGGCGGTCCCGGCTGTACGCGGCGGCCGCCCACCGCCGAGTCGGCGAAGAGGATTGGTACCGCACCGTCGCTGACGCTGTGGAGGAGGCGCCCTCTCAGGCGGCTGTCGCGAACGTGCTTCACACCTCGCAAGCGAATGTTTCTCGGTGGGCTGCGCGCGGGCGAAAGCTGCAGGCCCAGTGGGAAGCCGGAGCCTCAGGCAATCAAATTCAGGCGCTCGCCGAACAGTTGGGTCTTCCTCCTTCAATCGGGAGGGTGATGGCGTCCCCCTACGAGGCCGCGCTTCGCTATTCGCGCGGGCAGCTGACGAGGGATCAAGTGGTCTATCTGCTTTCGTCGTGGCCCTATCGAAGTTGGAATAGCCGTACTCGGGGCGAGCAGGATGATGTGCTAGCAACGGTGAACGGGTCGTTCGACGATCTCATCGCGGCGCACTCGGCCGGACTGCTCGACGACGATCTTTACGACGAGATCGCTGATGCCCTTGAGCGGAAGGCAGCTGCTCCACCCCCAACCAGCGACCCTCAAACAGAGCTCACAGAGCACGCGACTGTGTACACCACTCTCATATCACTCGAACAACCGGCCCACGCCCGGCGGTGAACGTTGCCGAACGGGAGGCCAAGGTCGCCTCCCATCGCACAATCCTCACGGAGCTCACGAAGCCTGGCGGGGTGATCGGAGCCGACACGGCGGCCGCCAGTATCAACAACTCCAGCTGGTACCGCGCAACGATTGGGCTCCCGCGTGCGTCAAGACAGCGCACTCTCGACAGCATCCTCGCCCGATTCCGTGCCGAGAAACCGAATGTGCGAAAGGTTAGGGAGGCGATCATACTGGCCGGTCCTCCCGGCAGCGGCAAGTCCACCGTCCTCCGTATGATCCTGAAGGAGCAAGCATCGACTGAGGATGAATGGCGGATCCTCGACGCCGATCGATTCAAGGACTACCTGCTGGCCGAAGCAATCGCGGACGGATCCATCGACGGGCATCTCGCTCCGCAAGAGGCCGTCGATGCCGCGAGAAGCGGCGAGAAGGTGTGGCCGCGCGAGAAGGCGGCACTCGTCCACGAGGAATCCTCCCAACTCGTCAAACGCGCACGCGCCGTCGCAATCGCGGAAGGCGAATCCATCATCATCGACGGGACCCTGGGGAACCCAATTTCGGCCGCAAAACTGGCTGAGGAGCTGGAGGCTGCTGGCTACACTATGACAATCATCGTGGTCGACGCCCCACGCCCAGTTGCTGAAGCGCGCGCTGACAAGCGTTGGTCCCGCGGATTCATCGCAGCGATCGATGGAACCGCCGCTGCCTCCGAAAGTGCCGAACTTGGGGGCCGATGGGTGCCGCAGGGAGTCGTCCAAGAAATGTACCCGAGCGGGGGCGACTCCTCGATCTGCAACGTGTCAGCGACGTCGATGATCGCGACGTCGAAGAACGTCACCAAGGTTGCCCGCTACCACGTCGCTCGAATGGACGCGGCACCGGAAGCAACAGACATCGCCGTGCGGACGGCCAGCGGCTGGAACACCACGCACTACGCCTCGGGCGATAATCCTGTGAAACCAACATGGGCAACCGACTCACCTGCTGCTGCCGATGCGGATCCGGAGGAAGAGGCGAGCTGATCCCGACTGACTTGGATTGGCCACTCGCCTGGTTTGATGAGGGATCCATCTCCCGAGACCACGTCCGGCTTCCTTTAAGCTGCGGGTCCGAACCCATTCCCGGGTTGCATACCGAGTCGGTCCGACATCACTCCAAGTATCCGACCCTGCGGACGGCATTGGCCCACAACCAGACATATTCCTCATGCCGTTCACCAGCGGGTACGAATCGAACCAGGACGGCGCCGCCCCGTGTCGAGGCGATGACATCGGCATCGACTTCGATGACGTCCGAGTATGCCACTCGGACCGGGACGATCGCGCGCACGCGCACAGGGCGTTGCTCATCCTGCCGCCGGCCCGTCCGCCTGACGAGCGAGTCGGGCAGACTCACGGGTTTGGGCCGTCGATCCCGTGCTTCGGATTCGGCCTTGAGGTCGGGATTCCCAAGCTCATAGCGCTTTTGGCTCACGCGTAGACGCCGGCCAATTCCCGCCGGCCGTCGGCGATCTGACGGACGTCAAACACCCTCTTTTCTCCGTCGGCGGCACTACGGCCCTGGAACCGCCACCCGATGACACGCTCTGTGGGGTGTTTCAGTGCGTCATGGTCGAACCGCCGATACAGCGGCGTTGGAAGATCGGTCACTAGATAACGTGTCCCGCGCCAAATCATTCGAACTGGTCGGCCACCATCGACCCAGACCGACACGAATTCGTTTGCATGAATCGTGCTCATTTTCGTTCCCGTCCTTCGAAGTTAGGTTCGGAACATATGTTCGAATCGAGAGTAAATCGAATCCTCTAGACACGCCAACAGATTTGGCCGGCGCGGGCCGATGGTCGAAGTGTGAGCTCCGCCCTGAACGGTCGGTTACAAACTTGAGCCGCGCCAAGCATCACAAAGATGGGCGACCATTTGCCCAAGCATGGAGGGAAGATTCGCAAACGAAGCTTTCGTTCGCACACGTTGCTTTCGATTCGCAGGTTTCACGTTGAATCGACACCTAGGGTGCCATGAGAAGCCACACGCGGAGCGAGTGACGGGAATCGAACCCGCGCTATCAGCTTGGGAAGCTGAAGTTCTACCATTGAACTACACTCGCGTGGCCGGGAATCCCAGTAAATCACTGGGATGTAAGGCTTCGGCCCAGACTACCCGCTCAATGGTTTTTGGCCAAACTCACCGTTTACTCACCGCTTTGGGATTTCTGGCCGTAGCTTCACAGCATGCACGGGCCGAGACCGCTCAACAATATTGGGAGGATCTAACGATGCCAGTGTCGTGTCAGACTTCCCGAGGTCGGCTTCAATTGTCACGAAAGCTAGTGCGTCAGTTCGGTTGACCGTGGCGTCGGGCAGACTGGTGGGGTGGAACGTGAGCCTCCGGCGCCGAGGCCGTTTGGTGTCTCTGCCGATGAAGCGGTCGAGTTGTGCCGCGAATGGATGATCTACCTCGGCGCGGTGGACACCGTCGTCGCGCAAGATCCTGCACGTCAACTCTGCGATCTCTACAGTTCTCGTTATCTCGCCTGGGTCGACAATCGACGGGGAAATCTGGATGTCGATGCCGTTGAGAACGCTGCGCGGCTTGCCGCCTCCGATGGCCGGCAGGCGTTGATCTTCGTACGCGGGGGCGTTCGGCCGGTGGGGCAGCAGCGAGCAGATGAGCTTGGCGTGGCGGTCCTCTGGTACCACGCGGTCGACGCGACGTTGGCGGGCGCGAGCCGGCCCGGGCTCAACATCTTGGCCTCGGGCTTGGTGTCAGGGTAGCGGTGCGGTCAGGTCAGAGACGCAGGTACAGCGAGGAGGCTTCGGTCGTGGCCGAATCTCGGGTCGGGTCGCTACGGGATGCGCGGGCCAGTTCACGGCGGGCGGCGATCCGGGACTTCTCGAGCGTCTCTTCTCGCGGCTGGCGCTGCATGGTGTCCGCCAATTCGGAGATTGCGGCGCGTATCGTTCCTGCGATGACGATCGCTTCGTTTCTCCCGCGTCCGCGGGTGAGACCGACGTAGAGGCCAGCCGCGTCGACGCCGGGGCCGACGATGGATCGCTCGGTGGTTTCTCCTTGGACGCCGTATACGGTGCTGGCGTAGCCGAGATGCAGGTGCGAGGCGGCGTACTCGTGCGTGATCTTCTTTAGGTGGGACGAGTCGGTGAGGCTGGCCAGGAGCACGTGGTCTTTGGTGATGCTCTTGATGGTCCAGGTTTGACGGTTTTCCACTCCAGAGGTGCTGTCGTTGCGTCGAGTCTGGACGACATCGCCCACGAAACATGGCTGTTCGGACTGGCAAAGCACCTGGTGCATGGCGGTCAGTGCACCGGACGCGATTCGCTGACTCTGGATGCTTTCGTTGACTTGCTGCGCTTCGGCATGGGTAGCGGTGACAAGGGCGATCGTCTGCCCGTGCCGGGCCGCATCGAACCAGCCATCGACCATTCTTTGCCGCGCTTCAACCTCGGTGGTGACGGATGCCACGTGTCCGGTTTCGATCAACTCCGCAGCGATCCGCCGGCCTTCTTCAGCGCCGTCGGCGTCTCGAAGCCGCAAGGTGAGATCGGCCCAATCTGTGTCGCGGAATCGGTGGATGTTCGTGAGTTCGATCCGCCCGAATGATGCAGATCGGAACAAGGCCATGGCGCCGGAGTGTCCGACGGGGAGAGCCTGATAGTCGTCGCCGACGACCGCGATGGTTGCCCGGGTGCGTTCGACGACATCCATGAACGCCGTCGCTGCTTCGAGGTCGAGCATGCCGGCCTCATCGACGACGATCCTGTCGCCAGGCCGAATCGAGATTCGAGGACCGCGATAGCTGGCACCGGTAGTCGGATCGATTGTCCCGGGAAGCACCCGCGTCCATTCGGTGCTACCAGAGGTGGTAGTTGTCCAACGCCACCCGTAGTCATGGAGGAGCTGGTGGAGAGAGGTGGCGGCGCTGTTGGTTTCGCGGCCAGCAACGGTGGAGGCCTTTTTGGTGGGAGCGACGATGATCATGTTTCGGCCTCGTCGGCGAAGTGCTGCGCCGGCGACCTTGAGCATCGTTGTTTTGCCCGTTCCCGCGGCGCCGGTGATAGAGACGATTGAGGCTGTTCCGGCGAGTGCGGCTGCACCGTCGGTCTGGTCACCATCGAGGACGCGCTCAGGGTCGAGTGCATGAGCGATCGCGTTAATCTCCGTGGTCGAGATCGCATCCCCCGGCGCCGCCATCGCGTCGATCCGATTCGCAAGGGTCGCCTTCACAACAACGGTCGAGGTGGCCATTCGATGCTTGATGTGCTTCGGCGTATCAGATTCGTTCAGAAGCGTCACCGTGTAGGTGCGAGCAGCCGTCTCTGCGACAACATCTACAGTTGCGGCGAGCTCACTTCGCTCCGCCAGAACGCCTGTGGCTGCGATCGCGCGAATGGCGCCGCCACGGATGTCCATGTCGCTGAAACGGCCGCCCGTTCCCGTCGAGCGGGCATCAGCATCAACGATCGCTCTGGCCGCAAGAAGCTCCACATCTAGGTCCTCGATAGAGACGGCGGAAAGGGGGGCAGGGGCGCGTACTTGACCCATCGTCGGATCAGCCGTCCACAGTTCCTGACGTATGACCTCGGCCCAGTCGTCTTCGTCCAGGTTGCCGGGCTTGTTGGGTCGGCCGGCGGCCCACGCCCACCGGTCGATCTGGCTCAGCACATCATGGGAAGGTTCCTGTCCTGGGTGCTGCTGCTTCCACCAGGCGGTGCGGACGACCTTGTTGGCTTCGATCTGCGCGGATCGTTTCGACAGCGGCCGCACCAGATGCCGCAATTCTGTGATCTCGCCGTCCGCATTGAGGGTGAACCCCTTGGCTGCGAGTGCCCCGATCCATGCCGGGTCGGTGCGGGTGGCGAGGTCGCCTTCGGCGTTGATGACGTTCTGGAACCGCAACGCGACACGGGTGTCGATGTTGGACCACTTGCCGTCCACGCCTTGGACTTTGACGTTCAGCCACAGGTGGCGGTGCTTGTGCGGGTCCAGGGAGCGAGAGCGCTCATGCCGGAGCTCGACGACCTCGATCCGGGCCAGGTCTTCGCGGATCGCGCCGCCTTTGCCGCGGCGGGCGTTGAGCTCGGACTGCCAGAGCTTCACAATCCGGTCACGGAGCCGGTCTTGGAGGTCCTCATACGCTGCCGCCAGGTCGGGGTCGAGCATGGCGGCGATCGAGAACGACTTCGGCGCGTTAATCGTCGCATCCAGAATCAAATCCGCGGCAGGCGACTCGAAGTCCCGGCCACGCCGCTTCCCGGTGAGTGGGTCCAGCCCGTCGACCCAGGCTTTGAGCTGGTCGCGGGTGAGGAGGTCGTCGCGGATGGCACCGTTCTCCACGATGTACCGGGTCATCACGGCGTCGGCGTAGCCGGCGGCGGCGATCACCCCGTCTGCCGTTTTGGCGGTGAGGGTGGCGTCACAGACACCGCTGAACACGTAGTTGACCGCTTGGCTGACCCCGTGGGACTGCTGTCCTCGCTTCCATCGGGCTACTCCGCCTCGCACCTGCACTCACCTCCCTCTGACCTGTTCTCGGGCTTCTCGAAACTGGACAGTCTTGTCCATTCGAGAAAACGTCCTTCTACTTAGAACTTCCGGTTCGAAGCCGGTTTTGGCGCGCAAACAGCCCAAATGTCCGAAACCCGCTAGATATTCATCAGAATCGGGCCGCTTCTCCGTTTTGAACCGTGCCGGGGACCGCGGGGCCATTGTCCGTCTAACCACCGACGCAAACTCGAACCGGTAGCGGCTCAGCGTCTTCGGTTGCAAGGCGGCAGAGGTTAGCCCGGGGCACAGCCGCCGTCGACGAGCGGATGCGGCGGGCCGCCAGGAAGTATCAATGGCGAGGCGCGCCACGGCGCTATCCCCGAAGCCAAAGCTCTCATACCTACACGTTGTGTCTCCAAGACCGAATTGACGCGCAAATCCGAAATTCGTCGGGACCTACCGTGCCGGTTCAGGGGCTGACCTGACGATTGCGGCGATGTTGACGAAGGGCACACATGCGGCCTCGGCGGTGAGCGCGGCGAGCCAGCCGATCGGGGTGCGCGGGTTGGCGGCGATCGCCCAACCATCCATCATGAACGTGCTGACGGTTTCTAGGCACTCATGCTTCTCCGCCGCGGTCGGGTTTAGGGAGCCTTCTACGCCGATGAGTCCGCCTTGTAGTTCCGGCGCCATGTTGCTGGTGTCGATGATGAATACCCGCATCCCGCTCACTCCCTTGGGGTCGATCGTTGTCTTGCCGTTCCGGCACGAAGATCGAGAGCGGGTGGAGGCAGCGCAGTGCCCGGAGGGAGTGGTTGCTAAGCGCAGGGAGCGCAGCGAGTGGAGTCTGCAAATAGCGCGTGGAGGGAACGGAGCTGGTGGAGCTGGCTATGATCGGCTGCCGGAACGGGAAGAAGAAGAACTTAGGAACAGCCGTGCAAGCTACGCCACAGATACAGGCCGCGAGTGCATCGATTGGATCCGGGTAGGGACTTTGCCGCAGGCCGCGTCGCTAGTTGCTGAGGTCTAGCCAGACTGCCTCGTCGGTGAGGAGCACGTCGCTGATGCGACCCTCGGAGTGGGCGAGTATTGCAGCGGTTGATGGGATCTGCCAGGGGTGGGAACCGAGGTTGAGAACGACGCGTGTCGAAGCGTTGTCGTGGGTGACGTCGAACGTGATCAGGTCGTCGCCGAGTGGCACGGGGTGAAGTGTTCCGGCGCCGAGCTGTCGTGTACGGCGATGGCGGAGGAGCGTGCGGTAGAGCTCGAGCGTCGACTCGGGATCTCCGGTCTGGGTCGATGCTGCGAGGTGTGCGTATGTTGTCGGCTGCGGTAGCCAGGGCGCGTGGGTGGGGTGGTCGCTGCTGAATCCGTAGGCGGGTGGCTCTGGGTTCCAGGGCATCGGGACGCGGGCGCCGTCTCGTCCGATGACGGCACCGTTGGTGCGTGCAAATGTGGGGTCTTGTCGTGCGTCGGCGGGGAGGTCGAGGACTTCGGGTAGGCCGAGTTCTTCGCCGTAGTAGAGGTAGGCGCTGCCGGGCAGTGCGAGCATCAGGGTGGTGGCGGCGCGGGCTCTTCGGAGGCCGAGGACGGGATCGGGTGTTTCGTAGTCGGCTTCCAGCCAGGGGGAGGTGTGGCCGCCGGGGAATCCGAGTCGGGTGGCGTGGCGGACGACATCATGGTTGGAGAGGACCCAGGTGGAGGGTGCGCCGACGCTGCCGTTGGAGCTGAGCGACACAGCGATCGCATGGCGTAGGTCGGGTGCGTCCCAGGAGGTGAGCAAGAACGCGAAGTTGAACGCTTGATGGAACTCATCCGGTCGCACATACAGGGCCAGTCGTTCGGGCGGGTTCACCCATGCCTCGGCGACCAGGATCCGCTCGCCCGGGTAGGTGTCGATCAGCGTGCGCCACTCGCGCCAGATCTCGTGGACACCGTCCTGGTCGTAGAACGGTGCGCTGTTGGTGGGGATGCGGAGGGAGACGATGTCGGCGAAGTCGCCCTCGAAGTCGGGCAGATCGGGTGCCTTGACCAGGGCGTTGGCGACGTCGACGCGGAAGCCGTCGACGCCGTGGTCGAGCCAGAATCGGATGACATCGAGGAACATGGCCCGCACGTCGGGATTGTTCCAGTTCAGGTCGGGCTGCTTGGGGTCGAACAGGTGCAGGTACCACTGCCCGTCGGGGAGTTGTGTCCAGGCGGGGCCGCCGAAGTCGGCCGGCCAGTTGTTCGGGATCGTCTCGCCGTCGCGAAAGATGTAGCGGTCGCGTTCGGGTGAGCCGGGTGCGGCGGTGAGTGCGGCCTGGAACCAGGGGTGCTCGTCGCTGGTGTGGTTGGGGACGACGTCGACAATTACCCGGATGCCGAGCTCGTGGGCAGCGTTGATGAGCGTGTCGGCGTCGTCGAGTGTGCCGAACAGGGGGTCGACGTCGAAGTAGTCTGCGACGTCGTATCCGCCGTCCGCTTGCGGGGACGGGTAGAACGGGGAGATCCAGATGGCGTCGACGCCGAGGTCGCGCAGGTAGGGCAGGTGCTGGGTGATGCCGGGGAGGTCGCCCGTGCCGTCACCATTGCCGTCCGCGAACGACCGCGGATACACCTGATAGATCACGGCGCTCCGCCACCACGGCTCTGATGGGGTGGGCGCTGGATTCTGATCGGTCATGAAGGGCCCCAATCGAGGTGGGTGCTGGCTAGATGCGCTGGAGGGTGACGCGTCTGACCGCATCCATCGCGAGGCTGAGATCGGCTTCCGCGTCGAACGCGCGGTGCAAGGTGAGGCCCTCGATGAGTGCGTCGAGAATCCTCGCGGTGGCTGGATCGAAGTGCAGTCCGAGCGCCTCCCGGCTGCGGCCCATCCAGTGCTGCGTGATCGTCCGGAAGCGGGGTTCACGTGCGGCGAGCGTATACAGCTCATGCGTGATCACCAGATCGCGCGGGTCGCTGCTGACGTCCTCGTTGATCAGGTCAGCGATCACCTCCTGAGCTTGTGCGAGTGTCTCCGCGTCGCGCATGCGTTTCGTGAAGGTGTCGCTTGAGCGGTCGGCGAAGCGGGTGAACGCCTCGAACAGCAGGTCTTCCATCCCGGAGAAGTGATAGGTCATCGACCCGAGCGGCACCCTCGCGACGGCCGCAACCTTCCGGTGGGAGGTGCCGGTAACGCCCTCAGCGGCGATCACGTCCAGGCACGCGTCAATGATCCGATCGCGCCGATCCGGGTCGAACCGCCGAACGCTCGCTGTTGCCGCGGCTGCGCTCATTCCCCGGCCCGAACCGATCGGACGACACGGGCAGGACTACCCACGGCGACGACGCCGGCGGGGATGTCGCGGGTCACGACCGAACCGGCGCCGATGACGGTGTCATCGCCGATCGTGACTCCGGGGCAGACGATGACGCCACCGCCGAGCCAGACGTTGTCGCCGATCACGATCGGGAGGGCAGCCTCCAGGTGCGCTCGTCGCAGTTCGGGATCGATCGGGTGGGTGGGCGTGAGCAACTGCACGCCGGGGCCGATCATGCAGTCGCGGCCGATCGTGATGGTCGCGACATCGAGCGCGGTGAGGTTGTAGTTGATGAACGTACCGGCACCGATGTGAATGTTCTCGCCATAGTCGACGTAGAGCGGGGGCTTCACGAACGCGCCCTCACCAAGGGAGCCGACGAGCTCCGCAAGCAGAGGACGAGCGGCCGCCTCGTCCGCGATAGCGGCCCGATGATATGCGTCCGCCAGTTGGACCGCGCGCTGGCCGATCTTCGCGCTCTCCGGGTCCTCACCACCGAGATAGAGGTCGCCAGCAAGCATCCGCTCACGGTTCGTCCGAGGGTCACCCTCGAAGAAGTTGGTCACCATGCGTACGATCGTACACCCTTATGTACGACCGTACACTTCAAGCCGTTCCACTTATGTCTTGTCTCAGGACATCGGAAGCGGAAGTGTCTCAGGACATCGGTAGCGGTTGGTGTCTCAGGACATCGGTGACGGTTCGTCTGGTCGTGGGTTGGGGCGGCGGCCGCGGGGTCGGCCGTTGGAGACGTATTTGACGCCGGGTGAGGGCCAGGGTTGTTCGATGATGAGGGTGCCGTCGAGGTCGAAGAACATGATGGTGGGGCCGGTGTCGAGGATCGCGATTCGTTTCTTGCTGTAGTCGCGGCTGATGCCGAAGCGGATGCCGTGGAACTCGACGCTGCCGCCGCGGTCGACGAGTTTGACGCGGATGCCGTCGTCACGGCGGCCGAGTCGGGAGTCGTGCGCGGGCGGCCTGGGTGATTCGGCTTTCTGGGTGGTTTGCCAGGCCTGGTGCGGGGTGATCCGTCCGGGGAGGGCTTGGTGGGGTCGTTGGGTGTTGTAGATGATGTCGAACGCATCGACCTGCTCCTGCAGCTGGGCGAGGGTGGCGGCGATGGGCTGCTTGTCGAGGTAGCGGAACAGGGTTTGGTGGAAGCGTTCGTTCTTGCCTTGGGTGGTCGGCTTGAACGGTTTGCCGGTGATCGCCTCGACGCCGTAGGAGGCGAGGTAGGTGGTCAGTTGGCCGGCGAAACCACGGCGGGAGGGGTTGAGGGCCATCCCGTTGTCCGAGAGCAGGCGTTGGGGAACACCGTGGAGCCGGATCGCTTTGGCGACCACGGTGATCGCGTCTTGGGAGCTCTCGGTCCAGGCGACGTGGGAGGCGACGGCGAGGCGGGAGTGGTCGTCGATGAGCTGGAAGATGACGCACTTGCGTCCCTCGGTGAGGACGTATTCGGTGGCGTCGATCTGCCAGCACGCGTTCGGTGCCGGATAGACGAACCGGCGGTAGGAGGCCCGTGGGCGTTTCCGTGGTTCGAGGCGGGCAACGCCCGCGTCGCGGAAGATCCGAGCCAGAGAGGACACCGCCGGGACCGGGGTGATCCGCAGCAGCTGCATCCGGTCGTGGACGCTGATCGGGCCGTGGTCCAGGCCCGACTGTTCTAGCGCCGCCCGAACTTGGATGGCCTGCTGTTTGATCTCCTCGGTGATCTTCGCGGGGCTGGCCCGAGGGCGCCGGGACCGGGGTTCGAGCGCGGCGGCGGGGCCGTCTTCGATGGCGCGTTTCCGGATCGCGTAGAAGGTCTTTCGGGAGATGCCGTGCTCGGCGCAGAAGGTGGTCACCGACCCCCGCGGTGCATCCGGTGGCCACTGGGTGATCGCGAGACGGACACGGGGATCAACGGGTTCGACACGGCTCATGCCTCAAAGATCGAGGAGAAGTGTCACCACCAAACAGGGCCCTAGTGTCACCGATGTCCTGAGGCAGATTCGTCACCGATGTCCTGAGACATAACAAAGCCGTTCCACTTAAGTGCCTGCGTGCATTGCTCTTGGCTACTCATGCTTCTTCCCTTCATCCGTTCCCCCTTGCCGTTCCTTCTCGCTTGTTTATTCTTTGATCTCTTGTTCTCTGGTTGTCGTCTTCCTTGGCCTCGTCTTTGGTGCCCTTCTCCGAGTTAGCTAGACCTCCGTTAGCAAGCGTCGCGAAGCGTCGATGAGTTGAGCTACTGAGGTTCCGGGTCGCATACAGCAGAAATTCAGACATTTACAAGGGGCTCCCTTGTCGGCTCAACCAGGTCCACCCTTCGGGATAACAATCGAGGCGCACGATCGTGCCCTCGTCACCGGAGGGGAACAACGAATGCGCACGTCACCTAATCGCCTGGTAGCGACGATCTTCGGCGCGGTCTATCTACTTGTCGGCCTGCTCGGTTTCGCCTTCACGGGCGGCGTCGGCTTTGTGGCCACCCAGGGCGGGCTGCTTCTCGGCATCTTCGAGGTCAACCCGCTGCACAACGTCGTCCACCTGCTCGTGGGTGCCGTGCTGCTTGTCGCAGGCCTGACCCGCGTGGCCGCTGCGAAGGCGGCCAACACCACCATTGGAGCTGTGTACCTACTGCTGGGTATCGTCGGCTTCTTCCTGGTCGGGACCGGGGCGAACATCCTCGCGCTGAACACCCCGGACCACTTCCTCCACTTGGTGAGCGCCATCGTGCTCCTCGGTGTCGGTCTCGGTGCCGAGCGGACCGTGCGTTCCCGCTCGGCCACTGTCTGACCGATACGGGCCACGGCTCTCCCATGAGCAGGATGTACGGAAGCGCAGCGATCGTGGAGGAGTCGCGGACCGCTCGGATTCGGGCCGAGCGTGCTCCCGGGGTGGCTCCCACGACACGGGCGTTCCTCGCCGTGGCCGCGCTGGGGGCCGGGCTGCTTCATGCAGCTTTGGCTCCCAGCGCACCTTTCGTCGTGTCGGGGCTGCTTCTGTGCACAGCGCTCGTCGAGCTTGGCTGGGCGGCAGCGACGCTGGCTCTCGACCGGCCGCCGCTGTTCCGTCTCGTCCCTGCACTTGCGCTTGTGCCGATCGTGCTGTGGGCGACGCTGGTGGTGGTCGCAGCGACGGCATCGTCCGGAACTGTCGTGGCGTTGCCGCTGCAACCGATGGGCGTCGCATCGTCACTCGATCTTGCGATCGCGGGAACTGTTGCGGTTGTGATTCGGCGCAGGCGCGCAGCCGTTCAAGCCACGGGCGCCCTGCGATTCGTGGTCGCTCTCGCCCTCAGCGCTGTTGTCGTGTGTGCGATTACCATCCCGGCCCTTGGGCTCACGGATGCCGGCGTCGTGGCGGTGACTGTCCATCATCACTGACGGGTGACGATCCGGAGCGGCGATGTGAGTTCCGCCGGTTCCATCCGGATAACGCTTCGGCGCCCCGACCAATGGCCAGGGCGCCGAAGCATTCTTTGTCGTGCTGCAGCTCAGTCAGCGACCCAGCGTCCCGCTGGTGCCGTTGAGGCCCTTGAGAGCGTCGCTCACAGCGCTGTTGACCGAGTCGGTCACAGACGCGCCGAGGTTGCTCAGCGACGTGCCGGTCGTGTTGCCGGAGCCGACCGGAGCCGAGACGCCCGTGCCGTTGCCGGCAGAGGTGTCGTTGCCCGAGCCGACCGGGGTGGTGTTGCCGCTGCCGACCGGGGTCGAGTCATTGCTGCCGACGGAGTTTCCGTTGGCCTGGTTGCCGCTGGCGACCGGGTCGCCGCTCGCGACCGGTCCGACGGTGTTGCCACTCGCGTTGCCGCTCGCGACGGGGCCCTGAACGACGGGGCCGACCGTGACCGGAGCGGAAACGCTGTGCAGGATGTCCGACACGCTCAGGTAGTCGAGCGTGTGCGGCGCCACGGCCGTGGTCGTGGCGGGTGCGGTGTCGGTGTTGGTCGTCTCCGCGTTCGCCGGAAGGGCGAGACCTCCCACGATCAGACCGGAGGCGACGACAGCCGCTCCGCCCAGGATCCCGACGCGCTTGGTGACGTTGTTCATTCCGAACTCCCTTGCGTTGTGCGGCCGGAATGGTTCCGGCCGTCAGGGGTTGTCCGGAGCCCGTCAAGATCCAGATGGGAGATTGTCCCCCAATGGAGGGGTTTCCCAGGTTCGGCCGTGCGTCGCCGACCAGGTGGGCGTAGCGCGGCCAGGCGCGCAAAGCGCGTGAGCACCTCGGGCTCGCTCGTGCCGGGAAGGCGCCAACACCCGGTGAGGCCTGGCGTCAGGACCTGGTGCCGCGGAGTCGTCTGAGTACGATCGCAGGGAAGAACACCAGAAGGAGCACGAGCGCGACAAGGATTCCGACTCCCGTGACTATGGCAGCTGTGAGGCCGAGCGTCACGTCGAAGACGAAGAATACGACGCCGGAGGTCAACAGAGCCACGAGGGCGAGCGTGATCTTTAACATCCGGTCCGCGATGGCGACCGTCTGAGACTTCTCGTGGTGCCGGAACAGTTGGCGGTGCAGCGCTACCGGTGCAAGTCCGAGCGCGGTGCTGCTGGCGGCAAGGAGGACGAGAACCAGGTAGACGTCGACTTGGAATGCGTCAAGCGTGCTGAACCTCTGCTGGAAAGCGATCGCGAGCAGGAAGCCGCTGATGAGTTGAGTGCCCGTTTGGGTGACCCGAAGCTCCTGCAGGATCTCGTTCCAGTTGCGGTCCGCGCGCTGTGTTGCGGACTCCGTGCGTCCGTCCTCGGGATCGATGTCCTCCGGCTCCGGCGTCTGAGTCATCGCTCCATCGTTCCCCTGGGAGGAAACGGGTGCAATGCTCGGGCCACCCTTTGCGCACGGAACTGATTGTGGATGCGTAGCATTGTGGGTCAATCAGTTGACGTCCACCGCGAAGGTTTGCACGCGATGGGCGTCGATGTCGGGTTCGCGCAAAGTCAACCCGTGGCCGGGCGCGGAGAGGTCCGGCTTGAGTTCGCCATGGTCCAGCACGGGTAGCCCGTCGAAGAACCGAGCCTCGATCCTCGCGTGGTCGTGGAAGTACTCGACGTTGATTGCCGGTCGGTGGGCTGCGGCGACTGAGGCGTGCAGAGCGGGAGCCGTGTGCGCGGAGAGCGGGACGCCGAACGCGGTGGCGAGCGAGGCGGCGATCCCGAAGCCCGTGATCCCGCAGCGCGTGGCATCGGCCTGGAGAACGTCGACGCAGCCGTCGATGAGAAGGTCGCGGAAGTCGGCAGGTGTGTACCCGTACTCACCGGCCGCGACGCGGATCGACGCGGGCATCCGGTCGCGCAACAGTCGGAGTCCCTGACGGTCCTGGCTGGATACCGGCTCTTCGAACCAGGTGACGCCGTGCTCGGTGAATGACTCGGCGAGTTGGAGGGCCTGCTTGCGTTCGTACGCCCCGTTGGCGTCGACGAAGAGCTCGACGCCGGTGCCGATGGCCTCGCGGGCCAGCGCCACCCGACGCGGATCGTCGGCCGGGTTGGAGCCGACTTTCATCTTCACCGAGCGGAAGCCCTGAGCGGCCCACGAACCAAGCTGGTCGGTCAGCTCGCCGTCGGTGTAGTCCGTGAAACCTCCGCTTCCATAGGCCTCGACGCTCGCGTGCGCGCCACCCAGAAGCTGCGTCAACGAGATCCCGCAGAGGCGCGCTTTCAGATCGTGGAGCGCGATGTCGACGGCCGCGATCGCACCCGCGCTCACGCCGGCCCAGCCGATGTTGCGGGTGGCCCGCGCCATCTCCCAGAACAGGTGCTCGGTGTCGAACGGGTCGGCGTTCGCGATGACGGCCCAGAGCACGTCCTGGACGACTTGGAGGCTCGCGGGGGCCGTGTACGCGTAGCCGAGCCCGGTGGCGCCACCCGCCTCCAGTGTCACGACCAGGACGCCGGTGCTGTCCCAGCGGATGGTCCCGTCGCTCTCCGGCCGCTTCCGGTCCTCGGTCGCGGTGGGCACCGTGTAGGCGTCGGCCCGGAGCGAGCGCACCCGCACCTGCCCGTCAGTGGTCATCGCTGTCGCCGCGCTTGTCGCGGTGCAACGCGCCCTTCACCCGTTCGACGCCCTCGGTGATGAGCGAGGTCGCCGAGTCCTTGATCGCCCCCAGCCCGTCCGGGTCGCCCTTGAGCAGCGCGAGGCCGGTGTTCTTCGCGAACTCGAGCGTGATGTGCGGCGGCAGCGGCGGCACGTTCTTGCTGGTGTGCGCGTCGATGAGTGTCACCCCGGGATGTGCGAGCGCGGCATCCCAGGCCGCCTCGATCTGGTGGTCCGAGGTGACTGTGATGCCCTGGAAGCCGAGGAGCTGCGCCCAGCCTGCGTAGTCGACCGACTCGACGTCCTGGGAGGTCGACCAGACCGGATTGGCGTCCTCCGTGCGCATCTCCCAGGAGACCTGGGTGAGGTCGTCGTTGTGCAGCACCAGCACGACGAAGGTCGGGTTGGACCAGCGCGAGAGGTACTTCTTGATCGTGATCAGCTCGTTCATCCCGAGCATCTGGAACGCGCCGTCGCCGATCGTGCACACGACCGTGCGGTCCGGGTAGGCGAACTTCGCCGCCTCCGCGTACGGCATCGCGGCGAGCATGGTCGCCAGCCGTCCGGAGAGGTCGCCGCGCATCCCGTCGCGCAGCCGGATGTGCTGCCCGTACCAGTCGGCGGTCGTGCCGGCGTCGGCGGTGACGATCGCACCGGCCGGGAGGCGCTTGTTCAGCTCGTGGTACACCCGGCGTGGGTTCACGCCGTCGTCGTAGTGCTGCTCGGCCTGGGCGGCGAGCTCGTCGTCCCACTCCCGCATTCCGGAGGCGGCCTTCTCCTGCCAGGACAGGTCGTCCGTCTGGGTCAGCAGTGGGATGAGCGCCGCGAGCGTGGTCTTCACGTCGCCCCAGATGCTCACGTCGGTGGGGTAGCGCAGGCCGAGCTGCTCGGGACGGAGGTCGATCTGCACCGCCTTGGCCTGTCCCGTCTTGGGCAGGAACTGCCCGTACGGGTAGTTGGTGCCGAGCAGGACGAGCGTGTCGCAGTCCTGCATCTGGTCGTAGCTCGGCCGCGAGCCGAGGAGGCCGAGCTGCTGGGTGTGGAACGGCACGTCGCCCGGCACGACCTGCTTGCCGCGCAGCGTCGTCATCAGTCCGGCGCCGGTCAGGCGGGCGGCGGCGAGGACCTCCTCGGTCGCGCCGACCGCGCCGTGCCCGACCAGGAAGGTGACCCGCTCGCCGGCGTTGATGATGTCGGCGGCCGCCCGGAGCTGCTCCGCGGGAGGCGCGATGGCGGTCGAGGGCGGCACAGCGCTGGACCGGGACACCCACATCTCCGCGCCGGGGGCCGCCATCTCCATCCCCTGCACGTCGTGCGGCAGGATGACCACGCACGGCTGCTTGCGGGTGATCGCCGTGCGGAACGCCGTGTCGATCACGGCCTGCGCCTGCTCCGGCGACACGATCGTCTGCACGTACTCGGCGACGTCGGAGAACGTCTGCTCCAGCTTGCTCTCCTGCTGGTTGAAGGTGCCGAAGGAGTTCAGCCCCTGCTGGCCGACGATCGCGACGACAGGCTGGTTGTCCATCTTCGCGTCGTACAGGCCGTTCATCAGGTGGAAGCCGCCCGGGCTGGAGGTGGCGATGCAGACGCCGACCTCGCCGGTGAACTTGGCGTGCGCCGTCGCCATCAGAGCGCAGATCTCCTCGTGGGTGGGACGGATGTACTCCAGCCCCTCGCCGGCGCGCTCGGCCTTGCCGAGCATCCCGTCGAACTCGCCGATGCCGTCTCCGGGGAACGCGAACACACGCCGCACGCCCCATTCCCGCAGTCGTCCGATCACGAACTCGCTGACTGTCGTCGCCATTCTTGGTCCCTCTTTCACTTCTCCGGATGCCGGATGAGACGGTCCGCCGCGCGCGCGGCGACCGCCATGATGGTGAGCGCGGGATTCGCGCTGCCCTGAGTCGGCAGCACGCTCCCGTCGGTGATGAGCAGGTTGGGCACGGCGAACGACCGGCAGTCCGCGTCGACAACCCCTTGCGTCTCATCGGCGCCCATGCGCGCGCCGCCGACCAGGTGGGCGTACCGCTGCACGGTCATGGTCTCCTGAGCTCCCGCGGCCTCCAGGATGCGCTCCATCGTCGCCTGCGCGGCCTTCGCCAGGGCGCGGTCGTTGTCGCACTGCGAGTAGGCGAAGTGCGCGACCGGGAGGCCGTAGCGGTCCTTCTCGTCGGCCAGAGTGACGCGGTTCTCGGCCCGCGGCAGGAACTCGCAGAGCGCGCCGAGGCACGCCCAGTGCACATAGTCGGTCATGTACCGGCGCAGGTCGGCTCCCCAGTGCCCTTGCGCCATGACGTGCTCCGCCCAGGTGATCGGCAGCGGTGAGACGGTCTGGATGGAGTACCCGCGCTTGTAGGGCTTGGCCGGGTCGGTCTCGTAGAACTCCTCGGTGCTCACCTCGGGAGGCGGCGCCTTCCACATCCGGATCTCCTGCTCGAACCGGCCCGCGGTCTGCGGCGCGCCCTGAACCATGAGGTAGCGACCGACCAGGTCGAAGTCGTTGCAGAGCCCGTCCGGGAAGCGCGCCGACGCCGAGTTGAGCAGCAGCCGCGGTGTCTCGATCGAGTAGCCCGCGATCGCGACCATCCTGGCCTTCTGGAAGCGCGGGACGCCGTCCTTCACGTAGTGCACCCCCGTCGCCCGGCCGGTGAACTGGTCGACCTCGATGGAGGTCACCATGCTGTCGGCACGCACCTCGGCGCCATGCGCGAGCGCGTCAGGGATGTGGGTGATGAGCGGCGAGGCCTTGGCGTTCACCTTGCAGCCCTGCAGGCAGAACCCGCGGTAGATGCAGTGCGGCCGGTGCCCGAACCGGCCGTTCGAGATGGCCACCGGCCCGACTTTCGCCTCGACGCCAGCGGCGTACGCGCCGCGAAGGAAGGTCTCCCCATTGCCCGACACCGGGTGCGGCCGGTGCGGGTAGCGGTGCGGGTCGCCCCACGGCCAGTCCTCGCCGGCGACCGGGAGCTCGTTCTCGATGTCGTCGTAGAACGGGGCGAGGTCGGGGTACTCCAGCGGCCAGTCCGCGCCGACGCCGTCGCCGCTGAAGGTGTGGAAGTCGCTCGGGTGGAAGCGCGGCACGTAGCCGGCGTAGTGCACCATCGACCCGCCGACGCCGCGGCCGGAGTTGTTCGAGCCGAGCGGCACCGGGTCGTCGCCGCCGATCTGCCGGGGCTCCGTCCAGTAGAGGTGGTGCGAGCCGGCCTCGTCGCTCACCCAGTCGCGCGCCGGGTCCCAGAACGGTCCGGCGTCAAACGCGACCGCATCCCAGCCGGCACGTGCCAGGCGCTGGAGCATCACGGAGCCGCCGGCGCCGCAGCCGACGATGGCGATGTCGACTTCGTCGCTGTCGGCGTAGCGTCGCATCTGGTGCCGCAGCCGGGGTTCCTCGCGGGAGCCGTCGGGCGTGAGCAGCCACGCGGAGTCGTTGCGTTCGCGGACCGCGCTCATGAGCCGGCCGTCCCGGTGTGCGGCATGTCGTCGGGCTGCGTGTCGGCGACCTCGAACGGCTCTCGGCTGTCGAGCCCGAGGTTCTTGTAGCCCCGCGGATACGCCGGCCCGGCGAAACCGATCTCGTCCCAGGCGGCCGGATGACTGTAGAAGGCGGTGCAGGCGTAGCGCGTCCAGAGGCTCCAGATGCGCGCCCGGTGGAAGCCGCGCCATTCGCCCTCGCCGTCTTTGATGCCAGAGAGGAGGTCGAGCTGCTGCTGTTCGCCGCACTGCGCGAAGGCGCGGCCGTGAACGGCGTGGGCCTCCTCGTCGAGGGCGGCGAGGCTCGTGTGCCACACCTCCCAGTCGTCGGCCATCGAGTCGTAGTGCCAGCCGTCGGTCTCCTTCGCGGCCAGCCGGGCGTCCACCATCGCGGTCACCGGCACGCGGCGGTCTTCAGGATGCTGGTCCAGCAGACGGTCGAACAGGGCGGTCGCGGCGGCCTCCTCCGCAGCATCGAAGAAGCGGATGTCCGCCGGACGGCCGACGCGCGCGAAAACAACCGAGCGGGTCTCCTCGTCCCAGTGCTTCGCCTGGTCGAGCACGCGGAGACCGGGGAAGCGCTCGGGGACGGCGTCGCTCACATCGCGCGCGGTCACTTCTCGCGCCTCAGGACGGCGGCCAAGAGGCCCATCCCGCCGACAAGGGTGACCAGCAGTGGAGCGAGCAGGGGCGGCCCCATCTCCAGGTTGTAGCGGAGGTTGCGCCAGCCGCCGGGCTTCTGCCCGATGCCGCGGGCATGCAGCCAGACGCCTTGCAGGCCGTTCGCCACGATCGTGGCCGAGGCGACTGGGAGTGCCGTCTTCGCCGCCGTCCGGCTGAAGAATCCCGCCACCCCGGCGACCGCGCCGACCGGACCCAGGATCACGGGGACCCACATCCACCGGTTGCCGAAGCTCGCCTTGTCGTGCTCGAAGTAGATCTCCGCGGCGGTCACCACGGCGCCCGCGGCCGTCAGGGCGGAGAGCGAGCGCTCGAACCGGCCCGTCTCCACGTTCCTCACCAGGCGGTCGATCCCGACGGCCGCGCGTTGCGTGCGCCGTCGCGCGGCTCGTCTCATCCCTTTGTGCATTCGTCGCACGCCGGCCTCACTCGCCGTCGATCTGCTCGAGGAGCTTCTTGGAGGCGCGCGCGATGTCGTCGTGGTCGTTCTGCGCCGCGCGGCTCTCCAGCGAGATGACGCCGCAGCGGTGGACTTTGGCGAAGTCGCCGTAGGGGAAGCTGTAGCGGCCCTTCGTCTCCTCGCTCTTCTCGGCATCCTCGCCGAGGTGCCAGAGCGCGTACTGCTCCCAGCCGTGCTTGTCGATGTAGGTGTTCTCGTCGTCCGCGCTCGGTGCGTCCTCACTCCACGCGTCCCGTTCGTCGCGGACCACGGTGCCCTTTCCGACGAGCGAGCGGGCGTGATCGAGGGCCCTCCGGTTGAGCTTGACGGTCATGGTGGTGCCTTCCTGTCGTCCCGACGCCTCACTCCGGATGGAATGCCCGCTTGTGCGTGAACGCAAGGGGTTGACCGGATTCGGAGGCAGCGCGGAGCATCGGCGTTGGATCGCACCGGGAGAGAAGGAGCGCACATGAGCCGCATCGAAACGCTGGAGGGCGCGGTCGTCGTCGTGACGGGCGCCAGCGGCGGAGTCGGCCGCGCGGCCGCGGTGGAGTTCGCGCGGCACGGCGCGAGCGTCGCGCTCCTGGCTCGCGGCGAGGCAGGACTGGAGGGTGCGGCGGGTGAGGTGCGCGACGCGGGCGGCCGTGCGCTCATCGTGCCGGTGGATGTCGCCGACGCGGACGCCGTGGAGGCAGCGGCGGCGCGCGTCGAGTCGGAGTGGGGACGCATCGACGTGTGGGTGAACTGCGCGTTCTCCTCGGTGTTCTCCGAGCTCGGGAAGATCGCGCCGGAGGAGTTCCGCCGCACCACCGAGGTGAGCTACCTCGGCTTCGTCTACGGCACGATGGCGGCGCTGCGCCGCATGCGCCCCACCGGCCGCGGCACCGTCGTGCAGATCGGCTCGGCGCTCGCCTACCGCGGCATCCCGCTGCAGTCGGCGTATTGCGGCGCGAAGCACGCGATCGTCGGGTTCACCGAGTCGGTGCGCACCGAGCTGCTGCACGACCACAGCGATGTCGCGATCACGATGGTGCACCTCCCCGCGATGAACACGCCGCAGTTCCGGTGGCTGCTCTCACGCCTGCCGAAGCAGGCGCAGCCGGTGCCGCCGATCTACCAGCCGGAGGTCGCCGCCCGCACGATCGTCCGGGCGGCACTGCGGCCGCGACGGGCGTACTGGGTCGGGGCCTCGACGGTGCAGACGATCCTCGGCAACCGGCTGATCCCCGGCCTGCTCGACCGGTACCTCGGTCGGACCGGTTACCAGTCGCAGCAGACCGAGGAACCCCGGCCCGCCGACCAGCCCGCCAACCTGTGGGAGCCGGCGGACCGGGAGGTCGACCACGGCACGCACGGCGCGTTCGACGGCCGCGCGAAGAAGACGAGCGCCCAGGCGTGGGCCGCACGCAACCGGCGCATGCTCGGCGCGGCGGGCGCGGCGTTGGGCGTTGCCGCCCTCCTGACGGTCGGAGGTCGCGCCACGCGACGCTGAGCCTCCGTGAGTACAGTGCGTTCCGTGTTCGAGGGCTTCTCCGTGAGCGATGTCGAGGTGGACGAGGCGACGATCCACGTCCGGCACGGCGGAGACGGACCGCCCGTGGTGCTGCTGCACGGGCATCCGCGCACCGGAGCCACCTGGCACCGTGTTGCGCCGCTCCTCGTCTCTGCCGGATTCCACGTGATCGTCCCGGACCTCCGAGGTTACGGCCGGTCGACCGCTCCTGCACAGCGGCCGGACCACTCGCAGGCTTCGAAACGGGCGATGGCCGCTGACATCGTCGCGGTCATGCGGTTCCTCGGGCACGAGCGGTTCTTCCTCGCCGGTCACGATCGGGGCAGCTACGTCGCCTTCCGACTGGCGATGGACCACCCGGAGGTGGTGCGCGCCGTCGCGCTGCTCGACTGCATCCCGATCGTCGAGCACCTCGATCGCCTCACTCCCGAGTTCGCCACTGCCTGGTATCACTGGTTCTTCTTCGCCCAGCCCGAGACGCCGGAGCGGGTGATCACCGCCGATCCCGAGGCCTGGTACGGCGGCGACCCGGCCGCGATGGGCGCGGAGAACTTCGCCGAACGACAGGCGGCGATCCGCGACCCACGAGTGGTCACGGCGATGCTGGAGGACTACCGCGCGGGGCTTACGGTCGACCGCGCGGATGAGGAGGACGATCGTCGGGCCGGGCGCCGGCTCGCCGTCCCGGCGCTGGCCCTGTGGTCGAGCAGGGACGACCTCGAAGAGCTGTTCGGCGATCCGCTGGCGATCTGGCGCGAGTGGGCGCTCGACGTCTCCGGAGGCCGCATCGACTCCGGACACCACATGGCGGAGGAGGCTTCGCAGGCGCTCGCGGACGCGCTCGTGACCTTCTTCCGTGCCCGGTGACGGCGGCTCGCGAGCGCGCGACAACGCCTCTGCCGGATGGTCAACCCCGTTGGCACCCGATCGAGCCCGGCCTACCGTCCGCACGGAATGACTTCCCAGGGAAGAAGGAACTGATGGCGACCACCACGAAGAACACGACCAAGAACTCGGCAGCATCCCCGTCTCGCACGACACGCTCCAAGAGCGCCGCACCCGGCGAGCACGAGACGCGGCGGGAGAACGCGGAGAACGGCTTCGTCGCCTCCGCCACCCTCGCAGAGAGTCTCCAGCGGGTGCAGGTCGACCTGATCGAGCTGTCGCTGCAGGGCAAGCAAGCGCACTGGAACATAGTCGGCCGCAACTTCCGCGACCTCCACCTCCAGCTCGACGAGATCGTGGAAGCCGCGCGCAGGTACAGCGACGACGTCGGCGAAAGACTGCGAGCCCTGCACGCGACGACCGACGGCAGGTCGCGCACCGTGGCGGAGACGACGTCGCTCGCCGTGTTCCCGAACGGCGAGGTGGACACGGGCGACGCGGTCGATCTGATCACCGACCGCCTCGAGACCACCGTGCGCACCATCCGTGACGTGCACGACGACGTCGACGAGGAGGACCCGACCTCGGCCGACCTGTTGCATCAGATCATCGAACGCCTGGAGCAGCTGGCCTGGATGGTGAGCGCGGAGAACCGTCGCCCCGCCACACGGTGATGTGAGCGCTGACGTGAAGCGAGGAAGGGCGCGTCCGTGTGGACGCGCCCTTCCTCGTGCGGAGCTCGGCCATGCTCAGGGCGTCGGCATCCCGCCCGTCACCGTGAGGGTCTCACCGACGACGTAGCTGGACTCCGGCGACGCCAGGAAGACGTACGCCGGCGCCAGTTCGGCCGGCTGCCCCGGGCGCCCGATCGGCGTCTGGGAGCCGAAGTCGGGCAGCTTCTCGGGAGGCTGGCCAGCGCTGACCTGCAGCGGCGTCCAGATCGGGCCCGGCGCGACGGCGTTCACCCGGATGCCCTTCGGCGCGAGTTGCTGGCCGAGGGCCTTGGTGAAGGTGTTGATCGCCGCCTTCGTGGTCGCGTAGTCCACCAGCAACTCGCTCGGGAGGTACGCCTGAACCGAGGTCGTGTTGATGATCGTGGCGCCCGGCGAAAGGT
This sequence comes from Microbacterium sp. X-17, assembly GCF_039615055.1. Classification (NCBI taxonomy): domain Bacteria; kingdom Bacillati; phylum Actinomycetota; class Actinomycetes; order Micrococcales; family Microbacteriaceae; genus Microbacterium; species Microbacterium sp. X-17. The sequence continues at coordinate 428,234 of NZ_JBDHNI010000006.1, forward strand.
GCGGAAGCACTGACTTGGTGAGCCAGAACATCGCGTAGACGTTGGTCTTCATCGTCTCGTCGAATTGCTCGTCGGGCAGTTCGGCCAGGTCAGTGCAGAAGAGCTGCTTGCCGGCGTTGTTGACCAGGATGTCGACCGCGCCGAAATCGCCCACCGTCCGCTTCACGACCTCGTCGCAGAACGCCCGGTCGGTCAGGTCGCCGGGGATCAGCAAGGCGGTCCGGTTCGCGTCGCGGATCTGCTCGGCGATCGCCTGCGCGTCCACCTCCTCGGCCGGGCGGTACACGATGGCGACGTCTGCGCCCTCCCGCGCGAACGCGATCGCGACGGCCGCGCCGATCCCGGAATCGCCTCCCGTCACGATCGCTTTGCGGCCGTTCAGCCGGCCCGTACCGACGTAGCTGGCCTCGCCGTGATCGGCGGGTGGGTTGAGTTCGCTGTCGCGGCCCGGCTCGGGCACCTGCGTCTCGGGCGGGTGGATGTGGGGGTAGCGGTCGACGGGGTTATCGAATTCGTACTGGCTCTCAGGCATGGGTCGGAGGTCTCCTTTCGTCAGGATGCTTCAGCGGTCGTCCGCGCCGCCGCCCGAAGCCGTGTCGGAACCGTCGTCCGGTTCCTCGGCATCGGTGCCGGAACCGTCCGGTAGGTCGTCCGGGTCGGGGTGGCGTGCTTCGTGGTCTGTCATCGTGAGTGGTCCTTTCGTGTGGTGGTGTCGTTCGTCATGCCGCGGCCGGATGCAGGATCACCTTGGTCCAGCCGTCGTCGCGAGCGTCGAAGTGTGCGAACGCGTCCGCCGCCTCGGTCAGCGGGAGTTCGTGGGAGACGATCGCGCTCGGGGTGGCCTTGCCGTGGATGATGAGGTCGCGCAGCTCGCGGTTGTACCGCTTGACCGGGCACTGGCCGGTGCCGAAAGCGATCCCCTTCTCCCAGGCGGCGCCGAAGCTCCACGGCACCCGGCCCTCCTTCGAGCCGGCGTCCGCGGCGCCTGGGTCCTCCGGAACGTACACCCCGACGATGCCGATACCGCCGGTCGCACGCACCACGCCGACCAGATTGTCGAGCGCCAGTTCGGGATGCTCGTGACCCGAGGAGTCGTGGGCCTGGTAGCCGACGGCCTCCACGCCTCGGTCGACGCCGAACCCGTCGGTCGCGTCCACGATGGCCTCGACCGGGTCGCCGTCGGCGAGGGAGACTGGGGTCGCGCCGAAGGTCTGGGCGAGCGCCAGGCGGTCGTCCTCCTTGTCGACGACGAAGACCTGCGAGGCCCCTCGCAGCATGGCGCTGTGCGCGGCCATCAGCCCGACCGGGCCGCCCCCGAAGATCGCCACCGACTCGCCCGTGCGGAAGCCGGACAGCTCCACGCCGTGGTGCCCGGTCGGGAAGATGTCCGAGAGCATCGTGAAGTCGCTCTCCCACTGGTCGCCCGCCGGCAGCTCCAGCAGGTTGAAGTCGGCCCACGGCACGCGCAGGAACTCCGCCTGACCGCCTCGGTACGGGCCCATCTTCGGGTATCCGTAGCCGGCGCCCGGGTTGCCGGAGGGGTTGGCCCGCAGGCACGCGGACGTGTAGCCGAGGTTGCAGTTGCGGCAGGTGCCGCAGGCGAGGTTGAACGGAACCGACACGCGGTCGCCGACCTTGATCCTATCGACGCCGGGGCCGACTTCCTCGACGATGCCCATGTTCTCGTGCCCGAACACCATGCCGGGTTCCATGTCGGCCCTGCCCTCGTACGGGTGCAGGTCGGAGCCGCAGATGTTCGCGGTGGTGATGCGGATGACGGCGTCGAGCGGCTGCTCGATGCGGGCGTCCTCGACGTCTTCGACTGCCACGTCGCGGGGTCCTTTGTAGACGACGGCCTTCATGTGTTCCTCCCGGTTTCTCGTCTCGTGCTCATTCGCCCCGGACGCTACGCGGACAATGGGCTGGATGGAGCCGGTTGTCTGCTCGGGAGGGCGCGCGTACCGTGCCCGCCGACGGTCCCGAGATCGCCCGAAGACGGACGACACGCTCCCGGCCGCTGCGCAAGGGGCTTGATCGCCACCGTTCGCGGCCCAGAGTGCGTCTTATGCATACGAGCCGGGTCGACACCACCAGGGGCGCCCGACGCCTCGAACCGTCCAGCGCACTCCAGCGAATGCGCGTCGTCGCATGATGTCCGCGCCACGCACGATCACCGGGATCAGCGCGTATCTCGACGCCGCGGCCCAGTGCGGTGGCAGCGTCGCGCCCCTGCTGGAGGTGCTGCGAGCGACCTCCCCGAACTCGCTGCTGCCACTGCCGGGTTCGGGGCGAACGGCCGAACGCTTCCGCGGACTCGCCAGGATCGCCGCCGTCGACGTGACGGCGGCGCGCGTGATCGAACCGCACCTGGACGCCGTGGCGATCCTCGCCGAAGCCGACGCTCCGGAGCCGGAGCAGGGCACGACCTGGGGCGTGTTCGCGGCCGAGGCGCCCGGCGATGTGCTGCTCGCCTGCCAGGACCACGATCGCTGGGTGCTGCGGGGTCGCAAGCCGTGGTGCTCGCTCGCCGGTCGGCTCACCAGCGCACTGGTCACCGCATCCACCCCCGACGGCGGTCGGCGGATGCTCGCGGTCTCGATGGGTGCTCCCGGGGTGACGGTCGAAGCGGCGCAGTGGGTCGCTCGCGGTCTCGCCGAGGTGGTGAGCGGGCCGGTTACGTTCGACCATTCGCCTGCCCGCCCGGTCGGCGGCGACGGCTGGTACCTGGACCGCCCGGGGTTCCGGTGGGGTGCGATCGGTGTTGCCGCGTGCTGGTGGGGCGGCTGCCTCCCGGTCGTGGATGCTCTCATCGCCCGCGCCAGGAAGCGACCTGAGGACGCGCTCCTCGCGGCGCGAGCCGGTGAGCTGTACCGCCGCCTCGACGCCGGTCGACTCGCACTCGATGACGCGGCCGCCCGGATCGACGCGCACGAGGTCCCGGATCCCGCAGTCCTGGCCTACGCCGTCCGCGGCACGGTCGCCGACGCGGTCGCGGCCACGCTGGACGTCGCCCGCGACGTCCTCGGACCGGCCGCCCTCGCGTTCGACGAGGGCCTGGCCCGCCGCTGCGCGGACCTCGAACTCTACGTGTCGCAGTACCACCGCGGCCGCGACGACGCGTCGCTCGCGGGCCACCTGGCGGGAGGGCTCCTCGCATGGTGACCTTCGACCCACTCGTCACGACCACGCCGTTCGACGCCTGGGAGGACACGTCGCGCTGGGACGCAGTGCCTCTCCGTACCCGCGACTGGCTCGCCGGCTTCAGCCGGATCGTCGTCTTCTCCGCTCATCCCGATGACGAGACGCTCGGTGTGGGCGGCCTCCTCGTCATGGCCGGCGAGCTCGGCATCGACATCTCGGTGATCGTCGCCACGAGCGAGCGCGAAGAGCGCGTGGCAGAACTGACCTCGGCGCTGTCGCGGCTCGGGTCGACGATCGACCTGACCGTCCTCGGCTTGTCGGACGGTGGCCTCAAGCACGAAGCCGATCTGCTCCGTGACGCGGTGGAACTGGCGCTGGCCGCCCGACGCCGCGAGGGCACGCTCGTGCTGGCACCCTGGCCGGGCGACCGACACGGCGACCATCGGACGCTCGGCCGGGAGGTCGCCAGCGCGTGCGCGGTTCACGGCGACCGACTCCTGCTCTATCCGATCTGGATGTGGCAATGGGGTTCGCCCGATGATCTGCCGTGGGAGCGGGTCAGCGAGGTCGAGCTGACCTCATCAGCACGTGCTCGGAAGCGGGTTGCGCTTTCGATGTTCGCCAGCCAGATGCACACCTCGGAGAACCCCGACGGCGTTCTCACGGACGAGTTCGTCGACCGGGCCATCCAGGGCAGGGAGGTCTTGTTCGAGCCGGAGGCGAACGTCTGCGACGATCATTTCGAAGCACTGCACCGAGTGAGCGCCGATCCGTGGTCCGTACGCACGCGATGGTACGAACGGCGCAAGCGCGCGATCACGTGCGCAGCCCTCCCGAGAGAGCGGTACGCGCGCGGATTCGAGATCGGCTGCTCCAACGGCGAGATGTCGGCCCTGCTCGCGGAACGATGCGACGCGCTGCTCAGCATCGACACCGCGCCGACCGCCGTTGCCCTCGCCGCGGAGCGCACGGCGGCACACCCGAACGTTGCGGTCCAGTGGATGCGGGTGCCCGACGAGTGGCCCGACGGCCGGTTCGACCTCATCGTGGTGTCCGAGGTGGCCTACTATTTGGCGGCCGATCAGTGGACGGCGACACTCGATCGCATCCTCGGCTCGCTCGCAGAGGGCGGTCACGTCGTGCTCTGCCACTGGACGGGTCACGCGGACGACTTCGCCCAGTCCGGCTGGGACGCGCATGCCGCCTTCGCGAACCGCACCGGGCTCCGTGTGCTGGTGCAGCACCAGGAGGAGGACTTCCTGCTGGAGGTCTTCGGGTGACGACCGAGGGTGTGCTCGTCGTCATCCCGGCGCGCAACGAGGAGTCGACGCTGGGCGCATGCCTGGAGTCCGTCGCGGCGGCGCGGGCGGCCGTCCCGGTCCCTTCCACGGTCGTCGTCGTGCTGGACGCGTGCACGGACGGTTCCGCCGGCGTCGCACGCCGGTTCCCAGATGTCATCGTGATCGAACGCGACCACGCGAACGTGGGCCGGAGCCGCCACGACGCCGTCGTCGCTGGGCTGTGCGCCTCGACGGTCCCGACGGATCGCACGTGGCTCGCATTCACCGACGCCGACAGCGTCGTACCGGATTTCTGGTTGCGGGAGCACCTGGACGGGGCTGCGGGATCCGACGCGTATGTCGGTGCCGTCGTGCCGCGATTGGACGAGCTCGATGAGGCAAGGCGGCGTGCTTGGAAGCGGAGCCATCCCCCCGGCGCGACCCTCGGTCACGTGCACGGCGCGAACCTCGGGGTGCGTGCGGATGCGTACACCCGGGTCGGCGGATTCCTGCCGCTGTTCATCGGTGAGGATGTGGACCTCGTCGCCCGGCTGCGAGCGGCTCGATACACGATCGCCGAGAGCGAGCGCCACCCGGTGACGACCTCCGGCCGCCTCACCGGGCGCGCTCCAGACGGCTATGCCGCCTACCTGCGCGGCCTCACGACCTGAGCGGGCCCGTCGTCGTCACCTGCACGTCGTCGCGCATTGTCAACCGGAGGCTGGAACGGTTACATCGGCATACGTTGCGTGTCATGAAGCACGTGACGTACGGCGAGAAGTCCTTGCTGGTCGGCGACGAAGTGTCCGACCTTCTGATCAACTACGCCGCGTTGCTCGGGGCCCAAGGTCGGACGAATGTCGTCACGGTGCACGCGATCGGATCGGACGGGAACGAAGTCGATGCCAGCTTCCTCCTGAACGCAGCGACAGAGTTGATGGTCGAGACCGCGTCGACGACGGCCACGGAGCCCGAGAACCATCTGTCGACCGGTTACCTCCTCGAACGGATCGAGGAGGTCGGAGGAAGCTTCCTCCCACACTGATGGCCAGCACACCTTCGGCCGCAACCAGCGTGCTCGGGCTAAGCGGACGTGCTGCGTCAAAACAGTATCTTTTCCTCGCAATCCGGATCACACTTGCGTTAACGAGCAGGTGGAAGCGGGTGAAGCCTCATGGGGACGCTGACCTATGACGGAACAGTGATCGCCTTCGACGATCGGCTGCTGGCGCATCTGCAGATCGTAATCGTCAATAAGCTGCGCCGCCGGGAGAGCTTCGCGTTCTCGTGGCGGGACGCTCCGGAGGTCGGCGACGGCCGCAGCACGATCTGGATGGACCCGTCGATCCCGTTGTACTTCAAATTCGAGGGATCAAGAGCCCCGTCGATCGACCGGGACTGGATCGAGCAGTTGGCCGAATCAGCTGCAAGTTCCACCGGACTGATCGTTGCAGGCCCTGACGGGGAACCCGTCAACGGCGCCCGTCTCCACGCCGCAATGGCCGGCCGGTGACACTGAAGCGTTGATGAGCTGTGGAATCTGGAGCGTGTTCACCGTCGCCCAGCGTTGACGAGTCGTAGTTGTCCGCGGATGCTTGTAGTGGCTACTCCAGCGGTGCAGGTGGGGGATATTCAATGATGCTCATCGAAGAGTTCAGTGTCGACGTGACCCCGTCTTTCTGCTCTTTTCGGCACTGCCAATACAGTCTCGGATTGCCGTCGGATTGGTGCGTCTGATGGCGACGTCGTTCTATGAGTTCGAGTTCACGTCCGCGGATGCGGGCGAGACCGAACACTTCCTCTCGGGCCGTTACGGCAAGGTGGCGCTGAAGGGGAGGCTCGACCGGATCGGCATGCGCCTTGCCGGTGATGAGCGGTTCCAGATCGCGTCGGTGCGCTTCGACGGGGAGCACACGGCCGCGGCCGAGACGGATGTGTTCGTGGTGGCCACCGCCACATCGCGCAGCGGCTGGGAGGAAGCGCGAGAGAGCGGCGACATGTTCGATCAGCCGGTGCTGTTTCGACCGGGCACGCCGTTCACGTCCTTCACGGTGAACACCGAGCGCAGATCGGTGAACCTGGACGTCATCGCGCTGGAGCGGACCGCCCGGCTGCTCTATGGGCGGAAGGATCTGGTCGTGGCGTTCGATGGACCACATCCTGCGAGTCGGCAGGCGGGCGCGACCTGGTCTAGTGTGCTCGACCTTGTTCTGATGTATCGGGACACGGGTGCGCTAAGCAACGAGATGATCCGCTCGAGCGCGTTTCGGCTGCTGTCGGTCGCTGCACTGGAGGTCTTCCGCCTGGACGGCGATCGTGCGGCCCTGCACGCGACGGCGGAACGTCGACAGCGGATCTACCGTTCCGCGGTCGAGTTCTTCCGTGACTACGCGTCGCTGCCGATCACGGTCGACGACGCCGCTGAAGCGGTGGGTGCGTCCGTGCCCGAGTTGGCGGAGGCCTTCCACGCCCTGCACCCCGAACAGATCTCTCCCACCGCTTATCTGCGAACGATACGACTCGGCGCAGCGTTCGCCGATCTCCAGGTCGGTGATCCCACCACCGGAGCGACCGTCGCTCAGGTCGCCCGTCGGTGGGGGTTTGCCTCATCGAGGCGGTTCGCGTCGCTCTTCCTCGACACCTACGGGCTGCACCCGGAATGGATCCTCGACCGCGAAGACTGAGGTCCGCTCGCCGTGAACGGATTGCTCCCTAGCCGGGAGCACACGGGAGGCGGACACTAAGGAGCAGTTGCCTCGCCGGGAGGAGATTCCTATGGGCACCTTTCGTACCGCGGTTTCGACGACAGATTCCGAGTACGCGATGGCTGTTCTCAACGACATGTACTCCGGCGTGGAGATGGAGCCGCACCCGGAGAAATTCGGCCTGGATCTCTCCGCGGTGGGCGACGAACGCTTCGCCATTCTGCACGAACAATGGACCTCGAGCGGACGCTTCCAGATGGAGCCGCAGCCGATCGTCATCGTGGTAGAGGTCACCGAAGGGGCGTGGGACTGCAGCATCGGACGCACCCCGGTCGACACGACCCGGCCCAGCCTGTTCCCAGCGGCGGCGGCCGACGCCTCCTGGCAGGACTCCTTCACCGTCAACGGCACACAACTGGACGCACGTCAGATCAACACCTTCGCGGCAGACCACTTTGCCACACCCGGCCTGCGGGTCGCGTTCACCGGAAGCGCGCCCGTCTCGATGTCGCTGCAGCGATCATGGGAGGCGACCACCGCGTTCGTGCGCGACAACGTGGTCACGGAGGAGGCTCTGCTGAGCAACGATCTGATCCGCGACCGAGCCTTCGAGATCCTGATCTCCTGCCTGCTCGTCACCTTCCCCAACAACACCCTCGACCTCCCGGCCGGCCATGACGGAGCACGAGCACTCCCGGCAGCTGTGCGCCGCGCCATCGGCTACATGGAAGAGCATCTCAGCGAACCGATTCGGTTGGAGGACCTCGCCGGCGCTGCCCGCCTGTCCCCACGGGGGCTGCAAGACGTCTTCCTTCGTATCCTCGGCACCAGCCCCACCCGTTACCTGCGCGGACTACGAATGGAAGCAGCCCGCGCCGACCTCCGAGCGGCCAAACCCGGGGACACAGTGGCCACCATCGCCCACCGCTGGGGGTTCGTGCACGTCCCGCGATTCGCAGCCGCCTACCGTGACGCCTTCGGTGAGAACCCCAGCGAGACGCTTCGCGGCTGATTCAGGGTCTAGATCTGCACGGAGAAACAGTAATCGCGTCGCAAGAGCGCAGCCGATCTCGCACTAGATAAGCCGGTCGCGGGCGTCCGAGATCGCCTGCAAGGCCTGCGGTGCGCCCGTGCTCCTCTGAAGTTGCGATGAGCCGCCTGCGGCGGCGCTGAACTTGCTGCCTTGTTTGTCTTTCCGCCGGTCGATCGTAGCTCGTTCCCGGTGCTCCGTGCCCGGGCTTTCGCGGCATATCCTCGCTCCGCTGCGCTCCGTTCCGGTATTCCACGGTCCCGGCACTGCGCCCCTCCCACTCGCTCTCGATCTCTCCGCCGGAAGGCAAACAAGAACGAGAGTCAGGAGAGTGATTGTGATGCGGGTATTCGTCATCGACACCAGAAACATGGGTCCGGAACTGCAGGGTGGACTGATCGGAGTCGTCGGCTCGCTCAGCCCGAGCTCCGAGGAGAAGAGGGAGTGCGTCGAAACAGTGAGCAAGTGCGCCGTGGATGGGTGGGCGATCGCAGCCAACCCGTTCACGCCGATCGGACGGCTCGCGGCGCTCACGGCTGAGGCGGCATGCGTTCCCTTCGTGCGGCTCGACGACCATCGCGTGGTTGGGCTGGTCGCGCGTACCATTGGCGCCACGCGTGGTCCCGTGCGGGATTCCGCTGACCTCGACGGATCGCCGTTTCCCGCGCCGACCCCTACGCCCCGCATTTGCGGAGCCGGGTCAGTCGGCTCGCGTATCGAGGACGGGGGTCGGTGATCATGTCCCGTCCTCCGCTCGTCTCCGAAACGTGGGGCACAGTCACTACCCGCATGCTCACGCAAGATCGCTGGGCAGCCCGCGCCCGCTACCGCGACGTCGACGGCCGCACGCGGCAGATCGAGCGCATCGGCCGCACCAAGCAGAAGGCCGAGGCCCTCCTCCGTGAAGCTATGCGCGATCGCATCAAACCGTTGGGCGACGGTGAGCTCAACCCGGAAACCCGGTTGGCCGATCTCGCGATCGTCTGGTGGGACGAGTTCAGCCACACGTCCCGCTCGAACGGCACGTTGCGGCGATACGAGACCGTCCTGGACAAGTACATCGTTCCGAACCTCGGCGGCTGGATGATCCGCGAAGCCTCGGTATCAAAGCTCGACCGGTTCATCAAGCAGACCGCCCGACTCAACGGTTATTCGAACGCGAGCATCGCAGTCGTCCTGCTGACCGGAATGTTCGCAATGGCGGCCCGGCACGATGCCATCGAAGCCAACCCGATGAAGTCTGTTGCGCCTGTTGAAGAGCCAGATCACGAGGTGGCCACGTTCACGCTCGAGGATGTTGCCGAGTTGCGCGAGATCCTCGCTCGTTGGGACGCAGGCTTGGACGCATCAGGCCGTCGCCGCGGCACCGACCTCGCGGATCCCGTGGACTTCTTCCTTGGCACAGGCTGCCGCCCGGGTGAGGTGTTCGCCCTGATGTGGGAGGACGTCGACTTCACCATCCAGCCGTTCACTGTCGACATCCACCGGACAATGGCGAAGAACCGCGAAGGCCGGTGGACCGTTCAGAACAAGACCAAGACCGGAGGCGGACGCCGCCTCTTCCTGCCCACGTTTGTCGGGAAGATGCTCCTCCGTCGACGGGTCGAGTCGTTCTCCGAGCTCGTCTTCCCGTCCTCGACGCTCACGCCGCGCATCCCCGACAACTTCCGTCTTCAGTGGCACATCGCTCTGAAGGGAACGCGGTTCGAAGCGCGGGTGCCGAAGGAGTTCAGGTCCACCGTTGCGACCGCGATCCGCGACGCGGCCGGCCTCGAGCGCGCGCAGCACCAACTGGGCCATTCGACCTACGCGACGACCGAGCAGTCCTACCTTCCGCGGGTGGCGCAGGTGCCGGACTCGACGGCGATCCTCGAACGGTTCAACGTGCGGGGCGACTCCGGACCCGGACTCGCGTAGCTCACCGTTTACTCACCGCTTTGAGCGTGATCCACGGCGTTTCACTGAGATCACACGTGTACGCCAATAGTCGGAAAAGCCCCGATCAACGGGGCTTATGAGGCCGAGTGTGACTCTCTGATATCCGGAGTAGTAGAAGCTGAAGTTCTACCATTGAACTACACTCGCACGGCCCGGAATCCCAGTAAAACACTGGGAAATTAGGCTTCCGCCAGCACTACCCGCTCTCCGTGGATCGGCCAAACCCGCTCACGGGTCGTGCCGGGGCTCGTAACTCACCAGCCCCACAGTGTTCCCCTCACTGTCCTCGATGAACGCCATCCACTCGTCGTTCCCCGCCGGCCCGATCGCGTCGTCCTGGTGCGTGAAGATCACGTGCGGCTCCGTGACCACCTTCACGCCGTCGCCGCGCAACCGCTCCACCGTCTCCGCCACATCGTCCACCTGGAGGTAGACCCGCGCCGACGGGGCGCCCTTCTCGAGGAGGAGGCGGCCGATGCCGATGTTGAAGAAGAGGAGGCCCGGCGGGTCGAAGCGGGCCGCGGCCGTCTCGCCGAGCAGGTTCTCGTAGAACGCCGCGGCGCGGTCGAGGTCGTCGGCGTGCTGTGCGACCTGCAGAATCTCCACGCGCTCAGTATCCGGTCAGCGGGGGCTCGGCGCCAGCCCCGGCCGGCCTCACGCGCGCCGTCGGAGGTTGTCCGCGATCGTCGCGAGGGTGCCGTCGAGCGCCTGCTGCATCCCGTCGACGTCCTCGGCGGTGTGGATGGTCAGCTCGACCCGGTCGTCGGCCAGGCGCAGCGAGCCGCGGTAGTCGTGCGGTCCCGGGGCCGACCAGCGGATCTCCCGCGCGGCGTTGTCGACGTCGAACTCGGCGACGGAGGTCACCGTCTCGTCGCGGCCGTCGCGGTCCGCGTCGACGTGCGCGGTCGTCTCGACCTTCCCGTCGGGGAGTTCGTGGGCCTCCGTCATGCGGGGGAAGTACGCCGGCAGATTCTCGGGGTCGGCGATGTAGTCGAAGTACTCGTCGGCGTCGCCGTCGAGCGGGCGGGTGGCGGTGTAGGTGGGCATTGCCCGAGGGTACGTCTGCGATCCGGGGTGCGTCAGGGGTTGACGACCGCCATGAGCCGGGAGGCGGTCTCGACTGCGAACGGCGGGCGGTGCTCGGTCAGATCCTGTCACGTGACAGGATCGGGAGTGTGGACTCCGAGCCGGACATCGCCGGGGCCGATCGGACGCCGAGGCTGAGTCAGGCTCGCCGGGTCGCGATCGTGCTCGGGCTGAACGCCGCCCTGATCGTGGGGCTGGTCGTCGTCGGTCTGGTCGCCGGGTCGGTGAGCGTGCTCGCCGCGGCGGGGGACACCGTCGCGGACTGCCTCGCGCTGGCCCTCGGCCTGGTCGCGATCGCCCTGCGGGACCGCGACCCCGGGCATCCCCACGCGAACCGGCCGATCGCCGTCGCGGCGCTCGTCAACGGGACCCTCCTGCTCGTGGTCACGGCGTCCGTCGTCGTGGAGGCGGTCGGCCGGCTGCGGGAGGGCTCGCCGCCGGTCGAGGGACTCCCGGTGGTGATCGTCAGCCTCGTGACGATGGTCGTGATGCTGGCGGGTGCGTTCGTCCTCGGCTTCTCGGCCGGGGACGAGGACATCCACATGCGGTCGGTCCTCCTGGACGCGCTGGCCGACGCCGCGGTCGCCGCCGCCATCGTCATCGCCGGCGTCATCATCCTGCTCACCGGCGGCGCCTACTGGCTCGACCCGGTCCTCGCGCTCGGCGTCTCGCTGGTGATCGCCGTCGCCGCGGTGCGGCTGATCGTGAAGGCCGTCGCCGCGCTGCGCGGTCGAGCCGTCGACTTCGACGACGACTGAAGGCTCAGCGCGCGCCCTCCAGCTCCGGCTGCCAAGGACGGGCCGCAGCGCCGAGCGCGTTCCACGCGTTGATCGTGACGATGAGTGAGAGCATGGCGCCGAGCTCGTCGGGGGTGAAGTGCTCGGCGACGGCCGCGAAGTCCTCCTCGGGGACATGCGTGGCGGCGACCCGGGTCACACTCTCGGTGAAGGCGATGGCCGCGCGCTCCCGGTCCGTGAAGAACATCGACTCCTGCCAGACCGGCAGCGCGAAGATCCGTTGGGCCGTCTCGCCGACCGCGAGGGCGTCGCGGGAGTGGGTGTCGACGCAGTAGGCGCAGCCGTTCAGCTGGGAGGCGCGGATGCGGATGAGCTCGCGGAGGCGCGCGTCGAAGTCCACGCGGTCCAGCTCGCGGGTGGCGGCGTTGTCCAGGTGGTTCATCGCCTTCCCGAAGATCGCGGCGTGCGTGTCGAGGTCGAGGCGGACGGGGATGGTCGTTGTCGTCATGCTGCAAATCTAGGAGCGAAGAGGCCCACGAGTAAGATCCAATCGCATGACTGAACGATGGGCCATTTCGGGTCGCGACCTCCACGTCGAACTCGGCGGCAACACGGTCCGGACCTCGCTCGAGGAGTCGCTGCGGCTCGCCGTCCGTGAGGGGAGGCTGCCGGCCGGCGCCCTCCTGCCGCCGACGCGGACGCTGGCCGCCGACCTCGGGATCGCCCGCAACACGGTCGCGAACGCCTACGCCCAGCTGGTCGCGGAGGGCTGGCTCACCGCCAGGCAGGGCTCGGGCACCCGGGTCGCCGAGGCCGCCGTCGAGCCGTCCCCGAGCCCGGAGCCGCCCACGACCGCGCCCGCCCCCGCCTTCGACCTGCGCGCCGGCTTCCCCGACGTCTCGTCGTTCCCCCGGTCGGCCTGGATCGCCGCGTCCCGTGCGGCGATCACCGCGGCTCCCGCGAGCACGTTCGGGTACGCCGACGTGCAGGGGCTGCCCGTCCTCCGCGAGGCGGTGTCCGGCTACCTCGCCCGGGCGAGGGGAGTGCGCGTCACGCCCGACCGGGTGGTGATCTGCTCCGGCTTCACGCAGGGCCTCTCGATCGTCGGGGCGGTGCTCCACGCGCAGGGCGCCCGCGGGGTGGCGGTCGAGTCGCACGGGCACCGGCAGCACCGCGACCTCCTAGCCGAGCTCGGCCTGAGCTGCCACCCGGTGCCGGTGGATGCGCTCGGCGCCCACCCGCCGGAGCCCGGCACGGCCGACTTCGCGCTCCTCACCCCGGCCCACCAGTTCCCCCTCGGCGCGGCCCTGGACCCGGCCAGGCGCGCGGCCTTCCTGGAGTGGGCGACCGGCACGGACGGCGTGATCGTCGAGGACGACTACGACGGCGAGTTCCGCTACGACCGGCGACCGATCGGGGCGATGCAGGCGCTGGCTCCCGAGCGCGTCGCGTACCTGGGGACCGTCAGCAAGACCCTGGCTCCCGGCATCCGGCTGGGGTGGATGGTCCTCCCGGCCCGGCTGATCGGTCCCGCGGTCGAGCGGCTGGCGCGGGAGCTGGCCCTCCCGTCGGTGCTGGATCAGCTGACGCTCGCCGAGCTGATCCGGTCGGGCGGGTACGACCGCCACGTCCGGCGCAGCCGTCTCGCCTACCGCCGCCGCCGCGACGTGCTGGTCCGGCAGCTCGCGCGGACGACCCCCGCGCTCGGACTGGAGGGCCTCCCCGCCGGGATGCACGCCGTGCTGTCGCTGCCCGAGGGCGCCGACGAGTCCGCTGTCGTGGCGGACGCCGCCTCCCGCGGGCTGGCTCTGGACGGGCTGGCCCACTACGCGGCACCGGGGCAGTCCCGTCCGCCCGCGCTCGTGATCGGCTACGCCACCCCGCCGGAGCACGCCTACACGAGCGCGCTCGCGCGGCTGACGGCGACGATCCAGGGCGCGGGCCGCTCCGGGTGAGGGCGGCCCGCGTCCCGCTTAGGCGTCCAGGCGCTTCCGCCAGCGCGCCGAGAAGGCGGTCGACGCGAAGCCGATCGCGTCGTTGACGTCGAGCATCGGCCGGTTCTCCTCCGCGTTCACCGTCTCCACGAGCGCGCACCCGGGGAACCGGGCGGTCAGCTCGCGCAGGTTCGCCAGCTTCAGCAGCATCCCCAGGCGGTGCCCGCGGTGCTCGCGCAGCACCAGGGTGTCCATCTGCTCGGCCGGGCGGTCGGACTCGCTGGACACGTCGAGCTCGGTGAACCCGACGGCCTGTCCGGTCGCCTCGTGGACCACGATCGACGTCAGCGCGACCCGGGGGCTTTCGGCCCAGAGGTCGTCGACGGCGCGGACGCGGTCCGCCGTCCAGACGTCGGTCAGCTCGATGCCGGCGTTGGGGGCGTCGGTGTTCATCCGGGTGCGCAGGAGCGCGATGGACTCCACCCACTCCTCGGGCGTCCGGCCCTGCCAGGAGACCGTTCGGTAGCCGGCGGACCCGGCTGCCGCCTCGGCGAGCAGCGCGGCGAGCACGTCCGCGTCGACGGGCAGCGGCAGGGCGCTGATCCGCCCGACCTGTTCGAGCGTGAAGCCCTGGCGGAGCAGGAACCGGGTCGACGGGAGGTCGACCGGCACCGACCCGAAGCCGGTCGGTGCGGCGACCGCCTCGCCCCCGACGCCGGCCGGGTAGGTCGTCTGGTTCTGGATGGTCGCGCGGCCGGCTGCCCTGGCCAACTCCTCCAGGCGGGCGAACAGGGCCGAGCCGATGCCGCGGCCGCGGAACTCCGCGAGGACGGAGACCGCGCCCCAGCACTCCGGCGCGCCGGTCGGCAGCGCCAGGTTCGCCCGGGCGACGACGCGGCCGTCGACCTTGGCGACGAGCCCGGCCATCTGCCGCGACTCGTCCCTCCAGTCCGGCAGCAGCTCGGCCGCGGTCATGACCTCGCCGGCGTGGCCGCGCTGCTCCGCCTCGACGGCGCTGCGCACGTCGGCGAAGGCGACGAAGTCCGCGGCGTCCGCGGCATCGACGCTGACCGGGACGACGAGCGGCTCGATGGTGAAGCCCGCGAGGGTGGTGGTGGTGTTCTCTGACGTAGACATGAAACCTCTTCGTGTGCAGGGTCGATCGACTCACCCACGGTCGTGGGGAGGAAGGGGCTCTGCTAGAGGATCACGAGGGAGAGCATCCCATGACGGCCGCCCGGATCGCAACCACCGGTAGGTGTCTCCGGCCTCCCGGGGGTACTGTGCCCGATGTGGACGCTCTCAGGCGCGTGCAGAGCAGCACGGGCGACCCGGCGGAGGCCGACGCACTGCTCCGTGAGGCGGGAGGTCGGTTCGCGTTCACGCGCGATCCCGGGTCGGACTTCTCCTTCCGGGTGAAGCAGGCCGGTGACGAGGGCGTCGCGGTCGGGGTGTACCGCATCGACGGCGAGTGGCAGTCCGACGGCGAGTTCGACCAGTTCGGCGTCCACGGCGTCTTCTCCGGCGACTACCGGTGGGAGATCGACGGCGACCGCGACTCCGGCTACGCGACCCCGTTCCTGTCCCGGCCCGGGCACGAGCTGTTCGGCCACGGCGACGACCTGACGATCGTCAACGTCTACATCAGCCCCGAACGGCTCAGGGAGGTCGCGCGCCAGATCTACGCCGACGACAGTGTCGACCCGGCCTTCGAGTCGCCGCGGCCGATCGACCCTCAGCGCAGCCTCGTGATGCTGCAGACCCTCCAGGTGGCCTCGGAGTACGTCCGGTCGGGGATGATCGAGCATCCGATGGTCCGCGCGAGCCTGTTCCACCAGCTCGCGGTCGGCGCGCTCACGACCTTCCCGCTGGAACGGGACCACGAGCGCGCGCCCGTGACCCGGCGCGGCGAGGCCGCCGTCTACCGGCGCGCGACGCACTTCATCGACGACTGCCTCTCGCTGCCGATCACCCTCGGCGACGTCGCCGCCGCGGCCGCGACAGACCTCGACACGCTCAATGAGACGTTCCGCTCGCGCACGGGCACCGGCGCCGGCAGCTACCTGCGCCGCGCCCGCCTCTCGGCCGCGCGGGTCGACAGGACGGCCGAGCCCACGCTGAGCGACGCGGCGCTGGCCGCCCGCTGGGGATTCCCCTCGGAGGACCGGTTCCGCCGCTCGTACCGGGCCGCCTTCGGCGCGACGGAGGGCACCCCCTAGCCGAATCCCTCGCCGGGTGTAACGTTCACGGCGAATCCGAGGAGGCTGCCATGCCCGACTTCTTCGTCAGGGTCGCCGGCCGCCGCCTCGACCCCGTCGCCGATCTGGAGACCACCCGCGCGCAGCTCGTGGCCGCCGTGCGGGAGGGCGGCGACTTCGTGGACTTCCTCGACGGCACGCGGCTGATCAGCGTGCTCATCACGCCCGCCAGCGCCGTCACCGTGCACACGGTCGCGGAGGCCCAGCGGGGGCTCCATCCCGTGCAGGCAGCCCATGCCGCCCTCGATGCGGTCTTCCCGTCGTTCGACGCCTACGACAACTACGGCAGCTGACCGGCGCTACGACTGCGCCGCGACCGCGAGCCGGGAGCGCACCTTCAGCACGGACTCCCCGGCCGCTCCGGTCTGCGGGATGGCCCCGAGCGCGAACTCCTGGATCACCCCCGGCCGGAAGACCAGGCACTCGGTCGAGCCGCCGAACTGGAAGTACCCCAGCTCGTCGCCCTTCCCGACGTGGTGTCCCGGCACGATGTCGTCGCCGATCACGCAGGAGGAGACCTCCACCATGCCCACCGGCACCACCGCCATCAGCCCGATCGCCGGGTTGTCGGCCTGGATGAGGATGATTGCCCGCGCGGCGACGTGGGCGAGGTAGCCCTGCGAGGCTGTCGCCTCCACCGCCTCCGCGCCCTCCGACTCCGCCTCGGAGAAGTAGGTGCCCGGCTGGACGTAGGCGCGGACGACGGTCCCCGCGACCGGGCTGTGCCAGCGGTGGTAGTTCAGCGCGCTGAGGAAGCCCTGGTACACCGTCCCGCCGACGAACTCGCCCACCGACTCGTCGTCCGCGAGCAGGTCCTGCAGCGAGTAGGGCTGGTTCTTGATCCAGAACTCGCTGTGCCGGGCGACATCGCGGCCGATCCGGTATGGCGTGGACTCGCAGGCGCTGACCACCACCGCGTCGTCGTCGGGGGAGTCGACCGGCCGGGCGCCCTCCTTCAGCCGGCGGGTGAAGAAGTCGTTCCAGGAGGTGAAGCCCCAGTGCTCGGCGTTCGGGTCGTGCTCGAACTGGTCGATGCCCACGACCTCGCGGGCCTTCTCGGACATCCAGCCCTGCGGCGAGTCGTTGAGCACGGAGAGCGAGCCGGGCCCGTTGAGGAACTCGGCCCAGGCGTCGAGGACCTTCTTCAGGATCGCGTTGACCCGGGGGTCGCGGTAGGCGGCCATCCCGGAGCGGGTGCCCATCGTCCAGTCGAGGATGCCCGTGAGCGGCGTGGTCACCATCGCGCCCTCGCTGAACTCCGGCGCCGTGTCCAGCACGCCGTCGATCAGGCGGAGGAGCTGGCCGACGCTCTCGATGTGACGCGCGCTGTACTGGCGGGTCTGCGGCACCTCCTCGATCATCCGGGTCATGTACATCCGCACGATCGCGTCACGGTCGATGAGGTCGGCGAACTCCTGGATCACGGGATGCCGGTACGGCGCCGTGTCGTCGTCGCCGAGCCGGTCGATCCGGCCGTCCAGCCAGGACTCCAGCTCGTCCTGGTCGTGCGGGAGCCAGCCGCCGCGGCGCTTCAGGTCCTCGGACTCCCGGGTCATGTCAGTGGTCGTCCGCTCCGCCGCCCGAGGCGGTGTCGGCGCCGTCGTCGGACTCCTCGGACTGCGGGCCGGAGCCGTCGGGGAGGTCGTCGGGGTCGGGGCGGTGCGTGTCGCGATCGGTCATCGTTCTCGTCCTTCCTGTCGTGCTGTCGTCATGGCACCGTACGCCGGGGGTGGGGAGAGGGCGAGCCTGCACGCTGAAGTCGCCGCCCGCAGGTACGGTCCCTGATGTGACCCTCAGCCCTGCCGACGTTGCTCTCGCCGACGATCAGGAGACCGATCGGTCGCGCGGCGCCTTCCCGTGGTGGGGGTGGCTGCTGGCCGTGGTCCTCATCTTCGCCGCGTCGGTTCTCGGCGTCCGGCTGGCGCCGCCCGGCAGCGACGTGGCGATCTGGTGGCCCGCCGCGGGCCTCTCGGTGCTGCTGGTGATCCTCGTTCGCGACCGGAAGGAGCGGGCCGCGGCGCTGGCCGCGATCTTCGTGGTCACCGCCCTGGCGAACGCCGTGGCCGGCCGACCCGTCCTGCTCTCGTCCGCCTTCGGACTGGCGAACACCGTCGAAGCCCTGGTGGTCTTCGCGGTCCTGGCGCGTTGGGGTGGCCAGGGATTCCGGTTGCGCGATCTCGACTCGGCGCTCAGATTCACCGTCGCGGTGCTCGCCGGCGCCGTCGCGATCGGCGTGCTGGCGGCGGCGGGCGTCGCCGTCGTCGTGGGCGGGGCCTTCTTCCCCACCGCGGTCTTCGTCGCGGCCTCGCACGCGGCCGCCGTCTACATGATCGCCTCGTTCGGGCTGCTCCCGCCTGCCATCCCGGTGCGAGCGACCGTCGTGGAGATGGTGGTCCAGTGCGTCGCGCTAGCGGTCGTGATCGTCCTCGTCTTCCATCCGGGTACGAATCTGCCGCTGGCGTTCCTCCCCTATCCGGTGCTCTCGTGGGCGGCATTCCGGTTCCCCATCCGCGTCGTGGTCACCGAGACCCTGCTCGCGTCGATGGCGATGCTGGCGCTCACCATCGCCGGCGGCGGCCCGTTCACCGTCGCGACGCTGGACTTCACGCAACGGGCCGCGCTCGGGGAGACCTTCCTGGTCACCTTCGCCGGCTTCGCGATCGTCCTGACGGCCGCCCAGTACGAGCTGCGGGCCACCACCCGGCAGCTCCTCGCCACCACCCGGCTCCTCACCGGCAGCGCCGTCGAGGCCTCCGTGGGCTTGCTGATCGCGGAGCGTAACCGGGCCGGCGGTATGCACGTGATCTGGAGCAACCCCACGGCCGCCGCTCTGCTCCCTGCCGGGAGCGGCCGCCGGTGGGAGGGCGAGCTCGCCGACGCCGCCGAGTCCGCGCTCGCCGACGGGACGCCGATCACGGTGGCCGGCGGGTCGCGCACGCTCACGGTGGCGGCGAACGGCATCCCGGACGAGCCCGACCGCTTCGCCGTGCAGCTCGTGGATGTGACCGACACGCTCCGGATGCAGGCGGCGACGCTCGCCGCCGAACGCGAGCAGGAGGCGGCGCGCACGACCCGCATCGACCTGGAGCGTCAGCGGGAGGACTTCGTCGCGACGACGAGCCACGAGCTCCGCACCCCGATCACCAGCATCGTCGGGTTCTGCGAGCTGCTCGCCGAGTCGGACGCGCTCGGGGACCAGGAGAAGGCCTGGGTCGAGGTGATCGACCGGAACGCGGTGCGGCTGTCCTCCCTGGTCGAGGACCTCCTGACCCTCGGGGCGACGGTGGGGAGGCCCGGCGGCGCGCTCGCCGAGGCCGACGTGGACGATCAGATCCGCGACGTGGTGAGCGCGTCCAGCGTCATCGCGGCCAAGAAGCACATCGACCTCTCGACGCACGGCCACGCCGGGACGGCCCGCGCGGAGCCGGCGGATGTGGCCCGCATCCTCACCAACCTGGTCGCCAACGCCGTCAAATTCACGCCGGAGGGCGGGCGCGTGACGGTCACGTCGTCCGCCGACGAGGCGACGATCACCGTGGTGGTCGCGGACACCGGACCGGGCATGAGCGAGGAGATCCTCGCGCACGCCTTCGACCGCTTCTACCGCGCGCCGGGGATGCAGAAGGCCGCCGTCCCCGGAACCGGTCTCGGGCTGGCGATCGTCGCGGAGCTGGTGGAGCGCAACGGGGGCTCCGTGCGGCTGGACTCGCCCGCGACCGGTGGCACGCGGGCGACGATCGAGCTGCCGAGGAGCACGCCGCCGGCGTGAGGGCGCGTGCCTCAGGCGATCGGCGCCGCCGTCGCGTCGAGCACCGCCTGCAGCTCCACGCCGGGCGCGAGCTCCACGAGCCGGAGGCCGTCGGGCGTCACGTCGATGACGGCGAGGTCGGTGATGATCCGGTCGACCACCCCGCGCCCGGTCAGCGGCAGCGTGCACTCCGGCACGATCTTCGGGCTGCCGTCCTTCGCCACGTGCTCCATCAGCACGATGACCCGGCCGGCGCCGTGCACGAGGTCCATCGCGCCTCCGGGGCCCTTGACCATCCGCCCCGGGATCATCCAGTTGGCCAGGTCGCCGCTCGCGGACACCTGCATCGCGCCGAGCACCGCCACGTCGATCTTCCCGCCGCGGATCATCCCGAAGCTGAGCGCCGAGTCGAAGAACGCCGCGCCCGGGAGGGTGGTCACGGTCTCCTTGCCCGCGTTGATGAGGTCGGGGTCGACCGCGTCGGCGGCGGGGTAGGGGCCGGTGCCGAGGATCCCGTTCTCCGACTGGAGCACGACCGACCGCCCGGCCGGGAGGTGGTTCGGGATGAGCGTCGGGAGGCCGATGCCCAGGTTCACGTACGCGCCGTCCGGCAGTTCGCGGGCGGCGCGCGCGGCGAGCTGATCGCGGGTCAGCGGCATGTCAGGCCCGCGTTCCCGCGACGGTGAGCCGCTCGACGCGTTTCTCGACGTCCCCCACCTCGACCACCCGGTGCACGTAGACGCCGGGCAGATGGATGTCGTCCGGCGCCAGCTCGCCGGGCTCGACCAGCCGCTCCACCTGGGCGACGCAGACCCGGCCGGCCATCGCGGCCAGCGGGGAGAAGTTGCGCGCGGAGGCGTGGAAGCGCAGGTTCCCCGCCCGGTCGCCGACCTCGGCGTGCACGAGCGCGAAGTCGGTGCTGATGGCCTCCTCCAGCACGAACTCCTGGCGCGCGCCGCCGACCTCGAAGGTCTGCACCTGCTTGGGCGGGGAGGCCACGGCGACCGAGCCGTCCGGCGCGTAGCGGCGCGGCAGACCGCCCTCCGCCACGAGCGTGCCGACGCCTGTGCGCGTGAAGAACGCGGCGATCCCGGAGCCGCCGGCCCGCAGCTTCTCGCCGAGCGTGCCCTGCGGGGTCAGCTCCAATTCGAGCTCGCCGCTGAGGTACTGGCGCTCGAACTCGCGGTTCTCGCCGACGTACGAGGAGGTCATCTTTCGGATGCGCCGGGCGGCGAGCAGGACGCCGAGGCCCCAGTCGTCCACGCCGCAGTTGTTGCTGACCACCGAGAGGTCGTCCACGCCGCTCGCGAGCAGCGCCTCGATGAGCACCATCGGGATGCCGCACAGCCCGAACCCGCCGACCGCGAGGGAGGCGCCGCTCGGGATGTCGGCGACCGCCTCCGCCGCGGAGGCGACCGTCTTGTCGATCCCGGCGCTCATCGGGCGCTCCACCCGCCGTCCATCGTGTAGCTCGCGCCCGAGACCATCCCCGCGTCCGGCCCGGCGAGCCAGAGCGCGAGGCTGGCGACCTCGTGCGGCTCCACCAGTCGCTTCACGGCCGACTCGGCGAGCAGCACCCGTGACAGCACCTCGTCTTCGTCGATTCCGTTGAGGCGAGCCTGGTCCGCGATCTGCTTCTCCACGAGCGGGGAGCGCACGTAGCCGGGGTCGATGCAGTTGCTCGTCACGCCGTGCTCGCCGCCCTCCAGCGCGGTCACCTTCGAGAGGCCCTCCAGGCCGTGCTTGGCCGAGACGTAGGCCGCCTTGTACTTCGAGGCGCGCAGGCCGTGCACGCTCGACAGGTTGATCACGCGGCCGAAGCCGCGCTCGTACATGCCGGGCAGCGCGGCGCGGATGAGCAGGAACGGCGCCTCCAGCATGAGCCGCAGGATCAGCGAGAACCGCTCCGGGTCGAACTCCTCGATCGGGCTGACGTGCTGGATGCCCGCGTTGTTGACGAGGATGTCGGTGTCCAGCCGGAGGTCGGCGAGCGCGCCCGTGTCGGCGAGGTCGACCTTCCAACTCGAGCCGCCGATCTCGGCGGCGACGCGGGAGGCCGCGTCGCCGTCGATGTCGGCCACGGTGACGTGCGCGCCGGCGGCGGCGAACGCGCGGGCGCAGGCTGCGCCGATTCCGCTCGCGCCGCCGGTGACGAGTGCGCGGCGTCCCTGGAACGGGCTCATAGTGGTGGTGCCTTTCGGTGGGGGTGGGTCGGGGTCAGCGCGCGACGGACGGCGCGGCGCTCCGGATGCCCCGCGCCGCGTCGGCCTGATCGACGGCCTCCAGCGAGATGCCCTTCGTCTCGCGCAGCGTCAGCACGGCGACCAGCGTCACGACGCAGGCGATCACGATGTAGACGGCCACCGGCATCCAGCTGTGGTAGTCCTTCAGCCACGCCGTCGCGAGGATCGGCGCGAGCGAGCCGGCCACGATCGAGACCACCTGCGAGCCGAGGGAGACCCCCGAGTAGCGCATCCGGGTCGGGAACAGCTCGGCCATGATGGCGGGCTGCGGCGCGTACATGAAGGCGTGGAACACCAGTCCGATGGTCACCGCCAGGACGATGAGCGGCGGGTTGAGGGTGTCGAACAGCGGGAAGGCAAAGAACGCCCAGGTGGCGGCGAGCACCGCGCCGACCAGGTAGACGGGCTTGCGTCCGACGCGGTCGCTGAGGCGGCCGACCTGCGGGATGACGAGGAAGTGCACGACGTGCGCGATGAGCAGGGCCAGCAGCAACTGCGCGGTGTTGTAGTTGTGGACCTCCTTCAGGTAGACGATCGTGAAGCTGACCACGATGTAGTAGAAGATGTTCTCCGCGAACCGCAGGCCCATCGCCTTCAGCACGCCGCCGGGGTAGCGCTTGAGCACCTGGCCCACGCTGTACCCGCCGCGCTGCTCGTTCTCGGCCTGCGCCTTCGCCTCGATGAAGATGGGCGCCTCGCTGACCCGGGTGCGGATGTAGAAGCCCACGAGCACGATCACCGCGGACAGCCAGAACGCGATCCGCCAGCCCCAGCTGAGGAAGGCCTCCGGGGCCATCACCCACGACGACACCAGGAGCACGAGGGTGGCGAGGAGGTTGCCGACCGGCACGGCGGCCTGCGGCCAGCTCGACCAGAATCCGCGCGTGCGGTCGGGGCTCTGCTCGGCCACCAGCAGCACCGCGCCGCCCCACTCGCCGCCCAGCGCGAAGCCCTGGATGAAGCGCAGAGCGACCAGCAGCGCGGGCGCCCAGTAGCCGACGCTCGCGAAGCCGGGCAGGCAGCCCATCAGGAACGTGGCGGCGCCGACGATGATGATGGTCGCCTGCAGCGTTGGCTTGCGGCCGAGCCGGTCGCCGAGCTGCCCGAAGACGATCCCGCCGAGCGGGCGGGCGATGAAGCCGACCGCGTACGTGACGAACGCGGCGATGACCCCGTCCAGCGGGCTGCCGGTGGCGGGGAAGAAGAACGTGCCGAAGACAAGGCTCGCGGCAGTGGCGTAGAGGAAGAACTCATACCATTCGACGACCGTGCCTGCCATGGATGCGGCGACGATCGTCTTGAGGGTGCGGGGACTCGCTGTGGTTTCCATAGTCTCTCCTTCGATGTCGACGGTGACATCCGCGGGCCAGTCAACCCGGGGTACAAGTGCGAATCAATGCCCAAGGATGCGATGGCGCTGTGCATAATTGCACGCATGGACGCGTCGAAGAAGCCCCGGTCGGACGACCTGCTCGTCCTCCTCGCGGTGGCGCGGGCCGGCCGGTTCGCGCGCGCGGCCGAGCAGCTCGGCGTCGACCACACCACGGTCTCCCGGCGGATCGACGCGCTGGAGGAGACCCTGGGCGGGCGGCTGCTGACCCAGGCGTCCGGCGGCTGGGAGCTCACGCCGCTCGGCAGCCGCGCGGTGGACGTCGCCGGCCGCATCGAGGCGGCGGTGGCGGCGCTCACCCGTCCCGAGGCGGAGGCCGACCCGATCGACGGGGTGGTCAGGATGTCCGCGACCGACGGCTTCAGCGCATACATAGCCGCCCCGGCCATCGCCGCGCTCCGCAGGGAGCATCCCGGCCTCTCGGTGGAGATCCTCACCGTGACCCGGCGTGCGCTGCAGCACCGCTCGGGACTGGACATCGAGATCGTCGTCGGCCGGCCGGAGACCCGCCGCGCCCACACGGTCGAGCTGGGCTCCTACGCGCTCGGGATGTACGCCTCCCTCGAATACCTCGCACGCAACGGCACCCCGACGACGCCGGAGGAGGTCTTCGCGCACCCGCTCGTCTACTTCATCGACTCGATCCTGCAGGTGGACGACCTCGACCTGCCGCGGCGCCTCGCCCCGCAGATGCGCGACGCGCTGACCTCAACGAACGTGTTCGTGCACGTGGAGGCCACCCGCGCGGGCGCCGGGATCGGGCTGCTGCCGTGCTTCATGGCGGACCGCCACGACGACCTGGTCCGGCTGCTGCCCGGCGAGCTCCACGCCACGCTGCCGTACTGGATGGTCGTCCATCCCGACTCGCTGCGGCATCCCGCGGTCGCCGCCGTCGCGCACGCGCTGCGGGAGGGGGCGCGGGACGCCGCGGACATCCTGGCCGGACGGTCGGCCGAGGTGAGCGGCGCCTGAGGATTCCGGGACTGTTCGCACCGTGTCCGCGGCGGGCGCACAGCAGCGACTTGCTTGACTGTGATCGTGAACGACACCCCCAAGCGTGATCGCCGGCTCGAAGCCCAGAAGCGCGCCGCCGAGCTGCGGCTGCAGGAGCAGCGCCGGGCCCGCCGCCGCCAGGCCCTCATCGGAGGCGGCGCCGTGGTCGCGGTACTCGCCGTCGCCGGCATCGTCACCGCGGTCGTCGTGAACGGTCAGCAGCCGTCGACGTCCGCCGCGAGCACCTCCACGTCCTCCGCGAGCGCGACAGCCTGGGCCGCACCCGCCGATGTGGAGGGTGCCGTGCGCGCCGCCGGCCTCCAGATGCTGACCGCCGAGGGGACCGCGCTGCACATCCACCAGCACCTGACCGTCACGGTCGACGGCGCGCCCGTCGCCGTTCCCGCCGGCATCGGCATCGACGAGGCGCAGCAGCGCATCTCGCCCATCCACACGCACGACAAGTCCGGGATCATCCACGTCGAGTCGGCGGAGGTCCGCACCTTCACGCTGGCCGAGGTGTTCGCGGAGTGGGGCCAGAAGCTCGGCCCCGGCCAGGTCGGCGAATATCGGGATGGGGTCGACGGGCAGACCGTCACCGTCTTCGTGAACGGCAAGACGTTCACCGGCGACCCGCGCACGATCCCGCTCACCTCGCACGAGGACATCGACTTCGTCGTCGCGAAGAAGGGGACGACGGCCTCCGCGCCGAAGGCGTTCGCCTGGCCGTCCGGGTACTGAGCGCGCCTCACGCCGCCTCGGGCCCGAGCCGCGGCGACCCCGGCGCGGAGGCCGGACGGTCGAGCTGCCGCCAGACCGGGAACATCAGCGGCGCGATCGTCGCCAGCAGCATCACCACGCCCGCGCCGACGCACGCCCAGGTCAGCCCGACGCCCTGCGCGAGGAGACCGCCGAGCAGCGACCCGAACGGGACGCCCAGGTAGGCGCTCGCCTTCATGGCCCCGAGCACGCGGGTCTGCAGCAGCGCGGGCACCCGCTCGTACTGCACCGCCCCGATGATCGGGTTCGGGACGCCCCCGAAGACGCCGCACACGAAGATCACCGCGGCGACCGCGACGACCGAGGTCCACCCTGCCACCGCGAAGAACGGCGGCGCCGACGCCAGCAGCGTGCAGAGGGCGAAGGTCAGCCAGCGCGGGAGCCGCCGGCCTAGCCAGGCGGTGAGCAGCACGCCGGCGAGCATCCCGAGCCCGGACGCCCCGCCGACCACGCCGAATGCGACCGCGTCGTGCACCCGGTCGTGCGCCCAGACCGGGAGGAACACCGCGCTCATTGCCTGGTCGAGCAGGTTCGTGAGCACGATCAAGGCCATGAGGCTGAGGAGGAGCCGGTCGGCGCGGAGGAAGCGCAGTCCTTCCCGCAGCTCGGCGAAGTAGGCGCGCGGTCCGAGCCGTGGCGCGGCGGGCGCCTCCGACTCCTGCGGGAGGGTCGGCACCGTCGCCGCAACGACCACGACCGCGCAGAGGAAGCTCAGGCTGTCGAGCAGGATCGTGACCGCGGGGCCGACCAGCGCGACCAGCACGCCCGCGAGCGGCATCCCGACCAGCAGCGCCGCCCGGTTCGCGCCCGAGTAGAGCCCGACCGCGCGCTCGTCGCTCCAGCGGGCCAGCCGCGCCAGCGGGGGGATCATCGGCGTGGAGGCCGCGTCCGCCGCGCCACGCACTGCGCCGGCCACCGCGACCAGCACCACCAGCGCGCCGAGCGGGAGGTCGTGCAGCGCGCCGAGCAGGAACACCGCGAACACCGCCGCCGCGGCGACGAGGTTGCCGATCAGGAAGGTGCGGCGCAGTCCCACCCGGTCGACCAGCGGCCCGGCGGTCGCCTGCAACAGCACGTACGGTGCCATCTCCGCGAACCCGACCAGGCCCGTGGCGACGGCGCTGCCGGTCGTGACGAGCACGAGCCACGGGATGGCGATGGCCGACAGCGCCGTGCCCGCGCCGGAGACGAGGTACGCGCCGATGAGCCCGAGCAGGGGAGCGCGGCGGGGTGCGATGCCGTTCATGGCTCCGGGAACAGCTGGAACTGCGCGTGCACCCGGATCCCGTCGCCGGCGTCCGCCCCCGGCTCGCGCCGGAACCGCGTCACGAGGTCGCGCACGGCCGCCGTGACCTCCCGGGCCTGCTCGACGGTCAGCGTGAGCGGCCAGTCGCTGACCGTCCACGGCAGCTCCGGCAGCTCGTCCACCTGGCTGGACAGCGTGTCCACCCAGGCCAGCACGCGCCGGTGCGACTCCTCGGCGTTGAGCCGCACGAACTGCACGGCCTGGTCGACCGTCTCCTCGGTGGCGGCGTCGCCCGGAACGCGGAACGAGAAGGAGGTCGACCGGTGCACCGCCCGCCACCAGCGGTCGCGGTCGTTGCCGCGCTCGGCGTCCTCCACGATGAAGCCGTGCTCGGCGAGCACGCGCAGGTGGTAGCTGGTGACGCCGGTGGACTGGCCCACGCGCCGGCCGAGCTCGGTCGCGGTGGAGGGTCCGTCGGCTTGCAGGAGGTCGAGCAGCCGGAGGCGCAGCGGGTTGACCAGCCCGCGCATGGCGGAGGGGCTGAGCAGCACATCCTGTGCCGGATCGAGCTCCGGGAACGGGTTCGGCTCGTCGGTCATACCGTGCAGTGTAATCGCAGAAAAGATTCTGCAAAAGAGTTTCTGCGATTGGCGACCCTCGACGTAACCCCCGATCCCGCTCCCGCCGCACCCGATAGGCTGGGCGCGTGCTTCTCTCCGATCGTGACATCAAGGCCGAACTGGGTGCCGGACGGATCGCGCTGGAGCCGTACGAGCCCGCGATGGTCCAGCCGTCGAGCATCGACGTCCGGCTCGACCGCTTCTTCCGCCTGTTCGACAACCACAAGTACCCGTTCATCGACCCCGCGGTCGACCAGCCGGAGCTGACCCGGTTCGTGGAGGTGGACCCTGATCAGGCGTTCATCCTGCACCCGGGCGAATTCGTGCTCGGGTCCACCTTCGAACTCGTGAGCCTGCCCGACGACGTCGCCGCGCGGCTGGAGGGCAAGAGCTCGCTCGGGCGGCTCGGCCTCCTCACCCACTCCACGGCCGGCTTCATCGACCCCGGCTTCTCCGGGCACGTGACCCTGGAGCTGAGCAACGTCGCGACCCTGCCGATCAAGCTGTGGCCGGGGATGAAGATCGGCCAGATGTGCTTCTTCCGGCTGTCGTCCGCGGCCGAGAAGCCGTACGGGTCGGCCGAGTACAGCTCGCGGTACCAGGGCCAGCGCGGCCCGACCGCCTCCCGTTCGTACCTGAACTTCCACCGGACCGACGTGTCCGCGACCGAAGCCGGACGCCCGTCCAGCTAGACCCCCTACCCGAGAGGGCTGCCCATGAGCGAGTCGACCGATTCCGTTTTCGCGCGAGCCCTGATCGCGGCCGAGCCGACGCCGGAGCGTCCGCAGCGGATGCACCTGTTCGGGCAGCTCGTCGGGAGCTGGCGGGCCGATGTCCGCTTCCTGGACGAGGCCGCCGGCGCGTGGACGGAACGCGTCGAGGAGTGGGTGTTCGCATACACGCTCGGCGGCCGGGCCGTGCAGGACGTCCTGGTCGCACGCGATCCCGAGCACCCGGAGTCCCTCGTCGCCCACGGCTCGACCGTCCGCGTCTACGACTCGACGCTCGGCGCGTGGCGGGTGAGCTGGTTCGGTGCCGCGGCCGGCGACTTCTGCACGCTGGTCGCCACACCGCACCGCCGCGACGGCATCCGGCAGGACGGCACGCAGACCGACGGCCGGCCGATCCGCTGGAACTTCTCGAAGATCACCGCCGAGTCGTTCGAGTGGGACGGCTGGGTCTCCAACGACGAGGGCCGCACCTGGTGGCTGGAGCAGCACGCCGACGCGGTGCGCACCGGCTGATCCGTTCTGCGCAGAGGCTGTGCGGTCCCGCAACTGCTACCCCGGCGAACTGCTTCGTCTCCGAATGGATTCGCTTCGCGGCATACACGCCGCGAGTTATCCACAGTCGATTACACAGGTGGAAAATAGTGAGTCAGACTCACAGCTGGCCTGAAGCTTCGGGTGCATCGTCGGCATAGAGCGCGGGGAGCTGGAGGGTCAGCCACGGGCTGAACGCCCACGGCGTCGCCTCCACCGCGGCCAGCAATGAGCGCGGGTCGACCCACTCCCATTCGGCGACCTCGTCGGCGGACGGATTGAGGTCGCCGGCGATCGTCGCCGTGAACACCGGGCAGACCTCGTACTCCACGATGCCGGCGGCGTCGGTGGCGCGGTACTGGAAGTCGGGGATGACCGGCACGAGGTTCTCGACCGAGGTGCCGAGCTCGTCGGCGGCGCGGCGCGCGATGGCGTCCTCCATCGACTCGCCCGGCGCGGGATGCCCGCAGAACGAGTTGGTCCAGACGCCCGGCCAGGTGGCCTTGCTCAGCGCGCGGCGGGTCACGAGGATGCGGCCCTCGCCGTCGAAGAGGTGGCAGGAGAAGGCGAGGTGGAGGGGCGTGTCCGCGGTGTGGACGGTCGCCTTGTCCGCGGTCCCGATCGGGGTGCCGTCCTCCGCGAGCAGGACGACCTCTTCGCGCGGTGACGTCATGCGTCCATCCTAGGCGCGGGCGGGACTGCGGGAGGGGGTGCGACCGGTGGCCGCGCCCCCTCGGGAGTGTGCCGCCGGGTCAGTCGGCGTCGGTGCCCTCTTCGGCGTCGGTGCCCTCTTCGGCGTCGGTGGCCCCGCCAGTGGCGGTAGTGGCCTCTGCAGCCTCCTCCGCCCGCGGCGTCCAGCCGAGGTTGCGCGCCATCGCTTCGAGGGTGGCGAGCGTGGTGGCGAGGTCGGCGGGGTCGATGCCCTCGGAGACCGTCGCCCGCGCCGCGCGGATCCGCTCGGCCGCGGTGTCGTGTGCCGCGCGCCCCTCGTCGGTCAGTGTCGCGCGGTCCCCGTCGAACCAGACCCAGCCGCGCTCGACGAAGTCCGCGAGGATGCGGTCCACGCCGCCGCGGCAGCGCCCGTCGAAGCCGTGTCGTCCGGCGAACGGAGGGCGACCGCGCCCGTAGTGCTCGTGGCCCCATGCGTCCGGACCGAACCGGCCGGGACCGAAGCCGCGACCGTAACGGCCGGGGCCGAAGCCGCCGTAGCCGAATCCGCCGGGGCCGAAGCCGTGCCCGCCGTGCCCACGCTCGACGCCTCGGACGAACCCGCGCTCGAAACCGCGCTCGAACGCCTGCTCGGCGCCGTGGTGGTCGGGGTGCGGGTGGTGGTGGGAGTGCTCGTCGTGGTGGTGGTGCTCGTGGTCGTGGTCGTGGTCGTGGTTGTGCTCGTCGTGCTCGTGCCCGTCCCCGGCGTGCACCTGGTGGTCGTCGGCGTGATCGGGTCCGTAGTTGTCGGGCTTGCTCTGGTCGCGCTCGCCCTGCTCGTGCGGGTGCCCGCCGTCATGTCCGTGGTGGTCGTGCTCGCCGTGCTCGTGATCGTGCCCGTCGTGCTCATGCGGCCCCGCCTGCGCACGGGAGCTGTCATGCTCCATCCACGCGCGGTACATCTGCTGGCGGCGCTCCCATTCGCGCCGCATCCAGTCGGGGTGGCCGCGCCATTCCCGAGGTGCGGCGGCCGCGTGGGTCTGCTCGCCGGAGGGTGCGTCGCCGTCCGGGCGCGCGTCCGCCTCAGCAGGACGGCCTGCTCCGCTGGGCCGGCCTCCGAACGGCCCGCCGCGGCGTCCACGGTGCGGGAGGGAGGCGTAGAGCTCGTCGGCGGTGGCCGGGCCGTCCGCGAGGGTGTGCAGGACGCGCCAGCCCCGGCGGCCGAGGTCGAGCTCGTGGAGCTCGTCGCGCGTCCGGGCGCGGAGGCGCGCGCTGATCTCGCCGAACCAGAAGTACGGCGGGGTGTCGGATGAATCGTGGGTGTTCGAGTCGTCGATGGTCGTCATCGGGAGACTCCCTTCGGTTTCTATGTACTGTTACAAGTAAATGTATAGTTACATGCATGGCTGAGGATCGTCAAGAGCAGGACCGTTCGCCCGAAGCGGACGTGGTCGCACTCATCGAGCGCTCGCTGGTCGCCGTCCGCCGCGACCAGTCGCGCCGCCGCCCGACAGGACCGTGGGACCACGGCGCCTACCCCGGCCACGGCCACGCGAACCACGACCACGGCGACAACGGCACGGACCAGAGCCACGCCACCGACGCCGCCGACCGCGGCCGCACCGACAACACCACCCCCCACGACCACCACGGCCACTCCCACCCCACCCCGCACGGCTTCGACCCGCACACCTGGTCCCCGCGCGGCCCGTGGGCCGGCTTCCCCGGTCCGTTCGGCGACTCCGCCCGTCCCGGCCCAGGCCGCCGCGGACGCGACGGCTCGCTCGGCCGCTTCGCCCGCATCCGGATGCTGGAGGCGCTGGCCGCCGCCGACGCGGAGGGGCGGCAGCTCTCGGTCAGCTCCCTCGCCACCGCGATCGGCGTCGATCAACCGCGCGCGAGCCGGCTCGTTCAGGAGGGCGTCGAGCGCGGGCTCGTCCGGCGCGTGCCCGACCCGTCCGACGCGCGGCGGGCGCTCATCCAGCTCACCACCGCCGGGCGCGCGCAGCTCGGCGAGGTCCAGGACCACCGCCGCTCCGCCGTCGAGACCGCCCTGGCCTCCTTCACCCCCGAGGAGGCGCGCACCTTCGCCGAGCTCTTCGCCCGCTTCGTCCAGGCCTGGCCCCGCTGACCCCCCCGCCCCCGACCCCGTAGCCAACGGAGGACATCCCGCGCCCAGCGCGCCCGATCTCCTCCGCTAGCGCCCACGCCCCGGCGCGTCGCCACACATCTCCTCCGCTACCCGCGGCAACCGCACCCCGCCAGCAGCACCCCGCGCTCCTTGACGCCACAGCCAACGGAGGACATCCCGCGCCCCACACCCCGGATCTCCTCCGCTAACCCCCACCGCCCGGCGTGTCGCACCGGATCTCCTCCGCAGCCAACCGGAGGACAGCTGCTACCGCGGCGACCGCACCGGCACCAGGAGCACCAGCCCCACCAGCAGCACGAGCACGATCCCGAGAATCCCCCAGTACTGCGCCCCTCCGACCGCCACGAACAGCGCGAACAGCAGCGGCGCCACGAACGACACCGCGCGTCCGCATGTCGCGTACAGCCCGAACACCTCTCCCTCTCGCCCGGCCGGCGTCACCCGGGTCAGGAAGGTCCGGCTCGCCGACTGCGCAGGGCCGACGAACAGGCACAGGATCAGCCCGAACACCCAGAACGCGATCGCCCCGGCGTCGTGCAGGAAGAACACCGCGAGCCCGGCGATCACCAGCCCGACCAGCGCCGTGACGATCACAGGCTTCGCGCCGAAGCGGTCGTCGAACCGCCCGGACAGGACCGTGCTCAGCCCCGCGACCACGTTGGCCGCGATCGCGAACACGATCACGCCCGACTGGCTGAACCCGAACGTCCCCTTCGCGAGGATGCCGCCGAACGTGAAGACGCCGACCAGCCCGTCCCGGAACAGCGCCGACGAGATGAGGAACAGCACCGTGTTCCGGCTCTCCTTCCACAGCACCCCGAGGTCGCGGAACAGCAGCCGGTACGACGCGAAGAACCCGAGCCGCGGCAGCCGCCGGTTGGCTGGCGCCTCCGGCACCTTCAGCAGCACCGGGATGGACAGCACGAGCGTCCAGATCGCGGCGACCAGCGCGACGAGCCGGTAGTTGAGGCCCTGGTCCGTCGACACATGGAGGACGCCTCCCGTGCCGTCGCCGTTGGGCGATGCGAGCAGCACGAGCACGATGACGAGCAGCAGGATGCCGCCGAAGTAGCCGCTGGCCCAGCCGAGCCCGCTCACCCGGCCGACCGTCTTGGGCGTGGACACCTGGACGAGCATCGCGTTGTAGTTGACGGTCGCGATCTCGTAGAACACGGTCCCGACCGCCACGAGGACGACGCCGAACAGGAAGAACGACGGCTCGCCGACGACGAAGAACATCAGCGCGGTGAGGAGCACCACCACGCCGGTGTTGATCCCGAGCCACAGCTTGCGGCGACCGGACCCGTCCGTCCGCCGGCCGAGCACGGGCGCGAGCACGGCGACGACGATCCCGGCGATCCCGATGCCCCAGGCCAGCCCGCTGGAGAGTCCGGCGATCGCGCCGGTCACCGCGTGGTGCGCCGGACCGGAGGCGTCCTTCTCCGCGTCCTGCGCCGAGACGAGCGCGGGGGAGATGAAGTAGCTGGAGGTCAGGTAGACGGTGAAGACGAAGGTGGTGATGACCGCGTTGAAGGCCGCGCCGCCGGCGTCCCAGAGCGCCCACGAGGCCACCCAGCTGCGCGGGATGCGGCGCTCGGTGGAGCTGTCGGCGAAGATCGGGCTCGCCGCGGTCGCGAGGGCGTCGCCGTCGCCGCCCGCCGGTCGTTCGGTCGTCATGGGGACAGCGTAGGGCGTGGCGGGGAACCGGCGGTGAACGCGCGCGAGGTCAGTCGCCCGGGCCGGTCACGTTCGCCCGGAACCACGCCGTGACGGGCTCGCTGTCGTGGAGGAATCCCGCGATCCGGTCCGCGGCCTCCGGCGTGGCGAACCACTCGGGGATGCCCCAATCGGCCCAGGTGATGATGCCCTTGTAGCGCAGCAGCTCGGCGCGCGGATGGTCGGCCGGGTAGCCGCGCGGGGCGGTCTTGAGCTGCTCGGGGATCTCGATGGCGACCCCGGAGGCGCGCAGCGTGGCGAGCGCGGCCTCCAGCTCGCCGCCGGTCCGCGGCGCGTCGACGGCGCGGCGGTAGCGGTCGAGCTGTTCCTTGTCGAGCTGGTAGACGCCCGCGCCGCCGGCCAGGCCCTCCGCGGAGACCTGCACGTACCCGCCGCGCGCGAACGTGAGGGCGGCGTGCAGCTTGTACGGCGACTTGTCGCGCGAGAACCGCACGTCGCGATATGGGCGGAAGAGCCGCCCCGCGCCGAAGGCCGGTTCGAGCGCCTCTGCGAGAGCGTGCATCGGCGCCGCGACCCGCTGCTCATAGCGTTCGCGGTTCTCCAGCCAGAACGCCTTGTCGTTGTGCGCGGTCAGCTCGCGGTAGAACGCGACCGCGTCCTCGTCGAACCCGGTGAATGTCATGGCCCGATCGTACGTCGGCGCGCGGGCCGCTCGGGCGGAGGTTGTTTTGGAGGCGTGGGATGCGGATGCTGTCGGTATGGACACGATGAAGGTCGCGGTCGCCGGCGGGACCGGCGTGGTGGGAGCCCGCACGGTCGAGGCGCTGCGGAGGGCGGGGCACGAGGCGGTGGTGCTGAGCCGCTCCGAGGGCACGGACCTCCTCGCGGCGGCCCAGGACACAGGCGAGGCGCACCGGCTCGCCCGCACCCTCGACGGCTGCGCGGCCGTCGTGGATGTGACGTCGGTGACGACGATGGGAGGCGCGGCCTCCACGCGCTTCTTCGAGGCGGTGACGACGGCGCTCCTCACCGCCGAGCGGGCCGCCGGGGTGAAGCACCACGTCGCGCTCTCGATCGTGGGCGCGGCGGCCGCGCCGTACGCGTACTACGCGGGCAAGGACGCCCAGGAGCGGCTGGTGATGGCGAGCGGGGACGGCTGGAGCCTGCTGCGCGCGACGCAGTTCCACGAGTTCGCGTCCCAGCTGGCGGCGCGCTCGCGCGGCCGGGTGAAGCCGGTCCCGGCGGTGCGCTCGCAGCCGGTCGCGGCGGCGGAGGTCGGCACGCGCCTCGCCGAGCTGGCGACCGGGGAGCCGGCCGGGCTCAGCCGCGACCTCGGCGGCCCGAAGGTGGAGGACATGCCCACCCTCGTCCGCCGCTACCTCGCCGCGACGGGGAGCCCGGCCCGCGTGTTCGCGGTGCCGCTGCCCGGCCGCTGGGGCCGCGCCCTCCGCGATGGCACCCTGCTGCCCGGCCCCGAGGCCCAGCTCGGCACCGTCACCTTCGACGACTACCTCGCCACCGTCGCGCGCGATTCGTGACGAATGGCGCGTTTCGCGCGCGCTAACCCGCCATTCGTGCCGAATCGTCGTGCGTGTGCCGCGGCCCGCCCCGGAGCGGGACGCCGACGACGGCGAGGATCAGCGCGAGCACCGCGCCGCAGAAGATCGCGATGTCCGCGACGTTCCCGATGAACCAGTTCGCGTAGGCGATGAAGTCGACCACGTGCCCCTGCCCGAACGACGGCGCCCGGAACAGCCGGTCGCCCAGGTGGGTCACCGCGCCGCCGAGCAGGAGGCCGAACGCCACGGCCCACGACCGCGCGCCGACCCGCCGCGAGAAGTAGAGGAGCGCGACGACGGCCAGCGCGGCGATGATCGTGAACACCCAGGTCTGGTCCACCAGGAACGAGAACGCCGCACCCGAGTTGTAGATGAGCTGGATGCCGAGCAGGTTCCCGATGAGCGAGTGGTAGACGCCGACCTGGAGGCTCGCGGTCGCCCACAGCTTGGTGAGCTGGTCGGCGAGCACGACGACGACCGCGATGACCAGGATGAGGACCAGCGCGCGCGAGCGGCGCCGCGGGAATTCGGTGTCCTCTGGCCGTTCGGACGGTTCGGTGGTCTCGGTCACCGGGTTATCCTCGCATGCCCGCAGCGCGCGAAACGACGAACTACCCGCCTACATCGACACCGGCAACGCGTACTGCGCCGCCCCGCCATCCCCGCGCACCTGCCGGTGGATGTCCTCCATCGTGATGTCGAGCTGCCCCGCCGTGCCCGCCGCCGCCGTGAGGTCGCGCAGCAGCGCCTCCGGCACCTCGCCGTCGTACTTGTAGTAGATCTTGTGCTCCAGGCTCGCCCAGAAGTCCATCGCCACCGTGCGCAGCTGCACCTCCACCGGCACGGCGACCGGGCCGCCGCTGAGGAAGACCGGCACCTCCACGATCACGTGCAGGCTCTTGTACCCGTTGGGCTTGGGGTGCGCGATGTAGTCCTTCACGCGCAGCACGTGCACGTCCTCCTGCGCGGTCAGCAGCTCGAACACGCGGTAGACGTCGGAGACGAACGAGCACACGATCCGGATGCCCGCGATGTCGGTGATGGCCTCGCGGATCGCGTCGAACGACGGCTCGCAGTTCTTGCGGATGACCTTCTGCTCCAGGCTCTCGGCCGATTTCAGCCGGCTGGAGATGTGCTCGATGGGGTTGTAGTCCTGCAGCTCGGCGAACTCCTCGCGCAGGATGGACACCTTGGTGGAGATCTCGTCGATGCCGAACTTGTACGGCATGATGAACCGCGCGAAGTCCTCACGGAACGCCTGCACCTCGCTCAGCGTGGCCGGGTCGATGCTCTGGAGAGCCTCGATCGCCCGGGTGGAGAGCAGCGGGGCCGGGTCCGAATCCATGTCCCCGACGCTATCGACGCGGGTTGTGGAACGGGTGTGAATCGGCTGTCGCCAAACTCCCGCGCGCTGTGCTTTCCTGTGCGCATGACCGGAGGGGACGGCGCCGAGGCGCCTTTCAACTTCCGCCTCGCGATCCTGCTCGCGATGGCGATGTTCGTCCTGGTCGTGGACACCTCGCTGATGAACGTGTCGATCTCCGCCGTCGTCCACGACCTCCACACCACGGTCAGCGGAGTCCAGGGCGCGATCGCGCTGGAGGCCCTGGTCTCGGCGGCGTTCATCCTGATCGGCGGCAAGACCGGCGACCTCATCGGCCGCAAGCTCGCCTACATCCTCGGCCTGCTCGGGTACGCGGTCGGCGCCGTCGCGATGACGCTGGCGCAGAACCTCCTCGCGATCGTCATCTTCTGGGCGGTGATCGGCGGGATCGGCGCCTCGTTGCTGCTGCCCGCGATGCAGTCGCTCATCCACGGCAACTTCGAGGGCGCGCACCAGAAGCGGGTCTACGCGCTGGTGGGAGCCTCCGCCGCCATCGCGGCCGCGGTCGGCCCGCTGCTCGGCGGCTTCATCACGACCTTCCTGTCCTGGCGGGTCGGGTTCCTGCTGGAGGCCGTCATCATCGCGGTGGTGCTCGCCGGGATCGGGCTGGTCCACGACGTCCCGTACACCGGCTCGCGCTCGATCGACCTGGTCGGCGCGCTGCTGTCGGTCGTCGGGATGGGCGGCATCGTCACCGGCATCCTGGTCTGGCAGGAGGGCGGCGAGTACGTGCTGCTGCTGATCGTCGTCGGCGTCGCGGCGCTCGTCGGCCTGGTGTTCTGGCTGCGCTCGCGCGCCCGCCGCGACAAGCCGACCCTCCTCGACCCCGCCCTGTTCTCGTCGAAGCTGTTCCGCACGGGCGTCAGCGGCCAGCTCCTCCAGCAGGTCGCGCTCGGCGGCACCATGATCGCGCTGCCCATCTACCTGCAGATGGTGCTGGAGTACAACGCGCTACAGGCCGGCCTCTCGATCGCCCCGTTGTCGCTAAGCATGTTCGTCGTCGCGCTGCTCGCCGGCCGGAGGGCGAAGGGACGGCCGGCGAACCTGATCCTGTGGGGCTTCCTGCTCAACGTGATCGGTGTGGCGATCCTGCTGCCGATCGTCCCGATCGCGACGAACGGCTGGTTCCTGACCATCCCGCTCATCGTGTCGGGCAGCGGCCTCGGCCTCCTGGTCTCGCAGCTCAACAACTACACGCTGTCGCCGATCAGTGACGAGCGGGTCAGCGAGGCCGCGGGCGTCAACTCCGCCGCGGGCTCGTTCGGGCTGTCGTTCGGCCTGGCGTTCGCCGGCGCGATCATGCTGGCGACGCTGGCCTTCGCCTTCACCTCGCTGACGAACGCGAGCACCGTCCTCCCGTCCGCCGACAAGCAGCAGGTGGCGGCGGCCCTGGAGGAGGACGCCCAGGTGATGTCGAACACCCAGCTGGAGAAGCAGCTCGCCACCGAGACGCCGGAGGTGCGTGCGGAGGTCGTGCGCATCAACACGGAGGCGCGGCCGATCGCGCTGCAGGTCGCGCTGCTCGTGCCGCTCGCCGCCGGCCTCCTCGGCGCGGGCAACGCGCTGCGGATGCGCCGCCTGCCCGACCCGGCGCCGTCGGACAGCGACGCGCCCGTGCTGGGCTGACGCGCGCGCCGCGGGTACGTTCGGGGCATGTCCGACTTCCTCCTCGGCGCCTCCGGGATGCCGCCGCTGCCCGCCGCCTCCGAGGCCACTCGCGATCCCGGCGACCTCCTGCGCGCCTGGGTGGCGGAGGCCGAGCGCTCCGGCGTCCGGGAGGCGCTCGCCGCCACGCTCGCCACGGCCTCGCCCGAGGGCATCCCCTCGTCACGCACCCTCCGGCTCGCGGCGCTCTCCGCGGACGGCGTCGTGTTCGGCACGTCTGCAGCCAGCCGCAAGGGGCGCGACCTGGCCGCCAACCCGGTCGCGAGCGTCACCGTCTACTGGCGCGAGCTCGCGCTGCAACTCCGGCTCGACGGCGGCGTGGAGGTGCTGGAGGCCGACGCGTCCGACGCGCTGTTCGCCGACCGGCCTCCCGCCGCGCGTGCGGCGACCGTCGTCTCGGAGCAGGATGCGGCGCTGGACGACCTCGCGGTGCTGCGCGCCCGGGCCGAGTCGCTGGCCGCAGCGGGCGCGCCGATCGCACGGCCGGCCGACTGGTGGGGCTACCGGCTCGTGCCCTCGTCCATCGAGTTCTGGCAGGGGAGTCCCGACCGGTTGCATCGCCGCCTCCGGTACGAGCGGGCGGACGGCGGCGCCTGGTCGGTGCGGGGACTTCAACCCTGATCAGGGAATCCTCCGCAAATTCGGAATACTCGGGGTCGTCTCAAAGTTGAGTCACATGTACTCAAGTTTTGAGCGACACGGCTTGACAGCATCCCACCCGGGATGCCAGGCTTGAGCCGTCGAGGCTCAACTCTTGACCCCATGAACTTCACCGGCTATCCACGCCAGCAACAAAGGAGAGAAAGCACATATGTCACGTGCAGTAGGAATCGACCTCGGAACCACCAACTCCGTCGTCTCGGTGCTCGAGGGCGGCGAGCCCACGGTCATCGCCAACGCGGAGGGCTTCCGCACCACCCCGTCCGTCGTCGCGTTCACCAAGGACGGCGAGGTGCTCGTCGGCGAGACCGCCAAGCGCCAGGCGGTCACCAACGTCGACCGCACCATCTCGTCCGTCAAGCGCCACATGGGCACCGACTGGACCCAGGAGATCGACGGCAAGAAGTACACCGCCCAGGAGATCTCGGCCCGCATCCTCCAGAAGCTGAAGCGCGACGCCGAGCAGTACCTCGGCGACACCGTCACCGACGCCGTGATCACCGTCCCGGCCTACTTCAACGACGCCGAGCGCCAGGCCACCAAGGAGGCCGGCGAGATCGCGGGC
Organism: Microbacterium sp. X-17; assembly: GCF_039615055.1. NCBI lineage: Bacteria > Bacillati > Actinomycetota > Actinomycetes > Micrococcales > Microbacteriaceae > Microbacterium > Microbacterium sp. X-17. The sequence continues at coordinate 466,935 of NZ_JBDHNI010000006.1, forward strand.
CTCAACGTGCTCCGCATCATCAACGAGCCCACCGCCGCGGCCCTCGCGTACGGCCTCGACAAGGGCAAGGAGGACGAGCTCATCCTCGTCTTCGACCTCGGTGGCGGAACCTTCGACGTCTCCCTCCTCGAGGTGGGCAAGGACGACGACTTCTCCACCATCCAGGTCCGCGCGACCGCCGGCGACAACCGCCTCGGTGGCGACGACTGGGACCAGCGCGTCGTCGACTGGCTGATCAAGCGCTTCAAGGACTCGACCGGCGTCGACGTCTCGAAGGACAAGATCGCCCTCCAGCGCCTCAAGGAGGCCGCGGAGCAGGCCAAGAAGGAGCTCAGCTCCTCGATGAGCACCAGCATCCAGCTCCCCTACCTCTCGCTGACCGAGAACGGCCCGGCCAACCTCGACGAGACGCTCACCCGCGCCCAGTTCGAGCAGATGACCAGCGACCTCCTCGACCGCACCAAGAAGCCCTTCCAGGACGTCATCCGTGAGGCCGGCATCAAGGTGTCCGACATCGCGCACGTCGTCCTCGTCGGCGGCTCCACCCGCATGCCCGCCGTGAGCGAGCTGGTGAAGCAGGAGACCGGCGGCAAGGAGCCCAACAAGGGCGTGAACCCGGACGAGGTCGTCGCCGTCGGCGCCGCCCTGCAGGCCGGTGTCCTCAAGGGCGAGCGCAAGGACGTCCTCCTGATCGACGTCACCCCGCTGTCCCTCGGCATCGAGACCAAGGGCGGGATCATGACAAAGCTCATCGAGCGCAACACGGCCATCCCCACCAAGCGCAGCGAGACCTTCACCACGGCCGACGACAACCAGCCGTCCGTCGCGATCCAGGTCTTCCAGGGCGAGCGCGAGTTCACCCGCGACAACAAGCCGCTCGGCACCTTCGAGCTGACCGGCATCGCCCCGGCCCCCCGCGGCATCCCGCAGATCGAGGTCACCTTCGACATCGACGCCAACGGCATCGTGCACGTGTCCGCCAAGGACAAGGGCACCGGCAAGGAGCAGTCGATGACGATCACCGGCGGCTCCAGCCTGCCGAAGGACGACATCGAGCGCATGGTGCGCGAGGCCGAGGAGCACGCGGCGGAGGACAAGAAGCGCCGCGAGTCCGCCGAGACCCGCAACCAGGCCGAGCAGCTCGTCTACTCGAACGAGAAGCTGATCAAGGACAACGAGGACAAGCTCCCCGAGGACGTCAAGAACGAGGTCCAGGGCGACATCGACGCGCTGAAGACCGCGCTCGCCGGCGACGACGACGAGGCCGTGAAGACCGCGTACGAGAAGCTCAGCGAGAGCCAGCAGAAGCTCGGCCAGGCGATCTACTCGTCCGCGCAGGCGTCCGAGGCCCCGGCCGGCGACGCGGGCGAGGCGGGCCAGGCCGGCGAGGGCTCCTCCTCCGACGATGAGGACGTCATCGACGCCGAGGTCGTCGAGGACGAGGAGAAGAAGTAACCATGGCCGACCAGAACCGCGACGGGCACGGCTCGGAGGAGCCGGAGCGCGAGGAGCCGATCGTGCGTGACAAGCGACGCATCGACCCCGAGACCGGCAAGGTTCGCGAGCCGCAGGGCGACGAGCACGACCTCTCGCACGAGGAGCTGGTCGACGTGGGTCCGGGCGAGGAGGAGAGCGTTCTGTCCGACGACGACCTCGACATCCTCTCCGGCCAGACCACGGCCGACCAGCTCGCGGCGGAGCGGCTCGCCGACCTCCAGCGGGTGACCGCGGAGTACGCGAACTATCGCAAGCGCACCGAGGCCAACCGGGAGATCGAGCGCGAGCGCGCGATCGGGGACGCCGTCAAGGGTCTCATCCCGGTGCTCGACGATGTGGAGCGCGCCGACAAGCACGGCGACCTCACCGAGGGCAGCGCGTTCGCGACCATCGCGGCCAAGCTGCGCACCGCGGTCGAGCGGCTCGGCCTCACCCCCTACGGCGAGAAGGGCGAGCCCTTCGACCCGCAGGTCCACGAGGCGATCTTCCAGCAGCCCACCCCCGGCGTGACGGCCGACACCGTCGCCGAGGTGGTGGAGACCGGCTACCGGCTGGGCTCCACCGTCGTGCGGGTGGCCAAGGTGGTCGTCGCCACCCCGGCCTGACCGGCCGGACGATGAGCGCCAGGAGCGGCGGGATGCGTGTCCCGCCGCTCCTCGCGCCACGACACATGCAGACTTCGAGACAGACAGCGGGCCCGGGGAGGGCCCCGACCACGACAGCACAGGCACGAGAGGAGGCGCCGTGGCAAGCCAGGACTGGTTCGACAAGGACTTCTACAAGGTCCTAGGCGTCTCCAAGGACGTCAGCGAGGCGGAGCTCAAGAAGACGTACCGCAAGCTCGCGCGCAAGTACCACCCGGACTCCAACCCGGGCGACCCGGCCGCTGAGGCCAAGTTCAAGGAGATCAGCGAGGCCCACTCGGTGCTCGCCGACCCCGAGCAGCGCAAGGAGTACGACCAGATCCGGGCCATGGGCTCCGGTGCGCGGTTCACCGCCCCGGGTTCGAGCGGCCAGGGCGGGTTCGACGACGTGTTCGGCGGGATGTTCACCGGCCAGGGCGGCCAGCGGTACACCTACCAGCAGGGCGGCCAGGGCGGCTTCGACGATGTCTTCGGCGGCCTGTTCGGCAACGGCCGGTTCGGCACGACGAGCGGCGGCTTCCGCGGCTACGGCGGCCCCACCCGCGGCAACGACGTGACCGCTCACACCACCATCGACTTCCTCACCGCCACCAAGGGCGAGACGATCAGTCTCCAGGCCGGGGACGGCAAGCCGTTCAAGGTCAAGATCCCCGCGGGCGTGGCCGACGGCCAGAAGATCAAGCTGCGCGGCAAGGGTCAGCCCAGCCCGGACGGCGGCGAGGCCGGTGACATCGTCCTCACCGTGACCGTGCGCAAGCACCCCGTGTTCGAGCGCGACGGCCTGAACCTGCGCGTCACCGTGCCGGTCACCTTCGCGGAGGCCGCGCTCGGCGCGACCATCGAGGTGCCGACGCTCGGCGGCGACCCGGTCAAGCTGCGCGTGGCCCCCGGCACCCCGAGCGGTCGCGTGCTGCGGGTGAAGGGCCGCGGCGTGCAGACCGCGAAGGGCACGGGCGACCTCCTGGCCATCGTGCAGGTCGCAGTGCCGTCGCACCTCTCCAGTGACGCCAAGGAGGCTCTCGAGGCCTTCGCCGAGAAGCTTCCCGACGGGAACCCGCGAGAGGACATCCTGGCCAAGGCTCGGGGCTAGCGATGGATGAGAACACCCAGGTCTTCGTGATCTCGATCGCCGCCGAGCTGGCGGGAATGCACCCGCAGACGCTCCGGCAGTACGACCGGCTCGGGCTCGTCAGCCCCGGCCGGACGGCGGGCAAGTCGCGCCGCTACTCGATGCGCGACGTCGAGAAGCTCCGCGAGATCGCGCGCCTGGGCTCCGAGGGCGTCAGCCTGGAGGGCATCCGCCGCATCCTGGAGCTGGAGGACCACGTGAGCGCGCTGAGCGCCCGCGTGCGCGACCTGGAGTCGGCGCTCGCCGACGAGCTGCTCAACCGGCCGGGCCGGCGCGTCTTCGCCGCCGGGTCGGAGGGGGAGGTCGTCTCCATGCGCGCCGGGACCCGCGTCCGCCGCAGCAACCAGATCGTCGTCTGGCGCCCCCTGGAGCGCTAACCCCGCACCCGCAACCGCCGAGGGGCACGTCGTTGTCACTTTTCCGCGTGGAAAGCGACAACGACGTGCCCCTCATTCGTTGGGTCAGTACGCGACGAAGGGGGCGTCCCACCATGTGACGGCGATCGCCTTCGCGTTCGGCGGCAGGGTGGTCACCTTCGTGGCGGTCGCATAGGGGCCGGCGAACGCCGGGTCGATGCCCGAGTTGTTCTCGTCGTTGACGCCGGAGTACCAGACGTCGCCGGAGTGGTCGAGCACCAGCATGGCGTGCGCGCCGCAGGCGAAGTCGTCGACGTTCTCGACCGGGATCTTGGTCCACTCGCGGACCGGAGTGGTCATGCCGTGGCCGGACTGTCCGTAGTAGGCGCCGCCGAGCATGTAGAGCTCGTCGCGCGTGTTCTTGATGAAGTAGCCTGCGGTCTCCCACTCGTAGGGCTGTCGCTCCCAGAGCTCGGCGATCCCGCCCGGCGGTGTCGCGATCTCGTGCAGACGGCCGTCGCCGGGGTAGTCGGCCGGCGTGATGTTGGTCGTCGCCGTTCCGGAGTACGCCAGGCGGCCGTCCTCGAACAGCAGCATCATGCCGCGGTCGTTGCTCTGGACGGCCTTCTTCACCCCGGTCACCGGTGTCCCGTCGGGCCAGGTGAGCTGCACCATGCTGGGGCCCGTCGTGGAGATGCCGCGGTCGTAGTACTGCATGTTGACGCGAGTGCCCGCCAGCCAGGCGGTCCCATCCGCGAGGGTGAACAAGTTGACGTTGCTGTTCCGCGTGTAGGAGACCCACGTGGGCTTGGCGGGGAGCGCCTGACCGATCTTCGTGAACCGCGTGAGGCTGCGGTCGGCGATGTTGCCGGTCATGGCGAGCGAGTTCCCGAGCTGCTGGCCGGCGGCCCACCAGTCCCCGGAGGAGTCCTCCAGGATGAACAGGCTCTGCTCGGAGCCGTTCTGGGCGCCGATGCCGCGGACCGCGTCCGTGAAGACCGTTCCGTCCTCCTTGATGGGCTCCGCGGGGACGGCGACGGCGGTCGAGACCGCCCCGACACCGCACTCGCCGCTCGTGTTCCAGCCGCCCGTGCGCACCCGGCCGTCGGCGGTGATGCCCATGAACGAGCTCTGGGTGGCGTAGACGGCCGCGAGCGGCACGTCCAGCGCCCAGGGTGTCGGGTATCCCACCGCGTTCAGGAGGGCACCGTTGCCGGTCTGTCCTTCCGGCGTGTGGCCGCCGAGCGTGTAGGCGAGACCCGGCTCGGCCGTCAGAGTCGAGACCGCGGAGTCCCCGTTCGCGGCGGCGGTGATGGTGGCCGTGGTGTCGCCCTTGCTGAACGGCGGGATCGCGACGAAGACCTCGGCGACACCGGTCGCCGAGGTCGTGACGGTGACGGACTGCGTGGGAAGGAAGGCGGTGTTGTTCGCGACCGTGTAGAGCGCGAATCCGGCCCCGCTCACGGTCACGGTCACGACGGTGGCCCTCGCGGGCGAGACGGTGATCGGGATGCGCGTCGCCGTCGGCCGCGCCGACCGCGCGTAGCCGGTCGGGAGGCCGTTCGCCCCGAAGGCGGTCGCGATGGACCAGCCACCGCCGATGACGCCGGTCAGCGTCGGCGGGATGTTGACCGGGCCCTCCGCGGACGCGGCATAGGCCGGTGACGCGGTGGCCACCGCGATGGCGGGGACGCTCCAGGCGCTTGCCGCGACGACGGCCCGCCGGGAGGGGAGGCGATGTCCAGCGTCTGGTCGCTGGGCTTCGTTGGTGCTCGACATGTGTTCCTTGTTTCTCGATGTGGCGTCGGCGACGGAGCCGCCACGGCAGGACGTTAGGGGGTGATGTCGGATTTCGGCGGTCCTCAGGCCTATTCGGGGGTGGAACTCACCGTCTGCTTCACCTTGATTTTCGGTGACGATCAGGGTCCTCTCGCCTCAGGCTTAAACGCGTCCTGTGTTTATACCGCATGACATTAACCCGTTAACACAAAAGCGGCCCGCCGCCCTCACCTCCATATGGAGAGCGAGGGCGACGGGCCTCTGGAGGGCTCCCGCGGGGACCCGGGTGCTCCGCTAGCGCTGCGACGCCGGGAGGACCTTGGTCCCCTCGATCTTCACTGCCTGGAGGGCGCGCGGGTCGAGCCCGAGCTGGCTGAGGATGGTCGGCGCGATCTGCGTCGTCTCGACCGGGGCGCCGATCCGCTGCGCGTGCTTCGCGCCGGGGGCCGAGACCAGGATCGGGACGTTGCGGTCGTCGGCGCTTGCGCCGCCGTGCTCCGCGATCTTCGACGTGCCGCCCGTGTAGACGACGCCGGTCTGCGCGATGCCCAGGACGTCCGGGATGCGCGGGTCGGTCGACGCGGTGCCGAAGTACTTCGCGACTCCCGCTCCGGCGTAGATCGTGGTGAGGCCGGAGGCCTGCACCGTGACCGGCGCCTTCGTGATCGTGTTGCCCGCCGCGGTGTGCGTCGCCAGGTACTGCTTGGCGAAGTCGTCGGCCGCCTGCGAGTGGTCGTTCAGCCAGAGCTGCATGATGTCGTCGTCCGTCGAGAACGCGACCAGGTCGCCCGAGCCCGGGTGGGCGGCGGTCCACGCGGCGTCCAGGCCGGCGATGATCGGGCCGTCATCCACGCGCTTGAGCGCGGCCGGGTTGGTCGGGGACTGGCCGTGCTTGGCCGACAGGATGACCGTCGTGTCGCCCGCGTGACCGGTCTTCTTCAGCTCGGAGGTGAACGCGCCCAGCGACGCGTCGACGTAGTCGAGCGCCTTGCTCAGCAGCGGGCCCGGGGTCGAGCCGTCGGCGAGGTAGCCGCCGGTGAGGCCGTCGGACGTCGGCAGCTTCTGCGCGGTCGAGACCGTCTGGAAGTTCATGCCGAAGATCCCGGGAACGGCTGCGGCCTTGGTGCCCGAGTGGTCCTTGCCGTCGATCTCGTTGAGCACGGCCTGCACCTTGTAGCCGTCGTACTGCTGCGTGGCCAGGTTGTCCTTGGTCCAGTCGCCCGTGAACGGCGCGGCGGCGTCGCTGTTGATCTCCGGGGTGAAGAGGTCGTCGACCCCGGTGCCCGACGGGCCGTTGAGGATCTCGTACGCGGGGTGCTTGTCGCTCCACGCGGTGTGGAGGCCGGCCTGCTTGGCGACCTCGAAGATCGTGTTCACCTTGAGGTACTGGTGCGGGTAGACCGGCTTGCAGGTGGCCGGGTCGACCGGGAGCTGCGCGGGGTCGAGCAGGGTGGCGGGGGTGCCCGTCATCGACAGGATGCTGCCCGGCAGGCCCGCGAGGCCCTGACCGGCGTCGATGCTCGACTGGTTCTTGTCGGCGGCCTCCGTGAAGGCCACCTCCGCGCCGGGCTTCACGCCGACGCAGTTCGTGGTGCCGGCCGGCAGGAGCGCGTGGTTGAAGGTGTCGTCGTAGTAGACGCCCGTGGTGCCCGGGTTGCCGCCGGTGGCCTGGGCGACCATCCCGGGGAACGAGTCGGACGGGACCGGCGTGGAGGCGTTCGTGTAGTCGGTGCCGTGCGCCGCCAGCGCCGCCATAGCGGAAACGGGGTGCGTGCGGACGTACCAGTCGAGGTCCTTCTGGTGGAGGCCGTCCACCGAGAGCAGGAGCACGTGCTTCACGTCGGCGCGGGCGCCGTGGCCCTGGCCTTCGTCGGCGAGGGAGGGCGCGGCGGTGACGCCGACGAGCAGCGCTCCACCGGCGATGGCGGCGCTCGCTGCGAGGACCCGGGGGCGTGCGGTCCGTCTGATGGGGGCCATCAGCATCCTTTCGAGAGGTCGCCCCCGAACGGGGGCGTTCAACCGGGTCGATCCTGGCCTCCGCGCGTGCGAGGGGCCAGGCGCGGAGCCGACTGCTCGCCCACGCTTCACGCGGCGTTCACCGGGCGGGGGACGGCGTGGAGCGCGCTCTCAGGTCCGGGGTGGCGGGGCTGCGGAAGTGCTCATGTGTGGGCATACAGACCTCCCACCCGCCGCTCCACGATCGAAGGGCACGTAAACGCCCCTAAAACGCACTTTTAGGGGCGTTTACGTGCCCCTCGACGAAGGGCGTCAGAGCGACGTCGACGCCCCCTGCCCGACGTACAACGTGTTCGCGAACTCGTGCGCCTCCTCGGCCGCGATCTCGCGGTCGATGCCCGCGCGGACCTCGCGCATCAGCTTGTGCAGCTCCTCGTGCTTGCCCGGCACGCGCGCGTGGCCGGTGCTGTCCCACAGGTTGGAGACCGGGAGGGTGTCGCCGGCCTCCACCGCGAGCGTCCACTCCTCGGTGGTCGCGACCGCGGCGAACTCCGAGTCCATCGTCACGAGCACGCTGATGTGGAGGGCGTCCGCCGAGATCGAGCCCGCCTCGTTGACGAGGTCGAGCGTCCCGGTCGCGTCGGACAGGAACTCCACGGTGAAGCCGAGCGCCGCGGCGTCGCGGGCCGTTCCCGCGCAGCAGTGCTGGGTCATGTAGCCGGCGATCGTGACCGTGTCGACGCCCTCCGAGCGCAGCCACTGCTCCAGCTGGGTGCCCGCGAAGGAGGAGACGCCCTGCTTCGTGAGCAGGAGGTCCGGCTTCCGGTCGGCCACCGACGAGTGCAGGGCCGCGCCCTCCGAGCCGCGCGCGAACACCGGCGAGCCCTCGTCCTCGATGTGCTGCACGAGCACGAGCTTCACGTCGTGGTCGGCGGCCGCGTCCATCGCGACCTCGATGTTCGGGATGGAGGTCATCAGGTCGGGGTGGCAGATCTTCAGGTTGCCGGTGACGTACTCGTTCTGCACGTCGATCACGATGAGTGCGCGCTTCATGTCGGCACTCTAACTCTGCGCGCCGCCCTCCAGGGAGAGGGGAAGAGGATGCCCCACCCATGCAGCCCACGCCTCCCACCGTTCCGGCAGCCACGCCCGCTCCGCGAGCTGCGGATGCCCGGGATGCCGCGCCCGCGCCCACAGCACGAACAGCAGCTCCGACCAGTGCGAATAGATCCGCCAAGTGACCGGCCCGCGATCGGACCGCCCCTGCAGCACAACCGTGTTGAAGTCGACCACCTGCATGAGGTCGATCGACCCCCAGTCCCAGCGGAATGTGCCCGTGCCCGTGACGATGACGAAGCCGAGATCGGTCACCGTCAGCATCCCGGCGTGGTCGGGTCGCCACATGACCTGCGCGTCGGCCATCGCCTGCGCCCGGGCGGCGTTGTTCCGCGAGGCGTTGGCGGCGAGCGTGCCGGCCGTCACCGCCAGGCCGATCACGCCGACGCCGAAGGCGAACGAGCCCGTGCGCTGGTAGCTGCCGTCTCCGATCGCGCGCAGGGAGTCCACGGTGTACGCGCCCTGCGCGAGCGCGACCTCCCCGTCCTGCAGTGGGAAGAGCGTGCGGATGCCCGCGTCGGGGACGACGCCGCTCTCGACCGCGGCGAGGATGCGCGCGGTGTGCCAGAGCGCGCTGTCGGCGTCGGTCCACGGCCGGTCCCCGCCGCCCGCGATCAGTTCGCCCGTCATGGCGCCGAGCCTATAGCGACCCGCATCACAGGAACGAGTTCCCCACCAGCACCGCGCCGAACAGCACCAGCACCACGCACGTGATCGTTCGGCTCGACCTCTCCAGGGCCGCGCGCACCCGGTCCAGCGCCGGCCGGATGCGCGCGCCGCCGACCGCCACGGCGACGACCGGGATGCTCACGGTGACGCACCCGATCGCCGCGTAGAGGGCGACAGCCGCGATGGTGGGCGGCGCCTCCGTCAGAGTGCTGCCGATCACGATGCCCGCCCCCGCGCCGAAGGCGAGCTCCTTCAGGTTCGCCGTCGAGAGCGCGAAGCCGAGGCCGAAGGCGTTGGGCGCCGAGACCCGGGTGAGGGAGGTCAGCCACCGCGGCGGCGTGCCGGCGACCGCCCCGCGCGGGCGGCGGACCCACGTGACCACGCCCAGCGTCATCATCCCCGCGCCGATGACCGCGGTGGCGAGGTGGAGGGCGGCCTCCGACCCGCGGAAGTCCGCCAGCAGCTCCGACGCCGCGGCGAACGCGCCGACCACCACGACGATCCCGAGGAAGCGCCCCTCGACCAGCGCCGCGCCCCGCACACCGCCCCGGCGGCCGAGCGCGATCACCAGCACCGCGATGAGCGGCGTCGAGCTGAGCGCCACCCCGACGGCGAGCGGGAAGAGCTCGGCGAGCACGTGCCCGAACGGGGACCACATGGGATGAAATGTAGCGCGCGGGGGCGGGTAGGCTGGTGCGCGGCCTCCACGCTCACAAGGCACGGCGGCCGCAGCGAAGACGCACCCGCACGACCCCACGAGGATGGCGAACATGAAGGCCCTGTACAAGAGCGAAGCCGCGCCCGGCCTGGCACTGGTCGAGGTTCCGGAGCCCGTGATCGGGCCGGAGGACGTCAAGATCCGAGTGCTGCGCACCGGCATCTGCGGCACCGACCTGCACATCCTGCGGTGGGACGACTGGGCGGCCTCCGCCGTCGCCGCGCCGCTCGTGCCGGGCCACGAGTTCTACGGCGAGGTCGTGGAGGTCGGCTCGCTCGTCCACGACGTGGAGGTCGGCGACAAGGTCTCCGGCGAGGGCCACATCGTCTGCGGCACGTGCCGCAACTGCCGCGCCGGCCGCCGCCAGATGTGCATCCGCACGCAGGGCGTCGGCGTGCAGCGCGACGGCGCGTTCGCCGAGTACCTCGTGCTGCCCGCGACGAACGTGTGGGTGCACCACAACGGCATCGAGCCGGAGGTCGGCGCGCTGTTCGACCCGCTCGGCAACGCCGTCCACACCGCCCTCGCGTTCCCCGTCGTCGGCGAGGACGTGCTCGTCACCGGCTGCGGCCCGATCGGTCTGATGGCCATCGCCGTCGCCCGCCACGTCGGCGCCCGCTTCATCGTCGGCACCGACGTCAGCGCGCAGCGCCTGGAGCTGGCGAAGGGGATGGGCGCGGACTTCACCGTCGACGTCTCGAAGCATGACATCCGGGAGGCCCAGCGGGCGCTCGGGATGCGCGAGGGCTTCGACGTCGGTTTCGAGATGAGCGGCGCCCCCACCGCGCTGCCCTCGATGATCGAGAACATGAACCACGGCGGCCGGATCGCGATGCTGGGCCTCCCGTCGCAGCAGATCGCGATCGACTGGGGCATCGTCGTGACGCACATGCTCACGCTGAAGGGCATCTACGGTCGCGAGATGTTCGAGACCTGGAACGCGATGGGCGCGATGCTGCAGACCTCCAAGCCGCTGCACGACTCCATCGCCTCGATCGTGTCGGACCGCTTCGCGGCGCGCGACTGGGAGAAGGGGTTCGCGGCAGCGGCGGCGGCCGGCGGCGGCAAGGTCATCCTCGACTGGACGGAGCTCTGATGTACGGGACGTTTCGCGACCACCTCGCGGCGCAGCTGACGGAGATCGAGGAGGCCGGGCTCACCAAGCGCGAGCGCAGCATCCACGGCCCGCAGGCGGCGCTGATCACCGCGGACGGGGCGGAGGTGCTGAACTTCTGCGCCAACAACTACCTCGGCCTCGCCGACCATCCCGCCCTCCGCGACGCCGCCAAGACCGCGCTCGACGACTGGGGCTACGGGATGGCGAGCGTGCGGTTCATCTGCGGCACGCAGGAGCAGCATCTGGAGCTGGAGCGGCGGGTGTCCGCGTTCCTCGGCACCGAGGCGACGATCCTGTTCTCGTCGTGCTTCGACGCCAACGGCGGCGTGTTCGAGACCCTGTTCTCCGCGGAGGACGCGATCGTCTCCGACGAGCTCAACCACGCCTCCATCATCGACGGCATCCGGCTGTCGAAGGCGCAGCGGTACCGGTACCAGAACCGGGACATGGACGACCTCCGCGCCCAGCTCACGGCGGCTCGGGATGCCGGCGCCCGCCACACGGTCATCGTCACCGACGGCGTGTTCTCGATGGACGGCTACATCGCCCCGCTGCGCGAGATCTGCGACCTGGCGGACGAGTTCGGCGCGCTGGTCTTCGTGGACGACTCGCACGCCGTCGGCTTCGTCGGCGAGCACGGCCGCGGCACGCCGGAGTTCTGCGGCGTCGCCGACCGGGTCGACATCTACACCGGCACCTTCGGCAAGGCGCTCGGCGGTGCGTCCGGAGGCTACGTCTCCTCGCGCCAGGAGGTCGTGGACCTGCTGCGCCAGCGCGCCCGGCCGTACCTGTTCTCGAACACGCTCGCGCCGTCGATCGTCGCCGGCACGCTCGCCGCGCTCGACCTGCTGGAGCAGTCGGACGCGCTGCGCGAGCGCCTGGTCGCGAACGCCGCGCTGTTCCGCGAGCTGATGACGGAGGCCGGGTTCGACCTCCTGCCCGGCGAGCACCCGATCGTGCCCGTGATGTTCGGCGACGCCGCGCTCACCGCCCGGATCGCGGACGAGATGCAGAAGCACGGCGTGTACGTGACCGCGTTCTCGTTCCCGGTTGTGCCGCGCGGCAAGGCGCGCATCCGCGTGCAGCTGTCGGCGGCGCACACCGACGACGAGATCCGCCGCTGCGTCGCCGCGTTCAGCGCCGCGCGCGACGCCGTCGCCGCCTAGCGATTCGTGCCGAATGGCGCGAATAGCGACGCGAAAGGCGCCACTCGGCACGAATGTCAGGCTGCGTCGACGCGGAGCCGGCGCCCGCGGCGGAAGAACAGCAGCAGCTGCGCCCCGAGGAACACGGCGAGCACGCTGAGGTCCACGATCGTGACCGTCCCGGCGACCGCCCCCGCCTGCGTCAGCCCGCAGGCGCGCGCGTTCTGGTCGGGCGTGCAGAGCAGCCGGTCGGCCTCCGGCGCCACCGCGCCCGACGACACCCAGACCCCGATGAGCTGGTTGTAGGCGGTCTTCAGCCCGGGCTCCAGCGCCTGGGTGTGGGTGGAGTCGGGGACCGCCCAGTAGGTGACCTTCCAGCCTGCCTTCTCGGCAGCGGTCGCGGTCGCCTCCACCTGCGGGCGGAAGTGCGGGTCCAGCGCGCCGGCGACGAAGATCGCCCGCGTCGGCTGCGGATAGCGCGTGGACGCGAGGATGTTCTCCGGCCAGGCGGCCTCGTAGGCGGCCTGGCTGCCGCCGTAGTAGGTGTCGCGCGTGTAGTTCGGCCGGTGCTCGCCGGGCTTGTCCGGCCCGGAGACGGAGACGACGTTCCCCCAGATCCCGGGGTGCGTCGCGCCGAGGTAGGCCGCGCACTCGCCGCCGTGCGAGTATCCGGCGATCGCCCAGTCCGCGCGGTTCCCGCTCACGGGGAGGTTGCCGCGGATCCACGCCGGGACGTCCTTCGACAGGTAGGTGTCGAGCTTGCCGGCGCTGGTGTCGCTGCACGGCGGGTTGGCCTTGACGTTCCCGAGCTGGTCCACCACGAGGACGAACGGCGCGTCGTCCAGCCGCTCGCCGCCGATGCCGTGGAGGGCGTCGAGGGTCGCGCCGAGGGTCGGGTTACCCGGCTGCCCCATCATCATCTCGACGACGGGACGCGTGCTGGACGGGTCGCGCAGCCAGCCTGGCGGTACGAAGAGGTGCGCGTCGCGGGCGACGAATCCGGAGGCGGTCGGCGGGATGTGCACGGCGAGCTGGGCGCCGTTCGTCAGGGTCTCCTCGGTGACCGGGACGGCCTTCCCCGCCACCGTCGCCGTCGCGAGGGTGGGGCCGATGGTGAGCACTCCGGCGGCGACGGCGGTCAGCGCGGTGACGGCGGTGAGCACGATGGAGAGAACCCGGAGCCGCCCGACCGACTGCAGTGCGTCGCCGAGCGCGAGCGGGATGGCGACGGAGGCCAGTGCGATGGCGAACCAGCCGATCCCGCCCAGGTCGGCCCGCGGCGCGAGCAGGCACCACGCGAGGATGAAGGCGAGCCCGGCGACCTGGCCGATGACGACGACGCGCACGGTCGACCCGGCGCGGAACCGCCATCCGCGCGCGGCGAAGCGCACCACCGGGTAGGCGGCGAGCAGCCCGAGAGCGAGCGTGAGCCAGGCGAGAGTCCCCACGGGTTAAAGCGTAAGCGGGCCCATGCGCGGTTCCGACCGGGCTGCGGCCCGTAATCGGGGGTCGCTAGGCCCGAGCTGGCGTCGTCGGGGCTTGGCCTGGAAGCATAAATTGGAACTTCCAATCTTAATGCTGTACGTTTTCACACGAAACGATTCGGGGGAATCCGACGATGTCGCAGAGCGTGATCCAGGTACGCAAGCTAACGAAGACGTACGGAGTGCGCACGGTCGTTGACGGGCTCGATTTCGACGTGCGGGCGAATGAGGTCTTCGGGCTCCTCGGGCCGAACGGCGCCGGAAAGACGACCCTGATCGAGTGCATCGTCGGGCTGAGGCGGCCGTCTGACGGGACCGTATCTGTGCTCGGCCTCGATCCTGCTCGAGAACGCGTCGCGTTGACATCGCGAGTCTCAGTGCAACCGCAGAGCGCGAGCCTCTACGAGACGCTCACTGTTGACGAGACGCTCCGGCTCTTCGCGTCGTTCTACAAGAATCCACGTTCCGTGGACACGATCGTCGGTCGGATTGGACTCGCGAAGCACAGACACGTCCGCGCCAAGAACCTCTCAGGCGGGCAAGCGCGGCGGCTCCTCCTCGGTGTCTCGCTCATCGGGAATCCGGAGATCGTGGTTCTCGATGAGCCGTCGGCGGGTCTGGATCCCGCATCGCGGCGCGACTTGTGGGCCACCATCTCCGAACTGCGCGACGCGGGCACGACGGTGCTTCTGAGCACGCATCACATGGATGAGGCCACGACCCTGTGCGACCGGGTGGCAATTCTCGTGGATGGGCGTATCGCCGCGCTCGACTCTCCGGGAGCCCTGGTGCGGGCGAACAGCAAGGCGGCCACGGTGTCATTCGTTGCTCCCGTCGGCACCGCCGACGAGGCGGTTATGAGGCACGCACCCGGTTGTGCGCTGTCGAGGTTCTCCGAAGGTGCACAAGCGCGATTCAGCATCGACACCGCCGAACCCGATGAATTGGTCAGAAAGCTGACCTTCGATCGGTCGATCACGTTGAGCGAATTGAGCGTGGTGCAGCGCAGCTTGGAAGACATCTTCCTTCAGTTCGCATCCTCCACGACTGGCGAGGGGAGCCCTGATGAGTGAGCGTGAAACCCCAGCGAGCACGCGGAGCACGCTGAGGGAACTGAGTGCGGCCAACGCGCGCGAGCTGATGAGAAACGGTAAGTCCGTCTTCTCCGTTCTCTTCATGTTCGGCTTCTTCCTCATCCTGATCTGGGCACTCAACTACGCGATCAACATCGGGAATCGTGCCGCGCCAAGCGTGCTCCTGAATGGCGAGTCGTCCGCGTCGTCGCGCATGACCGACGAGTTCTCCGACCGCGGCATCGACTTCGTGACCGGGGTTAACGCATCCGACTCGGCGAACGCCGTGGTGACGCTTGACGGAGCGCGTGCGAATGTCGTCCTCGGGAACCCGATGCCGAACTGGTCGGGAATCGTCGGCGCACTCGAGGCGTCAGGCTTCGCGAACTCCGACATCGCCGTCGTGGACGCCCAGGGGAATCCCGTAGTGGATCTCTTCAGGAGCAATCTCGCAGCCACGCTGATGATGGGTTACGCCGGCGTCGCATTCTTGGGGACGTCCGTACCCCTGGTGGCGCTTCGGAGGCGCGGAACGCTGCGCCTGCTCGGTACGACGCCGCTCCGGAGAATGACGTTCATCCTTGCTCAGACGCCGATCCGATTCGGCATCGGCGCGATTCAGGCGTTGATCGTCATTTTGCTCGCCCTCGGATACGGCTATGTCGGCGGCGAGAACCTCGTTCGCCTGATCGTCACACTCCTCCTCGGGTTGGCGTTGTTCTTCGCTCTCGGTTACCTCTTGGCGAGTCGATCACGCAACCCGGATCTCATAACCCAGATCTCGGGAGTCCTTCCGGTCATCGTCCTCTTTCTGTCCGGCAGCGTCTTCCCGATGTACATCCTTCCCGAGTGGGTCCAGCAGGCGATCACGTACCTGCCCACGACGTGGTTCGTCCAAGCGGCAAGCGCCGACCTCGTCGGCTCGGAGCCGTTCCTGAATGTCTACGTGCTGTGGGCGATGATGGCGACCGCCACTGTTCTGCTCACCCTCCTGGCCTCGAAGCTCTTCAAGTGGGACCGAACCGAATGAGACGAGTGAGCGAGAGTCACACACCCGGAATCAGTGCGGCCTTCTTGGCCGCGGCCACAAATGGGGACCCGCAATTCATGCTTCCACCGCATCCACGATTGGTCACGTCACTACAACGGATCTGGTTGGATGACGGTCTGGTGGTCGACGGCGGGATGTCCAGGAGATACCTCCGCGGCCAGTCGGTCATGGCTTTGCTCCCTCTCTTGATGCCCCTGCTCGACGGGACCCGCGACCACCGCGCCCTGGCGAGGGACTCCGATCTGACCGAGGTCGCGTTGCGACAGGTGCTGAGCACACTGTTTGCTGCGGGGATGCTGGTGGACGGTCCCGCAGCGGGAGAAATCGATCAGAGTTACGCGTTCTTTGAGCGGATGGTGGACGCCAGTCGCAGAAATCGTTCCGCGGTCGATGCTCGCGCAAAGAGAGATTCGCGCCGGATTCTTGTCGCCGGAACAAGCCCAGCAGCGGAGGCGATACGGACTGCATTGATCGAAGCCGGCATCGTTCTCGTCCAACCGGACAGCTCGATCGAGGAGGTGTTTCTCTGCGTTCTGGTGGATCCGGGGGACGCCGCATCTCTCGATGTGGAGATCAAGGCGCGCGCGGCAGCAATCCCGATTCTTCCCGTTCGGGTGGGGGCGCTCGAGTCTGGCATCGGCCCGGTTTCGCATCACGACTTTGGTCCGTGCCTCGCTTGTATCCAGCACGCCAGTCCCGCGCGCGGGGGAGCATTGTCAGACTGCGCCCTTCGCGTTCATGCGCTCATGGTCGCGATCGAGGTGACGATGCTCGTCTGTGAGGTCGGGCGCCCCACGAGCGAAAAGGCTGCTATCCGCATCGACCCGGTCGATCTCTCCACCTCGAGCCACTGGATTCCGCCACGGCCCGAGTGTCGGGTTTGCGGGGCTGGGGTCGAACTCGATACGGCTACGGAGCTTGCGTACATTTACGAGACGTCCGTGGAGTTTCCGCCGTCGCGTCTGGCGAACCCCAGAGACCATCAGGGGCACTTCGAGAGCTCGAGCGTTCGGCTCACTTATGATCGTCGCGAGTTTCCGGCTTCTCATCGGGTTGATCTGACCGCTGGGTCGGAAAGTGGAAGTTGCCTGCCGAACTCCCCTCTCGCGATTCTCGGTCGTCTTCTCCGGTACTCGTTCGGCTTCAAACCTGCTGAGGAGCAGGCGATTCGGCCGCGCCGTTGGGCCCCGAGCGGAGGAAATCTCGGCTCGCCGCAAGCCTACCTATCGATCAGAAACGTGCCGGGAATCCTCGACGGGGAATACGCGTACGTGGCTGTCGACCACTCTCTCGTCCCGGTCGCTGCGCGTGACGTTGCGATGCCGCCTGCCTCCACGCCTGCGAGCGTCGAACTCTTCATCGCCAGCGAGCTCGAGCGGGTGTGGAATAAGTATTCGGCCTTCGCGTACAGGGTGACCGCGCTCGACGCCGGCGTTTCGCTGGCGCACGTGATCCTGATGGCAGCGACAGCGGGCTTGACTCTGCGATGTGAGCCCGGCTGGAACGAGGCGGAAACCGCCCGTCGTTTCGAGTTGGACCGGTCTCAGCAATCCATCAGCGCACGAGTGGTGATTGGGGGCTTCGCATGAGCGAACTCGAGGCTTATAGAAACCTGAGGCTCGCAGCGACTCAGTCGGCGTCGGACAACATGAGCCGTCCGAGTCGTTCGGTGGAAGTGGATAGTGCCCTGGCCGCTGATTTGGTGGCCGCCCTTCCCTCTCGCCGATCGGTCAAGTACTACCTGCCGGAGCCGATCAGTGTCGACTGGCTCGGAGGAATCCAACCAACTCTTCAAAGTATCGACCAGCAGCTTTCGGGCGGCAGGGCTGCCCTGCGCTTCATTTGCGCTTTCTCCAACATAGAAGGGCGCACTCCGGGGCTTTACGAACTCGGCACCGACGGGTGGGCGCAGATGAGTGTCCCTTTGGAGAGCTCCGATCTCAGGACCATGACCTTACAACCCGAGTTCGGCGATGCGGCGCTCATCGTCGTGCTCGTCGGCTCGCTCGTCGACGCGGTTGAGCACGAGGGTCCGAACGGCCATCGGCAACTGCTTCAACGAGCAGGCGCCATTGCAGAAGTCGTATGGCTCGCGGCCGTAAGCGAGGGTTATGCCGCGAGCATCTTCGCCGGCTTCCTCCCGGCGGAGCTGAAAAGTCGGCTCGGATTCGACGGGATAGACAGCCTTCAACTCATCGCCATCGCAATCGGGATGGAAGACGCCGAGCGGCTCGCGCGCGCAGAGCGGGAAGCGATGGGGGCGCTCGGATGAACGCACCCTTTGAGCCGAGCGAGTGGAGCCTCGAGCCGAGTCTTGCTTCACTCGCGGATGTGATCTCGCCCGAAGCGGGATTGATCGGATCGGTCACTCAGATATCGACGCACGAAGACCCGTTTCACGTCTATGTCGCTGGTCTTGGCGAACTGGAAGCGGTGCAGGACAACATTCGCCGTATCTCCGAGCTTCCGAGCGGCGTCGAGATGGCCGGTAGCGGCGGCAATATCAATCCGCTTCTCGCTCGGGCGATTGCGACCGTCGAGGCGATCGAGCGTTACTCGAATTGTGTGCCGGCTCCGGGCATCACCTGGGCTACACAGGACGAGCTCGTCGGTCGTGTCGTCGATATGAGCGAGATGCCCGCATGTTCACCGATCGAACTCGCGCATCCGAAATGTGTCGTCGCGCCTTTCGATCCGGAGGAAAGAGTCAGATGGACTCGAGGGTGGTCGCTGCTCTCGAACGAACCGGTCTGGGTGCCTGCCGTCAACGTATGGATGCACATACCTGCGCTGACATCGAGCGAGCGATTCACGCTACCGATCTCCACCGGCAGTGCCGCGCATACCTCCCTCGCGAACGCCATCTTGAATGCGATCTGCGAGGTGGTCGAGCGGGACTCCATCGCCCTTACGTGGATGCAAATGCTCGCATTGCCGCGTATCGAGTTCGCGAATGCGTCTGAAACCTTGAGGCGGGCGCTGGAGAGCGCCGAATCGACGGGTATCGAGTACGCCTTTTTCGATGCAACAACGGACCTGGGACTGCCCACCGTCTATTGCGTCGATACCGACCATGCGAGTTCCAAGCTGCGTCACGTAGTCATGTGCGCTACGGATCCGGATCCGGAGCGTGCTGTCATCAAGATCTTGCGGGAGATTGCCGCTTCTCGAATGGGACTCAATTCCGTGCGGCGCGCGCCCGAATCAGTTGACGACTTTCATGACGTCTTCCATGGCGCCCAGTACATGGGGGCGGCCGAGCGTGCCCACGCGTTCGACTTTCTCCTGAACACCACCGCGCCTTCCCGCGGGATTGAGCATGTCGCCTCGATGGTCGGAGGGGATTCGACGCAGGAGCTCGAGGCGGTGCTCGAGGCGTTCCGTTTGCGCGGGTGGGAGGTGGTTGTTGTCGATATCAGCACGGTGGAGGCGCGTGACGCGGGCGTGACCGTGGTGAAAGTGATCATCCCGCGCCTGATGCCGCTCTCCTTCGTTTACCGCTCTCAGTTCAGAGCACATCCGCGCCTGTTCGATGCCCCGCGCAACATGGGGCTTGTTGTCCGTTCCGAAGAGGAATTGAACCGGTTTCCGCAGCCGTTCGCATAGGAGTTTTCAATGATCGATGTTCATTTCCTGGTAGGTGACGATTTCGGCGCGGCGATAGCCGTCGAGCTCTCTCGCATGGGGTGCGCCGAGAGAATGCGGTCGGAGCCGCTCGAGATCCCGCCTTCGCGCTGGCCGAGTGCGCGCGTCCAGGTTGTTTCGACACAGGACGACAGCTCTGCGGAGATCGACCGAGTCGATGAACTGGCGTTCAATCTCGATCGCCCCTGGCTCCCGGTCGTTATGCGACCTCGCGCCTTCCGGGTCGGTCCGCTCGTGGTTCCCGGTGTCAGCGGGTGTTACCGGTGCTTTCGGCGGCGGCAGTATCAGCACGGCCGGCTGAACCAGACGGACAGGAAAGTCGAAGCAACGCGCCGTATCGACCGCGACCTGCAAGTGTCGGGTTTCCTACCCGGTCATGTCTCCCTCGCCGCGCAACTGGCGCACGCAGATCTCGAGGCTGCCCTCTCTGGGCGAACGGAGTCACGTGCAGGTCGCCTGACTGTCGTGCGATGGCTGAGTCTCGGGGTTTCGGCCGGCCGACTTACGCGGGTGGATGGATGTGATCGATGTGGCGCCGTGCGATCCGAGCATTCGACGTGGCGCGCTATCGAGAGATTCGCAGAAGAGCTTCGGGCCAGATGAGGGATCGGCTCGTCGAGACCTGGGGCCAGGTTTTGGTTCCAGCTGAAGAAAGGAAAGGAAGCACATTGATGCGCAACACGATCGACCTGGTGTCCATTGAAGACCTGACTGCCGAGGACCTCCCGGAGTCGGCGTCGGCCGGTGTGAGTTCGGCGGGAACGGCGTCGTCGTTCTCTTCGGGCACCGGATCGCTGGGCACCGGCAGCTCGCTGTCGACGTACAGCAACTGAATGGGCCGGGTGGAGGCGAAACGGAATCGCCTCCACCCGACTCTCCCAATCTTATGGATCTCACTCTCGAATCGTGGCCGTCGCTTCCAGAGCTCAAGCTCCGCGCTGACACTCAGATTCTCACGGCGGCGGACGGCAGGCCTTTGCTCAAAGCGCCCAACGGTCGGTTCGTCGTCGTCTCGGGGTCGAGCTCGGTTCTTCTGAGTCTGTTGCAGGAAGGACTCTCCGGAGCAGACCTGGCGGAGGCGACCGGCGTGATCGGCTCTGCCGCGCAGGGCGACGGCGGAGTCGCTCAGGTAGGAGCATTTCTCGGGGTGCTTGACAGGGCGGGCATGTTGACCGTTTCGGATGCAAACGGACAGCCGAGAACGGGCTTCTTCGCGGGCATCGGTGTCGACTTCCTGAAGCGGATTCCGCTACGGGGACTTCACGCGGACCACGTGTTCGACCCGATCAGCAGTCGCCTCAAAGTGTTCCCGCCGAGCGTGCTCATAGCAGTATTTCTGACGGGCTTCATTGGTTCTGCCGTTTCGGTCCCCGTGCTCCTCCGGGACCAGAACATGACCGCAAACCTGTGGACCATCCTGATCGCAGCCGTAATCGTTCTGCTGTTCCTCCCGCTCCACGAGAGCTGTCATGCGATTGCGATGCGGTACTGGGGAATCCACATTCGTGAAGTTGGCGTCGGTCTCCTGGCCTTCATCGCCCCCGTAGCCTACGTCGACAGAACAGAAACATATGCGCTGCGGAGTCGCTGGGGACGGCTCACGATTGCGATCATCGGGCCGGCGTGTGACGCGGCAGTCGCGCTCGCGTTCGCCATCGTCGCAGTCACGATTCCCGACGGCTCGAGCATCTTCGGCATCGCTTCAGCGATGCAGCTTGGAGTGATGATCATGAATCTCAACCCACTCGTGCGCGGCGATGGATATCACGCAATCGAGGCAGCTTTCGGGCGCTTGAATGTTCGCGCTCACGCGTTCGAGTATGTAGCACGCGCACTGCTGAGGCGATCCCAGCCTCTTCACTTGGCGAACCAGAGCCGACGGGTACGCCTGGGCTACGTCGTCTACGTCGCCTTCGGTCTCGTTTACATGCTCGGCGCGGCCTGCGTGCTCATCTTCGTCTTCGTCTCCATAACTGGGCCGATGCAATGAGCGCGATCATTGCTGAACTCCAGGTCGTCCGCATCGCAGGCCTTGCGTCAGATCATTTGGAACTCGTCCGGACCCTGGACGGGTGGCTGCTTCAGGAGCTGGAGTCGTCCAGAGAAGACCTGGCCACGTGGCGCCGCGCAGCATCCGACGAGCTCTACTCGCTCATTCCCACGTTGCAGCGCGCTGACCGGCGCACTGCGCTCGCGCTTCGTCGGAGGATGCATTCCGATGATCTCGGCCCGATCGCCGGGGATGCATCGTCAATTCTCTCCGCCGGTCTAGCGGATCGTCTCGCCGCAGCCGAGCGTCTTCACGAGGACCTTCGGTTGAAGGTCGAATCGGCGGTTCGCTCGGATGAAGCCCGAGTGCCTTCTCTCATCCGCCGCGCACTGGAGACCTCGGAGATACGAGATGCACTCGACCTCCTCGCACCGGGATTTCGTGAGCTGAGCCAGCGAAGCGCGTTCACCGTGGGGGCGCGCCACACTCGAACGGCGCTTGCTTACATGGGGCGCGCCGCACTCAAGCCGAGCCCGCTTTCGACGCTGACTTCCGTCGGTACTCCTGGCAGCACAGACGCGAGGAAACGCATCGATCCTTCTCCGCTCTTCTTGTTCAGGCTCCTGCACACCCTGGTCGACGACCCTTCGTTAGTCACAACGCTGGAGTTCAAACCCGCTTATGTGATCGACCGGAAGGTCGTCGTTCGTCGGGTCATCGAAGCGCACGGATCAGCGTGGCTGGAGGAAGACATCGTCTCACTTGATCCTTACGCGAACGAGTATGAACGCCTCCGTGATTGGCGGGGAGGCGACTTCGACTCGCTCGCGGCCCTGGCGGGCGCTGATCCGCATTTGCGGATCGCCCGATGGGTAAAGCTCGGGTTGGTGCAGGTCGTGGTTCCGGGGCGGCCTGGGGATCACCCGCAGAGTGCTTTGGCGCGCAGCCTTCGCCGAATCGACGGCAATCCTCATGCTGCTGAACTCGCGCGAAATTTGGAGTTGCTTGAGACCGCGTTGCGTTCGGCAGAATCCGCACGCAAGGCTCGCCAGCCCGCTCTGGCGAGCGCGCAAGCGGTTCTCGAGCAGATCGGACAAGACTTCCGCGTGCGAAAGCAAACAGCGCGACTTCTGAATGAGGACAGCGTCTCCCCGGCTCCCGTCGGCTCGTCGAACATCGACGCGATGCTCCGGCGATGGGGCGACGGAGTCCGCCCCTCGATTTTCCGCTCGCACCGTTACGACGCCATCGTCCGTCGATTCGAGCAGGAGGTCGGCCCCGATTCCACACATCCGGATGCGGCGGCGTTCTTCATCGCTGCCTATGCGTCCCGGGAGTTCCGCGATTCCATGCGGGATGCGTGGTCCGAAGACCGGGCGTGGATCGAGCGACCGTCGACAGGGCGCTCGTTCCTCCCGGCCGGTGATACGAATGCTCCACCGACCGTCGGCGTCATGTACCAGGAACTGGCGGACCCACGGGGCGGCGGCGGCCCCGCCTTTGTGGTCAACCAATTGGTCAACGGCGTGGGCGGTATCGTCGCGCGATTCGGCGCGGTCGGCGGCGGGACCGGTTCGCGTATCCGGGCTGACCTTCTGGCTTGGATCGACGGAATGTTCCCTGGCGTCGCGGCGACGTTCGCCTTCCATCCGTCGAGCGAGGTGAATCCGCTCCAGGGTGCTGCAAGGGGGCTTCTGCCTTCCATCGAATGGCCCACCGATCCGAGGCGGACCGGCCAGGAGCTCACCTTTGAACACGTAGGACTGAAACACGATTCCAAGCGAGGTGTGCTTGATTTCGTCGATCAGGATGGCAGGCCCGTGGCGATCGCACACTTGGGCATCGTCCCGGCATGGTCGATCGCCGGCGCACGAGGCTTGGCTCTCTGCGTCATGGATCCATGGGTGGACGGAACTGCTCTGACGCTTGAGTCGAATCCGGTGGAACGAGCGCGGGTCGCGCACGCGGAGCCGCGGTATCGCCCGAGAGAACAGGTCGAGGACGTCGTCGTGCGGCGCGAAACCTGGATGGTCGAATCATCCGAACTCCCCATTCCCGGTAAGACAGAGACCACGGCGGAGTTCCTCTGCCGTTTCGATCGGTGGCGCAGAGCTCACGGAATCCCCGAAGAGGCATTCGGGCTGGCAATTTCGTCGAGAGGCTTCGCATCAGAAGCGAGGAAGCCGCTCTGGGTCAACATGCTGTCGACGCATTCGCTCTACGCGACGCTTCCGCTCCTTCGTGAGGGCACGCACGTTCGGTTCCAGGAGGTGCTGCCGGGGCGGAGGGCCGGCGGGCATCGGGTGACTGAACACGTCCGCTTCTTACGCTGGAAACGGAGCCACGATGACTGACCTGACTTGGCTGTATGCGAAGATCTACCCAGGTTCACTCAGCCAGCTCGATCGTGTCATCACGACGATGGTGATGAGAATCGTGCGGGACAACGATGCATGTATCGATCGCTGGCACTTCCTTCGGTTCATTGACACGGACGGCCCGCACATTCGACTTCGCTGTCTGATCGATGACGACGTGGCAGATTCGATCGTCGCGAGTTTCGGCGATCTCGAAGAGCACCTGGGGTCGCACGCTCGAATCGACGTCGCCTATTACGATCCTGAAGTCGGCAAATGGGGAACGGGCGAGGATCTGCGCCTGGCCGAAGTGCAGTTCCAGCGTGCGAGTGAGTGCGCTGCCACTCTGCTCGAATCCCGGCCGAGCCGCCGCATGCGATGGGCTGCATGCGAGCGTGTGTTCACTGCGATGTTCGACGTATTGCCGCTCGAGGGAATATCGAAGGCGAGCCTCTTCGAGACACATGCACGATGGTGGCTGGGCTCGATGGATTTGGTCTCAGCTGCAACTCAAGCCCCGAATACGCCGTCTTCGCAGATTCCGCAAGCGTTCCTCTTAGGCGTCGAGCAGTTGGTCGACGATTTCGGCCTCTGGAGCCAGCGTCATTCACGGCCGGAGAGACTTGCGTACCTGGCTCACCAGCTGATTCATCTCTCGATCAATCGAATCGGGCTCACCCCGGCTGAAGAAGGCACGTTGGCTGCGAGTCTGTGGAGTCGAGAACAAGCGATGAATTGAGCGATTGGGCCTGGACCGCGCCCATTGTCAGCGTGACGCCGGCTGCCGCTCCGCCCGGATCGCGCTGGACTCCCGCGCCTCCAGCCGGATCGGCGGCGCCGCCAGCAGCTCCACCCGCTCGCCCGCACGCATGCGCGCGAACGCATCCAGGAGGGTCCCCGCGAGCGCGTCCGCATCGAAGGTGACCGTGCTCAGCCGCGGCAGGAAGTCCGCCGCTCCCGGGTGGTCGTCGGCCCCGACGACCGACAGGTCGGCAGGCGCCCGCAGGCCGGCGTCGGCCAGCGCGCGGATCGCGGCCATCGCGAGTCCGTCGTCGGAGGCCGCGATGGCGGTCGGTGCGTGGGTGTCGTAGCGGAGGCCGTGTGCCCAGTCGCGGAGAGTGCGGGCCGAGGCCGCCGCGTGCGTGACGTCGAGCCGGACTCCTAGGAGCTCGGCGGCCTCCCGGGCGCCCGCGAGGCGTTCGGCGGTGGCGGGGCCGGGTGTCGCGGGCGCGAGGTAGACGATGTGCTCGTGGCCGAGCGCCGCGAGGTGCTCGACGGCCAGGCCGCCGAACGGGCGTTGCGGGATGACGAGCGACGGCGCGTAGTCGACGGCCGCCACGCCGTACACGACGAGGGCGCGCACGCCGGCCAGGCGCAGCACCTCGGTGGCCTCCGCGTCGCAGCGCGCGGCCTCGGCGAGCACGGCCTCCGGGCGCAGCTTGGCCCAGAGCTGGCCGGCCTCCGCGCCGGTCGTCGCGGTGTCGGCGTGCCGGAGGGCGTCGATGCCGTCGTCCACCGTGCGGGCGAGCAGTGCGTCGAGCGCCCGCGCGACGGTCGCGCCGTGGTCGGTCGCGGAGGACGCGACGAGCAGGCCGGCGACGGACTCGCCGCTCGCCAGCGACCTGGCAGCGGTGTTGGGCGTGTAGCCCAGCAGGCGCGCGGCCTCCAGCACGCGGTGCCGGGTGTCGTCGGAGACCCGGGAGTTCGGCTTGTCGTTGAGGACGAACGACACGGTCGCGCGCGAGACGCCGGCCGCGAGCGCGACGTCGGCGCTGGTCGGGGCTTTGACGACCTGGGGCGTGAACATGGTGTGCTCAGTCTAGGTCTCGGCGATGGATCTGCTTACTCGCGTCAGCAAAACCGAGCGATGGCTTGTATTCGGAGAGGACCCTGGCGTATGGTTACGCGTGTTAGCACGCAACGTCGCCTGCTCTGAAAGGACAAACCCCCGTGACAACGCCGTCTGATGACTTCCCCGAGGGCCCCCGCCCGGTCCAGCCCACCCTCCCGCCGAACCTCTCCGGCGCGCCCGACAGCGTGGCGCTCGGCTCCACGCTGACCACCGCCGACTCGGCGTTCTCGGCCGCCCCGACCTCCGCCGTCTCGGCTCAGGCGCCGCAGAAGGTGAAGGTGCGCGGCAAGCTGCTGAAGCTGATGCTGTGGATGGCGCTGGCGAACATCGCCGTCTTCGGCATCTGGGGTGCGGTCCCCGGCCTGCTGCTCCCGACCCAGATCACGAACATCGTGGGCAAGGACGCGAGCGTCGGCGCCTTCGGCCTCATCGCCACGATCGGCGCGTTCGCCGCGATGGTCGCGCAGCCCATCGCCGGCCTGGTCTCGGACCGCACGCGCAGCCGCTTCGGCCGCCGTGCCCCGTGGATGGTCGCCGGCGGTCTGCTCGGCGGCCTCTCGCTGGTCTTCATGGGAGCGTCGAACTCGATCGTGCAGGTCGGCATCGCGTGGGTGATGATCCAGGTCTGCTACAACTTCGCGCAGGGCCCGCTGTCCGCGATCCTCCCCGACCGCGTCCCGAGCGGCGCCCGGGGCACCTTCTCGTCGCTGTCCGGCCTCGGCCTCATGGTCGGAGCGCTCGGCGGCAGCATCGCGGGTGCGATGTTCCTCTCGAACGTGGCCGCCGGCTACCTCGTCTTCGCCGGCTTCGCCCTGATCGTCCTGGTGCTGTTCGTGGTGTTCAACCCGGAACGCTCCAACAAGGGAGAGCCGAAGCCGCCGTTCAGCCTCGGCGCGTTCCTCCGCACGTTCTGGGTCAACCCGGTCAAGCACCCCGACTTCTTCTGGGGCTTCACCGGCCGCCTGCTGCTGTACGCGGGCTACTTCATGGTCACCGGCTACCAGCTCTTCATCCTGCGCGACTACGTCGGGCTCGGCGACAAGGCCGGTGCGTTCGTCCCGGTGCTCAGCCTGATCAGCATGGCCGGCACGATCATCACCACCCTCATCGGCGGCCCGCTCTCCGACAAGCTCGGGCGCCGGAAGGTCGTCGTCATCGTCGCCGGGACGGTGATGGCCCTGTCGATGGTGTTCCCGCTGATCCTCCCGTCGCTGGTCGGGATGATGCTGTTCTCGTTCGTCGCCGGTCTCGGCTTCGGAGCGTTCCAGGCCGTCGACACCGCGCTGATGAGCGAGGTGCTGCCGTCCAAGAACGACTTCGCCAAGGACCTCGGCGTGCTGAACATCGCCGCCACCCTCCCTCAGACGCTCGCCCCCGGAATCGCGAGTATCGTCATCCTCTCGCTCGGCGGTTACGCCGCGCTGTTCCCGATCGGCATCGTGATCGCCCTGCTCGGCGCGTTCGCGGTCCTCCCGATCAAGTCCGTCCGCTAGGAGATCCATCGCATGACCGACATCACCACCGAGACGGGCGTCGCCGACGAGTTCCTCGACGGCCTGCTCGGCTCCCTCTCGCTCGCGCAGAAGGTGCGCCTCCTCACCGGAGCCTCCTTCTGGACCCTGCACGACGAGCCGCAGATCGGCCTGGAGACCATCGTGGTCTCCGACGGGCCGGCCGGCGTGCGCGGCCAGCTCTGGGACGAGCGCGACTCCTCCGCCAGCCTGCCGTCGCCGACCTCCCTCGCCGCGTCGTGGGACGTCGAACGGGTGCACCGGCTCGGGCAGCTCATCGCGGCGGAGGCCCGCCGCAAGGGCGTCGGCGTCGCCCTCGGCCCGACCGTCAACATCCAGCGCTCGCCGCGCGGAGGCCGGCACTTCGAGGCGTACAGCGAGGACCCGTGGCTGTCCGGCGTCGTCGGCACCGCGTTCGTGAAGGGCATCCAGTCCTGCGGCGTCGGCGCCACTCCCAAGCACTACGTGGCGAACGACAGCGAGACCGACCGGATGACCGTCGACGTGCAGGTGGACGAGCGGACCCTGCGCGAGGTGTACCTCGCCCCGTTCGAGCGCATGGTCGTGGAGGGCGGCGCCTGGCTGGTGATGTCCTCCTACAACTCGGTCAACGGCGTGACGATGACCGAGAACGACCTGCTGCGCGCGCCCTTGAAAGAGGAGTGGGGCTTCGACGGCGTCGTGGTCTCCGACTGGATGGGCGTGCGCGACACCGTCGCCGCCGGGAGCTCCGCGCAGGACCTGGCGATGCCCGGCCCGGAGGGCGTCTGGGGCGACGCGCTGGTGCAGGCCGTCCAGGCCGGCCAGGTGGACGAGGCCGCCATCGACGAGAAGGTGCGACGCATCCTCCGGCTCGCCGGGCGCCTCGGCGCGCTGGAGAGCGTGGAGGCCGCGACCCCGCTGGCCGAGCCGTGGCCGCAGGAGCGCATCGACGCCCTGCTCCGCGAGGCCGCGGCCGACGGGATGGTGCTGGTTCGGAACCAGGGCGTGCTGCCCCTCGACCCCGCCGCCGCGCCGACCGTCGCCGTCGTGGGCGAGCACGCCCGGATCGCCCGCACGCAGGGCGGCGGCTCGGCGACGGTCTTCCCCGACCACGTGGTCACGCCGTTCGACGGGCTGGTCGAGGCGTACGGCGCCGAGCGTGTACGCTACGCGGCCGGCGTGAAGTCGTCGGAGTCCGTCCTCCCGATCGACGGCCGTGTCGCCACCGACCCGGTGACCGGCGAGCCCGGCGTGCACGTCCGCTTCCTCGCGGAGGACGGCGCCGTGCTGCTCGACGAGCACCGCGCCTCCGGCAAGCTGGTCTGGCTCGGCGACCCGATCCTCGGCGACACCGCCGTGGTGGAGGCCACCGCCGAGTTCACCGCGCCGGAGGACGGCGAGTACTCGGTCGGTTTCGCGGGCCTCGGCCTGTTCCGCTTCGAGGTGGACGGCGAGCTGAAGAGCGACGGCCTGTTCTTCCCGGAGGGCACCGACCCGTTCATGGCCTTCCTCAACCCGCCGAAGCAGTCGTTCCCGGTCGACCTGAAGGCCGGCCAGAGCGTCTCTCTGCGCCTGGAGCACCGGCCGCAGCAGCAGGCCGGGCTGGCGGCCGTCATGTTCACCTTCGGCTACGAGGAGCCGTTCGCCGACCCCGAGGCCGAGCTGGCCCGCGCGGTCGAGCTGGCCGCGGCCTCCGACGTCGCCGTGGTCGTCGTCGGCACGACCGAGACCCTGGAGTCGGAGGGCTTCGACCGCGCCGGGCTGCGCCTCCCGGACGGCCAGGACGAGCTCGTCCGCCGGGTGCTCGCGGTCAACCCGCGCACCGTGGTGGTCGTCAACTCGGGCGGCCCGGTCATCCTCCCCTGGCTGGAGGAGGCCCCGGCCGTGCTGCTCACCTGGTTCCCGGGCCAGGAGACCGGCGGCGCGCTCGCCGACGTGCTCACCGGCGCCCGCGAGCCCGGCGGCCGCATCCCCACCACCTGGGCGGCGGACGAGGAGGACGTGCCGGTCTGGCAGGTCGAGCCGATCGACGGGAAGCTGTTCTACGACGAGAAGCTCAACGTCGGCTACCGCGAGTGGCTGCGCCGCGCGGCCCTCGGAGGCCCGGCCCCGGCCATCCCGTTCGGCCACGGCCTCGGCTACACCGACTGGGAGCTCGGCGAGGCGACCCTCGACGGTCACGCGGTCAGCGTCCCGGTCACGAACGTGGGGGACCGCGCGGGCAAGCAGATCGTGCAGGTGTACCTGTCGCGGGTGTCCGAGTCGGACATCGAGCGCCCGGTGATCTGGCTGGCCGGCTACGCGCTGATCCGCGCGGAGGCGGGGGAGGCCGCGGTCGCGACCGTCGAGATGGAGCCGCGCTCGCTGCAGTACTGGTCGGTCGACGACCACGCCTGGCGGACCGAGCCGGGCGAGTACGCGGTGCAGGTCGGCACGTCGGTCGCGACGCTCGGGGAGCCGATCCGGTTCACCGTGTGACCCCGGGGCGGCTGCGCCGTCCGTCTGAAAAGCCCGCCCCCTCGGCCGTGATCATCCGGCCGAGGGGGCGCACCATTTCCGCTGTTGCCGATGACGACGTTGTGGGTGTGAACGATCAGGTGATCATTGGCCCGGACTCCGGGTCTCGCCCGTTTCCGCTTCGTCACCGTCGTGTTGAGTAGAACGACCGGTCCTCCTGTGACGGCTCTATCCCGTCCGGGTGGTGGATTCGGGTTCTCAACAGATGGCGCGGGAGCGAGGTGCACATGCGGGTGGTTCGAGTGGTGGGCGCCGCTCTGCTGGGCGTTGCGCTGGTCGTCGGCCTCACGGCCTGTTCACCGATAAGGAATCGCCTCATGAAACCAGACCCTCCGGTGAAGGAGCAGCAGCGGGCGGCCGCGCTCTACTTCCGCGACGAGTGGCAACCGAACGTCGAGAAGGTCCGGTTCACCCAGGACGGCAGTCGCGGGGGCCTCGGCGCGCCGTGGCGAGTAAATGCGATAGCAACCGTCGAGGGCGGTGAGTACTACGTGATCATCGGGCCGGACAGCGGTCCGGCGTTCGTGGGCGGCACTGGCGAGCCACCCGAAGCGCCGACACCTGCACCGCACCTGCCGTTGACGGTGGTCTATAGCGATGGAACGTCGGAGGTGATCGAGTGACGACCGCCGAGCAATACATGGACCTTGCGCGTGAAGCCTACGATGTCGACCGACTAGTCCGGGATCCTCCGCTGAGCGTTGGCGAAAGGTTCCGCGCCGGTAGCGGCGAGCACACGCAGCGATATCAGGTGATCGACACTGAGGACAATCCCGTCAACGGTTTCCAGGCGATGGCCGTCGTGCCGGTCGTGGACGGCGTACCGGACATGTCGCACATCGTCGTCTCCTACGCCGGTACGAATCCGGATCACCGGGCGGACATCCTGGAGGATGTCGAGACGGTCGTCGGGGGTACGAGTGGTCCGATGTCTCAGGTGCTCGATGCGCACTTCTTCGCTGATCGGGTGAGTAACACGTACCCCGGCTCGACTGTTTCGACGGCGGGGCATTCGCTGGGCGGGTTCCTCGCGTTGTTGGTGGCTGCGGAGAACGGGTGGGACGCGACGACGTTCAACGCACCGGACCCGTGGGCGCAGTTGTCGCCGCAGGCGAAGAAGCGGCTGGGAGCCGAGCAGGGGGCGGGTCGTGCGCGGCAGACGAACTACGTGATCGAGTGGGACCTCATCGCCAACCTCTACGCCCACCGGACCGGCGCCACCGTGTTCCTGACCGCTGAGCAGGGCCTTGACCCGTTGACCTATCACAACCTCGGAAGAGAGGTGTTCGATTTCAACCCGGACGGGTCGCTCAAGCACACCGGGGCGAAGGGCCATCGCCTGGAGGATATCCTCGCGAACGCGGTGGACACCCTCCTCCCCGGGTCATCTGTCGCTTTCTCCCCGGTGCTGTTGATGCTGGCGGGCATCTCGCGCAACCCGGCGGCGATGAAGACGCTGGCGAAGAATGCGTCCGGGGCGATGGTGGCGGTCAACTCCCTCGCCGCGCTCGGCCTCGCGGCCAGCATCGGCGGCACAGCGGCTGCGCTGGCGCAGATCAAGCAGGCCAACGGCCGGATCATCCCGCGGATGGAGGACGGATTGCTGGCGGCGAAGAACGCCGCCGCGGTCCTGCCGACCATCACCGCCTACGACATCGACCACTGCGTCGACAGGCACCGCCTGCACGTCCATCAGAACGTCGACGTGGATGCCGTGCGGGCCGTCGATGCGCGGGTCGACCGCCACATCGAGCGGGTGGGGCAGCTCAGCCAGGGGATCTCCCAGACCGTGCGGCACACCCTGCAACAGGACGCGCAGTGGGCTGTGACCTTCGGGCTCGGCGGATAGAAGGAACCATGGACCCAGCAGAATTCGTGCACGAGCTCTTCGACGGCATCGACCGCGAGATACGGACCGGCGTCCAGGAGGTCCAGGACTGGATCGAGGCGCAGGTCCACGGTGCGGCCGTCCAACTGTTGGACAGCCTGATGCCGCCGATCGTCCGAGCCGACCGCGCTGCGGTGAAGGTCAGCGAGTCCGCGATCGTGCTGCCGGCGCACACCGGCATCGGCCTCACCCTCGGCTCCGCCGAGGTCGGCAACACGGTCCTCGCCGGCGCCGTCGCGGACACGGTGCAGCGTGGCCTCGACGAGCTGAAGGCCGAGCGTGACTACGCCGCGGGGGTGAACAGCATCGCATGGTGACCTACCGATCGCTGGCGGAGCTGGAGGACGCCCAGGACAAGGAGCGAAGGACCGCGCGGATGCGGATCGAGTCGGCCGAGCAGTACCTCGGCCACTACCGCTCCCGAATCGACCAGGTGCGGGAGACGTTCTACCGTCTCGGCGCGCGCGAAGGGGTGGCCGACGACCCGGGCTTCCGGCAGGAACTCCAGCGCGTCTCGGATGCCGCCGGAGAGAATGTCGCGTACGCGGGCCGCAAGGTCGGCGAGCTGGAAGAAGAGTATTTCGCCATGCTCAGGGAACAGGACGAACAGCGAGACCGCTTCCTGGCACAGCGCGACGACGCCGGCTGACGGATTCGCGCCGAACCTTCACAAGCCCACGTATCAACGCTAAGCGCCGGTCGTCTTCGAGACACACGAGCGCGCGACGGGAATGTCGGCGACCTCGCAGTTCCGCGGGGCGCGCGAGCCGGGCGCGGCGGAGGGCGAACTTGTGAGCGTAGTCGGCGCCGGTCGAGCTCATCCTGCCGCTCCCGCTCCTCGGCGCGGCTCCGCTCGTATCGCGCAGAGTGTGAGGCGCCCACGTTCTCGAATGACGTCACACGGTTCGACTTCGACCTCCGCCGGGCGACCGTAGATTGATCCACGCGAAGGAGAATCATGCGGAAGAAGCGCTCGGGGCTGGCGATCGCACTCGCCCTCTCTCTGGCGGCGGTGCTGAGCGGGTGCTCCAACGCCGAACAAGCGAGGGCCTCGGCGGAGCGCGACGTCCCTCAGGTCAGGAAGGCGATCGAGCCGGCCACTAGGACTGGGTTGCAGTACACCGTGACCGCAGAGAGTAGCTGCTCTGAAGGGTGTTCGGGCATCGTGGTCATCGAACTCACCGCAGGCGAGTTGCAGGTGGCCGACGTGCTGGCCCTGCACGAAGCGCTTCGCGACGTCGACACCTCGGGCACGCTGCTGTCGAGAAATGGCGTGGTGCTCCAAGTGCCCGACCAGTATCGCCTGGTGCCCTTCGAAGCCGGATTCTGCACATCGGGAGGCGGGAGCTTCCCGCTCCAAGATGACCCCGACCCAGGGTGCATCCCACGCACCTCCACTCCCACGCCCAGCCCGCACCAAATTCTCGGTGCAGACGACGACATCGTCGGTATCGCCGTCCGCTGAGACCACCCGTTGATGCGGGGAATGCCGGCTTCCGTAGGAGGTCAGTTCGCGGGGCTCCTCGTGGTGACCGCGCCGGTCTCGTATTTGCGAACGATTGTCACGGGAGCAGCCCAAAAGGCTTCCGCCCATATGCCACCTGCCGTGACCATCCCGCCGAGGGGGCGCACCATTTTCCGCTGTTGCTTTGTTTACGACTATGTTCTATGGTTTATTTACTCCTGAACAAAGGCAGGCAATGGCGCTCTCCTCCCTCTCCCGCACCGATGTGAATCGCACGGCGATCCTCGCCCACCTCGGCGCGCACGGCCCGGCATCGCGGGCCGACCTGGCCCGCAGGCTCGGCGTCTCGCCGGCGCTGGTCACCCAGCTCACGCGCGACCTCCTCGCGGACGGCCTGCTGGAGGAGCTCGACCACGCCAGCTCGGGAGGCGGCCGCCCCGCCCGCATGCTGGGGCTCGTCTCCCGGACCGCCTCCTCGATCGGCGTCAAGGTCGCCCCCGACCACATCGCCTTCGTGGAGGTCGGCATCGACGGCTCGGTGCTCCGCTCGGCGACCGAGGAGTTCGACGCCGTGTCGCCGCTCGCCGCCTCCGGCCTGGTCGAGCGCCTCCGCGCCTTCATCGCTTCCGGCGACGGCACCCCCGTCCTCGGCGTCGGAGTCGGCCTGCCCGGCACGGTGCTCGAACAGGGCGTCGGCGTGGTCGACTCCACGCAGCTCCGCTGGAACCAGGTGCCGCTCGGCGCGACCCTGCGGCGGGCGCTCGACCTCCCGGTCGTGGTCGAGAACAACGTGAACGCGCTGAGCGTGGCCGAGAAGCTCTTCGGCCAGGGACGCGACTTCCAGGACTTCCTCGTCGTCACGATCGGCAACGGCGTCGGCGCCGGTGTGGTCGCGGGCGGCTCGATCCTCCGCGGACGCTCGGGCGGCGCCGGCGACATCGGTCACGTGCCGGTCGTCCCCGACGGCCCGCTCTGCCAGTGCGGCAACCGCGGCTGCCTGGAGGCCGTCGTCGGCCAGGGCGCGCTCGTCGCCGCCGGCCGGGAGGCTGGGATCCTCGGCGAGACCGACGGCATCGACGCCCTCCGCTCGGCCGCGAACGACGGAGACGAGCGCGCCACGCGGATCTACGCCGACGCGGGCCGGGTGTTCGGGCGCGCGCTCGCCGGCGTCGTCAACGTCCTCGACCCCGAGCTCGTCGTCCTCCTCGGCGAGGGCGTGGAGGCCTGGCAGCACTGGGCCGGGACCTTCGAGCCCGCCCTCCGCGCGTCGCTCGTCCCCGGCAAGCGCGGCGTCGCCGTGGCCGTCGAGAGCTGGCAGGACGACCGCTGGGCGCAGGGCGCCGCGGCGCTCGTGCTCGCCACACCGTTCGACTCCAGCGGCGTCGCCGGCGAGCAGGGCCGGCTGGTCCGCGAACGGCTCGTCTCCACGGCGGGAGGCCGCTGATGGTCATGTCGGCCGTGCGGCCCACCGAGGTCGCCGAGCGCAGGCCGGGAGGCTCGCGTCCCGTGCGCAAGCGCCCGCTGAAGCGCCGCCTCGGCTACGGGGGCATCGTCGCGGTGTTCCTCCTGCCGAGCCTCATCCCGCTGCTCGCGTTCGTGATCGGCCCGATGATCTCGGCGGCGTGGACCAGCCTCCACGAGTGGAACCTGATCGGCGACATGAAGTGGGTCGGCTTCGACAACTACGCCCACCTGCTCACCGACCCGGCGACGCAGCAGGCCTTCCTGCACACGGTCTACTACATCGTGGGCTACCTGCCGCTGGTCTACGTCGGCGGCCTGGGCCTGGCCCTCGCGCTGAACTCCAAGCTCAAGGGTCGCTCGTTCCTCCGCGGCGTGTACTTCCTCCCGGTGGTCACGAGCTGGGTGGTGGTGGCGCTGGTCTGGCGCTGGCTGCTCAACCCCAGCGTCGGCGTCGTGAACTACGTCCTCGGCCTGGTGGGCATCCACGGCCCCGGCTGGTGGGCGGACCCCGCGTGGTCGATGCCGTCGATCATCCTGGCGTCGGCGTGGAAGGACCTCGGCTTCGTCATGGTCATCCTGCTCGCCGGCCTCCAGACGATCAACCCGGACCTGTACGAGGCCGCGGAGATCGACGGAGCGGGCTGGTGGCGGAGGCTGTTCAGCATCACGCTGCCGATGCTGTCGCCCTCGACCTTCTTCGTGATCGTGCTCTCGCTCATCAACGGCTTCCAGGTCTTCGACCAGGTGTACGTGATGACGGGAGGCGGCCCGAACAACTCCAGCGAGGTGGTCGTGCAGCAGGTCTACGACCTGACCTTCCGCTACGGGCAGGCGGGCATGGCCTCCGCCCTCTCGTGGCTCCTCTTCATCGTCATCCTCATCGTCACGCTCGTGCAGTTCTACGGCCAGAAGAAGTGGGTGAACTATGCGTAACCCGGCCGCGAAGACGGTGCTCTACGTCGCGGTGATCGTGGGCGCGCTGGTGATGATCTTCCCGTTCGTCTGGACGGTCGTCACCTCGATCAGCCCCGGCGCGAGCCTCACCAGCACGCCGAAGCTCATCCCGGACAACCCCTCGCTGGCGCCGTACCTGGCCCTGTTCGAGCGGGTGCCGTTCGCCCAGGTGATCGTGAACTCCCTGATCATCGCCGTGATCAGCACGGCGTTCCAGCTCGTGACGAGCGCGATGGCCGCGTACGTGTTCGCACGGCTGCCGTTCCGCGGCCGAGGCGCGATCTTCCTGCTCTACCTGGCGACCATGATGATCCCGTTCCAGGTGCTCATCGTGCCGCTGTTCGTGGAGATGAAGTCGCTCGGGCTGATCAACACGTACGCGGGAGCCATCCTCCCGACCATCGCGTCCGCGTTCGGGGTCTTCCTGCTGCGGCAGGCCATCAGCACGGTGCCCTACGAGCTCGACCAGGCGGCCACCCTCGACGGCGCCGGGCACTTCCGGGTGTTCTTCCAGATCGTGCTGCCGCTGATCCGCCCGGCGCTCGCCACCCTCGCGGTCTTCGCGTTCCTCAACACCTGGAACAGCTTCCTCTGGCCGCTCATCATCCTGCGCGATCCGCTCATGCAGACGTTGCCCGTCGCCCTCTCCAGCCTCCAGGGCCAGTACTCCACGCAGTGGGACGTCCTGATGGCCGGCTCGGTGATCAGCATCCTGCCGATGTTCGCGCTCTACATCTTCGCCCAGAAGTACATCGTGCAGGGCGTCGCGGGCACCGGTCTCAAGTAGGCCGGGAGCCCCCCTCCACCCCCCAACCCCCACGAAACACAGCATCGAAGGAGATCGCACCCCCATGAAGAAGTCACTCGTCGCCGGCATCGCCGTCGCGGCCCTCGCCGCGGTCGGACTGGCCGGCTGCTCGTCCTCCGGCAGCTCGGACGGCGGCAAGGCCACCGTCACGTACTCCAACTTCATCTCGAACGGAGGCAACGAGAAGAACCTCCAGGCCATCGTCTCGGCGTTCGAGAAGGCCAACCCGAACATCACGGTCAAGGTCACCACCACCGACTACGCCAACTACTTCACGAAGCTCCAGACCGACCTCTCGGCGGGCACGCAGGCCGACGTGTTCGACGTCGACGCGGGCAGCTACGCGACCTACCAGGCGGACGGCGTCCTCGCGCCGCTCGACAACGTGGACTCCGCCAAGTACCGCACCTCGGTGCTGGACACCTACAAGACCGGCGGCAAGCAGTACGGCCTCCCGACGTCGTTCTCGAACGTCGTGCTGTTCTACAACAAGAGCCTCTTCGACAAGGCCGGCGTGAAGTACCCGACCAAGGACTGGACCTGGGCGGACGAGAAGGCCGCGGCCGAGAAGCTGACCGACAAGTCGGCCGGCGTCTGGGGCGACTACCAGCCCGTCACCTACAACGAGTACTACAAGGCCGTCCAGCAGGCGGGAGGCCAGTTCCTCAGCAGCAACGGCAAGAAGGCCGCGTTCGACGACGCAGCCGGCCAGAAGGCCGCCGACTGGATCGCGGGCAAGTCCGGCACCGTGATGCCGACCGCCGCCCAGGGCGCCGGCACGGCCGACTTCGACACGAACCTGTTCAAGTCCGGCAAGCTCGCCATGTGGCACACCGGCATCTGGATGTTCAGCACGCTGGGCACGCTGCCCTTCGGCTGGGACGTCCAGGTCGAGCCGGGTGACACCCAGAAGGCCAGCGCCACGTTCTCGAACGCGGTCGTGGTCTCCAAGGACGCCAAGGACAAGGCTGCCGCGCAGAAGTGGGCCGACTACCTCACCAGCTCCAAGGAGATGGTGGACGTGCGCCTGAAGTCGGGCTGGGAGATCCCCGCGATCAGCGAGGACTCGCTGCTCAAGCCGTACCTGACCGCCGGAACGCCCGCCAACCGCCAGGCCGTGTTCGACTCGCTCGACCACGTCGCGACCGCGCCGCAGCTCGGCGCCAACTCGCAGAAGATCCAGGACACCGTGACGAACGCCCTCGGCGAGATCGCCGCGGGACGCCAGAAGTCGTCCTCCTCGATCCCGTCGACGGCCGACCAGGTCACCTCGCTGCTCAAGTGAGAGATCGTCCGGCCGCGCCAGGGACCCCCCACCCCGGCGCGGCCGGGCTCGCCCACCCACAACACGGAAGAACCGACGTGCCTCGTTACACCTCCTCCCCGCTCGCCGAGCACAGCCGCGCGCTGATCGGCCGCCTCCAGACTCCGGAGGGCGCGTACCCCGCCAGCCCGACGTTCTCGGCGTACACCGGCTACAGCTGGTTCCGCGACGGCGCGTTCATCGCGGACGGCATGTCGGCGGTCGGCGAGGCGGAGAGCGCCGAGCGGTTCTTCGACTGGTGCGCCGCCGTGCTCACGGCGCGTGCCGACCACATCCGCTGGATCGTCGCGGAGACGGAGGCCGGCCGGCCCCCGGCGGGCGCGCAGATGCTGCCCGCCCGCTACACCTTCGCCGGCGGCGTGGGCGGCGACGAGTGGTGGGACTTCCAGCTCGACGGCTACGGGACGTGGCTGTGGGCGCTGGTGGAGCACTCCGATCGCCACGGCGCCGACGCCGCGCGCTGGCTGCCGGCGATCGAGCTGACGGTGGACTACCTCGTCGCGTCGTGGGACCGCCCCTGCTACGACTGGTGGGAGGAGCACAGCGAGCACGTGCACGTCTCCACGCTGGCGTGCGTCGCGGCCGGGCTGGACGCCGTCGCCGGCGCCGGCCTCCTCGACGGCGCGCGGGAGTCCGGCGCCCGGAAGGCGTCGGCCGCGATCCGCGAGCTGGTGGCCGAGCGCGGGACGCTCTCCGGCCACCTGGTGAAGTGGCTCGGCAGCACCGCGGTCGACGGCAGCCTCGCCTCCGCGCTCGCCCCGCTGGGCTTCGCCGACCCCGCCTCCGGGCTGGGCGCGGCGACCATCGACGTGCTGGAGCGCCACCTCACCGTCAACGGGGGAACGCACCGCTACCTCGGCGACACCTTCTTCGGCGGCGGCCAGTGGCCGCTGCTGAGCTGCTTCCTCGGCCTCGCCCAGCTCGCCGCCGGCGACCGCGCCCGCGCGGTCGAGCTGTACGAGTGGGCGGCCTCCACCGCCACCGAGGAGCTCGACCTCCCCGAGCAGGTCGGCGCCCATCTGATCGCGCCGCGCATGCGCTGGGAGTGGGTGGAACGGTGGGGGACCGTGGCCACGCCCCTGCTCTGGAGCCACGCCATGCTGCTGCGCCTCGGCGCCGAGCTCGACACCACTGCCTCCGATACCGCAACCGACTCCGTCCTGGAAGGACTCGCACGATGATCCGTCACCGGCCCGCCGGCTCCGGTCACCCCTACTCCGTCGACACCGAGCAGCGCTGGCCCGTCGAGCCAGAGGCCGGCGGGACCGCCGCCCTCGGGGCGCGCGCCGACGCGAGCGTCGACGCGGTCACCGCGGAGCTCGTCTGGACGCCCGACGGCGGCGCGGCCGAGTCCTCCGAGCTGACGCTGGAGCGCGTCGCGACGACCTCCCGCGGCCGGGTCACCGACGGCGGCCACCTCGCCTCGGCGCAGGCCAAGCTCGCCCGCGCGGTCGGCGGCTGGCAGGTCGTCACCCCGGCGCTGCAGGCCGGCGGCACCTACGGCTACCGGTTCACCGCGCACCACGAGGACGGCCGGACCGAGCGCACCCGCTGGTTCGACGTCCGCGCGGCGACCTGGCGCCCCGCCCCCGATCTCGTGGCGGCCATCGGCGCCTCCCGCGTCATTCCCGGCTCCGTCGAGGCCCTCGACGACGGCGTGCGCGTTCACCGGGTGCGCTTCGCCCTCCGCCTCGCCGCGGGGGAGCACGTGACCGGGTTCGGCGAGCGCTACGACACGCTCGACCACACCGGCGCCGAGCTCGACTCGGTCGTCTTCGAGCAGTACAAGAGCCAGGGCGCGGAGAGGAAGACCTACCTCCCCATGCCCTTCGCGCACGTCGTCGGCGGCGACGGCTGGGGCTTCCACGTCGTCACCTCGCGCCGGGTCTGGTTCGACCTCGGCGCCACCGACCCCGCGGTCATCGGAGTGGAGGCGCAGACCGGGCCGGACGGCTCGCTAGACGTCCGCTTCTTCGACGGCGACCCGGCGACGGTGCTGGGCGGCTTCCTCGACGGGGTCGGCCGCGCGGAGGAGCTGCCGTCCTGGGTCTTCCGGCTCTGGGCCAGCGGCAACGAGTGGAACACGCAGGCCGAGGTCATGCGGCAGATGGACCTCCACCGCGAGCACGACATCCCCGTCGGCTCGGTCGTCATCGAGGCGTGGAGCGACGAGAGCACCTTCACCGCGTTCCGGGACGCCCGGTACGCGGTGACAAAGGATGGCGCGCCGCACCGCCTCGCCGACTTCGACTTCCCCGCGGAGGGCGCCTGGCCCGACCCGAAGGGGATGACCGACGAACTGCACGCGCGCGACATCCGCCTGCACCTGTGGCAGATCCCGCTGATGAAGATGCGCCCGCACCCGCAGGGCCAGGCGGCGGCCGACGCGCAGGCGGCGATCGACGCCGATGTCCTGATCGCCGAGCCGGCGCCCGGCGGCGGGACCCGGCCGTACCGCAACCGCGGCTGGTGGTTCCCGCTCGCGCTGATGCCCGACCTCACCGACCGTCGCGCTGCGGAGTGGTGGACAGAGAAGCGCCGCTACCTCGTGGACGAGGTCGGCGTGGACGGCTTCAAGACAGACGGCGGCGAGCACGCCTGGGGCGGCGAGCTGGTCTACCTCGACGGCCGGCGCGGCGACGAGAAGAACAACCTGTTCCCGGTCGCGTACGCGGCCGCGTACGGCGACCTCCTGCGCTCCTCCGGCAAGGCGCCCGTCACCTTCAGCCGCGCCGGCTTCTCCGGCTCGCAGGCGCACGGCGCGTTCTGGGCCGGCGACGAGAACTCCACCTGGGACGCCTTCCGCTGGTCCGTGAACGCCGGCCTCTCCGCCGCCGCGAGCGGTGTCGTGTACTGGGGCTGGGACATCGCCGGGTTCTCCGGCGACATCCCCGACGCCGAGCTGTACCTGCGGGCGACGGCGGCCAGCGTGTTCATGCCGATCATGCAGTACCACTCCGAGTTCAACCACCACCGCACCCCGTCGCGCGACCGCACCCCGTGGAACATCGCCGAGCGGACCGGGGATGAGCGGGTCCTCCCGCTGTTCCGCGAGTTCGTCCAGCTCCGCGAGCGCCTGCTCCCGTACCTGACCGAGGAGGCCGCGAAGACGATCGCGACCGACCGGCCGCTGATGCGCCCGCTGTTCTTCGACCACCCCGGCGACCCCGAGGTCTGGCGGGCGGGCGGCGAGTGGATGCTGGGCGACGACCTCCTGGTCGCCCCGGTGCTGGAGCCGGGCGCCGACACGGTCGCCGTCTACCTGCCGGAAGGTG
Source organism: Microbacterium sp. X-17 (assembly GCF_039615055.1). NCBI lineage: Bacteria > Bacillati > Actinomycetota > Actinomycetes > Micrococcales > Microbacteriaceae > Microbacterium > Microbacterium sp. X-17. The sequence goes on from NZ_JBDHNI010000006.1 coordinate 507,701, forward strand.
ACTGGGCGGACGTCTGGAGCGGCGAGCGCATCGCCGGGGGCCGCACGGTCGACGCCGCCGCGCCGATCGACCGGATCCCGGTCTTCGCCCGGGCCGCCGCGACCGAGCGGCTGCGTGTCGCGTTCCCGTTCGGCGAGGGGTAACCTCGTCCCCGTTGAGGGGGATCGCATGACAACACTCCACGGCCGCGAGGGTTCCGCGCTGCTGGTGATCGACGTCCAGAACGGGGTCATCGGCGGCGCGTACCGCCGGGACGACGTGGTCGGGAACATCCGCGGCCTCGTCGACCGGGCGCGCTCCGAAGGCGTGCCGGTCGTGTGGATCCAGCACTCCGACGAGAACGTCGAGTACGGCAGCGAGGCGTGGGAGTACGTGCCGGAGTTGACGCGCGACGAGGCGGAGGCGCTGGTGCCCAAGCACTACGCCGACGCGTTCGAGGAGACGCAGCTGGAGGAGGTGCTCGCCGCCGCGGGCGTCGGCCGGCTCGTCGTCACCGGCTCGCAGACCGACGAGTGCATCCGCTCGACCATCCACGGCGGCCTCGTGCGCGGCTACGACGTGACGCTGGTCGGCGACGCCCACACGACGGAGGACCTGAGCGAGTGGGGCGCGCCCTCGCCCGACCTCGTCATCGCGCACACCAATCTGTACTGGGGCAACCACCGGGCGCCGGGGCGCACGGCGGAGGTCGTCGGGGCGGCCGACGTCACGTTCTAGGCGACGTCACCGTCTAGGCGACGGGGACCCCGGAGACCGCGACCACTTCGAGCGTGGTCAGCGTCACCCCGCCTTCGCAGCGGTCCACCCGGATCGGCATCCCCGGCAGGTCGACGGCGAACCAGAAGACGAGCGTGGCGTCCCCGCGCCGCACTCGGTAGCGCAGGCAGCGGCGCTGCGCCAACGGCCCGAGTAGCTCCACGCGGTCGATCGTCGTGTGCTCCGCCGGGAAGGCGGCGTGCTCCTGCAGCTCCAGCCAGGTGGACCGCTCGCGTTCGACCTCGCCGGCCGGGCGGCCCTCCTCGTCCAGCGGCGTGTCCTCGATCCAGGCGCCCTCGTCGTCGCCCTCCGCGAACCGGATGGCGACCAGCCGGTCGGGGTGGCGGACCACCGACACCCGCCCTTCGGGGCAGCCGGCGCGGATCTCCGCGGCAGTGAACGGCGTGGGCGCGAGTCCGGGCGCGAGCACGTACGGGTCGGGGTCGGTCATGGCTCAGGAGTACCACACCGCGCGGTCCGGTCTGATTGACTGAACCGGTGTTCCCCTACGAGCGCCTCCGCCGCCGCCCCGACGTCGAAGCGCCGAACCTCTTCGCGTCGGACGCCGCCGACCGGCTGATCGCCGACATCGCCGGCGACGACGTCCTCCGCGACGGGCTGGTCGTCATCGGGGATGCCTACGGGGCGCTCACTCTCGCCGCGGCGTCTCGCGGAGCCCGCGGCATCCGCGTGCACCAGGACCCGCTCACGGCCGAGCGGGCGCTCGACGCCAACGCCGCCGACCTCGGGCTCGGCGGCACGTACGAGCACCGGCCGCTCGACGCGTCCCTCGTCGCCGGTGCCCGCACCCTGCTGCTGCGCCTGCCGCGGAGCCTGGAGGCGCTCGCCGAGATCGCCGCGCTGACCGCCGGGCACGCGCATCCGGAGGTCGTGGTCTACGCGGCCGGGATGCTCAAGCACATGACCACCGCGATGAACGCCGTGCTGGGCGAGGTCTTCGGCGACGTCCAGGCGTCGCTCGCCCGGCAGAAGGCCCGCGTCCTCACGGCGCGAACCCCCGAGCCGGCCGCCGCGCTCGCGCTCGACCGCTGGCCCGACCGGGCGTTCGACGAGGCGACCGGCCTCCACGTCTGCGCCTACGGCGCGGCCTTCGCGGGCGCGACGGTGGACATCGGGACGCGGTTCCTGCTGACGGTGCTCGACGACGCGGTTCCGGAGGCCGGGACGGCGATCGACCTCGGCTGCGGGACCGGGGTGCTGGCCTCCGCGCTCGCCGCCTCCCGGCCGAGTCTGCGCGTGATCGCGACCGACCAGTCCGCGGCGGCGGTCGCGTCGGCGCGGGCGACGGCTGCAGCGAACGGCGTCGCCGACCGGGTGGAGGTCGTCCGCGACGACGGCCTGGCCTCGCAGCCGGACGCGTCGGCCGACCTCATCGTGCTCAACCCGCCGTTCCACATCGGCGGCGCGGTGCACACCGGGATCGCGCACAGGATGTTCGCCGACGCCGGCCGCGTGCTGGCGCCGGGAGGCGAGCTGTGGACGGTGTGGAACTCGCACCTCGGCTACCGCCCCGCCCTGGAGCGCGCCGTCGGCCCGACCCGTCAGATCGCCCGCAACCCCAAATTCACCGTCACCGCCTCCCGCCGCCCCTGACCCACCACCGCCGAGGGGCACGTAAACGCCCCTAAAACCGCGCTTTAGGGGCGTTTAGGTGCCCTTCGGCGCGAGGACTTCGCGCACGCCGGAGACGACCATGCCGGAGGCGCCGCGCCTGCGGGCGGTCTCGGCACCGGCGGCGTCGGGGACCACGTGCGCCAGCACCGGCTTGCCGAGCTTCCGCATCCGCTCCCACACCGCGGGGGAGCCGTTGTAGTCGAGGCCCAGCGACGTCCAGCGCGCCTGCGTCGACGTCAGCAGCTTCGCGTCGGCCTCCACCTCCGACGCGTAGTAATACCCCCAGCCGCGGTAGCCGCGCGCGGCGGCCTGCGCGGGCCACTCCGTCGCCGTGCAGTAGCCCTTGGCCACGAAGGCGCGCGCAGGCGACGGCGCGCGGGACATGATCGCGAACAGCTCGGGGAAGTGGATGCCAGGCACGACCTTCGGGTCGACGTAGAGCACGTGCGTCGCGGCGAAGGCGGCGACGATGTCCTCGAAGCGCGCGTACGGCTGCGCCGGCTGCGACGGGTTCGTGGTCCCCGCGGCCGAGATGCGGTGCTGGGAGACCTCCGCCCAGGTGTGCTCCGCCGCCACGAAGTCCGTGGTCCCTGACGTGCGGTCGAGGGTGGCGTCGTGCAGCCCGAACCAGACCCCGTCACGAGTGCGCGCGAGCGAGACCTCCAGCGCCCTGGCCCCGAGCAGGACGGAGTTGCGGTAGCCGAGCATCGACATCTCCGGCCAGTCCCGGGAGCCGCCGTGGTGCGCGACCGTCAGCATCCCGGAGCCGGTGGACGGCGTCGCGCCCGGCGAGGTCCGGTCGGCCGCGGAGAGCAGCGAGCCGACGCCGACCGCGCCGGCGGCCACCGCCGCGACGGCGCCCACCGACACGCCGATGACCGCGCGCCGGGAGACCTTCCCGGGCTGCCGCTCCTCGTCGCCGCTCATGGGCAACCCTAGGCACATCCGGCCTCTGATTTGAAGACACCCCGTCGGGGGTCGACCGCCCCGCCCTGTGCATGGGCTATGCGACGCTTCCGGGCTTCTCACGCTGGCCGCGGAGGTCGCAGCGCAGCCATAGCACGCCCGTTCTACCGTCGAAGCAGGAGAGGAGGACGCTGTGACCTCTCTCCCGCGTCGCCCGCGCCCGCTGCGATCGCTACGCTCCCTGTGGGCCGGGCCGGTGCCCGGGCTCCCGGTCGAGGCGCACGAGGTGCGGACGCCGCGCCTGCTGCTGCGGCCCTACAGCGCGACCGACGCCGCCGACTGGCGTCGCATCGAGGACGACGAGGAGGTGCGCCGCGGCCTGGACTGGCCGCTGCGGACCTCGCGTCAAGTGGCCGCGCACCTCCTGGCCCGCACCGCGCACCGCACGCTCTCCGCTCCGGGCGACCTTCTGGTGCTCGCGGTCGAGCACGACGGTCGCGTGATCGGCGACGTGTCGCTGCACCTGCGGACGGTCGCGCCCGAGACCCGGATCGCGGAGATCGGCTGGCTGCAGCTCACGGCCGAGGGAGGCCACGGCTACGCGACGGAGGCCGCCCGCGCGATGCTCGACCTGGCCTTCGGCGAGCTGGGCGCCTGCCTGGTGACGGCGGTCGTCGAGCGGTCCAACACGTCGTCGGCGCGCCTGGCGCTCCGGCTGGGCTTCCGCCTCGCGGGAGGCACCGCCCGACGAGCCACCTTCGTGCTGGCGGAGGCCGACCACGCCGCCGAGTGCGCGGCCCAGCCGTCCCGCGGGGCCGTCGAGACCCCGCCGCTCGGAACGAAAAGTGTCGATAATCTCTGAGTGGACCCACATCCACCTCGGTTTTCGTCACTTTCATTCACATTCACAACCGATTTCGTGGCGAAAAGGGTTGTCCTCGGGTCCGGGAATTGCTAACGTCCCCCTGTCGCACACGCGACCCTAGCCAGGGAGAGCAATGACGCAGGAATATTCCCGGCCGGACTCCGTAGCACTCGGCAACGGAGCCGACCCTCGCGGGGGCGAAGACAAGCACGCACTGCAGGCGGACGGGGTGAGCGCCGCCGGCTCCATCGTGATGGCCGTGGCGGGCAGCGCGCCCGCGTACTCCATCGCAGCCACCACCGCGACCCTCGTGGGCGCCGCAGCGCTCGGCGCGCCCGCCGCACTCCTCTGGTGCGGCATCCCGATGCTCGGCATCGCGTGGGCGTTCCTCTACCTCGGTCGCGCGGATGTGAACGCGGGAGCCACCTACTCGTGGGTCGCCAGGGCCCTCCACCCCATCCTCGGCTTCCTGTCGGGCTGGGCGCTGGTCATCTCGGCCACGATCTTCATGGTCGCGGGAGCCCTCCCGGCCGGCGCGATGACCGTCACGCTGTTCGCGCCCGACCAGGCCAACAACGCGTGGCTCATCACGGGCGTCGGAGCCATCTGGTTCCTCGTCATGGCGGCGTGCGTGCTGTTCGGCGTGCACGTGACCGCTCGTGCGCAGTGGATCATGTCGCTCATCGAGGTGGGCATCCTCATCCTCTTCGCCGTGCTGATGATCGTGCGTGCCGCGACCAGCAGCCACGCGGGACCGTCCTTCTCGTGGGACTGGCTGGGGTTCAGCCACCTGACCGGCCAGGGCGTGTTCGTCTCGGCGGCGCTCATCGCGGCCTTCTACTACTGGGGCTGGGACGTCTCCTCGAACCTCAACGAGGAGACCAAGGACGGCCACAAGAACGCGGGCTCGGCCGGCATCATCGGCATCGTCATCGTGTTCCTGCTGTTCGAGATCTTCACGATCGCGACGCTCGTCATGCTGCCGTCGAAGACCATCGAGAACAACAGCGCGAACATCCTCTCGGTCCTCGGCGACGCGGTCTGGCCGGGCATCGGCGGCAAGATCCTCGTCGTCGCGGTCGCCCTGTCGACCATCGCGACGCTGGAGACCACGCTCATCCAGGTGACCCGGACGCTGTTCGCGATGGGCCGCGACCACACCATCCCGAAGGCGTTCGGCCGCATCCACCCGCGCTGGAAGACCCCAGCGTTCGCGACCCTCATCGTCGTCGGCGTCTCGATCATCCTGTTCGTCGGCTCCAACCTGCTCGGATCGGTCGGCGAGATCATGACGAACGCGATCGCCTCGATCGGCATGCAGATCGCCTTCTACTACACGCTCGCCGGCCTCGCGGTGGTGGTCGCCTACCGGCGGGTGCTGTTCAAGTCGGTGAAGAACGCCATCCTGATCTTCCTCTGGCCGCTGGCCGGTGCGATCTTCATGGGCTACATCTTCGTGCAGGGGATCAGGCAGAACGACCCGATCGTCAACATCCTCGGCGTCGGTCTGATCGTGCTCGGCATCGTGCCGCTGGTGCTCTTCTACCGGAAGGGCAAGGAGTACTACCGGCGCCGTCCGCTCGAACTCCCCGCGGAGCTCGACGCGAAGGCCCCGGCCAACATCGACGACAGGGACCCGGCCGCGCTCTGACCCGAGCAGAACGCGGCCCTGTCTGCCCGACGCGACCGCCGAGCGCCCTCTGACCCCGAGGTGCTCGGCGGTTGCGTCTGTGGGCGTGGCCGAGACTTCGACGCCGCGTAGAGTGGGGGCATGAGTTCGCGCGGAGCACGGGTCGTCCGCGGCTTCGCGGCCGCCGGCGTCGCGACGCTCGTCGCCGCGCTGTTCCACATGGCGGGAGGCGGGGAGGCGCCCAGCGCCGTCGCGCTCACGCTGAGTTTGGTCTTCTCGTCGCTCGCGAGCATCGTCCTCGTCGGCCGCCGGGCCGCGCTGTGGCGCGTGACGCTGTCGGTGGCGGTCAGCCAGTTCCTCTTCCACGCCCTGTTCACCCTGAGCCCGTCGGCGAGCTTCAGCGGGATGCCGATGGGCGGACACCTGCACGCGGGCATGCACCTGACGCTGGTGCCGGGCGCGGGTGCCGTGACCGACGCCGTGACGTCCGGCCCGACCTTCCTCGGCGAGGACGTCTGGATGTGGCTGGCCCACGCCGCGGCCGCCGCGCTGACCATCGCGGCGCTGCTGCGCGGCGAGCGGACGCTGCTGGCGGTCGCGCGGTTCACGTTCTTCCGGCTGCGCCGGTTCGTCGACCGCGTCGCCGCGGTGACGCCGGTGGCGCCGGGCCGCGTCTCCACGCCGATCGACACCGTCCCTGCGACCCTGCACGGGGTGGAGGCGCTGATCGGCGCGCTGCGTCACCGGGGTCCGCCGCCGGCCGTCGTCCCGGCCGGCTGAGCGCTCGTGCTCGCCGCCGGGGAACTGCAGCTCACCCTCTCTCCCCACCCGGCCGCCTCCGCGCGGCCGAGAAACCGGACGAACATGAACAGCACTCCCGCGCGCACGGACGCGCGCAACCGCACCACTCGCACCCGTAGGTTCACCATTACCGGCGCCGCCTCGATCGCCGCCGTCGCCCTCGCCCTGGCGTCGCCGCTCGCCGCCAGCGCGCACGTCACGGTCGGACCGAACCAGGCCACGCCCGGCAGCTACGCGACGCTCACCTTCAAGGTCCCCACCGAGTCCGCGTCCGCGGGCACGGTCAAGCTGGAGGTCGACCTCCCGACCAGCACTCCGCTCGGCTCCGTCGCCTACCAGCCCATCGCCGGGTGGAGCACCCAGGTGGTCACCGAGAAGCTGGCCACGCCCATCAAGACCGACGACGGCACGGTCACGGAGGCTCCGGTCAAGGTCATCTGGACGGCCGCGTCCGGCGCCCAGGTCGCGCCCGGCCAGTTCCAGCAGTTCGTGATCTCGGCGGGCGCGATGCCCGACACCGGCAGCATCGTGCTCCCGGTCCACCAGTTCTATTCGGACGGCACGGTCGTGAACTGGGACCAGAAGACCCCGGCATCCGGCGCCGAGCCGGAGCACCCCGCGCCGACGGTCTACATCAATGACGCGCCCCCGGCCGCGGACGGTGCGTCGAGCGTGCTCGCCACCTCCGGCGCGACGTCGCCCTCCAGCGCCGCCGCCTCCCCGGGCGCCGCGGCGGTCGCGATCGGCCTCGGCATCGGCGGCCTCGCGCTGGGCGCCATCGCCCTCGTCGTCGCGGTGTTCGCGGCGACCCGGCGACCGCGCGCGGCGGCCCCGAAGGAGCAGTGACATGACACGAATGACGACGCGCGTGCTCGCCGGGGTCGGCGGAATCCTGGCGACGGTGGCGCTCGCGCTGGCGCCCTCGGTCGCCGCAAGCGCCCACGACTACCTGGTGAGCACCTCGCCCGCGAGCGGCGCGACGCAGACCGACCCGTTGACCCAGGTGAAGCTGACGTTCAACGACCGCGTGCTCGACCTGGGCGGCGACGGGTCGTCGGCGATCCTCCGGGTCACCGACGCCTCCGGCAAGCACTACGAGACGGGATGCCCGACCATCCTCGACGCCGCGGTCTCGGCCCCGGTCGCGCTCGGCGCCGCCGGCGACTACGCGGTGGACTGGCAGGTCGTCTCGGCGGACGGCCACACGGTGTCCGGGACGTACGGCTTCACGTACCAGCCGCCGGCCGGGACGTCGGCCGCGCCGGGACGCACCGGCCCCGGCTGCGCCGCCCGGTCGAACGTCGTCGCGACCCCCGGCGCGGCTGCGCCCGCGCCCACCTCGACCGTGTCGACGGCTGCACCCACCACGGCCTCGTCGGGCAACGACCTCGGCCTGGTCATCGGCATCGCCATCGGGATCGTGGTGCTCGCCCTGATCGGCGTCACCATCCTCCTCCTCACCCGGAAGCGGCCGCAGCCAACGGAGGACCCCGACACCCCCGCCAACCGCACCTAACGGAGGACTCCCGCCCCGCTCACCGCCGCAACTCCTCCGTTGCCGACGCCCCTCCGCCGTCGGCAACGGAGGAGTCCCCGGCATGTACCGCCCGCGATCTCCTCCGCTGACTGCTGTGCCGCGGCGTGTCGGCCCGGATCTCCTCCGCTGCCTACGTCAGGAGGGCACCGGCTCGTAGAGCTCCGCGAGCGATCGGAGGCAGCCCTGCCAGCCGTCGCCATGCCGATCGGCCTGGTCGTCGGTCTCGAACCGGGAGTGGACGATGCTGACCTGCGTCCCCCCGGGGTGGTCCGTGAACTCGACCTCGACGACGGTCTCGACCTCGTCCTCGTCCCATTTCCACGTGAACGAGAGGCGGTCGATCGGCGCGACGACGAGGTAGCGGCCGGAGGTGGCGTACGTCTCCTCGCCGAAGTGCATCTCGAAGCGGTAGCCGCCGCCGACCCGTGCGTCCACGAAAGCGGTGGTGGGGGCGTAGTCGGTCACGGAGGGGCGCATCCAGCGGGAGGCGTGCTCGGGAGTCGTCCACAGCTCCCACATGAGCGAGCGCTCGATGGCGAACACACGCTCGATCCGTACCTGCAGGTCGGTCATCAGTCGGCCCCTTCGTCGTCGCGCCGCATCCCGAGCTCGGCGATGTAGGCGTCGAGCGAGTCGAGTCGAGTCTCCCAGAAGCGCCGCGTCTCCAGCAGCCAGGTCTGCGCCAGGGCGAGGCGGTCCGCGTCGATGACGAGGTCCTTCTCACGGCCGGACCGCCGGCGCGCGGCGAGGCCGGCCTTCTCCAGCGACGCGACGTGCTTGTTGAGCAGCTGCGGGGAGATGCCGCGAGCGGCTGCGATCGCGGACATCCGCATCGGTGCGCCGCGGGTCGCCAGAAAGCGAAGGAGGTCCCTCCGCACGGGATGGGCGAGGGCGGCGAACACGGCGTCGAGCTCGGCCTCCGACACGGACTCCTGGACATAAACCATGTGGTTGAGTATGCGCCGCCGACGGGCACTCTGCAATTCGTCACAGACATCTTGCGTAAACCAATCGGTTTAGTGAGAATCGGATCGCACGCATGTCCAAAGGAGAAACCCATGAGCAAGTACCTCATCCTCTACCGCGCGAGCGCGCCGGCGTCCCAGCAGATGGCGAACCCGGACCCCGCGGCCGCCGCCGAGGGCATGAAGCCCTGGACGGACTGGGCCCAGAAGGCGGGCGACGCCCTGGTCGACCTGGGCTCGCCCACCGAGACCGTCGACGGAGCCGACCCCGGCGCGACCTCGTTCATCGGCGGCTACTCGATCCTCCAGGCCGACTCGCTGGAGTCGCTGAAGGGCGTCCTCGACGGGCACCCGCACGTGGCCTGGGGCGGCACGATCGAGGTCCTCGAACTGCTGAGCATCCCCGGCGCCCCGTAACCCCGTCTCCCGAAGGCGGCCGCACTCCGGTGACGCCGTGTTCCTGCCGTCGGCAACGGAGGACTCCACCCCCGGCGCCCCGTCCCAGGGCAGCTAACGGAGGACTCCCGCCCCTCCCACCACCGAAACTCCTCCGTTGCCCACGCCCGCCCGCGCCGTCTCCGTGGCGGTAACGGAGGAGTCTCGGCGCACAGCCCCCGCGATCTCCTCCGTTAGCCGTCGCTTGGCGGCGTGTCGGAGCGGATCTCCTCCGTTCGCGACGTCAGTGCGGGTGCTCGGAGCGCGCGTCGTCGCGGGCGCGCCGCTTCGCGCCGGGGGCGTCCAGCAGCGACAGCCAGAACAGCAGCCCGAGCAGTCCGAAGATCAGCAGCGCCAGCAGCAGATCGGTCCACTCGAACGGGATGAGCGTCCCGTCGATCGACATCACCAGCACCAGCTCCACGATCCCGAACGCGACGAAGAACAGCGCGAGCAGCGTGCGCGTGAGCCGGATGCGCCCACGCCGGTGCACCTCCACGCGCCGCAGCTCGACCATGAGCGTCAGCAGCAGCAACGGCAGGACCTGGGCGAGCGTGGCCGCCGTCTGGCCGTCGAGCAGTACCACTCGCGCGTCCAACGGGTCGATCATGTGAGTCAGGGTAGTCGTATCGGAATACCCCTGGCAGAACCAAAGTTGAGCCTATTAGACTCAACTTTGTCACAGGACTTCGAAAGGAAACCCAGCAGCATGGCGAACATGCAGGGCGCCCCCTCCACGCAGGAGGACGCGAAGAGCGCGCTCGAACAATACGGCATCAACCTCACCGAGATCGCCAAGAGCGGCAAGCTCGATCCGGTCATCGGGCGGGACGCCGAGATCCGCCGCGTCAGCCAGGTGCTGACCCGGCGCACCAAGAACAACCCGGTGCTCATCGGCGAGCCGGGCGTCGGCAAGACCGCGGTCGTGGAGGGCCTGGCCCAGCGCATCGTCGCCGGCGACGTCGCCGACTCGCTCAAGGGCAAGCAGCTCGTGACCCTCGACCTCTCCGCCCTGGTCGCCGGCGCGATGTATCGCGGCCAGTTCGAGGAGCGGCTGAAGGCCGTCCTCAAGGAGATCAACGACGCCGAGGGCGAGATCATCACCTTCGTCGACGAGCTGCACATCCTGATGGGCGCCGGCGGCGGCGAGGGCTCGGTCGCGGCCTCCAACATGCTGAAGCCGATGCTGGCCCGCGGCGAGCTGCGGCTGATCGGCGCGACCACGCTCAACGAGTACCGCGAGTTCATCGAGAAGGACGCCGCCCTGGAGCGCCGCTTCCAGCAGGTCTACGTCGGCGAGCCCAGCGTGGAGGACACGGTCGCCATCCTTCGCGGGCTCAAGGGCCGCTACGAGGCGCACCACGGCGTCACCATCGAGGACTCCGCCCTGGTCGCCGCGGCCTCCCTCTCCAACCGCTATATCACCGCGCGCCAGCTCCCGGACAAGGCCATCGACCTGATCGACGAGGCCGCCAGCCGGCTGAAGATGGAGATCGACTCCGCCCCGGTGGAGATCGACACCCTCCAGCGCCAGGTCGAGCGCATGAAGCTGGAGGAGTTCGCGCTCAAGAAGGAGAAGGACGACGCCAGCAAGGCCCGCCTCGAACAGCTCCGCGAGCGCCTCCACGAGCAGGAGGACACCCTCGAGGAGCTGCAGGAACGCTGGCGCGCCGAGAAGGCCGCGCTCAACCGTGTCGGCGAGCTGCGCTCCCAGCTGGAGGAGGCCAAGACCCACCGCGACCTCGCGCTGCGCGACGGACGCTACCAGGAGGCCTCCAAGATCGAGTACGAGACCATCCCGAGCATCGAGCGCGAGCTGGCGGAGGCCGAGCAGGCCGAGCACAGCCACCCGCGCATGGTGAACGAGCAGGTCACCGCCGACGACATCGCCGCGGTCGTGGCCGCCTGGACCGGCATCCCGGTCGACCGGCTCACCCAGGGCGAGACCGAGAAGCTGCTGAACCTGGAGCACGAGCTCGGCCGCCGCATCATCGGCCAGAAGAAGGCCGTGCAGGCGGTCGCCGACGCCGTGCGGCGCACGCGAGCCGGCATCTCCGACCCCGGCCGCCCGACCGGGTCGTTCCTGTTCCTCGGCCCGACCGGCGTCGGTAAGACCGAGCTGGCGAAGGCGCTCGCCGCGTTCCTGTTCGACGACGAGAAGGCGATGGTGCGCATCGACATGAGCGAGTACGGGGAGAAGTTCTCCGTCTCCCGGCTCGTCGGCGCTCCTCCCGGCTATGTCGGTTACGAGCAGGGCGGCCAGCTGACGGAGGCCGTGCGGCGCCGTCCGTACTCGGTGATCCTGCTGGACGAGGTCGAGAAGGCCCACCCCGAGGTGTTCGACGTGCTGCTGCAGGTGCTGGACGACGGCCGCCTCACCGACGGCCAGGGACGCACGGTCGACTTCCGCAACACCATCCTGATCCTGACCTCCAACCTGGGCAGCCAGTTCCTGGTCGACCCGACCCTGAACGAGATGGAGCGCGAGGAGGCCGTGCTGCAGATGGTGCGGCAGGCGTTCAAGCCGGAGTTCGTCAACCGGCTGGACGACATCGTGGTGTTCTCGACGCTCAGCCAGGAGGAGCTCGGCGAGATCGTGGAGCTCAACATCGACCGCCTGATGCGGCGGCTGGAGGAGCGCCGGCTGGAGCTGGCGGTCACCCCGGACGCGCGGCGCTGGCTGGCCGAGCGCGGCTACGACCCGATCTACGGCGCGCGCCCCCTCCGGAGGCTGATGCAGCGCGAGATCGAGGACCGGCTGGCCACCGAGCTCCTGGCGGGCGAGATCCGCGACGGCGACACGGTGCGGGTCGACCTGGACCCGTCCGGCGAGCGGCTGGCCGTCGCGCCGGTGCGCGAGGAGCAGGACTAAAGGCGGATGCGGGGGCCGGCCGTCAGCGGTCGGCCTCCGTCGCCATCAGCAGGTAGCCGAACTGCTCGGCGACGACCTCGAAGCCGTGCCGCTCGTACAGCCGCTGGGCGCCGAGATTCTGCTCCCAGACCGTAACGGTGAGCCGGCGGTGCGTGGCGAGCAGCCCGGTCAGCACGCTGGAGGCGACGCCACGGCCGCGGCGCTCGGCGAGCACGGCGAGCTCGACGAGGTGCGTGCGGCCGTCCTCGTCGTGCAGCGTGACGGTGCCGACCGGCTCGCCGCCCTCCAGGACGATGGAGGTCTCGGCGTCGGGGTAGCGGTCGCGGCGGTCGGCCGAGTGCGCGCGGTACTTCGGCCCGAGCGCGGGATCGAGCTCCGCGCCGTCCGCGCCAGGGAGCTCCCAGCGCTTGGCGTCCCGGAAGACGCGCCGGAGGAACGGCTCGTCGGCCGCCGTCGCCGGCCGCAGCGTCACCGCGCCAGGCGGGACGGCGGAGGGCGTCACTTCGGGCGCCGTCTCCAGGGGCTCGACGGGACGCAGCCGAACGGTCCGCGGATCACCGGCGCCCCGCTCCGACACCCCGAGCACGAGCGTGCGCAGCGCCGTCACGGCACGTCGCGACACCTCGGGCACTGGCGATCCTTCCTCGCTCGACGCGGCGGGTTTCCGCGGAGCATGGATGCGAGCTTAGGGCATCCACCGGGCCCTCCTCTGGCCCGCAGAGAGGGGGTATCCACCCGCCGCGCGTAGGCTGGGAGGCATGCTTGCGACCATCATCCACGGAGAGCGCGACGTGCGCCTCGAAGAAGTCCCCGACCCCGTCCTCTCGACCGGTGGCGACGCTATCGTGCGCGTCGTCGCGGCGTGCGTCTGCGGGTCCGACCTGTGGCCGTACCGCGGCGTGACCCCCACCGCCTCCCCGCGCCGCATCGGCCACGAGTTCGTCGGCGTGGTCGAGGAGGTCGGCCCCGAGGTGAGCACGATCTCGGTCGGCGATTTCGTCATCGCCCCGTTCTACGACTGCGACATGACCTGCGAGAACTGCAAGAACGGCGTCAGCACCTCCTGCCTGCACGGCGGCTGGTGGGGCGCGGACGACCGGCTCGGCGGCTTCGCCGACGGCGGCCAGGGCCAGAAGGTGCGGGTCCCGCACGCCGACGGCTCGCTCGTCGCGACGCCGGAGTACCCGCGCGCGGAGCTCATCCCGAGCCTCCTGACCCTGTCGGATGTCATGGGCACCGGCCACCACGCCGCCGTGTCCGCGGGCGTCACCGAGGGCAGCACGGTCGTCGTGGTCGGCGACGGCGCGGTGGGCCTGTGCGCCGTGCTCGCCTCCAAGCGCCTCGGCGCCTCCCGCATCGTCGCCATGTCGCGGCACGAGTCGCGCCAGGCGCTCGCCCGCGAGTTCGGCGCGACCGACATCGTCGCCGAGCGCGGCGAGGAGGGCATCGCGGCCGTCAAGGAGCTGTTCGACGGCATCGGCCCGGACTGCGTCCTGGAGGCCGTCGGCACCAAGGAGTCGATGGACCAGGCCATCCGGTCGGCCCGTCCCGGCGGGATGGTCGGCTACGTCGGCGTCCCGAACGGCGGTGCCGAGCTCCCCATCCGCACCCTGTTCAACACGAACGTCGGCGTGAACGGCGGCGTCGCCCCCGTCCGCAACTACGTGGAGGAGCTGCTGCAGGACGTGTGGTCCGGCGCGATCGAGCCCGGCAAGGTCTTCGACCTGGAGCTCCCCCTCTCCGAGGTAGCCGAGGCCTACGCCGCCATGGACGAGCGCCGAGCGATCAAAACCCTCATCCGCCCCTGACCACACCGCCCAGACGTGAGAAATCGCGGGAATCGTTCGGTCGATTCCCGCGATTTCTCACGTTTCAACGGGGGTTAGGCGTTGGTGAGGAGGATGTCGTCGAGCGCGTTGCGGGTGCGGGGGGCGAGCTCGCGCTCGCGGAGGGGCTCGGGCAGCGCGTCCACGTCGCCGAGCATGCCGACGGCGGTGACGGAGACCGGCACGAAGCGCTCCTCGACGTCGAACGCCGCGCGGATGCCCGCGGGGTCGAAGCCGCCCATCTGGTGGGTGTGGAGGCCGTCGTGGTGGGCCTGGACGCTGAAGTGCGCGACGGCCTGGCCGACGTCGTAGGTCGCCCAGCGACGCTCGTTGCCCTCGGCGTCGACGGCCTCGGCGAGTGCGACCACGAGCGCCCCGGCGGCGCCGGCCCACGCCTGGTTGAAGCCCATCAGGTTGGCGACGATGGCGTCGAACGCCTCGCTGCCGCGCCGCGCGACGATGAACCGCCACGGCTGCGAGTTGTTGGCGGACGGCGACCAGCGTGCGGCCTCCAGGGCGGCGGTCAGCTTGTCCTCGTCGATGGCGGCCTCGGTGTCGAAGGCGCGCGGGCTCCAGCGCTCGGCGAGCGCGGGCAGCAGCGGGAAGGACGTGTCGGCGGTGCGGGTGACGGTGTCGGTCAGCGACATGGGGTGGGACTCCTCGACGGTGGAAACAGGATCACGAGGCTCCATTGCCCAGCTATAAACATGTGAACACATGGACCTGGGAGGGTATTCCAGGATTTGGTGACGTGTCTCCGAAAGGAGGGCCGGCCTACAGCCAATCCTTCCGCTTGAACGTCAGATACAGACCCCCGCACCCGACCACCATCAACAGCGTCGACATCCACAGCCCGCCCATCGAGTTGAAGCCCGGGTACGGCAGGTTCTGCCCGTAGAAGCCCGTGACCGCCGCCGGGACCGCGATGATCGCCGCCCAGCTCGTCACCTTCTTCATGATCACGTTGAGCCGGTTGCCCTCCATCGCGATCTGCGTGTCCGACAGCGCCGTCACGAGGTCGCGCAGCGAGTCCGCCCACTCCACGTGGTGCACGCCGCGGTCGTAGAGGCCCTGGAACAGCGGGAACAGGCCCTGGCTCACGCAGTCGGCCTCGCGGCGCAGCAGGGCGTCGACCGCGTCGCGCAGCGGCAGGAGGCAGCGGCGCAGGCGGGAGGCCGACTTGCGCAGCTGGTAGACCCGGTTCTGGATCACCGCGGGCTTCGCGCCGGGCGCGAGCAGGACGTCCTCGATGTCGTCCAGTTCGTCGTCCAGCGCGTTCAGGGCGGTGCCGGCCTCGCCGAGCAGCTGGTCGAGGACGATCCACAGCAGCCAGCCGACGCCCTGGTCGCGGTGCCGCTTCTCGGCTGCCAGGCGCGCGCGCAGCGGCTCGAAGTCGAAGTCGCCGTCGTGGTCGAGGATCAGCAGCCGCGGCAGCACGTAGATGTGGAGGTCCGCGACGGCGAGCTGGAACGTCGGCTCCTCCAGCTGCACCCGATGGGTGGAGAGGCGCACGTGCTCCCCGGCGACCATCGGCATGTGCCCGGCGGAGGCCGACGCGGGCGGGTGGACGAGGTCGTGCGCGCCGAGCCGGTCGGCCAGCTGAGCGAGCTGCAGCCGGTCCGGGTCCTGGATCTCGAGGTATCCGAACGCGGTCGAGGTCTGCAGCTCGTCCATGAGCTCGGTGAGCGACCCGACGTCGGTGCGTTTGTCCCCGTCGAAGAGCGTCCCCCGAAGCTGGAGCGACTCCTCCTGAACCTGCTGCGACACGCGACCTCCTCGTTGGCTGACGCTCCAACCTACGACCTCCCCGCTGAGTCGTCGCCGCTGGGAGGTGATGGAGTTCTCAGGAAACGGGCGCGGGGGTGCCCCAGTTGTGGTGGCAGTTCGCTGGCGCTGGGCTGTTGCCTCTTCGTCGGGTCACTCCTTGATCAGGGTCACCTCGGGGGTGGTCGGCGAGGTCGTCTTGATCGTGGCGATGCCGAGCGCCGCGACGCCGACGAGCGCGAGCGTGACGACAGCGATCACCGCGACGAGCACCCCCGTTCTCCGTGGTCGTTTAGATGCGAGAAGGATCGAGGCCCAGCACAGAAGACCGAGACCGACCGGGATCAACGGCGGAAGAGCCAGCATCGATGCGCTCACGAGGACGGCGACGGCAAGCAGCCAGTACTCCATCCGGCTGGTGCGCGTCGCCGCCTCGTGCACGGCCATCAGATGTTCTTCAACCAGCCGCTCACCAATGCCGTGCCGCGGTATGTCAGTCCCTGTTCTTTGTTCGCCATCCAGGACGACCCTTGATAGAGGAACGAGAGGCGGTGATGCACCTTGCAGGTTCCCGCGCCGGCCGATATGTAGTTCGATGCGGTCTGATTGATGCTCCAGGGGCCGCCGAAACCGGAGAACCATCCTGTGCATTCCAGATTGCGGGTCACGGCGATCGAGGTCGCCTCGAAGCCGTAACGGAGGTTGAAGGTGCCCGTCGTGATGCCCCAGAGGTTCACGTTGACCGGGTATGTTGCGGTGTAGCGAGATGCGCCTGCGCGGTCTCGCGTCGGTTCTGCCGTCAATGTGGGAGCCTGCGCCTCGCTGAACTCCATGACGGACAAGGGGTCTTCCGAGACGGCGTCCAAGAACCGTTCCTGCTCGGTCGGCGAGAGTCGATCGAATCGTGCGTTGAGTGCTGCTTCGGTCGTGTCGTCGACCTTCAGGTCGGCGACGAACGACTCGAACGCGGCTTCGTTCGTCTCGACGGTGTCGGCGTGAGCCGCCGAGACCCCGCCTGCTGAGCACAGGGCCACTGCGGCCACTCCGGTCAGCATCTGAATGGCCGTACGAGCGCGGTTAAGAATCATCTTTGATACTCATCTCTGTGTCTTGATGAGCTCAATGGGACGCTCATCAAGCGAAGTCTACAGATATTCCAGACGCTAAGCCACATCAATTGAACAGTGTGTCTACGCCGCGACCGGCCGGCCGGGCACCCGCTCGCCCCGGACTGATGCCGCCGGGCCGCTCAGGGCACCAGGTCCTGGTACTGCGGCAGCGACCCGTCCAGCACCGGCACGTTCAGCGTCTCCGTCATCGTGCTGGTCTGGAACGTCACCGGCTCCAGCGACCCCGGCTTCGCGTCGAGGCCGTCGAAGGTGACTGTCTGGCCGTCGGAGGTGCCGAGCTGCACCGACTCGGCGGGCTTCACCGTCACCGTCTCGGAACCGGCCGTCGTCACGATGCGCACCTCCTCGCTCGACTCGCCCTGGTTGACGAGGGTCGCGACCAGGCTGGCGGGGGAGGACGACTGCGCGGTGAGCAGCACCGCGTTTCCGATGAAGATCGGGCCGATGTCGCCGTTCACGCCGTCCGCGGTCTCCTGGATGTACTTCGTGTCCTGCGGGGCGAACAGATCGCAGCCGGTCAGGAGGCCTAGGACGGCGACGCCGACCAGCGCGGCAGCGGCCCGGCGCAGCACCCGCCGCCGCTGACCGGTCGGTCGTGCGGTGCGGTGCGTCGGCGCCTCGGCTGGGATCACGGCGGCTGGGATCACGGCGTCAGCATAGCGCCGCCGCCGAGGCCCGCGGGAGGTCCTTCCGCGATCGCGCCGACCGTGCCGAAAGCGCTCTCCCGTGTGAACGCCGTGTGTCGTCCGTGTAAATCTTCGTAACCTCACAGAGAGCCCTTTCGAGCCTCGACCGGGGTACAGAGAGCGCCCGCGATCCACGCCGCCGCGGCGGGGATTACGCACCCGAATATCGGCGACCATCAGCATTTCCGTATGGTTCCGACCCCGGCTCCTCGCGTGTCCGCATGTCGGCGGACACGTCCCCCGGGCGCAGGGCCGCGCCACGCCGTCAACACCCGTCCACCCCCACTTGCGGGTCGCGGATACCGCCCCGTACAACTGTGACCACCCGAACCGACCAGATCCCCGCCGACGTGGATGCCATCCCATCAGCACCCGAGAGGCCTGTCTCGTGTTCATCTTCCTGTTGCAACTCCGGCACATGCTGGGCGGCCATCCCGAGTTCTACCTGTTCGCGATCTACTCGGCCCTGATCTGGGTGATCTGGATCGTCAAGGTGCTCATGTCGCGTCGCTACCGGCCATACACCGGCGAGTTCCACGGCACGACCAGCGTCGTCGTCCCGGTCGTGGACGAGCCGCTGGATCTGTTCCGCGACGTGCTCGGCCGGATGGTCGAGCAGAAGCCCGGCGAGATCATCGTGGTCATCAACGGCGCCCCCAACCCCGAGCTCGCCGGGGTCTGCGAGGAGTTCGCCCCGCTGGTGCGCTGGGTGCACACGCCCATCCCCGGCAAGCGCAACGCGGTCATGATCGGGACGCGGATGTCCACCGGTGAGATCACCGTGCTGGTCGACTCCGACACTGTTTGGACGCGCGACACCCTGAGCGAGCTGGTCAAGCCGTTCGCGGACGAGCGCGTCGGCGGCGTGACCACCAAGCAGCGCATCCTGGAACCCGAGCGGAGCTGGATCACCCGCTGGGCGGACTGGCTGGAGAACTCGCGGGCGCTCTACTCGATGCCGGCGCAGAGCGTGGTCGGCCAGATCGGCTGCCTGCCGGGGCGGACCATCGCCTTCCGGCGCTCGATCCTGATGCGGGTGATGGAGAAGTTCATGACCGAGAAGTTCCTCGGCGTCTTCCTGGAGGTCTCGGACGATCGCACGCTGACGAACCTCACGCTCAAGGAGGGGTACCGCACCGTCTACCAGCACACCAGCCTCGTCTACACGGACGCTCCCCTGAAGGTCAAGAAGCTGTTCAAGCAGCAGCTCCGCTGGGCGCGCGGCAGCCAGTACAACACGATGCGGATGCTGCCGTGGATGCTCGGCCACGCGCCCCTTCTCGCGTTCTTCTTCGTGATGGACATCCTGCTCCCGTTCATCCTCGCCGGGGTCATGGGCGGCTGGGTGTACCGGTCGATCACGGGGGAGGGCTACAACTTCTACGAAGGCTTCCTGAAGTCGTACGGCATCCAGGGCGGGATCATCACCGTGGTCGCCCTCATGGTCGCGTCGTCGGTGATCAGCATGTCCATCCGGCAGATCCGGCACCTCTCCGAGAAGCCGGCCGACTTCTTCCGGCTGCCGGTCTTCATCGTCGTCTCGACGTTCTTCTTGATGCCGATCCGGCTGATCGGCTTCTTCCGGATGGCACACGCCAGCGGCTGGGGGACCAGGGCCGGAGCGTACGCGGGAGGACCGGGGCAGATCAGCTCCGACGACGAGATCGCCACGCTCGGCACCGCGACGGACACGACGCCGAGCCCCGCCCTCCCTGACGCGGTCGGCGGCGTCACCTCGGCTACGGCGCTCGCCACTGCCACCCGCCCGACCACGGCCGTGGTCACGCGCGCGCAGCAGAAGACCGCCGCCAAGGCCGTCACGAAGAAGGCCGCACGCCGCCGGCCGAACCCGCTCGCAGCAATCCCGTACCTGATCGGCATCGCGATCCTGACCCTGGAGGTCCTGTTCCTTGTCTGACCCGACGTTCACCGGCCGCGTCGCCGACCGAGCCCACAGCTGGTGGGCCCAGTCCCGGTCCCGTTCGCAGGCCACAGCCGCCGCCTTCCTCGTGCTCGCCCTGGTCCTCGTGGGGATCTCCGCCTACGTCTGGGCCTCGCCGACGGGCGCCCCGCTGCGCGACGCGGTCGCCGACGTCACCGAGACCGTGACGCCCTTCGCCGCTCAGAACGCGGAGCTCAGGCGCAACCTCGACCGCGCGACGCAGACCATCGCCTCCCAGAAGGGCAAGATGACCGCGATGCAGGCGGAGTCCGTGGCGGCGCAGGCCGGTGCCGCCAAGCAGCTCGCCGCGGCGCAGCAGAAGACGCAGGCCGCGCAGAGCGAGCTCGCGAACGTGAAGGCGCAGCTCGCCGCCGCGCAGGCGAAGACGGGCCACTCGTCCACGAGCACAGGGGCCTCCGGCAAGCCGGCATCCAGCTCGCCCGGCACCGGGCCCGCGCCGATCACCGCGCCCGCTCGCGCCGACCTCCTGAAGCCGTCGAGCCGCTACTTCGGGATGTTCACCGACCAGGCGCCGTTCAACTGGGCCACCTTCGACGCCACCAGCGCGAAGATCGGCGTCTCCCCGAACCTGGTCGGCTACTTCCAGGGCTGGGACCAGTCGTTCCGCGCCGACGCGGTCCAGCGCTCCTGGCAGCAGGGCCGGATGCCCATGATGACCTGGGAGTCGCGGCCGATCAGCGCGGACAACTCGTCCAACTCGGCACCGGACTACTCCCTCCCGAAGATCATCGGCGGCGACTTCGACGCCTACCTGCACCAGTACGCGAAGGCCGTCGTCGCGACCGGCCTCCCGCTGGCGATCCGGCTCGACCACGAGATGAACGGCATCTGGTACCCGTGGTCGGAGACCGACGGCGCGGGCAACCCGATCAACGGCAACAGCCCGGGCGACTACGTGAAGATGTGGCGGCACGTGCACGACATCTTCCAGCAGGAGGGCGCGAACGATCTGGTCGTCTGGGTGTGGGCGCCGAACATCGTGAACAACCTCCCCGCCGGCCACAAGGCAGCCGGCTACCTGGAGAGCCTGTACCCGGGCGACCAATACGTCGACTGGGTGGGACTCTCCGGCTACCTGCGACCGCCCTACAAGTCCGACAACGACTTCAGCTTCGACTACACGTTCAAGGCGAGCCTCGACACGCTGCGGAGCATCACGAAGAAGCCGATCATCCTCGCCGAGGTCGGAGCGTCGGAGACGGACGGTCACAAACCCGCCTGGATCAGCTCGTTCTTCGACGGGCTCGCCAAGCCGGAGAACTCCGACATCATCGGCTTCTCCTGGTTCAACCTCGCGGTCACCAGCTACGTGGAGGGCGTGCGCGCCACCAACGACTGGCGCATCGACTCCCGCTCGGACTCGCTGTCGGCCTTCATCGCGGGCCTGACGAGACCCGAGGACGACTTCACCCTCACCCCGGCACAGTGACCCCGGAAGGAATCGGCATGACCACCGGCAAGAAGATCCAGAAGGACCACCCCGCCCCGCGCATCAGCGTGATCGGCACCGGCTACCTCGGCGCGACCCACGCCGCCGCGATGGCCGAGCTCGGGTTCGACGTCGTCGGCGTCGACACCGACCCGCACAAGGTCGCCGAGCTCACCGAGGGCCGCGCGCCGTTCTTCGAGCCGGGGCTGCCCGAGCTCATCCGCTTGAACGTCGCCGCGGGCCGGCTGCGCTTCACGACCGACCTCGCGGAGGCCGTCGCCGCCTCCGACGTCCACTTCATCTGCGTGGGAACGCCGCAGCAGTCCGGGTCGTTCGCGGCCAACCTGAGCTATGTGGAGGCCGCCACCCGCGGGGTCGCCGCCGCGCTCACGCACGACGCCCTGATCGTGGGCAAGTCCACCGTGCCGGTCGGCACCGGGGCGCGGCTGCGCGCGATCGTGGCGGAGGCCGCACCGAGCGGCGTCGCGGCAGAGCTCGTCTGGAACCCGGAGTTCCTCCGCGAAGGCAAGGCCGTCGACGACACGCTGCGGCCCGACCGGCTCGTGTTCGGTGGCACCTCGGAGCGGTCGGAGGCCGTCCTCCGCCGCGTCTACGCGAAGCCGATCGCCGACGGGACGCCGGTGCTGGTCGCCGACCTGCCGACGGCCGAGCTCGTGAAGGTCAGCGCCAACGCCTTCCTGGCCACCAAGATCTCGTTCATCAACGCGATCGCGGAGGTGTGCGACGCGGCGGGCGCGGACGTGGCACTGCTGGCCGACGCGCTCGGCCACGACTCCCGCATCGGCCGCCAGTTCCTCAACGCGGGCCTCGGGTTCGGCGGCGGCTGCCTGCCGAAGGACATCCGCGCTCTGATGCACCGCTCGAACGAGCTCGGCGCGCACGCGGCGGTCGGCCTCCTCCAGCAGGTGGACGAGATCAACATGGGGCGCAGGCAGCGGGTGATCGACCTCGCCCTGCGCGCTCTCGGCGGCTCGGTGCTCAACCGGCGGATCGGCGTGCTCGGCGCCGCATTCAAGCCGCAGACCGACGACGTCCGCGATTCGCCCGCGCTCAACGTCGCGGCCGCGCTGCACCTGCGCGGCGCCCAGGTCGTCGTGTACGACCCCGAGGCCCGCGGCACCGCGCAGCGGCTCTACCCGACGCTCGGCTACGCCGGGTCGATGGCAGAGGCCCTGGACGGCGCCGACCTCACCGTCGTCCTCACCGAGTGGGACGAGTTCACCGGCGCCGACCCGTCCGCACTGCGTGCGCTCACGTCCGGTGCCACCGTGATCGACGCCCGCAACTGCCTCGACGCCTCCGCCTGGAACGCCGCACGCTGGACCGTCCTCGGCATGGGCCGCGTCCCGGAGGCGGCCGCCCTCGTTCCCGACGCGCTCCCCGTCCACTGACCGGTACCCATCCACCAGAAAGCGAGCAATCGAGATGAGCAGTTACGTCACCAAGGCCGTGATCCCCGCAGCGGGGCTGGGCACCCGGTTCCTTCCCGCGACCAAGGCCATGCCCAAGGAGATGCTGCCGGTGGTCGACAAGCCGGCCATCCAGTACGTGGTCGAGGAGGCCGTCGCCAGCGGCCTCCACGACGTCCTGATGATCACAGGCCGAAACAAGAACGCGCTCGAGAACCACTTCGACCGCAACGCCGAGCTGGAGGACACTCTGGCGCGCAAGGGCGACACCGACCGCCTGCACAAGGTGAACTACTCGACCTCGCTCGCGGACCTCCACTATGTCCGCCAGGGCGACCCGAAGGGCCTCGGCCACGCCGTGCTCCGGGCGCGTATGCACATCGGCCACGAGCCGTTCGCGGTGCTCCTCGGCGACGACATCATCGACGAGCGCGACCCGCTGCTGAGCCGGATGCTGCAGGTCCAGCACGCGCTCAACACGACCGTGGTCGCGCTGATGGAGGTGCCGAGCGACTCGATCCACCTCTACGGAGCGGCCGCCGTCGTCCCGACCGAGCACGAGGACGTCGTGCGCATCACCGGCCTGGTCGAGAAGCCGAGCCCCGAGAACGCGCCGTCGAACTACGCGGTCATCGGCCGCTACGTCCTGCGTCCGGAGATCTTCGACATCCTGGAGAAGACGCCTCCCGGCAAGGGCGGCGAGATCCAGCTCACGGACGCGCTCGAAGGCCTGGCCTCCGCGCCGGCCTGGACAGGAGGCGTCCACGGCGTCGTGTT
Organism: Microbacterium sp. X-17; assembly: GCF_039615055.1. Lineage (NCBI taxonomy): Bacteria > Bacillati > Actinomycetota > Actinomycetes > Micrococcales > Microbacteriaceae > Microbacterium > Microbacterium sp. X-17. The sequence goes on from NZ_JBDHNI010000006.1 coordinate 531,108, forward strand.
CCGCGGGCGCCGCTACGACACCGGAGACCGGCTCGACTACCTGAAGGCGATCGTCCAGCTCGCCGTCGCCCGCGATGACCTCGGCCCCGAGCTGCTGCCGTGGCTGCGCGACTTCGCCGCCAATGCGGGGCCGGCCGACACCGGGTCGATCCCCGCGCTGCCCGTCCCGCAGGAGCCGGCCGCCCGGCAGCTCCTCCAGATCGCGGGCGCCTGAGAAGCCGGCGCGGTCAGCGCAGCCCGAGCCGCTTGAGGGTGTGCTTCTCGCTCTCGCCGTTGTCGGTCTCCACCTCGTCCACCGCGATCGGGATGTTCGGGCCGATCGCCAGCCACACGAAGCCGTCGCGGTGCACGAGCGGGACGAGGTCGGTGGTGCCATCGCGCAGCAGGGTCCGCACGCGCTTCAGGAGGGCGTACCCCTCGGACGGGAGCGTGACGTAGGTCTTCCGCCGGTAGTGGACGACGTGCGCCACGGTCTTGGCCTTGAGGCCCGCGATCTCCGCTTCGGGGAACGGCTCGGCGCCGGCTGCGGGGGCGGCGTCCTTAGTGTCGGTCATGGGACGCACGGTACGCCTTCGCGGGCGGCGGCGGCAGCGGGATACATTCGACGGATGCGCCTGCCGGAGCCCGCGGAGTCTGTTCAGCCCGCCGACCTCGACCGCCTCGCCGACCGCGGCTGGCCGGCCCTGGAGCGCGAGGAGCTGGGAGGCTGGACGCTGCGGGCCGCGGGCGGCGTCACCAATCGCGCCAACTCGGTGCTGACCTGCGGCGAGGTGCCGGACGTGGAAGCCGCGGTCGAGCGCGCCGAGCGCTGGTACCGGGAGCGCGGCCTGCCCGCGGTCTTCCAGGTGAGCCCCGCGACGTCCCCTGCGCTCGTGACCGCGCTCGGGGGCCGGGGGTACCGGGAGCACTCGCAGACCGACATCCTCGTGGCCGACCGGGCGGAGGTGGCGGCCGGGGGAGCACAAGCGGTCGCGAGCCCGATCGCGACCTCCGACACCCCGCCTCCCGGCTGGCTCCCCACCTGGTGGGCCGTCGACGGCCGCGGCGGCGCCGCCGAGCGGGACATCGTCGCCCGCATCCTGACCGCCGCCCCTGCCCTCTACGCCTGGGCCGGCCCCGCCGACGCCCCCGACGCCGTCGCCCGCCTCGCCCTCGCCGACGACTGGGGCGGCCTGTACGCCGTCGCGACCCTCCCGGCCGCCCGCCGCCGCGGCCTGGCCCGCGCGCTCGCCGTCGCCCTCGCAGACGCAGCGGGCGGCCGCGGTGTCCGGCACCTGTGGCTCCAGGTGCTCGCGGACAACGCGGCCGCCCATGCGCTCTACTCCGGGCTGGGCTTCCGTCCCGCGTCGCAGTACGCGTACTGGACGGCGCCCACCGGCTGAGTCGCTCCTACTGCTGACCCGCCAGCGAGCTGACGTGTACGTAGTCGAAGCTGCTCGCGTACCCGGCGCCGCCCAGCGAGATCAGCCCGATCCGGGGATGCGCCCCGAGGTCGGCCGTCCAGGTGTCGCCACGGTCCCAGGTCTGGCCGTCGATGCTCGTGTACGCGGTGTAGAGGTCCGTCCCCTGCTGGGCGCGGTGCACGATGCGCAGGTACGTCCAGTCGGCGACCGGGCCGACGACCCCGTTCCCGTAACTCGGGTAGCCCGCGGGCGCCGGCGAGACGTGCTTGCCGAACTCGGTCTGCCGGGTGTCCCAGATGCTGTTCGACGTGAGCCGCACGTAGTTGCCGTCGTCGCCATACACGATGAGGCCGCCCTGCACGTAGTTGTGCACGCTGCCGTCGTTCGGCGTGTTCACCGAGACCTTCGTCTCCACGACGTAATCGCCGGTAGGCGCCGTCTCGGTGAGCACCGACGCGAGCGGAGTGGCGGGAGGCTGGAGGTCGGCCGCCTGCGTCTGCCAGGTCAGCGTCCCGCCCTTCACCGCGTAGCTGGAGGCGTCGGGCTGGCGCACCCAGCTCCAGTTGGCGCCCAGCGCGCTCCCGTCGAACTCGGTCGAGCGCGACAGGTCGGGGCGGCCGGGGCGCGGGTCGGGAGCGTACGCCGGCTTGTACGCCGTCCGCTGGCCGGGCTGCGCGGCCGGGCCGGGCATGAGGGAGTCGGACGGTCCGGCTCCGGCGCGCACGGTCGGCCAGTCGCCGTGCCAGTCCAGCGGGTCGATGAGCACCGGGCGCTTCGTGTAGCCGACGTCGCCCGCGTAGTACGGGTCGTTCCGGTCGACGGCGTGGTACACCATCCAGTCCTGGCCGCCGAAGTCGGTGACCACGGCGGTGTGCCCGGCGCCGACCCAGCGGTTGCCGTTCTGCGCCAGCACGGGGGTTCCGCCGACGCGGTTGGCGAGGATCGGCACGCCGTCCCGGTCGACGAAGGGACCGAGTGGGCTCCGTGACCGCGCGGCGAACACGCTGTAGCCGGTCAGCGGACCCGCGCAGCAGTTCGTGGCCGAGCCGAGGAAGTAGAACCAGCCGTCGTGCTGCACGATGTTCGTGCCCTCGTAGCGGTTGTCGATCGCGATCGGCGTCTCGGTGGAGGCGATGGAGGTCAGGCCGTCCGCGCTGAGCTTCCGGGCGAAGACGCCGCCGAAGTAGCTGCCGAAGTAGACGTAGCTGACGCCGCCGGTGGTGATGACCTCCGGGTCGAACTCCCAGCGGCGCGCGTCCGGGTTCGTCGGGTGCGCCTGCGGGGCGACGACCGGGGTCCCGGTGTCGGTCCACGGCCCGGTCGGGCTGCTGCTGGTCGCGACGCCGACCGCCGAGCCGCCGCCGGGCAGCGCCGAGTCGGAGGCCGCGTAGTACAGGTAGTAGGTGCCGTTCCGGAAGACGACGTCCGGCGCCCACATCGACCCGTTCGCGCCGAGCCACGACGGCTTCTGCGGGAAGGCGTCGCCGGCGTAGGTCCAGTGGGTGAGGTCGGCCGAGCGGTACATCGGGACGTTGTGCATCACGAGCGAGCCGTCCGCGGCCTTCTCGGTCGCGGTCAGCGCGTCCGTCGTGCAGTACAGGTACCAGTCGGTGTCGCCGTTCGTTGCGCCGTGGACGACCGACGGGTCGGCGCAGCTCGCCGCCGTCTCGCCCGACGGGAGCTGCAGCGTCATCGGGTTCCGGTAGCTCCCGGGCGTCGTCGAGCGCGCGGACGCAGTGACCCCTGGCGAGCCTCCCGGCGACGCTCCCGGCTCCGCGGCCGTCGCGGGGGCGAACGGCAGCAGTGCGAAGGTGGCGGCGATCGCGAGCGCGACGGTCGTGGTGATGCGCATGAAGACTCCTTCGTCTGGATGGATGGTGCTTCAGGCCTCCAGGCCGGTCACCGCCCGGCGGATGCGCGCGAGCGGGACCTTCGGCCGCCGGTCCTCGAACACGAGGCCGTTGGTCTCCTGGCCGGTGTCGGCGAGCTGGGTGTAGCAGAAGCCGGCGAGACCGGCGCTCGCACGTACGGCGTCGAACAGCGCGTCCAGCCGGTCGGCGAACTGGTCGGCGGTCGCGGCGGACGAGTAGCCCCAGGCGTCCTCGCTCGGCCGCTCGATGTAGGAGATGCCGCCGAACTCGGTGAGCATGATCGGCACGTCCAGCCGCTGCGCGCCGTCCACCACGAGCCGCCGCCCGGGGAAGGTGTGCGACGAGCCGAGGATGTGGTCGCGCGAGCGGTAGCGCTCACGCACGGCGTCGGGGTCGGCGTCGTAGTCGTGGATGCTCAGGATGTCCGACTCCACGTGCTCCCAGCCGTCGTTGGACACCACCGGACGGGTCGGGTCGAGCGTCTTGGTGGTGTGCACGAGCGCCTTGGCGTAGGCGACCATCCGCTGGTCGTGCGCGAGGTGCTGCACGCCCCAGCTCTCGTTGAGCGGCACCCAGGTCACGATCGACGGATGCGACCGGTCGCGGTCGAGGATGGCGATCCACTCGGCCATCGTCCGCTCGACCGCGTCGGCATCGAAGGCGTAGGCGGCGGGCGCCTCGGCCCAGATCAGGAGGCCGAGCCGGTCGGCCCAGTACAGGAAGCGCGGGTCCTCGTACTTCTGGTGGAGCCGGGCCGCGTTGAAGCCGAGTTCGAGGATCAGCTCGGCCTCGCGGCGCAGCCCCTCCGAGTCGGGCGCGGCCGAGTGCGACTGCGGCCAATAGCCCTGGTTGAGCACGGACCGCAGATACAGCGGGCGATCGTTGAGCAGGTACTGCCCGTTCTCGACCGCGATCGAGCGCAGCCCCAGGTAGGAGTGCACGACGTCGACGGTCGCGCCGGCCGGCGTCACCGTCATGGTGGCGTCGATCAGCGTCGGGCGCTGCGGCGACCACAGCAGCTCCTCGTAGGCCTGCCCGTTCTGCTGGCGGGCGACCGGGACGACCAGCTCGGCGCGCGTGCCGGAGACGACGGCCTCCACCGACGCCAGCGACTGCTCGCCGTGCGCCAGCTCCAGCCGCACGCGCGATCCCTCGGGGAGGCGCTGGGCGAAGCGGAGGTCGGCGGACACGATGCCGCGGTGGATGTCGCTGCTCCAGTGCACCTGGGTCACGTGGAAGGCGGGGACGCCCTCCAGCCAGACCGGCTGCCAGATCCCGGTGGTCCGGTGATACCAGATGGAGTGCGGGCGCTCGCGCCAGTCCTGCTTGCCGCGCGGCTGGGAGACGTCGAACGGGTCGTCCTCGGCGCGGACGGTGATCGTCAGCCCGTCGCCCTCGATCAGGTCGGTGATGTCGAACGTGAACGGGGTCTGGCCGCCCTCGTGGCGCCCGGCCAGCCGGCCGTCGACCCAGACCTCGCACCGGTAGTCGACGGCGCCGAAGTGCAGGAGGGTCCGCTCGCCCTCGGGGAGGTCGTCCACCGCGATGCGGCGCGCGTACCAGACGACCGGGTGGAACCCGGTGTCGCCGACCCCCGACGCCGGCGACTCCGCCGGGTACGGCACCATGATGCGTCCGGGGAGCTCGCCCCGGCGCTCCCAGTGCTCGGCGTGGCCGCGGTCGTCGTCGTCGAAGGCGAAGGTCCAGGCGCCGCCGAGGTCGAGCCAGTCGGGGCGGATCAGCTGGGGACGCGGGTGGCTGCCGTCCTGGTCGCTGGCGCGAAAGGCGGGGCCGGACGAGCGGTGTCTGGTGGAGATGGAGTCGAGCACGCCCCAAGCATGGCGCAACTATCCAGCGCTGTAAAGTCAGAAAACCTCGGGAGCGCTCTCCCGGGTCACGAGGGTGTACGGCACCAGCTCGTGCCGCCCCATGCCCTCGTAGCCGCCGACGCGCTCCAGCAGCATGTCCAGCGCGCGGGAGGCCAGCGCCCGCATGTCCGGGGCGATGGAGGTCAGCGACGGGTACGTGACCTGCGTCATCGGGATGTCGTCCCAGCCGGTCACCACCACGTCCCCCGGCACCCGGACGCCCCGCTCCTGGAGGGCGCGCAGCGCGCCGATCGCGGCGAGGTCGTCGCGGCAGACCAGCCCGTCGAACGTCAGCCCGGCGTCGAGCGCCGCCCCCACGGCCGTGACCGCGCTCGACGCGCTGATGGCCGTGGTCGAGATCAGCAGGCTCGGGTCCGGCGTGATCCCGGCCTCCTCGAGCGCCTGCTGATAGCCCGCGATTCGCAGGGTGGAGGTCCGGGTCAGGCCGCCGGCCTCGTGGCCGACGAAGCCGATCCGGCGCCGGCCGTGCGCGATCACGTGCGCCGTCGCCGTGCGGGCGGCCGCGACATTGTCCACCATGAGCTGGTCGACGGTGAGCGGCGCCGCGTTCTCGCCCAGGACGACGAGCGGGATGTCCGCGCGGTTCTGCGCCAGCTCGGTCGAGTTCATCAGGTTCGGCTGGAACAGCATCCCGTCGACCAGGCCGGACTCGCTGGCAGAGACGACCGCGCGCTCGCCGTCCAGCGTGCCCTCGGTCTGTTCCAGCAGCACGCGGTAGCCGCGCTCCTCGGCCGCGTCGGCGATGACCCGGGCGAGCTCGGCGAAGTAGGGGATCCGCACGTCGGCGAAGGCCAGTGCGAGCAGTCCCGTGCGCCCGGTCGCGAGGCGGCGGCCCATGACGTTCGGCCGGTAGCCGAGCTCGTCGATGGCCTTCTGGACGCGCTCGCGCATCTTGGCGCTGACGTGCGGATAGTCGCGCACGACATTGGACACGGTCTTCATCGAGACGCCCGCGTATTCCGCGACATCCTGCAAGCGAACGGCCATGTCGGCTCCTGTCTGGCGTGGCACTGGTGAGCACGAGTGTACCGTCGAAGGAAAACCGCCACCGCTTGACAGCAAATATCTAGCGCTGTAAACATGCAGGGACACCATCGGCCCTCCTCGGGCAGACCGCCGCGACTCAGCGGCTGCGGGGAGCACTCAAGGGAGAGATCACATGAAGAAGCGATTCGCGGTGCGCGCGGTCGCAGCCGCAGTCACGGTGGGGCTCGGCCTCGCGCTGACGGCGTGCGGTAGCAACTCGGGTTCCGGAGGCTCCGAGGTCTCCTCGGGCGACTACACCGGCCCGAAGGTGACCATCAGCTTCTGGAACGGCTGGACCGGCGGCGCCGCCCCCGTCCTCGTCCCGAAGCTGATCGACAAGTTCAACTCCGAGCACAAGAACATCGTCGTCAAGGACGTCCCGATGCAGTGGTCCGACATCGGCCAGAAGATGCCGCTCGCGGTCAAGGCCGGCAAGGGTCCCGACGTCGCGGTCGGCCACGGCGACGACATCGCCACCTACGCGGCCCAGGGGCTCGTGCTGAAGGCCGACTCGATCGTGAAGTCCCTCGGCTACTCGGCGAGCGACTTCCCGGCCGGCCTGATGGACGCCGGCAAGTACAACGGCGCGCAGTACGCGGTGCCGTGGAGCGTGACGCCGCTCGGCCTCTACGTGAACAAGGACGTCCTCCAGAAGGCCGGCGTCGACCCGAGCTCGATCCCGGCCGACAAGACCTCGTACGAGGCGGCCCTCGCCAAGCTCAAGGCGGCGGGCGTGCAGGGCGAGTGGGTGGACGGCTACGTGTTCACCGGAACGTTCGAGTTCGAGAGCCTGCTCTGGCAGTACGGCGGCGACCTGTTCGACAAGCCGGTCACGAAGGCGACCTTCAACTCCGACGCCGGTGTCAAGGCGCTGACCTGGATGACCGACCTCATCAAGAACGGTCACAGCCCGGCGAACGTCGCCCAGGACGGCAACATCAACGCCCTGATCGCGGGCAAGACCGCGTTCAACTGGAACGGCGTCTGGCAGACCACCAACACCGCGTTCGGCAAGCTGAACTGGCAGGCCGTCGCCGTGCCGCAGATCGGCACCCAGAAGGCCGTCTGGTCGAGCTCCACCCACTGGATGTTCATGAACAACAAGGGGCAGGACAAGAACAAGACCGCGGCCGCCGCGACGTTCGTCAAGTGGATGAACGACAACTCCGCCGACTGGCCCAAGACCGGTGAGCTGCCCGCCAAGAACTCGGTGCGCGACGACCCGAAGCTGGTCAAGGACTACCCGGCCCTGAAGCCGTTCCTGGACGAGCTGCCCTACGCCCACTACGAGGCCACGGCGCCCGGCATCACCAGCGTGGAGGCCACGATCACCACCGCGGTGAACGAGGCGATCACCGGCAAGAAGAGCCCGCAGCAGGCGCTCGACGACGCCGTCGCGAAGGCGAACGCGCTGATCAAGCAGAACAAAGACACGTATGGCAACTGACACCGACTTGCTGGTGGCGCCCCGGGAGACCGGGGCGCCCCGCCCGCGCGGCTCGGCACGGTCCGCCCGGTCGACCCGGTCCGCACGCGCTGCGGCCGGGCGGCCGGGCGGCCGGCGTCGCACGGGCGTCGCCTACCTCTTCCTGGCACCGTTCCTGGTGCTGTTCCTGGTGTTCGTGCTGGCGCCGGCCGTCTTCGGCCTGTGGATCAGCCTCACCAACTGGAGCCCGTTCCGCGCGACGCAGTCGTTCGTCGGCCTCAAGAACTACATCGAGCTGTTCACGCCGGGCAGCACGACCTCCGGCGACTTCTGGCAGTCCATGCTCGCCACCGGCATCTTCACGGTCGCGAGCGTGCCGTTCCTCCTCCTGGTGCCGCTGCTGGTCGCCGTGCTGCTGAACCAGCGCATCCGCGCCGGCTCGTTCTTCCGCGCGACGTTCTTCGCCCCGTACGTGCTGGGCGTCGCCGTCATCGGCGTGATCTGGAAGTACCTGCTCGACACGCAGTCGGGCATCGTCAACCACGTGCTCGGGATGATCGGGCTGCCCGACAACCTCCCCTGGACCGTCGACGTGCCGTGGGCCTGGATCACCCTGGTCGGCGTCACCGTCTGGTGGACGATGGGCTTCAACACCGTCATCATCCTGGCCGGGCTCAAGGGGATCAGCGCCGACCTCTACGAGGCCGCCGCCCTCGACGGGGCCGGGGCGTTCCGGCAGTTCGTCAGCGTCACGCTCCCCGGCCTCCGCCAGGTGATGACGTTCGTGGTGACCATCACGATCCTCGCCAGCGCGAACATGTTCGGCCAGTCGTTCCTGCTCACCAAGGGCGGCCCGGGCAACACGACCCGCACGGCGATCATGTACATCGCCGACCAGGGCCTGTCGCAGAACAACATGGCGGCCGCGTCGGCCATGAGCTACGTGCTGTTCGCGTTCCTCGCCATCATCAGTATCGTCAACTTCCGCCTCCAGCGGGAGCGGGCAGAGAAGAGCGCCTCATGACGACCGTCACCTCCCGGCCCGGCGAGCCCGCCGCGGACGCGCCGGAGCAGCCGCGGCGCATCCCGGCGCGGCGCAAGCAGACCCCGCAGCAGGCGCTCCGCAAGAGTGTGCTCTACGCGGCCCTGATCGTGCTCGCGCTCATCGTGATCCTGCCGCTGGTGTGGATCCTGCTGACGTCGTTCAAGACGGACGGCGACGCGATCCGCAACCCGTACTCGGCGCTGCCAAACCCGTTCTCGTTCGACGCCTACGCGACCATCGCGAACGGGCAGCAGCCGGTGTTCCGCTGGTTCCTCAACAGCCTGGGCGCCGCTGCGCTCCAGTCGGTGATCATCCTGATCACCGCCTCCCTCGCCGCGTACGCGCTCGCCCGGCTGGAGTTCGCGGGCAAGCGCATCGTCTTCGGGCTGATCGTGGCGACCCTCCTGGTGCCGCCGGTCATCTTCCTCATCCCGAACTACCTCATCGTGCAGAACCTGGGCTGGCTCGACTCCATCTGGGCGATCACCATCCCGGGGGCGGCGAGCGCGTTCGGGGTGTTCTTCCTGCGGCAGTTCTTCGTCGGGCTGCCCCAGGAGATCGAGGAGGCGGCCCGCATCGACGGTGCAGGCGACCTCCGCATCTTCCTCCAGATCGTGATCCCGCTGGCGCGGCCGGCCCTGGCGACCCTCGCGGTGCTGAGCTTCCTGGCCAACTGGAACGACTTCCTCTGGCCCGTGTACGTGCTGCTGAGCCCGGAGAACCTGACGCTGCAGCCCGGGCTCTCGCAGCTCCAGGGCGCCTACTCCACGCACTTCGCCATCGTGATGGCGGGCGCGGTGGTGGCGTCGGTCCCGGTGCTCATCCTGTTCTTCTTCGCGCAGAAGCAGATCGTGGAGAGCGTCGCGACCAGCGGGGTCAAGGGGTGAGTCGCGGGCGCACCGGCGCGGCGGCGGGCTCGGCGCTCGCCGCCGCGGTCGCGCTCGCGGCGCTGACGGGCTGCGCGGCGGGCGGTGCCGCCCCGAGCCCGACACCCACGACCGCCGCGTTCCAGCTCGACCAGGACTTCCCGGATCCGGGCGCCCTCGTGGTCGGCGACCGGGTCTACGCGTACGCGACGAACGCGCCGGGGAAGAACGTGCAGCTCGCGTCCAGCACCGACCTGCGGCACTGGACGCTGAGCGACGCGGACGCCCTCCCGGAGCTGCCGTCCTGGGCGACGCCCGGCAAGACCTGGGCTCCCGGACCGGCCGCGCTGCCCGGCGGGCGCTACGCGCTGTACTTCACCGCGACGGACACGGCCAGCGGGCGGCAGTGCGTCGGCGCCGCGTTCGCGGCCGACCCGGCCGGCCCGTTCACCTCGCCGTCCGCTGCCCCGCTGGTCTGCCCGGTCGACGAGGGCGGCGCGATCGACGCGAGCGTGTTCACGGAGGACGACGGCACCCGGTTCCTGGTGTGGAAGAACGACGGCAACTGCTGCGGACTGGACACCTGGATCCACGTGCAGCGGCTCTCCGCCGACGGCACGGCGCTGGTCGGCGAGGCGACGAAGCTCGTCAAGCAGACCGAGCCGTGGGAGGGGCACCTGGTTGAGGCGCCCGTGATCGTGAAGCACGCCGGGACCTACGTGCTGCTCTACTCGGCCAACGACTACGGCGGCGACGCGTACGCGACCGGCGCGGCCACCGCGCCGAGCCTCCTCGGCCCGTACACGAAGCACGACGGCCCGATCCTGTCGACCACGGGCAGCGGAGGTCGCTACCGCGGCCCCGGCGGAGCGGATTTGGTGAGCTTCAAGGGCGTGGACTGGCTGCTGTTCCACTCCTGGGACGACGCGACCGTCTACCGCGGTCTCCATGTCGTCCGGGTGGCCTGGCGCGGCGGCGTCCCTGTCCCCGCGACCTGACGATTCATGAGGTTCGGCTGATACGACGCCGTTAACCCACGATGCCGGGCGGTGTGGATACTAGGGTTACTCCACACAGCCCGGCATGCGTTTCGGGGTTATCGCCGAGGGATTATTCGGGTTCCTCCGTCGACTCTTAGAGACTACCAAATGTGTCCGTCAAATGGAGGACATCTTTGTACCCCGGTCTGTCCCCAGTGAGGGGGGGGTCAGGCCGCCAGCTCGGCGACCAGGGCCGCGACGAAGTCGTCGATGTCCTGCTCGGTGGTGTCGAACGAGCACATCCAGCGCACCTCGTGGCGGGCCGCGTCCCAGTCGTAGAACCGGAAGTGCTGCCGCAGCCGGTCCGCGACGCCGGCCGGAAGCGTGGCGAAGACGCCGTTCGCCTCGGTGGCCTGGCTGAACCCGACGCCCTGGATGCTGCCGTCCGCGATCCCCGCCTCCAGCGCGCCGCGCAGCCGGGACGCCATCGCGTTGGCGTGCGACGCCGATCGCAGGTAGAGGTCGTCGTGCAGCAGCGCGATGAGCTGCGCCGAGATGAACCGCATCTTGGACGCGAGCTGCATGTTGAGCTTGCGCAGGTAGAGCAGGCCCTCGGACGCGGCGGGGTTGAGGACGACGACGGCCTCGCCGTACAGCATCCCGTTCTTGGTGCCGCCGAAGCTGAGCACGTCCACGCCGGCGTCGGTGGTGAACTCCTTGAACGGCACGCCGAGGGTGGCGGCGGCGTTGGAGATGCGGGCGCCGTCCAGGTGCAGCTTCATGCCGCGCGCGTGCACGTGGTCCGCGATGGCACGGATCTCCTCGACGCTGTACGCGGTGCCGAGCTCGGTGGTCTGAGTGATGGACACGGCGAGCGGCTGCGCGCGGTGCTCGTCGCCCCAGCCCCAGGCCTCCCGGTCGATGAGCTCGGGGGTCAGCTTGCCGTCCGGGGTCTCGACCGTCAGCAGCTTGAGGCCGCCGACCTTCTCGGGCGCACCCGCCTCGTCGGTGTTGATGTGCGCGGTCTTTGCGCAGATCACAGCTCCCCAGCGCGGCACCATCGACTGCAGCCCGACGACGTTCGCGCCGGTGCCGTTGAACACCGGGAACACCTGGACGCCCTCGCCGAAGTGCTGCGCGAACACCTCGTGCAGTCGCTCGGTGTAGACGTCCTCGCCGTAGGAGATCTGGTGCCCGTTGTTGGCGGCGGCGATCGCGTCGAGGATCTCCGGGTGCACGCCCGCGTAGTTGTCCGACGCGAAGCCGCGCAGGTTGAGGTCATGGAGTTGTAGCGTCACTGTTCCATCCTAGATTTCGCCGCGCGCGGTCGCATTCGTGCCGAATGGCGCCTATCGAGGCGCGAAAGTCACCATTCGGCACGAATGTCGAGCGCGATGCGGGTGCCGTTGAGGGTGGCGGCGTCGGCGTCCCAGAGGCGCACGACCTCCTCGCCGAGCCGTTCCTCCAAGCCGGCGAGGGTCTTGACGACGAACACGACTGCGGCCGACTGCGGAGCCTCCTTGCCGAGGCCCTGAGCGACCGCGCGCGTCCACGCGTCGGCCGCCGCCTTGGCCGCGGCGTAGTTCGCGCCCCCCGCGTACGGCTTGTCGACCGCCGTGGAGGACACGACGGCCAGGCGGCCGGCGGGGGAGGCGACCAGGTCGTCGTAGAAGACGCGCGTGGTGTTCCGCAGGGTCTGGAAGCCGCGCTCCAGGAAGTCCCAGTCGTCGTCGCTCTGCCCGGCGATGCCGCCACCGCCGCGCCAGCCGCCGACGAGATGCACCAGGCCGTCGACCCGGCCGAACTTGAGGTGGATGCGCATCGCCAGCTCGGCCACCGCGTCGCGGTCGGCCAGGTCGCAGACCCGGGTGTCGACGCCCGGGACGGCCTCCGCCAGCGCGTCCAACGCCTCCTGCCGGGTGCCGACCGCGAGCACGGTCGCGCCCGCCGCCGTGAGCGCGCGCGCCACCGCCTCACCGGAGGCGCTGGTCGCGCCGGCGATCAGGACGAGCCGCCCGGAGACGCCGCTCGCCGGCGCCGGCGCGGTCCCTTCGGGTGAGAACCGCGCCGGCGTCGAACCGTGCTGATCCGTCACTCGTCCGTCGTTCCGGTGATGCCGGAGGTGGATTCGATGACGGCGGCCATCTTCTTATTGAGGGCTTCGTAGAACATCGAGAGCGGGAACTCGTCGTCCAGGACCGCGTCGGTGTATCCCTTCGGCGCGCCGGCGAGGGTCTCATCTGACAGCCCGCGCGCCCAGTTGGAGGCCGGGTTGGGGGTGAGGGTCTGGGTGAGCATGTCGTAGGCGGCGAGCCAGTGCGCGACTTTGGGCCGGTCGATGGAGCGCCAGTACAGGTCGTTGATCCGGTCCGAGAGCGCCACGACCACGTCGGGCACCTGATCCCAGTCGATGGTGAGCTGGGTGTCGGTCCAGTGCAGGACATTGTGCTGGTGCAGCCAGGCGAAGAGGAGTTGCCCGCCGAGGCCGTCGTAGTTGCGCACCCGGCTGCCGGTGATCGCGAACCGGAAGATCCGGTCGAAGATCACCGCGTACTGCACCAGTTTCGCGTGGTCGCGGATCTGCTGCTGCTGCTCCGACAGCTCCGACTCCGGCAGCGCCCCGAGCTGACGCTCCAGCCGCACGGACTCGCGGAACGCGGTGAGGTCGCAGCGCAGCTCTTCCAGGGAGTAGAGGAAGAACGGCATCCGCTGCTTGATCATGAACGGGTCGAAGGGCAGGTCGCCGCGCATGTGGGAGCGGTCGTGGATGATGTCCCACATCACGAAGGTCTCCTCCGTGAGCCGCTGGTCCTCCAGCATCCGGGCCGCGTCCTCCGGCAGCTCCAGCTTCGTGATCTCCGCGGCGGCGCGCACGACCCGGCGGTAGCGGGCGGCCTCCCGGTCCTGGAAGATCGCACCCCACGTGAAGGACGGGATCTCGCGCATCGCGACCGTCTCGGGGAACAGCACGGCCGAGTTGGTGTCGTAGCCCGGGGTGAAGTCCACGAAGCGCAGCGCGACGAACAGCTTGTTGCCGTAGTCGCCGGCCTCCAGCGCCGCCACGAACTCGGGCCAGATGACCTCGACCAGCACCGCCTCCACGAACCGGTTCGTGCTGCCGTTCTGCGTGTACATCGGGAACACCACGAGGTGGCCGAGGCCGTCGACGCGGTGCTGCTGCGGCTGGAACGCGTTCAGCGCGTCGAGGAAGTCGGGCACGCCGAAGCCCTCGTCTGCCCAGCGGCCGAAGTCGCGGCGGAGCGCGGCGAGGTAGTCGGCGTCGTGCGGGAAGAACGGGGCGAGCTCGGCGACGGCGTCGACGATCGTGGACGTGAGCTCGGCGGCGGCGGGCTTGTCGGACTCCTGCTCGACCGAGCCGTCCTTGACCTGGAGCGCCTGGAGGGCGGTCGCCGCCTCCTTGAGCCGCAGCCACGCGGGGAGCGTGGCGACCTCGCGGACGGAGCGGGCGTCCTCGACGACCTCGGGCTCCCCGACAATGGCTCCTGCAGTGAACTGCGGGACGAATTGAGACATGACGAACCTCCCGTCGTACGATCGGCCGCGCTCGCGGCTTTGCGATGGATCGCCGTTTCGGCGCTCCGATCCGAGCCTAACCGCGAACTCCGGGCGATTTCTTGACAGTTTCGCTGGAAACCTGCGCCGAGGAGGCGGATCGCGCACGAAAACGTCGCAGCGTCATGGCCGGCGCGCGCGCAGCTCTCTAACAGCATGACCGCACGCACCGACTCCATCGCCGTCCCGCACGTCGAGCGCATGCTCGCCTCCCGTTCCGGCGAGTGGATCCTCATCTCCTGCGACTGCCCGATCGGGGAGGACCACACCTACGCCGAGTGGGTGGCGCGCTTCGGCGTTCCGGGAGTCACCGCGTCGTGACGAGCTGAGCCGTGACGGCCAGGTTGTCGATCGACGCGGTCTGGGCGGGCGTCTGGAGGCAGGTCAGCAACACCAGCCGTCCGGGGACATTCGCCCAGAGGGCGGCGTCGGCGTGGACGTCCGGCTTGTGGACCGTCTCCGAGCCCGTCACCCGGTAGTGGAGGCCGCCCACGTAGACGTCGGCGCCCACCGCGACCGACGCCGTCCCGGCCGTCAGGTCGGTCAGATAGTCACCGGGGCACACCGCTCCGCCACGGCACGAGTGCATCACGACGAAGACCGTCCCGAGACCGGCGTCGGCGAGCTGCGTGCCGTAGTTGCGCACCAGGTAGGCGGACGAGAACCCCGGCGGGTCGATGACGCCGTCCACCTCGTTCAGCTCGCCGAGCGGCACGGTGAGCCCGGCGGACGGCACGTGCAGGGTCATCCCGGCGACCTGGGCGACCGCGTCCGTCCGCTGCTGCACGTTTCGCGACGGCGCCGGGAGGTCGACGGGATTCCCGCGCATGTCGGTGGGCCTGCCGCTGCCGCAGAGATACGCCGACACGGCGACGCCGCCCGCGACCACCGCGACGACGCACAGCAGCAGCGCGATCACGAGCCGGACCGGGCCGGGCCGGCGACGGCGCGCGACGGCGGCCGTCCGCCTACCCACGGCGCACCCGGGACCGGCCCGACCACCAGAGGTAGCCGCCGCCCGCGACCACCGCGGCCGCGAATCCGCCGGCCCACCAGGGGAACCCGGGTCCGGCGGCCGGCTCGTGCCCGCGTGCGACCGCGGCCGCCGGGGTCGGCGTCACGCGCTCGCCCGTCACGAGGATCCGCTGGCTGTTGATCCCGAGGGGCGTGCAGGTCACCAGGGTGACGAGGTCCTTCCCCGCCACCGGGTCGAGCGTCCTGGTCTGGTCAGGGTTCACGACCGCGATGGTCGAGACCCGGTAGGTGAGCGTCTCGCCGAAGACATAGAGCATGAAGGTGTCGCCGTCGCGCACCCGGTCGAGGTTCGTGAACAGCGTGGCCGATGCCAGCCCGCGGTGGCCGGCGAGCACGGCGTGGGTGCCGGGGCCGCCGATCGGGAGGGACGTGCCTTCGAGGTGGCCGACGCCCTCCGCGAGGGTCGCGTCGCCGGTGCCGTGATAGATCGGGAGGTCCGCGCCGATGGACGGGATGACGATCCGTCCCATCAGCCCGTACGCGTCCGCGGCCAGGAGCCGGTCGTAGTCGAAGCCCTGAGGCAGCGTGGCCGCGGTGCCGACGGGCACGCGTTCGTTGGCCTTCACCGCGCCGCCGCCGGTGAGCGCGGAGTTGTACGCCGCGGCCTCGTCCAGCGCCTGGAGGCGGCTGGCGGGCCCGATGGCCGTCACCGCGTCGCCGTACTGCGCGAGCCGGGCGGCCTCCTGCGCGGCGCTGAACCAGCTCGCCGTCGCCGGGTAGAGCGCGACGCTCACGCCCAGGAGGCACAGCACGGTGACCGCCACCGACAGGGCGGAGAGCCGCCACCGTCTCGCGGTGGCGGCCCTCCCGTGCTGCGGGGATGTCACGCGGCCGGCCCCTCCTCACGGGCGCGGCGACGGACCACGAGGACGGCCGCGCCGGCCGCGAGGGCGGCCAGGGCGAGGCCGCCGACGACGAAGACCGTCGTCCCGGTGGAGCCCGTCAGCGGCAGCGCGATCGGCGGCGCTTGCGGGTCGGTGACCGTCACGGTCGGGTTCGCGCCGGCGCCGGGGGCCACCGTCTGCGCGGACCCGCCGGACGACTGCGCGAACGCGGGCGCGATCACGTACCCGGCCGGGGCCTGCGTCTCCACGAGGTAGTAGGTCAGGTCCGGGCCGACGCCGTCGTTCTGCGCCTTGAGGCCGCCGATCGCCACGGCGCCGGACGCGTCGGACGTGAAGGTGGTGGCGCCGTTCACCGCGACCGGGTTCGTCAGGCTCTGCGCGTCGGCCCGGGAGGTGAACACCTGGAACTGCGCGCCGGCCAGGGCCTTCCCGTTCGGGTCGACCTTGTGGAGGCTCACGTCGCCCCACGTGTCCTGGACCGGATTGGAGGGCGTGGTGACGGTCGAGCCCGACTGGGTCGAGATGGTCTGGTCCGCGACGTTCTGGATCGTCCCGCTGCCGACCGCGCCGACCACGGTCGGGATCGTGGCGGTGACGACCGCGCCCGGGTGCGCCGTGAGCAGGGCGAGACCGGAGGCGGTGAAGTCCACGGTCACGGTCTGGCCTGACACGCTGACGGTGTAGTCCGCCGCCGTCAGCGCGATCGCCGTGCCGGTCGAGGAGGCCAAGGACACCGTCACCGTCGCCGGCGCCGGTGGGGTCAGCCGGGCGTCCAGCGGGTCGGTCAGCGAGTACTGGGTGAAGGCGTTCCCCGCGACCTGGTTCGGGACGGTGGACGTCACCCTCCAGGTGACCGAGGCGCCGAGGCCGTAGGCGCCGGTGTCGTCGACCGCCTTGACCGGTGCGCCCTCCACCGTGTTCTTCGGGTACACGAACACGTTCGTCAGCCAGTTCCCGCCCTGCGGCAGCGGCAGCGTCACCAGGAAGGGCGCGCCGAGCTGGGTGCCGGCCGGGGCGCTCGTCTCGGTGACCTCGTAGACGGCCGGCGTGGAGGTCGTGTACGTAGTGATGCCCGAGCCGCCGGTGGCCGGCAGGGCGGTCGCGGCGCCGGTCGTGTAGGTGGTGCCGCCGCCGACGACCTGGCCGGAGCCGTTCACCGTCAGCCCGGCCGCCGTGGTCCAGCCCGCGGGCGTCGTCAGGTCGACGCCGTTCACCGGCGCGACGCTGAACACCACGCCGGGGATCGGCGTGAGGGCGCTCGTCTGCGCGGTGCCGTTCGCGGGGGTCCCGCCGCCGGGAGGGTTCTGGAGCTTCGTGATCGTCAGGGTGTACGGGGCGGCCGGCGCGTTGCCGCCGGTCGTGTCCGCGCTCGCGGGGCCGGCGAACGCCGCCGCCCCCAGCAGCGCGAGGGCGCCGACGCCGATCGCGGCGGCGAGTCTTCTCGTGATGGTCATGGGATTCCTGTTCTGTGATCGGGCGAAGGAAAAGGGGTCTGCCGCGTTCAGCGTGGGAGCCTGCGGATCCGGCGCCGGAACTGCCAGACGGCCAGCACCGCAGCGACGGCGAAGCTCCCGATCGCCGCGACGGCGATGACGTCGGTGCCGAGGCCGCCGGTGAGCGGCAGGACGATCGCCGGAGCGCCGGGCGTCTGCGCGTGGTACTGGTCGTCGGCGGTGACGGGCGCGCCGGTGAACGCACCGGTTCCGGTCACGGTTGCGTCGTCGGCGTGGACGGCGTTGAAGCCGAGAGCGCTCAGCGTCGCGGTGCAGTGGACGGTCGCGCCGACGGCCAGGGGACCGGCCCAGTGGGTGCCGGTCGAGCCGTCCGGGAAGGCGCAGCTCAACCCGGTGACGGTCGCCGCGCCCGCGATGATCGCGTCGCTCACCGTGACGTTCTGCAGCGGCTCGCCTCCGGTGTTCGTCACGGTGAACGTCAGGCCGGTGGTCTTCGTCGCGTCGAGCGAGACTGCGGTGCCGGCGGTCGGCGCGTGGTTCCCCGCGGCGTCGGTCTTCGTGATCGCGACGGCCGGCGGCGTCGCGACCCGGATGCCGACCTTCACCGGCTCGGCCGGGAGCAGCGGGCCGCTCGGGCTGGAGGCGGCGTACGCGAGCGAGTTCCAGGCGACTTGGCCGGGGGTGGCCGACGCCGGCAGGTTCATCGCGTAGTCGACCTCCACCGTCTGACCGGGCTGGAACGTCAGCGCCGTGGCGTCGATGCGGACGGCGCGCACCTGGGCCCAGTCCGTCACCTGGGCGGCGGTCAGCCAGGTCGGCCCGCACCCCGCGGGCTGGTTCGGGTAGACCTCGGGGCGGCACGGGTTCGTGCTGAGCGAGTAGGTCGCCGTCACTCCCGGCGGGAGCGTGAGCGCGCCCGCGAGCGTCGGCGGGAACTGGGACCCGCGTGCCACGCCGCTCTGGCCTCCCGACACCCCGGTGTCACCGGCATACGGGAACACGTCGTAGACCAACAGGTCGGTGATCGGCGTCGAGCCGAGCGAGCCGATGTTCAGCCGCCACTGCGAGGTCCCCCCGGCCGGAGACGTGCCGACGGCCGGCGAGCCGGGGACCGAGAACAGGTACTGGCTGTCGAACTGGCCCTTGACCTCCTTCTGGGCGCCGGCCTGCGCTGACGTCCCGGTCGCGAAGGACGCGCTCGACGTCGTGCCGTTGCCGGGGGTCGGGGCCCAGGTCGGGTCCGCGTCGTCCCACACGCTCGCACTGTTGGTCTGCGTCGTCGCTCCTACGCCGGGTTTCACGACCGTGGAGAACTGGATCGTGAAGGCCTGCTGCCGGTTCAGGATCGCTCCAGGCGGGAAGGAGAACGTCACGGTCTGCCCGCTCTGCGTCACCGTCAGGCCGGCCGTCGTGTACGAGGGGTCGTACGTGTAGGCGCCGGACGCGCTGGTCACGACCGCGCTGCCCGGCACATAGCTGACGCCGGCCGGGAGTGTGTCGCTGACGTGCACCGGGGCGTCGAGGTAGTGCGCGTCTCCGGCAGCGCCGGCGTTGGAGACGAGGAGGCTCCACGGCGCGACCTGACCCGAGAGCAGGGCGTTCGGCCCGCCGGTGTAGGACTTGCGGATCAGCAGCGACGCGGCCGCGTTCTTGAAGTACGCCACCGCGCACGACTTGTCCTTGTCCCCGGCGGTGGCCATCGGCGTCGGCGGCGCGTTCGTGATCGACCACTGAGCGCAGTTGGTCTGCGTCATCGGCACGTAGCCGTCGCCCGCGGTCAGATGGCCGTCCACGTTGATGTAGAGCGTCGTCCCCGGGCTGACGGCGTACGGCGGCAGCGCGATCGAGTAGCCGGCGATCAGCCAGCCGCCGGGAACGAGGTACGGAACGGACGCATCCGTGGACTTCGTCACGGTCTGTGTCGTGCCGTCCGCGAAGAAGAACGTGAAGACGGACCCGGACGGGACTTTCTCGAACTGGGTGATCGTGAAGCCGGGGGTGCGGCAGTCCTGCGGGAGCGAGTTGCTCAGCGGCGCGCTGTCGCACGGCGGGTAGTCGTAGAGCGTGCCTCCGATCGGCACCTGGCCGGTGTTCCTGACCTGGAGGTTCCAGTTGTAGTTGGCCGTCTTGAAGATCGCGCTCGTGGCCGCGGGGTTCGGGGACACGGACTTGGTGAAGAGGCCGGAGCCGGCCGAGGCGTTCGCGAACGTGTGAGTCACGCTCGCGGTCGCGGACACGGTGGTCGGGTCCGTGACGGTCGTCGCCGTGAGCTTCGCCGTGTTGGTCACCGTGCTGGTCGGGCCGAAGGCGCCGGACGGATAGGTCACGTCGACCGTGGCGGCGATGGTGGCCGCCGACCCGCCCCGCCAGGTGACCGTGTTGGTCGCCGGGTCGTACACGCCGCCGTTGGTGGCGCTGACGAAGACCGCGCCCGCGGGGAGGGTGTCCACCAACGCGGCATCGGTCGTGTTCCAGTCGCCGGTGCCCGTGATGGCGTCGTTGAAGGTCCCCGTGAGCTGGTACGCCGTGATCCCGTCCAGGACCGAGTCGCCCTGCAGGACCTTCGTGACGTTCAGCACGGGCTTCGCCGTGATCGCGATCGGCGCCGCCGTGGCCGTCGCCAGTGCGCTCGCCGAGTCGGAGCTGAAGGTCGCCGTGGCCACGAGCGACGACTGGTCGGGCGTGGTGCCGGCCGCCGTCTTGCACGCGAAGGTGAGCTGACCGGACGCGCCGACCGGGATGCTGTTGCCGGCGCCGGACCCGATGAAGCCGGTCGACGTGGGAGTGAAGTCGCCGTTCGCCGTCGAGCCGCCGACCGTGCAGGTGACCGCGTGGCCCTGCGGCGAGAGCTTCGCGACGTTGACGGTGATCACCGCGTTCGCGCAGGAGGTGACGGACGGATCCACCGACGAGCACTGGTAGTTCACGGTCCACTGCGCGGTCGCCCCGGCCGGGATCGGCGTCGTGGCGGGCGCGATCGTCACCGAGAGGCTCGCGGACCCGCCCGCGCCGAGCGCCGGCCCGCCCGCGACGAGGGCGACCGCGCAGACGAGGAGGGCGGAGACGAGCGCGGCGAGCCGGCGCACGGCGGACCGGCGCGCGGCGGCGGGTGCGGAGTGCAGGGTGGGCGCAGGCACGTCGGGGTCCTCCGAGGGTTCGGGTCATCGGGTGCGGACCAGCAGGGCGTGGATCGGGTGATCGCGACTGGTTCTGAAGTTAAGGAGCGATTTCACCTCCCGGCGTGACGCTGCCCGTCCTGTGAGTTCGCTGACCGTGCCGGTGGATGGGGCGGGCGGGGGTGTGCGCGACCGGTGGGGAAGATGCGGTCGGCGCGGGAGTCGGAGTCGAGGTCGGAGTCGGTGTCGGTGTCGGGGTCGGCTCGGCGGTGGGGGCTGGGGTCGGTGTCGGGGTCGGGGTCGGGGTCGGTGTCGGGGTCGGTGTCGGGCTCGGCGTCGGCATCGGAGTCGGACGCGGGGTCGGAGGCGACGTCGGCTGCGCAGGGACCGCGGCGGGAGTCGGCTGCCCAGCGGTGGCGGCCGCGGCGGAGTCATCGGGGGCCGGCTGCGGAACCGGATCCCCCACCGACGCCGGAGGGGCGACGGGCTCGGGCGCCGGAGCCGGGCTCCCCTCGGGGACCGCGGCATCCGGGGCTCCGGGCGCGGCCGTCGCCGAGGGCCGCGCGAGGTCCGCCGCCGACGTCGCCACCGGCTCGCGCGGCGCGACGCCGAGTGAGACCGCCACGATCGAGGTCACTGCGACGACGGCCGCCCCTGCCACGACCGTCGACGCCCCCCACGTCCGCCATCCCACTCCCGGCGCCGGCTCAGCGCTCGCCGCCGGCCCCTCGCCACGCTCCGCACCGCCCGCATACGCCGCAGCCCCACCGACCCCCGCCGCCAGCGGCAGCAGCACGAACCCGATGTGCCGGTTCGCCTCCGCCGCCTCCACCGCGACCACCCGGCAGTCCGCGCAGTCCTCCAGGTGCGCGTCCAGGCGCCGCTGCACGCTCGCCGCCAGCCGCTTGCGCAGGCCGATGCCGAGGTGCTCGATCGCCCAGTGGTGCTCCGAGCCCTCCGGGACCGTCGCCAGGTGGGCCTGGATCCAGGCGGCGCGCAGTCCCTCCCGCGCCCGGACCGCCAGGGCCGCCACGGAGTTGGCGCTCATCCCGAGCAGCGGTGCGACCTCCCGCGGCGGCAGGTCCTCGACCTCCGTGTACCAGAGCACCTCCTGCCAGCGCGGCGGGAGGGCTCGGAAGGCCGTGGCCGCCAGCGAGCGGTCCAGGTCGGCGAGCCGGGTCGCCTCGGTGAACCGCAGGTCCTCGATCTCCTCGGCGTGCTCGATCGCGATCTCGTGCGACGCCCGGCGACCCCAGCTCGCCGCGGTGTTCCGGATCACCGTGAACAGGTACGGCCGGAAGCCGCTGGTGGGGCCGCCGCCGTCGGCGATCGCCGCGAACATCCGGGTGAACGCCTCCGACACCAGGTCGTCGGGGTCGAACGTGGTCGTGTACGAGCGCGCGACGGTCACGCCCGCGCGATGGTGCCGCTGCCACAGCTCGGCGAAGGCGCGCTCGTCGCCGCCGCGGGTGCGGTCGACGAGCTGACTGTCGGACAGGCCGGTGATGGCGTCCTTGCGGGCAGCGAGACGGGACACGTGCTCTCCAGATCGGGACTGGTCGGCGGCGCCGGAAGACGACCGTGTTGAAGAGACCGCCGGACACCGTTTCCATGACGAATCCCGTCGCGTGGGATTTCACCCCTCCGTCGCGTCATGGATTCCCGGAGGCCCGCTCTCTCACATGCCGGAACGTCACTCGTGCCGTCCGGTGCAGCTCGAGGGGAGGCTGCTCGCGGGGTGCCGGTGCATTCGGGAAAGGCCGGGCACCCCGCGAACCTGCACTGTCCCCGGCGGCCCCTAGAGTGCTCTCGTGACCACGGACCAGACCGCCGCCGCCGTCATCGAGGCGCTCGCCGCGCTGGCCGACCCGGCGGACGCCGTCTTCCTCCAGCGCTTCTTCAAGACCGGCCCCGGCGAGTACGGCGAGGGCGACGTCTTCCTCGGCGTGCGCGTGCCGCAGACCCGCGCGGTCGCGAAGCGCTTCGCCGGCCTGCCGCTGCCCGAGGTCAGCGCGCTGCTGGACAGCCCGGTCCATGAGCACCGGCTGGCCGGGCTCATCGTCCTGAACGCCGCCTTCGCCCGGGCGAGCGGCGTCCGCACCCGCGACGACGGCGAGCGGGAGCGGCTGGCCGCCTTCTACCTGCAGGCCGTGCGCGGCGGGCGCGTGAACAACTGGGATCTCGTGGACGCCTCCGCCGAGTACGTGCTCGGCGCGTTCCTCCTCGACCGCCCGCGCGGGCTGCTGGACGAGCTCGCCGCCAGCCCCGTGTTGTGGGAGCGGCGGGTGGCCGTGCTCTCCACCTTCACGTTCCTCAAGGCGGGTGACGCCTCCACGACGCTGGAGCTCGCGGCACGCCTGCTGGACGATCCGGAGGACCTCATGCACAAGGCCGTCGGCTGGATGCTGCGCGAGACCGGCAAGCGGGTCGACCGCGCGCTGCTCACCGGCTTCCTGGACGAGTACGCCGGGCGGATGCCGCGCACGATGCTCGCCTACGCGACCGAGCACCTCGACGCCGCGACGAGGGCCGCGTATCGGGCAGCGCCTCGCCGGAGCGGAAGGGGCCTGAGATGATGGACGGATGGCGAGAACGGTTCGAGGCGCACGCGTCCTGATCACGGGCGCGGCCTCCGGCATGGGCCTCCTCTATGCGGAGCGCGCGGTCCGGGAGGGCGCCCGGCACGTCGTGCTCTGGGATCGTGACGAGGCCGGCCTCACCCGGCTCACCGATCGCCTGCGCGCCGAGGTGCTCGCGGGCCGCACCGTCACGGCGTGGGGCGCCCCGGCCGGCTCGCCGAGCTCGGCGACCGGAGGCACCGCGGCCGGCACGAGCATCCATCCGTACATCGTCGACCTCCGCGAGCTCGGCGGCATCGCCCAGGCCGCGCAGTCGGTGCGCAAGGAGCTCGACGGCGTGGACGTGCTCGTCAACAACGCAGGGATCGTCCGCGGCAAGTTCTTCTGGGAGCACGACAACGGCGACGACACCCGCGCGACCATGCAGGTCAACGCGCTGGCGCCGATGTACACGACGCGGGAGTTCCTGCCCGGGATGATCGCGAGCGCCCGCGAGGCGCGCATCGTCAACATCGCCTCCGCGGCCGGCACCCTGGCCAACCCGCGCATGAGCGTCTACGCGGCCAGCAAGTCCGCCGTCATCAACTGGAGCGACAGCCTCCGCCTCGAACTGGAGCAGCAGGGCTTCGGCCACGTGAAGGTGACGACCGTGGCGCCGAGCTACATCGACACCGGGATGTTCGAGGGCGCCCGCGGGCCGCTGCTCACCCCCATCCTCACCCCGGAGTACGTGGTCGACCGGGTCTGGCGGGCGATGCTCGCGGGCAAGCCGGTCCTGCTGCTGCCGTGGTCGGTCGGTCTCGCGAAGACGCTGAAGGGCGTCCTCCCCACGCGCGCCTGGGACGCCGTCGGGCGGCTGTTCGGCGTCTACAGCTCGATGGACGAGTTCACCGGCCGCTGACGTGACGATCCGTGCCGGTCTCGCGGCCGGACATGGATATCCGTGCACCCGAGCGCCGCCGGGCCGCTGCTGTCGCGCAGCCTGGATGCGCGGGCCGAAACCGGGCCCGTTCGTTCGAAAGGCAGCATCATGAAACGGATCGGTACACGGATCGGGTCGGCCCTGGCGTTCGTCGTCGCGCTGGGCGTGGCACTCGGCGGGCTCACCACGGCGCCCAGCGCGGACGCGGCTCAACGCGACTTCTCCGGCCTCCAGTGGGAGGCGACCGGCACCCTCCTCGGGGCGGATTACCTCCGCGTCGACCTCGACGTCGACCGGATCGAGGAGGCGCACAAGGGGCTGCACACCCCGAAGCTGAGGCATGCCGGCGGCCAGGCCGTCTGGGGCATGCCGTACTACTTCCTGGGGGTGGACCCGGCGACAGGGATGTACCGGCCGGACAGCATCCTCGTCTGCATCGACGTCCTGCACGTCGACTACCAGGTGCCGGACGGGTCGGAGTACTTCGAACTGGCGACCGTGGTCCCGCCAGAGACCGCTGTGCGCATCTCGCGGGTGCTCAACGCGGGCCTCCAGACGGCGCAGGAGCGCGGCCTCTCGATCGCCACCGACGGCACCCGGCCGCTGACGTTCCGCACCGCGGAGGCGGCGGAGGTCATGCTCGCGGCGCAGGTGGAGGCCTGGTACCTGTTCGCCAAGGACAACCTCCTCGAGCCGTTGCCCCATCTGGAGCGCGGTGACTTCTCGGCGGTCGGCGTCGACCTGCCGGCGCTCCACGCCGAGCTCGACGCGCTGCTCGCCCGCTTCGAGGCGACCCCGGACTTCGCCTCCGACCCCGTCACGTTCGCCGACCGGGTCACCCTCACCGACGCCGACGCCCTCCGCGGTTTCACCCTGGAGGTCGACCCCGCCACCTCCACGCCCGGCTACGACGACTACCTCGGGGTGACCACCTCGGCAGACGGCAGCCTCCACGTCACGAAGAAGAAGCCACTCGACCGACCGGTGACGCTCGGCTTCCGCAAGACGTTCACGCACGCCCTGGGCGGCGGCTCGCCGCTCGGCAGCGGGGTCCGCGCGGCGAACGACCAGATCAAGACGGTGCTCTCCAACCTGTATGCGGCCGGCTTCGAGGTCCCGTTCGCGGAGGACTTCGGGCCGCTCGACCCGCCGCCGCAGGACCCGCCGGCGCAGCCCGCCGTGTCGATCGCCAAGGACGACGGCCGGACGATCGTGACCGCCGGTGAGCGACTCGACTACGTGCTCGTCGCGGCCAACGTCGGGGACGTCCCCGCACCGGATGTGGTCGTTGCCGACACGCTCCCCGAGCACCTGGACTTCGTGGAGTCCTCGGTCGTGCCCAGCGCGGCGTCGTCCGGCTCGACGCTCGTCTGGGAGCTCGGCGAGCTGGCCGCGGGGGAGCGGCGCGAGATCGTCGTCTCGGCGAACGTCCGCGCCGACGTCCCGCAGGGCACGTCGATCGTGAACACCGCGTCCATCACCGCGGACGGCGTCTGCGAGGACGACCAGGCGACAGGGGCGGTCTGCACCGACGACGACACCGACATCGTGGTCCCGCCGCTCGACCCCGGGACGGTCGACGCGGAGGGTGTGACCCCGGCGAGCTCGCAGGTCACTGCTCCGGCCGGTTCGCTCGCGACCACCGGCGAGGCGCTCGCCAACGCCTGGACGCTGGCGGCGCTCGCCGTCGTGCTGCTGGTGACGAGCGGAATCCTCGCGCTCGGGCAGGCGCTGAAGCGCCGGTCGAGCAGGACGTAACCGCTAGAGCGGCACAGCGACGAGTGGCGGGTCCGTGCGCGGTCCCGTCACTCGTGCGCGTGCGGCGACGCCCGCGACGGAGGCCCGGAACTCGCGCGGCGAGATGGCGTACCGGCCGGTGAAGAGCCGGCTGAAGTGCGCGGCGTCCTTGAACCCCCAGCGCGCGGCGACCTCGGCGATCCGGAGGCCGCCGAACTCCGAGTCGGCCAAGTCGCTCCGGCAGCGCTCCAGGCGCCGCGACCGCACCCAGGCGGCGACGGTGCTGTCGTGCTCCCCGAAGAGCGCGTGGAGTTTGCGGACCGACATGAAGTTGGCGCTCGCGATCTCCGCCACCGAGAGGTCGGGCCGGGAGAGGTTCACCTCGATGTACTCGATGACCTGGTCGAGCTGGGACGCGTTCGCGCCGCTCTCGCGGGCCTGCAGCGCCTCCACCACGACGGCGCCGAGCATCCCGACCGCGCTCTCGACCAGGCGCCGGCCGGCGCCGCCCTCGAGGCGGTGGGCGGTGCGGCCGAGCTGCACGGCGAGCGGGTGGACGATGCCGACGAGGGGACGCTCCCGCTCGAAGCGCACCGCCACAACGTCGTCCACGGTGCTCGCGGGCACCGGCAGCGCGCGGTGCGGGATGCGCACGATGAGGCTCTCCCCGCCGTGGTCGAGCAGGAAGGGACGTGCGGCGGTGTACGCGGTGATGTCACCGGCCCGCACCGCCGCGGCACGGCCGTCCTGCTCCAGCGTGCTCTCCCCGGTGAGCTGGATGTGGATCATCGCGTTGGCCCCGGTCTCGCTGCCGCCGTGCTGGTGGGGCTGCTCGACCGTGTGCCGCGAGCCGCTGATGGCGTTGAGCACGACGCCGCCGACGATCGCGCCGCTCACGGCCGTGCGGAAGGTCTGCGACTCCGTGGTCGTGCACAGCAGCGGGACCGTCGTCTCGCTGAACCTGCGGCGCGTGTCGTCGTAGTTCAGGAGCAGCCGCGCGAATCGTCGATCCGGCGGCTGCTCCCCAGGTTTCATGGCGGCGGTCCGTTCTCTCGCTCCCGGTCTCCCGGCGATCGCTCCCCGTGAGATATGACATTCCTGAGGGGAGAACTTAGCAGAGCCGCGCAGGGGTCAGCCGAGGCCTCCCCGGTCGACGTCCTCGCGCCAGGCGCCCGTCTCGGCGGGCTGCGCCTCGATGAACTCCTTGAAGTTGCGCAGGTCCTTCTTGACGGCGTGGTCGTCCACGCCGAGCGCCGCGCCCGCCTTCTCGAGCGCGTCGCCGGGCTGCCAGTCGAACTGCACGGTGACGCGTGTGCTGTCCGCGGAGAGGTGGTGGAACGTGACGACGCCCGCATGGACGACATCGCCCGCCACGCTCTTCCAGGCCACCCGCTCGTCCGGGTGCTGCTCGGTGATCACCGTGTCGAACTCCCGGGTCGCGCCGCCGATCTTCACGCGCCAGTGGTTCGTGGTGGCGTCGACCTGGCGGATGTCCTCCACCTGGTCGAGGAAGTGCGGGAAGCTCTCGAACTGAGTCCACTGGTTGTAGGCGGTGGTGACGGGGACGTTCACGTCGATGCTCTCGGTCACTGCGGTCATGGGCCGATTCCTTTCCTCGATGTGTGCGGATTCGGCGACGACGCTAGGCGGGGTCGGGGGAGCGCGCGAGGGGGTCGACAGTCCGCCGGGATGGTGAGAGGGTGGCGGGCGAAGCGGGGGTCAGGCCCGGCGCGGGTCCGGCCCGGCGCGGGTCATCCCCAGCGGCGGTTCGCCCACCGTTCGAACAGCCCGACCAGGGAGTCGGTCAGCTTGCCGAGAATCGCGAGCAGGATGATCGCGAGGAAGAGCCGGTCCGTGCGCCCGTTGTTCTGCGAGTCGCTGAGCAGGAAGCCGAGCCCCATCGAGGAGGCGATCAGCTCCGCGGCGACGAGGAACAGCCACGCCTGGGCGAGCGCGAGCCGCAGTCCCGACACCACCGACGGCAGCACGGACGGCAGCTGCACGGTCGTGAACAGCCGCACGCCGCCGAGGCCGAACGCGCGCCCGGCCTCCACGAGCTGCCGGTCGACGTGCCGGAGGGCGGCGGCGACGGTCGTGTAGACCGGGAAGAACGCGCCGATCGCGATCAGGATGATCTTGGAGTCCTCGCCGATCCTGAACCACAGGATCAGCAGCGGCACCCACGCGAGCGACGGCACCGCCCTGATCGCGCCGAGCGTCGGGCTGAACAGGATGTCGCCGAGCCGCGACAGCCCGACTATCGCGCCGAACAGCAGCCCGAGCGCCGCGCCGAACGCGAAGCCGATGAGGACGCGCTGCGTCGAGATCGCGATGTAGAGGCCGAGCAGGCCGCGCTGCGCCAGGTCGACGCCGGCCTGGACGACCATCGCGGGCGTGGGGAGCTGGGAGGAGGAGAACGCGCCGGAAGTGGAGGCGAGCTGCCAGACGACGAGCAGCGCGACCGGGATCAGCGCGCCGCCGACCACCCGCACGGAACGGCGCGAGAGGAACGGCACGCGCGGCGAGGCATCCCGCGGGGAGCTCTCCCGGGGTGTCTGTCGCGCGACCGAGGTGCCGCCCCCTGGCCCTCCGACCACGATCAGCGGGCCGTCCCCGTCCGGCGCGTTCTGGTACGTCATCCCGCGCTCAACCGCCGATCGCGCTCGGGTCGGCCTTCTTCGCGAAGGTCGGGTCGAGGAGGCTGCCGAGTGCCTTGTCGATGTCGGCCTGCGTGCGCACGTCGCCGGACTCCACGAAGATCGGGCCGACCTTCTTCAGTACCGCGAGCTGAGCCGCGCCGGGGACGTTCGAGACGCCCAGGTTGCTGCGCTCGGTGATGACCGTGGTCGCCACCGCCGGGTCGATGCCGGCGACGTCCGCGAGGATCTTCGCCGTCTCATTCGGGTGCTTCAGCGCCCAGGCGCGCGCGTGCTCATACGTGTTCACGACCGTCTGCGCGACGTCCGGCTTCGAGGAGAGGAAGGACTCCGTCGCGTTGAGGAACCCGTACGTGTTGAACTTCACGTTCCGGTAGATCAGCTTCGCCCCGGCCTTCTGGGCGTTCGCCATGATCGGGTCGAGCCCGCTCCAGGCCTGCACCGAGCCGTTCTGCAGCGCCGCCCAGCCGTCGGCGTGCTGGAGGTTCTGGATGGTGACGTCGCTCGCCGACAGCCCGTTGGCCTCCAGCGCCTGCAGCAGGAAGAAGTAGGGGTCGGTGCCCTTGGTCGCCGCGATCTGCTTGCCCTTGAGCTCCTTCACCGAGGTGATCGGGGAGTCCGGGCCGACCACGAGCGCCGACCACTCCGGCTGCGAGAAAATGTCGATGGTCGTGATCGCGGAGCCGTTGGCGCGCGCGAGCAGCGCGGCGGAGCCCGCCGTGGACCCGACGTCGATCGCGCCGGAGCGGAGCGCCTCGTTGGCCTTGTTCGACCCCGCCGACTGCACCCAGTTCACCGTGATGTCCTGCTTCTTGAGTGCCTTCTCCAGCCAGCCCTCCTTCTTGATGACCAGGCTGAGCGGATTGTAGGTCGCAAAATCGATGTTGAGCGTCCCGCCCTTCGTGACCCCGGCGGTGGAGCCGGAGGCCGCGCCCTCCCCGGCGACGCAGCCGGAGAGCAGGAGGGCGGCCGCCGCGGTGAGCGCGGCGACGGCGGTGACGATCGTGGGTCTGCGGTGCATGCCGGGTGCCTCTCGTGTCTGGTGACGCCGGGGGTGGCGGCTCGTGCTGTGGTTCGAGCCTCCCGGATGCGCGGACGGGCCGGGCGCGATCCGGTGAATCTGTGGAATCAGTAGGGGAAGACCGGGATTGTGGAGGACTGATGGTCGTCCAGAGCCCTCCCGTGCCGGTCGATCCCGAGCCCGTCGAGCAGCTCGGCCCGGAGCTCGGCGAGCGCTGCGGAGCCCCGGTCGCGCGGCCGTGCGCCGGGGACCGTGACGACGCGACGGATGGTCGCGCCGTCACGGCCGTCCTCGCGGCCCAGCAGGATGACGCGGTCGGCGAGCTGGAGGGCCTCGTCGACGTCGTGCGTGACGAGGAGGATGGTGGCGGGGTTCGCGGCGTGGACGTCGAGGAGCAGATCCTGCATCCGCAGCCGCGTGAGCGCGTCGAGCGCCCCGAACGGCTCGTCCAGCAGCAGGACTCCGGGGTTCCGGGCCAGAGCCCGCGCGAGGGAGGCGCGCTGCGCCATGCCCCCGGAGACCTCCCGCGGCCGCAGCGAGGCCGACGCCTCCAGCCCCACGAGCTCAAGCAGCCTGCCGACCCGCTCACGCCCCGCTGTCCGGTCGAGCCCGCGCGGCAGCCCGAGCGCGACGTTGTCGGCGAGCGACCGCCACGGCAGCAGCCGCGGCTCCTGGAACCCGACGGCGCACCGCCCGTCGATCCCCGCGACGGGCGACCCGTCGATCAGCGCCGCCCCGGCCGTGGGCGAGTCGAGCCCGCCCGCGATGCGAAGGAGCGTCGACTTGCCGCACCCGCTCGCTCCCAGGATCGCGACGACCTCCCCAGCCTCGACGCGCAGCGAAACGTCCCGCAGCACGGTCCTCGCGGCGGGGGCGACCCCGCGCCGCCGCGGCCCGCCGAACGCCCGCCCGACCCCGACGAAGTCGACGGAGAACGTGGACGCGGAGGAGGCGGATGGCATGGTCCCTCGACGCTATCGACAGCGGCCCAGCGGCTGCTCGCGGGGCGCAATGCGGCGTAACGAACCGTTGTGCGAGGTGGGCCGCATTCCGCTTTCTTACGTGCCAGCACGGTTCCCCCATCCCCGCCCCTTGCATTGGGATTGGAAATATGAGCCTCACCACCAGCGCCCCGCGCCCCTCGATCGACCTCACCGGCCGCGACCTCGCCGTCGACCTCGTCCGGGTGTGCTGCGTGCTCGTCGTCGTCACCGCCCATCTGCTGATGGTCGGCGTCGGGTTCGGCGCGGACGGCGCGCTGGAGATCTCCAAGCCGCTCACCGACCAGCCCTGGTTCGCCGCCGTGTCCGTCTTCGGACAGGTGATGCCGCTGTTCTTCGCGCTCGGCGGCTTCGCCGCCATCACCGGCTGGCGCTCACTGCGCGCGCGGGGAGGTGACGGCACCGACTTCCTCCACGCCCGGCTCATCCGGCTCGTGCGCCCGACCCTGCCGGTCTTCGTCTTCTTCACCGTCGCGCTGTGGGGCGCGCGGGGGCTCGGCGCACCGGAGGACGTCATTGCCGGGGTGGCGGCCGGTGTCGGGACGCCGCTCTGGTTCCTGGCCGCGTTCCTGCTGTGCCAGTGGGCGGCGCCGGTGATGATCCGGCAGCACGAGCGCGCGCCCTGGCACACCCTGGTCGGTCTCGCCGGCGCCGCCACCGCCGTCGACCTGTTCCGCCTCGGCACCGGCGTCGCGATGGTCGGCCTGATCAACCTGGCGTTCGTGTGGCTGTTCGCGCAGCAGCTCGGTTTCCTCTACGCCGACGGCGTCTTCTTCCGGATGCGGCGCCGGTGGCTCCTCGCGCTGGCCGCCGCTGCCGCCTCCCTCATCGTCGCGGGCGTCGCCGGTGGTGTGTATTCGCCGGACATGCTCGCCAACCAGTACCCGGCCGTGTTCGCCATCGGTCTGCTCGCGATCGTCCAGCTCTGCGGGCTCGCCCTGGTCCACCCGGCGCTGACCGCGCTGATGCGCACGCGGCCGGCCCGTGCCCTCACGTTCGTCGTCGGCAGCCGGCTGATGACCGTGTACCTCTGGCACCTGACCTGCATCATCGCGATCACCGGAGTCTGCCTGTCGGTCCCGGGATGGCATCCCGCCCCCGGCAGCGTGGACTGGTGGGCGAGCCGCCCGCTCGTCCTCGTCGCCGCGTTCGCGCTGGTGCTGCTGCTCTCGCTCGCCGTCGCCCGGTTCGAGCGGGGCCCGCGCCCGCTCACCGCCACCGAGCGACGGGCGCCCGCCTGGCGCGTGCAGCTGGCGACGTTGCTCGCGTTCGTCCCGCCGTTCGTCATCCTGATCCACGGCCTGGACCCGACGCTCGCCCTGTTCGGCCTCAGCCTGTACTCCTCGGCCCTGATCCTCATCCGCCCGGACCGCGTCGCCACGGGCCGAGCGCCTTCCCTCACGCGCTGACCGCACCCTCCCGCCCGCGCCGCACCGTCGCCGTCAGCAGCGACGGCACGGCGACCAGGCAGCGAACGAACAGCGCCGGCGCGCCGGGCTCACCAGATCATCGGCCGGTCGTCGTCGTCCTCGTCCGTCGCGACCTCCGCCAGGTCGACCAGCACGGGCACGTGGTCGCTCGGTGCGTCGCCCTTGCGCTCGTTGCGGTGGATGCTCGCGTCCGTCACCCGGCCGGCGAACGCTGGAGAGCCGAGGATGAAGTCGATCCGCAGCCCTTCGTTGCGCGGGAACCGCAGCTGCTTGTAGTCCCAGTACGTGTAGCCGTCCGGCACGATCGGCCGCACGACGTCCGTCAGGCCGGCCTTCTCGAACGCGGCGAACGCCGTGCGCTCCGGCGGCGAGATGTGCGTGGAGGCGCCGGGGATCAGGCTCGGGTCGCCGACGTCGGAGTCCAGCGGAGCGACGTTCCAGTCGCCCATCAGCGCGAGCTGCTGGCCGGGGTTCTCGGTCAGCCAGCGCTGCGTGTCCGCGGCGAGGGCGGCCAGCCAGTCCAGCTTGTAGACGTAGTGCGGGTCGTCGAGCGAGCGGCCGTTCGGGACGTACAGGCTCCACAGCCGCACCCCGTCGACCGTCGCGCCGATCGCGCGGGCCTCCTTCGGGAGGTCGGGGCCGTCGTGGTGCTTCAGGAACCCCGGCATGTCGGGGAAGCCGATCTCGACGTCCTCGATCGGCAGCCGGGCGGCGATCGCGACGCCGTTCCACTGGTTGAGGCCGTGCAGGACGACCTCGTACCCGGCCGCCTCGAACGCCTCGTAGGGGAACTGCTCCGGCTTGCATTTGATCTCCTGCATGGCCAGGACGTCCAC
Source organism: Microbacterium sp. X-17 (assembly GCF_039615055.1). NCBI lineage: Bacteria > Bacillati > Actinomycetota > Actinomycetes > Micrococcales > Microbacteriaceae > Microbacterium > Microbacterium sp. X-17. Next base: position 563,820 of record NZ_JBDHNI010000006.1, read on the forward strand.
GTCCTCCCGGACCATCCAGTCCACCACCCGGGCGACTCGGGTGCGGATGGAGTTCACATTCCAGGTGGCGACGCGCATGCCCCGATCGTATCGGGGACCGCCGACCTGCTTGCCGGAACGGGTTAACCGTAGAATGTCAGACGTGACGGACGCACGACAGCAGCTCATCGACCACATCTCCGCCGAGGCGGTCTTCCACGGGGACTTCACGCTGACCAGCGGAAAGAAGGCCACCTACTACGTCGACCTGCGCAAGGTGAGCCTCGACCACCGCGTCGCGCCGCTGATCGGCCAGGTCATGCTCGACCTGATCGCGGACGTGCCGGACGTGGTCGCGGTCGGCGGGATGACGATGGGCGCCGACCCGGTCGCCGCCGCGATCCTCCACCAGGGAGCGGCCCGCGGGCTCGCGTACGACGCGTTCGTCGTCCGCAAGGAGCCGAAGGACCACGGCCGCGGAAAGCAGGTCGAGGGCCCGGACCTCGAAGGCAAGCGCGTGATCGTCCTGGAGGACACCTCCACCACCGGAGGCTCCCCGCTGAAGGCCATCGAGGCCCTGAAGAAGGTCGGCGCCGAGATCGCCGGCGTCGCCGTGGTCGTCGACCGCAACACGGGCGCGCGCGAGGTCATCGAGTCGGCCGGCTACCCGTACTTCGCCGCCATCGGCCTCGAGGATCTGGGGCTGGCGTAGTGGCGGAACACCGCGAACCCCCGGCGGGGGAGGAGCCGGACCCGGAGCAGCCGACCGAGCCGGAGGTGGGGAGCGCGGAGTGGTTCCTCGCGCAGCTCAGCGGCGGGCGGCCGTTGACGCGGCCGCGGGCGCCGGGTGCGGAGGGGGAGTCGGAGGCTGCGTCGTCGCCGGATGATGCGGCTGCGTCGCCTGCGGCGCCTGCGGCGCCCGTGTCCCCTGCGTCGCCTGCGGCGCGGGTGGAGCCCGCTGCGCCGATCGAGCCTGCCGATTCCACGTCGCTCTGGCCGTTCACCGCGGAGGGTCCGACCTCCGACGAGCCTGTGCCCCCGGCTGAGGCTGCCGCACCCGTCCTGTCCGCTCCCGCGCCCTCGTCCGCGTTCGAGGACCTCCTCCGAGAGCCGGCCGCTCCCGAGCCCACGGCCGACGAGAGCGCCGCCGGAGTCCCCGACGCAACGCCCATCGCCCCGACCGCCCCCGGCTTCACCTGGAACCTGACGTCCCGCGAAAGCCCGGAGCCCGAGGCGCCATCCTTGTTCGGCGACGACGGGGCCACCGTGGACGAGGACGCCGTCGACGACGCTCCACCCGTCCGCCGCTCCAACTTCGTCGAGCCGCCCCCCTCGCAGCCGACCCCGGTCACGCCGGCGGCCCCGGAGTCCGGGGCGGAGCCGACTTCAGCCGTGCCCGTGCCGGACTCGATCCCGGAGCCGACGGCCTCGACGCCGCAGGAGCCGACCGCCGCGCCCGAGCAGTCGCCTGCCCCGGCGTCTGCGACACCCGCCGTGCCGCCGACGCCGCAGGGGTCGCCTGAGCCGGTGTCGGAGGCGTCCACGCTGACCTCAGACCAGTCGCCAGCCGCGACCCCGGAGCCGCCCGCCGCGCCGACCGAGCAGGCCCCGCCCGCCGCTGCGCCGCCGACTCAGCCGTTCGTGCCGAGCGGGTTCGTGGCCGCGCTCCGCATGCCGCAGCCTCCGGAGGTCGGTGACCGCTTCTCCGGTCCCGATGAGGTTCTGGAGCCGACCGCCGCGGACCAGGGCGTCCCCGGCTTCGCCACCCACGAGGCCGCGGCTCCCGAACCAGCAGCCTCCGACGTCGAGGCCTCCGGACCAGCAGCGTCCGAGCCCGCAGCGTTCGAGCCGATCGCAGCCGAGCCCGCCGCCTCCGAGCCCACCGCCTCCGAGCCCGCAGCGTCCGACCCCACCCCGACCGGCCCCATCGAAGGCCACGGGCTGGCGGCCCTGCTCGGGATGTTCGAGGAGGAGCGCCCTGCTCCGCGCCCGCTGCTCGGGGACACCACGGGCATCATCCCGATCCAAGCCACTCCGCTGACACGCAAGGACGCCCTCCAGGCCGAAGCCGACGCGCAGGCGCAGGCTGACGCGGGCGCGCAAGCGGATGCGGGCGCGCAGGCGCAGGCGGAGGAGCAGGCCAGAGCGGATGCCCAGGCTCAGGCGATAGCTGCCGCGCAGGCGCACGCCGCCGCGCAGGCGCAGTCCGCCGCGCAGGCTGAAGCCGCCGCGCAGGCTGAAGCCGCCGCGCAGGCCGAAGCCGCCGCGCAGGCGCAGGCCGAAGCCCAGGCACAGGCTGAGGCCTCCCAGCGCGCCCGTGACGAGGAACAGGCCGCCGCAGCGCGTGCCGAGGCCGAGGCGCAAGCACGCGCCTGGGCGGCGGCCGGAGGCGCCGGCGAATCCCGCGACATCGCTCCGACCCCGCCTCCCCTCGTGGAACCGGGCACCGCACCCGCCGCGTACGACGGGGCCGCTCAGACCGAGGCGGTCCTCGGCGCGCCGCCGTCTCCCGCGACCAGTCCGTTCGATGCGGAAGCGCTCGCCGCGGCCTCGGCTGCCGGACCGGACGTCTTCGCACCGATCGCCGACTCGACACCGGCGCAGGCCGACCGTCCCGCGTCGGAGGCCGCCAACGAGCCGGACGCGGACGAGGAGCAGGACGGCATCGCCGCGCTCTTCGGCGACTTCGGCATTGACGAAGAGCCCGACGACGCCCACGACGAGGCCGACCACGCCCAGCGCCCTGCACCATTCGATCAGGCGCCTGAGGCTGAGCGTGCCCAGCCCTCACCCTTCACCCAGCCGTCCCCGTTCGGCGAGTCCAGCGGACACGATGCGCCCACTCCGTTGGGTGAGCCCTCGCAGCCGGCCGACGACGCGCCGACGCCGGGCGGGGCCGACGCACTACTCCCCGCGGCCGCCCTGGGGATTGACGCCATCCTCTTCCCCGAGCTCGCGCCGCAGCAGGAGCCGGAGGCTCAGCCGGAGCCCGAAGCGCTGCCGCGGCACGAAGCCGCCGGCCATCCCGCAACCCCGGCCTCACCGGACTCCGCAGCCTTCGCGTTCGACGAGCCGTCGGCCGGGCTGGAGGGGCCGCAGGTCGGGTCCGGAACGGGCGGATTCGACGCCCTCCTGACCCCGACGGTGGCCTTCGACGCCCTGGACACGCCGACCGTCGCGTTCGACGCCGCCGCGGCGGCCCGAGACACGACTCCGCCCAGCGACGCTCCGCCAACCTCCGGAGCCGATTCGGCTGCCGCTGGCACGGCGGCCGCAGCCGCCGCCGCAGCTCCGACCGCCGCCGGTGCCGCACCTGCCGCCCCTCCCGCGGCGTCCCCCACCTCCACCCCCACCCCCTGGACCTCCCCCAACACCTCCACCACTCCCGCACCCCCCACCTCCACCCCACCCACACCCCCCACCCCGCCCGCCTCCCCGCAACCCCCCATCAACCGCCGCCTCTTCCTCATCCTCGGCGTCCTCGCGGTCCTGCTCGTCCTGGTCGGTC
>NZ_JBDHNI010000007.1:0-369166 GCF_039615055.1 Microbacterium sp. X-17
GACCAGCTAGGCCGCCGCAACCTCATCGGCGCGGCCGCCTGGTCCGTCCCGGCCATCGCGCTCATGACGGCATCCCCCGCGTACGCCGCGTCCACGCCCGGTGTCATCGCCTTCCTCGACCCCGAGAACATCATCGGCAGCGGATACACGGCGAACCTCGCCGTCCAGCTCACGCCGGCGGCGGGCGGCCAGCTTCCGGCCAGCGTCAACGTCGCCTACAGCAAGCCCGGTGTCGTCGACGGTCCGGCGGTCGTCCCCACCGGCGGCGGGAACCTCGTCACCATCCCGGTGACGGGCCTCGATACCAACGACAGCACCGACATCACGGTCAGCGCCTCCGGTTACCTCTCCGCCACCATGACGCTGAGGGTCACGTACAGCGATGGCGCCATCTCGATCTTGATGGCCAATCCGTTCAACCTCCTCACCAGCAACACGATCGACGTGACTCCCAACCGCGTCACCCTTCCCGACGGCACGATCATCGATCAGTTCACCGGCCAGTGGCTCAACAACTCGATCGCGTCGACGAACACGATGACCCCGAAGGGGCTCGTCCTCGGTTCCGGCCTCTCGAGTGTCACCGGCTCGATGGAGTATCGCCTGCAGTTCTGGACGACCGGCAGCCCGAACCTGGTCTGGAAGACGCAGGATGGGTTCCCGTACTCCGGCATGCCCATCGACAACACCGAGCAGACGAGCCAGTCCGTCGGCGCAGGCTCCCTCACCGGCGCCGGAATCGTGCCTGCGGTGCGCGCCAAGGCGTCGAACACCACGAATCCGGGCGGGGATCTGATCATCCTGTACACGTTCGCGCGATTCCCGAAGTACCAGGCTTCGCTGACGCTGAAGTACTGAGACGACGCGATGGACCAGGCGGAGCGCACCGCTCTGCCTGGTCCATCCGCATTTCATCCCGGGCGGTCAGCCGCTCGCGGCGATCGACCGCCGCAGCACGAGCAGCGCCTGGGCGTCCGCGTCCACCTGCGCGACGGGTATCCGGCCGCTCTGCACGGCGGCGACGACCGCGCCGATCAGAGCGTCCGGGTCCTCGGCGCCCTGGATCATCAGCACCATGGTGTTGCCCGCCGCGATCGCGGCGACCGCGTTCGCGCCCGCGTCCTGGTACTGCGGCAGCCCGGTGTCCTGCAGCATCCGCAAGTCGTCGGTGATGCTCACGCCGTGGAAGCCCAGCTCGTCGCTGAGGATGCGGTGCCAGGCCGGCGACAGGGAGGCCGGCGCCGCGTCCACCCCGCTGTAGGCGAGGTGGCCGAACATCACCACCTCCGCCCCCGCCGCGATGCCCGCGCGGAAGGTCGGCGCGTCCTGCGCGGCCCAGCGGGCGTGGTCGACGGCGGCGGTCGGAACCGCGTGATGCGAGTCGGCGTCCGTCTCGCCGTGGCCGGGGAAGTGCTTGAGCGTGCTGAGCACCGTCCCGCGCTCCCCCGTCACCGACGCCGCAACCCGCGCGGCGGCCGACGCCGGGTCGGTGCCCAGGATGCGGTCGGCGATGAAGGAGTGCGGGTCGGCCGTCACATCGGCGACGGTCCCGAAGTTGAGGTTCACGCCGGCCTGCTTCAGCAGTGCGGCACGCTGCGCGAACGCCTGCTGCGTCGCGGCGGGCGGCAGCGTGCGCAGGGTCTCGGCGCCGGGCTGGCCGTCCCACGGCAGCCGGGTCACGTCGCCGCCTTCCTCGTCGATCCCGACCAGGGGCGGCAGGCCCGGGTCCGACGCGCGGGTGGCCGCGGTCTCCGCCGTGAGCGCCTGCGGTGTCGCGGGGATGTTGTCCGGCATCAGGATGACGCCGCCCAGGCTGTAGCGGTCCACGAACCCGCGCAGCGCCGCCGGGTCGGTGCCGGACGCGTGCAGCATGAACAGGCTCGCGACCTTCTGGCGGAGGGTCATGTTGCGCAGGCGCTCGTCGGCGTAGCCCTGGATCGGGGCGGGAGCCGAGGTCGCCCGGGCCGACGGACTCGGAGTGGCCTCCCGAGGGTGCGCCGAACCGCCGGCCGCGCACCCACCGAGCGTCGTCGCGAGCACCAGGAGGGCGGCGGCCGTCATCCCTCGGGCGCGGCGCATCACCCGATGGTAACCCTCAGCCCTTGACGGCCCCTCCGAGTGCCGTCGCCCTCCCGCGGCGGCGCGTCCTACGATGGCGGCATGGCGTCCAAGCCGATCTCGCTGCTGCTCGCCAGCCACCCCGGACCCACCGCGGTGGTGACGGTGGTCGCCGTCGGCCTCGGCGTCGGCCTCGGCTACCCGCCTGGCCGGCTCGTCGTCCTGGCGCTCGCGATCCTGCTCGGGCAGCTCTCGATCGGCTGGTCCAACGACTGGCTCGACGCCGCCAGGGACCGGGAGGTCGCGCGAGCGGACAAGCCTGCGGCGCGCGGCGACGTCCCGCTCGGCCTCGTTCGCGGGTCCGCGTTCGTCGCGCTCGTCCTCTCTCTGGCCGTCACCGCATTCCTCGGCGTCGGCGCGCTGATCGCGCACGCGGTCGCGATCGCGGGCGGCTGGGCCTACAACCTGGGGCTCAAGTCGACCGCCGCCTCCTTCGTGCCGTTCGCCGTCAGCTTCGGGCTCCTCCCCGCGATCGCGACGCTCGGCCAGGAGCAGCCGGCGTGGCCGGCGCCGTGGGTCCTCGCGGCCGGCGCGCTGCTCGGCGTCGCGGCGCACGTCACCAACGTGCTGCCTGACCTCGCCGACGACGCCCGCACCGGCATCCGCGGCCTCCCGCACCGCCTCGGCGCGCGGGCCAGCGGCCTGCTCGCGTTCGGCTGCCTCGCCGTCGCGACCGTGCTGATCACGTCCGGACCGGGACTCCCGGTGCGTCCGCTGCTCCTCGTCGGCCTCGTGATCGGGCTGGCAGCCGTCGTCGCGGGTGTCGTGCTGCTGCTGCGACGCAGCCCCACGCGGCTGCTCATGCAGCTCATCATGACCTGCGCGGTCGTCGACGTGGCGATGCTGGCCCTGGCCGGCCAGTCGATCACTTCGGGATAGCGGGAGGCTTCTCCGCCGCGACCGCGATCGGCGCGGCGGCCGGCTCGTGGTTGCGGATGCCGATCGCCGACACCACGCCGCCGACGATGAGCAGGCCCGCCGTCGCGAGCATCGCCCGGTGCATCCCGTCCACGTCCAGCTTCTGACCGATCACGATGCCCGCCATCGCGATCGTCAGGAGTCCGGCGATGCGGGCGACCGCGTTGTTGACCGCGGAGCCGATGCCCGCCTGGCCCGGGTGGATGGAGCCCAGGATCGCGCTGGTCAGCGGCGCGACCGTCATCGACAGCCCGACACCGAACAGCAGCACCGCGGGCAGCAGCTCGAACCAGTAGTCCACGCTGGTGCCGACCATCAGCAGCCAGAGGAAACCGGCCGAGGCGACGATCGGCCCGACCGCCATGAAGAAGCGGGGGCCGTACTTCCCGGCCAGCCCGCCGAAGTAGCTGGACAGCAGCAGCATGCAGAGCGTGGACGGAATGAACACGAAGCCCGCGACGAACGCCGAGAACCCGGCGACCTGCTGCAGGAAGAGCGTCACCATGAGCGGCCCGAACGACAGCGCGCCGTAGACGAACGCCGTGGCCAGGTTGCCCACCCAGAAGTTGTGCACCGAGAACAGTCCGAGCGGCAGCATCGGCTGCTTGACCCGGGTCTCGGCGAAGAAGAAGCCGATGAGCGACAGCACGCCGACCACGAACGGGATCCAGACCCGCGGGCTGCCCCACCCGTAGGCGCCCTGCTCGATCAGTGCGAACACGGTCCCGGCCAGACCGACCGACCCGAGCACGGCGCCGATGATGTCGACGCGGCCGCCCATCCCCTTGTCGGTGTCGCCCAGCGTCCACATGAGCACGAGCGTCACCGCGATCGGCACCACGTTGATGACGAACACCCAGCGCCAGGACAGCGCGTCGACGAAGAACCCGCCGACCACGGGGCCCGCGATCATGGCGATGCCGGTCCACGCCGTCCAGCGCCCGATCGCCTTGGCCTGGGCCGGCCCCTCGAACCGGGAGATGATGATGGCCAGCGAGGAGGGGACGAGCAGGGCTCCCGCCACGCCCTGCAGGGCCCGCGAGAGCACCAGGAACACCCCGCTCGGCGCGAACGCGCACAGCAGCGACGTGATCCCGAACCCGATCAGCCCGACGTAGAGGATGCGCTTGCGCCCGAACACGTCGGAGAGCGAGCCCGCGATCAGGATCAGCGAGCCGAGCGTCACCAGATAGGCGTCGACGACCCACTGCTGCAGCGGCAGGCCCCCGCCGAGCTCCCGGTCGATCGCGGGCAGCGCCACGTTGATGACCGCGCCGTCGAGGAACGCCACGAAGCTGGCCAGGATCGCGATCAGCAGGACGCGCAACTGCAGGGACGTCATCTTCTCGGTGGCCATGTCCTCATTCAACGTCCCGGCGTGCTGATCGCGCAAGCATGCGCGCCAGGCGTACGGTTTGGCTCGTGTCCGAGTTGTCGCGCTCCGAGCGATCCTCCGGCCGGCGGCGGCCGGACCCGACCACGGTCATGCGGGCCGGCTGGATCGGCGTCCTCGTGATCACGGCCGTCTTCCACGCGGTGCGCGGGGCGCCCGTGGACTCCGGGATCTACGTCGCCGGGGCAGCGGTGCTCACGCTCGACGCGCTCGGCTGGCTGCGCGTCCCGCTGCGGATGCCCGCCGCCCGCGACACCGTCTCCCGCCGCGTCCTCGCCGGGACGCTGATCGCGGTCGCGTCCCTGACGCTCGGCTTCACCCAGCTCTACAGCCCGGCGGACACGGCGATCGTCGTCGGGCTCGGCGTGCTGCTGCTGCCGGTGGCCTGGGCAGACCGGTCCCGGCCGGAGACCGGATCGCCCGGATCGGCCGTGCGCCGCGCGGCGATCCTGTGGTCGATCGTCCTCGTCGCCGGCTGCCTGTGGGAGATCGGCGTGTTCTTCCTCGGCCGCGACCTCTCGGGGAGCACGACCGCCTACCCGGCGCTCTCCGATCTGCTCGACCCTGTGCTGGCCTGGCCGCCGGCGCGGGTGCTGCTGGTCGCGTGCTGGCTGCTCGGCGGGTACGCGCTGCTGCGGCGCGGGAGGCCGGCATGAACGGGGGGCCGGCATGAGGTGGGTCACCATCGGCGGCTTCGTGTTGTGCGGCGTTCTGATCGTCGCGCTCGTCGTCCAGTCCCGGCGCCGCCCCGACCGGATCGCCCCGCTCGGCAGCCTCCTCGACCGCGTGATGGCCGACCGCGCGGCGCGGGTCACCATCCTGCTGTTCTGGTGGTGGATCGGCTGGCATTTCCTGGTCACGCCGCCGACAGCCTGACCAGCCGACGGTCCGACTAGTTGTTGCCCTTCGTGCAGGTCTGCTGTGCTGCCGTCTGACCGGTGACGTTGGAGGGCAGCTCGACCGCGCCGGACGAGTTCGTCGGCGCGGGCGTCCCGGTGCCGGTCGGTGTGGCGGGTACGGCCGGCGGGGCAGCGGTCTCCGTGGCGGTGGGCGTCGGCGTCGCCGTCGCGCTCGGGTCCTCCGCGGCGCGCCCGGTCGTGCCGGTGAGCGCCACCGGCTGGTCGTTGACCAGCGCGTTGTTCACCGCGGTGGAGGCCTCCTCGTCCGGGATGACGCGGTTGACGTTGTCCGGGTCCGTCACCGCGGGGTACTGCAGGAAGACCATGTTCTGCAGGCCGGTGTCCTTGAGCGCGAGCGCGATCTCCACCAGCGTCGTCGGGTTGGTGAGCGTCTGCGACGGCGTGACGTTCTGCACGGCGGCCTTGGCGAGCGCGTACAGCTGCACCGGGTTGCCAAGCACTCCCCCGCTCACGATCTTGCGCGCGAGCGCGGAGAGGAAGACCTGCTGGTTGGAGATGCGGCCGAGGTCGCTGCCGTCTCCGACGCCGTGCCGGCTCCGCAGGAACGAGAGCGCCTGGTCCCCCACGAGCGTGCTCTCCCCCGCCGGGAGGTCGAGCGGCGGGTTGGTGTAGTCGTCCTTCACCTTCGAGGCCAGGCAGACCGTCACGCCGCCGACGGCCGTGGACATCGCACTCACGCCGTCGAAGTTGATGACGGCCGCGAACGGGATCGTCACGCCGGTGAGCTTCTCGACCGTCAGCACCACGCAGGCCAGCCCGCCGCGCGACAGCGACGTGTTGAACTGCGCGTACGACGACCCGCTCACCGTGTCCTTGCCGTCCGGTGTCGGGCAGGTCGGGATGCGCACCATGAGGTCGCGCGGGAAGCTGATCACCATCATGCTCTTGTGGTCCTGCGCGATGTGCAGCAGCATCGTGACGTCGTTGTTGCCCGCGCCCGAGCTGGCGTCCTGCTCCGCGGCGGAGTTGTAGACGCCGCCGAGACCCGTGCGACTGTCGGTGCCCGCCAGCAGCAGGTTGACGCCGCCCGGGATGGCGCCCACGTTCGGGATGTCCTGCGGGACGGCCGTGTGCCCCGGCAGCGTGACGAGGGTGACGCCGTGCTTGACCGAGCGCGCGACGTCCCACACCGCGTACGCGGCGACCGAGAAGCTGCTGACCACGGCCACTGCGACGACGCCCGCGAGCAGCTTCGACACCGAGGCGATCAGCCTCCGCCGGGGCAGCCTCCCGTGCCGCACCGGCGCAGGCCCGCGCGCACGCTGCTGACGGCGAGGCAGGTCGGTCATGCGGATCCCCCGGTGCGGTTCGACGAACGGAACTGGGTGAATACTAAGCGATGGGCGCTTTCCTGAGGTGCGGGGGCACGCGGATACACCGTCCGGATGACGCGGTTCCGCACCGAGAGGGACGCTCTCCGTCGCCGTTCCGGGGTGGACTGGCGGGATGGCTCCACCGCGTCGCCCACTCGCACTGCTCTCCGTCATCGCCGCTCTCGCATCGCTCCTCACCGGATGCGCACCGCGCACGGAGCCGCCGAGCGAGCTGGCCGAGGCGGCGGCGAGGGTCGCGCGCGAGGTGCGTGGGCAGCCGGGCGTCGAGTCCGCGCGATCGAGCGTCACGGGCGGATACAGCGGAGGCGCGTGGACCGTCGCCATCCACGTCCGGCTGCGGACGGCGGGCGACCTGACCACCGCGGCAGCCACGGCGGCCGCGACCCTCGACGCCACGCCGTTCACCGCTGCCGAGGACGTGATACTCGAAGCCGTCGTGCCGGAGGGTCGCGGCCTCGCGCCCGTGACCATCTCCGACGCACGCTCGCAGCGGGGCACGGCGCGGCTCCCGGCGGCGCTGGAGGCCGCGGACGCGCTGCGCCGGATGCCCGTCGCCGAGCGGGTCGACATCAAGTCCGAGGTCCTGTCGGTCGGGTCGGCTCCGCTCGTCAGCACGGCGGAGGCCCTTCGCGGCATCCCGGGATTCGGGACCGGACAGCTCACGAGGGTCACTGTGGAACTGCCGCCTCACGCGACCTCACGCTCGGGCTCGGTGGAGATCGCCGCCGATGGCCCGTCCCTGGAGCTGCTCGGCGCCCTGGACCAGCTCGCGGCCCAGCCGCAGGTGTCCCGGATCGTCCACACCGAGCAGCGCACCGACGAGCGACCCCGGGTCGACATCGAGACGAGCGATCCGGAGTCCGTGGCGCGCCTGCTGACCTCCGTCACCGACGTCGCCGACCGCCTCGCGCGCCCGCGGACCGCATTCTCGGCCCGCGCCGCCGACAGCGCGAGCGCGCTCAACGGGTTCGTGGGCCTGCCGCTGGCCGGCGAGGATCCGCCGCCCCCGGCCGACGAGGCCGGCCCGATCCTGGCGACCTACGAGGCGGAGCTCCGGACCTTCCTCCAGCAGACCGCGGACAGCGACGCCGCCGCCTGCACGATCGCGGACGGGCGGGGCGTCCAGTGCGAGGTGATCCTGCCGCTCTGGCACGACCCGGACATGACGGAGGAGTCGGTCGAAGCGCGTTACGCGGCCGGCACTGAGCTCTGGGGGCGCGGCCCGGACTTTCCCGGCCCGGCCGGCGTCCACAGCGCGCGCATCCGCGGAACCACCGACGGCATCCGCGTCACGGTCGAGTCCCCGCCCGTGAGGTGAGAGCCGGATCCTCTCTCCACCGGCGAATCTCACCCGTGCGTGAGGCGCGGCCGTCGCCGCGACACGCCCGGGCGCGGCGAGGGTGAAAGCCCAGACGAATCCCACGCCTTCAGCCGTGATCGCCGGCCGTCCACTCTCCGAAGAATCCCGGATTCCCGCGCCCCGGCACCGGAAAACCGCGGTGCTACCGTCACGTCCCTGATGACGGCGAGGCCGTCCGAGACACCAAGGGAGAGCAATGACGCAGCAAGCCGCCGCGCCCGAGAAGCACGGCATGTCCAGGAGGACCAAGGCGGTGATCGGCCTCGGCGCCGTCGTCGCCGTCGCGGCCGGGATCACCGCCGCCGCCTTCACCGATTTCGCGAACCTGAACCTCGGGGCGAACGGGATCGGCGCCGATCAGTACAACATCCAGGTGGTCGACACCGACCCCGTCACCGGTGCGCAGATCCCCGGCTCGTGGCAGGAGGCGAACACCCCGGCCGGCGCGCCGATCGAGCTCGTGGGAGCGAACACGCTCTTCCCCGGGAGCACCCCGATCTCGGTCGACATCCCCGTCAGGAACGCGTCCGCGACGCTGAACTCGACGCTGTCGCTCGGGCTCCTGCAGCTCCCGGACGCACCCCCGGACGTCACCGATCCGAACTACCTGGCCAGCCTGCGGTTCACGATCACGCAGCCGGCGACCTCCCTGGGGGCGACGCCGATCAGCGTGACCGACCAGACGTACGCCCAGCTCAGCACCCTCGCGCTCAACGGCCTCGCCGCCGGCGAGCAGTCGGACGTGACCATCGAGGTGCGGCTGCTCACCCAGGCGGAGTCGGGGTCCACCTACACCGACAACGACCTGAACGGCTCCAAGGCCTACATCCAGGCTCAGTTCAACGGCACCTCGACTCCCTGACCTGATGCCCTCATCCACCATGCCGGCGCGACGGTGGCGTCGTCCTGCACTGTCACTGGCGGGAGTCTGCGTCGCCTCGGCGATCGCCGTCACCGCCGCGAGCACAGTGAACTGGACCGACGTCACCGTCGCGCTGGACGGAACCGGCAACACCTTCGACCTGCAGACGGCGGGCAGCGACCTGCCCGGCTGGACGCCGACCGCCGCCGAATGGCAGCAGGGCCGCCCCGACCCGGTCGTGGTCGCACTGCCGGCCACGGTGCTCGAACCCGGTTCCTCGGTCCAGGCCCGTGTGGCCGTCCGCAACAACAGCCCGCGACTCGCCGGAGCGATCAGCGTCCACCTGGTCGACCCGGCGTCCCCCAACCCCCTGTTCCCCGAACTGCGCTTCACCATCTCCGAAGGAGGCCACGTGTACGCGGCCGCAGTACCGGCGACCGGCGCGGCGGACATCCCGCTCACCGGGGCCACCGCGCCCGGCGCCGACCGGGTGCTGGACGTCGAGGTCACCCTGCCGGCCGACGCGCCGGCGTCGGTGAACGGTTCGACGACCCCCATCCGGCTCATGTTCACCGGGGCGAGCCTGTGAGCGGGCGGCGGGCGGCCTCGACCTCCACGCGACCCCGGCGCGGTGCGCTCGCCGCGACCGGCCTCCTCGGCCTCAGCGTCGTCCTCGGCGCCTCCGCGATCGGCACCACCTCCGCCGCGTTCACCGATCAGTCGACGCCCGGACTCGGCACGAACGGCGCAATCGGTGGCGGCTACAACATCGCGTTCCTCGACTCGGGAGGGGCCGTCCAGGAGGGCAACCCCACCCCGTTCGCGCTCGACACCTCGGGAAGCGGCGCCATCACGCTCGCCTCGGCCGCGACGGTGGACCTGCGGGTCGTCACGACCACCCCGGCGACCGGCCCCGTCCGCATCACGCTGTACAACGCGTACCCCGGCAGCAGGCCGAGCGACCCGGGCGCGACCGGGCCGGGAGCCGACCCCTACGACTACGCGCTCTACACGATCTCCGTCGACGGGACGGCCGTCGCGAGCGCCTCCACCGCCGCCGCGATCAACGCGTCCCCGCCTGTCGTCACGGGCTGGAGTCAATCCGTTCCCAAAGCCATCGAGGTGCAGGTGTCCCTGCCGCACGCGATCGGGAACCCCTACGTCTTCAACCGGGCCCTCGTGCTCGGTGTCCGGTTCGACGGGGCCACCTCGTGAGGCGCGCCGTCATCGTCGCCGCCGTCGCGCTGCTCAGCCTGTGCGGAACCTTGCCTGCCGCCGCCGCACCTGCCGCAACGCAAATCGTGACCGTGCAGATGCCGGGGCCCGGCCACCAGAGCGAGTGGTCGGCGACGGTGCAGAACCCGTCGTCCTCCGCGTCGACGGTCTCCCTCGCGGTGCTGGACGTCGCAGGCGACGCCTCCCGGATCGACGACGCGCTGCAGGTCAGCGTGCGGGTGGACGGGGTGACCGTGATCCCCCAGACCCCGCTGCGCCGGCTGATCGGCGGCGACGCCGTACCGCTCGGAACGGTCGCGGGCGGCGGCGCCAAGACCGTCTCCGGCGAAGTCGTCCTCGACTCGGCCGCGGGGAACGAGTACCAGGGACTGAGCGCGCAGTTCACGCTCCGGCTCAGCTCGCTGGAGGCCGCCCCGACCCCGCCGCTCGCCGACACCGGTCTCACCGTCATCGGCGTCGGCGTCCCGCTCGCGCTCTTCGTCGCGGGCGTCCTGCTCCGACTCCGTCGTCGAAAGGCCGGTGAACAGGTATGAAACGCCCATCGCTCGATCGAGCGGCGCGCAGACGCCCGGCGCTGAGACGTACCGGACCTCGCGTCGCGGGCGTCGTCGGCCTCGTCGCCGCGGCGTTCACCGCGCTCCTCATCGTGCCGTCCACGTCCGCCGCCTACCGGGACACCGCCCAGGCGGAGACCTCGGCGGTCCAGTCGCCGCTCACCACCCAGAGCACCCGGATGGTTCCGACGAACACGTACCTCGCCAACACCGCGACCGCGCTCCAGGACGACGGCACGCTCTGGGTGTGGGGCTTCCGCGGGAACGGCCTCGCCGGCAACGGCACGCTGACCGTCCCCTCCACGGCCCCGCCGTCGCCTGTGATCCTCCCGAACACCGGCTACACCGGTCGGAACCACCGCTACATCGTGCGCATCGCGGGCACGAGCCTCGACGACTACTACCCGACCGACATCAACTACACCGGGCTGGCCGCGCTGTCCGACGACGGCACGGTCTACACCTGGGGCGGCAGCAACGCGAACAACGTGATGGGACGCCCGAGCTCGCCGATCCCGTACACGCAGCCCGGCCCGGTCACCATCCCCGGTACCGTCGTGGACCTGCGTTCGTCCTCCGGCGTCTTCATGGCGCTCACCAGCACGGGCGATCTCTACACCTGGGGGTACCCGCAGGCTCGCGGGATCACCGGCCAGGGCACGGCGACCGCGTCCTCGCCGACGCCGTCCCTGATCATGTCCGGCGTGCACAGCATCGGCGCCGGGATGTGGAACGGCTGGGCGGTCCGCGGCAACTTCAACCCCAACGACTCGACCACCGGTGTGTTCTGGTGGGGCTGGGCGAACTCGGGATCGTCGTTCGCGTCCGATCCGTCCGGAGACAACCTGGGCGTCAACCGGAACGCCCCGTTCCGGTCGACCATCCTGTCGGCGTTCGCGCAGTCCGGGTGCGACACCGTCGGCGTCGTCATGGGCTCCGCCGCCGACACCTGCACCATCACCTCGCTCACCGGCCACTATTACGGCAACCAGCTCGTCTTCGACGGCGGTCACCTGGTGACCTGGGGCGACGCGACAAACTACGGCAACGGTCGCCCGTACGTCTCCGGCCCCGTCAGCGCTCAGCCGATAGCGCTGACTCTGCCGAACGACGACCCCGTCGAAGCGGTCGCCCCCAGCCAGGACTATGTCCAGGTGCTCGGCGCCTCCGGCCAGGTCTACATCTACGGCCGCTATTCGTTCGGCCGTGGCCCCGACCCGACCCTCGGCACGCCGTCGACCACCAACCAGGTCACCCCCGCCCAGATCCTCCCGCTCGGCAGCAGCGTGAAGGCCGTCGGCGCGTTCGGCTACTCCGGCGCCGCGCTGAACGCCGACGGCTCCTACGTCAACTGGGGCGGCGGGACCGCGGGCGGCAACAACAACACGTACTCGTCCATCATCAACAACTGGGCGGCGAACACCACGCCGACGACCGCCGTTCAGGGGCTGACGACCATGATCCCGCCGGGGGCGTGATGAAGCACCGGAAGACACCGAAGAGACGGATCGCCCTGGCCACCGTCGCCGCCGGCACGCTGGTCGTGACCGCCGCGCTGGTCACGGCAGGACAGACCATGAGCGCGTTCACGGACTCCGCCCTGCTGAACGTCGGCCCGGACGGCATCGGCTCCGCGCCGTTCGACATCGTCTCCATCCTCCCGGGCGAGCAGGTCGCCCAGGCGCAGCCGGGTCAGGCTGTAGCCGTACCGATTGCCGGCGACGACAGCTTCGTGCCCGGCCGCACGGTCACGGTGAACCTCGGGGTGGCGAACAACTCCCCCGACCTCGCCTCTGCTGTGACGGTCACTGTCAAGCCGTCGGACCCGGCCGGCTACGGCCAGGCGGGCAGCAGCCCGAACATCACCGGATTCCTCCTCGTCACCGTCGTGGACACGACGACCGGGCAGCTCCTGGTCGGCGGGAGCGCGACGGACCCCACCCAGGGCGTCCCGGTCGCGAGCGCGTCGGGCGTGATCGGGAGGCTCGCGCCCCGCGGTGCGCCCGCGCTCAGCGACGGTAGCGCGTGGGTGGCCGGCAACGTCGGCAGCCGGCACGATCTCACCATCAGCCTCTACTACCAGGACACTCCGCCGACCGTCGCCTACAACTTCGGTCAGACCGCACTGGAGGTGGAGTTCGATGGCGCGTCGACGTCGTGAGCGCCCCCGCCGCTCCCTCTGGCAGTGGCTCGGCTCGGCCCTGCTCACCTTCTCGGCCGTCCTCGGCGCGGTCGCGATCGTGACCGTCGCCGTCTGCGCGGTGTTCGGCCTGCGCCCGGTCGTCGTGATCTCCGGCTCGATGGAGCCGACACTGCCGGTCGGGTCGCTGATCTTCTACCGCACGGTCCCCGCGTCGGAGGTCGTGAAGGGCGACATCGTCACGGTGCCGCGGCAGGACGGTGGCACGGGCCTCATCACGCACCGCGTCAAGGAGGCCGCGACGAAGGGCGGCGTGACGACGCTGCGCCTGAAGGGCGACGCCAACGCGACGGAGGACCCGCTGCCGTACGTGGTCTCGTCGGTCGGCAGCTTCGTCGGCGTCATCCCCGTGGCCGGCACGATCGCGCTCGCGGCCAGGACCCCGCTGGGCATCGCGGCGGTCGCGACCTATGTGGCGGCGCTGGTCGCGGTGATCGTGTTCGGGCGGCGGCGGGAGAAGCCGCCGTCGCGGCGCGGCGGGCGCCGGGCGCTGCCGCCGGTCGCGGCGGAATGAGCCGGCGGCCGGACGGCCACGGAACTCACCGACCCGCGTTGTAGTGGGCCGTGACCTGGGCCTGCGTGAACACGGCGGAGTACGCGGCCGCGAATCGCATCGACCCGTGGAAGAAGTACGACGGGGTGGGCGTGGCCCAGCCGGTCAGGTTGTCGTAGCCGAACCGCCAGTAGCCGAAGTACGACCATGAGGTCGTGACGGTCGGGTCGGAGGCGACGAGGGCGCCGTTGAGGTAAAGCCTCATCCCGGTCGCCGGTGAGAACGTCGCGACCGCGTGGTACCAGGTGCTCGTGGTGAGCGCTGTCGGCGCCGTGATGGTGTGCTTGACGTCGCTGGAGTCGAGCACGCCGAACACGAGGTTCCCGGTGCTGTTGATGAACAGCTGCCGGTCGGTCGTCAGCGGTGCGGCGGTGGTGTTGGTGTCGCCCCAGCCGATGAGCGTCCCGCCGGTCGCCAGCGTGTTGAACCAGACCTCGAGCGAGTACTGGGTCGGGGCGGTGCGCGACGTCGCGGACGTGATGTAGCTGACGGTCGCGCGAGGCTGCCAGGCCGTGCCCGGGTCGCGCGGGCAGGCGTCCGAGGCGGTGAGGGTTCCGGTCGTGGTCATCGGCCCGCGGTAGGTGCCGGTGTTCGAGGTGCCGGAGATGTCGGTCGCGGTGGTGGAGCCCGCCGCCTCGGTGAGCGGAAGGGCGACCAGTGGGCCCAGGCCGGGGTCGCTGATCGCCGCCCTTCAGGTGAAGTAGGGCGCGGTGCCTGCCGTGTTCGTGGCGTTCGTCACCTGCGCGAGGAACCCGCCCGACGTGGACGGCACGATTCCGGAGACGACGACGAGCGCGACGATCGCCGCGAGCCCCACAGCGACCGGCCAGCGGAACGGGAGGCGGCGGAGGACGCGCGTGGTGAGCGTCACGCTGTCGCCTCCCCCAGCCTGGTCCTCCCGCGGTGCGGCTCGTCCGGCCTCGGCTCCGCGGACTGCGGCTCCTCGCCGGGGAGTCCGACGATCAGGCACCAGAGCAGCGGCGCCGCGCAGACGATTCCGACGATGATCCAGCCGAGGAGGTTGAACGTAGGTGTGGCGGCGAGGTGGTAGTAGCCGTCGTCGGCGAGGCGGGGCACGTGGACGGATCCGACCTGCCCGCTGACCAGGTCGACGCCGGTGCCGCCGACGGCCTGCACGTGGATGGGCAGCAGCCCGGTGGACACGAGCGTCGCGTTCGCCCCGTGGTGGGTGGACTGCGTGGCCAGGACCATCACGCCCACGAACGGGCGGAGGATCGCGGCGGTGACGGCGAACACCAGGCTCGCGCCGATGACGCGCAGCGGAGCCCGCCAGCGCGCGGTCGCGAACCAGTCCGTGAGCGCCCACACGACCACCCCACCCACGAACAGGAACGGCAGGGAGCGGATGAGCCAGCCCCAGCCCGGGAGGATCGCGGCGGCCCTGCCCACGAGGTCGTGTCCGCTGAGCTGCCACGGGTCCGTCGCCCCGTTGATGTCGCCGCGGGTGATCAGCTGCCCGGTGGGGGTGATCTCCCGCACCCGGTGCGTGTAGGTCTCGTCCGGGGAGGTCGGCGGGTCGAAGGTGATGACGTCACCGACGTGCACGGCGGATGCCGCGACGGGTGTCGTGACGACGAGGGTGCCGACGGGGGCGGTCCGACCCATCGAGGGTGACTCGACGATGAACCAGCGCCACCCCGCGCTCCAGGACGCGACGAGGATCGCGATCAGGGCGCCGACCAGGCCGGCGGCGATGATCGCCGCGAGGCGGGCACGGGTGCGAGCGGGAGCGTTCATGGTGGTGACGGCGGTGCAGCGCGACGGGGGTGGCACGCTGCACCGCCTGGCCCTTCGGGTGGGGAGGGGGAACCGGACTCAGCTGGCGAAGGCCCAGGTGAGCGGCAGCGACGCCTGCAGGCCCTGGTAGGTGTTGTCCGCCGTCGACGCGAGCGTCACGGCGAACGTGAACGGCACCGTCGTGCCCGGCGCCACCGGGGTCGCCAGCGCGAACGCCGCGTGCCCGGCGAGTGCCGCCACGGTGCCGGAGTAGACCGTGGTCGCCCCGGAGGTGATGACCACGTTCAGCTTCGCGCACAGGTCGGTCGCGGTCCCGTTCGCGGCGCCGTTCGCCGACTGGGTGCACGTCGTGCCCGGGGTCAGCGTGAACGTGTTCGCCGGCACCGTGCCCGTGTTGGTGATCGTGATGTTCGTGGAGACCGCGGTGCCGGGCACCATCGCCAGGTTGCCGCCGAACTTGTTGATGGTCGAGCAGGTGGCGGCGTTGGTCGACACCGAGCCGCCGTTCGTGCTGAGGCAGGTGATGGTGCCGGTGGAGTCCTTCTCCTGCATGACGAGTGCACCGGTGCCGGCGGTGTTCGTCGTGTTGGTGATGCTCGCCACGAACCCCGACAGGGTCCCGGTGAGGCTGAGCGCGAGAAGCACGGTTCCCACCGCTCCCGCGATGAGGGCCAGCGGCGTCAGTCGGCGACGCCTCCTGCGGCTCGAATCGGTGATGGTCATGGTCGTTCCTTTGCAGGTGTCGGCGAGTGCGAGGTGGTGCTTCACCTAAGAGATCACCCGACAGCGTGAGAATGACGCCTGACCACGAAAAAGGCCGCCTTCCGCGTGATTACGCGGAAGACGGCCTTCCAGAAGTGGATCTGAGGGGACTCGAACCCCTGACCCCCTGCATGCCATGCAGGTGCGCTACCAGCTGCGCCACAGACCCGTATTCAGTTTGTCTTGCGCTGTCCGGGCTCCCCCGGGCAACTCATCAAGCGTACTACACGCGGGCGGCGCAACGTAAATCGGTCGTGCAGCCCGGGCGTGTGCGCGTGCCGCCGCTCCGCGCTGCCTACTCCGCGCTGTGGACGGGCAGTTCCAGCGGGAGGACTGGGCAGTCCTTCCACAGGCGCTCGAGGGCGTAGTACATGCGGTCCTCCTCGTGGAAGACGTGCACCACCAGGTCACCGAAGTCGAGGAGGATCCAGCGACCCTCCGACTTGCCCTCGCGGCGCAGCGTGCGGACGCCCGCGTCGTTGAGGCGGTCCTCCACCTCGGATGCGATCGCGATCACGTTGCGCTCGACCGAGCCCGACACCAGGAGGAAGGCGTCCGTCAGCGGCAGCGGGCCGGAGACGTCGAGCGCCACCAGGTCGATGCCGCCCTTCGAGTCGGCGGCCGCGGCCGCGAGCTGGAGGATGTCCCGGGCGTGCGGGGATGCGGTCACAGAGAGTCCTTCGGGAGAGTGCGGGTCGAGAAGAGGCGTTCGCGGGTCATCAGAAGACGTGGAGCACGTACGCCGCGATCAGCAGGCCGATCACGCCGACCGCGAGGACACCCGCGGTCACCATGAGCACGACGGGGAGGGCGTTGCCGCGCTTCTTCGGCGGGGCGATCACGCCGCGCGTCGACGTGTGCGTGCTGATCGCACGCGACGCGCGCACCGGCGCGACCTCGGAGGTGTTGAACTCGTTCACCTCGCTGTCAAGCAGCCGGTCGATGTCCGAGGAGTCGATGCGGTCGTGGGCGCCGGTCGCTCCCAGCGTGCGCGGGAGGTCGATCGAGCCGGTGACGAGGATCTCGCCCGTGCTGGTCAGCGGGCCGGTCGCGTCCGCCTGCGGCAGCGACGGGAGGATGAGCGCGTTGGTCGTGGTTGCCGCCGTCGAGTGGCCGACGTTGCGGGAGGTGATCGGCTCGGAGCCGTCCTCCAGCTCGGCCGCCGTCGACCAGTGACCGGTCGGCGGTGTGAACGGACGGCGCTCCTGGGCGGAGACGTCCTCGTCCGCCTCGGCGGGCACGGCAGCGGCCGGCGCGGGAGCGGCAGCGGCCTGCGACCCGAAGCCGGTGAAGACGGACGCCGGAGAGGACGTCACCGCGGTGTCGGCCTGCTGCGCCGCGGACACGGGAGCCGTCTCATCGGTGAAGGTCACGGGGATGATCGGCTCGGCGATGGCCGGCGAGTGGCTCGCCTGGTTCGCCGCCTGCGCCTGCAGCATCGCGCGCAGCTCACGGCGGGTGAGCGTGCGCTCGCCGGTCGGATCGGACTCGTCGTCCGACGCCGTAGACGGAGCCGTGGTGATCTGCGGGGAGGTGGCGCGGACCGGAGCCGCGGCGGACGACGGCAGCACGGACATCGGCTGCGTGACCGGCTCGGGCTTGGACGGGTCCGGCGCCTGACGGAACAGGTCGAACGACGAGGCGTCGGAGCCGGGGTCGGCGGCCGGACGCTGCGGAGCGCTGAACAGGAGGTTGTCGAAGCTGCCGCCCGACGAGACGCCGGGCTCGGCGAACGCGGAGGCGGGGATGGCGGGAGCCTGCTCCTCATCGGAGGCCTGCGCCTCGGCGCCGGGCGTCGCCGACGTCTCGGGGATCTCCCCCGCCGGGGTCGCCTCGGAGGTGCCCGCGCGGCGCGCCGCTTGACGAGCCGCCGTACGCTCGCTCTCTCTGGCCTGTCGCCGTGTCTGCGGCGGCTGGCTCGCTTCCGCTGGCTGTTCAGGCCATGACGTCATTCCACGCTCCGATACAAGTGATGTTTGGAGATGTACTGGACCACCCCGTCGGGGACGAGGTACCAGACGGGGAATCCCCTGCTCACCCGGCTCCGGCAGTCGGTGGACGAGATCGCCAGGGCCGGAACTTCCAACAAGCTTACGTCCTGTTTCGGCAATCCAGAAATATTGAGGTCGTGTCCCGGGCGACTCACAGCAACGAAGTGCGCGAGCTTCCAGAGCTCGTCGATATCGCGCCAGCTCAGGATCTGCGCGATCGCGTCGGCGCCGGTGATGAAGAAGAGCTCCGCGTCCGGTCGCTCCGCGCGCAGATCGCGCAGGGTGTCGATCGTGTAGGTGGGCCCGACGCGGTCGACGTCGACCCGGCTGACGGTGAACCGCGGGTTGGAGGCCGTGGCGATCACCGTCATCAGATAGCGGTGCTCGGCGGTCGTGACCTCGCCCTTCTGCCAGGGCTGGCCGGTGGGCACGAAGACCACCTCGTCGAGGTCGAACGACTGCGCGACCTCGCTCGCGGCGACCAGGTGGCCGTGATGGATCGGATCGAACGTGCCGCCCATCACGCCGATGCGTGGACGGCTCTTCTCGGTCAGCTCCATGTGTGGGGGTCGGTGAGGCCTCAGTGCCCCTGCGTCGGGTGACCGGTGCCGTGGTGGGTGGCGCCCGGGGCGGTGGCGTGCGCCGCGGCGTCGGGGGCCGAGCGGTGGCTGTGCCGGTTGGACACGTCGCGGAAGCTGAACATGACACCGAGGAGGCACAGGAAGGTGACGATCGCGATCGTGCCGTAGGCCCAGGTGGGCATGGGCAGCTCGACGTGGGTCTCCGCTGCGGCCGCGGCGATGATGGTCGTCAACTGGGACATCGGTGGTGTTCCTTTCGGGGGCGCTGTGATGAAGGCGCGGTGGCGCGAGGCCGTTCCTCAGTCTAGCGGTCGTTCAGCCGCGGATCTGGCCGGACCCGCGCACGATCCACTTGGTGCTCGTCAGCTCCGGCAGCCCCATCGGGCCGCGCGCGTGCAGCTTCTGGGTGGAGATGCCGACCTCCGCGCCGAAGCCGAACTCGCCGCCGTCGGTGAACCGGGTGGAGGCGTTGACCATGACGACCGCCGAGTCGACCTCCGCGAGGAAGCGGTCGGCGTTGGCGAGGTCGTTGGTGACGATCGCCTCCGTGTGCTGGGTGGAGTAGCGGCGGATGTGCGCGATGGCGGCGTCGAGGTCGTCCACGACGCGCACCGAGATGTCGAGGCTCATGTGCTCGGTCGCGTAGTCCTCGTCTGTGACCGGGACGCCGCCGGGGGCGTACGGCAGCGCGGTCTCGTCGGCGTGGATGGTGACGCCGGCCTCCGCGAGCGCGCCGAGCACGGGGCGCAGCAGACGCTCCGCGGCGTTCCGGTGCACCAGCAGGGTCTCCACGGCGTTGCACACGCTGGGTCGCTGGACCTTGGCGTTGCGGACGATGTCGACCGCCCAGTCCTCGCGCGCGCTCTCGTCCAGCACGATGTGGACGACGCCGGCGCCGGTCTCGATCACCGGGACGCTCGACTGCGTGACGACGGCCTGGATCAGGTCGGCGCTCCCCCGCGGGATCAGCACGTCGACCAGGCCGCGGGCGCGCATCAGCTCGGCGGCTCCGTCGCGGCCGAACTCGTCGATGGTCTGCGCGGCGTCGGCGGGGAGGCCGGCGCTCGCCAGCGCGTCGCGGACGACCTCCACGAGCACGGCGTTGGTGTTGAGGGCCGCGGTGCCGCCGCGCAGGACGACCGCGTTGCCGCTCTTGATCGCCAGCGACGCGATGTCGATGGTGACGTTCGGCCTGGCCTCGTAGATCGCGCCGACCACGCCGAACGGCACGCGGGTCTGGGCGATCTTCACGCCGTTCGGGAGGTCGCTGCCGCGCACCACCTGGCCGACCGGGTCGGTGAGGCCGACGACCTCCCGCACCGCGTCGGCGAGGCTCTGCAGCCGGGCCGGGGTCAGCGTCAGCCGGTCGAGCAGGCCGGCGGAGAGCCCGTTCTCACGCCCGTTGGCGAGGTCGAGCTCGTTGGCGGCGAGGATGCCTTCCTCGGCCGCGACGACGCCCTCGGCGATCGCGCGCAGCGCCGCGTTCTTCTGCTCGGTCGTCGCCGTCGCCAGCGGCAGCGACGCGGCCTTGGCCGCAGCCAGGCGATCAGCGAGCGAGGTGGGGGCGGCGACGGTCGAGGACATGCGTCAAGTCTAGGCCGTGGCGGCCTCAGCGGCCTCGGGGTCGTGCGCCGGAGCGGTGGCCGCCGGGGCGTCCGAGCTGGGCGCGGGAGCGAACCAGGTGCCGACGGTCTCGCCGCGCAGCGCCTCGGCCACGAGGGTCGTCGCCGTGAGGATGACGGCCGTCCCGCGCTCGGCGGCCTGACGCGCGGCCGACACCTTGGTCAGCGCTCCCCCGGTGCCGACCCCGGACAGCCCGGTGGAGCCGATCTCGACGCCCGCGAGCTCGTCCTGCCAGCCGACGTGCCCGATGCGCTCGGCGCCCGGCTCCTGCGGCGGCTTCGTGTAGAGCGCGTCCACATCAGAGAGCAGGACGAGCAGGTCGGCCTCCACCAGCAGCGCCACCAGCGCGGCGAGCCGGTCGTTGTCGCCGAACCGGATCTCGTGGGTGGCCACGGTGTCGTTCTCGTTGACGATGGGCAGGATGCGCAGGTCGAGCAGCCGCTCCATCGCGCGCTTCGCGTTGCTGCGGTGGGTCGGGTTCTCCATGTCGCCCGCGGTCAGCAGCACCTGCCCCGCGACGATCTCGTAACGGTCCAGGCTGTCCTGGTACCGGTAGATGAGGACGTTCTGGCCGACGGCGGCCGCCGCCTGCTGGGTGGCCAGGTCGGTGGGGCGGCCGTCCAGCGAGAGGTACGGGATGCCGGTGGCGATCGCGCCGGAGGACACCAGGATGACCTGCGAGCCGCGGCCGTGGGCCTCGGCGAGGGCGTCGACCAGCGGGCCGATCTGCCCCGCGTTGTCGCCGCTGATCGACGACGAGCCGACCTTGACGACGATCCGTCGTGCGGTCGGGACCTGGGCGCGCTGGTCGATCGTCATTGCCTGGCCGTCCCGCCTTCCGCCTCACCCCGGGATCCGGAGTCCTGGCCGTCGTAGTCGTCGTAGTCGTCGTCCTGCCAGAGGCCGGCCTCCTTCTCGCGGAGGAGCTCGGCACGGGCCTCGGCCTTGCCGTCCATCCGCTCGAAGTACTCCTCGCGGCGCTGGTTGCGGGTCGGGCGCGCGCTCGCGTCGATGCGCGCGTCCGTGCCGCGCGGCGAGGTGATCAGCTCGGCCGTGGAGGTCAGCGTCGGCTCCCAGTCGAAGACCACGCCGTTGTCGCGGCCGATCACGACCGTGGAGCCGGCGACGGCGCCCGCGGTGAAGAGGCGGTCCTCGACGCCCAGCTTGGCGAGCCGGTCGGCCAGGTAGCCCACGGCCTCGTCGTTGGCGAAGTCGGTCTGGGCGACCCAGCGCTCCGGCTTCGCGCCGAGGATGCGGAAGACGGGGCCGTCGGAGCCGCCCTCGACCTTGACGGTGAAGCCGGAGTCGTCCACGGCCTTCGGCCGGATGACGATGCGCGGGCGGATCTCCGCCTCCGCCGCCTCGGCCACACGGGCATCCTCCACCAGCTCGGCCAGCGCGAACGACAGCGCGCGCAGGCCCTCGTGGCTGACCGTGGAGATCTCGAACACGCGGTAGCCGCGCGCCTCCAGGTCGGGGCGGACGAAGTCGGCCAGCTCGCGGCCCTCCGGGACGTCGATCTTATTGAGCGCGATGAGCTGCGGGCGCTCCAGCAGGGGCACCTGGCCCTCGGGCACCGGGTAGGCGGCCAGTTCGCCGAGGATGACCTCCAGGTCGCTCAGCGGGTCGCGGCCGGGCTCCAGCGTGGCGCAGTCGAGCACGTGCAGGAGGGCGGAGCACCGCTCGACGTGGCGCAGGAACTCCAGCCCGAGGCCGCGGCCCTCGCTCGCGCCCTCGATGAGGCCGGGGACGTCCGCGACCGTGTAGCGCACATCGCCGGCCTGCACGACGCCCAGGTTCGGGTGCAGCGTGGTGAACGGATAGTCCGCGATCTTCGGCTTTGCCGCCGACAGCGCGGCGATCAGGCTCGACTTGCCCGCGGACGGGTAGCCGACGAGCGCGACATCGGCGACGGTCTTCAGCTCCAGGAGGACGTCGCCCTCCCAGCCGGGCGTGCCGAGCAGCGCGAACCCGGGAGCCTTGCGCTTCTGGGTCGCGAGGGCGGCGTTGCCGAGCCCTCCCAGACCGCCGGCGGCAGCGACGAAGCGCATGCCCGGCTCGGTCAGGTCGGCGAGCTCCTCGCCGTCGGGCGACTTGACGACGGTGCCGACCGGAACCGGCAGTTCGAGCTCGACGCCGGTGTAGCCGCTGCGGTGGTCGCCCATCCCGAAGCCGCCGTTGTCGCTGGAGCGGTGCGGGTGGCGGTGGTAGCCGAGCAGCGTGGTGACCTGCGGGTCGGCCACAAGCACGATGTCGCCGCCGTTGCCGCCGTTGCCGCCGTCGGGGCCGGCGAGCGGCTTGAACTTCTCGCGGCGGACCGAGACGCACCCGTTTCCGCCGTTGCCCGCGCGCAGATGCAATGTCACGCGGTCCACGAACGTGGCCATGGGTGCTCCTCAGATCTCTGTATAACGACGGATGGGCGGGCCGAAGCCCGCCCATCCGTGAAGTGCTGTCGTGGGTGAGGCTCAGGCCTCGGCGGCCACGATGTTGACGACCTTGCGGCCGCCCTTGGTGCCGAACTCGACCGCGCCGGCCGAGAGGGCGAACAGCGTGTCGTCGCCACCGCGGCCGACGTTCGCGCCCGGGTGGAAGTGCGTGCCGCGCTGGCGGACCAGGATCTCGCCGGCGTTGACGGTCTGGCCGCCGAAGCGCTTCACGCCGAGGCGCTGCGCGTTGGAGTCACGACCGTTGCGAGTGGAGCTCGCGCCCTTTTTGTGTGCCATGTCTTCTTCTCCTCGAGAGGTTCTCTGTCGGCTACTTGATGCCGGTGATCTTGACGCGCGTGAGCTCCTGACGGTGGCCCTGGCGCTTCTTGTAGCCGGTCTTGTTCTTGAACTTCTGGATGACGATCTTCGGGCCGCGCAGGTCGCCCAGGACCTCGGCGGTCACCGTCACCTTGGCGAGGGACTTCGCGTCGGAGGTGATCTTGTCACCGTCGACGAGCAGGACGGCGGCCAGCTCGACGTTGCCGTCCTTGTCGGCCTTGATGCGGTCCATCGTCACGATGGTGCCGACCTCGACCTTCTCCTGCCGGCCACCGGCGCGCACAACTGCGTAAACCACTTTCACGTACCTTTTCGTCGGGGATCAGCTCCCCCGGCGATGCCGTGGACCTGTCCTGCTCTTGTTTGTTCAGGGAGTTACTGGCGAGCTCTCGCCCGCCGATGGCGGCGGGTGGCTCTCAGAAAACCGTGGAGGTGCACCGGGCTACCGGCACACACCAACGGTCAACTTTACCCGACGCCGCACGACCCGTCAATTCAGCGAGGGGGCGTCGAGACCGACCGGAACCCTGGACGGGACCGGTTCCTACAATCATTGTATG
This sequence comes from Microbacterium sp. X-17, assembly GCF_039615055.1. Taxonomy (NCBI): domain Bacteria; kingdom Bacillati; phylum Actinomycetota; class Actinomycetes; order Micrococcales; family Microbacteriaceae; genus Microbacterium; species Microbacterium sp. X-17. Next base: position 23,492 of record NZ_JBDHNI010000007.1, read on the forward strand.
ACGGTCCTGATCGATCCCCCGGCATGGCCCGCCCACGGCATGTTGTGGTCGCACCTGGTCAGCGACTCCTCGCTGGACGAGCTGCACGCGTTCGCCGTCGCCGCGAACGTCCCGGCGCGCGCGTTCGACCTCGACCACTACGACGTGCCCGACCGCCGCTACGACGAGCTCGTGGCGGCGGGAGCGGTGGCGGTCGGCGGCAAGGAGCTGGTCGCCCGGCTCATCGCCAGCGGCCTGCGTGTGCGGGCGCGCGACCGCGTGCGCCGTCACTGACAGAGTCGGCGACGGCGCACGAGGGGCGGATCAGTCCTCGCGGCGCTCTCCGGCGATCTGGCCGCCGCTGATGACGGCCGTGCTCGCCCGGCGGCTGCCTCGACTGCGACCCTGGCCCGGCGCCTTCGGCTGCGGGAGGGAGTCCAGCACGGAGTCGAGCAGCAGCTCGGTCTCCACAGCGGTCGCGACCGGAGCCTGCGCCACCGGGGCGGTCGGCTCGGGCAGGTCGATCACCGGGAAGTCCAGGTGCGGGTGCTCGTCGGCAGCCGGAGCAGACTCCTGTGCCGCGGCGGGCTCGGCAGCGGCCTCCGGGGCCTCGGCCGGACGCTGCTCGTCGCGGGGGCCCTTGCCCTTGCGGCGGCGCTTCTTGGGCGCGGCGTCGGCGGCGGGCGCCTCGGGAGCGGGCGCGGCCTCGGCCGGTGCGGCCTCCCCCTCGTGGTGCGGGTGGATGGTCGAGGCCGCGATCTGCGCGAGCGCGTTCTTGGCGTCGTCGGTGATCGCGTGCGTGCCCGTGGTGTGCGGCACGCTCGCCTGCTGCTGACCGCCGCCGTTGCCGTTCCCGCTGCCGCCACGGCCGCGGCGGCGCTCGCCCTGCGGCTGCTGCTGCTGCGGCTGGCGGTGCTTCACCACCGGGTCGTGGTGCACGATCACGCCGCGGCCGGCGCAGACCTCGCAGGCCTCGCTGAAGGTCTCCAGCAGGCCGAGGCCGAGCTTCTTGCGGGTCATCTGGACGAGGCCGAGCGAGGTGACCTCCGCCACCTGGTGCTTGGTCCGGTCGCGGCTCAGGCACTCGATCAGGCGGCGCAGCACCAGGTCGCGGTTGGACTCCAGCACCATGTCGATGAAGTCGACGACGATGATGCCGCCGATGTCGCGCAGCCGGAGCTGGCGGACGATCTCCTCCGCGGCCTCCAGGTTGTTCTTGGTGACCGTCTCCTCCAGGTTGCCGCCGGAGCCGACGAACTTGCCGGTGTTGACGTCGACCACGGTCATGGCCTCGGTGCGGTCGATGACCAGGGAGCCGCCGGAGGGCAGCCAGACCTTGCGCTCCAGCGCCTTCTCGATCTGCTCGGTGACCCGGTACTCGTCGAACGCGTCGCGGTCGCCGGTGTAGGCCTCCACGCGGTCGATCAGGTCGGGGGCGACCTGGCGCAGGTAGCTCTCGATCGTCTGGCGCGCGTCGTCGCCGGCGATGACCAGCTTCTGGAAGTCCTCGTTGAAGACGTCGCGGATGATCTTGATCAGAAGGTCGGGCTCGCTGTGCAGGAGCGCGGGCGCCTGCTGCGTCTCGACCTGACGGCTGATGTCCGCCCACTGCGCGGTGAGGCGGGTGACGTCGAGGGTGAGCTGCTCCTCGGTGGCGCCCTCGGCGGCGGTGCGCACGATCACGCCGGCGCTCTCCGGGAGCACCTCCTTGAGGATCTTCTTGAGCCGCGAGCGCTCGGTGTCGGGCAGCTTGCGGCTGATCCCGTTCATCGAGCCGTTCGGCACGTACACGAGGTAGCGGCCGGGCAGCGAGATCTGGCTGGTCAGGCGCGCGCCCTTGTGGCCGACCGGGTCCTTGGTGACCTGGACGAGCACGCGGTCGCCCGCCTTGAGGGCGAGCTCGATGCGGCGGGGCTGGTTGCCGGTCTCCACCGCGTCCCAGTCGACCTCGCCGGAGTAGAGCACGGCGTTGCGGCCGCGGCCGATGTCGACGAAGGCCGCCTCCATGCTCGGCAGCACGTTCTGCACGCGGCCGAGGTAGACGTTGCCGATGAGGGAGGCCTCCTGCGACCGGGCGACGTAGTGCTCGACCAGGACCTTGTCCTCCAGCACGCCGATCTGGATGCGCCCGCCCTTCGAGCGGACGACCATCTGGCGGTCGACGGACTCGCGGCGCGCCAGGAACTCCGCCTCGGTGATGACCGGGCGGCGGCGGCCGGCGTCGCGGCCGTCGCGGCGGCGCTGCTTCTTGGCCTCCAGGCGGGTCGAGCCCTTGACCTTCTGCGGCTCGGTGATCAGCTCCGGCTCGCGCGGCGTGCGGACCTTGACGACGGTGTTCGCCGGGTCGTTCGCCTCGGTGCGGCCGTTCTCGCCCGCGCGGCGGCGCGAGCGGCGGCGCATGGTGCCGGTGGGCTCCTCGTCCGGGAGCGGGGGCAGCGGCAGGATGTCAGGCGCCTGGAACAGGAGCGTGGTCGGCGGCAGGCCGGGGATGACGGCGCCGGCCGCCTCCGGCTCCTCGCCGTGGCGCTCCGGCAGGGCCGGGGGCTCGTGGCCGTCGGCGGCGATCGTCGCGACGTCGACGGCGGACTCCGCGGCGGGGACGGCCGCGGCCGTCTCCTCGGTGACGGCGACCGTCACGTCGGTCACCGCCTGCTCGGCGACGACCTCCTGCTCGGCGATCTCGCGCTCACCGGCGAACACCGGCGTCTCGGCGGTCCCGGCCGGACGGGTCACCCGTCTGCTGCCGAAGATGCCCCGGCGCCTGCGGCCTCCCGCTCCCTCATCGTTGCTGCTCGTGCTGTCGATATTCTCGTTTTCCACCATCGCTGGTGCACTCCTCGACCGGTGGCGGCAACCCGCTCACCGGGTACTCTCCGTCGGAGGCGCCGCGCGCGGCGCCTGCCGTAATCCTGGCTCGGACTGCCGGTGCTCGTGGCACCCGCGTCCGGCTCTCCCTTGTCTTGTGCCGGCCTGCATGGCCGGCTGTTCATTCGGGCGCACCTGGCGCCCTCAAGCCTTCTGTTCGTGTCGGCCGGCATGCTGCCGGGACGACGTATCCAACGATTATCGCATGTCGGGGGCCGTGGACCGGCGCAACCCGCGTTCACAGATCGGGCGCGCCGCGTCATGCCATAATCCGACTGTGCCAGCCTCGAAGACCGCGACCGCCGACCAGACGACCGATCCCGCTCCCGTGGAGTACCGCCGCCCGACCGCCCTCGCGATCTTCCTGATCGTCGCCGGAGCCATCGGCTTCTGGGCCGCGTTCATGCTGACGCAGGACAAGTTCCACCTGCTCGCGGACTCCCACGCCCAGCTCTCCTGCAACTTCAACGTGCTCGTCGGCTGCAGCAAGAACCTGGGGTCGTGGCAAGGGTCCCTCCTCGGCTTCCCGAACCCGCTCCTCGGCCTCGCCGGCTGGACGGCCACCATCGCGGTCGGCGTCGGCCTGTTCGCCGCCGGGCGCTTCGCTCGCTGGTACTGGATCGCCTTCAACGCCGGCGTCGTGCTCGCCCTGGTGCTGGTGATCTTCCTCATCACCGAGTCGCTGACCGTGCTCAACGTGCTCTGCCCCTGGTGCATGGTCACCTGGACCGTCACCATCCCGACGTTCTGGGCGGTGACGCTCTACAACCTCAAGGAGGGGCACATCCCCGTCCCCGAGCGTGCGCGCCGGTTCTTCGGGACCCTCTACAGCTGGGTGCCGCTGATCACGATCGTCAGCTACGCGATCGTCGCGGTGCTGGCGCAGATCCAGCTCGACTGGATCCACCGCGCGTTCGTCTGACCCGCCCGACAACGCAGAACGGCTCCCAGCCATGAGGCCGGGAGCCGTTCTCGTTTCGGCGACTGCTCAGCCGAACCAGAGCGCGAGCTCGCGCTGCGCCGACTCGGGCGAGTCCGAGCCGTGGACCAGGTTCTGCTGCACCTTCAGGCCCCAGTCGCGGGCCAGGTCGCCGCGGATCGTGCCGGGCAGCGCGGTGGTCGGGTCGGTGGCGCCGGCGAGCGAGCGGAAGCCCTCGATCACGCGGTTGCCCGCGACGCGCAGGGCGACGACGGGGCCGGACTCCATGAACTCCACGAGCGGCTCGTAGAAGGGCTTGCCCTCGTGCTCGGCGTAGTGCTTCGCGAGCAGCTCCCGGTCGGCCTGCAGCATGCGCAGGTCGACGAGCGAGTAGCCCTTGGCCTCGATGCGGCGCAGGATCTCGCCCGTGAGGTTGCGGGCGACTCCGTCGGGCTTGACGAGGACGAGGGTCTCTTCGACGGCGGTGGTCATCTGGTCTCCGTTCGGTTGTTCCGGTCGATGTTGTTCCGGTCGATGCGGGAGGCGACGATCATGCAGTAGGTCCACATGGCCGTGAAGATCGCCCCCACGATGAAGAAGGCGGGCTGGAGGAAGCCGGCGGCGACGACGAGGAGCTGGACGATCCAGCCGAGGACGACGCCGACGCGGTTCCGCATGAGCCCGATGGCCGCGATCATCAGCACGACCACGAGCGCTCCCCCGCCGAGCGCCGCCCACGCGGGCAGGGCGTTCAGCCCGAAGAGCACGAGCGCGCCGAGGAAGACCACGATCAGCTCGAAGCCGAGCACGATCGAGCCGAGGCTCTCGCGCAGGGAGCGCTGCCGGCGGGCGCGCGGCTGCTTGGCGTCGCTCACGCGGTCGCGTCCTTCCAGCCCTGCTCGTCGGCGTACGCCATCGCGGCGCCCACCAGCACGATGGAGCCGGTGACGACCACGGCGCGGCGCGGCTCCTCACCCGCCCACTCGCGGGCGGCCTCCAGGGCGTCGAGTCCGTCGCTGTAGACGATCGTCGCCTCGTCGCCGGCCTCCTCGCGCACGATGTCGCCGAGGTCCTCGGCCGGCAGGGCGCGGTCGGACGCGGGCTCCGTCACGAAGAACTGCGTCGCGACCGGGGTGAGAGCGCGGATGACGCCGCGGGCGTCCTTGTCGCCGAGGCTGCCGACCACGAAGGTGAGCTCGTCGAAGTCGAAGTACCTCCGCAGCGCGTCGGCGAGGGTCGCGGCGCCCGCCGGGTTGTGGGCGGCGTCGACCAGGATGGTCGGCTCGACGCCGATCAGCTGGAGGCGGCCGGGCGAGGTGGCGGTGGCGAAGCCTTCCTCCACCAGGTCCGTCTTCAGCGGCTGGGTGCCGCGGCCGAGGAAGGTCTCGACCGCCGCGACCGCCACCGCGGCGTTCTGCGCCTGGTGATCGCCGTAGAGCGGGAGGAAGACGTCCTCGTAGGTGGCCGCTCGGCCGCGCACGGTGACCAGCTGGCCGCCGACGGCGACCTGCGTGCTCACGACGTCGAACGCCTGCGGCTGGGCCGCGAGGGTCGACTCGGTGAGCCGGGCGGCCTCCTCCAGCTCGGTCATGGCCTCCGGGGCCTGCGCCGAGGTCACGACGTCGGCGGACGGCTTGATGATGCCCGACTTGGTGCGCGCGATCTCCCGCACCGTGTTGCCGAGCTGCTTGGTGTGGTCGAGCGAGATGGGCGTGAAGACGGCCACCTGGCCGTCGCCGACGTTGGTGGAGTCCCACTCGCCGCCCATGCCGACCTCGATCACGGCGACGTCGACCGGGGCGTCCGCGAAGGCCGCGAACGCCAGCGCGGTGAGCGCCTCGAAGAAGGTCAGCGGCGCCTTGCCCTGTTCCTGCAGCTCGGCGTCGACGATCTCCAGGTACGGGCGGACGTCCTCCCAGTTGCTGACCAGGGCCTCGTCGGTGATCGGCACGCCGTCGATCATGATGCGCTCGTTGAAGCGCACCAGGTGCGGGCTGGTCAGCAGGCCGGTGCGCAGGCCGTAGGCGCGCAGGATGCTCTCGGCGATCCGGCTGGTCGAGGTCTTCCCGTTCGTCCCGGTGATGTGGATGATCGGGTACGCCCGCTGCGGGTCGCCGAGCAGCTCCACGGCACGGCGGGTCGCGTCGAGGCGGCGCTCCGGGGCGCCCTCGCCGACGCGGGCGAGGAGCGCCTGGTAGACCGCCTCGGCCTCCTCGCGCAGGTCGTCGTCGTCGGTCATCGGGTCGCCTCCACCTTCGTCACGCCGACCGTGAACCGGCCCGCGTTCGCGTACAGTCCCGCGGCGAAGTCCTTGCTGAAGTCGTCGCGGCCGTCGCCGGAGCGCTCCCCCGCCGAGACGAACTCGAACTCCAGCGCCAGGGTCTCGGCCGCGATGTCGACGGCCTCGCCCGCGAGCGCGATGGCCGCCACGTCGTCGTCGTGCTCGAACGCGACGCTCAGCTCGATCCGGTCGCTCACGTCGAGCCCGGCCGCCTTGCGGGTGTCCTGCACGGCGCGGATGACGTCGCGGGCCAGACCCTCGGCCTCCAGTGCAGGCGTCGTGGCCGTGTCGAGCAGGACGAAGCCGCCGCCGGCCAGCAGCGCCAGCGCCGAGGTCGCCTCGTCGTCGGCCTGAGCGGTCTCCAGGACCAGCTCGTACTCGCCCTCGACCAGCTCCACGCCGCCCACGGTAACGACTCCGTCGTGCTCCGACCAGTCGCCGCCGCGGGCGGCCTGGATGACCTGCTGCACCTGCTTGCCGAGCCGGGGACCCGCGGCGCGGGCGTTCACGGTCAGCTTGCTGGTGATGCCGTAGGCGTCCGCGCTGTCGTCGGCGAGCTCGACCAGCTCGACCGCCTTGACGTTGAGCTCGTCGCGCAGGATGCCCTCGAACGGCCGCAGGGCGTCCGCGTCTGATGCCACCACGGTCAGCGACGCGAGCGGCAGGCGCACGCGGCGGCCGGACTGCTTGCGCAGCGAGAGCGCGGTCGAGCTGATCGCGCGGATGCGGTCCATCGCGTCGGCCAGTGCGTCGTCGGCCGGGAACTCCTCAGCGTCGGGCCAGTCTTCGAGGTGCACGCTGCGGCCTCCGGTGAGGTCCTTCCAGATGCGCTCGCTGACCAGCGGGAGCAGCGGGGCGGCGACCCGGGTCAGGGTCTCCAGCACCGTGTAGAGGGTGTCGAACGCCTCGGCGCCCGAGCCGTCCTCGGCCACGCCGGTCCAGAACCGGTCACGCGAGCGGCGCACGTACCAGTTGGTGAGCACGTCGGCGAAATCGCGCAGCTTGGCCGAGGCGAGCGTCGAGTCGAGCCCCTCCAGGTCGGCGGTCACGGCCTCCACCAGGTCGCGTGTCTTGGCGAGCAGGTAGCGGTCGAGCACGTCGGTGGACGCCGTCGAGCGCGTCGCCTCGTAGCCCGTGGCGTTCGCGTACAGGGAGTAGAAGTACCACGTGCTCCACAGCGGCAGTAGCACCTGGCGGACGCCCTCCCGGATGCCCTCCTCGGTGACGATGAGGTTTCCGCCGCGCAGCACGGGGCTCGACATCAGGAACCAGCGCATCGCGTCGGAGCCGTCGCGGTCGAAGACCTCGTTGACATCCGGGTAGTTGCGCAGCGATTTGGACATCTTCTGGCCGTCGCTGCCGAGCACGATGCCGTGCGAGATCACGTTCGTGAACGCGGGGCGGTCGAACAGCGCGGTGCCGAGCGTGTGCAGCAGGTAGAACCAGCCGCGGGTCTGCCCGATGTACTCCACGATGAAGTCGGCCGGGTTGTGGCTGTCGAACCAGTCGTGGTTCTCGAACGGGTAGTGCACCTGCGCGAACGGCATCGAGCCGGAGTCGAACCAGACGTCGAGCACGTCCGGGATGCGGCGCATGGTCGAGCGCCCGGACGGGTCGTCCGGGTTCGGCCGGGTGAGCTCGTCGATGAACGGGCGGTGCAGGTCGGGCTCGCCCGCGGCGTTCACCGGCAGCCTCCCGAAGTCGCGCTCCAGCTCCTCCAGCGAGCCGTACACGTCGACCCGCGGGAACTCCGGGTCGTCGCTCTTCCACACCGGGATCGGCGAGCCGAAGTAGCGGTTACGGGACACGGACCAGTCGCGGGCGCCGGCCAGCCACTTGCCGAACTGGCCGTCCTTGACGTTCTCCGGCACCCAGTTGATGCCCTGGTTGAGCTCGACCATCCGGTCGCGGAACTCGGTGACGCGCACGAACCAGCTCGACACCGCCTTGTAGATCAGCGGGTTGCGGCAGCGCCAGCAGTGCGGGTACGAGTGCTCGTAGCTCGCCTGGCGCAGCAGCCGGCCGTCCTCGCGCAGCAGCGTGGTCAGCGGCTTGTTCGCCTCGAAGACCTGGAGGCCGGCCACGTCCTGCACCTCGGCGAGGAAGCGCGCGCCGTCGTCCACCGAGATGATCACCGGGATGCCCGCGGCCTCGCAGACGCGCTGGTCGTCCTCGCCGTAGGCGGGGGCCTGGTGGACGATGCCGGTGCCGTCCTCGGTGGTCACGTAGTCGTCGACGAGGATCTGCCACGCGTTCTGCGTGCCGTACTTCTCGGTGTCGGCGTAGTAGTCCCAGAGCCGGTCGTAGGTGACGCCCTCCAGCTCGCGGCCGCGGACCGTGCGGCTGACCGCGTCGCGCGCGGCCTCCGGGGAGCCGTAGCCGAGGTCCTTCGCGTAGTTGCCGACGAGGTCGACGGCCAGCAGGTACTCGCCGCTCAGCGAGTCCTCCTCGCGCAGCCCGGCGCTGTGCCGGCCGATCGCGCGCCCGTGCACGTCCCCCGCGCCGTTGGGGCCGGCGGGGACGACCGCGTACTCGATGTCCGGCCCGACGACGAGCGCCAGGTTGGTCGGCAGGGTCCACGGGGTCGTCGTCCAGGCCAGGGCGCGCACGCCGGTGAGGCCGAGGGCCTCCGCCTTCGCGCCGGTCAGCGGGAAGGTGACGGTGACGGTCTGGTCCTGACGCATCTTGTAGACGTCGTCGTCCATGCGCAGCTCGTGGTTGGACAGCGGGGTCTGGTCGCGCCAGCAGTACGGGAGGACGCGGTGGCCCTCGTAGGCGAGCCCCTTCTCGTGGAGCTGCTTGAACGCCCAGATCACCGACTCCATGTAGGAGGTGTCGAGCGTCTTGTAGTCATTGTCGAAGTCGACCCAGCGCGCCTGACGGGTGACGTACTCCTGCCACTCGCGCGTGTAGCGCAGCACGGAGTCCTTCGCGGCCTGGTTGAAGGCGGCGAGGCCCATCTCCTCGATCTGGCTCTTGTCGGTGATGCCGAGCTGCCGCTCCGCCTCCAGCTCGGCGGGGAGCCCGTGGGTGTCCCAGCCGAACCGGCGCTCGACCTTCTTGCCGCGCATCGTCTGGAAGCGCGGGAAGACGTCCTTGGCGTAGCCGGTCAGCAGGTGGCCGTAGTGCGGGAGGCCGTTGGCGAACGGCGGGCCGTCGTAGAAGACCCACTCGGGCGCGCCCTCGCGGTTCTCGACCGAGGCGCGGAAGGTGCCGTCCTCCGCCCAGAAGGCGAGGACATCGGTCTCGATCTCCGGGAAGACCGGGGACGGCGTGACGTCCTGAGGCTGGCGCCCCGTGGGCTCGGGCGCTCCGTCCGGTGCGGACTTGGGGTACGGCATCTCTCTCCTGGCAGTCGTGATCTGCACGAGGACGCCGGACGCTCGCACGCCCGTCGCGGTACCACCCCGCTTGCCCCCTCCGCCTGCGGCGCCGGATGAAGCCTCTCGTTCTGCGGCTGTGACGGGCCTGCCCCGTTCGGTTCTACTGAGCGGGCGAGGGCCCGCCGTTCTTCCGAAGACTCGCCGGTGATAGCCGGGTCGACGTCGTTCGCACCATTCTATCGGTTCGCGAGCGCCGCCGCGTAGCCGGCGCACACCGGCTCGATGGCGTCGCGCACCACCGGGGTCAGCGGGCCGCGGCCCACGCCGGCGCGCGCCCAGACGCCCGCGGCCGCGACCGCCGCTCCGACGACCGCCGTGGCGGCCGCCCGGGGCAGGAGGCCGCCCGGATCGTCGCCCGACCGCCGGGCGATCGCGGCGGCCACCTGACGCACGACGGAGAGGAAGCGCGGCAGTGCGGACGCCTGCAGTTCGGCGTCGGTGCCCATCAGCTCCACCTGCGTCACCGCGAGCGGGAGCCGCTCGGGCCCGAACCCGTCGGCCAGCCGCAGGACCGCGGCGAGCACGGCCGCCATCGGCTCCACGTCGTCGCCGGCTTCGGCGAGCATGGCGGGCAACGCCGCCAGGGACTCGTCGACCTCCAGCCAGAGCAGGTCGCTCTTGGCGGAGAAGTAGTTGAAGAACGTCGCCCGGCTCACGCCGGCCCGGCGGGCGATGTCGTCGACGGTCGTCCCGGCGTAGGTCTGCTCCAGGAACAGCTCGCCCGCCGCCTCGGCCAGCATGCGGCGCGACGAGGCGCGGGGCCGGCCGGATCCGGGCGCGCCCTGGCCGTCGGAATGCCGCGGTGTCACGATGCGTTGTCTCCTCACGCCTAATATTGGACCCGGTTCAAATACCCCCGTCAGAAGGACACCCGTGACCTCCACCCCCACGCTCGCCGTCAGCGAGACCGATCGCCCGGGCATCACGCCGGGCACCGCTCGCCGCGTCGCCATCGCATCGTTCGTCGGGACCTCCCTCGAATCGTACGACTTCTACCTCTACGCGTACTTCGCCGCCTTCTTCGTCGGCCCGCTGTTCTTCACCCCGCTCGGCCCGTTCGGCGGCGTCCTCGCCGGCTTCCTGGCCATCGCGGCCGGCTTCGTGATCCGCCCGGTCGGCGCCGTCGTCTTCGGCCACCTCGGCGACCGGATCGGCCGCCGTCCCGTGCTGCTGATGACGATCCTCCTGATGGGGATCAGCACCGGCCTCGTCGGCGTGCTGCCGACCTACGCCGCCGCCGGCTGGGTCGGCGGGGTCGTGCTCGTCCTGCTGCGCCTCGTCCAGGGCCTGTCGCTCGGCGGCGAGTGGGGAGGCTCGATCCTCCTGGCGACCGAGTACGCCAACCCGAAGCGCCGCGGCTTCTACGCCGCCCTCCCCCAGCTCGGCTCGCCGGTCGGCTCCATCCTCAGCGCGGTCGTCTTCATCGTCCTGACACTGACGATGTCGCCGGCCGACATCGCGTCGTGGGGCTGGCGCATCCCGTTCCTCACGGCGTTCCCGCTGCTGCTGGTCTCGCTCTACCTGCGCTGGTCGATCGACGAGACCCCGGTGTTCCGCAAGCTCGTGGAGACCGGCCGCCGCGACCGCTTCCCGGTGCTCGACGTCTTCACCAAGGCCCCTGTCGCGTTCGTCATCGCGATCGGCGCCGCCGTGCTCGGTATCGGCTCGTACTCGCTGATGAACACCTACATGGTCGACTACGGCACCGCCGTGCTCGGGTTCAAGTTCCAGGACCTGCTGGTGGCGACCACGATCGGCGGGCTGCTGCAGCTCGTCACGATCCCGCTGTTCGGGCTGTGGGCCGCGAAGATCGGCTCGGCGCGCGTCGTCGCCATCGGCGCGATCGGCACGCTCGTGGTCGCTTTCCCGATATACTTCCTGCTGCAGAGCGCGTCGTTCGGCATCCTCGTCGGGAGCATGATCATCGGCGGCATCCTGCCCACCCTGTCCTGGGCGGGCCTCGGCGGCCTGATGTCCGACCTCTTCCCGAGCCCGATCCGTTACAGCGCGCTCTCGGTCGCGTACAGCGTCGCCGCGCTGGTCACCTCGTTCGTGCCGGCGCTGACGCTGGTGTTCGGCCAGGCCGTCCACAACGCGTGGTGGCACCCGGGCGTCGTGCTCGCAGTCATGTCGATCATCACGCTGGTCGCCGCCTGGGCCGCTGGCCGCCGTCGCCCGATCATCGACGAGGGCACCACCGACGCCCAGACCATCGAAGCCGTGGAGGCCTCCGCAGCCGCCTAACCAATCGAGGGGCACGTCGTTGTCGCTTTTCGCGCCTGGAAGTGACAACGACGTGCCCTTCGGCGCGCTCCGGTACGCTTTAACGCGACCCACACACTTAGGCACCCCTGACGCGGTGCCGCACATATCGAATCGGAGAGCCATGACCGCCGCGAACCCCGTGCCCGACAAGCCAGCACTCGAGGGCCTGGAGGCCGTCTGGGGCGGTCGCTGGCAGCAGGACGGCACCTTCGAATTCGATCGGGACGGCGCCATCGCCGCCGGCCGCGCCGCGATCTACTCGATCGACACTCCGCCGCCCACGGCCTCCGGCTCCCTCCACATCGGACACGTGTTCAGCTACACGCACACCGACATCGTGGCGCGCTACCAGCGCATGCGCGGCAAGCGCGTCTTCTACCCGATGGGCTGGGACGACAACGGCCTGCCCACCGAGCGCCGCGTCCAGAACTACTACGGCGTGCGCTGCGACCCGTCGCTCCCGTACGAGGCCGACTTCGTGCCTCCGTTCGAGGGCGGCGACAACAAGAGCGCCAAGGCGGCCGACCAGAAGCCGATCTCGCGCCGCAACTTCATCGAGCTGTGCGAGCGGCTGACCGTGGAGGACGAGAAGCAGTTCGAGGCGCTCTGGCGCACGCTCGGGCTCTCCGTGGACTGGTCGCAGACCTACCGGACCATCGGCCGGGAGGCGCTGCACACCTCGCAGCTCGCCTTCGTCCGTAACGTCGCCCGCGGCGAGGCGTACCAGGCCCTCGCCCCCACCCTCTGGGACATCACCTTCCGCACCGCCGTCGCGCAGGCCGAGCTGGAGGACCGCGAGCAGCCGAGCGCGTACCACCGGGTCGGCTTCCACGGCGCCGACGGCCCGATCTACATCGAGACCACCCGTCCCGAACTGCTCCCCGCGTGCGTTGCGCTCGTGGCGCACCCGGACGACGAGCGCTACCAGCCGCTGTTCGGAACGACGGTGCGCACGCCCGTGTTCGGCGTCGACGTGCCCGTGGTCGCCCACCACCTCGCGCAGCCCGACAAGGGCACCGGCATCGCCATGATCTGCACCTTCGGCGACATCACCGACGTCACCTGGTGGCGCGAGCTCGACCTCCCGAACCGCGCGATCATCGGCTTCGACGGCCGCATCATCGCGGAGCCGCCGGCGGCGATCGAGAGCCACGAGGGCCGCGAGGCCTACGCGCAGCTCGCGGGCAAGACCGTGTTCTCGGCCAAGCAGGCCGTCGTGGAGCTGCTGCGCGCCTCCGGCGACATGGTCGGCGAGCCCAAGCCCATCCAGCACCCGGTCAAGTTCTTCGAGAAGGGCGACAAGCCGCTGGAGATCGTCTCGACGCGCCAGTGGTACGTCAAGAACGGCGCCCGCGACGAGAAGCTGCGCGAGCGCCTCATCGAGCTCGGCCGCAGCCTCGACTGGCATCCCGACTTTATGCGCGTCCGCTACGAGAACTGGGTCAACGGCCTCACCGGCGACTGGCTCATCTCGCGCCAGCGCTTCTTCGGCGTGCCGATCCCGGTCTGGTACCCGCTCGACGGCGTGGGCAACCCGCTGTTCGACCAGCCGATCCTGCCGGCGGAGGACAGCCTCCCCGTCGACCCGTCCTCCGACCCGGCGCCGGGGTTCCAGGAGTCGCAGCGCGGCCAAGCCGGCGGCTTCGTCGGCGAGCACGACGTGATGGACACCTGGATGACCTCCTCGCTGACCCCGCAACTCGCGGGCGGCTGGGTGGACGACCCTGAGCTGTTCCAGGCGGTCTACCCGTTCGACCTGCGCCCGCAGGGCCAGGACATCATCCGCACCTGGCTGTTCTCGACCGTGCTGCGCTCGCAGCTGGAGCACGGCGTCGCGCCGTGGTCCAACGCCGCGATCTCCGGCTTCATCGTCGACCCCGACCGCAAGAAGATGTCGAAGTCGAAGGGCAACGTCGTCACGCCGGCCGACATCCTGGAGAAGCACGGCTCCGACGCGGTGCGCTACTGGGCGGCGTCCTCCCGGCTCGGCACCGACGCGTCGTTCGACCCGCAGAACCCGACCCAGATCAAGATCGGCCGCCGCCTGGCGATCAAGCTGCTCAACGCGGCGAAGTTCATCCACGGCTTCGACGCCCCGGAGTCGCTCGACCTCGCCCAGGTGACCGCGCCGCTCGACCGCAGCATGCTGCAGCAGCTCGCGGATGTCGTGACCGACGCCACCACCGCGCTGGAGGGCTACGACCACGCCCGCGCGCTGGAGACGGCCGAGACCTTCTTCTGGACGTTCTGCGACGACTACCTGGAGCTGGTCAAGGAGCGCGCCTACGGCGAGCACAACGCCGGCCAGGTGTCCGCGGTGGTCGCCCTCCGCACGGCCCTGTCCGCCTTCCTGCGCCTGTTCGCGCCGGTGCTGCCGTTCGCGTCCGAGGAGGCCTGGAGCTGGTCGGAGACCGGATCCGTGCACCTCGCGCCCTGGCCGCAGACCGCCGAGGTCGCCGAGGACTGGGATGACGCCCGCTCCGTCCTCACCGTCGTCGGCCGAGCCCTGACGGGCATCCGCGGCGCCAAGACGGCCGCCAAGGCCTCCCAGCGCACGCCCGTCGACTCCGCCGTCATCGGCGCGCCGGCGGACGAACTGGCCGCCATCGAGTCGGCCTCGGCGGACCTGGCTTCGGTGGGCAGAATCGCAGAACTGCGTTTCGTAGCCGCCGACACGCTCGAAGTAACGGATATCCTCCTTGCGCAGACGCTGAGCGAGGAGGAACGATGACGGCTGACGTTCGGCGCGTGGAGGACAACGAGTTCTTCACCTGGCTCGACCTCTACGCGGGCTACGGCGAGTTCTACGAGACCCCCGTGACGGATGAGAAGGCGCTCCTCGTGTGGAGCTGGATCACCGACGCGGAGAACAGCCTGGAGGCCTACTTCGCGGTCGACGCGGAGGGCACCCCGATCGGCCTGGCCCACGTGCGCGAGTTCGCCCGTCCGCTCGACGGCAGCACCGGTCTCTACCTCGACGACCTGTTCGTCCTCCCGGAGGCGCGCGGCGAAGGGGCTGGCACCGCCCTCCTCGAGAAGCTGCGCGGCCTGGCCCAGGAGCGCGGCCTCTCGGTCGTGCGCTGGATCACCGCGAAGGACAACCAGACGGCCCGCCGCCTCTACGATCGTGTGGCGGAGAAGACGAAGTGGGTCACCTACGACCTCGTCCCCTGAACGGGTCCGCGATAGGGTCGATACGACTCCCGGACTCCTGAGCCGGGGAGCAAGGCGAACGGAGGGGCTGATGTCGACGGTAGTTCGACCGGTCAAGGATGGCGACTTCTTCGCCTGGTTGGACCTGTACGCGAAGTACGCGGAGTTCTACGACACCGAGCTGACCGACCAGAGGGCGCTCGTCCTGTGGTCCTGGCTCAGCGATCCCGACCACGAGGAGCAGGGCTTCGTCGCCGTGGACGGCGACCGCATCGTCGGCCTCGCCAACGTGCGCGAGTTCGCCCGGCCGCTGGAGGGCGACCGCGGGCTCTTCCTCGACGACCTCTACGTGCTGGAGGACGAGCGCAGCAAGGGCGTCGGCCACCAGCTCATCGCGGCCGTCCGCGCCCTCGCGGAGGAACGCCGCCTCGGCGTCGTGCAGTGGATCACCGCGACCGACAACGCGGACGCGCAGCGCGTCTACGACTCGGTCGCGAGCAGGACCGCGTGGGTCACGTACGAGATCGACCTCGCGGCCGCCCAGAACGCCGAGAGCGCCTGATGCAGCTCGGGACCCGCTGGGCCGTTGGCGAGACCCCGCCGGCGAACCTCCCCGAGGTCGTGACCTACGCCGTCTCCACCGTCGAGGAGGAGCTCGCGGCGACCGACATCGAGACCGCGGGCTGGCGCTGGACGCTGACCTGGCTGGAGGGCAACCCCGTCGTCGAGCTCGACGACGGCACGATCATCCGCTACAACGCGCACGAGGACTCGGCCACGATCACGCAGGTGGTCGAGACCGAGCCCTCGGACTACGACGAGGCGTAGCCGGCCGGCGGTTCAGCGCGGGAGCTGCGGCAGCGTCCGCGCGGCCCGGTCGCGGGTCTGCTCGACGGTCGCGACGAGCTCGGCGTGACGGTTGTGGCGGGCAGGCTGGCGCATCCCCCACGCGGTGAGGGCGCGACCGAGCCGGAGTGCTGCGCGGTGGCTGAACGGCCGGTGCACGGGCACGGCGATGGCGGTCATGATGCGGTTCCTTCCGGGATGGTCTGTTCTTCTGGTGTTGAGGCCTCAGCGGCCTGGCCGTAGCGGCCGGCGCTGAGCAGGAGGCGCGTGGCGATCAGGGCGAGCACCACCACGACCACGCCGCCGATGAGGAACGGCAGGCGGAGGTCGACGCGGGCGACGAAGCCCCCGAGCACCGTGGCGATCGGCGTCAGTCCCCAGCCGATGGTGCGGACGATCCCCATCGCCCGGCCGAGGATGGCGCCGGGCACGATCGCCTGCCGCAGCGCGCCCCACGGGACGTTCCACACCGCGACGCCGAAGGCGCCGAGCGCGTAGGCGAGGATGCCGGCCACCATGTTGTCGGTGAGCCCGACGCCCAGGAGGCCGAGGCCGCCGAGCAGCATGGCCACGTACATCACGCGCCCGCGGCCGAACCGGGTCACGAACCCGCTGGCGCACAGCGCGCCGACGAGCGCGCCCGCACCGATCACCGCGGTGACGACGCCGACCAGCGACGCAGGCAGCGCGTAGGTCTGCAGGAGCAGCAGCACGACGCTGCCCTGCGCGAACGCCAGCGCGGACGCGGTGATCGACGTGAGGACGATCATCTTCCGCAGGAAGCGGTCGTCCCAGAGGAAGCGCACGACAGCGCCCAGCCGCGGGCGAGGCGCGGCCTCCCCGCCCTCCTCGCCGATCAGGTGCGCGCGCGCCGCCGCCACCGGAATGGTGAGGACGAGCAGCACCGAGATGAGGAACCCGGCGCCGGTCAGCCACAGCGGCAGCGCGATCGCGGCAGCGAACAGGAAGCCGGCGATCGGCGTCGCGATGAAGTTCTCCACGACGATCTCGGCGGACTGGAGCCGCCCGTTCGCCCGGTCGAGCTGGCTGCGGGTCACCATGCTGGGCGTGACCGTGGTGGTCGCGGTGTCGAAGACCGTCTCGCCGAGCCCGAAGGCGAGGATGCAGGCGTACAGGCTCCAGATGGTCAGCGCGTCCGTGGCGATGAGCAGCGCCACGACGGCGGCGACGGCGAACCGGACGGCATTGGCGGCGGCCATCGCCGCCCGCCGGTCGACGCGGTCGAGCAGCATCCCGGCCGGGATGCCGAACAGCAGCCAGGGCAGGAAGGTCACGGCGGTCAGCCCGGCGATGAGCGCGGGATCGTGGGTCAGCGTGGTGGCGATCAGCGGGACCGCGGTGCGGCCGATACCGTCGGCGAGGTTGCTCGCGATGGCGGCGCTCCAGAGCCGGCCGAAGCCGTCGCCGAGGCGGGTCTTCTCCGTCGTCGCCGTGGTCACGGCCGTTCCTCCGCGCGGTGCTCCTGCTCGACCAGCGGGAACGCGTTGAACTGCGCCTGGATGCGCTTGCGCTCGCCGGCCGGCTCGGTCTTCCACTTCTCCTTGAGGCGGTTGAGCAGCTTGTAGTACTCGGTGGCGAACTCGGCGAGCTGGTCGCGGCTCAACTCCAGGTGGGAGGTCGAGAGTGCCGAGGCCTCCACCCACTCCGGCCCGAAGGTGTCCAGCCCGCGGCGCAGGTACGAGGTGAGCCGGCGGTCGTTGTTCTGCGCCCAGCTCAGCGAGATCTGCTCAGTGACCTCGCGGCCGGCGGGCGTCTCCAGCGTCTCAGCGCCGCCGATGGTGACGCCGCCCGGCGCCATCCGCCACCAGCGCTCGCGGCCGCTGCCGCGCTCGGTGTCCTCCACGATGATGTCGTGCTTGGCGAGCTGGCGGAGGTGGTAGCTGGTGGCCCCGCTCGACTCCCCCAGCCGCTCCGCCAGCATGGAGGCGGTGGCCGGGCCGAAGTCGGACAACTCGTTCATGATCTCGACGCGCAGCGGGTGGGCGAGCGCGCGCAGGGCGGGCATGCCGAGAGACTCGAAGTGCGGCTCGTACTCGTCATCGGTGGACATGGGACCAGAGTAGCCATGCAAAGAGTTCTTTGCAAGCATTTCTTTGCAATTCTTCGTTTGCAATCAACTCTTTGCAACCGAGTGTTCGGAAGGGACGGCTCAGCCGCGCGCGATGATCTCCCCGTGCGGCATCCCGTACCACCCCGACGCGTCCGCGGCCCACTCCAGCCAGGCCCGGGAGACCGTGTCGAGCGTTTCCGCGTCCGCCTCGCCCGCCTCCCGCGCCTGCGCGCCCCAGTCGGAGTGCGTCACCCGTTCGCTCCAGAGGCCGCCCCACCAGCGCCGCTCCTCGTCCGACGCGAAGCACCACACCGACGCGGAGCTCGTCACGTCCGCGAAGCCGGCGTCGAGCGCCCAGGCGCGGAGGAACCGGCCGGCGAAGGGCTCGCCGCCGTTGCCGCGCTGCATCGTCTGGGTGATCCGCATCCACTCGGCCAGGCCGGGCAGCTTCGGCGCCCACATCGTGCCGCCCCAATCCACGTCGCGTGCGACGACGAAGCCGCCCGGGCGCACGACCCGGCGGAACTCCCGCAGCGCGGCCACCGGATCCGAGAGGTGCTGGAGCACCTGGTGCGCGTGCACCACGTCGAAGGAGTCATCCGGGAAGTCGAGCGCGTACGCGTCACCCACAGCGAACGACACGCCCGCGGCACCGCGCCGGCTCGCGGCCCCGGTGGCGTGCGCCACGATGTCGGCGCTCCGGTCGACGCCGGTCACCGCGCCGGGCGCCACCCGCGCCGCGATGTCGAACGTGAGCGTGCCCGGGCCGCTGCCGACGTCGAGGACGGTCATCCCCGGGCGGAGCAGACCGGCGAAATAGGCGCCCGAGTTCGCCAGATTCCGCCACTCGTGGGACCGCAGGACGCTCGCGTGATGACCGTGGAGATACCGATCGACGACCTTCATGCGGCCATCCTAGGTTCGGCCGCGACCGCCACCGGGGCGTGCCGGGTGAACATTCGGTGCCTCTAGGCTGAGGGCATGGCCGACTCCTCGAACCCCTTCCTCTCCCCCAGTCCGCTCCCCTACCAGCTCCCGCCGTTCGCCGACATCCGGGACGAGCACTACCGCCCCGCGTTCGAGCAGGGCTTCGCGGAGGAGCTGGCCGAGGTCGAGGCGATCGCGTCCTCCCCCGACGAGCCGACGTTCGAGAACACGATGCTCGCGCTGGAGCGCTCCGGGCAGGTGCTGCAGCGGGTCGCCGAGGTGTTCTTCAACAAGAGCTCGTCGGACAGCACCGACTTCACGAACGCGCTGGAGGAGGAGATCGCTCCCCTGCTCTCCGCCCACCAGGACGCCATCCGCCTGAACCCGGCGCTCTACGCCCGCATCGCGTCGCTGCACGAGCGGCGCCACGACCTTGGGCTCGACGCCGAGGGCGTGTACCTCATCGAGCGCTACTTCACCGAGTTCACCCTCGCCGGCGCCGGGCTCGACGACGAGCAGAAGAAGCGGCTGCGCGAGTACAACCAGCGCCTCTCCACGCTCACGACGCGCTTCGAGAAGAACCTGCTCGCCGACACCAACGAGCTCGCGGTCGTGTTCGACTCGGCCGAGGAGCTGAACGGCCTCGGCGAAGGCGAGCTCTCGGCGGCAGCGGAGGCCGCCCGCGAGCGCGGACTCGACGGGAAGTACGTCGTCACCCTCGTCCTGCCGACCGGCCACCCGTGGCTCGCGAGCCTCACCGACCGCCGCTCCCGCGAGCGGATCATGGCGGCCTCCCGCTCCCGCGGCATCCGCGGCGGCGAGCACGACAACCGCGACCTGGTGCTGGAGATCACGCGGCTGCGCGCCGAGCGCGCCCGCCTGCTCGGCTTCGACACGCACGCCGCCTTCGTCACGGCGGACGAGACGGCGCGGACCCCGCAGGCGGTCGCGGACATGCTCGGTCGGCTCGCGCCTCCCGCCGCCCGCAACGCGCGCGCCGAGCAGGCGGACCTCCAGAAACAGCTCGGCGCCGGTGAGACGGTCGAGAGCTGGGACTGGGCGAAGCTCACCGACACGGTCCGCCAGGCGACCTACGACGTCGACTTCGCGGCGATGCGACCGTACTTCGAGGCGGAGCGCGTGCTGCGCGACGGCGTCTTCTTCGCCGCCACCCGCCTGTACGGCATCACCTTCGAGGAACGGCCCGACCTAGTCGCCTACCACCCGGACGCGCGCGTCTTCGAGGTGCGCAACGAGGACGGCTCCGGGCTCGGCCTGTACCTCCTCGACCTCTATACCCGCGACTCCAAGCGCGGCGGGGCCTGGATGAACCCGCTGATCTCGCAGTCCGAGCTGCTCGGCTACCCGACCGTCGTGGTCAACAACCTCAACGTGCCGAAGCCGGCCGCCGGCGAGCCGACCCTGCTCACCTACGACGAGACCAACACGCTGTTCCACGAGTTCGGCCACGCCCTCCACGGCCTGTTCGCGCACGTCACCTACCCCAAGTTCGCCGGCACCAACGTCTTCCGCGACTTCGTCGAGTTCCCCAGCCAGGTGAACGAGATGTGGATGCTGTGGCCCGAGATCGTCTCGAACTACGCGGTGCACCACGAGACCGGCGAGCGGATGCCGCAGGAGCTCATCGACAAGCTGCACGCCTCCGAGTCGTTCAACGAGGGCTTCGCGACGAGCGAGTACCTCGCCGCCGCCCTGCTCGACCAGGCGTGGCACGCCATCACCGCCGACGACACCGTGACCGACGTCGCCGCGTTCGAGGCGGCGGCCCTCGCGGCGGTCGGCCTCGACAACCCGGCCGTGCCGCCGCGCTACGCGAGCACCTACTTCGCGCACACCTTCTCCGGCGGCTACGACGCGGGGTACTACTCCTACATCTGGAGCGAGGTCCTCGACGCCGACACGGTGGAGTGGTTCAAGGAGAACGGCGGCCTCAGCCGCGAGAACGGCGACCGGTTCCGGGGCCGCCTCCTCGGCGTCGGCGGCTCGAAGGACCCGCTGGAGGCGTACCGCGACTTCCGCGGGCGTGACGCCGTCATCGAGCCGCTGCTGAAGCGCCGCGGCCTCGACGGCTGAGCCGCCGGTCCCGAACTGCACCTAGCCCCCTTCCCGCGTGGCCCTCTAGCCTGAGCGCAACGCGAGAAGGGGGCAGCAGCATGACCTCGACGGCACCGGAACCGGAATTGGCCGCGCCCTCCGTGCGGTCGCTGCTCCTCCTGTCCATCCCCGCGGTCGTCATCGGCGTGGTCAGCGCGCTCACCCTGTGGGCGGTGGACGAGCTGGCCGCGGTCATCGACGACGGCATCTGGACCTCGCTCCCGAAGGCGCTCGGGATCGACCCGTCGTCGGGCTGGTGGATCTTCCTGATCCTCACCGTCACCGGCCTCGCGGTCGGCCTGACGGTCTGGCTCGTCCCCGGCCACGCCGGGCCCGACTCGGCGACGACGGATCTCGTCTCCACGCCGCTGAAGGTCGGGGCCGTTCCCTCGCTCGCCCTCGCGGCGGTGCTCGGGCTGGCCGGCGGCGTAAGCCTCGGGCCGGAGAACCCGATCATCGCGATCAACGTCAGCCTCCTGGTCGCGCTGGTCGGCCGGCTCTGGAAGGCCGTCCCGGCGCGCATCGTCATGCTGATGGCCGCCGCAGGCACGATCGGAGCCCTGTTCGGCACCCCGGTGGCCGCCGCGCTGGTCTTCACGGGCGTCGTCGCGGCGGTGAAGGGTGGCGGCGCGCTGTGGGACAAGCTGTTCCTGCCGCTGGTCTCGGCGGCCGCCGGCTCGTTGACCATGACGCTGCTGGCGCACCCGCACTTCGGGATCCCGATGCCGTCGTACACGCAGGTGACCGGCTGGGATGTGCTGGCCGCGCTGATCATCGGGGTGGTCTCCACCGCGCTGGGGCTGCTCGGCGCCGTGCTGTTCCCGCTGATCCACCGGGCGTTCCATGCGCTGCGGCATCCGCTGCTCGTCACGCTCGCCGGCGGCGTGGTGCTCGGCCTGCTCGGCGCGCTCGGCGGGCCGATCACCCTGTTCAAAGGGCTGGAGCAGATGGGCACGCTCGTCGTGAACCGCGCCGACTACCCGACGGGGCAGCTCGTGCTGATCATCGTGGTCAAACTGGCCGCGCTGCTCGTCGCGGCCAGCGCCGGCTTCCGCGGCGGCCGCGTGTTCCCGGCCGTGTTCATCGGCGCCGCGATCGGGACGCTCGCCGTCGCCCTGGTGCCGGGCATCCCGCTGCCCGTGGCCGTCGCCGCCGGCGTCTTCGGGATCACGCTCGCCGTCACCCGGGACGGCTGGATCGCCATCTTCATCGGCGTCGCCGTCACTCAGAACCTGCTGGTGCTGCCCATCCTGTCGCTCGCCGTGCTCCCGGCGTGGCTGATGGTGACGAAGGCGCCCGAGTTCCTGATCAAGCCGGCGACGCTTACGCCGACTTCTCCTCGCGCCGCGGGCGGTGCGGGACGATAGTCGGAGCCGCGTTCTCCAGCACGGCCTCCCTGGTGACGACAACCCGGGCGACCTCGGAGCTGGACGGCACCTCGAACATGATCGGGCCGAGCACCTCCTCCATGATCGCGCGGAGGCCGCGGGCGCCGGTCTTGCGGAGCACCGCGAGGTCGGCGATGGCCTCCAGGGCCGAGTGCTCGAACTCCAACTGCACGCCGTCGAGCTCGAACATGCGCTGATACTGCCGCACGAGCGCGTTCTTCGGCACGGTCAGGATCTGCATGAGCGCATCCTGGTCGAGCGGGGTCACCGTGGTGACGACCGGGAGGCGGCCGATGAACTCCGGGATGAGGCCGAACTTGTGCAGGTCCTCCGGCAGCACCTCGGAGAAGAGGTTGATGTCGTCGCCCTTGGAGTGCAGCGGGGCGCCGAAGCCGATGCCCTTCTTGCCTGCACGCGAGGAGATGATGTCCTCCAGCCCGGCGAAGGCGCCGGCCACGATGAACAGCACGTTCGTCGTGTCGATCTGGATGAACTCCTGGTGCGGATGCTTGCGGCCGCCCTGCGGCGGGACGGAGGCGACGGTGCCCTCCAGGATCTTCAGCAGCGCCTGCTGCACGCCCTCGCCGGACACGTCGCGCGTGATCGACGGGTTCTCGGCCTTGCGGGCGATCTTGTCGACCTCGTCGATGTAGATGATGCCGGTCTCGGCGCGCTTGACGTCGTAGTCGGCGGCCTGGATGAGCTTGAGCAGGATGTTCTCGACGTCCTCGCCGACGTAGCCGGCCTCCGTCAGAGCGGTGGCGTCGGCGACCGCGAACGGCACGTTGAGCCGGCGCGCGAGCGTCTGGGCCAGGTAGGTCTTGCCGCAGCCGGTCGGGCCGATCAGCAGGATGTTCGACTTGGCGATCTCGACGTCGTCCATGGCGTCGGCGGAGGTGAGGGTCTGCTTGGCCCGCACCCGCTTGTAGTGGTTGTAGACGGCGACGGCCAGGGCGCGCTTCGCCTGCTCCTGGCCGATGACGTACTCCTCGAGGAAGCCGAAGATCTCCTTCGGTTTCGGGAGGTCGAACTCGCCGGAGGCCTCCTCGCCCGCCTCCGCGAGCCGCTCCTCGATGATCTCGTTGCAGAGCTCGACGCACTCGTCGCAGATGTACACGCCAGGACCGGCGATCAGCTGCTGCACCTGCTTCTGGCTCTTGCCACAGAAGGAACACTTGAGCAGATCGGCGCTCTCCCCGATGCGTGCCATCCGTCTCCCCCTCCTTCTTCGGGTCTCTCCGTCGAGCCTAACCCGAGACGGCGACATTGGGGCGCACCGGAGGCGATTCGACACGCGGGGCCCTTATGCCAGGAGCAGACACGCCCAGTCGCGGCACGCGAAACGCCCCCGTCCGGTATGGACGGGGGCGTTCAGCGATGAAGAGCTACTTGACGAGCGCCGGCAGCGTCTTGCGGCTGGTCAGCACCTGGTCGATAAGGCCGTACTCCAGCGCCTCCTCGGCCGAGAGGATCTTGTCGCGGTCGATGTCCTTGTTGACCTGGGCGACCGAGCGGTTGGAGTGCTTCGCGAGCGTCTCCTCCAGCCAGGTGCGCATGCGCATGATCTCGTTCGCCTGGATCTCGATGTCGGACGCCTGCCCCTGGCCGGCCTCGCCGACGGCGGGCTGGTGGATGAGGATGCGCGCGTTCGGCAGCGCCAGGCGCTTGCCCGGGGTGCCGGCGGCGGTCAGCACGGCCGCGGCGGAGGCCGCCTGGCCGAGCACGACGGTCTGGATCTGCGGGCGGATGTACTGCATCGTGTCGTAGATCGCGGTCATGGCCGTGAACGAGCCGCCGGGCGAGTTGATGTACATGACGATGTCGCGGTCCGGGTCCTGGCTTTCGAGCACCAGGAGCTGGGCCATGATGTCGTCCGCCGACGCGTCGTCGACCTGCACGCCGAGGAAGATGATGCGGTCCTCGAAGAGCTTCGCGTACGGGTCCTGGCGCTTGTAGCCGTAGGCCGTGCGCTCCTCGAACGACGGGAGGATGTAGCGGGAGCCCGGCGCCTGGAGGGCCGACCCGCCGAGCATGGGGGTGTTCATAGTGATGTCCTTGTCCTTCCGGCGGGCCGCTACTTGGAGTCCTGGTCGGTGCCGCCGCCGCCCGAAACGTCCAGCGCGGACTCCCGGATGTGGTCGACGAAGCCGTAGTCCAGGGCCTCCTGGGCGCTGAACCAGCGGTCGCGATCGCCGTCGGCGTTGATCTGCTCGGTCGACTTGCCGGTCGCCGCGGCCGTGATCTCGGCCAGGCGCTTCTTCATGTCGAGGATGAGCTGGGCCTGCGTCTGGATGTCGCTGGCCGTGCCGCCGAAGCCTCCGTGCGGCTGGTGCAGCAGCACGCGGGCGTTGGGCGTGATGTACCGCTTGCCCTTGGTGCCGGCCGTCAGCAGCAGCTGACCCATCGAGGCGGCCATGCCGATGCCCACCGTGACGATGTCGTTCGGGACGAACTGCATCGTGTCGTAGATGGCCATGCCCGCGGTGATCGAGCCGCCGGGCGAGTTGATGTAGAGGTAGATGTCGCGCTTGGGGTCTTCTGCGGCGAGGAGCAGCAGCTTCGCGGCGATCTCGTTGGCGTTGTCGTCGCGCACCTCGGAACCGAGCCAGATGATGCGGTCCTTCAGCAGTCTGTCGAAAACACTGGGCTGGATACCCATGTCGGCCATGTTCGCTCCGTTTCCTTTGTCGCTTGGGATCGAATCTATCGGAGCGGGGAACGCTTTTCCGCGCTGTTCGCCCTGGGCAGAGCGGGTGTCGCGGGGCCTGCCGCGGCGCATCAGTCGTCGTCGAGCGCGGCGGCGTAGGCCTCCACCGCCCGGCCGTACTGCGGGAGGTGCCGGACGAGCGCGCGCAGCGACTCCCGGAGCGCGTCGGCCGGGAGGCCGTCGTCGAACAGGGCCAGCGCGGCGAAGGCGTGGGCGGCGTCGGCGAGCGGATGCTCGGGCTCGGCCTCCAGGAGGTCGCGCAGCAGCGCCAGCGCCTCACCGGGCCGGCCGAGGTTGCGGAGCGTGCTCGCGAGCTGCACGATCGCCTGCCCGCGCTCCGGCTCGACCAGGCCGTTCGCGAGCGCCGCCCGGTAGAACGGCTCGGCCTCCGCCTCACGGCCCGCGAAGTCGCGCGCACCTCCCGCCTCGAACAGCGCGACCGGGTCGCCGGAGGGCCGCTCGGCGACGAGCGCGTCGATCGCCGCGACCGTGCCGTCCTCCCCCAGCTCGTCGGTCGTCGCCCACACCGCGTCCACCCGCTGCCGCCAGTCGTCCACGTCGCTCCCTCGTCCGCTGCCGTCACGCTACCGGACAGCACGAAGGCCGGGCATCCCGTGGGACGCCCGGCCTTCGTGTGGAGGGTGTTACTCCGCCTTCTTCTTGGCGGCGCGCTTCTTCGGCTTCTCCTCGGCGGCCGGCTCGTCGGCGGCGGGCTCGTCCGCAGCCGCGTCCTCGTCCTCGTCCCCGGGGAGGGCGACGAACTCGCTGAGGTCGACCTTCTTGCCGTTGGTGTCGACGACCTCGGTCTTGCCGAGGATGATCGCGAGCGCCTTGTTGCGGGCGACCTCGCCGACCATCGACGGGATCTGGCCGTTCTCGCTGAGGATCTTGACGAACTCGTTCGGGTCCATGCCGTACTGGGCGGCGCCCTGGACGAGGTACTGGGTGAGCTCGTCCTGGCTGACCTTGACGTCCTCCGCCTGCGCCACCTCGTCCAGGAGGATCTGCGTGCGGAAGGTCTTCTCGCTGGACTCGGTGACCTCGGCGCGGTGCTCGTCGTCCTCGAGGCGGTTCTCCTGCTCGAGGTGGCGGTGCACCTCGTCCTCGACCAGCGAGGCCGGGACCGGGATCTCGACCAGTTCGAGCAGCTTGTCGACCAGCTGGTCGCGCGCCGCGGTGCCCTGGCCGAACGACTTGGCGCGCTCGACCTGGCCGCGGAGGCTGGTGCGGAGCTCGCCGATGGTGTCGAACTCGCTGGCGATCTGCGCGAAGTCGTCGTCGGCCTCCGGGAGCTCGCGCTCCTTGACGGCGTTGAGGGTGACGGTGATCTGCGCGTTCTCGCCCTCGTGGTCGCCGCCCATGAGCGGGGCCTCGAAGGTGGTGGTCTCGCCGGCGGTCAGCGTGTCGAGCGCCTCGTCGATGCCGTCGATGAGCTCGCCGGAGCCGATCTCGTAGGAGATGTTCGCGGCGGTGTCGACCTCCTCGCCGCCGATGACGGCGGTCAGGTCGATCTGGGCGAAGTCGCCGGACTTGGCCGGGCGGTCGACCGTCACGAGCGTGCCGAAACGGCTGCGCAGACGGTCGAGCTCCTCCTCGACGTCGTCGACGGACACCTCGGCGGCGTCGACGGTGAGGGTGATGTCGCCGAAGTCGGGAAGGGTGACCTCCGGGCGGGTGTCGACCTCGATGGTGAGCAGAAGGTCACCCGAGAAGTCGCTCTCGCTGGGCCACTCGGTGATGTCGGCCTGCGGCCGGCCGAGCGGACGCACGTCGTTCTCCTCGACCGCCTGGCGGTAGAAGGTGTCGAGGCCTTCGTTGACCGCGTGCTCCAGGACGGCGGCCTTGCCGACCCGCTGGTCGATGATGGGCGGCGGCACCTTGCCCTTGCGGAAACCGGGGATGCTCACCTGCTCCGCGATGTGCTCGTAGGCGTGCTTGATGGACGGCTGCAGTTCCTCCGGCGTCACCGAGATGATGAGCTTGGTGCGCGTGGGGCTGAGCTTCTCGACCGTGGTCTTCACGATGTCTGGGTTCTCCTGAATGTTCGAACGATGGTCTACTCGCAAGGAACGAGGTCCTCGTCGGGGCGACAGGATTCGAACCTGCGACCTCCCGCTCCCAAAGCGGGCGCTCTAGCCAAGCTGAGCTACGCCCCGGCTTCAAGCGGTGCGAAAGACCGTGCGCAAGTCTACTGCACGCGGGCATC
Organism: Microbacterium sp. X-17; assembly: GCF_039615055.1. Classification (NCBI taxonomy): domain Bacteria; kingdom Bacillati; phylum Actinomycetota; class Actinomycetes; order Micrococcales; family Microbacteriaceae; genus Microbacterium; species Microbacterium sp. X-17. The sequence continues at coordinate 50,597 of NZ_JBDHNI010000007.1, forward strand.
CCCCCGCGTGTACTACGATGGTCGTCGGCCATCCGCAGCGGACGGCCTTCGGGGATGTAGCTCAATGGTAGAGCCTCAGTCTTCCAAACTGATTACGCGGGTTCGATTCCCGTCATCCCCTCCGAAGAGAAGCTCCGGGTGTTCCTCGGTCTTTGGGACCACCAGACGCGATTTCTCCGTATTCCAACGCAAGAACGCCCCACCCGAAACCGGGTGGGGCGTTCTTGCGCATCCGTCCTCAGGCGTCCGGACTCTTCATCAACACCGCCGTGATATCCCCCACCGGCTTCACGACCTTCTTCCACCCCAGGTCCTGGAGTTCCGTGATCTGGTCGGGCGCCGAGCCGTCGAGGACGATGTAGTGGGACTTGTACTTGTCGGCGAGGGCGACGAGCTGGGGGCCGTCGAGGGCGCCGAACTGGGCAGGGTGGTCGCCGACGCACTGGAGGACACCGCCGAGGTCGGTCAGGCGTTCGTTCCACTGCTTCCAGGCCGTGCCGCCGTAGGGGACGTCCTTGCAGTCGGCCACCACCCCGCGCTCGGTCGCCAGCTTCACCCACGAGCTCATCGGTGGGGCGACGAGCTGTTCGCCGACCGGGACGATCCGCTCGACCGAGCGACCCCACTGGCGGATGTACGCGTCAGGGGTGAACGTGATCGTCAGCGGGCGCGCGATGAGCTGGCCGCCGACCGCGGTCATCAGCACGAACAGTGTGCCGAGGGCGAGCGCTCCGATCCCCGTGATGAACTCTCCGGAGTAGCGGCTGCCCAGGTATCGGGCTCCGAGCACGACGAAGCCGGCGCAGACCAGGATGCCGAGGAGGAACACCGGGTTCTTGGCGTAGACCTGGTACCAGCTCGGGTCGACCAGGAAGAGGCCGAAGCTCACGACCCACACGCCGACGATCAGCGCGTAGCGGCGGCTCCACTCCGGCTTCAGCAGCGGGTAGAGGATGCCCCACACGCCGAACGGCAGCACGAGGGCGGCGAGACGGTAGACGTTGGTGGCCTGCGCGAGTTCGCCGACGACCGGGATCTGGAAGAAGTCGGACAGCATCCCGAGCAGCAGCCCGAGGCCCGGCAGGGCGACCCCGGCCAGCCAGAAGATCCGCTCGCGCCTCGCCACGAAGAAGACCGTGAGCGCCGACAGGGCGATCAGGCCGATGCCGCCGAAGATCTTGGTGACCGCCCAGGTGTGCGCGGCGCAGTGGTACGGGATGACCGTGTTGCAGACCTCGACGAAGTCGGAGAGGTTCGCCGCCACGGGGCGGAGCACGAGTCCGAAGATCACGAAGGCCGCCGTCGCGCCCGCTCCGATCAGCAGCGTCCAGTCCACCCGGCGGTCGCGGATCAGCTCGATCGCCAGCACGACGAGCAGGATGATGAGTACGACGCTGCCCTGCTGCACGTGGACGATGGCGACCACCGGGCCGAGGATCGCGGTCAGCATCCGGCGGGACGTGATCAGCGCGGCCACGAACAGGTACACCAGGAAGCCGCCGGTCACGGCGGGGAGGGCCATCGAGATCATCGGCGAACCGGTGCCGACGATCGACCACGGCGTCTGCGACGCGACGAGCGTGAAGGCCACGCCCGCGATCCAGCGCGTCCGCGGGGTCCAGTGCCGGGCGAGGATGGCGGTCGCGAAGCCGAAGGCGATCAGACCGCCGCACCAGAACAGGAAGTAGGCGATCGAGATGCGCCCGACCAGCGCACCCAGGTACGTGACGATGTCGAAGAACCAGTGCGGCTGCGGCGAGGCCTCCATGAACCAGTCGCCCACGAACGCGTTCGGGTTGGCCCACTGGATGCCCTGGGGCGAGAGCACCTGATGGTCGCCGATGCCGGCGACGTAGCCGAGCAGCGGCGCGCCCCAGTTCACGAGCACGCCCAGGAGGAGGGCGAGCACGAGGGCCATCAGCCAGGTGGAGGACGCGGCCCGTCGAACGAACTCCATCGGCTTGCTTTCGGTCACACTCACACTGCTTCCTGCTGGACGCTCTGAAGGAGCTGACGGCGCTGACGGCGAAGCCGGAACAGTCCGGCCCCCATCTCCCAGACATCCCCGAGACGGACGGTCGACTTCTTCGGCGCATGGTCGGCCGAGAGGGTCACGGGCACTTCGACGACATCGATGCCGAGCAGCTCGGCGATGTAGATCAATTGGGTGGTGAAGAGGAAACCCGGTTCCGAGACCGACGGCGCGACTGCTCGCAGCCAGGCGCCGTCGGCGATGATGGTCCCCTGCGAGTCACCGACCGCCGAGTCCAGGATCGCGGACCGGAGCTGCTTGTAGACGTGCGTCAGCAGGCGGCGGTGCACGGCGCGCGAGATCTCGGACCCGGGGTGCGCTTTCGAGCCGATGACGACGGCCGGGACGGGGTCGAGCTTGGACTCCTCCTCCAGGTCGCCGAAGTCGAACGGCAGGTCGTCCGCGGTCAGGAGGACCCGGTTCCCGTGGCTGGCGGCGATGCCCGCACGCAGGGCGTTGCCCATACCGCGGTCGCTCTGCAGGAGGACGAACTTGACGTGCGGGGTGTCGCGCGCGAGCTCCTGGGCGAGCTCCCAGGTGACGTCGGTCGACCCGTTCTCGACCAGGATCACCTCGTTGTGACCCTCCGTCAGGTGGGCGGTCCAGCGCTCGATAGTGCGGGCGAGGACGAAGGCGCTGTTGTGAATGGGTACGACGACCGAGAGCCGCGGCGCGTGATGCGAGAAGGAAGGGGGCATTCGGTGGAAATCCAGATCGAGGTCAGGGCCGGTCGGAGGGCCACTGAGCCCGGCGTCGAAAACGGGGGCCGAGAAAGAATACTAGAGCCTCACAAACCTTCGCGCGTCAACGGCCCACGCGCGCCGCGCCGTCGCGCGGGTGAAACGAGGGTGAAAAACGGTCGTCCGGTCGGTTGATCAGGAGGGGAGACCCGCTTGGAGAAAGGCCAGCACCGCCAAAACCCGCCGGTGGTCGTCACCGGAGTCCTCCAGTGCAAGCTTCTGGAAGATCGCGGTCACGTTCTTCTCCACGGCACCGACTCCGATCACCAGGCGCGCCGCGATCGCAGCGTTGGTGCGGCCCTCCGCCATCAGCGTCAGCACGTCGCGCTCACGCGGAGTGAGCGCCGCCAGCGGGTCGGTGCGGCGCACCAGCAGTTCGCGCACCACCTCCGGGTCGAGGACGGTGCCGCCAGCCGCGACCCGGGTGACGGCGTCGCGCAGCTCGTCCAGGGATGCGATGCGGTCCTTCAGGAGGTAGCCGGTGCCGCCGCGGCCGCTCGCGAGCAGCTCCTGGGCGTAGGTGCCCTCCACGTACTGGCTGAGCAGGAGAACACCGACCGACGGGAACGTCGAGCGCAGCGTGAGGGCCGCGCGGACGCCCTCGTCGCGGAACGTCGGCGGCATCCGGACGTCCAGCACCGCCACGTCGGGCGTCAGCGACGGGAGGGCGGCGAGCAGGGAGTCCGCGTCGCCGAACGCTCCCACGGTCTCGAAGCCGGCCTCGTCGAAGAGGCGCACCAGGCCTTCGCGGAGGAGGACGGAGTCGTCCGCGACGACGAGGCGGAGGGGGCCGGGATCAGACACCCCTCCACCCTAGAGCCCGACGATTCGTGCCGAATGGCGCGAATACGACGGCGTATTCGGCCATTTGGGCCGAATGTGGCGGGCGACTACGTCAGCGGGAGCCGCGCCCCGATCACCGTCGGGCCGCCCGCAGGGCTGTCCACCACGAGTTCGCCGCGGAGGCCGTGCACCCGCTCGGCCAGCCCGCTCAGCCCGTGTCCCGGCACGATCGTCGCGCCGCCGTGGCCGTTGTCGGTCAGCCACACCGACAGCCACGGGGCGCCCGCGGTGTCGACGGTCCGTTCCAGGACCAGCCGGCCGGCGGTCGCGCCCGAGTGCTTCGCGAGGTTCGCGGACAGCTCCGCCAGCACGTAATAGGCGTTGCGCTCGACCTCCGGGCTGAACCGCTCCCCCGGCTCCAGCGTCGACTCGACCGTCAGCGGGATGGTGCTGCGCGCGGCGAGCGAGTCGACCGCCGCGCCGAGGCCGCGGTCTTGGAGGATCGGCGGGGCGAAGCCGCGGGACAGGGCGCGCAGCTCCTCCAGGGTGTCCCCGGCCTGCTTGCGCGCCTCGCGGAGCAGCGACGCGGCGGCCTCCGGGTCGTCGGACAGCTTGCGCTCGGCGGCGGCGATGTCCATCTGCAGCCGGATGAGCCGCTGCTGCGGGCCGTCGTGGAGGTCGCGCTCCAGGCGGCGCAGCGACCGGTCCTCGGCGGAGACGGCGGCGCCGCGCTGGGAAGACAGGTCCGCGACCTCGCGCTGCAGGGCCTCCGACGGCCAGGCGCCGAGCAGGCCGCGGGCGACGGCGTGGTGCACCAGGGTGAGGGCGCGGGTGACGAAAGGCAGCGTCGCGGCGAACAGGATGCCGGCGATCAGGTAGAGGATGCGGTCCCCGGCGACCGGGTCGAACGTCGAGTGGATGCCGAAGACCGCGTCCGCGACGACCCGGGAGAGGTAGAACTCGCGGTTCCCGTTCGGGATGAAGCCGAGCCAGAGCCAGCCGGTGAGGCCGCCCAGGGCGACGGAGGTCCAGGCGATCGTGATGCTCCAACTGATAACGCTGACGATCGGGTTGATGATCATCCCGTGCAGCAGGTACAGCCAGTAGTGGCCGTTCGCCCACGGACCGAAGAGGATGCGCCAGAACGTGCGCGGCTTGTCGGCGGGCTCCCACACCGGGCGCGGGATGGCCGGCCTCCCCGCCCAGTCCAGGCGGGTCAGCTCGACGACGCCGAACGCGCGCGCCGTGTAGAAGGTGGCGACGACGATGAAGAAGCCGACGTAGATGACGATGGTGCCGAGGCCGGTCCAGAACAGCGACGCCAGCACCGAGAGGCCGATGATCGCGATGGGCATGGTCAGCAGCAGGAAGCCGAGCTCGCGCGGGACCCCGCGCCACAACGACCCGTACGACGTACGGGAGACGGCGCGCGGGGCGGCGGAGGGTGCGGTCACGGCATCCAGACTGGCAGACGCGGCGACCGGGCCGGGGATGTCGCCCGCGGGCAGCGGGACGGTGCTCTGTTCGTTCATGCCTCCAGCCTCGCGAAACGGCTGGCGCGGCCCCATCCCGCGACCCTCCCGAAACGTGCGGGGGTTATCCCCCTGCGCCGAGGGGCACGTCGTTGTCGCTTTCGGGCGTCCGAAGTGACAACAACGTGCCCTTCGGCGAGTTAGAGGGCGTTGTGGGTGAGGCGGCCGGCAAGGAGGGTGGCGGCGACGCGCATCCCGCGCAGCTCGTCGGGGGTCGCGGCGAGCGGGTCGCTCTCCACGACGGCGAGGTCGGCGGGCTCGCCCCCGGCGACGCGCGTCCGGGTGGAGGCGGCCAGGGCGGCCTCCACCGGGATGCGCTGCTCGGGATGCCACGGCGCCCGGCCGTCCCGCGTGCGCCCGACCGCCGACGCGATGGCCGCCCAGGGGTCGAGCGGCGCGACCGGGGCGTCCGATCCGAACGCCAGGCGGGCGCCGGAGTCGAGCAGCGCCGCGAGCGGGAACGCGTCGGCGGTGCGGCCGGGCCAGAGCCGGTCGGCGACGTCGCGGTCGTCCATCGCGTGCTCGGGCTGGACGCTCGCGGTGACTCCGAGTGCGGCAAAGCGCGGGATGTCGGCCGGGTCGATGAGCTGCGCGTGCTCGATGCGACCTCCCGAGCCCAGCGCCTCGAACGCGTCGAGCGCGAGCCGGTTGGCCTCGTCGCCGATCGCGTGTACGGCCGGTTCGATGTCGTTGACGGCCGCGAACCGCAGGTCGGCCAGCAGCTCGGCGGGCGTCAGGTTGGCGACGCCGTGGCCGCCGTCCGGGTACGGGTGGAGGCAGAGTGCGGTGCGGGTGTTCAGCGAGCCGTCCGAGATGACCTTGAAGGGGCCCATCGTGAGGAGGCCGCCCGTTCCCTCCACGGGGGCGCCGGTGCGCAGTCCGAGCGCGACCGCGTCGGCCAGGCGGTCGCGGTAGACGCCGAACTCGACGCGCAGACCGCGGAACCCCGCAGCGAACCGGCGGGACCACACCTCCAGGTTCCCGCCGTACTCCAGGTCCACGATCCCGACCACGCCGCGCGCCGCGGCGGACTGAGCGGCCTCCGCCGCCCAGCGGTCGAGCGTCGCCTCGTCGGAGGGCGTGAGCCGGCTCGTCAGGGCGAAGCTCTCGTCCTCCCGCAGCAGAGCTCCGTGTGCTCCCGGCGCGAAGCGCTCGAACGCAGCGCCGTTGAGCCAGGAGCAGTGCAGGTCGCCCGCGATCAGCACGACGGGCCGGTCCCCCGCCGCGGCGTCGAGGAGTTCCCGGGTCGGGGCGTCGGGCCACAGCGCGTCGTGGAAGCCGAAGCCGACCAGCACGTCCGTCCTGGGGTCCGCCGCGGCGCGCGAGCGCACGAGTGCGGCCGTCTCTGCAGCCGATGACGCACGCGATACGTCCAGGCGGCGCGCCGTCTGCGCCCACTGCGTGAAGTGCACGTGCTGGTCCCACAGCCCGGGGATGAGCCAGCGCCCGTCGAGCGGGATGCGCTCCAGACCGCGCTCGCCGGGAGCACCGGCCGGCGCGAAGGATGCGATCCGGCCGTCGCGGACGGTCACATCGACCAGATCACTGGACCTGGGGAGCCGCGCGTCCCCCAGGACGATCGTCATCGCGCCGCGCGGCGCCGGTCGTGCACGAGCTGCATCTCGCGCAGCAGCGCCGGGCTCGCGTAGGGCGAGCCGCCGCCGAGCTCGGTCATGATCGAGTCCACGATGTGGTCGGGGCGGTTCTGGCTCATCTTCTGCTTGGCGACGATCCTCGTCGGCGTCAGCCGCACGCCGACGGTGCCGGAGGAGATGCGCTCGGCGTAGCGCTCGTCCTCCAGCGTCCCCCGCATCTGCCGCGGCTCCGGCAGCTCGCGCTCGAAGTGGTCGACCAGCTTCTCCAGCACCTGGAGGTTCTCCTCCGGGCTGAGCAACTCGGGCACGCCGGACAGGTGGACGGCGACGAAGTTCCAGGTCGGCACGGCCGGGTCGGCGTCGTACCAGGACGACGAGATGTAACCGTGCGGGCCCTGGAGGATCACCAGCAGCTCGTGCTCGCCCAGCTCGTGGAGCTGCTCGTCGGGCCGGCCGACGTGGCTGACGATGCTGAGCTCCTCGCGCGTGTCGTCGAGGATGACCGGGTAGTGCGAGGCGACCAGCCCCGTGGAGGCGTTGCTCACGAAGGTGCCCCACGGGTTCTCGCGGATGATCCGCTCGATCTCCGCCCGGTCGGTCAGCGTGAAGCTGGGGTTCTGACGCACGAAGCGCTCCTTACTTCTGATCCGGCTACTTCTGATCCTTGGGGCACCAGTACAGCTTGCGGCCGCCCAGCTCCTCCATCACGATGTGCGTTCCGCAGACCCGGCACGGCAGGCCCTCGCGCTTGTAGACCCAGTGTCGGTCCTCCCGCTTGGCCATCGCCCTGCGGTAGGACTCCTCGTCCAGGTCGTCCATCGTCATCATCTGGCCGGTCTCGACGCCGATCCTCAGCAGGTGCACCCAGTCGCGCCACAGCTCCCGGACGGTGTCCTCCGGGACCAGCTTGCCCGGCGTGTGCGGGTTCTGCCTGGCCCGGAACAGCAGCTCGGCGCGGTAGACGTTGCCGATGCCGCTGACGACGCTCTGGTCCATGAGCAGCAGGGCGATGGAGGTCGGCTTCTTGCGCACCTTCGCGACGAACGCCTCCTCGGCCTCCGGGCCGTCGTCCACCTGCGGGTCGGGGCCGAGCTTCGCGATCACCGCGTCCACCTCGGCCGGGTCGAGCACCTCGCAGGCGGTCGGGCCGCGGAGGTCGGCGACCGCCGTGTCCGTCAGCAGGCGTACGCGTACCTGGCCGATCGGCTCCGGCGGGAAGACGTCGATGTCGGCCTCCACCTTCTCGGACTCCGACATGCGCAGCCGGGTGCGGCGCGGCGCCCCGATGGAGTGCAGGGAGTTCTCTCCGGCCTCATCCAGAACCGTGCCGGTCTGGTTGGCCGTGCCCCTTTGATTCGTTTGGCCCATCCGCCCGTTGGCGCTCGCGATCGTCGGGTCGATGCTGATGTCGCCCGCGAAGTCCCAGGCGCCGTAGATGCCGAGGTGGATGCGCAGCCAGAGCTCGTTGTCGAACTCCAGGAACATCTGCTTGCCGACCGCCTTCGCGGCGATCATCGTGTGCCCGTCGATGCGCTTCGCGTCGTCGGCGAAGCGGCCCTGCGGCGAGGACACCGCCACGCGGTGGCCGACGAAGTTGACGGCGAACTGCTTGGCGATCCGGTGGACGGAGTGGCCTTCGGGCATCAGCGGTCCACGTTCTTGCCCGCGATGTCGCCGGTGGCCTCGTACTCCGCGAGCTGCGCGATGCGGCGTACGTGGCGCTCCTCCAGCGAGAACGGCGTGGCGATGAAGAGGTCGATGAAGCGGGTGGCCTCCTCGACGGTGTGCTGGCGCGCGCCGATCGAGATGACGTTGGCGTCGTTGTGCTGGCGGGCCAGCTCGGCGGTGCTCTCGTTCCAGACCAGGGCGGCACGCACGCCGAGCACCTTGTTGGCCGCGATCTGCTCGCCGTTGCCCGAGCCGCCGAACACCACGCCCAGGGCCTCCACGCCCGCCTGCTGGTCGCGGACGACCCCCTTGGCCGCGTTGATGCAGAACGCCGGGTAGTCGTCGATCGGGTCGTACTCGGTCGGGCCGTGGTCGACGACCTCGTGGCCGGCCTCGGTGAGGTGCGCCTGGAGGTGCTGGCTGAACTCGAGACCGGCGTGATCGGTGGCGATGTGGATGCGCATGGAGACAGTCTAGGGAAGGCCGCCGACGCTCCCCGGCGCACCTCACTAAGGTGGATCCGGTGGACACGATCCACACCCATCCCGCTTTTTCCAAGGAGTCAGCGTTGCCCGGAGAAAACCTCACCCGCATCGAAGCCCAGGAGCGCGCGTCGCTCGTCCGCACCAGCAGCTACGACGTCGTCCTCGATCTGACCACCGGCCCGGAGACCTTCCGCAGCACGACGACCGTGCGCTTCTCCGCGACGCCGGGCGCCTCGACGTTCATCGACGCGATCACGCGCACCGTCCACTCGGTCGTGCTGAACGGCGTCGAGCTCGACCCGGCTGCGGTCTCCGACGGCGTGCGCATCCAGCTCGACGGCCTGGAGGCGGAGAACACCCTCGTGGTCGACGCCGACGCGATCTACACCAACACCGGTGAGGGCCTGCACCGCTTCGTGGACCCGGTCGACGGCGAGGTGTACCTCTACTCCCAGTTCGAGGTCCCGGACTCCCGCCGCATGTTCGCGGTGTTCGAGCAGCCCGACCTGAAGGCCGAGTTCACGTTCACCGTGACCGCCCCCGCGCACTGGTCGGTCGTGAGCAACTCCCCCACCCCGGAGCCCGTCTCGGCCGGCGAGGGCGCAAAGACCTGGTCGTTCCCCGCCACGCCGGTCATCTCCTCCTACATCACCGCGCTCATTGCCGGCCCCTACGAGTCGGTGCACAGCGAGCTGACCAGCCGCGACGGCCGCACCATCCCGCTCGGCGTGTACGCGCGCCAGAGCCTCGCCGGCTTCCTGGACGCCGAGTACATCTTCGAGAAGACCCGCGAAGGCTTCGCGTTCTACGAGGAGAAGTTCGACTACGCGTACCCGTTCGAGAAGTACGACCAGCTCTTCGTCCCCGAGTTCAACGCGGGCGCGATGGAGAACGCCGGAGCGGTGACCTTCACCGAGACGTACGTCTTCCGCTCCAAGGTGACCGACGCCATCAAGGAGCGCCGGGTCGTCACGATCCTGCACGAGCTCGCGCACATGTGGTTCGGCGACCTGGTGACGATGAAGTGGTGGAACGACCTCTGGCTCAACGAGTCGTTCGCCGAGTACGCCTCCACCCTCGCCACCGCCGAGGCCACCGAGTGGACCGAGGCCTGGACGACCTTCGCCGCGATGGAGAAGAGCTGGGCGTACCGCCAGGACCAGCTGCCCTCCACGCACCCGATCGTCGCGACGATCAACGACCTGGAGGACGTGCAGGTCAACTTCGACGGCATCACGTACGCCAAGGGCGCCTCGGTGCTCAAGCAGCTCGTCGCCTGGGTCGGCCAGGACGACTTCCTCGCCGGCGTCGCGCAGTACTTCAAGAAGCACCAGCACGGCAATACCGAGCTGACCGACCTCCTGGTCGAGCTGGAGGCCACGAGCGGCCGCGACCTGACCGAGTGGTCGAAGCTGTGGCTGGAGACCGCGGGCGTCAACACCCTCCGCCCGGAGCTGTCGGTGGACGCCGACGGCACGATCACCGCGTTCGCCGTGCTGCAGACGGCCGCCCCCGACTACCCGACCATCCGCCCGCACCGCCTCGCGGTCGGCTTCTACGACCTGGTGGAGGGCCGCCTGGTCCGCACCTCGCGCGTCGAGCTGGACGTCGACGGCGAGCGGACCGAGGTCGCCGAGCTGGTCGGCCGGAAGCGCCCCGCGCTGATCCTCCTCAACGACGACGACCTCGCCTACGCGAAGATCCGCCTGGACGAGGACTCGCACCGCGTCGCGCTGGAGCACCTGTCCTCCATCGAGAGCCCGCTCGCCCGCTCGCTCGTCTGGGGCGCGGTCTGGGACGCCACCCGCGACGCCGAGACCCCGGCGAGCGACTACGTGCGACTCGTGCTCGGCAACATCGCCTCGGAGACCGAGTCGACCACGCTGCGCACCACGCTCACGCAGCTCGTGCTCGCCGCCGGCAGTTACGTCGCGCCGGAGCGCCAGAAGCAGACCGGCGAGGAGGCCGCGGCCGCCCTGTGGGAGCTCGCGCAGCAGGCCGAGGCCGGCAGCGACGCCCAGTTCCAGTTCATCAAGTTCTTCGCGGCGCTGGCCTCCACCCCGGAGCAGCTCGCGAACGTCGCCGCCCTGCGCGACGGGACGGTGACCCTCCCGGGGCTGACCGTGGACACCGACCTGGCCTGGGAGCTCCTCATCGCGCTCGTCGCGGGCGGGGTCGCGGGCGACGCGGAGGTGGACGCCGCCCTCGCCGAGGACAACACGGCCAACGGCGCGCAGTTCGCCGCCCAGGCACGCGCGTCCATCCCGACACTCGCGGGCAAGCAGGCCGCGTGGGACTCGGTGTTCGGCTCGGACGCGCTCCCGAACACGATCGTCCGCTTCACCGGCCTGGGCTTCCAGCGCGCGGCCGACAAGGAGGTGCTGGCGTCGTTCGTCGAGCCGTACTTCGCCGCGCTGCAGGACGTCTGGACGTCGCGCACGTACAAGATCGCGGAGTACCTCGTCGCGGGCATGTACCCGGCGCCGCTCGCGAACGCGGAGCTGCGGGATGCGACGCGCGCGTGGCTCGACGCGAACCAGGAGCCGGCGGCGCTGCGGCGGCTGGTCGTGGAGAACCTGGCGGGCGTGGAGCGGGCGCTGGCGGCGCAGGCGCGGGACGCGCGGGCGTAGTCCGCTGCTGACACGTTCACGGGGAGTCCGGCTGGCGCCGGGCTCCCCGTTTCGTCGCCGTCAGTCGGGTGAGGCCGTCCACGTTCCGTCGACTCCGGACGTGACTAACCTCCACTCCTCGTCCGTGATGGCTGGATCCAGGAACTCGATCACGAGGCGGTCCGAGCGGAATCCAGATCGGGCCAGCTTGTAGGTCTCGAGCTGCGCCTTGGGGTACGTGCTGAACTTCATGATCCGCACCCGCTCCGACTGGGCTGCCTTCTCGCAGCCCAAGCGGCTAGGGCACACCTCATCGGTCACGTCGACGGGTTGCACCAGGGGCGGCAGCAAGTAGGCGTCCGACCCCAAGTCCTTCTGCGGATCAATTGTGGCGCGCGGGTCGAAGAACGTGCACGCGGCGAGCGCCATGGCACACACGATCCCCAGACCCGCGGCTACCGTCGTTCGTTTCCAGTTGCGCCCGCCCATCAGTCACTTGTACTGCTGCTCGATGGTCGCTGTGTCAGGCGTCCGGTTCTGCCAGTAGCCGGCGAGCAGTCCCCCACCCACCTCCGGGTCGGCCACCACCGGGTACGACACCGACGCATCGTGCTCGACCACCTGCGTGAGCACTCCACCGTCGACCTCGAAGTGCGTCGGGACGTCCGCGCCGTCTGCATCCTTCGCCCAGGCGGGAAGGACACCGCCCTGGAAGCCGCCGTCCGGATCCCGGATCACGATCATGCCGCCGTCGAGTTGCTCCAGATATCCGCCCCCGGGAAGCGCGATCGTGTAGTCGAACCGCGTCGGGGCGGAGGCGTTGTCGATGACCGTCGTGATCTGGACGCTCCCGTCGTCCTTGACGACCGGAACCGTCGTCGTGCCGTTCTGGTTGTCGTACGAGACGATCCCGTCAGCCTCCACCTCGGCGTGCCGCGCCTGCTCGACGAAGGGCAGCCCGATCGAGATCTCGATGCCGACGTGCTCGAGAGCGAGCGTGAGGTCGTCGCGGGGGTCGGTCGGAATCGCCACGTCGGTCGCGCCGACGCGCTCGTCGACCGCCAACTCGCCGCTTTCGGTCGTCTCGACATCCGCCACGCGGCTGAGCACATCCGTGGTGGCGCGCTCGCTCACCGAAAGAGTCCCAGGGTCAGGCCGCCCGTCGCGGCCGCGGCGCTGGCGAAGGTGGTGCGTTGTCTCATCGTGGTCCAATCGGTCGACTACGTCGTCGCCCGCCAACCTATGTGCTCGCCGTTCGATACATCAACCCATTGCACCTCTTGCATTTCACATACATTCCTGATGCCTCATGCCCTCGCCCTACCCGCCCGACACGCAGGTGGTACTCAGGTTCGATGACGGGAGGCCTCCCCCGGCCCTACTCTCGGAGCCATGATCCAACTCGAACGCCTCACCAAGAGGTTCGGCAGCAAGACCGCTGTCGACGACATCTCGGCGACCATCCAGCCGGGCAAGGTCACCGGCTTCCTCGGGCCGAACGGCGCGGGTAAGTCGACCACCATGCGCATGATCATGGGACTCGACCGGCCGACCCGCGGCATCGCGACCATCAACGGCAAGCGGTACGCCGAGCTGCGGTCGCCGCTCGGGGAGGTCGGCGCGCTGCTCGACGCCAAGGCCGTCCACACCGGCCGCACCGCCTACAACCACCTGCTGGCGATGGCCGCGACGCACGGCATCTCCAAGCGCCGCGTGCACGAGGTCATCGGCCTCACCGGCCTGGAGTCGGTCGCGGGCAAGCGCGTCGGCGGGTTCTCGCTCGGCATGGGACAGCGGCTCGGGATCGCCGCCGCCATGCTCGGCGACCCCGCGACACTCATCCTGGACGAGCCGGTCAACGGGCTCGACCCGGAGGGTGTGCTCTGGGTGCGTCAGTTCGCCCGGCACCTCGCCGGGCAGGGGCGCACGGTCTTCCTGTCCTCGCACCTGATGAGCGAGATGTCGCAGACCGCGGACCACATCATCGTGCTCGGCCGTGGCCGCATCCTCGCCGACGCCCCGGTGGACCAGATCCTCGCGGGCGCCACGCGCAGTGCGGTCCGGGTCCGCACGCCGGAGGTCGAACGGCTGGCGAACGCCATCCAGGGCGGCGACGTCACGATCACCGGCGTGGAGGCCCAGCTCATCGAGGTCACCGGGCTCAGCGCCGCGCAGATCGGCGACGCCGCGGCCGGCGCGGGCATCGCCCTCCACGAACTCACCCCGCTCAGCGCCTCCCTGGAGGAGGCGTACCTCGAACTCACGCAGGACGAGGTCGAATACCACTCGGAGGTCGCCTCATGAGCACCGCAACCGCACCCGCCACCGGGTACGCCCACGCCGAGGTCGGTCGGCTGAGCTTCGTTCGCGTGCTGCGCTCGGAGTGGATCAAGCTGCGCTCGCTGCGGTCGACGTTCTGGACGCTGGTGAGCGTCCTCGTGCTGATCGCCGGACTCTCCGCGCTCCTGTCGGCCGTCGTGCCGAACGCCTCGACGCTCGGCCAGCGGGCCCCGGAGTCGACCCTCGTGGACTTCACGACCCGGGCGGCGACCGCCGGGCTGACCTTCGCGCCGCTCGTCGTCGCGGTGCTCGGCGTGCTCGCCATCAGCGGCGAGTTCTCCACCGGGATGATCCGCTCGTCCTTCGCCGCGGTGCCCCACCGGTTCCCGGTGCTCGGCGCGAAGGCGATCATGCTCTTCCTCGTCTCGTTCGTCGTCGGTCTGGTGAGCTTCGCGGCCTCCTGGTCGATCGCCGTTCCGCTGCTGACGGCGAAGGGCTACAAGGGCGACCTGTTCTCGGACACCACGATGTGGTCGATCCTCGGCGCCGCGACCTACCTCGGGCTCGTCGCCGTCTTCGCGCTCGGAGTCGGCGCCATCCTCAAGGCCAGCGCGGGCGGCATCGCGACGGCGCTCGGCGTGCTGTTCCTGCTGCCGATCATCTCCCAGCTCCTCCAGGCGCTGCTGCCCAAGCAGACCTGGATCGCCGACTGGTCGCACTACCTGCTCAGCGACGCGGGGGCCGGGATGGCGGGCCTGCCGAACGGCACGCTCGAGCCGTGGCAGAACATCCTCACGGTCGTGATCTGGGCCGCCGTCTCCTTCATTGCGGGAGCGATCCTGCTGCAGCGACGGGACGCGTGACCTCCACGACCGCAGCCGACGCCGCCCCGGCCGACCTCGAACTCCCGAGGCCGCCCGGGGCGGTGCGGCGCTATTTCGGCGCTCACCCGCTGGTGGTGGACGCGATCGTCGCGGGCGTCTGCCTGGTGCCGTCGCTCGCCGAGGGCATCGTCCACATGGTGCGGACGCCGAGCCTGGCGTCCGCGATCCAGCTCCTGCTCGTGGTGGTGGCCGGCGCGGCGCTGTTCGCCCGGCGGCTGCACCCGCGCGCGGTGTTCGGGATCGCGATCGTCGTCCTCGTCGTCAGCGTCTTCCTCGGCCGCAACCTCGACTTCGTGCCTGCGGTGTTCGCGCTCTACGCCCTCGCGGTCTACCGCACGGTGCGCTCGGCGTGGATCGGCTACGGCATCACGGTGGTGGTGACCGTCGTCTCGCTCGCCATCGCGACCATCGTCTCCGAGGTGCCGTCCTTCGCGCCGCTGTCCACGGAGGCCGTCCCGTCCGGCTTCGCGGCGCTCGCGTTCTGCATCGTGGCGGTGCTGATCGGCAGCAACGTCGGCAACCGGCGGCGCTACCTGAATGCGCTCATCGACCGTGCCCGCCAGCTCGCCCGGGAACGCGACCAGCAGGCGGAGATCGCCACCGCGGCCGAGCGCAGCCGTGTGGCGCGGGAGCTGCACGACATCGTCTCGCACAGCCTGACGGTGATGATCGCCCTCGCCGACGGCTCCGCCGGCCTCGTCGGCACGGCCCCCGAGCGCTCCGCCGAGACGATGCGGCTGGTCGCGGAGACCGGACGCGGCGCCCTCGGCGACATGCGCCGCCTGCTCGGGGTGCTCCGGGCAGGCGATGAGGAGGCCGCGGCCCACGCCCCGCAGCCCGGGCTCGCCGACCTGCGCGAACTGGTCGAACGGTTCCGGGCGGCCGGCCTCCCGGTGCGGATCACCGTCTCCGGCACGCCGACCGCCGACGTCGGGCAGCAGCTCACGGTCTTCCGGGTCGTCCAGGAGGCGCTCACCAACACCCTCCGCCACGCCGCGCTCGCGACCACGGTCGCCGTGACGATCGAGTTCGGCGAGCGGGTGACCCGCATCACCGTGGAGGACGACGCAACGGTGCACACCGGCTCGGTGCACGGCTCGGGGAGCGGACTGCTCGGACTGCGCGAGCGCGTCGCGCTCTACGGTGGGACGCTGGAGGCCGGGCCGCGCCGCGGCGGCGGCTGGCGGCTCGTCGCGGAGTTCGCGACCGTGCCGTCCACCGCCGAGGCGGCATCCGCCGAACCGAGCGCCGCCGAACCGACCTCAACCGAACCGCCCTCCACCGAACCCGCCCCCGCCACCGACCCCACCAGGAGACCCGAATGACCGACGCCGGCCGCCCGCAGCCCCTCCGCGTCCTGCTCGTCGACGACCAGGCGCTCGTCCGGCTGGGCTTCCGGATGGTGCTGGAGGCCGAGCCCGACCTCCAGGTGGTCGGCGAGGCGGCCGACGGCGTCGAGGCGGTGCGGCTCGCGGTCGAGACCCGGCCCGACGTCATCCTGATGGACGTCCGGATGCCGAACCTCGACGGCATCGAGGCGACCAGGCGCATCGTCGCGGCGAACCCGGACGCGCGCATCATCATCCTCACCACCTTCGACCTGGACGAGTACGCCTTCGGCGGCCTGCGCGCCGGCGCGAGCGGCTTCCTGCTCAAGGACGCGCGCCCGGCCGAGCTCTCCGCGGCCATCCGCGCCGTCGCGGCGGGCGACGCCGCGGTCTCCGGTCGCGTCACCCGCTCCATGCTGGAGCTGTTCGCCGACCGGCTGCCCGCCAGCGGCGCCGGCGCGACCGCGGCCGCCGATCCGACCGCGGTGCTCACGCCGCGCGAGCGGGAGATCCTCCTCGCGATGGCGGACGGCCTGACCAACGGCGAGATCGGCGCGAAGTTCTTCCTCACCGAGTCGACGGTCAAGACGCACGTCGGCCGCGTCCTCGCCAAGCTGCAGCTGCGCGACCGCGTGCACGCGGTCATCTTCGCCTACGAGAACGGGCTCGTGGAGAGCTGAGGCGCGCGAGGCGTTCCAGACGACGCCAAGGCGGCTCTCGATAGGATTTCGTGCGATGAGCATTCTGAAAGCGAACTTCTGGACCTCACTCGGCGACTGGGCCGTCAGCACCGGATGGACCCTCGTCAACGTCGTCTGCATCATCGCCGGCGCCGTCCTGGTGAGCTGGCTGCTGCGCGTGATCATCCGCCGCGTGGTGAAGCAGATCGTCAGCGGGGTCAAGAAGGGGCAGAGCGTCACCGACACGCAGGCCCTGGTGGCCTCGCCGCTCGCCGCGGTGCGAGTGGTGCAGCGCACCCGGACGCTGGGCTCCGTGCTGAGCAACATCGTCAACGTGACGATCGGGATCATCGCCATCGTGATGATCTTCGGCGTCGTCGCACCCAACGCCGCCAGCTCGCTGGCCCTCCTCACCGCCGCGATCGGCGCCGGCCTCGGTTTCGGCGCGCAGAACATCGTCAAGGACGTCCTCAACGGCCTGTTCATGGTCATGGAGGACCAGCTGGGCGTCGGCGACGTGGTCGACCTCGGCGCCGCGACCGGTGTCGTGGAGGCGGTCGGCATCCGGATCACCCAGGTCCGCGACGTCAACGGCGTGCTCTGGTTCGTCCGCAACGGCGAGATCCTCCGCGTGGGCAACATGTCGCAGGGCTGGTCGCGCGTGATCGTCGACCTCGCGGTGCCGTACGACACCGACATCGAGGCCGTGCAGGCGAAGATGATGGAGGCCGCCACGGCGCTCGCGACGAGCCCCAAGTGGCGCTCGCGCATCCTCGACAAGCCCGAGCTGTGGGGCCTGGAGTCCATCTCGGCCGACGCGATCGTGATCCGGATCGTGCTGAAGACCCGCACGACGGCGAAGGACGACGTCTCCCGAGAGCTGCGGCTCCGCCTCAAGCAGGCCACCGACGAGCTCGGCGTCACGCTGCCCTCGCTCTCGGCCGTGGTGCTGTCCGGCTTCGACGGCGCGGGCAGCGTCGGTGGCGCCAAGCCGCCCCGTACCCGGCCGACGCCCGTCGTCCCGGATCGGCCGCTCACCGGGCGCAAGGCCCGCGCAGCGGCCAAGCGCACTGCGACGCGGGCACCCGATCCGGGCGCCATCCGCATCCGGCCGGCGATCGAGACGAAGCCCGGCGCGACCACGCCGAAGCCGCCCTCGGCCGCGGCGAAGCCGGCCTCGGCCGCGAAGCCGTCCACCACGGCGAAGCCCGCCGCACCGGACGACGCCGCCGCGACCCCGCGCACGGCGACCCCCAAGCCCCGCACCCCGAAGCCTCCGGCGGCCGGTCAACCTCCCGCGGAAGAAGCCGAGTGACATGACCACCATCCCCGTCGGCCCTCCGGCCGGACCGTCCTTCTTCGAGCAGCTCGGCGGCCACGCCACGTTCGTGCGCCTCGTGGACAACTTCTACCGCGGCGTCGCGGGCGACCCGGTGCTCCGGCCGATGTACCCGGAGGAGGACCTCGGCCCGGCGAAGGAGCGGCTCACGCTCTTCCTGGAGCAGTACTGGGGCGGCCCGACCACCTACAGCGAGCAGCGCGGCCACCCGCGGCTGCGGATGCGGCACAACCCGTTCCGGGTCAACCCGGACGCGCGCGACCGCTGGCTGGCGCACATGCGCGTAGCGGTGGACGAGCTGGCCCTGCCGCCGCTGCTGGACGAGACCCTCTGGAACTACCTGGAGCGCGCCGCGTTCGCTATGGTCAACACATTCGAGGAATAGCCCGCCCCTCGCCCTCCCGCCGTGCCGAAGGAGACACGCCATGACGCCAGAACCCGACTGCCTGGTCGTGGGAGCCGGACTCGCCGGGCTGGTCGCCGCGTGCGAGCTCCTGGACGCCGGGAAGACGGTGACGATCCTCGACCAGGAGCCGGCGGCCTCCCTCGGCGGGCAGGCGTTCTGGTCGTTCGGCGGGCTCTTCCTCATCGACTCCCCCGAGCAGCGCCGGATGGGCGTCTCCGACTCGCTCGCGCTCGCCCGGCAGGACTGGTTCGGCAGCGCCGGCTTCGACCGCGCGGAGGACCACTGGCCGAAGCGCTGGGCCGAGGCGTACCTCCAGTTCGCCGCGGGCGAGAAGCGCGCGTGGCTGCACGAGAAGGGCGTCCGGTTCTTCCCGGTCGTCGGCTGGGCCGAGCGCGGCGACGGCACGGCAGGAGGCCACGGCAACTCGGTGCCGCGCTTCCACATCACCTGGGGCACCGGCCCCGGCGTCATCGCGCCGTTCGTCCGCCAGGTGCAGGCCGCAGCGGCGGCGGGGAAGGCCCGCTTGCTGCACCGCCACCGGGTGGACGAGCTGATCGTGGAGGACGGCCGGGTGGCCGGCGTCCGCGGCGCGATCCTGAAGCCGGACGCCGCCGTGCGCGGCGCGGCCAGCAACCGGGAGCGGATCGCGGACTTCGAGCTGCGCGCGCCCGCGGTCGTCGTCGCGAGCGGCGGGATCGGCGGCAACCACGACCTCGTTCGGGCGGCCTGGCCGGAGCGGCTCGGCACTCCCCCGGACTTCATGCTCTCCGGAGTGCCCGCGCACGTCGACGGGCGGATGCTGGGCATCGCCGAGGCGGAGGGCGCGCACCTGATCAACGGCGACCGGATGTGGCACTACACCGAGGGCATCCAGAACTGGGACCCGATCTGGCAGCGGCACGGCATCCGCATCCTGCCCGGGCCGTCGTCGCTCTGGCTGGACGCGCGCGGCGAGCGGCTGCCCGCGCCGCTGTTCCCGGGATTCGACACGCTCGGGACGCTGGAGCACCTCCGGACGACCGGCTCGGACTACTCCTGGTTCATCCTCACCCAGAAGATCATCGAGAAGGAGTTCGCTCTGTCCGGCAGCGAACAGAACCCCGACCTGACCGGCAAGGACTACGGGCTGCTCGCCAAGCGCGTCGGTCCGGGAGCGCCGGGGCCGGTGGAGGCGTTCAAGGAGAAGGGCGCCGACTTCGTGGTGGCGGACACGCTGGACGAGCTGCTCGCCGGGATGCAGCGACTGTCGGAGGTCCCTCTCGACACCGAGCTGGTCACCCGGCACGTGCGCGAGCGCGACCGTCAGCTGGACAACCCGTTCGGCAAGGATCTCCAGCTCGCGGCGGTCCGCGGCGCCCGGGCCTACCGCGGCGACAAACTCATCCGGGTGGCGTCGCCGCACAAGCTCACCGATCCGAAGGCCGGCCCGATGATCGCGGTGAAGCTGCACATCCTCACCCGCAAGAGCCTCGGCGGCATCGAGACGGACCTCGACGGCCGCGTGCTCGGCGTTGACGGCGCACCGGTGCCCGGACTGTACGCGGCGGGCGAGGCGAGCGGCTTCGGCGGCGGAGGCGTGCACGGGTACCGGGCGCTGGAGGGCACCTTCCTCGGCGGTTGCCTGTTCTCCGGGAGGCAAGCCGGGCGCGCGATCGCCCGCATGGTCTAGCCGCGGTACGGATCAGCCGCGCAGACTCCACGACTGGCGGCGGATGAGCGTGTGCCCGCGTCGCGTGGTCAGGCGCGTCCACGGCCCGGTCTCCAGGATCGAGACCGGCTCGCCTGCGGCCAGGAAGCCGAGGCTCTCCGCCGCGAACGCCGCGCCGGCCGGGACGTACTCCAGCTGGTCGATGGGCCGGCCCCAGACCTCGGCGCGCACCCGCTGGACGAGCTGCTCGCCCGTCCCCGTCGGCACGGCCTCCGCGACCTCGGCGATGCCGGCGGCCGCGGTCGCCTGCAGGAGCTCGTATGTCGTCTCGCCGACCGGGCGCCAGCCGCCGCGCGGCGGGGAGATTCCCGCCCACGTCACGGACGGCGCCTCCATCGGCAGCCGGACCTCCAGCGGCGCGCTCTCGACGGCGCCGTCGACCGCTCCGGACTCGTCGCCGTCGCGGCCCTCCTCCTCGACCGCGCCGGTCTCGGAGGCCGCAGCCGCGCTCTCCGCGGCCTCGCGCACGCGCGCGAGCCGGTCGAGCAGCGAGCGGATCGGCACGACGACGTCGAACTCCACGTCGTGGCCGGTCAGGAAGGTGCGCAGCCCGAGCACGGTCGGCGTCTGGTCGAGCAGCCCCCTCGGATAGAGGATGGCGGTGTACACGGCGAGCACGCCCGATCCTGCGATCAGGCGCACCGACCCTTCCTCGACGCGGGCGGCGCGCGACAGGTACGTCTGCAGGTCGGCGGCGGCGAGGGTGTCCTGGAGGGAAAACGACTGGCTCATCTGACCTCTAAGCTACTAGAGACCCCGGACGGAGACACTGTGACAGAGCCCCTGGAATCGCTGCTCACCGCACTCGACCTCACCGACACCGGTGCCCGCACCAGCGAGGACATCTTCACCGGCCCGTCCCAGTGGATGCCGCTGGGCCGCGTGTTCGGCGGCCAGGTGCTCGCGCAGTCCATCGTCGCGGCGACGCGCACGGTGTCCGACGACCGCAGCATCCACTCGATGCACGGCTACTTCCTGCGGCCAGGGGACGTCAACTACCCGATCACCTTCTCGGTCGACCGCATCCACGACGGGCGGTCGTTCTCCACCCGCCGGACGCAGGCGTACCAGAACGGGCTGCCGATCCTGTCGATGATCGCGTCGTTCCAGGACGAGGACGAGGGCCTGGAGCACCAGGTCGAGATGCCGCACGACCTGCCCGACCCGGAGTCGCTGCCGAACTCTGCGGAGACACTGGAGGAGATCGACCACCCAGTCGCGCAGTACTGGGCCAGCAAGCGGCCGTTCGACATGCGGCACGTGCCCTCTCCCATCTTCCTGTCGGTGGAGGGCGCGCACGTCGCCCACCAGGCGGTCTGGTTCCGCTCCATCGGAGACCTCCCGGACGACCCCGCCCTGCACCGGGCCGCGCTCGCCTACGCCAGCGACTACACGATCATGGAGTCGGTCATGCGCCGGCACGGCGTCGCCTGGGCGACCCCGGGACTGAAGGCGGCGAGCCTCGACCACGCGATGTGGTGGCACCGGCCGGCGCGGGTGGACGAGTGGCTGCTCTACACGCAGGAGTCGCCGAGCGCGAACGGAGGCCGCGGGCTCGCCCTCGGACGCATCTTCAGCCGCGACGGGCGCCTCGTGGCGAGCGTCGCGCAGGAGGCGACCATCCGGGTCCCGGACGCGTCGAAGCTGCGCGACTGACCTAGCCGAACGTGCTGCGCAGCAGCACCGTCCCGTTGGCCGCCGACCGGATGTCGATGGACGCGATGTCGGGCAGCGGCACGCTCGTCGTGGCCGCGGGCTCGACCACGGTCCCCTCCGCGGCCGTCCAGGTCGAGATCTGCGTCTGGTGGCCGGACTTGTCGGTGACGACCATCGCGTAGGTCCAGGTGCGGCCTCCGTCGTCGCCGCCGACCTTCGCGTAGGCGCAGCGCGAATCGATCCGCGTGCCCCACGGCTCCGAGGTGAGGTGGAGGTCGGCGGACAGCGCGCTCGGCTCCACCTGCTCCATCGCGACGCTCGTGCCCGCGGGCGAGCCGGGCTCCAGCGCCGGGACGGCGATCGCGATGGCCCCCACGAGCACGGCCGCCGCCGCAGCGGCGAGACCGCCCACCAGCCAGCGCGACCGCCGCCTGCGCCGCCGGGCGGCGTCCAGCAGCGACGGGAGCACCTCCGCGCCGAGTCCGGCGTCCTGCGGTGCCTCCTCGTCGAGCAGGGCGAAGGCCTGCTCCCGGGGCACGCGGCCGAGCAGCCCGGGCATGCCGGCGAGCTCGGCGACCGCCGCCGAGCAGCGCCCGCACTCGCGCAGGTGCTCCTCGAACTCCTTGCGCTCCGCCGGAGCGAGGGCGCCGAGGACGTACGCGGCGTCCCAGGTGGCGAACTCGTCGTGGTTCATCGCTCCGTCACCCCTCTCTCCTGGAGCGCGAGCCGCATGGCCCGGAGGCCGTAGTGCAGTCGCGACTTGACCGTGCCCTCCGGGATCTCCAGCTCCCGGGAGATCTCGGCGATGGACCTGCCGCCGTAGTACGCGTGGACGATCACGGCGCGGTGCTCGTCCGACAGCTCGGCCAGCGCGTCGGAGACGAGCCACGCGTCGAGGACGGCGTCGGCGCCGTCGTCCAGCGACGACGGCCGCTCCGGGAGGGTGTCGGTGCCGAACTCGTGCTGCGAGTGCGCGCTCCGCTTGTCGTCGATGACGATGTTGCGGGCGACGGTGAACAGCCAGGCGCGCGCGGACTGCTGGGTCTGATCCAGCACGGCAGGCTTGCGCCAGGCACGCAGCAGGGTCTCCTGCACGACGTCGTCGGCCATCGCTCGGTCACCGGTGAGGTGGACGACGTAACGCCAGACCGCCTGCGCGTGCTGGTCGTGCAGCTCCCGCAGCAGGCGTGCGTCCTCATCCGGCATGGTCACCTCCTGCACTAACCACGGAGAGGGTGATGGAAAAGTTCAGAACTCGATGTGTGAACCGAAGCGGTCACCCTCCCGTGCCTAACCTAGGAGAAAGCACTGCCGACCGGGAGGATCCACGATGACCGAATCCGCGCCGCTGACGCGCCGCACCCTCGTTCAGATCGGCGGCGTGTCCGCAGCAGGCGCGGGGGCGCTGCTGCTGGCGGCGTGCACGCCGCAGGGTTCGGGCGCGTCGTCGGGCGACGGATCGGGGAGCGGCGGCTCGGCCACCGTCGCTCTCTCGTCGATCCCGGTCGGCGGCGCTGTCTCCGCACAGCTCGGCTCCACGCCGATCGTCGTCTCGCAGCCCTCGGCCGGCTCGGTGGTCGCCTTCAGCGCGGTGTGCACGCACGCGGGCTGCACCGTGGCGCCGCAGGGCAAGGAGTTCGACTGCCCGTGCCACGGCTCTCGCTTCGACGCGGCGACGGGCGACGTCATCAACGGACCGGCGAGCACGCCGCTGACGAAGCTGACCGCGACCGTCTCCGCCGGCAAAGTCACCATCACCCAGTAGCCCCTCCGCACGGTCGAAGGGCACGTAAACGCCCCTAAAACCGCGTTTTAGGGGCGTTTACGTGCCCCTCGGCGGAGAGAGACGGGACTGGATGGGGCGCGTCAGCGCTTGGTGAATTGGACGGGGGTGTCGAGGTAGGGGGTCCAGGCGGTGCGCTCGTGGTCGTTGATGCGGCGGGGGCGCTCGCTCGCGGCGTCGACCAGGACGATCGTGGTGGACGCGCGCGAGTACATCGTGCGCGGCTCGACGCCCTCGGGCGTCCACACCTCGTAATTGACCTCCAGGCTCGCGCCGCCCAGCCGGCCGAGCCAGAGCTGCACGTCGAGCGGCTGCCGCAGGTACGGGATGGGCGCGAGGTACTCGATCTCCTGCCGCGCGATGAGCGTCAGCGTGTCGGCGCCCGGCGTGCCGTCGAGCACCGCCGTCGAGCCGCCCACGGCGTGCTCGTCGCTCGCCCAGAACGCCTCGATGCGCGCCTCCTCCAGGAGACGCAGCATCGCGGCGTTGTTCACATGGCCGTACGCGTCGAGGTCGCTCCAGCGGAGCTTGATCGGGACGTGCAGTCGCATGCCGGCGTCAGTCGCGCGTCAGCTTGCGGTACGCGGACCGGTGCGGCTTCGCGGCGTCCGGGCCGAGGCGCTCGACCTTGTTCTCCTCGTACGCCTCGAAGTTGCCCTCGAACCAGTACCAGTCGGACGGGTTCTCCTCGGTGCCCTCGTAGGCCAGGATGTGGGTCGCGATGCGGTCGAGGAACCACCGGTCGTGGGTGATGACCACGGCGCAGCCGGGGAACTCGAGCAGGGCGTTCTCCAGACTGGAGAGCGTCTCGACGTCGAGGTCGTTGGTCGGCTCGTCCAGCAGCAGGAGGTTGCCGCCCTGCTTGAGCGTCAGCGCCAGGTTGAGGCGGTTGCGCTCACCGCCGGAGAGCACGCCCGACTTCTTCTGCTGGTCCGGTCCCTTGAACCCGAAGGTGGAGACGTACGCGCGCGACGGGACCTCGGTCTTGCCGACCTGGATGTAGTCGAGCCCGTCGGAGACGACCTCCCAGACGTTCTTGTTCGGGTCGATGCCGCCGCGGGTCTGGTCGACGTAGGAGATCTGCACGGTCTCGCCGACCTTCAGGGTGCCGTCGTCGAGGGGCTCCAGGCCGACGATCGTCTTGAAGAGGGTCGTCTTGCCGACGCCGTTCGGGCCGATGACGCCGACGATGCCGTTGCGCGGCAGCGTGAAGGTGAGGCCGTCGATGAGGACGCGGTCGCCGAAGCCCTTCTGCAGGTTCTTCGCGTCGATCACGATCTGGCCGAGGCGCGGCCCCGGCGGGATCTGGATCTCCTCGAAGTCGAGCTTCCTGGTGCGCTCCGCCTCGGCCGCCATCTCTTCGTAGCGCGCCAGGCGCGCCTTGGACTTGGCCTGGCGGCCCTTGGCGTTGCTGCGCACCCAGTCGAGCTCGTCGGACAGGCGCTTGGCCAGCTTGGCGTCCTTCTTGCCCTGGATCGCGAGGCGCTCGCGCTTCTTCTCCAGGTAGGTGGAGTAGTTGCCCTCGTACGGGTAGAGGTGGCCGCGGTCGACCTCGGCGATCCACTCGGCCACGTGGTCGAGGAAGTACCGGTCGTGGGTGACGGCGAGCACGGCGCCGTGGTACTTGGCGAGGTGCTGCTCCAGCCAGAGCACGCTCTCGGCGTCGAGGTGGTTGGTGGGCTCGTCCAACAGCAGGAGGTCGGGCTTCTGCAGCAGCAGCTTGCAGAGCGCGACGCGGCGCTTCTCACCGCCGGAGAGCGTGTTGACCGGCCAGTCCCCCGGCGGGCAGCGCAGCGCGTCCATCGCCTGTTCGAGCTGGGAGTCGAGGTCCCAGGCGTCGGCGGCGTCGATCTGCTCCTGCAGCGTGCCCATCTCGGCCAGCAGCGTGTCGAAGTCGGCGTCGGGGTCGGCCAGCAGCCCGGAGATCTCGTTGAAGCGGTCGACCTTGCCCTTGATCTCGCCGACGCCCTCCTGCACGTTCTCCAGGACGGTCTTGTTCTCGTCCAGCACCGGCTCCTGCATGAGGATGCCGACCGTGTAGCCGGGAGACAGCTTGGCCTCGCCGTTCGACGGGGTGTCGAGGCCGGCCATGATCTTCAGGATGGTCGACTTACCGGCGCCGTTCGGCCCGACGACGCCGATCTTCGCTCCCGGCAGGAACGCCATCGTCACGTCGTCGAGGATCACCTTGTCGCCGACGGCCTTGCGGGCCCTGACCATCGAGTAAATGTATTCGGCCACTCTTGTTCCTGAACTCCCTGTCTTGGACTCGCGGGGTCGAAGCCCTGTACGAGGATACCGGGAACTACCAGTCGATCGGCCGGGTCTGGCCGATCAGGCAGCCTCCGGTCGCGAGCGTGGGGCTGGTGAGGCTGGTGTAGCCGCCCGAGTCCGGCCCGTACTGGCCGATCACGCAACTCGCTCCGAATTGCACGGAGAACTGGATGGAGGCCGCCTTGAGCCCGATCGTGGTCATGTCCGGCGTGAGCTGCATGTCGGACTTGGTGAACCCGGCGGCGACGAGCGCGTCGATGAAGTCGCGTCCCTGCGCGCCGGGCTTGGCCGCGATCGTCGCCTGGTTGACCTTGTCGAAGTAGGGCAGGTTCTGCTCCGCGGTTCCGCCGGGGACGAGCGCCGGCGCCGCACTCGCGGTCGGCGTGGGGGTCGGCGTCGCCGAGGCGGAGGCCGAGTCCGTGGCCGCCGTATGCGGCGCCGGATCGGTCGTCGCCCCCGGATGCCCCCCGGTGCATGCGCTCAGCAGCAGCGCCGCCGCGACGGCCGCGCCCGCGAGCAGGCCGGCGGCGGGTCGGGCGGACGCTCTCATGCCCTCCACCCTAGGGCCCTGCGCCTATGGGATCGCCCTGATGTTCGGGCATATCCGGCAGTGAGGACGGCGCGACCGCCACGCACCCGCGCGCCGCCGGCAGGGCGATCCCGGCCGTGGAGCGCGTGAACTCGCTGCGGCCCCAGCTCAGGTCGTGCCCGATCGCCTCCGCCTCGATCTCCACCGTCACGCCGAGCTGTTCACCCTCCCAATCGCGCACGCACAACCTCCCAGCCACCACGAGCGGATCGCCGCGCGCGATGCAGGCCGCCGCGCTCACGGCGAGCTCGTCGAACGCCGTGACCGTGAACCAGTTCGACGGGGCTTCGGGGACCCTCGCACCCGAGCGCCGTTCGCGCCTGCGGTCGTTCGTCACGAGCCGGAAGCTCGTGATCGGCGCGCCCGCCTCCGGTTCGACGTGCCGCGGGCTCGTGGCCACCGTGCCCCGTACCGTCACCGTCTCTGCCATGTCGTCCTCCGTTTCCACGGCCTCCGGTGAGGCCGTACGTCAACGATGGCCGAGCCGCAAGGGGCGCGGCGGCGAGAACGGAGATCCGTGGAGAACTCGCGACGGCGGTCACCCTGTGGAGGACGACCCGGCGGACGTCAGGCCGCGACCACGTACGGCGCGTACGAGGCGCGGATCTTGTTCACCTTGGGCAGCGCGACCGCCAGGCAGTAGCCCTGACCGGGGTTCTTGGCGAAGAAGTCCTGGTGGTAGTCCTCCGCACGGTAGAACGGCCCGAGCGGCTCGATCGTGGTCACGATGCCGCCCTCCCAGTACTCGGACGCCCGGTCGCGCGCGGCCTCGAACAGCGTGCGCTGCTCCTCGCCGTCGAAGAACATCGCCGACCGGTACTGCGTGCCGACGTCGGCGCCCTGCCGGTTCAGCTGCCGCGGGTCGTGCAGCGTGAAGAAGACGTCGAGGATCACCTCGGCCGGGATGACCTCCGGGTCGAAGGTCACGGCCACGGCCTCGGCGTGCCCGGTCGTCCCGGTGCACACCTCCTCGTAGCTCGGGTCCACAGTGGCGCCGCCGGTGTAGCCGGACACCACGTCCTGCACCCCGCGGAGCACGCGGTAGACGGCGTCGAGGCACCAGAAGCACCCGCCGGCGAGGACGAAAGTCTGCATCGGTCCATCCCTTCGATCGGTCCGGCCTCCATTCTGCTACGGCGCCGCCGTTCCGCGGGCTTCGCAGGCGGGATGCGCGACACAGCGCCGCCGCTGCGCGGACCGAACGGTCCGCCCCGTTACCATCGCGGCATGCAGTGGTGGAATGACTTCGTCGATTGGCTCAATTCGTCGGCCGCGCAGCCCGCGGTCTTCAATGCGGCGGTCCTCGCGATCGCCGTCATCGTCTCCGGTCTGCTCGCCGCGTGGATCGCGCGCGGCGCCCTCCGTGGACTCCTCTCGCGCACCGACCGTCAGCAGAAGGCCAGCGCGATCGCCGCGCTCGTCGACGCGGCGACCGAGGCGTCCGTCTGGAACTCGCTGACCCCGGCCGAGCAGGTGCTGTCCGACCGCGCCGTGGGGCAGGCCGACATCCTCGTGCGGCTCCTGCCGATCAAGGGAGCGGGAATCGCCGCGAACTGGGCGGGCCACCAGCTCGCCGAGATGAAGCGCGCGTCCGCGACGTTCGGCTACCAGCTCGACCCGGCCGTCGCGGAGTTCCGCGACCGGCTGATCGAATGGCAGAACAAGCCGGGCCGCGCGCGCCGCATCTTCCAGGGCGACCTGGAGCGCTGGCGCTTCGAGAGCGCGGACCCGAACAACTCCCTGGTGGTGCAGCAGGACGCCTGGGTCGCGCAGCAGCACCACGAGCAGTACGCGGCGCCGGCAGCCGCGACGGAGGAGACGGTTCCGGCCGCGACCTACGCCGCCCCCGCGGCACAGCCGAGCGCACCCGCGGCCCACGCCGACCCCTCGTTCACGTCCGCCAACTACCCGACCACGAGCGGCGCCAACGACGAGACCCCGCTCCCGGTGTCCGCCTTCGCCGCGGCCGGCGACGAGAACGACACCACCCCGAACCCGCGCTTCGGCCAGCCCGTCGGCTGACCTCCGCGCACCCGAGCCTCCCCCACGGACAGGAAGGGGCGCCGACCAACCCGGCGGCCCCCCCTACACCGTCCCGGGAGGCGTGGCTCAGCGGCTGTAGTCGCCGCGCGTCGTCCACCAGTCATCGAACATGCTCGCGGGCACGCGGCGCTTGTGCTCGGTCGCCAGGTAGCGCGTCTCGATCGCCGACGCGATCTCGTCCGCGACCTCCCGGCCCTCCAGGAAGTCGTCGATGTCGCTGTACTGGATGCCCAGGTTGGCCTCGTCGGTCTGGCCCGGGTCGAGGTCGAGGAGGTCGGCGGTCGGCGCCTTCTCGTAGAGGCGGGCCGGCGCCTCCAGGTGCTCCAGCAGCGCGCGGCCCTGGCGCTTGGTGAGGCCGCTGAGCGGCAGCACGTCCGCGCCGCCGTCGCCGTACTTGGTGAAGAACCCGGTCACGGCCTCCGCCGCGTGGTCGGTGCCGACCACCAGCAGGCGCCGCTGGCCGGCGATGGCGTACTGCGCCACCATCCGCAGGCGGGCTTTCACGTTGCCCTTGGTGAAGTCGGTCATCGCCTCGCCGACGGCGTCGCCGAACTCCGCGTCCACCCCGTCCACGCCGCGCTTGATGTTGAACTCGATGGTGCGCTGCGGCTGGATGAACGACAGCGCGAGCTGCGCGTCGTCCTCGTCGTGCTGCACCCCGTACGGCAGGCGCGCAGCGATGAACTCGGCCTCGACGCCCTCGGCGGCGAGCCGCTCGACCGCGAGCTGGCACAGCCGGCCGGCGAGGGATGAATCCTGCCCTCCGCTGATCCCGAGCACGAAGCCGGAGGCTCCGGTCGCCCTCAGGTAGCGCGTGAGGAAGTCGACACGCTTGGCGACCTCCTCCGCGGCGTCGACGCTCGGCGTCACGTTCAGCTCGTCGATGATCCTGGCCTGGAGTTCACGCATGCTGCCACGATACCGGCGGCGGATTTCGTGCGTGTGAACTCCCCGCGCGCCGGGAGCCGGCTCTAGCATCGGCCGCATGAACCCGCTCGTCGGAACGATCGTCCTCGTGCCGCTGCTGGCCGTCGTCGCCGCCCTCGTCGCCTCGGTGGTGGGGAGGGTGGCGAAGATCCCGCTCGTCGTGTTCGAGATCCTGCTCGGCATCCTGGTCGGCCCGAGCGTGCTGGGCTGGGTGCCGGCGTCGGACGCGCTGCACGCGGTCGGGCAGTTCGGCCTCGCCTTCCTGTTCTTCATGGCGGGCAACGAGATCGACTTCCACGCGATCCGCGGACGGCCGCTGCGCCGCGCCTCCCTCGGCTGGGTCGTCTCGCTGGCCGTCGGCGTACTTCTCGGCGTGCTGCTCGCGCCGGACGCGATCGCCGGCGTCTACGTCGGGATCGCGCTGTGCTCCACCGCGCTCGGGACGCTCATGCCGATGCTGCGCGACGCCGGTGAGCTGCGCACCCCGTTCGGGCTCGCGGTCACGGCCGTCGGGGCGGTCGGCGAGTTCGGGCCGCTGCTGGCCATCTCGCTGTTCCTCTCCGGGCGGAGGCCGCTGACCGCCGCACTGGTGCTGATCGCGTTCGCGGTGGTCGCCGCCGGTGCGGTGTGGTTCGCCGCGCGGGGAGGCCACCAGCGGTTCCACGCGCTCGTGCGCGCCACCCTGCACACCAGCGGGCAGTTCGCCGTGCGCGTCGTGGTGCTGGCCATCGCCGCGCTGGTCGGGCTGAGCCTCGCGCTCGGCCTGGACATGCTGCTCGGCGCGTTCGCCGCGGGCGTCGTCGTGCGTGTCCTGCTCGCGGGCGCGGCCGAGGAGGATGCGAAGCTCATCGAGACCAAGCTGGAGGCCGTGGCGTTCGGCGTGCTCGTCCCGGTGTTCTTCATCGAGACCGGGATCACGTTCGACCTGCGCGGGCTCCTCGGCGACCCGCACGCACTGCTCCTGCTGCCGATCTTCCTGGTGCTGCTGCTCGTCGTTCGCGGCCTCCCCGGCTCCCTCGCGGCCCCGCGCGGCTCGACGTTCGCCGACCGGGCGTCACTCACGCTGTTCAGCGCGACCGGGCTGCCGATCATCGTCGCCGTGACGAACATCGGGCTGAAGGACCACGACCTGACCTCCGGGACCGCGACCGCCCTGGTCGGCGCCGGGATGCTGTCGGTGCTGATCTTCCCGGTCGTCGCGCTGCTGCTGCGGCAACGCTCGGCGGACGGCGGGGTGCGGCCTCCCGACCCGGATCGCATCCCGGTCGTGGGCTGAGACGCCGAATTAGGGGACGCGCGTGACCGCCCTGGCGAGGATCGCCGTAGTGAGCGCCTCGACCGGTTCGCGCGCGGCGGAGGGGTTGGAGAGCAGGGTGAAGTCCACGTGTCCGAGCTCCGGGAGGCTGAACCGGTTGGTGACCTTGATCAGGTCGGTGGGGATGAGCGAGCGCGGGAACACCGCGACCCCGAGACCCGCACGCACGGCGGCGAGGACGCCGTTGACCTCGCGGGTGTTGCAGGTGATCCGCCAGGTGCGGCCTGCGGCCTCCAGCGCCTCGATCGTGATCTGGCGGCTGAGGCTCGGCCCCTGGTACGCGATCAGCGGGACCGGCTGGTCGGGTTCGAGCGCCGTCTTCTCCTGCCCGATCCAGACCAGCTCGTCCGTCGCGACCACGGTGCCGTCGGTCGTGCCGGGGTTCTGCTTGATGAAGATGAGGTCGAGGTGGCCGGCCTTCAGCCGCCGGTGCAGCGGGGCGGACTGGTCGACGGTGAGCTCCAGGTTGACCTGCGGGTTCTGCTGACGGAAGTGCCGCAGGATGCGCGGCAGCGTCGTGATCGCGAGGTCGTCCGCCGCGCCGAACCGTAGCCTCCCGCGCATCGCCGACCCGCTGAAGTAGCTGTCCGCCTCCGCGTGCGCCGCGAGGATGGTGCGGGCGAACCCGGCCATCGCGTCGCCGTTGTCGGTCAGGCGCACCTCCCGGGTGTCGCGCGAGACGAGCTGGCGCTTGGCGGCCTGCTCCAGCCTGCGGACGTGCTGGCTGACGGTCGGCTGGCTGATACCGAGCCGCTGGGCCGCACGCGTGAACGAGCGCGTGTCGACCACCGCGAGGAAGGTGCGCAGCAGGACAGGGTCGAACATTCGGTGCTCCGTTCAGGGGGCGGCTATTCGGAAATCCAATGGGAGTTATAGGTTCAATTCGCTGAAAGAATACCGTCGATTCCGTAGCGTGGAGGGAGAACTCGAACAGACCATACGGAACCAGGAACGCAGGAACGACTCGTGGCGAACTCCACAGCAGCAGCAGCCCCTCCCACCGGCCCGATGCCCGTCCTCAGCGCACGGCCGCCGTGGCGCGAGACCTTCATCTCGCTGCGCGTGACCAACTACCGCCGCTTCGCCGCGGGCAACCTCGTCGCCAACACCGCCGTCTGGATGCAGCGCATCGCGATGGACTGGCTGGTGCTCCAGCTCTCCGGCAGCGTCGCGGCGGTCGGTGTCACGGTGTTCATGCAGTTCACCCCGATGCTGCTGTTCGGGCTGTGGGGCGGCGTCATCGCCGACCGCTACTCGAAGCAGCGGCTCCTCGTCTGCACGCAGTCGGCGGCGGCCGCGCTGGCCGCGCTGCTCGCGACCCTCACGCTCACGCACGCCGTGCAGGTCTGGCACGTCTACGCGATCTCGTTCGTGCTCGGCCTCGTCACCGTCGTCGACAACCCCGCGCGCCAAGTCTTCGTCAACGAGCTGGTCGGCCCGAAGTACCTCCGCAACGCGATCAGCCTCAACTCCTCGATCTTCCAGCTCGGCGGCCTCATCGGCCCGGCGCTCGGCGGCATCCTGATCACCGCGGTGGGCGGAGGCTGGTCGTTCGTGATCAACTCGGCCGCCTGCCTGGCCGTGGTGGGCGCGCTGCTCAGCCTCCGCACGAAAGAGCTGCACCACTCCCCCGCGGCGCCGCGCGGCAAGGGCCAGCTCGCCGAGGGGATGCGGTACGTGCGGCGCAAGCCCGTCATCTTCTGGACCGTGGTGATGGTCGCGGTGCTCGCGGTCTTCGCCTTCAACATGCCGGTGTTCCTCGCCGCCTACGCCAACGACGTGTACGACGTCGGGGCGCGGGGCTACGGGATGTTCAACGCGCTCGTCGCGGCCGGCGCGCTCGCCGGGGCGCTGGCCTCCACCCGCCGCACGTCGGTGCGCCTGTCGATGGTGGTCGGCACGGCCGCGGCTCTCGGCGTCGTCCAGACCCTCGCGGGGCTGGCGCCGGACCAGATCGCCTTCAGTGTGCTGCTGGTCGGGATCGGCGTCGGCAACCTGCTCTTCATCACGGCGGCGAACTCGCTGGTGCAGATGTCGTCGAACGTCCAGATCCGCGGACGGGTGATCTCCCTCTACATCCTGGTGCTGCTCGGAGGCCAGGCGATCGGCGGCCCACTGATGGGCTGGGTGGTGGAGGCCGTCGGCCCGCACATCGCGATGGCGATCTCCGGGCTGGTGCCGGCGGCGGCGGCCGTCGTCGTCGCGTGGATGATCGCGCGGCACGCCAGCCTCCGGCTGCGGTTCGGGCTGCGCGGGCGGCGGCCGGTGATCGCGATCGTGAACCGGGCGGGGAAGGCCGGGGCGACGCTGTAGCGCCGGACGCCCGATCCGCCTGCGGTATCGTGGAGCCCGCGCCCCCGTAGCTCAGCGGATAGAGCAGGAGCCTTCTAATCTCTTGGTCGCAGGTTCGATTCCTGCCGGGGGCACCCTCGTGTCGCGAGGCGGCGCAAAGTGCGCCCGATTCGCGCGAGGCGGCGGAGAATCAGCCGTCTCGCTGCGCGGTTAGAGCGCGCGGGCGGCGGCGACCAGGACCTGGTTGAGGGTGGGGACGCCCTCGGCGCGGAAGACCTCGGCGCCGTCGCCGAGCACGATCACGGTCGGCGTCGACCGGATGCCGTCCGACTCCGCTCGCGCGGGGTCGCGCGCGACGTCGCGCTCGGTCACGCGCAGGCCCGGCACCAGCCGCACGGCCTCGGCGAGGACGGCGCGCGTCTGCATGCACGGCTCGCAGAACGCCGAGGTGTACAGGGTGAGGCCGACCTCCCGGGTGACGGGACGGTCAACGGCGGGTGTCGCATCCACGACGACCAGTGTACGTCCGGCGAATTCCCGGCGACCATCCCGCGACAGCGACCGGCGCGTCACCCGCGCGTCACTCCTGCGACCGACAAT
This sequence comes from Microbacterium sp. X-17, assembly GCF_039615055.1. Lineage (NCBI taxonomy): Bacteria > Bacillati > Actinomycetota > Actinomycetes > Micrococcales > Microbacteriaceae > Microbacterium > Microbacterium sp. X-17. Next base: position 84,145 of record NZ_JBDHNI010000007.1, read on the forward strand.
CGGGGCGTGAGCAGGACCACCTACACGCGTTACGTGGCCCTCGGCGACTCGATCACCGAGGGGCTCTGCGATCCCGCGCCTGCACGGCCCGGGGCCTGGCTCGGCTGGGCGGACCGCCTCGCCGGCATCCTCGACGGCGACGCGCGGCTCTCCGGCGGGACCGTGGAGTTCGCCAACCTCGCCGTCCGCGGCCGGCGCATCGCAGACGTCGTCGGCGAACAGGTGCCGGGGGCGCTCGCCCTGCAACCCGACCTGGTGTCGGTGCTGGTCGGCGCCAACGACCTGATGAGCCCCACCGCCGACCCGGACGCGCTCGCAGAACGGCTCGCGGACGGCGTGCGGATGCTGCGCGCGCACGGGACCACCGTGCTGCTGGCGAACTTGTTCGACCCGCAGTTCGCGTTCTTCCTGAAGCCGTTCCGCGGGCGTGCCGCTGTCTTCAACGCCAACATCTGGAGCATCGCGCGCGACCACCACGCCGTCGTGCTCGACGTGTGGGGCGTGCGCGAGTTCCGCGACCCGGCGATGTGGGGCGCCGACCGGGTCCACCTCAGCTCGCGCGGACACCGGCTGCTGGCGGCGCACGCGGCGCACGCGCTGGGCGTGCCGTACGCGGAGACGACCTCCGCCGAGAGCGGCGACGCGCCCATGGGAGCGGTGGAGGAGCCGGTCACCCCGCCGGAGGACCTCCCGCTGCGCACCTGGCTGCGCGTGCACGCGATCCCGTGGGCGGCCCGGCGGCTGCGCGGCATCTCCTCCGGCGACGGGCTCAGCCCCAAGCTCCCGGAGGCGCTGCCGGTGCGCAGCCAGCCGCTCGTCGCGGGCCAGCCGCGGATGGTCGGAGGGCCGCACTAGACTTGCGGGCATGGCTGCCTCAAGTGATCGACTGGTCTGGATCGACTGCGAAATGACCGGACTCGACCTGGCGGTCGACGAGCTCGTCGAGATCGCGGTGGTCATCACCGACTTCGAGCTGAACGTGCTCGACCCGGGGCTCAGCATCGTGATCAAGCCGGACGCCTCCGCGCTCGCCAACATGAACGACTTCGTGCGCGACATGCACACCACCTCCGGCCTCATCGAGGAGATCCCGAACGGCAAGAGCCTCGCGGAGGCCGAGTACGAGGTGCTGGAGTACGTCCTCAAGTACGCGCCGACGGCACGCACGGCCCCGCTCGCGGGCAACACCATCGGCACCGACCGGATGTTCCTCGCCAAGTACATGCCGCGCCTCGACACCCACCTTCACTACCGCAACGTCGACGTCTCCTCCATCAAGGAGCTGGCCCGGCGCTGGTACCCGCGCATCTACTTCAACGCCCCCGAGAAGAACGGCGGCCACCGCGCGCTGGCCGACATCCTCGAGTCGATCCGCGAGCTCGACTACTACCGCGCTGCGGCCTTCGTGGGCGAGCCGGGACCCACCACCGAGCAGACCCAGGAGGCGGCTGCGGGTGTGGTGGAAAAATGGGCCGCCAAGATGTACTAGAATTGATGAGTTGCCTCGCGAGGAACGGTCATCCCGGATGACCTCCGACCGCGGAACATGGTGGGTATAGCTCAGCTGGTAGAGCGCCTGGTTGTGGTCCAGGAGGTCGCGGGTTCAAGCCCCGTTACTCACCCCAATTTGCTGAAGGGCACGTCGTGAGACGTGCCCTTCGGCGTTTCAGTCGGCGCTGCGGTGCACGACGAAGATGCCGCCGTGCGCCGGGAGGTGGCTGCGCTCGTGGTCCGTCTCGACGTACGCGTCGATGACGGCAACGATGCGGCGGTCCAGCTCCGCGACGTCCTCGGGCGACAGGTGGAGCGAGAAGCGCGCGAACGTCGCGATGGAGGCGGGGCCGGCTTCCGCGAGCTCCTGCTGGAAGGCCTCCACCGGCGCCACGGTCCGGCTGGGGTCCTGCTCGTCCAGCGCCATCGACAGCCACCAGCTCCGGCCGGTCGAACGGTACGGCTTCTCCAGCGCTCCGCTCTCCCCCGACCGCACCGGCGCCGGCTCCAGGAAGCCCGCGGCCACCAGCTGGCGGACGTGGTAATAGACCGTGCCCGCGTCCTCCCCCAGCCGGTCGGCGAGCTGCTTGTTGGTCAGCTCGCGGTCGCCGCACAGGCGCAGGATGCGCACCCGCAGCGGATGCGAGAGCGCCTTGATCTCCGCGACGGAGGCCGGGCGGCGTTTGGCGTCCGGGTCGGCGGACGGGCCGGGCACGCTGCGCGCGGCCTCCTCGGGTGTCTGCGACTCGGACGACTGGGCTGACATACCCCGAGGATACCCGCATGATTGAGTTTCTTGATGTCGATTGAATTTTCTCAATCAGCGTGTCAGGCTGTCCCCGTGACATCGGAACGTGCGGCATCCGCTCCCCTCGGCTCGCGCTACTGGAGGCTCTGGACCTCGTCGGCCCTCTCCAACCTCGCCGACGGGGTGATGAAGGTCGCGCTGCCGCTGGTCGCCATCCGCTACACCGACTCCCCCGCGCTCATCGCCGGCCTCACCTTCGCCTTCACCCTGCCGTGGCTGGTGTTCGCCCTCCTCGCGGGCGCCCTCGCCGACCGGTACGACCGGCGGCGGCTGATGCTCGTGGCGAACCTCGCGCGGGCCGCGTTCCTCGGGTTCCTCACGCTCGCGGCCGTCGCGGGCGTCGGGTCGATCTGGCTGCTCTACGCCGCGGCGGTCTGCATCGGCGTGGCGGAGACCGTCTACGACACGTCGTCGCAGTCGATCCTCCCGCAGCTCGTGGACAAGGCCGCGCTCTCCCGGGCGAACGGCCGGCTGTACGCGGCCGAGCTCACCACGAACGAGTTCGTCGGGCCTCCGCTCGGCGGCTTCCTGGTCGCGGCCGGAGTCGGGCTCGCCTTCGGGACGCCGGTGCTGCTCTGGGTCGCCGCGATCGGGATGCTGCTGCTCGTCCGCGGGCGCTTCACGACCGACCATCCACGCACCACCACCATCCGCGCCGACATCGTGGAGGGGCTGCGGTTCCTGCGCGGGAGCACCCTGCTGCGCACGCTCGCGGTCATGGTGGGCGGCTTCAACTTCGCCAGCAGCGCCGTCTTCACGGTGTTCGTGCTGTACGCGGTCGGCCCCTCCTCCGCGATGAAGCTCACCGATCCCGGCTACGGCCTGCTGCTCACCGCGTCGGCGCTCGGCAGCGTCGCCGGAACGTTCCTGGCCGAGCCCGCCGAGCGGCTGCTCGGCCGCTCGAAAGCGCTCACCCTCACGGTCCTCGGCTCGCTGCTCACGGTCGCGACGCCGGCGTTCACCACGAACCCGTACATCATCGGCGCCGGATTCCTCCTCGGCGGGGTCACGGTCTCGATCTGGAACGTCATCACGGTCTCGCTCCGGCAGCGCGTGACGCCGCAGCGGCTGCTCGGCCGGCTGAACTCCGCCTACCGCCTGCTCGCGTGGGGCACGATGCCGCTCGGCGCCGCCGCGGCGGGCGTGATCGCCCAGTTCTTCGGCATCCCCGCGGTGTTCCTGAGCATGGGTGTCGTCGCACTCGCCATGCTGATCGGGATGATCTGGGTCACCGACGCGCGGATGGCAGCGGCTGAGACGGCGGCCGAGGAGGCCGACGAGCGGGACCACGCGGCCTTCGGCGGCTGACCCGCGCCGGCACACACCGGACTGCCAGGTTCAGGCGCCACCAGGCCTGCGGAACGACGTCGTGAGGGCGCGCGCACACGACTTTGCCAGCGTTCATGCCCGAGTCGTCCAGAGTAGGCGTCTAGCCTGGTCGATCGACAGCGGTGAATGCTGTCCGTGCTGCGCCGTGCGTCCAACCCCCGAACCCCGGACGCCACTCCCGAAATCCTGGTGCGGCACACCCGCGTCGAACGCCGCGCCTCGGGACCACCCGGTCCAGTCGCGCTTCCGTGCGTCCCGGCGCGGTTGCCAGCCCGTCCGAGCGCTCTCCCCCGGGAGCGCTCTCAGCCGTGCGCCTCCCGACCGGGAGGCCGCGCGGCTCGGCGGGGAAGCCCGACCCAGGAAATCTATGCTCAGCACTCTCAGCCACGTCGTCCGCTCATCCAACCTCTCCTTCGGTCGCGTCCTCACCGGCGCCGCCGCGATCATCATGTCGGCCAGCATCGTCGCCCCGATGGTCGCCCAGCAGCAGGAGAGCGAACGCGCCACCCGCGAACTGTCCCAGTCCACCGGGATCCACCACGACCAGCTCGGCGTCTACGACAAGCTCTGGCGCGACCGCCTGGAGGGCATCGCACAGCAGACCCTGACCAAGGCGCAGTCGACCGTGCAGGCGAACGCCGCCAAGGCGGACACGACTGCGGCGAAGACCGCGATCGCCGGTCTCGGCAACTTCAAGAAGCTCGACGACTCGAAGCTCCGCGCGCAGATCGACACCACCGACGCCGCCACCACGGCCCTCGCCGCCGCCGGTGTCGCCGCCGACCAGAAGGCCGCGGCCGCCGCAGCCGCCGCTGCTGCCGCAGCCGCCGCCGCCCAGGCGAACGCCAACACCCCGGGCGGCGCGAAGACCGCCGCGCAGTCCATCATGGCCAGCTCCTACGGCTGGGGCTCCGACCAGTTCCAGTGCCTGGACAACCTGTGGACCAAGGAGTCCGGCTGGAACTACCAGGCCTCCAACGGCAGCAGCGGCGCGACCGGCATCCCGCAGGCGCTGCCCGGCAGCAAGATGGCCACGTTCGGCAGCGACTGGGCGACCAACGCGACCACTCAGATCAAGTGGGGCCTCTCCTACATCAAGGGCTCGTACGGCACCCCGTGCTCCGCGTGGAGCCACTCGGAGGCCATGAACTGGTACTGAGCCGGTTCGATACTCCACGACCCCAACGCTCCCGACGACACCGGGGACGGCGGCCGCGCCGGTAGACTCGCCCAGGTGAGCACCGGCCCGGCCCCCGTCCCCCCCGTCGTCCCCGAGATCCGCGGAGCGCACCTCGTCGGCAGCGTCAACCTGCCCGACGCCGGAGCCGTCTTCAGCGCCGTGAGCGAGCACCTCGGCGACCGGCTCCGCCGCATCCCCGACGGCGAAGTGGGCGAGCGGTTCTATTGGATCCAGTTCCAGACCGCGCGGTTCGACACGATGGCCGGGCTGTCCCGCATCCCGGTCGAGCCGTACTACCTGCGCGGGATCTTCGACGGCCGGCCGTTCCAGCTCGACGCGGGCGTCGCGCCGGGCGACCTGGTCTTCCCCGACCTCGGCTACGCGGAGGCCGCGCTGGCCTCCTACGCGGAGTTCGCGCGGCTCCGGGAGGCCGGAACGATCGCTCAGGGCACCCGGTTCCAGGTGTCGCTGCCGACCCCGGCCGCGGTGATCGGCGCCTTCGTCGTGCCCGGCGACCGGGCCGCGCTGGAGCCGGCGTACGAGCGCGCGCTCCTCGGCGAGCTGACGCGCATCCTCGACGGCATCCCGCACGAGGACCTCGCGATCCAGTGGGACACCGCGGTGGAGTTCGCGCTCCTGGAGGGGCGCATCGAGCCGTGGTTCGCCGAGCCGGGCACGGCCGGGGTGCTCTCCGGGGTCGTGGAGCGCTCCGTGCGCCAGGCCGCCGCTGTTCCCGCTGACGTGGAGGTCGGCTACCACCTCTGCTACGGCGACGTCGAGGAGCAGCACTTCGTGCAGCCCGCGGACGCCGGCAACCTGGCGGCGGTCATCGCCGGCATCCTGGCCGACGCGCCGCGGCCCATCGCGTTCTTCCACCTCCCGGTGCCGATCGAGCGCGACAACCCGGAGTACTTCGCACCCCTCGCCGCCCTGGAGCTGCCCGAGTCGACCGAGCTGTACCTCGGCCTCCTGCACCATGAGGACGGCGTGGAGGGCGCCCGCCGCCGTGCTGCGGCGGCGGCGACCGCGCGGCCACGGTTCGGGGTGGCGACCGAGTGCGGCTTCGGCCGGGGACCCTCGGAGCGGACGGCCGCCCTCCTCGACCTGCACGCCGCCGTCGCCGAGGCCTGGTGACGATGCCGCTGCACCTGGACGCCGACGCGTTCGAGGAGCTCGTCACCGACGAACTCGACCGGCTGCCGGACGAGATGATCGACGGGCTGGACAACGTCGTGTTCGTGGTCGAGGACCGCCCGGAGGACGGCTCGCTCGACCTGCTCGGCCTCTACGACGGCGTCGCCCTCACCGAACGGGACGCGTACGGCTTCGGCGAGATGCCCGACCGCATCATCCTGTACCGCGAGCCGCTGCTGTCGATCTGCGCCGACGAGGACGAGCTGCGCGAGGAGGTCCACGTGACGCTCGTGCACGAGATCGCGCACTACTACGGGATCGACGACGACCGGCTGCACGAGCTCGGCTGGGCCTGACGCCGCACCCGGGACACGCTTCCGCGCGCACCTCGTGCTAACGCGCGGGTGAATCCTCCGGAATTCCGCGCAGCCGGAGTCCGAGTACACCGGAATACCGCCCTCACCTCGTTGCTATAAACCCCTCACGCGACTCGTCTCACGCGGGGAGCGCCACGCAACGAAACGAAAGGGTGGCAATGCCCACATCCGCGAACACCGTGAAACGCGCGGTTCGCCCCGGACTGATCCTCGCGACGGTCGTCGGAGTCCTGGTGTCGCTCGCCGCGACCTCCGGACCGGCGGGCCCCGCCTCGGCCGCGGGCGCTCTCGACTGCTCCGGCACCTCCATCTACGGCCTTGTGCCCGGCACCCTGGGGGCTCCGGACGTCGCCGACCTGCTGCGCATCGACGACACGTCCGTCGGCGGCGCGCAGCTCGCCGCCACGGTCGCGTCCACGAGCTCGTTCCCCGGGACGAACCCGAACGGGCTCGGCCTCACCGTCGGCGGCACCGGAGCGTTCATGGCCTCCGACAACGGCACGGTGATCGAAAGCTACGACGCCGCCAGCGGGAACTGGCTCGCGTACCAGGGCAAGCCGGCTCCCGGCAGCGGCGTCACGGTCGGCGCTGTTGACCCGATCACGGGGATCTACTACTTCGGAGACGTCGGCTCCAACGGCGTCACGGGTCAGCTCTGGGGCTTCGACACCACGACGGATCAGCTGGTCAGCCCGACGCCGCTGCTCACCTTCCCCGCGGTGCCGGGGCAGAACAACGGCGACATCGCCTTCGACGGCGGCGGCAACCTCTACCTCGTCTTCTCGTCGACCACCGACGGCTCGCTCGAAGCGATCAGCGGCCCTCTCCCGAAGACGGCCGCGCAGGCCGCGACGCTGACTCCGGCGACCCTGAGCACGTTCACCGTCCCGGGCGGCGCCGCGGTCAACGGCATCGCCTTCGACGGCAGCGGGACGCTCTACCTGAGCCAGGGCAGCACCAACGGCATCTTCTCGATCGACCCGGGCACCGGCTCCTCCGACGGCAACCTGACACCGCTGCCCGCGTCGCAGACCGGTCCGTCCGGCACCGGCCTCGTCGACCTCGCGAGCTGCGCGTTCCCCCCGGCCGTCAGCGCCCAGAAGAACGTCGTGTCCCGCGTGAACGCGACGGATCAGTTCGCACTGAGCGTCACCGGCCCCACGGTCAGCCTCCCCGCCACGGCCGTGACGGTGGGCACCGCGAACGGGCTGCAGCAGACGACGGACGGCCGCCTCCTCCAGGCCGGACCCGCCCTCGCCCGCTTCGGCGACACGTACACCGCCACCGAGACCGCAGCGGGCACGACGAACCTGGCCCAGTACCTCTCGACGTACTCCTGCGTCGACTCGGTGAACCCGGGGAACCCCCAGTTCCCGATCACCGGCAGCGGGACCTCCGTCTCGTTCCCGCTGGCGACCTATGCGGGTGAGTCGCCCTCGGTGGTCTGCACGTTCACGAACACCCCGCGCGCGGCGTCGCTGTCGCTGACGAAGACGGCGAGCCCGGCGACGATCGCGGACGCCGGCGACACGGTGACGTACACCTACACCGTGACCAACACCGGCAACACGCCCCTGACCGGCGTCGGCGTCACCGAGACGGCCTTCACCGGCACGGGGACCGCCCCGGTTCCGAACTGCCCGAGCACCACCCTGGCGCCCGGGGCGAGCGAGCAGTGCACCGCGTCGTACGACGCGACCGCGGCCGACATCGACGCGGGGACCATCTCGAACACGGCGGTCGCTGGCGGCCAGGACGCGGTGGCCGGAGCGGTGAGCAGCCCCGCGGCGACGGCGGATGTGACCGCCGCCCAAGCACCGAGTCTGACCCTCGACAAGAAGGCGGACCCGACCAGCATCACGGGCGCCGGACAGCCGATCACCTACTCGTTCGTGGTGACGAACACCGGGAACGTGACCCTGACGGCCGTCGGGATCACCGAGCAGAGCTTCTCCGGCAGCGGGGGCCCCCTGACAGTGATGTGCCCGGCGGACACCACGCTGGCCGCGGGAGCCTCGCTGACCTGCACGGCGGACTACGAGTCCACGGACGCCGACTACGCCGCAGGCAGCATCACGAACACGGCTGTGGCCGACGCGACCGACCCGACCGGCGCGGCAGTCCGGTCCGCCGCGTCCACGGCCGTGGTCGACACCATCCACGCGCCCATCGAGAACCCGCCGGCGGCCAACCCGCCTGCGGCCGACCCGCCTGCGGCGAACCCGCCCGCAGGGAACCCGCTGGCCGACACCGGCATGGAGGTGCTGTCGTGGCTCGCGCCGCTGGCCGCGCTGCTCGCCCTCGCCGGCACCGGACTCGCGGTGATGGCGCGACGCAGGACGGCCCGCAAGCAGGGCTGAGCGGCTGAGCCGCCGGTCCGGCTGAGCCGCCGACGCACGATGCCCCGGGAGTCACCGACTCCCGGGGCATCGTCGCGAGCCGCTAGAGCGACTCCTCGTCCTTGTCGGTCTCGACCGGGTCGCTGTCGGGAGCGTCGAAGTGGTACGAGACGTGACGCTCGCCGTTGACGGTGCGCTCCTCGCCCGCGACGTACCAGAACAGCGACTCCAGGCCCTCGATGGCAGCCACCGCCCCGATCCGGTCGTCCACCTTCCCGCCGACCAGGTAGCGCCGCTCCGCCGTTCCGACGAGGGGACCGTCCGCGTATTCGACGATGTACTCAGGGTCCGAGTGGGATGTCTCGCTCATGGCACCACCGTAGACCCCGAGGGATGCCGGGGTGCAGAACCGATCGGCCAGTCGGTGACGTCCAGCACGACATCGGCGCGCTCCCGCGGGTCCTCGCGGGCCAGGTACTCCTCGAACTCGGACTGCCACTGATCCCAGTGCGACGCGAACGTCTCGCCGTCGCGGTCGAGCGCGCGCGCCTTGCGGAGGCCGTCGTCGGCGTCCAGCCAGATCGCGAGGTGCGCCCAGCGGACGTTGGCGGCGGCGAGCGTGCCGCAGCCCTCCACGACCACCGGCGCCGCGCCCGCCACGTCGTGCCATTCGGCCTGGCGGCCGCCCGCCCAGTCCCAGCGCCGCCAGCGCCCGCGCCCGGCGAGGGCGAGCGGCTCCAGGAGGTCGACGGCCAGCGCCTCGCTCGCGGCGAGAAGGCCGTCCCAGCCCGGGTAGAGGTCGTCCATCCTGACCAGGCGGGGCTGTTCGGCGCCGGGCCAGTGCCGCACGAGCAGATCGGCGAGGGAGCTCTTCCCCGCACCGCTCGGGCCGTCGATCAGGACGACAGGGGCCGCCTCTCCCCCGGTCGCCTCCATGGCGGCCGCGACCGCGCCGAGCAGCTCGCAGAGCTCCGGCAGCTCGTCAGGATCCCAGGACATTCCTGTCGAGTGTAGACCGCCGGGCGGCTGCGCGCGTGCGTGCTACCGCTTGAGCGCGCGGATGACGCGCGCCCAAGCGTGGCCGGCCACCCACACGAACGGGATGGCGACCGCGAGCAGCGTGATCAGGTTCGGCCGGAACCGGACGCCGGTCTCGTCGCTGATGTACGCGCCGAACGGGACGGCGGCGCCGCCGCCTCCCGCACCTCCCGGCGCGGAGTCGTCGCCGGGGCCTTCTCCCGCGCCGAAGCCGAACTGCACCGCGGCGACGGGGACGATCGTGGTGCCGTCGACGACGATCGGCTCGCCGTAGACCGACTTGATTCCGGAGGAGCTCATCGTCTCGGCGAGCTTGAGGGAGAGTTGGGTCATGGGATCACCGTACCCGGCGGTCCCCGGCGTGACCAGGGCGGTTGTGCCCGGGCGGGGCGCTAGTCGCTCAGCCAGCGCGGGTTGCGGCCGTCGCGCTCGGCCTGCTCGGCGTCGCGCGACCTCCGCACCAGGGAGGCCGGCCCGATCGAGCCGCGGCCGAAGCGCGCGCTGACCGCGTCGAGCGTGCGCTCGGCCTCCCGCCACTCCTCGTCGGGGTCCCAGAGCGCGAGCGCGTCGCCGCCGGCGTCGGCGAGCTGCTCGGCCCGCACGCCGATCAGCCGGATCGGGGTGTCCTTCAGGCGGAGGTCGAGCGCCTCGAACACGTCCCAGGCCTCCTCGAACAACCGCCGCCCGACGTTGGTCGGCTCGGCGAGGGTGCGCGAGCGGGTGATGGTCCGGAAGTCGGAGAAGCGCACCTTGAGCGCGATGGTGCGGCCGACCATCCCGTGCTTGCGCAGCCGCTCGCCGACCCGCCCGGAGAGCCGCAGCAGCTCGCGGCGCAGGGTGTCCGCGTCCTCCACGTCGACCGAGAAGGTGTTCTCGTGGCCGATGCTCTTCTCGCGGGAGGCGGTGACGATCCGGCGCGGGTCGCGTCCGTTGGCCAGCTCGTGCAGCCGGTGCGCCGTCGCGTCGCCGACCGCGCGCTGCAGGACGGTCAGCGGCGCGTCGGCGAGGTCCGCGACGGTGCGCATGCCCATCCGCTCCAGGGAGGACTGCGTGCTCGCGCCGACGCCCCAGAGGGCGCCGACCGGGAGCGGGCGGAGGTAGGCGACCGTGTCGGCCGGCGGGATGACGAGCAGGCCGTCCGGCTTGGCGTGGCCGGAGGCGAGTTTGGCCATGAACTTCGTGCCGGCGACGCCGACCGAGCAGGTGAGGCCGGTCTCCTCGAAGACGCGCGAGCGGATGAGCTCGGCGATGCGTCGCGGCGAGCCCAGCAGCCTCCGGGCGCCGGCGACGTCGAGGAACGCCTCGTCGATACTGAGCGGCTCGACCAGCGGCGTCACCTCGTGAAAGATGTCCATCACCTTGCCGGAGTACTCGGTGTACTTCTCGTAGTGCGGCGGCAGGATGATCGCGGTCGGGCACAGCCGCAGCGCCTGCGAGACCGGCATAGCGCTGCGCACGCCGAACCGGCGCGCCTCGTACGTCGCGCTCGTGACCACCCCGCGGCCGCCGGCGTGGCCGACGATCGCGGGCTTGCCGCGGGCGTCCGGACGGTCGAGCAGCTCGACGGAGGCGAAGAAGGCGTCCATGTCGACGTGCAGGATCGTGGCGTCGGCGTCGTCGACCGCGGCGGTCGTCACCCGCCGGTCGCTGCCGTCCGTCTTGCCCACTGTCAAAACCTCCTCTGGGCAATCCTCCCATCCGGCCACGACATCCGCTCTGCGGCTGCCGGGACCCGGGGCTAGCGTGGAGGCATGGAATTCAGATACCTCGGCAACTCCGGTCTCAAGATCTCGGAGATCATCTACGGCAACTGGCTCACGCACGCCTCCCAGGTCGAGAACGAGACGGCGACGCAGTGCGTCCACGCCGCCCTCGACGCCGGCATCAGCACTTTCGACACCGCCGACGCGTACGCGAACACCGCCGCGGAGCAGGTGCTCGGCGACGCCTTGAAGGGCCAGCGCCGGCAGTCGCTGGAGATCTTCACCAAGGTCTACTGGCCGACCGGCCCGAAGGGTCACAACGACACCGGGCTCTCGCGCAAGCACATCCTGGAGTCCATCGACGGCTCGCTCACTCGGCTCGGCACCGACTACGTCGACCTCTACCAGGCGCACCGCTTCGACTACGAGACGCCGCTGGAGGAGACCATGCAGGCCTTCGCCGACATCGTGCGGCAGGGCAAGGCGCTCTACATCGGCGTGAGCGAGTGGACGGCCGACCAGCTGCGCGCCGGGCATGCGCTGGCGAAGGACCTCGGCTTCCAGCTCATCTCGAACCAGCCGCAGTACTCGATGCTCTGGCGCGTCATCGAGAAGCAGGTCGTCCCGACCTCCGCCGAGCTCGGCGTCTCGCAGATCGTCTGGTCGCCGGTGGCGCAGGGCGTGCTGACCGGCAAATACCTGCCGGGCGCACCGCTGCCCGAGGGCAGCCGGGCGGCGGACGACAAGGGCGGCGCGAACGCGATCAAGGGCTTCCTGCGCGACGACGTGCTCTCCTCCGTGCAGCGGCTGAAGCCGATCGCCGACGAGCTCGGCGCGACGATGGCGCAGCTCGCGATCGCGTGGGTGCTGCAGAACCCGAACGTGTCCGGCGCGATCGTCGGGGCTTCGCGTCCGGAGCAGGTGGCCTCCAACGTGAAGGCCGCGGGTGTGCGGCTCAGCGGCGACGTGCTCGCCCGCATCGACGAGGCCGTCGGCGACGTCGCCGTCACCGACCCCGCGGAGACGACCTCCCCCGCCTCCCGCGTCGCCTGAGCCGCGCGATTCGTGCCGCCAGGCGGCGCACGCACAGCCTGAGGAGGGCGCACGCCCCCACGAGTCGGGGAGCGACTCACACGAGCGCGGCGACCAACGGCCGGAACCAGTCCCGGAACGCCTGCGAGTCGTCGCGCAGCGAGGTGCTGACGACGACGGTGTGCGGGCCGACGATCCACGCGCCGCGCTCGGCGAGCGGGAGCACGTCGATGTCCAGGCGGAAGTAGCCGGCCTGGCGTCGCAGATCGTGCTCCCGGTCGTGGACCACGTCCACGATGTCGGCGGCGCGGGTGGCGTGGTGCTCGATGCTCGCGCGGGCGTATTCGGCGCGGCGCTCGCGCGCCCACCGCGCCGCCGTCTCGTGCTGGGCGAGCACGATGTCCTGCAGCTCGATCGCGCGGTCGAGCGCGGCGAAGTGCGGAGGCTGCAGCAGCGGGGTGATCGGGCGGTGCTCGCGGTCGGCCGCGCGCTCGAACAGGGCGTGCCACTGGGTCTCGAGCACGTCCTTCGCCGCCAGGGTCGCGGCGGGTCCGCTCCGCTCGGATGCCCCGTGCAGGGCGGGCACGACGGCCGGCGACACCCGCGGGAGGGCGGGCTCCCGGGTGTTGTCGAGGCCCACGAGGTCGCGCAGGGCGAGCGCGATCAGCAGGTCCCAGGGACAGTCCTCGGTGACCTGCCATCGAAGGGTGCCCTCGACGAACATGCCGTCATTGTAAGAGCAGCCGGTGACCTCCAGCAGTGCACCGGTTCGTGCGCTCAGCCGCGCCGGTCGAGCTCGGCGATCAGGCGCAGGACGGTGCGCTGGTTGCGTCCCGTCGCCACCGGACCGATGGCGCGCCAGAACGCGGCCGGGACGACCGATTTGGAGACGCCGAGCGGGCTCCACTGGTAGATCGCGCGGTCCCCCAGCCGGACCACCTCCGGGGCGAGCTCGGCGTCGTCCGGCGCGCTCACACCGGCGGGGACGTCGTGATCGAGGAAGGTCACGACCAGCCGGGAGTCGTCGTCCGCGAGGTCCACCAGCGGGTTGTCCGCCGCGATCCGGCGGAAGCGGTCCTCCGCCAGCAGGACGACGCCGGCGGACACTCCCGACGACTCGGCCAGCGCCGCGGTGACCGCACCGGCCTGCGCGGCCGTGGGCGCGCCCGACCCGCGGAAGACGACGTTCCCGCTCTGCAGAAGGGTGACCACGTCCTCGAAGCCCGCCGTCTCGAACGCGGCCGCCAGGTCGGCCTTCGCGACGCGCGCGTTTCCCCCGACGTTGATGCCGCGGATCAGGCCGACCCCGAGCACGGCTCAGGCCTCCGCTGGCTCGGCGGCCACCAGCAGCACGGCGGAGATGGTGGCGGTCTCGTACGGACCGCTCCCGTCGCGGCGGTGCTGCGGCTCGGTGAACGCGACGGTCCAGTGCGTGAAGCCGTCGTTCGGCAGGGAGATGGAGCGCATGGTGCGCTCCCCGTTGGCGATGATCACCCCGGTGGGCTCCCCCGGCCAGTCGTCGGACGAGGGCGGCTCCTGCTCGACGACGTACACCTGCACGCCGACGCCCAGGGCCGGCGTCGCCGCGCGGGGGTCGCGGGGCGGGCGGGGACGATCACGCTTCCACATGGCTCAAGCATCCCATCTCAGTGCGACGTCGATGGCTCGGTTCTCCCCCGCTCCGGGTCGAGCAGGCGGCGAAGCGCGGCCCGCTCGACGACGGTCCAGGCCGTCGTGGTCAGAATGTACACGGCGGCGGCGAGCGGCACGAACGCCGCGAAGACCACCGTGACGTACGGCAGGAACGACAGCGCCCGCACGACGCCGGTCGGCGCCGGCGTGCCGTCCGGCTGCGCCAGCGCGAGCACGCGCCGCGACACCGTGGTCACGGCGGCGATGATAACGAGCACGCCCGCGTAGACCAGGAACCCGGGCCAGACCGGGCCGGCGCCGGCAAGGCCGACGAAGCTGGTGCCGAGCGGCGCGCCGAGCACGTGCGTGTCGAGCAGGGTGTTGGCGTGGCCGGCGATCGTGGCGTGGGTGAACAGCGCGTAGACCAGCGAGATGACGGGGAGCTGCGCGAGCAGCGGCAGCATCCCGGCGAACGGGGAGGTGCGCTCGGCCTGGTAGAGCTCCATCGTCTTGCGGGCGAGCACCTCCCGGTCTTTCCCGTGCTTGCGCTGGAGCTCGGCGAGGGCAGGGGCGAGCCGGCGGCGGGTGTACTCGGCGCGCACCTGGCTGACGCCGACGGGGAGGAGGAGGGCGCGCACGATCACCGTCAGGACGACGATCGCGACGATGCCGGCGGCCGCGCCCGCGACGGGCTCGACGGCGGCGCAGAGGGCGGTGACGAAGCCGTAGGCGGCGTCGAGGACGGCCGCGATCGGCGGCCACGAGAAGAAGTCCATGGGTGGTATCCCTGCTGTCGGAACGGACGAAGACGTCGTCTGGCCGCGCAGGGACGGGCGGGAAACGCCCGGCTACGCGACCGGCAGGAGGATGCCCGGTGCTCTCGGGCGCGGACGGCCGTCGGCGTCCGGGTCGGCCTGGCTCTGCAGCAGCCAGCCGGCGGCGGGCTGCAGCGGGTTCGACCAGACGGCGCGGACGCGCAGCGAGGCCGCCAGCGCGGCGACCGACCGCACGACCGCCGTCGCGGCGACCGCGACGATCCCGATCGCGCCGGCAAGGCCGGCGAGCGCGACGAGCCCGGAGAGCCCTCCGGGCCACGCAGCGGAGTGCCACAGCACCGACAGGCCGGAGCCCGGCGCGAAGAAGCGCGCCACGAACTCCAGCAGACCGGTCATGTGCACGACGGTAACGCATCCGCCCGCCGGGCCGCGCGCGCGTTCGCCGTGAGCGGAGCGACCCCGAACAGGAGCAAGATGGAGGCATGAGTCGAATCGCGATCGTCGGAGCCCACGGAAAAGTCGCCCAGCAGCTCATGCGGGTGCTCTACGACCGGGGGGACGAGTTCGTCGGCCTCGTCCGCAGCGACGAGCACGCCGACGACGTCTACCGCCTCGGCGGCGAGGGCCACGTCCTCGACATCGAGCAGGCCGACTCCGGCGCCATCGCCATGGCCTTCGTCGGCTGCGACGCCGTGGTGTTCACCGCGGGCGCCGGGGCAGGCTCGGGCGTCGCCCGCAAGCGCACGGTCGACTACGCGGGCTCAGTGAAGTCCGCCGAGGCCGCGGCCTCCGCCGGCATCCGCCGCTTCGTGCAGGTGAGCGCCTGGGGCGTCGACGGCCCGGTGGCGGAGGACGCCGACCCGCAGTGGCGCGCCTACGTGGAGGCCAAGCGCGACGCCGACGCCGAGCTGCGCGCCTCCGGGCTGGACTGGACGATCCTGCGCCCGGGCGGGCTGACCTTCGACGAGGGCACGGGTGAGGTGCAGCTCGGCGAGAGCGTGCCGCGCGGCACCATCGCCCGCGAGGACGTCGCCCGGCTGATCGCGGTCTGCCTGTCCGATCCCGCCACCATCGGGCGCACCTGGGAGGTCGTCTCCGGCGACGTCCCGATCGAGGAGGCCGTGCGCACCCTGACCGCGGCCCCCTAGGCTCGTGTCCGTGAGTGGTTACAGCGATCGCCCCTGGGTCTCCGCCTACGCGCCGGGTGTCCCCGCCGACATCGAACTGCCGGAGGGCTCCCTCGCCCACCTGATCGACGACTCGGTCGCGACGTACGGCAAGCACGTCGCCCTGGAGTTCTTCGGCGCGACGACGACCTACGCCGAGCTCGGCGACCAGATCGCCCGCGCCGCGGAGGGCCTGCGCAAGCGCGGCGTCCGCAAGGGCGACCGGGTCGCGCTGGTGCTGCCGAACTGCCCGCAGCACGTCGTCGCGTTCTACGCGGCGCTGCGACTCGGCGCGGTCGTCGTGGAGCACAACCCGCTCTACACGCCGCGCGAGCTGCGGCACCAGTTCGAGGACCACGGCGCGACCGTGGCGATCGTCTGGGACAAGGTCGTGCCGACCGTGCAGGACCTCCCGGCCGACCTCGGCGTGACGACCGTCATCTCGGTGGACATCACCCGCGCGATGCCCGCGAGCAAGCGCTTCGCCCTCCGCCTCCCTGTGCCCGCCGCCCGCAAGGCGCGCGAGCAGCTCACCGCGAAGGTCTCCGGCGCCGTCACCTGGGAGTCGCTGGTCTCGTCCCGGCGGCTGAAGGCCTCCGTTCCGCGCCCGGAGCGCGACGACCTGGCGCTCATCCAGTACACCAGCGGCACCACCGGGCGGCCGAAGGGCGTCATGCTCAGCCATCTCAACCTCGCCGTCAACGCGGCGCAGGCGCGTGCGTGGGTGCCGACGATCGAGCGCGGCACCTCGGTGGTATACGCGGTCCTCCCGCTGTTCCACGCCTACGGGCTCACGCTCTGCCTGACCTTCGCCATGAGCATGGGGTCGAGGCTCGTGCTCTTCCCGAAGTTCGACCCCGACCTGGTGCTGGACGTCGTGAAGAAGCGGCCGGCGACCTTCCTGCCCGCCGTGCCGCCGATCTACGAGCGGCTCGTGCAGGCCGCCGAGAAGCGGAAGGTGTCGCTTTCGGGCATCGACATCGCGATCTCGGGCGCGATGAGCCTCCCGCAGACCATCGTGGACCTCTGGGAGTCGAAGACCGGCGGCTACCTGGTGGAGGGCTACGGCCTCTCCGAGTGCTCGCCCGTGCTGATGGCGAACCCGGTCGGCGCGACCCGCAAGGCCGGCACGGTCGGCCTCCCGCTGCCCGGAACCGAGCTGCGCGTCGCCGACCCGGACGACCCGTCCGTCGACCGCGCGTTCGGCGAGGAGGGCGAGCTGCTCGCCCGCGGACCGCAGGTGTTCTCCGGCTACTGGCGCAACGCCGACGAGTCGGCCAAGGTGCTCACCGCGGACGGCTGGTTCCGCACCGGCGACATCGTCACGATGGACGAGGACGGCTTCGTGCGGATCGTCGACCGCATCAAGGAGCTCATCGTCACCGGCGGCTTCAACGTGTCCCCGACCGAGGTGGAGGACGCGCTGCGCAGCTTCGAGGGGGTCGCGGACGTCGCCGTGGTCGGCCTCCCGCACCGCCGCGGCGGCGAGGACGTGGTCGCCGCCGTGGTGATGGAGCCGGGCGCGTCGTTCGATGAGGAGGCCATCCGCGCCTACGGCCGCGACTGCCTGACCGCGTACAAGGTGCCGAAGCACGTCGTGCAGGTGGACGAGCTGCCGCGCAGCATCGTCGGCAAGGTCATCCGCAGGAAGGTGCGCGATCAGTTGGTGGCGCAGCAGGAGGCGGCGGCGGGCTGAGCTCCGCCGATCGGCCCTCTCATCCGATAGGAAACACCAGCAGCGACCCCGTCGCCGTCGCGACCGTCTTCCCGCTCCCGTCCGTCACGACCCCGTCCGCGAACGCCACCCGGTTACCCGGCTTGGTCACCGTCGCGCTGCAGGTGAGCGGGCCGCTGCCGGCGAACACCGGCCGGAGGTAGTTCACCTTGATCTCGATCGAGGTGTAGCCCTGGCCCTGCGCCAGCGTCGACTGCACCGCGCAGCCGATCGCCGAGTCCAGGAGGGTGCAGACCAGTCCGCCGTGCACTGTCCCGATCGGGTTGTAGTGGGACTCGTCCGGCTCGCAGACGAACACCGCCCGCCCGGTCTCGGCCTCCGTCAGCGTCATCCCCATCAGGTTCGCGATGGGCGGCGGCGGCAGCTCCCCCGCGATCATCTTCTGCAGGTAGGCCAGGCCGCTCATCGTCGGCATGACGGCGACGCCCGGCGCGGGGTCCTCCCAGTGGACGGTTCGGCTGCGTTCGCTCACTCGCTCCCCTTCCGCGGGAGGTCGGGATCGGCCGGCGGCAGGTCCGCCGGCTCGTCGACCGTTTCGAGCGTATCCGCATTGACCGGGGTCTGTCCTTCGGGGAGGTTCGAGAAGTCGGGCGCGATGACGGTCGCCGGGAGCCGTGAGGCGGCCGTGCCGAACGGCAGCTCGTCACCCACCGCGACGGGCTCCAGGACGATGTCGTCGCTCTGCCGCGGCAGCGTGAGTCCCTTGAAGTAGTCGGGCCGGATGATCCGCCAGATGATCATCAGCACGACACCGATCAGGATGCCGCCGATGCCGACCACGGCCTCCGCGCCGATCCCGAAGATCGTCACGTTCTTGCCGTTCTCGTCGGTCAGCCAGTCGGGTGCGGCGAACTGGATCACCCCGTAGATGAACACCGCCACCAGCATCAGGCCGCCGAGCAGCGGGAACAGCCCGCGCATGATCGCGTGCCGGAAGCTCGTGAACAGCGTTCGGCGGTAGTACCAGACGCAGGCGAACCCGGTGAGGCCGTAGTAGAACGCGATCATCAGGCCGAGCGAGCCGATCAGCGCGGTCAGCAGGGTGACGCTGATCGCGGTGAACAGCAGGTAGAACGCCGCCGAGGCGATCCCCATGCCGACCGTCGACCAGGTCGGGGTCAGGAACTTCGGGTGGATCTTCGCGAACTTCTCCGGAATGGCCTTGTAGACGGCCATCGACAGGGTCGTGCGGGCCGTCGGCAGGATCGTGGTCTGGGTCGAGGCCGACGCCGAGGTCAGGATCGAGAAGCCGAGCAGCGTCAGCAGGATGGAGCCGAGCGGACCGCTGCCGAACAGTGTCGGCCCGATCGCCGAGAACACATCGGACGAGTTCGCCGGGTTCGCCAGGCCGATGCCCTTGTCCCCGACGCCCGCGAAGGCGACAGTGGCGACGGTGACGATCGCGTAGGTGGCGAGCAGCAGCAGGGTGCTGATGACGGCCGCGCGGCCCGGGGTCTTCTCGGGGTTCTTGGTCTCCTCGTTGATCGAGACCGCGGTGTCCCAGCCCCAGTAGATGAAGATCGCCGTCAGCAGCGCGGGGGCGATCGTCTGACCGAAGTCGAGCGTGAACGGGTTGAACCACGACCACTGCGGGATCAGGGAGTACGGCTCGGCGTTGCCGGTGTAGACCTTCGCCAGCGCGAAGACCGCGAAGAAGATGAGGATGACGACCTCGAAGCCGAGCAGGACGTACTGCACGCGCGCCGACACCTCGATGCCGCGATAGCAGATCCAGGTCATCAGGGCGATCCAGATCAACCCGGCGATGGTCACGGCCACGTTGTTGTTCGCGAGCGCCGCGACGCCGGGGAGGCCGAAGCCGCCGATGAACGTGTACGAGTAGCTGCCGGCGATCTGCGCGAGGTTGGACATCACGATCACGTCGGCGATGACGATCCCCCAGCCGCCCATCCAGCCGGTGATCGGGCCGAACGCCCTCGCCGCCCAGGTGAAGGTCGTGCCGCAGTCGGGCTCGGCCTTGTTGAGCTCCTGGTACGCGACCGCGATCAGGTACATCGGGACGAACGCGAGCAGCACGATGCCCGGCGCCTTCACGCCGGCCGCGAGCGTGCCGCCGACGACGATGAAGCCCAGGCTGGCGGCGAGGCTGTAGGCGGGTGCGGTGGAGGCGACCCCCACCACGACGCTCGACACCAGGCCGAGCGCGCCCCCTTTCAGGCCCTTGTTCCCCGCCTCGTCGGGCGCGGTCGGACGCGTGGATGTCATGGCAACACCTCCGGTGACTCGGGTCCGCTCACCGGTGAACGGGCCACCGGAGCACAGCGTAGCTCCGAAGCCGGGCCGCGGGGTTGCACGTTCTCACAGACGACGGCAGCCCGTGGGCCGGGGTCAGCCTCCCTGCGTCGTCGCGAGCCGCGCCAGCCGCCTCCGGGCCGCCAGCTCGGCCTGCGTCTGCGGCCCCAGAAGCACCTGCGCTCCCCCGAGCACGAGGGCCGTGGCGCGGTGGATCGGCAGCCGGTCGGCGACGGGCAGTCCGAGCAGTGCGCGGTGCCGCGACTCCAGCGTTGAGACCGCCGCGCGGAACAGCACCCGGTACGACGGTCGCAGCGTCCCGCGCAGCGGAGCGCGCCGGATGAAGCGGACGATCTCCTCGACCTCCGGTCCGCCGCGCAGCTCCCCCGCGTCGGTCACCGCGTCGATGCGGGCGCGCAGGTCGGCGGCGGTGCGCGGCGGGTCGGTGACGCCCATCAGCTCGCCTGCGGTCGCCCACTCGCCCACGTACCCGTCCGCGCCGCCCGGGATCGGCGACCCCCAGCGCTCGTGCGCGGTCAGGAAGGCGTCGGTGAAGGCCAGGTGCACCCACTCGGCCAGGTCGGGGTCGTTCGCGGTGTACGGCCGGATCACCCCGTGCCCGTCGACGTAGCTGCCGTGCACGCGCTCGTGCAGGGCCTTCACCAGCTCGGAGCCGGCGACGGCCTGGCCGCGGCTGCCGAAGGTGACCGTGTGGATCCACTGGATGGTGCCGGCCAGGCGGCCCAGCGGGTCCTCGCGGTAGCGGGAGTGGTCGCGCACCCCCGCGAGGGCGCCGGGATGCAGCGCCTGGAGCAGCAGGGCGCGGACGCCCGCGACGAGCGTCGGCATCCCGCCGTGCACCGTCCAGGCGGCGCCGCCCGCGGGGAAGAAGCCCTCGTCCTCGCCGTCCTCCAGGCGCAGCACCCAGCTCGGGATGCGGTCGGAGCGCCCGGACAGCGTCTCGATCAGGTGCGAGCGCACCGGGCCGAGGAGGCGGTCGACGCCGGCGCCGGTCATCGCGGTGCGAACTCCTGGCCGAGCCCGTCGATCACCTGCGCGGAGGGCAGCTCGCCCAGCAGCCGGCCGGGGAGCAGGATCTTGGACCGGCGCACGCCCGACCCGATGATGACCACGACGCCGTCGGCCACCACGCGCGAGTCCACGAGCAGCGGCCACTCCGGAGGCAGGCCGATCGGCGTGATGCCGCCGTACTCCATCCCGGTCAGCTCGACGGCGCGCTCCATCGGCAGGAAGGACGCCTTGCGGACGTCCAGCAGTCGCTTCACGGTGTTGTTGACGTCGGCGCGGGTGGTCGCGAGCACCACGCAGGCGGCGATCCGCTCCACGCCCTCGCGCTTGCCGCCGACCACGACGCAGTTGGCGAGCGTGTCGGCCGTCAGCCCGAACTGCTCCTGCGTGGCGGCGGTGTCGGACACGTCCGGGTCGATCTCCACGACGCCGACCTCGTCGAGCCAGCCGAGCCCGGTCAGCGTCGCGAGGGTGGCCGGGGCCAGCAGGTCGGTGCGGGAGGAGGCGGGGGCCGTGGTCAGCCCGCCGAGTGTGAAGACGCCCATGCGCCTACGCTAGCGCGCGGCACGGCCCGGGCGCGGTGCTAGGCGGAAGGGGACCGGATCGTCTACCCTGCATTCTATGAATACGTTCACGAACGCGTGGCGCGGGCATCCGAAGGGGATCATCGCCGCCGCGGCGGCCGTCGTCGCGCTCGTCCTGCTCATCGTGACGGTGACGTATTCGGCGGCGCGCGCCGCCGAGGCGGACGCGCATGCCGCCTCGGTCCGCGCCGCCCAGCAGGCAGCGGTGGCCGACTCGCTCCGCCACGATCAGGGCGGCTATCGGGACGCGCTCGGCGCGCGGCTCACGGCCGAGCAGCAGGCGCTGGCCGCGCAGGCGGCCGCCGAGGCGGCGCAGGCCGCAGCGGACCAGGCGGCCGCCAACCAGGCTGCAGCAGACCAGGCGGCAGCCCAGAGCGGAGGCGGCTCCTCCACCGGCTCGGGCTCGACCGGCGTTCAGGCGACCGGTGGCCAGACGAGCGGCGACCAGTCGGCCGACCCGGCCCCCGCCGAGCCGGCCCCGAGCGATGACGCGCAGACCCAGTGCCCGCCGCCGAACGTCGCCCACGTGGACGGCGACGGGAACCTCCTGTACTGCGAGCCGTCCTGGCAGTGCGCGCAGCGCGACGAGGACGGCAACTGCACCGCCTGGATGCTCTGACAGCCGTCAGCGGCCGGCGAGCCGCTTGAACATGATCGTCGTGCCGCCGAGCTCTCCGGAGGGCGCCACCGCGTAATCCGGGATGCCGCCGACCGTCTGCCAGCCCCAGCGGCCGTACAGCGACTCGGCGAGGCTGCCGGTCTCGGTGTCGAGGACGAGCAGCGTGAGCCCGCTCGCGGCCGCATGCTCCTCCAGCGCTGCCATGAGCGCAGGCGCGATGCCGCGGCCCCTGGCCTCCCGGCGCACAATGAGCTTGATCACCTCGGCGCGGTGCGGGCCGTTCCGCTTGGCCGCGCGTACCAGGCTGATCGTGCCGAGCGCACGGTCGCCGTCGCGGGCGATCCAGGTCTCGGTGTCGGGGTCGGCGAGGAGCGCGCTCCACCACAGCACCGCCTCGTCGTGCGTGGGAGGCTCGATCCAGCCGACGCTCGCGCCGGACTCCACGGTGTCGATCAGCACGGGCGCGAGCGCCGCCGCAGCAGCGCTCGCGTCCGTGACGAGTTCGACCGCCGGGGTCACTGCGAGGCGCGCTCCAGCACCAGCTCGCGCACGCGCGCCGCGTCCGCCTGGCCCTTCATCGCCTTCATGACGGCGCCGATGACCGCGCCGGCGGCCTGGACCTTGCCGTCGCGGATCCTCTCCAGCACGTCCGGCTGCGCCGCGAGCGCGTCGTCGATGGCCGCGATCAGCGCGCCGTCGTCGGAGACGACCGCGAGACCGCGGGCGTCCACGACCTCCTGCGGGGCGCCCTCGCCCGCGATCACGCCCTCCAGCACCTGGCGGGCCAGACGGTCGGTGAGGGTGCCCGCGTCGACCAGGGCGGCCAGCTCGGCCACGTGCTGCGGGCTGACCAGCGTTCCCGCCGGGACGCCCTGCGCGTTCGCGAGGCGCGCGATCTCGCCGGTCCACCACTTGCGGGCGGCGGCGGGGGTCGCGCCGGCGGCGATGGTGGCCTCCAGCTCGTCCAGCAGCTCGGCGTTGTCGACGTCCTGGAACTCCAGGGCGGTGAAGCCCCACTCGGCTGTCAGGCGCTTGCGGCGGGCAGCCGGCGCCTCAGGCAGCGTGCCGCGCAGCTCCTCGACCCACTCGCGGCTCGGCGCGACGGGCACCAGGTCGGGCTCCGGGAAGTACCGGTAGTCGTCGGCGTCCGACTTCGGACGGCCGGCGGAGGTGGTGCCGGTGTCCTCGTGCCAGTGCCGGGTCTCCTGGGTGATCGTGCCGCCGGCGTCGAGGATCGCGGCCTGACGCTGGATCTCGTAGCGGACCGCGCGCTCGATCGAGCGCAGCGAGTTCACGTTCTTGGTCTCGGTGCGGGTTCCGAGCTCGGACGACCCGCGACGGCGGAGCGAGACGTTCGCGTCGCAGCGGACGTTGCCCTCCTCCATGCGCGCGTTCGAGACGCCGAGCGCCTTCACCAGGTCGCGGATGGCGCGCACATAGGTGCGGCCGACCTCCGGGGCGTCGGCCTCCGCGCCCTCGATCATCTTGGTGACGATCTCGACCAGCGGCACGCCGCCGCGGTTGAAGTCGACCAGCGAGTAGTCGGCGCCCTGGATGCGGCCGGTGGCGCCGCCGACGTGCGTCAGCTTGCCCGCGTCCTCCTCCATGTGCGCGCGCTCGATCTCGATGCGCAGCTCGCGGCCGTTCTCCAGCTCGATCGTGACGACGCCGTCGTGGGCGATCGGCTCGTCGTACTGGGAGGTCTGGAAGTCCTTCGCCAGGTCGGGGTAGAAGTAGTTCTTCCGCGCGAACCGGCTCGACTCCGCGATATCGCAGCCGAGCGCGAGGCCGAGGCGGATGCTCGACTCGATCGCCTTCTCGTTCACCTGCGGGAGGCCGCCGGGGAGGCCCAGGCAGGTCGGGCAGGTGTTCGTGTTCGCGCCCGAGCCGAACTCGTTCGCGCAGCCGCAGAACATCTTGGTCGCAGTGTTCAGCTCGACGTGCACCTCGAAGCCGAGCACCGGCTCGAACAGCTCCAGGGCCTTGTCGTAATCCATCAGTTCGGCCGTGGCCATCAGACCGCTCCCTCTTCGCTCGCGAACATCTCGGTGGCGCTCAGGTCGGGCGCCTGGCTCAGCAGGCTGCCGCCCCACTGCTCCTCCAGGAGCCGCTCCAGGGCGGCGCCGATGGTGTAGAGCCGGGCGTCGGCGCGGGCCGGCGTCATGAGCTGGATGCCGACAGGCAGGCCGTCCTCCGGCGCCAGGCCGATCGGCAGGCCCATGCCGGGCACGCCCGCCAGGTTCGCCGGGATGGTGGTGATGTCGTTGAGGTACATCGCCATCGGGTCGGCCAGCTTCTCGCCGAACTTGAACGCGGTGGTCGGAGCGCTCGGGCTGACCAGCACGTCCACCTTCTCGAACGCGGCGGAGAAGTCGCGCTGGATGAGCGTGCGGACCTTCTGGGCCGAGCCGTAGTAGGCGTCGTAGTAGCCGGCGCTCAGCGCGTAGGTGCCGAGGATGATGCGGCGCTTGACCTCGGTGCCGAAGCCGGCGTCGCGGGTCGCGGCCATCACGCGCTCGACGGTGACCGGGCCGTCCTCCGGGTTCACCCGGAGGCCGAAGCGCACGGAGTCGAAGCGGGCCAGGTTGCTGGACGCCTCGGCCGGGAGGATCAGGTAGTAGGCCGCGACCGAGTACTCGAAGCTCGGGGCCTCGACCTCCACGATCTCGGCGCCCGCGCCCTCCAGGAGCGCCAGCGCCTCTACGAAGCGCTGCTTGACGCCGGCCTGGAAGCCCTCGCCGTTCAGCTCGCGGACCACGCCGACGCGCACGCCCTTCAGCGCGCCGTCGCGCAGGCCCGCGCGGGCCGCATCGGCCATCGACGGCCAGGTGTCGGTCAGGGAGGTGGAGTCGAACGGGTCGTGACCCGCGATCACGTCGTGCAGCAGACCGGCGTCCAGCACGCTGCGGGAGACGGGGCCGACCTGGTCGAGCGAGCTCGCCAGCGCGATGGCGCCGTAGCGGCTGACGCCGCCGTAGGTCGGCTTGACGCCCACCGAGCCGGTGACGGCGGCGGGCTGGCGGATCGAGCCGCCGGTGTCGGAGCCGAGCGCGAACGGCGCCTCGAAGGCGGAGACGGCCGCGGCCGAGCCGCCGCCGGAACCGCCGGGGATGCGCTCCAGGTCCCACGGGTTGCGGGTGGGGCCGTACGCGGAGTGCTCGGTGGAGGAGCCCATCGCGAACTCGTCCATGTTGGTCTTGCCGAGCGGCACCAGGTCGGCGTCGCGCAGCTTGCGGACGACCGTGGCGTCGTAGGGCGGGATCCAGCCCTCCAGGATGCGCGAGCCGGAGGTCGACGGCATGTCGTGGGTGGCGAGCACGTCCTTGATCGCGACGGGGACGCCGGCCAGCGGGCCGAGCGGGTCGCCCGCGGCCCGGCGGCCGTCGATCTCGGCGGCGGTGCGGACGGCGTTCTCGCCCGCGACGTGGAGGAAGGCGTGCACGTCGGCGTCGACCGACTCGATGCGGTCGAGGTGCGCGCGGGTGGCCTCCACCGAGGAGACCTCCCGTGTGGCGAGCAGGTCGGCGAGGGCGGCGGCGGAGAGCCTGGTCAGATCCGTCATGCTTACTCCTCGTCCAGGATGGTGGCGACCTTGAACCGGTCGCCCTCGCGCTCGGGGGCGCCGGAGAGCGCCTGCTCGACGGTCAGCGACGGGCGCACCACGTCGGACCGGAACACGTTGGTGAGCGGGAGCGGGTGGCTCGTCGCTGCGACGTCGGGCCCGGCGACCTCCTGCACCTTGGCGACCGCCTCGACGATCTGGCCGAGCTCGCTGGTGAGGCTCTCGATCTCCTCCGGGCTGAGGTCGATCCTGGCGAGGTTCGCCAGGTGCGCGACCTGTTCTGCGCTGATTTCGGACATGCGTCTCCGTGGTGGTGTCGTCAGTGGGCTGAGTCAATTCTAGGGTGACCGCGACCGCCCGCGCCCGCCCGCAGGGACGCCCGGCGGACGTCCTCGGACGCGCTCGCTAGCGGAGGACGCGGTCGCCCTGGTCGATGCCGATCAGGGCGAGGTTGCGCATGCACTCGGTCCCTGCGGTGAAGTACTCGTTGTGGCCGCTCGACCCGGTGAGGCTCTTGTGGGTGATCGGGTCGGTCGCCCCGTCCACGCCCATCTTCTTCGCGCCGTAGGAGGGCGCGCCCGGGTCGCTGCCGAAGAAGGCGCTGTTGACGATCGGGTCCATCGACGCCTTGCCGACGTACACATTGCCGCCGCGGACGCCGAGCTGGTGCACGGACTGGGCGTCGGACCCCGGCGAGCCCATCAGCGCGAGCGCGTCCACGGTGACGGTGCCCTTCTCCAGAGCGAGCAGCGCGGCCGTCGAGCCGTACGAGTGGGCGAGCACGCTCAGGTACGGCGGGTCCGCCTTGCGCAGCGCCTGGAGGCCGATCAGCGTGCGCTCCAGGCTGTCGGCGCCCTGCTTGGCGAGGTCCATGCCACCGATGTTGGTCAGCACCGGGGTCTGGTAGCCGATCCACGCCACGACCGCGACGCCGGGGACCGTGCCGTGCGACCGGGAGCCGAGGAAGCGCTTGAGGAAGCCGGTCTCCTGCGAGTAGAGGTCCTGCGCGACGTCGGCCCAGCCCTCCACCTGCTCCCCCACCGCCATGTACATGCCGGGGACCAGCACGCTCACGTAGCGCGCTGTGCGGAGGTCGCCGACGACGATCGCGGCCCTGGCGTCCGCCGACGTGTCGAGCGAAACCAGCGTGCGGGTGACGCCGTCCTTCTTCTTCAGCGCCGTCTCGACGTTGCCGAGCGTCGTGAGCTGGCGCTTGAGGGCGACGCGCTCGGTCTTGCCGCGCTGCGTGCGCAGGTCGGACTTCGCGGAGGCGATGGTGCGGTCGAGGTCGAGCACATTCGCCTTGCCGCGGATGTCGTACGGGACGCCCTCCAGGTTGCCGATCACGTGCGGCGCGAACTTCACGAGCGCAGCCTGGCGGGACGGGTCGAGGAGCTTCCAGAGCTGGCTGACGTCGCTCGCCGCGGGCGGGTTGGTCAGCAGCCGGTTCAGGTCGGAGGCGTGCGCGCCGAGGAACCCGGGCAGCGCCGCGGGGTCGACCGCGCGGATCGAGCCGAAGACGGCCGCGGCGCTCGCGGCGGCGGCGCCCGCTCCCGCCGGGCCGGAGCTGGCCGGCGCGTCGCCGATCGCCGCCGGTGCGGGCTGGGCGACCGCGGGAAGCTGCGCCGCCTGCACACCGTCGGCAGGCATGACGAAGGCCCCGGTCAGTCCTGTGACGACCGAGGTGACGATGGAAGCTGCTGCAAAGCCGACCAGCACTCCGTCCGGGTCCCTCCGAGAGCGAGCGAGCTAAGCCCTTGCGTGCACCGGGCGAGCGCACACCACGACTCTAGCCGCATCCGGGGGGTGGACGGATGGCCGTTCTACCCCCGATTCAGGGGGATAACTTGTGGTCTGTCCACAAAGTGACGGACTAGTTTTCGAGCCCGGAGGGGCCCTTCTCGACAAGGATCGCGAACTGGGCCGCGTCGATCACGCGCACCCCCAGTTCTTCCGCCTTGGCGAGCTTAGACCCCGCGCCCGGTCCTGCGGCGACGAAATCGGTCTTCTTGGACACACTGGAGGCCGCCTTTCCTCCCGCGGAGATGATCGCCTCCTGCGCCCCCTCGCGAGTGAAGCCCTCCAGCGAGCCCGTGGCGACGACGGTCAGTCCCGCCAGGACGCCGCCCGCGTCGGCCTGCGCGCCGGGTCCCGCGTGACCGGGCGTGGCGAACTGCACTCCGTCGGCTGCCCAGCGCTCGATGATCTCGCGGTGCCAGTCGACCTCGAACCAGGCGAGCACCGCGTCGGCGATGATCCCGCCGACGCCGTCGACCGCGGCGAGCTCCTCGCGGGAGGCGCCGCGGATGGCGTCGAGCGACCCGAAGTGGTCGGCCAGCGCGCGGGCGGCGACCGGGCCGACGTGGCGGATGTTGAGCGACACGAGGATGCGCCAGAGCGGCTTCGTGCGGGCCGCGGCGAGGTTCGCCACCAGCTCCAGCGCGTTCTTGGAGGGAACGTACAACTCGTCACCGTCGAACTCCGCGGAGTCGGGGTGGAACGGTCCGTCCTTCTTCTGCCGACGACGGCGGAACGGTGTGTCCACCTTCTCGGCCCCGGAGTCGGTCAGTTTCGGCAGCCCCGTCTCGGAGTCGCGGACGACGACCTCGATCGGGAACAGCTCCCGCACGGTCAGCCCGAACAGCCCGGCCTCGGTCGGCAGCGGCGGCGTCTCCGGGAAGCGCGGCTGGGTGAGCGCCGCGGCCGCGACCTCCCCCAGCGCCTCGATGTCGAGCCCGCCGCGCGAGCCGATGTGCTCCACCCGGCCGCGCACCTGCGCCGGGCAGAACTCGGAGTTGGGGCAGCGGAGGTCGATGTCGCCCTCCTTGGCCGGAGCGAGCCTGGTGCCGCACTCCGGGCAGTTCTCCGGCATCACGAAGGCGCGCTCGGTGCCGTCGCGCAGCTCGACCACCGGGCCGAGGACCTCCGGGATGACGTCGCCCGCCTTGCGCAGGACGACCGTGTCGCCGATGAGCACGCCCTTCGCCTTGACGACGTCCTGGTTGTGCAGGGTGGCCTGGCGCACCTCGGAGCCGGCGACGCGCACCTTCTCCATCACCGCGAACGGCGTGGCGCGACCGGTGCGGCCGACGCTGACCACGATGTCGAGCAGCTTGGTGTTGACCTGCTCCGGCGGGTATTTGTAGGCGATCGCCCAGCGCGGCGCGCGGGAGGTCGCCCCCAGCTCGTCGTGGAGGGCCAGCTCGTCCACCTTGATCACGATGCCGTCGATCTCGTGCTCGACGCTGCCGCGGTGCTCGCCGTAGTAGCGGATGAACTCGTCCACCTCGGCGACCGTGCCGAGGACCCGGTAGTGGCTGGAGGTCGGCAGGCCCCACGAGCTCAGCAGCTCGTAGACCTGCGACTGGGCGTCGACCGGCGGGTTCCGCCAGGCGCCGATGCCGTGGACGAGCATGTGCAGGCGGCGCAGCCGGTCGCGCATGAGCGCGAGCTGGGCGGCGTTCTTGCCCTCCGCCTTCTGCCGCAGCGAGCCGCTGGCGGCGTTGCGGGCGTTCGCGAAGACGCGCTCGCCGGCCTCCTGCTGGTGGGCGTTGAGCTCGTCGAACTGGGCGACGGGGAAGAACACCTCGCCGCGCACCTCCACCAGCGGCGGGAACGGGCCGTCGCCGGCGAGCCGCTGCGGGATGGCCGGGATCAGGCGGATGTTCTCGGTGACGTCCTCCCCCACGACGCCGTCGCCGCGGGTGGCGGCGGAGACGAGCGCGCCGTTCTCGTAGCGGAGGTTGATCGCGAGGCCGTCGATCTTGAGCTCGCAGAGGTAGTCGACCCGGCGACCGGCGTCGCGCTCGACCTTGGCGGCCCAGCCCTCGAACTCCTCCAGCGAGAACACGTTGTCGAGGCTGAGCATCCGCTCGGCGTGCTCGACGGGCGCGAACAGCGTCGTCTGCGCGCGGCCGCCGACGGTCTGGGTGGGGCTGTCCTGGCTCTGCAGCTCGGGATGCAGGCGCTCCAGCTCTTCGAGGCGCCGCAGCATGCGGTCGTACTCCTCGTCGCTGACGAGCACGGTGTCGCGCTCGTAGTACGCGTCGCGCAGCTCGAGGATGCGGGTGGTCAGGTCCTGGGCCTCCGCGCGTGCGTGCGCGTCCTGCTCGTCGGTCACCCAGCAAGCATATTCACGACCACCGACCCCCGCTGCCACCCTGGAGCCAACGGAGGACATCCACCCCGCCCCGCCCGCAAAAGTCAGCGACCGGAGGACATCTGTCCCCAATCCCGCCCAAACTCCTCCGTTACCGACGCCCGCGCCGTCGCGAACGGAGGAGATCGGGGGCAGGCCGAGCCGGATGTCCTCCGTTGGCTGCCGACACGCGGGGCGGCGGCCCGGATGTCCTCCGTTGCCGACGGGGTCAGACCGGGACGGCGGAGACGGTGCGGTCGATCGTGGTCTGGCCGAGGACGCGGGTGCCGACGTAGACGACGGCGGTCTGGCCGGGGGCGACGCCGTTCAGGGGGGCGTCGGGGCGGATGACGAGCTCGCCGTCGCGCACCTGCGCCACCGCGGGGACGGGGTCGGCGTGGGCGCGGATCTGGACCTCGCACGCGAACGGCGTCGATGGCGACACAGGGGCCTGCCCGGCCCAGGTGAAGCGGGAGCCCGCGATCTCGGCGATGTCGAGCGCCTCCTTCGGGCCGACCACCACCGTGTTGTCCTTCGGCCGGACCTCCAGCACGAAACGCGGGCGGCCGTCCGGGGACGGGTAGCCGATGTTGAGGCCCTTGCGCTGGCCGACCGTGTACGCGTGCGCGCCCTCGTGCGAGCCGAGCCGGTTGCCCTCGCGGTCGAGGATGTCGCCCTCCGCAGCTCCGACGTGCTCGGCCAGCCAGCCGCGCGTGTCGCCGTCCGGGATGAAGCAGATGTCGTGGGAGTCCGGCTTGTTGGCCACGCTCAGGCCGCGCTCGGCCGCCTCCGCGCGCACCTCCGCCTTCGAGGGCGTCGCACCGAGCGGGAACATCGCGTGCGCGAGCTGGTCGGCCGTCAGCACGCCGAGCACGTACGACTGGTCCTTGGCCCAGGCGCTCGCGCGGTGCAGCTCACGGTTGCCGTCGGCGTCGGTCAGGATGCTCGCGTAGTGCCCGGTGCACACGGCGTCGAAGCCGAGGTCGAGCGCCTTCTCCAGTAGCGCGGCGAACTTGATCCGCTCGTTGCAGCGCATGCACGGGTTGGGGGTGCGACCGGCCGAGTACTCCGCGATGAAGTCGTCCACGACGTCGAGCTTGAACCGCTCGGAGAAGTCCCAGACGTAGTACGGGATGCCGATGATGTTCGCGGCGCGCTGGGCGTCCATCGAGTCCTCGATGGTGCAGCAGCCGCGGCTGCCGGTGCGGAGCGTGCCCGGCATCCGGCTGAGCGCCAGGTGCACCCCGACGACGTCGTGCCCGGCCTCCACAGCGCGCGCGGCGGCCACGGCGGAATCGACGCCACCGCTCATCGCTGCCAGAACTCGCACCCGAGGAGTCTACGCCGTGGCGGCTGAGCGGCTCCCGGGTGCGCGCTCGGCCAGGCCGGCGCGCGCAGCCTGGGCGTACGCGGACGGGAGCGCCGCCAGCAGCGCGTCCACGTCGGCCTCGGTGGAGGTGCGGCCCAGCGTGAAGCGCAGCGCACTCCGCGCCTCCTGCTCGCTGCGCCCCATCGCGAGCAGCACGTGCGACGGCTCCGGGATGCCCGCCGTGCAGGCCGCGCCGGTGGAGACCGACAGCCCGGCGAGGTCCAGCAGGAACAGCAGCGAGTCGCCCTGCGCGCCGGGGAAGACGAAGTGGGCGTTGGCGGCCACTCGCTCGCCGCTCGACGGCTCGGGGCCGCTCAGCACCGCCGCGGGCACGGCCTCCCGGACCCCGCGGATCAGCCGGTCGCGCAGCCCGGCGAGCCTGCGGGCCTCGTCGGCGCGCTCGGCCTCCGCGGCGAGCGCCGCCGCAGCGAACGCGACGGCCGCTGCGACGTCCTGCGTCCCGGAGCGCACCTGGCGCTGCTGGCCGCCGCCGTGGATGAGCGGCACCACCGCCGAGCGCCGGCCGAGGACGAGCGCCCCGATCCCGACCGGTCCCCCGATCTTGTGCGCCGAGACGCTGAGGGCGTCCACGCCGAACTCGGTGAACGAGAGGGGCAGGTGGCCGTACGACGCGACCGCGTCCACGTGGACGGGGACCCCGGCGTCGCGTGCGAGTGCGGCCAGCTCTGCGACCGGCTGGATCGTCCCCACCTCGTTGTTCACGGCGAGGAAGGTCAGCAGCGCGGCATCCGACGGGGAGGCCAGGGCGTCCGCGACGACGGCGGGCGCGATCCGCCCCTCCGGGTCGAGGGGCAGCCACTGCGCCCGCGCCCCCTCCGCGCGCTCCAGCCACTCCACCGCGTCGACCGTCGCGTGGTGCTCCCCGCCCGGCGCCAGGACGCGCGGACGCGCGGCCCCGGCGTTGCGCGCCCAGTACAGCCCCTTGATCGCGAGGTTGATCGCCTCCGTGCCGCCGGAGGTGAAGACGACCTCGATCGGGTCGCAGCCGAGCGTCGACGCGACCGCCTCGCGCGCCTCCTCGAGCATCCGCTTGGCCTGCTGGCCCTGGCTGTGGATGCTCGACGGGTTGCCGACGAGCCCCAGCGCGTCCGTGAAGGCGGCGATCGCCTCCGGGCGCATGGGGGTGGTGGCGGCGTGGTCGAGGTAGACGGGCACCGGAGCCTCCTTCAGGGTGCGGCGCGGTGTGGTCCTACTCTAGAACGCATGACGTCCGCCGATCCTCTGCGCAACCTGGGTGTACGCATCGGTCCGCACGGCGGCGAGCTCCGGGTGTACTCCGAGCACGCCGACGCGATGGAGCTCCTGCTGTTCCACCGCGACGACCCGGACTGGCGGACCAAGACCGTGACGATGGTCAAGGACGCCAACAACGTCTGGATGGGCCGCTCCCGCAGCCTCCAGGTCGGCAGCCTGTACGCGATCAACGTCTCAGGCCCGTCCGGCCCGCAGAACATGTTCAATCCCGAGTCGCTGCTGATGGACCCGTACGCCAAGGGCCTGACCCGCGTCGGCCCGGAGGAGTGGCGTTCGACCGTGGTCTCCGACGGCTTCGACTGGGGCGACTCCCGCAAGCCCGGCACCCCGCTGGACCACACCGTCGTCTACGAGGCGCACGTGCGCGGCATCAGCCGGCAGAACCCGGACGTGCCGGAGGAGCTGCGCGGCACGTACGCCGGGCTCGCCCACGAGTCCACCATCGGCTACCTGAAGCACCTCGGCGTCACCGCCGTGGAGCTGCTCCCGGTGCACGCGTTCACGTCCGAGCAGCGCCTCATCCGCGAGGGCCTGACCAACTACTGGGGCTACAACACCCTCAATTTCTTCAGCCCGCACGCCCCCTACGCCACCCGAGCCGCCCAGGCCGCCGGTCCGGAGGCCGTGCTGGTGGAGTTCAAGGGGATGGTGAAGCTGCTCCACGAGGCGGGCATCGAGGTGATCCTCGACGTGGTCTACAACCACACCGCCGAGGAGGGCATCGGCGGCCCGCGCACCAGCTTCCGCGGCATCGACAACGCCACCTACTACCGGCAGGACGCGAACGGCGTCTACATCGACGTCACCGGCTGCGGCAACACGGTGGACTTCGGGCATCCGGTCCCGCAGCGCCTGGTGCTCGACTCGCTGCGCTACTGGGCGCAGGAGGTGCAGATCGACGGGTTCCGGTTCGACCTCGCCGTCACGCTGGGCCGCGGGGAGGACGCCTCCTACAGCCGCGACCATCCGCTCATCAACGACATGCTGAGCGACCCGGCGCTCGCCGACGTCAAGCTCATCGCCGAGCCGTGGGATGTCGGGATCGGCGGCTGGCAGACCGGGAACTTTCCCGGCGGCCCTGAGAACGCCGACGGCACCTGCGGCAGGGACGGCTGGTCGGAGTGGAACGACCGCTACCGAGACCGGGTCCGCAACTTCTGGCTGGCCGACATCGCCGAGGCGCGCCGCAACGGCCAGGCCCCGATCGGCATCGGCGGCTTCGCCACCCGGCTCGCCGGCTCCTCCAACACGTTCTC
This sequence comes from Microbacterium sp. X-17, assembly GCF_039615055.1. Taxonomy (NCBI): domain Bacteria; kingdom Bacillati; phylum Actinomycetota; class Actinomycetes; order Micrococcales; family Microbacteriaceae; genus Microbacterium; species Microbacterium sp. X-17. Next base: position 117,970 of record NZ_JBDHNI010000007.1, read on the forward strand.
GCCCGAGCGCGGCCCGCTGGCCTCCATCAACTTCGTGACCGCCCACGACGGCTTCACGATGGCCGACCTGACCGCGTACAACGTCAAGCACAATCTCGGCAACGGCGAGGACAACCGCGACGGCACCGACAACAACCGCTCGTTCAACCACGGCGCGGAGGGCCCGACTTTGGACGAGCACGTGCTGCTCGACCGGCACAAGGCGATGCGCAACCTGATGGGCACTCTGCTGCTCTCCGCGGGCGTGCCGATGATCACCGCCGGCGACGAGTTCGGCCGCAGCCAGCGCGGCAACAACAACGCCTACTGCCAGGACAGCGAGCTCACCTGGATGAGCTGGCTGCGCACCAGGGAGCAGCGGGAGATGCTCGACACCACCCGCCGCCTGCTGGAGCTGCGCCGCGAGAACCCGGCGCTGCGTCCGAGCCGGTTCGCCGTCTACGGCCAGACCACGCCGAACGCCAGCCACATGGACTGGTACGACGCGACCGGCGCGCTCATGGACGACGAGGACTGGAACTCCCCGGAGAACCGCACCCTGCAGTACCTGGCGGCCTCCACGCCCGACAAGGAGGAGTTCAACCGCGTGCTCCTGATCGTGCACGGCGTGGAGGACGACGTGGAGGTCTCCCTCCCGGTCGCGCCGGGCGTCGAGTCGTACCAGCTGCTCTGGGACAGCGCGACGGAGGTGCCGATCCTGGAGGACGGCGTCGAGCTCGCGCCGGGCAGCAAACGCCTCGTGGGCGGCACCTCGATGCAGCTCTACCGGGCGAACGGGCCGCGCGTCGAGACGCCGGCGGGGACGGCCTGATGGCGAAGCGCCCGGCCTCGGCCGGCACGCCCGCCACGGTCGCACTGGGAGCTGCGGACATCCCGTTCGCCGTGCACGCGTACGAGCACGACCCTGCGGCGCCCTCCTACGGTCTGGAGGCCGCCGACGCGCTGGGCGTGGAGCCGGACCGGGTGTTCAAGACCCTGCTGGCCGACACCGAGCTCGGGCTGGTGGTCGGCGTCGTCCCGGTGACCGGGATGCTCGACCTCAAGGCCCTCGCCGCGGCGGTCGGCGCCAAGCGAGCGGTGATGGCCGACCCCGCCGTCGCCGAGCGGCGGACGGGCTACGTCGTAGGCGGCATCTCCCCCATCGGCCAGAAGACCCGGCACGTCACCGTCGTGGACGAGACCGCGCAGCTCTTCGACACGGTGTACGTCTCGGGAGGCCGCCGCGGCCTCGACCTGGAGCTCGCGCCCGACGCGCTCGTCGCCGCCACGAACGCGACCTACGCGCCGATCGCGCGAACTAACTGACAGGACACGCCGCCTCGGCCGGGGCTGAGGCGGCGTGTCCTGTCAGATAGATCGTCAGGCCGCGGCCACCAGCCCCAGCTCGGCCGACGACAGCAACAGGTCGTTGACCGGCACGACGCGCACGGTGTACCCGAACGAGCCGGCCCAGGTCAGCGTCACGCCGCCGGAGAACTCGTGCGCCACGGACGGGTCGGCGCCCGGGATGACGTGGTCGAGCGTCAGCCGCTCGTAGTGCACGCCGGTCAGGTCCTCGCCGTCGTAGCTGCGGCCGTAGACCAGCTGCACCTCCACGTCCTCCGGGCGCAGGCCGTTGAGGTGCACCAGAGCGCGCACCCGGAGCTGGTCGCCCACCTGCGGCACGGCGTCGAGGCCGCCCGCGTCGACGTGGGCCACGTTCACGCCGGGCCACGCGGATCGCACGCGGTCCTTCCAGGCGGCGAGCTCGCGCGCGTCGCGGTAGTCGTCGGCGCTGAGGCGCTTCTCGTTGGCGGCGGCCGGGATGTAGAGCCGCTCCACGTACTCGCGCACCATCCGCTCGGCGCTCAGCGGGGAGGACAGCGTCGCCAGCGTGTGCCGGATCTGGCCGACCCAGGTCTCCGGCACCCCGTCGCCGTCGCGGTCGTAGAACCGCGGCGCGATCTGGTGCTCGATCAGGTCGTACATCGCCTCGGCCTCCAGCGCGTCGCGCTCGGCCCCGTCGCCCGCGGCGTCGGCGGACGGGATCGCCCAGCCGTTCTCGCCGTCGTAGAACTCGTTCCACCAGCCGTCCAGGATGGACAGGTTGAGCCCGCCGTTCAGCGCCGCCTTCATCCCGGAGGTGCCGCAGGCCTCCAGCGGGCGCAGCGGGTTGTTCAGCCAGACGTCGGTGCCCGGGTAGAGCAGCTGGGCCATGCCGATGTCGTAATCGGGCAGGAACACCATCCGCGAGCGGATCTCCGGCTCGGAGGCGAACTGCACGAGCTTCTGGATGAGTCGCTTGCCCTCGTCGTCGGCCGGGTGCGACTTGCCCGCGATCACGAACTGCACCGGACGCTCCGGGTGCAGCAGGATGTTCCTCAGCCGCTCCGGGTCGTGCAGCATCAGCGTGAGCCGCTTGTAGGTCGGCACGCGCCGGGCGAAGCCGATGGTGAGCACGTTCGGGTCGAGGAGGTCGCCGATCCAGACCGGCGCGATCCCACCCGGGTTCTGCGCCTCCCAGGCCGCGGCGACGCGATGCCTGGCGTCCTTGACGAGCTGCTCGCGCATCCGGGTGCGCACGCTCCACAGGTCGAGGTCGCTCACGGCGCCGCGGTTCGCCCAGTCGGCGTGCGTGGTGTCGTCGGTGCCGAGCCGCTCCATCGCCAGGGAGCGCAGCATCGGGTCGGTCCAGGTCGGCGCGTGCACGCCGTTGGTCACCGAGTCGATCGGCACCTCCGGGCTGTCGAACCCGGGGAACAGGCCGCCGAACATGTGCCGGCTGACCTCGCCGTGCAGGCGGGAGACGCCGTTGGCGTGCTGGCCGAGGCGGAGGCCCATGACGGCCATGTTGAACACGGCTTCCGAGCCGCCGGGGTAGTCCTCCGCGCCGAGCGCGAGCACCTGGGCCGGCTCGACTCCCGGGAGCAGCGCGGTCGAGAAGTAGCGCTCGACCAGCGGCCGGTCGAACCGGTCGATGCCGGCGGGGACGGGCGTGTGCGTGGTGAACACCGTGCCGGCGCGCACCACCTGGAGGGCCTGGTCGAACGTCAGCCCCTCGCCGATCAGGTCGGAGATGCGCTCCAGGCCGAGGAAGCCGGCGTGCCCCTCGTTGGTGTGGAAGACCTCCGCCGCCGGCGCGCCGGTGAGCTCGGTCCACGCCTTGACGGCGCGCACGCCGCCGATTCCGAGCAGCAGCTCCTGCAGCAGGCGGTGCTCGCCGCCACCGCCGTAGAGCCGGTCGGTCACCGAGCGCAGGCTCTCGTCGTTCTCGGGGATGTCGGTGTCCAGCAGCAGCAGGGTCACCCGGCCGACCGCGGCCTGCCAGACCCTGGCGCGCAGCTCGCCGGCCGGCAGGGCGAGCGTGATCTGCACCGGCGCCCCGTCCGGGTCGCGCAGGACGCTCAGCGGGAGCCCGTCCGGGTCGAGCGCCGGGTAGCTCTCGACCTGCCAGCCGTCCGGCGTGATCGCCTGCGCGAAGTAGCCGGAGCGGTAGAACAGGCCGACCGCAACCAGCGGTGCGCCGAGGTCGCTGGCGGCCTTGAGGTGGTCGCCGGCGAGGATGCCGAGGCCGCCGGAGTACTGCGGCAGCGTGGACGCGATGCCGAACTCGGGCGAGAAGTAGGCGATGGTGGCCGGAGCCGAGCCGTCGAGCGACTGATACCAGCGTGGGTCGTGGATGTAGGCGCGCAGCTCGTCGCGGACGTGATTCGCCCAGTCGACGTAGCCGGGGTCGGCGGCGAGCTCGGCGAGCCTCGCGGGTTCGACGGACCCGAGCAGCGCGATCGGATCGTGCTCGACCTCCTGCCAGAGCTCCGGGGAGATGCGGGCGAACAGCTCCTTGGTCGGCTCATGCCAGGACCAGCGGAGGTTGCCGGCGATCTCCTCCAGAGCGGAGAGGGTCTCGGGGAGGACGGCGCGGACGGTGAATCTACGGATGGCCTTCACTCGCACGAGCATAGACGCGCCTCGTGACGGGAGTGTTAATGCGGGCTCATGACGAAAGAGCGAATGAGTGTACGGTCGGCATGTGGCAAAGAGCGCAGCGACCAAATCATCAGCCGCCGCAGCACCGGAGGCGCCGGCAGCCGTCGAGCCTGAACCCGTCCAGACGGCGCCCGAGTACGACCCCCTGCTCCCCCGGCTCCCCATCCTGGGACTCTCGCCGCAGGTGGACGAGGGCCACTGGGCGGCCTCCGCGTTCAGCGGCGAGGTCGTCCCGTTCCGGGCCACCGCCTTCCGCGAGGGGCACGACCGGATCGGCGTCGACCTGATCCTGCTCGACCCGTCCGGCAACCAGACCGAGCACCACATGCGGCCGCTGGCACCCGGCACCGATCGCTGGGGCGTGCAGGTCCAGCTCGAGGAGGAGGGCCTGTGGCGGTATCGCATCCAGGCCTACGCCGACGAGTACGCGACCTGGCGGCACAACGCGGAGGTCAAGGTGCCGGCCGGCGTCGACGTCGAGCTGATGCTGACCATGGGACGCGAGCTACTGGAGCGGGCCGCGACCGACAAGCGCCGCAGCACCGCGGAGCGCCGCCACCTGTCCGAGGCCGCCCGGGTCGTCGGCGACGCCGGGCGCGGCGTGGACGAGCGCTTCCAGGCCGCGGTCGACGATCGCATCCGCCGCATCCTCACCGAGCGGCCCGTCGTCGCCCTGCCGTCGCTCTCGGCGACGCGCGCCATCCTGGTGGAGCGCACCCGCGCGGGCGTCGGCAGCTGGTACGAGTTCTTCCCCCGGTCGGAGGGCGCCAAGCGCGCCGCCGACGGCAGCTGGCAGTCCGGCACGTTCCGCACCGCCGCCAAGCGCCTCCCCGAGGTCGCGGCGATGGGCTTCGACGTGGTCTACCTGCCGCCCATCCACCCGATCGGCCGCACCTTCCGCAAGGGGCCGAACAACACCCTGGAGGCCGGGCCGAACGACCCGGGCTCGCCCTGGGCCATCGGCGGGCCGGACGGCGGCCACGAAGCCATCCACCCGGACCTCGGCACCGAGAAGGACTTCGTCTTCTTCCTCGGCAAAGCGAAGCAGGCCGGGCTGGAGATCGCCCTCGACCTCGCCCTGCAGGCTTCCCCCGACCACCCCTGGGTCACGACGCACCCCGAGTGGTTCACCACCCTCCCGGACGGGACGATCGCGTACGCGGAGAACCCGCCGAAGAAGTATCAGGACATCTACCCGATCAACTTCGACAACGACTACGACGGCCTGCGCACCGAGGTGCTCCGGATCGTCCGGTACTGGATGTCGCTCGGCGTGCGGATCTTCCGCGTCGACAACCCGCACACCAAGCCGTTGCACTTCTGGGAGTGGCTCATCCACACGGTCAACGAGACCGACCCCGACGTGGTGTTCCTGGCCGAGGCGTTCACCCGTCCCGCGTTGCTGCACACGCTCGCGAAGGCCGGGTTCCAGCAGTCGTACACGTACTTCACCTGGCGCAACACGAAGGAGGAGCTGGAGGAGTTCCTGACCGGGCTGGCGACCGAGACCGCCGACTTCCTGCGGCCGAACCTGTTCGTGAACACCCCGGACATCCTCACCGAGTACCTCCAGTTCGGCGGCCCGGCCGCGTTCAAGATCCGGGCAGCGCTCGCAGCGACCGCGGCGCCCACCTGGGGCGTCTACTCCGGCTTCGAGCTGTACGAGAACGTCGCCCGGCCGGGAGCCGAGGAGTACATCGACAACGAGAAGTACGAGTACCGGCCGCGGGACTACGCCCGGGCCGCCGCGCTCGGCCGCTCGCTCGCGCCGTACCTGACGATGCTCAACCGGGCGCGCAGCGAGCACCCGGCGCTGCGCCAGCTCCGCAACCTGCAGGTGCACCGCAGCGAGGACGACTCGATCCTCGTCTACTCGAAGTACCTGGCCGGCGAGTTCACCCGCAGCGGCAAGCCGGACGCGGTGCTCGTCGTGGCCAACGTCGACCCGCACTCGGTGCGCGAGACGATGATCCACCTCGACGTCACGGCGTTCGGCATCGAACCCGGCGCCCAGTTCGAGGTGCGCGACCTCGTCACCGGCCAGCGCTGGACCTGGGGGGCCGACGCCTACATCCGGCTCGACGCGTTCACCGAGCCGGTGCACATCCTGACCGTCAAGCCGTTGGAGGCCGCACGATGACCCCGATCCCCGAGGGCGCCGCCGCCGTCGACCTGCCCGCACTCGACGACAACATCCTGCGCGCCGTCGCCACCGGCAGCTACCACGACCCGCACTCCGTGCTCGGTCAGCACCAGGTCGCCGCACGCGGCGTCGAGGACCCGATCACGGTGATCCGCGCGCTCCGCCCGCTCGCCGAGGCGGTCTTCGCCATCCTGCCGACCGGCGCGCACATCGAGCTCGCCCACCTCGGCCACGGCATCTGGCAGGGCGTCGACATCGTCGGTCCCGGCGCCTACGAGCTGGAGGCGCGCTACGACGGCGGCAGCACGTGGACAACGGACGACCCGTACCGGTTCCTGCCGACGATCGGCGAGCTCGACCTCCACCTGATCCGGGAGGGCAGGCACGAGCAGCTCTGGACGGCGCTCGGCGCGCACGTGCGCGACCTCGGCGGCGTCACCGGCACCTCGTTCACGGTCTGGGCGCCGCACGCGCGAGCCGTCCGCGTCGTCGGCGACTTCAACGGCTGGGACGGCACCCTGCACGCGATGCGCAACATGGGCGCCTCCGGCGTGTGGGAGCTGTTCGTGCCGGGGCTCGGCGAGGGCTCCATCTACAAGTTCGACCTGCTCGGCGGCAATGGCGAGTGGGTGCGCAAGATCGACCCGATGGCGCAGTTCGCCGAGATCCCGCCCAACACCGCGTCGGTGATCACGGTCAGCCGGCACGAGTGGGCGGACGGCGAGTGGATGACGCGCCGCGCCGCCACCGACCCGCACGCCGGGCCGATGAGCGTCTACGAGCTGCACTTCGGGAGCTGGCGGCCGGGCCTCGGCTACCGGGAGGCCGCCGACCAGCTCATCGACTACGTGGGCGGCCTGGGCTACACCCACGTCGAGTTCCTGCCGCTCGCCGAGCACCCGTTCGGCGGCTCGTGGGGCTACCAGGTCACCGGCTACTACGCCCCGACCAGCCGGTTCGGCTCGCCGGACGACCTCAAGTACCTGATCGACCGGCTGCACCAGGCCGGGATCGGCGTCATCCTCGACTGGGTGCCGGGCCACTTCCCCAAGGACGACTGGGCGCTCGCCCGCTTCGACGGCCAGGCGCTCTACGAGCACGCCGACCCGCGCCGCGGCGAGCACAAGGACTGGGGCACCTACATCTTCGACTACGGCAACTCGCAGGTCCGCAACTTCCTGGTCGCGAACGCGCTGTACTGGCTGGAGGAGTTCCACATCGACGGCCTCCGGGTCGACGCCGTGGCCTCGATGCTCTACCTCGACTACTCGCGCAACGAGGGCGAGTGGGAGCCGAACATCCACGGCGGACGCGAGAACCTGGAGGCGATCGGCTTCCTGCAGGAGGTCACGGCGACCTCCTACAAGCGCAACCCCGGCACGGTGATGATCGCCGAGGAGTCCACGAGCTACGCCGGCGTGACCGCGCCGACGTCCTCGGGCGGCCTCGGCTTCGGGCTCAAATGGAACATGGGGTGGATGCACGACGCGCTCCAGTACATCCAGGAGAACCCGATGTGGCGCAGCTACCACCACAGCGAGATCACGTTCTCCTTCGTCTACGCCTGGAGCGAGAACTTCCTGCTGCCGATCAGCCACGACGAGGTCGTGCACGGCAAGGGCTCCCTGATCGGCAAGATGCCGGGCGACCACTGGCAGCAGCTCGCGAACGTGCGCGCGTTCCTGTCCTTCATGTGGGCGCATCCCGGCAAGCAGCTCCTGTTCATGGGGCAGGAGTTCGGGCAGTACTCCGAGTGGAGCGAGGAGCGCGGCCTCGACTGGTGGATGCTCGACCAGCCGAGTCACCGCGGGCTCTGGAACCTCGTCGCCCAGCTCAACGCCGTCTACCGCGACAACCCGCAGCTCTGGGCGCTCGACAACGACCCCGGCGGCTTCGAGTGGCTGGACGGCTCGGACGCAGCGGGCAACGTCCTCGCGTTCCTGCGCAAGGACCGCGACGGCTCGCCGATCGCCGTGCTGCTGAACTTCTCGGGCAACCCGCACGCCGACTACCGGGTCGGGCTGCCGTTCGCCGGCGAGTGGGAGGAGCTCCTCAACACGGACGCCGAGGACTTCGGCGGCTCCGGCGTCGGCAACTTCGGCGGTGTCACCGCGCACGAGGAGCCGTGGATGGGCCGCCCGGCCTCCGCGGTGCTCACGCTGCCGCCGCTGGGAGCGCTGTACCTGCGGCCGCGCCGCTGAGTCTCAGGCGGATCAGGCGTCAGACGGATTCGCTGAGCCACGCAGCGTAGGGAACGCCGTCCACCGCGTGCTCCGGCGCGAGGTGACGCCCTGCCCGCCACGCCGAGCCGAGCGGGCCGCCGAGGCGGACCGACAGGATCGGCCGGCGCGTGCCGGTGGCGTCCTTCCACTGCCGGGCGAGCGCGCGGGCGCTCTCGACCCGCGGGCCGCCCACCGTGCGCGTCGAGCCCGGCTCGCCCGCTCCCTCGGCCGCGTCCACCAGGACGCGCGCGACGTCCGCCACCGAGATGGGCTGGAAGCGCGTGCCGGAGGGCGCCGTCAGCGTCCCGAACCGGCGTCCGCGTTCGAAGACCGACGTGACGAAGTCGTGGAACTGCGTCGTGCGCACGACCCTGACCTCCAGCGGAGACTCCAGGTAGGTGCTCTCCTGCACCAGCTTCGACCGGTAGTACGGGTAGCGCGCGCCGTCGATGCCCGCGATGGACAGCAGCACCGCCCGGCCGACGCCGAAGCGCGCGGCGGTGTGCAGGAGGTTGCGGGAGCCGTGCGCGAACACGTGCGACGCGCGGCGGCCGCCGGCGTTGCTCGCGTCGATGATCACGTCGACGCCGTTCACCGCCTCCTCCAGCCCGTCGCCCGTCACGAGGTCGGCCGTCACATAGGCGGCGCCGTCGACGTACGCCGCCGAGTCGTCGTCGGGCGTGCGCCGGGCGGCGACCACGACCTGGTGGCCGCGCGCGACGGCCTCAGCGGTGACGGCGCGACCGGCGAGACCGGTCCCACCGACGACGAGCACACGGGACATGCGCGAGCCTTCCAGGCGAGAGGGATGTCAGCCGCTCCGCGCGGTCGACCTCCGGGGCTGGAGGGGGCGCGTCAGTAGAGCAGCGAGGCCAGCCTAGCCCTGGCCTTGCCGACGCGGGGGTCGTCCACGCCGACGATCTCGAAGAACTCCAGGAGGCGGGCGCGCACGGCCTCCTTGCCCTCCGCGTCGAGCGTCGGGAACAGGGTCAGCAGCCGGTCGAACGCGTCGTCGACGTGGCCGCCGGAGAGGTCGAGGTCGGCGACGGCGAGCTGGGCGTCCCTGTCGTGCGGCGCGGCGGCCGCGGCGTTGCGGATCTCGTCCAGCGTGCGTCCGGCCAGGCGCGCCAGCAGGCTCACCTGCGCGAGCCCGGCGATCGCCATCTGGTCGCGCGGGTCCTGCGCGATGGCGGTCTTGTAGGCGGCGATGGCCGCGGGATAGTCGCCGCGGTCGATCGCGTCGTACGCCTCGGCGTGCAGCGGGGGCAGCGGCGGCTCGGGCGCGGGCTCGTCGGCCTCCGCGCCGGGGGTCTCCCCCGCCGCGGCGTCGACCTGCGCCATGCCGGTGACGCCGTTCTGCGCGGCGAGCTCCAGGAGCTGGGCGACGACGTCGCGCACCTGGTCCTCCGGCAGCGCTCCCGTGAAGAGCTGCACCGGCCGGCCCGAGACGATGCCGGCCACGGCCGGCGCCGACTGCGCCTGGAACGCCTGCACGAGCTGCGGGTTGGCGTCCACGTCGACCTGGACGAGCACGATCCGGCCCGCGAGGTCGTTCGTGACGCGGTCGAGGACGGTCGCGAGCGCACGGTCCGGGTCGGCCCAGGAGGCCGTGAGCGCGACCACGACCGGGATGCGCATCGACAGGTCGATGAAGTCGTTGAAGTTGGCGTCGGTGCCCTGGAAGAACAGGCTGGGCAGCTCGACCGGCTCACCCTGCGCCGCGCCGCCCGCGTCGCCCTGGCCGGGCTGCGGCCGATTCACCAGGCCGCTCAGGTCCACGGCGCCGCGGAGATTCGTCGGATTGGGCGGAAGCTGACTCATGGAGTCAAGCCTACTGCGCGGTCCCGTACGGGATGCGGGTCACGGCACCTCGCGCGCGGAGACCAGCCCCTGGGCGAAGCCGAGCAGCCGCACCTTCTCGTCCGAGCCCGCCGGGGGCACGTAGAAGGCGAGCTGGTAGCCGTACACCGACTCGATGCCGGTGTTGGACTGCGCGACCCCGCTCAGCGCAGCCGTCGTGGCGCCCGCGATGACCTGGGCGCCGGCCTCCGTCACGCGGTGGAGCTGCACTTCCTCCGGGTTGACCCAGACGATGGCGCCGGAGTCGTTGGTCGCCATCGAGATGACCGGGCCGGAGCCGACGCGGCCCGCGAAGGTGAGCGTGGAGGTCTGCCCGAACTGCTGGGCGAGCCTGGCCTGCTCCTGGGCCTTCCAGGAGGCGCCGACCTGCGCCACGAGCTTGTCGTCGGTGAGGTCGAAGCTGGAGTACCACTTGCTCTTCTCGCCGTTGAGCAGGATGTCGCCGTACGCGGCGGCCACCTGGTCGGGCTGGACCTTGAGCAGCTTGGAGTCCGGAGGCACCACGGCGGCGCCGATGCTCGCCGGCGCCAGGTTCGGCACCTTCACGTTCGGCTCCAGGGCGATGGCGTACTCCACCATGTAGTTGTCGCGCGGCGTCTGCTGCACGAGGGCGAGCGCGAGCGGGGCCTGCGCCTTGCCCGTGGCGTCGTTCGGCATCTTCACGACGGCCGTGACGGTGCGCGGCCAGCTGTCGGTCGCCTGCGGCAACGAGAGCTCCAGCGGCCCGGCCGGGATGGCGGGCAGCGCGGGCTGGTCGGCCTTCTTGACGCGGATCGCGTAGTTGGCGTCGCGCAGCTGCAGGGCGGGGCCGGCGAAGCGCAGCTTGGCGAGGTTCGGGTCGTTCTTGGCGTCCGCGTTGGCCGCGGCGACGGAGATGCGCTTGACGATGCGCTCCAGCTGCGGCGCCGTCACGGCAGGCGCCGGGGAGTTGGCGTTGCCGTGCGGTGCGCTCGACGTCGCCGTGGGAGTCGGCGTCGGCGTGGGCGTCGACGTCTCCGCGAATGCGGCGCCCGCTCCGGTGCCGGTCAGGGCGAGCACCCCCGCGAGGAGGGCCGGGGCCATCACGCGCGTGCGGCGGGTCGACCGGCGTCCACGGGGGGTCGCCTCGATGGACGCGGTCGGCTTGTACTTGGGGGCTTTGGGGAGCTTCGGCATCTTGGGTCCGCTCTTGCGTCGTGGTCCGCGCGACTTGCGGTGGGTGTAGAGCCCCCACAGGTACAGCGCGATGCCGATCACCAGGAGCACGAGACCGCCGATGATGAGCGGGAACGCCCACGGCGTGCTGGTGTCGACGGGCCAGGTCAGGACGATCTTGTCCGGGGCCGGGGCGGTCCCGTCGCCGGCGACGATGACGCTGACGCCGGACGGGACGTTCATCTTGGTGACCTGGGCGTCCTGGCCGTCGAACTCGTCGAGCCAGAGGTCGGAGCCGGCCGGGTTCGGGCCGGGGGCGGCTGCCTGCGTCGTCGCAGCGCCGGTGGGAGCGGGCGTCGCCGTCGCCGTCGGGGCCGGGGTGGCGGTGGAGGCCGCGCCGGAGGAGCCGGTCGAGCCGGACTTCGGGGTCACGGTCTTCACCGTCACCGCGCTGTCGCCCGCACGGTAGGCGATGGTCGCGTACTTCTGGTCCGCCAGCCACGCCTTCACGTCGGCGGTGCGGCCGTAGGCGACCATCTGGGTCTTGGCGTTCTTCGAGCCGGAGACGGACAGCGTCTGCTGCCCGGGGTGGGCGTTCAGCACCGCGCTGTCGATGACGACGTAGCGGGTGTCGGCGGGGACGGTCGCGGCAGCGGTCACCTGCGACGGCGGTGCGAAGACCGTGCGCTGGGCGATGCCGGCCACGATCATGACGGCAGCGACCACGAACGCGACGATGGCCAGTACGAAACGCAAACAGAACTCCTCAGTGCCGGACGGGGGGCGGGCACAGTCACACAACGATAATGGGTCACCCTGAGAGGCATCTAACCGTTGTCTGCACGGTCACGCAGTCCCCCATGCGGGTACGGCCCTCGAAATGTAAGATCGATGCGGCGCGCGCGCGGCTCGCTCTCTCGATCCCACAGGAGTAACACGGTGGCCACCGACGAATCCAACTTCACCCAGGTCTTTCGCGGATACGACAAGGACGAAGTCGACCAGGCCATCCAGGACCTCCGCCGCGAGCTGATCAAATCCAACACCCAGTCGGCCGACCAGTCCAAGGAGCTCAAGCGCCTCCAGCTGCGCATCGACGAGCTGAACGCGGAGATCGAAGAGGTCGGCAGCCCGACGTACTCCGGGCTCGGCACCAAGCTGGAGAACACGCTCCGGGTCGCCGAGGAGCAGTCCACCCGGCTCATCGCGCAGGCCGACATCGACGCCGAGAAGCTGCGCGCCGGCGTCACCAGCGAGATCGAGAAGATCAAGAAGACGGCCGCCCAGCAGGCCGAGCGCATCCTCGCCGACGCGCAGGCCCGCGCCACGACCGCCATCGAGGACGCCCAGATCGAGTCGTCCGAGCTGCTGGCGCGCACCCGCGCCGACAAGGAGACCCTGCTCAACGACGCGATCAGGGAGGCCGCCGCCATCCGCGGCGCCGTCGCCACCGAGGCGGCCGAAGTGCGCGCGACGAGCAAGCGCGAGGCGGCCGCACTCCGCGCCGAGGCCGACCGCGAGGCCGCCGAGCTGAAGGCCGTCGCCCTGCGCGAGGCGGAGGCCGCACGCACGGAGGCCGCTGAGCTCGACCGCACCATCGCCGCCCGCCGCGGCGAGCTGGAGAACGCGCTCGCGGCCGACCGCGCGGCGTTCGAGCGCGAGGCGGCGCAGACGCGCCTCGAACTCGACAAGCGCGTCGCCGAAACCGCCGACCGCCTGGCCGCCGAGGAGGCCGAGGCGCGCGGCGCCGTCGCCGCCGAGGTCGCCCAGGCCCGCGCCGAGCTCGCGGACGAGGTCGAGCAGCAGCGCGCGACCCTCGCCGCGCTGGCCGCGCAGACGCGCGCCGACCTCGACCACGAGGACACCACGAAGCGTCAGGCGCTCGCTGCCGACGTCGAGCAGACCACGACCGCCCTGGCCGCGGAGGTCGAGCAGACGAAGTCCGCCCTCGCCGCCGAGGTCGAGCAGACCAAGGCCCGCCTGGCCGACGAGGTCACGACGACCACCTCCGCCCTCGCTGACGAGGTCGCGCGCACCAAGACGGAGCTCGCCGACGAGGTGGCGCGCACGAAGGCCGCCCTCGCCGACGAGGTCACCAGCACGAAGGCCGCGCTGGAGACGGAGGTCACCACCACGCGCTCGGCGCTGGAGACCGACGTGACCACCGCCCGCTCCGCGTTGGCAGAGGAGGTCGAGCGCACGCGGAAGGAGCTCGCCGACGAGGTCACCCAGACCCGCGCGACCCTGGAGCGCGAGACCACGGAGACCCGCAGCGGCCTCGAAGCCGACCGCACCGCGACCGCCGCGCAGCTCGCCGCCGATCGGGAGCGCGTCGCGAACGAGCTCGCGGCCGAGGAGGAGACCACCCGCGCCCGGGTCACGGCCCTGCGCGAGCGCACCGCCGCCGAGCTGGCCACGGAGGTCGCCGACACCCGCGCCGACCTCGCCGCCGAGGTCGAGAGCACGCGGGCCGACGTCGCCAAGGAGCTCGACGCGGCGCGCTCGGCTCTTGCGAAGGAGGTCGAGACCACCAAGGCCTCCCTCGCCAAGGAGGTCACGAGCACGCGCTCCGCGCTCAAGAAGGAGGTCGACAGCACCACGTCCTCCCTCGCCAAGGAGGTCGAGACCACCAAGGCCGCGCTCGCCAAGGAGGTCGAGACAACGCAGGCCGCGCTCGCGACCGAGGTGGAGACCGCGCGCGCCGAGCTCGCGGAGGAGGTCGAGACCACGAAGGCCGCCCTCGCGGAGGAGGTCGAGACCACCAAGGCCGCCCTGGCCGAGGAGGTCGACACCACCAAGGCCGCCCTCGCCGAGGAGGTCGACACCACCAAGTCCGCCCTGGCCGAGGAGGTCGAGACCACCCGCGCCGAGCTGGCCGCCGACGCCGAGCGCCAGCGCCGCGAGCTGGCGGCGGAGGCCGCCGACCAGCGCGCCGAGCTGGCCGCCGAGGTCGGCGAGGCCCGCACCGCCCTGGCCGAGGAGCTCGCCACCGAGCGCAGCGCCCTCACCGCGGAGGTGACCTCCACGCGCGCCCAGCTCGCCGCCGACGTCGACCAGACCGCCGCCCGGCTCGCCGCGGAGAAGGAGCAGACCCTCTCCCGGCTGGAGACCCAGGTCGTCACCACCAAGGCCGCACTGGCCGCCGAGGTCGAGCAGACCAAATCCGCCCTCGCAGCCGAGGTCGAGCAGACCAAGTCGGCCCTGGAGACCGAGGTCACCACCACGACCTCCAACCTGGCCGCGGAGGTCGAGCAGACCAAATCCGCCCTGGAGACCGAGGTGACCACCACGAAGTCCGCTCTGGCTGCGGAGGTCGAGCAGACCAAGTCGGCCCTGGCCGCCGAGGTCGAGGAGACCCGCTCCCGGCTGGCCGACGAGACCGAGCAGACCCGCAGCACGCTCGCCGCCGACGTCAAGCGCACGACCGCCGACCTCGCCGACCAGCGCGCTCGCACGGCCCAGGAGTTGAAGAACGACCGCGAGCAGCAGCGCGTCGAGCTGGAGCGCGAGGCCGACCAGACCCGCGTGACCCTCGCCGAGGAGACCGAGCGCGCCCGCGTCACGCTCGACGCCGAGACGGCGAAGGCCCGCGCCGAGGTCGCGCGCGAGGCCGCGGAGGCGAGCACCGCGCTCGACGCCGAGCTCGCCGAGCGCCAGGCCGCCTACGACCAGGAGGCCGCCACCGCGCGCGCCGACCTCGACGCCGAGCTGACCGCCCTCCGCACCTCCACGCTCGCCGAGCTCGACAAGCGCACCCGCGAGATCGAGCAGGCGCGCATCGACCTCGACGTCGAGCTCCGCGCCCGCCGCGACGAGGCCGAGAAGGAGTACCTGAGCCGGCACCAGGAGGCCGTCGCCCAGACGCAGAAGTACCTGGACGAGGCCAACGTGCAGCTCGCCGAGGCCGTCAAGCGCACCTCCCAGGCGCGCACGGAGGCCGAGACCTTCGGCACCGAGGCCCGCGAGACCGTCAAGAAGGCCCGCAAGGACGCCGAGAAGGTCGCCGCCGACATCGTCCGCCAGGCGCAGGAGCGCGCAGACGCCCTGGTGGAGGAGGCCGAGGAGCGCACGCAACGCCTGGTCGCCGACGCGGAGGAGCGACTCTCCCAGATTAGGATTGAGCGCGAAGCCGTCGCCGGTTACTTCGAGAACCTGCGGGGTATGCTCCAGCAGGCGGACAAGGTTTCCGCAGACGACTGAGTCCGCCTCCCGGGTGGACGGCCCGGAGGGGGACTGAGTGAAGATCCAGAACGCGTTCCGGCTCGGGCTGATCGGCACGCTCGGCGTCGGCCTCGGCTTCCTGATCCTGACGTCGATCGTGAGCCTCGCCACGATCATCACCTACATCGGCGCAGCGCTGTTCCTCGCTCTCGGCATCGAGCCGCTGATCTCCTTCCTTGAGCGGCGGAAGTTCCCGCGCTGGGCGGCGCTGGTGGTCACGCTCGTGGTCATCATCGGCGCGTTCGTGGGCCTCATCTGGGCGATCGTGCCGATCGCGGTCGACCAGGCCTCGCAGCTCGTCCAGAACGCGATCACCTGGGTCAACAACGGCAGCGCCGAGAAGTGGTTCCTCAGCCTCCAGCACCAGTTCCCGACCATCGTCAACCAGCAGAACATCGACGCGGTCACGCAGTGGCTGCAGAAGAACCTGCCGGACATCACCTCGAAGGTGCTCCAGACCGGCATCGGGATCGTGCAGGGGGCGTTCGGCGTCATCATCGTCGTGATCCTGACGATCTACTTCACCGCATCGCTCCCGAGCATCAAGCGCGCGGCCTACCAGCTCGTCCCGGCCTCCCGGCGCTCCCGCTTCGCCGACCTGGGCGACCAGATCACCGACTCGGTCGGCAAGTACGTCGGCGGCCAGGTCTCGCTCGCTCTCGTCAACGGCGTGCTGAGCGCGATCTTCCTCACGATCATCGGCGCGAAGTTTCCCATCCTGCTCGCGTCGATCGCGTTCTTCTTCTCGCTGATCCCGCTCGTGGGGACGATCACCGGCTCGGTCATCATCGTCGCGGTCTGCTTCTTCTCCGGTCCGCCCACCGCCATCGCCGCCGCGATCTACTACATCGTGTACATGCAGGTGGAGGCATACGTGCTGAGCCCGCGCATCATGAACCGCGCGGTCTCGGTGCCCGGTGCGCTCGTCGTGGTCGCGGCCCTCGCCGGCGGCACGCTGCTCGGCATCCTCGGCGCGCTGGTCGCCATCCCGTTCGCCGCGGCGATCCTGCTCATCATCAAGCAGGTCGTCATCCCGCGTCAGAACGAGCTCTAAGCGCGCGTCAGGCCGGCGGCCACTGCGTCGGCAGCGGCGCAGCGGCGGGGTTCAGCCGCTCCACGATCTCGTCGAGCACGCGGCGGGTCTGGTTCTCCCCCACCCAGAGGTGCTTGCCGCCCTCCACGTCGACCAGCTCGATCTGCGGCAGCGGGCGGAACCGCTCCGCCGCCTCCGCGGGCTGGAGGTAGTCGTCGTGCTCGGGGATCAGCGCGACGATCGGCCGCTCGTCGCCCGCCCAGGCCGCCAGGTGCTCGGGCTTGGCCCGGTGAAGCGGCGGCGACAGCAGGATGATCCCGTCCACCGGGCACTCCCGCCCGTACATCAGCGCGAGCTCCGTGCCGAACGACCAGCCCAGCAGCCACGGGTGCGGGAGGCCGCGCTCGGCCACGAACGCCATCGCCGCCTCGACGTCGTAGCGCTCGTCCACCCCGTGGCCGAACTCCCCCTGGCTGCGGCCCCGCGGCGACGCCGTGCCGCGCGTGTTGAACCGCAGCACCGCGATGTCGGCCAGCGCGGGCAGGCGCCCGGCCGCCTTGCGGAGGATGTGGGAGTCCATGAAGCCGCCACCGGTCGGCAGCGGGTGCAGCGTGACGAGGGTCGCCACCGGCTCGCGGTCGAGCGGGGAGGCCAGCTCGCCGACGAGGGTCAGCCCGTCGCGGGTGCGCAGCTCGATGTCCTCGCGCCGGGCGGGCAGCTCGACGCCGCCGCGGACCTCGATCGGCCCCTGGGCCGCCGCACTCTGGGCCGCCGCACTGTCGGTCATCGCACTGTCTCCATCACTGTCTCCCTCGTTCACGCGACGCGCCAGCACGTCGTGTGCCAGTGCCGGCGGGCGGCCAGGTCGGCCGCATCGCCCATCACACCGTCCGCACGCCAGGCGACCAGGTGCGCGACGCCCGGGCCGATCTCCCGGCCGCAGCCGGGGCACACGTAGCTCTTCTGCGCCTGCACGGCCGACACGGGCTGCACGTTCCATTCGACGCCGCGCCGCACCTCCGTGCGCCGCCAGCCCGCGAGCAGGCGGTCGAAGCCGTCCTGCTCCTCCTCGGGCTGCTCGCCGTGACGGCGGCGGGGACGATTGCTGCGGGGCACCGCTCCAGTCTATGCAGGACGCGGCTGTCGCCCGCCGACCCACGCGCAGTACCATCGGCGGCATGAGCGACGACGCTCGAAACACCGACGCCCTGACGGCCCAGTTCCTCGCCACCGAGCACTGGAGCCTCCTCGCGTCGCGCAGCACCACGCAGAACGAGGTCCTGACGCGGATCAGCATCCTCCTGACCCTCATGTCGGCCGCACTGGTCAGCATCGCGCTCGTGGGCCAGGCCACGGCTTTCGCCGGCATCTTCCCGGCGTTCGCCGACGCGCTGCTCGGCCTCGTCGTGGTGGTCGGCATCCTCACCCAGGTCCGCGTCACGAACGTGTCGATGGAGGACCTCATGTACGTGCTCGCGATGAACCGGTTGCGCGCGGAGTACGTCAGGCTGGCCCCGGAGGTCGCGCGGGCGCTCTCGACGTCGTGGCACGACGACCGGGAGGGCGTGAGCCACACCTACTACTTCCTGGGCCGGCGCGATCGGAGCCAGGTGTTCGGCAGCAGCATGATGTTCACGTTCGTCGTGAACGGCGCGCTCGTCGGCCTGTTCCTCGGTGTCCTGCTCGCCACAAGCGGGGTCGACGTCGCCGTGGCGTGGACCGTGGGCATCGTCTGCGCCGTGGGCTATGCCGTGGTGTCGCTGTGGCTCGGCGCCCGGATCTACTTCCGCTTCTGGCGGGACTACACGCCCGCCTCACCCACGGACTGAGCGACGGACTCCGCTCAGTACCAGCCGGACGACTGCGAGTGCGCCCACGCGCCGCACGGGTTCGTGTAGCGGCCGGCGATGTAGCCGAGGCCCCACGAGATCTGCACGGAGGCGTCCGTCTGCCAGCCCGGGCCCATCTTGCTGCCGGGGAGGGCCTGCGGGATGCCGTAGGCGCCGCTCGGGTTGGACGCGTTCACGCGCCAGCCGGACTCCCGGTTCCACAGCGAGACCAGGCAGCTGTACTGGTCGTCGCCCCAGCCGCGGTCGTGCACCATCTGGTAGGCGATCGCCTTCGCGGTGCCCGGGTCCGGGACGGGAGCGGACGGAGCGCTCGACCCGCCCGACGAGGACGAGGACGACGACTTCGTCGGCGTGGGCGTCGGGGTCGGCGTGGGCGTCGGCTTGAGCTTGACGCCCAGCGTGTCGCGCGTGACGGCCGTCTCCGAGGCGTCCGGAGCCGTCAGGCTCTGAACGGGGACAGCGCCGAAGCGCGAGGACTGCTGGATGTTCTGGAGGGTGTCCGCATAGGCCGGCGTGGCCGCGGAGCCCGAGTACGGGTCCACCACGTTGACCAGCGCGAAGCCGACGGCCGCCGTGAAGGCGAACCCCCAGATCACGGCGCGCGAACGGACATGAGGCCGTCGCGAACGGCGGAATGCGACTCCGACCGGGTTGGCAGGGGTCAGCGGAACGAGCTCTGCTGCTTCTTGTCTACCCACGATCACAGAACCATAACGGACATTCCACACGTTTCCAACACGGCGCTCTCCTACTCAGGTAACGGCCAGGATCAGCGGACCGCGAGCATCACGTCCGTGACGCTGTCCAGGAGGAGGTCCACTTGGGCCTCACGGTACCCCCCTCGCTGCTCACGGAAAGTGACCGTGCGAACTTCGTCCACACTCATCGGGCGGCCGTCCTGGAAGTACTTCACCAGCCGTCCGGCGAACCGGTCGACGTCCTGGCGGTTGTAGCCGAGGGTCAGGAAGCTCACCCGCTGGAAGCGGTGGCCGAGCGGTCGCTCCAGCCGGTCGAGGATGGCCTGGGCCGTCGTGCGGGCGTCCTCGAACCACGCGGAGTCGCGGCCGCCTCCCCGTGCGACGTCGCGCTCACGGGCCGCGAACGCGTCCTCAAGCCGTTCGAGGGCCGCATCCACATGCGAGGTCGAGTAGCCGCCTTTGGCCATCGAGAACGCCGTGTGACGGATGTCGGAGGCCGACAGCGTGCCGGGCATCGACGGGTCGGAGTCGTACGCACGACGGGCGCTGACGAGGAACTCGTCGACCTGCGCGACGTCGTACCCTGGCTTCGACTTGGGGCTCGGGGGAAGGTGCTCACCAGCCCATTCTGTCAGGAGAAGATGAGGAACAGCACGTAGGTGGCCGCCGCCGACGGCAGGATGGAGTCCAGCCGGTCGAGGAAGCCGCCGTGCCCCGGCAGCCAGGAGCTCATGTCCTTGATGCCCAGATCGCGCTTGATCAGCGACTCGGCGAGGTCGCCCACGGTCGCCGTCAGCAGCGCCACCACGCCGAAGATCACCCCGAACCACCACGGCTGATGGATCATGAACACCGAGATCAGGACGCCGGCGACGATCGCCGCAAGGGCGGCCCCGGCGAAGCCCTCCCAGGTCTTCTTGGGGCTGATGGTCGGCGCCATCGGGTGCCGGCCGAAGGACAGCCCGCTCGCGTACGCGCCCGTGTCGACGGCGACGACCACGATCAGGAAGCCGAGCACCCACCACTCGCCGCCGTTCTCGGCCAGCAGCAGGATGGCGAAGGAGCCGAGCAGGGTCACGTACATCTGGACGAGCACGCTCCAGGCGAGGTCGCGCGAGAGCGCCACTCCCCCGGCGCGCCTGGCCGGCAGCACGGCCTCCTCGACCAGCCGCCACGCGACGACCAGGACGATCCCCGACGCCAGCGCGACGAGCTGGCCGCCGGCGTGGAACCAGAACGTGGCCGGGACGACCGCGAGCGACGCGATCAGCGACGGGGTGCGCGGCACGCGCCTCCCGGCCCCGCGGAACGCCTGGGTGAGCTCGAAGGCGGCGAAGCCGATCATCGCGGCCCCGAAGACCAGGAACAGCTCTTTGATGAAGATCAGGCTCACCACCAGCAGCGCGCCGGCGACCAGCCCGATCAGGATGGCCAGAATCAGGTTGCGCCCCGTCCGGGCGGCGATCCGCTCGTTCGTTGCGTCGAGCTGCGCCTTGCGCGCGAGCACCTGACGCTCGAAGTCGGCCCGGGTCGCCTGCACCTGCGCGCGCAGCTCGGCGCGCGCCTCGGACTTCCCCCGTCTGCCCGGCGCCGGCGTGCGAGGCTCGCCGGGGCTGCTCCCCTCGCTCATCTAGACCTCGAGGAGCTCGGCTTCCTTGCGCTTGAGGGCGTCGTCCACGGCCTCGACGTTCGTGCGGGTGATCGCCTCGAGCTCCTTCTCGCCGCGGGCCACCTCGTCGTCGCCGACCTCGCCCTTGAGCGCGTCCAGGTCGTCCTTCGCCTTGCGGCGGATGTTGCGGATGGCGACCTTGGCGTCCTCGCCCTTGCTGCGGACGAGCTTGACGAACTCCTTGCGGCGGTCCTCGGTCAGCTCGGGGAGCGACACGCGCACGATCTCGCCGTCGTTGCCGACGTTCGCCGACAGGTTCGGCATGTTGACGATCGCCTTCTCGATCTCCTTGAGGGCGGACTTGTCGTACGGCGTCACCAGCAGCACGCGCGCCTCCGGGTTCTGGAGGCCGGCGAGCTGGGCCAGCGGCGTCGGCGAGCCGTAGTAGTCGACGAGCACCTTCTGGAAGAGGGCGGGGTTCGCGCGGCCCGCGCTCACCGTGCCGAAGTCGTCCCTCGCCGCGTCCACGGTCTTGGCCATGCGCTGGCGGGCGTCGGAAATCACATCCGCGATCACGGTTTCTCCTTCAGATCGGTGAGTCGTTGTCTAGTCTAGGGCCAGGCTGCGGAGCACCCCGCGCATGGCGGGGCGCCCCGCCGGGCCTTGTCAGCCGAGCAGTGTGCCGATCTCGGCGCCGAGCAGCGCCGCGGTGACGTTGCCGCCCGGCTCGATGCCGAAGATGCGCATCGGCATCCCGTTGTCCATGCAGAGGCTGAGCGCGGTGGAGTCCACGGCCTTGAGGCCCTGGGTCAGCGCGTCCTGGTGGCTGATCTGGTCGATCTTGCGCGCGTCCGGGTTGGTGCGCGGGTCGGAGTCGTACATGCCGTCCACGCCGTTCTTGGCGACCAGCACGACGTCGGCGCTGATCTCCAGGGCGCGCTGGGCGGCGACGGTGTCGGTCGAGAAGTACGGCAGGCCGGCGCCGGCGCCGAAGATGACGACGCGGCCCTTCTCCAGGTGGCGCTCCGCACGGCGCGGGATGTACGGCTCGGCGACCTGGGTCATCGCGATCGCGGACTGCACGCGCGTCTCCGCGCCGGCCTGCTCCAGGAAGTCCTGCAGGGCCAGTGAGTTCATCACGGTGCCGAGCATGCCCATGTAGTCGGCGCGCCCGCGGTCCATGCCGCGCTGCGACAGCTCGGCGCCGCGGAAGAAGTTGCCTCCGCCCACGACGATCGCGATCTCCACGTCCTCCGCCGCCTGGGCGATCTCGCGGGCGATGCTGCCGACGATGTCGGGGTTCACCCCGAGCTGGCCGCCGCCGAAGGCCTCGCCGGAGAGTTTCAGAAGGACCCTGCGTCTGTGAGTGGCTGCCGTCATGTGTGTGGGAGTCCTTCCGTGTGTTTCGTTAACGCTAGTGCGTGCCCGCTGTGCCTGAACAGGGAGAGCCGGGCACAGAAAAGGAGCCCGGATCGTGTCTCACGATCCGGACTCCTTCATGCCTGGGTCAGGCGCCGACCTTGAAGCGGGCGAAGCCCGAGACGGTCAGACCCGAGTCCTTGAGGACCTGGGCGATGTTCTGCTTGTTGTCGCGGGCGTACTCCTGCTCCAGCAGGGCGACCTGCTTGAAGTAGGCGCCGAGGCGACCCTCGATGATCTTCGGCAGGGCGGCCTCCGGCTTGCCCTCGTTGCGCGAGATCTCCTCGACGATGCGACGCTCGTTCTCGACCTCCTCGGCCGGGACGTCCTCACGCGTGAGGTAGGTCGGGTTCGCGAAGGAGATGTGCTGCGCGATGCTGCGGGCGGTCTCCGCGTCGGCGCCGGCGTAGCCGACGACAACGCCGACCTGCGGGGGCAGGTCCTTGGAGGTCTTGTGCAGGTAGATCGCGAAGTTCTCGCCCGAGACGACGGCGATGCGGCGGAGCTCCACCTTCTCGCCGAGGATCGCGGCCTCGTCACCGATGAGCTCGGCGACGGTCTGCGACCCGGCGGGGGCGGCCAGCGCCTCCTCGACGGTGGTGGCGCCCGCGGCGGCGGCCGCGTCGAGCACCTTGTCGGCGAGGGCGATGAACTTCTCGCCCTTCGCGACGAAGTCGGTCTCGCAGGCGAGCTCGATCATCGTCGCGGAGCCGTTGCCGTTCTCCTTCGCGGCCACGAGGCCCTCGGAGGTGGAGCGGTCGGCACGCTTCGCGTTGCCCTTGGCGCCCTTGAGGCGGAGGATCTCGGTCGCCTTCTCGATGTCGCCACCGGCCTCCTCGAGGGCCTTCTTGGTGTCGACCATTCCGGTGCCGAGCTGCTCGCGCAGGGCCTTGATGTCAGCGATGCTGATGTTTGCCATGTTCTGACTGGAACCTTCTGACTCGAAGTTGGTGAGTGTGCTTACTTGGCGTCGGCTTCGCCCTCGGCGGAGTCCGCCGTGGCCTCGGCGTCGGCTTCGCCCTCGGCGACGATCTCGGCGGAATCGGCCTTGGCCTCGGCGAGGTCGGCGTCGGCGGCCTTCTCGTTCTCGGCGGAGGACTGGACCTCGTCGCTCGGCTGGGCGAGGAGCTCCTGCTCCCACTCGGCGAGCGGCTCGGCGGGCTCGGCGCCCTCCTCGGGCTTCTGGTGACGCTGGATGAGGCCCTCGGCCGCGGCGTCGGCGACGATGCGGGTGAGGAGCGTTACGGAGCGGATGGCGTCGTCGTTGCCCGGGATCGGGTACTGGACCTCGTCCGGGTCGCAGTTCGTGTCGAGGATGGCGATGACCGGGATGCCCAGCTTCTTCGCCTCGTCGATCGCGAGGTGCTCCTTCTTGGTGTCCACTACCCAGATCGCGCTCGGGGTCTTGGCCAGGTTGCGGATGCCGCCCAGCGACTTGTGGAGCTTGTCCAGCTCGCGCTTCTTGATCAGCAGCTCCTTCTTGGTGAAGCCGCTGGTGGTGCCCTCGAAGTCGAGCTCCTCGAGCTCCTTCATGCGGGCGAGGCGCTTGGACACGGTCTGGAAGTTGGTCAGCAGACCGCCCAGCCAGCGCTGGTTCACGTAGGGCTGGCCCACGCGGGTCGCCTGCTCGGCGATCGCCTGCTGCGCCTGCTTCTTGGTGCCGACGAAGAGGATGGTGCCGCCGTGGGCGACGGTCTCGCGCACGAACTCGTAGGTCTTGTCGATGTAGGCGAGCGACTGCTGCAGGTCGATGATGTAGCTGCCCGAGCGCTCGGTGAGGATGAAGCGCTTCATCTTCGGGTTCCAGCGGCGGGTCTGGTGTCCGAAGTGGACGCCGCTGTCGAGCAGCTGGCGCATGGTGACGACGGCCATTTGCCGTTCTCCTG
Source organism: Microbacterium sp. X-17 (assembly GCF_039615055.1). NCBI lineage: Bacteria > Bacillati > Actinomycetota > Actinomycetes > Micrococcales > Microbacteriaceae > Microbacterium > Microbacterium sp. X-17. The sequence continues at coordinate 142,011 of NZ_JBDHNI010000007.1, forward strand.
TTCTTGCGCGCCCGGCCTCACGGCGGGGACACGACTCTCGGTTGTCCAGCGGCAGCCGATCGGCCGCCGCTCCTGGTGCCCCGCGCCTCCCCGCACCCGCGCTTCCGCACGGAGGACCGTGGTGGATGAGCGGGAGACCGGTGGAGAGGCGCACACCCTCGCGAGAGGATGTTCCGGACACGCGTAGTCACTCCGACATGCGGAGTGCAGTGGACATCCTATCAGGAACCGGACCCCGGCCGGGCCGCGTCACGACCGCGGGACGGTGTCCCCCGACGACCGCACCTGCGGCCCGCGGCTGCGCCCCGCGTTGGCGAAGAGGGTCTCGGCGTGCTCCAGCGCCATCCCGTTCGTCTCCGGCACCTTGAAGAACACGAAGAAGAAGGACAGGGCGGCGAAGACCGCGTACATCCCGTAGGTGAACGGCAGCGAGAAGTCCGACATCGGCGGGAAGGAGACCGTGACGAGGAAGTTCGCGATCCACTGCGCGGAGGCCGCGACGCCGAGGGCCGCACCGCGGATGCGCGGAGGGAAGATCTCGCCCAACAGCACCCAGACCAGCGGACCCCAGGAGGCGCCGAAGCAGATCACGAAGATGTTCGCCGCGATGAGCGCGATCGGCCCCCACGGGTTCGGGAGGGTCACGGCGCCGTTCGCCTTGTCGGCGAAGCTGAACGCCAGCGCCATCACCGCCAGCGAGATCGCCATGCCGACCGAGCCGGTGAGGAGGATGGGCCGTCGGCCGACCCGGTCCACCAGCAGGATCGCCACGATCGTCACCACCACGTTCGTGACCGAGGTGATCACCGTGATGAGCAGCGAGTTGCTCTCGGTGAAGCCCACCGCCTTCCAGAGCGTCGTGGAGTAGTAGAAGATCACGTTGATGCCGACGAACTGCTGGAACACGGACAGGATGATGCCGATCCAGACGATCGGTTTCAGGCCGAACCGGTTGCCGCGGAGGGTGCCCTTCGCGGAGTCCTTGTCCTCCTCGATCGCGCTCTCGATGTCGCGCACCTGCCGGTCGACGTCCTCCTCCGGGACGAGGGTCGCGAAGATCGCCCGCGCCTCGTCGTGCCGGCCGGTGGAGAGCAGATAGCGCGGGGACTCCGGCAGGAGCAGCGCCAGGATGCCGTAGACGACGGACGGGATCACGCCGACGAGGAACATCCACCGCCACGCCTCCAGCCCGAGCCAGAGCTGGTTGGCCGCAGCGCCCGCCGCCCCGGCCAGGAGCGCGTCGGACAGCAGCGCCACGAAGATACCGATCGTGATGGCGAGCTGCTGCAGGGAGGCGAGGCCGCCGCGGCGCTGCTTGGGCGCGATCTCGGCGATGTACGCCGGCGCCACCACGGACGCGATGCCGATGCCGAGGCCGCCGACGATGCGCCAGAAGCCGAGGTCCCAGACGGAGACCGAGAGGCCGGCCCCGATCGAGCTGGCGAGGAACAGGATCGCGCCGATCAGCATGACCCGGATGCGGCCCCACCGGTCGGCGAGCCGCCCGGCGACGTAGGCGCCGACCGCACAGCCCAGCAGGGCGATGGCGACGATGAACCCGGTGACGAACGCATTGAGCGCGAAGTGATGCTGGATCGAGTCGACGGCCCCGTTGATGACGGAGGAGTCGAAACCGAACAGGAACCCGCCGACCGCCGCGGCGGTGGCAAGGCCGACGACCTTCCGCCGCATCGCCGCCGTCGGCTGCGGAACGTGCTCGTCCTCCCGCTCGGACCCGGTGCTGCGCTGATCGGACATGAGACCCCTCCTCCGTCAGGTCGCCGCCCTCAGCGGAGGACGGCGGAAACGTGCGCTGGTCACGGTACGCCGACTCGTTCGTGTGCATAAGAGTCCTCCACAGGGTGGGCGTGGGAGGGGGTTCTCCACGGATCGGGTGGGGGCGCGAGTGGGGAGGCGGGCGATGTCGGAGGCTGGATGCGGGGGTGATCGAGGAATGTGGAGACGGTTGAGAGCGGTGGGTGTGGCTGTCGCGGTGGCTGTGGCTGTCATGGTGGCGGTGCCCGTCGTGGTGGCGGCGCCGATGGCGGCCGTGGTCGGGCTTGCGGGTGTCGGTGCACCGGGTGACGGGAGCCCTGGGTCGATGGTGGACGTCGAATTCTCACCACGATCCACTGCAGCCTCCTCGACGATCTCGCGCGTCTCGCCACGCTGGTCGTGGCCGCTCGCGCCGCTCCGGATGGTCCGCCCCTACGAGGCCCCGCCGTCGCCGTACGCCGCCGGGCACCGAGGGATCGACCTGGCAGCGGCGCCCGGAGCGACGGTGACCGCCCCCTCGGAGGCGACCGTGCACTTCGTCGGGGTGGTCGTGGACCGGCCGGTGCTCACCCTGGACCACGGGTCGGGCGTGCTCTCGTCGTACGAGCCCGTCGTGGCGGCCGGTCTGGCTGTGGGCGATCCGGTGACGCGCGGCATGGTGCTCGGCGTCGTCGGCGAGGGCGCGCACTGCTCCGGGGCCTGTCTGCACGTCGGCGTCCGGGTCGACGGCGAGTATGTGTCGCCGTTGCTGTTCTTCGACCGGCCGCCGCGCGCGGTGCTGCTGCCGCAGCGCCCGGGAGGAGCCTCCCGCGCGGCGACACATGACCGTCCCGTCAGGCGCGGGGATGGGCGAGGCGGTAGGTCTCCTTGAGCCGTTCGCTGGAGACGTGGGTGTAGATCTGTGTGGTCCCGAGGCTGGCGTGCCCGAGGATCTCCTGGACCGCCCGCAGGTCCGCTCCCCCGTCGAGCAGGTGCGTCGCGGCGGTATGGCGCAGGGTGTGCGGACCGGCGGGGCCACCGCCGGGGAGGTCGGCGAGCAGCGACGCCACGAGCTGGTAGACCGCGCGCGTGCCGAGCCGTCCGCCCCGCGCCCCGAGCAGCAGCGCCGGGCCTGACCCTTCGGCGGCGAGCGCCGGCCGCGCGGCCTGCAGGTATCGCCGGATCGCCCGCAGCGCCGGCACGCCGAACGGGACGACCCGCTCCTTGTTCCCCTTGCCGACGACGCGCAACGTCAGCCGCTCGACGTCCACATCGTCGACATCGAGCCCGGTGAGCTCGCTGACCCTGATCCCGGCCGCGTACAGCACCTCGATGACCGCGACATCCCGGATCGCCCCCGGGTCTCCGCCCTCCGCCCGAGCGGCGAGCGCATCGAGCAGGCCGTCGATCTGGGCCCGGGTGATCACGCGCGGGAGGTGCTTGTCGGCTTTCGGCGCCCGCAACCGGGCCGCGGGATCGGGGGCGGTCGCGCTGAGGGACGACACGGCAAGAGCGTCCGGCCCGGTGACCGTCTCAGCCCCGCTCGCCGGCATCGGTCCGGTCGCCGTCTCAGCCCCGCTCGCCGGCATCGGTCCGGCCGCCGTCTCAGCCGCGCTCGCCGGCATCGGTCCGGCCGCCGCCTCAGCCCCACTCGCCGTCATCGGCGCGGCCGCCGTCTCAGCCCCGCTCGCCGGCATCGGCCCGGCCGCCGCAGCCCCGCTCGCCGGCATCGGTCCGGCCGCCGTCCCTCCCGCGCTCGCCGGCATCAGTCCGGCCGCCGTCTCAGCCGCGCTCGTTGTCGCCTGCCCGGTAGAGCCCCCGGTAACGCCTCCGATCCGCGCGTTCCAACTGCTGAAGCCGCGCACAGCAGCCGATCGTCGCGCCAGCGTGGCCCGGGCGAGCTGCTGCTGCGCACCCTCCCAGAGCCAGTCCCGGAACAGGTCGAGGGTGAGCGCCTCCGTACCGGTCACCCCGCGCGACTCGGCGAACCGCTCGAACTGGGCGAGGTCGGAACGGTAGGCCCGCACCGTCTGCGCCGAGTACCCGCGCTCCACCTCCAGGTGGCGCAGGTAGCCGTCGACGGCGAGACGGAGGTTCACTCCCCCAGCATCAGCCATCGACGCCGCCACCCGGCCGCGGACGCACCGGGGGCGCGCGATTCCGGTGCTCGGTGCGGAGGATCATCGGTCACCCCGCGTTCTCGCCTTCGACTCCCCTGCATCGAGGTGCTCGCCCATCGGGTCGGCCAGTTCCGCCATCTCGTCGGGACTGGTGACGCAGATCGCGCCGTACTCCCGGATGAGGCGGTGGCAGCCCGCGGACGCCGGGGAGGTGATCGGGCCGGGCACCGCGCCCAGGGGCCGGCCGAGCTGGGCGGCGTGGCCGGCGGTGTTCAACGAGCCGGAGCGGGCGCCGGCCTCCACGACGACGGTCGCGTTGCTCGCCGCGGCGATCAGCCGGTTGCGCATCAGGAAGCGCCAGCGCGTCGGGGTGGAGCCCGGTGGGAGCTCGGCCATCAGCAGCCCGGTGCGGGCGATGCGTTGCAGGAGGTCGTCGTTTCCGGCCGGGTAGAGGCGGTCCACGCCTCCGGCCAGGAATGCGACGGTGACCTGGCCGCTCGACAATGCAGCGCGGTGGGCGGCGGCGTCGACCCCGTAAGCGCCTCCCGAGACGATCGCGAAACCGCGGTCGCTCAGGCCGGCCGCGCTCTCCAGTGCGACGTGCTCGCCGTAGCCGCTGGCTGCGCGCGCTCCGACGAGCGCGATGGAGCGCTCGAAGCAGGCCAGCCGAGTGGTGTCGCCGCGCACCCAGAGGGTGAGAGGCGCACCGAGCTCCAGGCTGTCGAGAGCGGTGGGCCAGGCCGGGTGCTCCGGCGTCACGAGCCGCGCGCCGAGGCGGGCGCCTCGTTCCAAGGGAGCGTGCAGTGGCGCCCGAGGGAGACGTCCGCGCCACCTGTCGAGGGCGTCGCGGAGCCGGTCGATCGGCAGGAGGGCGGGCGAGCCGGCGTCGCGCAGCGCGGCGCGGACGGACTGCGGCGACGTGTCGCCGATCACGGCACGGAGAGTCGGCAAGGGGCCGAACGAGCCCACCAGCAGCGCGGCGTCGGTGTCCCCCGGCTCGATCGCCGATGACAGGGCGGCCCGGGCCGCGGCCGCGAGCATCGACGGCTCGTCCGGATACTCCATGCCGGCGGAGACCGAGCCGACGACCGAGGCGACCTCGCGGGACGTGAGAGCGGGGAACGATTCGATGCTCATCGGGTCCTCCCGGGGACGATCGGAGTGGGTGCGGGTGAATCCGGACTGTCCTCGTCCCGAGGGATCTGTGCGAGTGAATCCGAACTGCCGCCGTCCCGAGGGACCGGTGCGGGCGAATCCGGACTGCCTTCATCCCGACGGATCGGTGCAGGTGAATCCGGACTGCCTTCATCCCGACGGGCGCGTGAGGGGTTAGGAACGGAGAGTGTCGCCGCATCGGCGACTGGCACAGCGCCGTACGGCGACTCCGCGTCGTGGTGTGCCGACGCTTCGGCGGCCAGCGCGATGCAGTCCTGGGCCTCGGCGCCGCCCCGCTCAGGGCTGGGGCTCAACACGTCCTCCGCCGTCTCCGCGGCGTCCGGCTGTGCCATCGAAGCCCGTCCCTCTTCCGTCTCCACCACCCCGGCCGCCACCTGCCAGACGGCACACTCGCCGCACCACCTCTCGCGCCCGCGCTCCGGGTTCTCGCGCTCCTCGCGGATGAGGTCGACCCAGATCCTCCTCATGCGGACGCACCTCGTCTCAGGTACAGGGCTCGTGCCACGTGCTCGGCGGACGGGCTCACCGCGCCGTCGAGGTCCGCGAGGGTCCAGGCCAGGCGCAACGTGCGGTCGTAGCCGCGCATTGTGAGGGCGCCGCGTTCCAGGGAGCGGTCGATGGTGGCGCGGGCGGATGCCGCGAGCTGATTTTCGGGGGCTCTCAGCCAGGTTCCCGCGGCTTGGGAGTTCGTCGTCCAGCCGGTGCCGTGCAGGCGCTCGCGGGCGGCGGCGCGGGCGCGCTCGACGGTCTGGCGGAGATCGCGGCTCCTGCGCGACGGGGCGGTGCCGTCGGAGGCGGTTCGCAGGGCGCCCAGGCCCAGGCGGCGCACGGCGAGGCGGATGTCGACGCGGTCGAGGAGGGGGCCCGAGAGTCGCGTGAGGTAGCGGCGGCGGGCGGCGGGGGTGCACGAGCACTCGTCGTCGGCCGAGCCGTACCGGCCGCACGGGCACGGGTTGGAGGCGAGGACGAGCTGGAAGCGGGCCGGGAACGTGGCGCTCGCGGCCGCGCGGTCGACGGCGATGGAGCCGGACTCCAGCGGCTGGCGGAGGGCGTCCAGGACGTTGGGCTGGAACTCGGCCGCCTCGTCCAGGAACAGCACGCCGTTCGACGCCCGCGCGATCGCGCCCGGCACCAGCCGTCCGCTGCCGCCGCCGACGAGAGCGGCGGACGACGCGGTGTGGTGCGGGGCCTCGAACGGAGGCCGCAGGATCAGGCCGCCGCCCACGCCGCGTCCCGACAGGGAGCGGATGGAGGTCGTCTCCAGTGCCTGCTCCGGGGTGAGGTCGGGCAGCAGGGACGGCAGGCGGCGCGCCAGCATGGTCTTGCCCGCTCCGGGTGGGCCGATCATCGACACGTTGTGACCCCCGGCGGCCGCGGCGACGAAGGCGTCGACCGCGTCGTCGTTGCCGGCGACGTCGGCCATGTCCGGTTCCGGCGCCGGAGGGCCGGGCTCCGCGGCGAGGGCGACGGGCTCCTCCTCCACCGGGTCCAGCTCCGCGCCGTGCGCGATGGCGGCGCTGCGCAGCCCGGCGACCGGCACCACGTCGATCCCGTCGACCAGGAAGGCCTCCTCGGCGTTCGCGGTCGGGACAAGGACCCGGGCGAAGCCGGCTGTCCTCGCGGCCAGCACAGCGGGCAGCACGCCGGGGACCGGGCGCAGGCGTCCATCGAGGCCGAGCTCGCCGACATGGACCGCCCCGGCGGCCGACGCGGCAGGGACCTCGCCGGACGCAGCCAGCGCGGCCACAGCGATCGCGAGGTCGAAGCCGGAGCCCTGCTTCCGCAAGGAGGCCGGCGACAGGTTCACGGTCAGCTTGCGCTGCGTGAGGGCGCAGCCGGCGTTGGCGGCCGCCGCCGACACCCGCTTGCGGGACTCGCCGAGCGCGGCGTCCGGCAGCCCGATGAGCACGAAGGCGGGCAGCCCGGCCGAGATGTCGGCCTCCACCTCCACGATGTCGCCGCGCACCCCGGTCAGCGCCACGGCGAACGTGCGTGCGAGCGCCATCACGCCACCCCCGCCCGGTGCTCCACCGACGGCGTCGCGCTCCACGCGTCGAGCACGGAGATCGCGTCGATCCGCAGCTCGCCGCGGACGGGCCCGTGCGCGCGGCACCACTCGGCCGCCAGACGGCGCAGCCGTGCCGCCTTCTTCGGCGTGATCGCCTCCAACGGATGCCCGAACTGGACCGAGCTCCGGGTCTTGACCTCCACGAACGCGATCACGCGTGCGCGGCGTGCGATCAGATCGAGCTCCCCGCTGGCGCAGCGCCAGTTGCGGGCCACGATCTCGTAGCCGTGTGTCTCCAGCCAGTCCGCCGCCACGGCCTCGCCGCGACGACCCAGACGGTCTTTCTCTGCCATGTTTCCTCCCACGACCAGCGTGGTCGGAGGGGACAGGGAAGAACCGGGCGGAGCGAAATCTGTGGAGAAGTCGTCAGTTCAGCGAGCGGTGCAGGACAAATCCACACGGAACGACCCGCCCGAGCTCACTCGTCGAGCGCCAGCTCCTTCGGGAGCTCGAACTCCTTGCTGGAGAGCTCCTCGATGTTCACGTCCTTGAACGTCAGCACGCGAACGGACTTCACGAACCGGTCGGCGCGGTAGACATCCCACACCCAGACGTCGTTCATCGTCAGCTCGAAATAGAAGTCGTGCTCCGTGTCGCGGCGCACGAACTCCACCTCGTTCGCGAGGTAGAAGCGGCGCTCGGTCTCGATCACGTACTTGAACTGCGAGACGACGTCCCGGTATTCGCGATACAAAGCCAGCTCGACCTCGCGGTCGTAGTCGTCGAACTCGTCCTCATCCATCGTTCGCCAAGTCTAGCCGTGCCGACTCAGCTCGGCATGTCGAGCGTCGCGAGGTCCTTCAGCCAGGTCAGCCGGTGCAGCGCGCTCGGGCCGAGCTCGGCGATGGCGGCGAAGTGCTCCGGGGTCGAGTAGCCCTTGTTGCTCACCCAGCCGTAGCCGGGGTAATCCACATCGTGGCCGATCATCAGCCGGTCGCGGTGCACCTTCGCGATCACGGAGGCCGCAGCCACCGACGCGCAGTCGCGGTCCGCCTTGATCCGCGTGACGACGCGCACCGGGCGCATCACCGCGGGGCTGAGGTAGTCGTAGTTGCCGTCCAGGATCAGCGTGCTCTCCCGCACCTGCGCGCCCTGGTCCTCCAGCATCGCGAGGGCGCGGGCGCCGGCCAGGCCCAGGCACCGCATGATGCCGAGCGAGTCGACCTCCGCGGCGGAGGCCATCCCCACGGCGTGGGACAGCGACCAGCGCCGACAGGCGGGCTCGAGCGCCTCGCGCACCGGCTCCGGCAGCAGCTTGGAGTCGCGCAGCCCCGGCGGGATGCGCTTGACCGCGGTGTCGATGACCACCATGCCGACCGCCACCGGGCCGGCCAGCGCCCCGCGGCCGACCTCGTCGACGGCCACGATCGAGGTGACGCCGTCGCGGTAGAGCGCCTTCTCGAAGCGCAGCGACGGCGAGACCGGGGTCATCATTCCTTCTTCTCCTCCACGCCTCTGAAGACTTCAGGATAGTCGTCCAACCACGTCCATCTGCTGACCGGCCAGCTGATCACGGCCGCCCGTCCGACGACGTGGTCGAGCGGGACGAAGCCGTGGCCGGGGAGCGCCTGGTTGCGGGAGGAGTCCTGCGAGTCGTAGCGGTTGTCCCCCATGACCCAGATGCGGCCCTTCGGCACCGTCACGTCGAAGGCGAGCGTCGCGGCGTTCTTCTGCCCGGGCGGGATCACGATGTACGGCTCGTGGATCGCGGTGCCGTTGACGGTGATCCGGCCCGCCGTGTCGCAGCACACCACGTGGTCGCCTGGCAGGCCGATGAGCCGCTTCACGAGGTGGTCGTCGCTGTCGGAGGCGGACAGCCCGACGAAGGTCAGCGCGGTGTCCGCCGCCTGGGCCACCGGGTTCCGCACGACCGGCGGGGCCTTCGGGAGCCAGCCTCCCGGGTCGCGGAACACCACGACGTCACCGCGGCTCAGCGGGAACACCGACGGCTGCAGCTCGTTCACCAGGATCTTGTCGTTGATCTGGAGGGTGTTCTCCATCGACCCGGAAGGGATGTAGAACGAGCGCACCACGAAGGTCTTCACCAGGAAGGCCACGAGCAGCGCGATCACCACCACGACCAGCACGTCCCGCAGGAACAGCAGGCCGCTGCGCCCGCCGCGCTCTCCCCGCGCCACGCGTTCGGGCCGCGTGGGCAGTGTCTCGTCCGTCATCCACCCTGCCTGGCTCGTTAACCGCCTGAGCTCCCGGTCCAGTGTAGGACCGGGAGCTCAGGATGAGTCGCGCGCGAAACGCTCAGTTGTCGCGCTTCTCCTTGATCTTCGCCTTCTTGCCGCGGAGCTCGCGGAGGTAGTACAGCTTGGCGCGACGGACGTCACCGCGGGTGACGACCTCGATGTGGTCGATGACCGGGGAGTGCACCGGGAAGGTGCGCTCGACGCCGACCTGGAAGCTGACCTTGCGGACCGTGAAGGTCTCGCGGACGCCTTCGCCCGAGCGGCCGATCACGACGCCCTGGAAGACCTGGATACGAGAGCGGGTGCCCTCGATGATGTTGACGTGCACCTTGACGGTGTCGCCGGCACGGAACGCGGGGATGTCCGACTTGAGGGACGCGGCGTCCACCTGATCGAGGATGTGCATTGCTGTTCGCTCTCTGTACCCGCCTGCAGGTCGGGGACGGATTCGGGGCCGTCGTGCGGATGCGCGCTGCGCACACGGACGGACGGCCGGGATTCGATTGGGTGTGCACGCTCGAATTGCTGGCTCCCCTGCGGCAGAGCCGGGCGGCGGCACGAACAACCATTCTGCCACGCGCACGGCCCTATTGCCAAAGCGCGGTGCGGCGGAGAGCGGAGGTCAGTCCTCGCGGTGCTCTTCGATGACGATCACGTCCGCGTCGTCCACCACGGGGCTGGACGGCCGCGGCACCTGCTGCGGCTGCGCGGCCTGCTGGTACGCGGCGAAGGTGACAGCCACCCGGTCGCGCGCCTCGGTCACCAGCTCCCACAGCCCGACCCAGAACATGGCCAGGAAGAACAGCACGCCGAGCACGGCGAGCCAGCCGGTGGCGCCGGGCGGGAAGAACCCGAAGGCGATGATGGAGGCGCTCCAGCCGGCGAGGAGGCCGGTGTCGTACCAGGAGACCGCGCGGGCGTCCCTGACGCTCTTGCGCGCCATCACGATGCCGCCGATCGCGAGCAGCGCGACGAAGAGGATCGGGCACAGGATGAGCAGCCCGAGGAACGTCCAGCCGCTGCCCTGGTTGAACGCGGCCCAGCCGATCAGCAACCAGACGGGCAGCACCACGGCGGACGGGAAGAGCCACCAGTAGAACGCCTTGCGGATGAACACGCGACCAGCGTAACGTCGCGCGGCTGTGCGCTGGCTGCTGGTTCGCCGTGGGCGGACTGCCGGCCGCGCCGCATGGAAGACTGGACGCAGTCGCACACAGAAAGAGGACCACCCGTGATCGAGCTGAGGACGCCCGCCGAGATCGAGCAGATGAGGCCGGCCGGCCGGTTCGTCGCCGAGGTCCTGGCCGAGACCGCCGCCGCGGCGAAGGTGGGCGTCAACCTGCTGGAGCTGGACCGGATCGCGCACGAGCTGATCCGCAGCCGCGGCGCGGAGTCCTGCTACATCGACTACCACCCGTCGTTCGGCGCGAGCCCGTTCGGCAAGGTGATCTGCACCTCCGTCAACGACGCGGTGCTGCACGGCCTTCCCCACGACTACCGGCTGCGCGACGGCGACCTGCTCAGCCTGGACTTCGCGGCGAGCGTCGACGGCTGGGTGGCCGACTCGGCGGTCAGTATCGTGGTCGGCTCGCCCCGCGAGGAGGACCTCCGGCTGATCGATACGACCCGCCGGGCGCTCGCGGCGGGCATCGCGGCCGCGCAGCCGGGAGGCCGGGTGGGCGACATCTCGGCGGCGATCGCCGCCGTGGCGCACGCAGAGGGCTACTCGGTGAACACGCAGTTCGGCGGCCACGGCGTCGGCCGCACGATGCACGGCGACCCGCACATCCCGAACGACGGCCGCGCCGGTCGCGGCTTCCCGCTGCGCCCCGGCCTGGTGATCGCGATCGAGCCGTGGTTCCTGGAGACCACCGACAAGATCTTCACCGACCCCGACGGCTGGACGCTCCGCTCCGCCGACGGCTCGCGCGGCGCCCACTCCGAGCACACCGTAGCCATCACCGACGACGGCCCCCTCATCCTCAGCGCCCCCTGACCATCCGTTCCGGAGTTGTGTACGCCTCGCACCGGCGTGTCGCGTACATAACTCCGGAAGCGATGGAAGGGCGGCGCTACGGGAGGAGGTCGGGGCGGACGCGGGCGGTGCGGGCGAGGGACTGCTCGCGGCGCCAGGCCTCGATCGCGCCGTGGTTGCCGGAGAGCAGGACCGGGGGCACCTCGTGGCCGCGCCAGGCGGCGGGCTTCGTGTACGAGGGGTACTCCAGGAGGCCGTCCTCGTGCGACTCCTGCACCAGGCTCTCCGGGTTGCCGACGACGCCGGGGATGAGCCGCCCGATCGCCTCGATCATCGCCATGGTGGCGACCTCCCCGCCGTTGAGCACGTAGTCGCCGATGCTCACCAGCCGCACGCGCGCGCGGGAGGCGTAGTCGTCGAACACGCGCTGGTCGATGCCCTCGTAGCGGCCGCAGCCGAACACGAGGTGGGACTCGGTCGCGAGCTCGCGGGCCATCGCCTGCGTGAACACCTCGCCGGCCGGCGACGGGAACAGCAGCACGGGGTCGTCGGAGCCCTCCAGGACGGCGTCCAGCGCCTCCCCCCACGGCTCCGGCTTCATCACCATGCCCGCGCCGCCGCCGTACGGCGTGTCGTCGACGGTGCGGTGCCGGTCGTGGGTGTGGTCGCGCAGGTCGTGGACGCCGAGCGCGATGATGCCCGCCTGCCGCGCCTTGCCGAGCAGGGAGATGTCGAGCACATCGAAGAAGGTCGGGAAGATCGTGACGATGTCGATGCGCATGGGGAAAGTCTATTCGGGGACGACCGCGAGCTCCCGGTCGCGCGGGACCAGCGGGGCCGCCACCGCCGGGCAGATCGCGACGGCGGCGAAGGCCAGCGGGAAGCCGACCCAGCCGATCAGCGCGCCCACGGCGGGGCCGACGACCGACGCCGCCAGGAACTGCCCGGTGTTCTGCGCGCCGAGCGCCCGGCCCGACCAGAACGGCCCGGCGATCTCGGCGACCGACGTGTAGGCGAGGCCGTTGTCGGCGACCGTGACGATGGCCGCGACGATCAGGATCACCGCGGCGGCCACCGACCCGAGTGCGGAGGCCGCGCCCATCAGCAGCATGACCGCGACCGCGGCGACGGACACCCAGCGCAGCGGCACCAGGTGGCTGCCGACCCGGTCGCTCAGTACGCCGACCCCGATCCGGCCGAGCGCGCCGGCGAACTGGCTGACCGCGATGACGACGCCCGCGGCGAGCGACGTGAAGTGCAGCTCGGTGACGAGCCAGACCAGCCCGAACGTGGACACGGTGAACTGCGGCACGACCAGCAGCATCGACACGAGGTGGATGCGCCAGAGCAGGGAGGTCTCCCGGTACGGACGCCACGCGGCCTGCGGATGCGTGTCCTCCCCCTCCGCGGCGCGACGCGGCGGCCGGGGCGGGTCGACGATCCCGATCGCGCACAGCACGGCCGAGACGCCGCACAGCACAGCCGGCACCGTGAGCGCGGCGGCGATCCCGCCGGAGGCCGCCAGCAGCGGGACGCTGATCGCGGCGATCGCGACGCCGAGCGGCTGGCACATCTGCCGGATGCCCATCGCGAGCCCCCGCCGCTCCTTGGCGAACCAGCCGATGACCACGCGTCCGCTCGCCGCGTTGGGGCTGGCGGCCGCCATCCCACCCACCAGGAACAGCACGCCGAGCGCGACGTACGACGAGACGAACATGGCGGCGACCGCGGCGGCAGAGGTGACGGCCAGCCCGGACGCGATGACCCAGCGCTCCCCGATCCGGTCGCTGAGCGCGCCCCACGCGATCAGCGCGAGCACCAGCCCGAGGGTGGGCGCGGAGGCGAGCAGGCCGGCCTGGGCGAGGCTCAGCCCGCGCTCGGTGTGCAGCAGCGGGATGAGGAAGGCCGGGGTCGAGACGAAGACCGTCGAGCTGGCCTGGCCGATGACGCCGAGGGCGAGCATGAGCCACGGTCGAGGGGTTCTGGTCGCCTGCCCGGTCTCTTCTCGTGTTTCTCGGCTCATGCGGTATACCCTAGCGGTATACCGGCTTGGTATACCAACGAAGGAGCCCGATGCCCGAGCATCCCCACGTGTACGAGCGGCTGCGCTCCGCGATCCTCGATCTGGACCGTGTCCCCGGCTCCCGCATAACCGAGCGCGGCCTCGAAGCCGAGCTCGGCGCCTCCCGGACCCCGCTGCGCGCGGCGCTCATGCGGCTGGAGGCGGAGGGGCTGGTCCGCCGCGAGGGCCGCGGCTGGGAGGTCTCCCCCATCGACCTCGGCGAGATCGCCCGGCTCAGCGAGCTGCGGGACGCCCTGGAGACCGCCGCCGTGCGGCTGAGCGCCGTCCGGGCCTCGGACGACGACCTGCGCGCCCTGCACGACGACCTCGGCGCCTACGACCCCGACCGGCGCGACGAGGACGCGGTCGGCGCCGGCGCGAGCTTCCACGTTCGGCTCGCCGCGCTCAGCGGCAACCACTTCTTCGCCGACTCGGTGTCCTCCGCGATGACCCGGCTGGCCCGCACCCGCTGGCTGGAGGTGCGCACCGCCGACGCGCGGCGGACCGCGTGGGAGGAGCACCGCACGATCGTGGACCAGCTGGCGGCGCGGGACGCGGACGCCGCGGCCGACAGCATCCACCGGCACATCCTGGGGACGCACGAGCGCCTGCTCGCAGCCCTGGACGCCGACACCCGCCTCCTCCGCGCCCGCGGCCTGGCCATCGTCGGCCCACCGAAGGGTGAGTGATCGCGGAAACGACCCGGCGGATCCCGCACCGAGTCACGTCTCGGCGGGCTAGGGGCGGAGGAGGTCGGCGCCGGTGCGGAGCGGGACGGGGGCGGCGGGGTAGGCGTCCGGGGTGTCGGTGACGAGGGCGTCGCCGTGGAGGACGGTGAGCGCGAGGTATTCGGCGGCGAAGGTGTCGGCGAGGCCGAGCTCCGCGGCGAGCCGCCAGGCGGTCTTGCGCAGCACGCGGTCGCCCAGCGGGCGGATCGGGAGGCGGTCGACGGCGGCGATCAGCGTCCGCGCGGCGAGCTCGTCGCGTTCACCGGACACCACCGAGCGGCGCAGCAGCGCGAGGACCTCGGAGCGCAGCAGCGTCGGGGCCAGCAGGGAGTCGCCGGCGGCCGGGACGTAACCGGCCTCCGCCAGCTCGATGGCGGCGGAGGCGTCGATCACGTAGTGGGCCACGGTCAGTCCTCGGGGTTCTCCGGCTCAGGGTTCTCCGGCTCGGCCGCGGCCTCCGGCTCGTCGTCGTCCGGCAGCTCCTCGAACAGCCCGGCCGGCGGAGTCATTGTCACGGTGCCCGCGGCGATGTCGACCTCGGGAACGATCGCCTTCACGAACGGCACCAGGACCTCGCCGTGGGCCGTGCGGACGACCAGCAGGTCCTGTGCGGGCAGGTGGTCGACCCGCGCGATGGTGCCGACCTCGACGCCGTCGCGGCGCGCGCTCAGCCCGACGAGCTGGTGGTCGTACCAGGCGTCGTCCTCCTGAGGGAGTTGCTTGACGTCCTGGCTCACCCAGAGGATGGCCTTCACCAGCGTCTCGGCCTCGGTGCGGTCGTCCACGCCGGCGAAGAAGCCGACCGGGTGACCGTTGTACCAGCGCAGCTCGACAAGCTCGAGGGTCTTGCCGTGCCACTTGGAGGACGTCGGCACCTGGAGCGTGAAGACGGCGCCGGGGACGAAGCGGTGCTCCGGCTCGTCCGTGAACAGCTCGAGCTTCAGAGCGCCCTTCAGGCCGTGCGCCTTGGTCAGCCGGCCGACGCGCAGCTCGGTCTGACCCGGTCGCGGTGCGACCTCCTTGCGGGGCAGCTTGTGGTCCGCCACCTCAGTCGTCGACGACGTCGACGCGGACGCGACGGCCGTCGGCCAGCGCGGCCACGAGCGTGCGGAGGGCCTTGGCGGTACGGCCGGAGCGGCCGATGACCCGCCCGAGGTCCTCGGGGTTCACTCGAACCTCGAGGACCTCGCCACGCGGCGAACCCTTGGCCACGACGTGCACGTCGTCCGGGTGGTCGACGATGCCCTTGACCAGGTGCGTGAGAGCGGGAGCGAGCAAGGTGTTACGCCTTCTCGCCGTCGGCCTCGGCCGTGATCTCCTCGGCCTCGGCGACGACCTCGGCCTCAGCGGCCTCCTCGGCCTCGACCTCGGCCTCGACGACGGCCTCCGCCTTGGCGACGGTCTCGTCCTTCTTCGGCTTCAGGACCGGCTTCTTCTTCTCGTCGGCGACGAACGTCTCCTTGGCCTCGGCCGTCTTGACGGTCGAGACGGCGTTCTTGTCGCCCTTGAACTTGCCCCAGTCGCCCGTGAGCTTGAGCAGCACGAGGACCTGCTCGGACGGCTGAGCGCCGACGCCGAGCCAGTACTGAGCGCGGTCGGAGTCGACCTCGATGCGCGAGGGCTCCTCGGTCGGGTGGTACAGACCGATCTCCTCGATGACGCGGCCGTCGCGCTTGGTGCGCGAGTCGGCGACGACGATGCGGTAGTACGGAGCGCGGATCTTGCCCAGGCGCTTCAGACGGATTTTGACAGCCACAATTCTCCTGTGTTGACGTCCGGAAACCCGCAGGGTTCCGGTGGATTCGTTGTCGAACTGACTGCCGTGGGCGTGGGGGCACACGCGGCAGGAGGTCTATTGTTCGTCCGCCGTGCCGGATAGAGGGTCGGGCACGTCGAACTCAACTAGATATTCTGTCAGAAAAGCGCGCCCAATGAACAATCGGACGGACGGGGCCACAGCGATGCAGATCCAATTCGCAGAGTCGGAGCGCTCCACCGTGGGGATCGAGTGGGAGCTGGCGCTGGTCGACGGCGCCACCGGCGACCTGGTGCAGATCGCCGACGAGGTGCTGCACGAGCTCGGGACGCCGGACGGCCGGGAGCACCCGCAGATCACCCACGAGCTGCTGCTGAACACCATCGAACTGGTCAGCCGGGTGCACCACAGCGTCCCGGCCGCCATCACCGACCTGCAGGAGCTGATCGCGCTGACCCGGGAGGTCACCGACCCGCTCGGCGTGGAGCTGATGTGCGCGGGCACGCATCCCTTCGCCCAGTGGTACGACCAGAAGATCACGCCGAACGAGCGCTACGACCGGCTGCTGGACCGCACGCAGTGGTGGGGCAGGCAGATGATGATCTGGGGCATCCACGTGCACGTCGGCATCGACGACCGCGACAAGGCGCTGCCGATCGTAAACGGCCTGCTCACCTTCTACCCGCACCTCCAGGCGCTCAGCGCGTCGAGCCCGTTCTGGGCCGGCGCCCGCACGGGGTACGCGTCCAACCGCGCGCTCATGTTCCAGCAGCTGCCGACCGCGGGGCTGCCGTGGCAGTTCGGCACCTGGGCGAACTACGAGGAGTACGTGCAGGACCTGGTGACCACCGGCGTCGTGGAGGACCACAGCGAGGTGCGCTGGGACATCCGGCCGTCGCCGCGCTGGGGAACGGTCGAGATGCGCGCGTGCGACGGGCTCTCGACCGCGGACGAGGTCGGGGCGGTCGGCGCGCTCATCCACTGCCTGACCGACCGGATGTCCGGCGACCTGGACGAGGGCGTCGAGCCGATCACGCTGCAGCCGTGGTTCGTGCGCGAGAACAAGTGGCGCGCCGCGCGGTACGGGCTGGACGCCGAGATCATCGTCGCGCCGGACGGCACGGAGCGCCTCGTGCGCGACGAGCTCCTCCGGCTCGTGGACGACCTCGGCGACACGGCCGAGCGGCTCGGCTGCTCCGCCGAGCTCGCGACGGTCTCCGACGTGCTCGCCACCGGCGCCAGCTACCAGCGCCAGCTCGCCGTCGCGGAGGCCAACGGCGGCAGCCTGCCGGCCGTGGTCAGCTCGCTCACGCACGAGCTCCGCAGCGGGCTGGACCGTACCCCGCGGGATGCCCCCGACCCGGCACAGGCGGCTCATAACCGTGCATAGTCCATCCATAGACTCCTCCCTTAGGCTCGAAGTCATGTTCCGCCACAGGCCTCTCGCCACCGTCGCCACGGCGCTCGCCGCGCTGCTGCTCGGCACGGTGGCCCTGAGCGGATGCTCGTCCGCCTCCTCCTCCTCGCTCGCCGTCGGCGCCATCATCCCTGCGGGCAACCACCCGGTGGTCGCGATCGTCGGCGACTCGATCGAGTCCGGGATGGGACTGGAGCCGTTCGAGGCGTGGCCCGCCCTCGTCGCCGTCGACCGGCGCTGGGGCCTGCAGAACTTCAGCGAGCCGGGGGCCGGCTTCGTCGCCGTCGGCGCCACCAACGCCGACTTCAACGGCCAGATCGACCAGGCCATCGCCGCGAAGGCGAACGTGGTGCTGATCGGCGCCTCCGACAACGACCTCGGCCAGGACGACGCGGCCGTGGCCAAAGCGATGGCGGCCGCGGTCGAGCGGCTGAGCGACGCCCTGCCGAAGGCCCACCTGATCGGCTACAACGCGCTCACCGGGGAGGCCAGCGACAGCGACCTCGCTCCCCTCAACGACGCGCTGAAGCAGGCCGTGACCGCGGCGGGCGGCAAATGGATCGACCTCGGCCAGCCGTACCGCGGCCAGGTCGGCCTCGTCCAGGACGACGGCGAGCATCCCACCCTCGAAGGCCAGCAGGCGATCGCGTCGGTCGTCCTGTCGCGGCTCGACGGGATCGTGTGAGGCAGGCGATCCGGCGCGCCGGCCGCCTCCGCCCACGCACTCCGACACGCCCGGGCGGGATGCACAGCGATCTGTCAGTCAGGGCGGTCTAGCCTCACTCCGTGCCCACCCGTCCCCGCCTGATCGCCGTCGCCGCGATCGCCCTCGCCGCGGCCGCCCTCGCCGGCTGCTCCTCCGCCGTCACCGCGCGGCCCATCGCCGGCGGCACCGCTGTCGCGGCCCCCGCGGAGCACGCGAAGCCGCGGGTCGTCGCCATCGGGGACTCCATCGCGTTCGGCAAGGGCGTGCGCCCGGATCAGGCCTGGCCCGCGCTCGTCGCGGCGCAGCACGGCTGGACGCTCACGGACCTCGCGGTCTCGGGCTCCGGGTTCGTCAAGCCGGGCTGGAACGGCGACACCTACCGCGAGCAGGTCGCCACCGCCCTCGGCCTGCACCCCGACTACATCCTGATCGCGGCCACCAGGAACGACCGCACGGAGAACGCCGCGCTCGTGGCCTCCTCGGCGGAGGAACTGCTGGGTGAACTGCGCGACACGTTCCCGCGGGCGCGCATCATCGGCATCACGACGGTCTGGGGCGCGGACGCTCCGCCGCCGACCGTGGCGACCGTGAACGGGATCGTCGGGAAGGCCGTGACCGGCGCCGGCGGGACGTTCCTCGACATCGGCTACCCGCTGGCGGGACATCCGGAGCTGGTGCAGGCGGACGGCATCCACCCGAACGCGGCGGGCGAGCGCGCCGTCGCGAAGGTCATCGAGGACCGGCTCGCGCCGCTCGGCGTGACCTCCTAGCGAGCCGCGGGGCTCAGCGCCCCATGAACTTCTGCAGGGCGGCCAGCTCCTCCTCGGTCGGGCCTCCGGCCTTCGCCTTGTTGCCCGAGCCGAGCCCGAAGCCCGTGCCCGCGGTCGCGCCGGTCGTCGGCTTGACGCCGGACGCCAGCGCGGCGTTCTCCGCGGCGCGCTTGGCCGGGTTACCCGAGCGCGAGCCCTTCTTCTTGGGCTGCTGCTTGCCGCGCCCCGCATAGCCGGCGCCCGGGATGGGTCCCATGCCGGGGACGTTCGGCACGCCGCCCTTGGCGACGGTCTTCATCATCTTGGCGGCCTGCTCGAAGCGGTTGACGAGCTGGTTCACCTCGGTGACCGTCGTGCCGGAGCCCTTGGCGATGCGCAGGCGGCGGGAGCCGTTGAGCAGCTTCGGGGTGGTGCGCTCGGCCTTCGTCATCGACTGGATGATGGCCTCGGTGCGCACGATCTCGCGCTCGTCGAAGTTGTCGAGCTGCTGCTTCATCTGGCCCGCGCCCGGCAGCATGCCCATCATCTTCTTGATGGAGCCCATGTTGCGCAGCTGCTGCATCTGCTTGAGGAAGTCGTCCAGCGTGAAGCTGTCGGTCGCGAACTTCTCGGCGACCTTGCGCGCCTCCTCCTCGTCGAAGGCCTCCTGGGCCTGCTCGATGAGCGTGAGGATGTCGCCGAGGTCGAGGATGCGCGACGCCATGCGGTCGGGGTGGAACGGCTCGAAGTCGTCCAGGCCCTCGCCGGTGGAGGCGAAGATGATCGGGCGGCCGGTGACCGAGGCGACCGAGAGGGCCGCGCCGCCGCGCGCGTCGCCGTCGAGCTTGGAGAGCACGACGCCGGTGAAGTCGACGCCGTCCTGGAACGCCTTAGCCGTCGCGACGGCATCCTGACCGATCATCGCGTCGATCACGAACAGCACTTCGTCCGGATCGGTGGCCTTGCGGATGTCGGCGGCCTGCTTCATCAGCTCGGCGTCGACGCCGAGGCGACCTGCGGTGTCGATGACGACCGTGTCGTACTGCTTGGTCTCGGCGAACTTCATGGCGTCCTTGGCCACCTTCACCGGGTTGCCGACGCCGTTGCCGGGCTCCGGCGCGTAGACCGGGACGCCGGCCTGCTCGCCGACGATCTGGAGCTGGGTGACGGCGTTGGGCCGCTGGAGGTCGGCGGCGACGAGGAGCGGCGTGTGGCCGTCCTTGACCAGCCACTTGCCGAGCTTGCCCGCGAGCGTGGTCTTGCCCGCGCCCTGGAGGCCGGCGAGCATGATCACCGTCGGCGGCTTCTTGGCGAACTGCAGGCGGCGCTGCTGGCCGCCGAGGATGGCCACGAGCTCCCCGTTGACGATCTGGACGACCTGCTGCGCCGGGTTCAGCGCCTTGTTGACCTCGTCGGACAGCGCGCGCTCGCGCACCTTGCCGGTGAACTCCTTGACGACGTCGAGCGCCACGTCCGCGTCGAGCAGCGCGCGGCGGATCTCGCGCACGGTGCCGTCGACGTCCGACGGGGAGAGCTTGCCCTTGGTGCGCAGGTTCTTGAAGGTGTCCGTCAAACGGTCGGACAGCGAGCCGAAAGTAGCCATGATCCAGAGAGTCTACCGGGCGAGGCTGGCCGCCCGCCGAGCCTCGGCGCTGCGCGTCAGCCCTGCGTGTCAGCCCTGGGTGTCGA
Source organism: Microbacterium sp. X-17 (assembly GCF_039615055.1). Lineage (NCBI taxonomy): Bacteria > Bacillati > Actinomycetota > Actinomycetes > Micrococcales > Microbacteriaceae > Microbacterium > Microbacterium sp. X-17. Next base: position 162,410 of record NZ_JBDHNI010000007.1, read on the forward strand.
CAGCGACGACGTCGCCGCGCACGTCGAACGACACCGTGAGGATCGCGTCCGTCTCGTCGGGGCTGATCGAGTAGTCGAACGTCGCGAAGACCTCGTCCTCGCCGGCCTGGTCGGCCTGCACGGTCACGGTCAGGAGTTGGAGCGAGCGCAGCACGTCGATCGCGATGTCGCCCGAGTTGTAGACCAGGAGGTCGAGCAGCGACTCCCCCAGCTTGTCCACGTGCTCGTCGATGTAGCTCGTCGTCGCGGACTGCCGGGAGCTGAGCTCGGCGATGAGGGCGTCCCTGGCCCGGGCGTCGAAGCCCTCCAGCGCCTGGATGAGCGCCGCCGCCGAGTCGAGGGCGAACTCGCCCACCGCCTGCTCGTCGTCGGCGCGCAGCTCGACCTCCACCGCCTGGTCGGCGAGGTCCACCGTGTCGTTCCAGGCGAGGCCGCCGGAGGCCGTCTCGTCGATGACGCCGAAGTAGTCGTGCTCGATGGCCATGCCGCCCCCTATCCGACGAGCTGCTGCGCGAAGACGTGCGGGGTGAAGCCGGTCAGGTCGTTGATCCCCTCGCCCTGGCCGATGAGCTTGATCGGGAGGCCGGTGCGCTCCTGCACCGCGAGGACGAAGCCGCCCTTCGCCGAGCCGTCGAGCTTGGTGAGCACGAGGCCGGTCACGCCGGCGTGCTCCAGGAAGGCCTCCGCTTGCGCCAGCCCGTTCTGGCCGGTGGTCGCGTCGAGCACGAGGAGCACCTCCGCGATGGGCGCCTGCTTCTCGACCACCCGCTTGATCTTGGAGAGCTCGTCCATCAGGCCGCCCTTGGTCTGCAGCCGGCCCGCGGTGTCGATGATGACGATCTCGGTGCCGTCGCGCTTGGCCTTCTCGACGGTCTGGAACGCCACGGACGCCGGGTCCTGGCCCTGCTGCTGCGGGCGGACGATCTCCGCTCCCGCACGCTCCGCCCAGGTGGCGAGCTGCTCCACCGCTGCGGCGCGGAAGGTGTCCGCCGCGCCCACGACGACCGAGCGGTCGTAGGTGCGCAGGAACTTGGCGAACTTGCCGATCGTGGTGGTCTTGCCGACGCCGTTCACGCCGACCACGAGCACGATCGCGGGCCGCTCGCTGAGCTTGAGGGTGGTGTCGAGCTTGGAGAGCCGCTCCTCCATCGTCTCGCGCAGCATGCGCTGGAGGTCGGCCGGGTCGGTGGTGTGGTAGCGCTCGACCTTGGCGCGCAGATCGTCCACGACCGCCTCGGTGACGTCCGGACCGAAGTCGGCGGTGATGAGCGCCGTCTCCAGATCGTCCCAGGTGGTGTCGTCGATGGTCTTCCTGGCGAACATGCCGCGGAGGGCGCCAGACAAGGACCAGGGGGTGCGGTCTGTCATGCACTCAGACTAGTTGGTACGGTGGCGGCATGTTCTCCCTCGTGGCGGTGTCGGCCGAGCTCGCCGAGCAGCTCGTCGCGATCGAGACCGACGGGGAGGACGCGGTCCATCAGGCGCGCATCCGGGTGCGCCGGCTGCGCAGCATCCTCCGGGTCTACCGGGCGGCGTTCGAGAAAGATGCCGCACTCGGCATGCGCACCCGGCTGAAGACGCTCGGCGACCGGCTGGGCACGGTGCGCGACCTGGAGGTGAAGGCGGCGACGCTCGAAGACCTCCTGGAGGTCGACGACCCGCCGGAGGTCGTCGACGCAGTCACGGCCGCGGCGACGGAGACGCGCGCCGAGCACGAGGCGGCCCTGGCGTCGCTGCTGCGCTACCTGCACGGCGGGACCGTGCGCGCCCTGCTCGCCGACCTGCAGATGTTCGCAGCCGAGCCTCCGCTCTCGCGGAAGGGGCGGCAGCATCCCGATCGCGTCACCACGCGCAGCCTGGCGAAGGCCGTGGCGAAGGTGCACCGGCTCCGCGGCGACAGCCTCGAAGAGCGGCACGCCACCCGCAAGGCGGCACGCAAGGTGCGGTACGCCGCCGACGCGGTCACCGACGACCTCGGCCGCGCGGCCGTGCGGCTGTCCTCGGCGGCCAAGGCCGTGCAGGACGCACTCGGCGACAACCGGGACGACCTGCTCCTGGCGCACGAGCTGCGCGAGCTCGGCCACATCGGACTCGCCATGCGCTGCGAGCGGCGCGCCGCGGACGCCCTCGACGGCCTCGACCGCAAGCTCGCGGCGATCGCGTACGACGGAGCCGACGACTAGGCGGAGGCCTTCTCCTGCGCGACGCGCTGGCCGACGACCGCCGAGACGCCGTCCTGGCGCATCGAGACGCCGTAGAGCGCGTCGGCGATCTCCATCGTGCGCTTCTGGTGCGTGATCACGATGAGCTGGCTGTTCTCACGGAGGTCCTCGAAGATCGTCAGCAGGCGGCCCAGGTTGGCGTCGTCGAGCGCGGCCTCCACTTCGTCCATGATGTAGAACGGGCTGGGGCGGGCCTTGAAGATCGCGATGAGCAGCGCCACTGCGGCCAGCGACCGCTCGCCGCCGGACAGCAGCGAGAGCCGCTCGATCTTCTTGCCCGCCGGCTTGACCGACACCTCGATGCCGGTGGTGAGCAGGTCGTCCGGGTTCGTCAGCGCGATGTGGCCGGAGCCGCCGGGGAACAGGATCGGGAACACGCGCTCGAAGGCGGCCTCGGTGTCCGCGAAGGCCGACTCGAAGATGGTCTGCATCTTCTCGTCGATCTCCTCGATGATCGTCACGAGGTCCTTGCGGGTGTTGGTGAGGTCGGTGAGCTGCTCGGTGAGGAACTTGTGCCGCTGCTCCAGGGCAGCGAACTCCTCCAGCGCGAGCGGGTTCACCCGGCCGAGCTGGCCGAGCTTGCGCTCGGCGGAGGCGAGGCGCTTCTGCTGCTGCTCGCGGACATACGGGGTGCCCGGGCGCTCCTCGGCGTCCTCGCCGGCCTCGTCGTCGCTCGGCTCGTCGTCGTCGCGGGTGTCCGGCGGCACACGGACGTCCGGCCCGTACTCGGCCACCAGCACGTCCTCCACGAGGCCGAGCTCGCTGCCCGCCCGCTCCAGCAGGCTCGACAGGTGCAGCTTCTTCTCGTAGATCTGCAGCTCCAGGCCGTGCACGGACTCGGTGATGCCGTGCAGGCGCTCGCGCAGGGCGGCCTCCTCGCGGCGGACGGTCGCGAGCTCCTCGTTCTGGCTCGCGCGCTGCGCCTCGGCGGCGGCGAGCTCCAGGCGCGCCTGCGACACCGAGCGGTCGGCGGAGGCGAGTACTGCGGGCAGGACGTCCACGACGCCCTGCGCGGCCTCCAGCTGCCGGCGGCGGATCACGGCGCGGCGGGCGGCCTCCTCCGCGGCGGCGCGCTCGGCCTCCAGCTGCCTGCTCAGCGCTTCGCCGCGCGCCTGCTCCGCGCGGACGCGCTCCTTGGCGGTCTCGACACCGAGGCGCGCCTCGACCTCGGCTTCGCGGGCGGCGTCCAGTTCGACGGAGAGGGCGTCGCGGGCGGAGACGTCGAGGATCGGGCGCGGCCGCGACCGGGCGACCTCCAACTCCGACTTCGCCGACTCGGCGGCGGACTCGGCCTCGGCGACGCGCTCGGCGGCCTGCTCCAGCGCACGGCTCAGGCGGTCGAACTCGGCCTGGGAGGCTTCGAGCTGCACGCGCACGCGGTTCAGCTGCTCGGTGTGCGCGGCCAGCTTCGCGTCGAACTCGCGGAGCGCGCTGAGCGCGTTCTGGGACTGCTCCTTGGCCACCTGCAGGACGCCGCGCTGCTCGGCGAGAGCGAAGCGGGCGCGGTCGATGAGGGAGGTCACCTCGCCGAGCCGGTCCTCCGCGGCGTCGCGGTCGGCGATCAGCTCGATGCGGCTCTGCTTCGCGCCGGAGCCGCCGCGCAGCACGAAGTCGGTGAGCACGTCGCCGGTGCGCGTGATGAGCGTGACGGGGCCGCCGAGCTTCCTGGCGCGGAACGCGTCTGCGGCGGCACGCGCGGCCGTGACGTCGTCGGCGATGGCGGTGAACGCCAGCAGGCCGAGCACTCCGCCCGGCGCCTCGACCACCGAGCGCGCGGGGACCACTCCGGCGACGCCGGTCAGGTCGACCTCGGGCGCGGCAGCGTCCGCGACCACCACCTCCACCCGGCCCAGATCGTCGTCCGCCGCGTGCGCGACCGCCTCGAACGCGGCGTCCCTCGTCTCGGCGAGCACCGCGTCGGCCAGCGTGCCGAGGGCCGCGGCTACGGCGGCCTCGTAGCCGGGATGGACCCGGACGTGCTCGGCGACGAGACCGGCCACGCCCGGAAGCCGGGCCGCGACCAGGGCGGCCGAGCCGTCCTTCTGGTCGAGCGCCAGCGAGAGCGCGGAGGTGCGGGCGGCGAGGGCGTCGCGCTCGCGTTCGAGCGCGTGGAGGTCCTCGCGCAGCTTCTCGATGAGCCCCTCGGCCTCGAACACCTCCGACTGGGCGAGCTCGTACGCCTCGTCCAGGTTGCCCTCACCGGCGTCAGCCGTCTCGGCCTCGGCCTCCCGGGAGGCGAACTCGGCCTGCGCCTTCTCGCGTCGCTCGGTCGCGGCGTCCAGCGCGTTCTGCTGACGGAGGACCTCGCCGCGCACGGCCGCGAGACGCTGGGCGGCGGCCTCGGCCTGGCCGTTCAGCTTGCTGATCTCCAGGTCGTGCTTGGAGACGAGCGCGCTCTGGGCCGCGATCTCGTCGTCCACCGAGTCCAGCCGGCCGCGCGAGGAGCGGGACGCGGACTGCGCCGCCTCCCAGGCCGCCTCGGCCTCCACGACCGCGGCACGCAGCCGCTCCACCTCGTCGGCGGCGTCCTGCACCATCTGCGGGCTGACGCGCGGACCGTCGTCGGTGGCCTCGGCCTGGCTGCCGAGCAGCGCGACCCGCTGGGTCGCGAGCGAGTAGAGGCCGCGCAGGCGGTCCTGCGCCTGCTCCAGCGCGAACGCAGTGCTGCGTGCGACGTCGACGGCGTCGCCGATCTGCGCCTGCTCCAGGCGGGTGCGGCGGAGCTGCTTCTGCTCCAGCTGCTCCTGGAGGACGATCTGCTCGCTGTGGCGCTCGGCCTCCGTGCGGGTGTGATCGTCGAGCGAGCGGCGCAGCCCGACGACGTCGTCGGCCAGCAGGCGCGCGCGGGCGTCGCGGACGATCGCGGCGATGGACTGCGCCTCGCGCGCGATCTCGGCCTGGTGCCCGAGCGGCTTGAGCTGACGCCGCACCTCGCCGGCGAGGTCGCTCAGCCGGGTCAGGTTGGTCTGCATGGCCTCCAGCTTGCGGAGGGTCTTCTCCTTGCGGCGGCGGTGCTTGAGGATGCCGGCGGCCTCCTCGATGAAGCCGCGGCGCTCCTCCGGGGTGGCGCGCAGCACGGCGTCGAGCTGGCCCTGGCCGACGATGACGTGCATCTCGCGGCCAAGGCCGGAGTCGCTGAGCAGCTCCTGCACGTCGAGGAGGCGGCAGGACTGGCCGTTGATGGCGTACTCGCTGCCGCCGTTGCGGAACAGCGTGCGCGAGATGGTGACCTCGGTGTACTCGATCGGGAGGGCGCCGTCGGTGTTGTCGATCGTCAGCTGGACCTCGGCGCGGCCGAGTGGGCCGCGGGTGGAGGTCCCGGCGAAGATGACGTCCTCCATCTTGCCGCCGCGAAGCGTCTTGGCGCCCTGCTCGCCCATCACCCAGGCGAGGGCGTCGGCCACGTTGGACTTGCCGGAGCCGTTCGGCCCGACGACGCAGGTGACGCCCGGCTCGAAGGCGAAAGTCGTCGGCGTGGCGAACGACTTGAAGCCCTTGAGCGTCAGACTCTTCAAATACACGCTGTGAATCTACCCGAGGTCGCGCGTCACCCCTTTTCCCCAAGCCGTCGAGTACGCGAAAAATACCCCCGGGCGGGTGGAAAACGCGGGCGTTTCCCCGACAACGGGCGAAAAGTCCGCCGTTCCGGGTGGAAACGGCGGACTTTTCGCGTACTCGGGGGTTACCGGACGTCAGCCGACGCCGAGGTAGGCCTCCTTGATCGCGGGGTCGGCGAGCAGCTCGCGGCCGGTGCCGGAGCGGGTGATGCTGCCGGTCTCCAGCACGAACGCGCGGTTCGCGCGGGCCAGCGCCTGGTTGGCGTTCTGCTCCACGAGCAGCACGGTCGTGCCCTGCTTGTTGATCTCCGTGATGATCGAGAAGATCTGCCGGATGAACTGCGGGGCCAGCCCCATCGAGGGCTCGTCCAGCAGCAGCAGCCGCGGGTTCGACATCAGCGCGCGCCCGATGGCGAGCATCTGCTGCTCGCCTCCGGACATCGTGCCGCCGGCCTGCGTCTTGCGCTCGGCGAGGCGCGGGAACAGCGAGAACACCCGGTCGAAGTCCGGACCCATGTTGGACCGGTCCTTACGGCCGAACGCGCCCATGTCGAGGTTCTCCATCACCGTCATGCCCGGGAAGATCCCCCGGCCCTCCGGAGCCTGCGAGATGCCGCGGACCACGCGGATGTGCGCCTTCATCTTGGTGATGTCCTGGCCGTCGAACAGGATGGAGCCGGCCGACGGGTTCAGGATGCCCGAGATCGTCTTCATCGTGGTCGACTTGCCCGCGCCGTTCGCGCCGATCAGGCTGACGATCTCGCCCTCCTCGACGGAGAACGACATGTCGTGGATCGCTTCGATGCGCCCGTACGAGACGCTGATGTTCTTCAGTTCAAGCAACGTCATCTTCGGGCTCCCCGAGGTAGGCGGCGATCACGCGCGGGTCGTTCCGGATCTCCTGGGGCACGTCGTCGGCCAGCTTGCGGCCGAACTCCAGCACCACGATGCGATCCGTCACGCCCATGACCAGCTTCATGTCGTGTTCGATGAGGAGGACGGTGTACCCGTCGGCCCGGATGGTCCGGATGAGGTCCATCAGCTCCTCCTTCTCCGCCGGGTTGAAGCCGGCGGCCGGCTCGTCCAGGCAGAGGACCTTGGGGTCCGTCGCGAGGGCGCGCGCGATCTCCAGGCGGCGCTGCGACCCGTAGGGCAGCGACCGGGAGAGGTCGGCGGCGTGGTCGGCGATGCCCACGAACTCGAGCAGGGCCATGCCGCGCTCGATCGCGGACTTCTCCTCCCGCGTGTGCCGAGGCAGCCGCAGCAGCGCGCCGGGCACCGACGTGCGGTGCCGGGCGTCGAGGCCGACGACCACGTTCTCCAGCGCCGTCATCTCGCCGAAGAGGCGGATGTTCTGGAACGTCCGCGCCAGGCCCAGCCGGGTGATCTGGTGCTGCTTCTGGCCCTTGATCGACTGGCCCTCCAGCAGCACGTCGCCGCTGGTCGGCTTGTAGACGCCGGTCATCGCGTTGAAGCACGTGGTCTTGCCCGCGCCGTTCGGCCCGATCAGGCCGAGGATCTCGCCGCGGCGGATGTCGAACGAGACGTCGTCGAGGGCGAGGAGGCCGCCGAACTTCACCGTGAGGTTGCGGACCTCCACGATGTTCTCGCCGACCTCGACCGCGATCTCGCGATCGGGGGCCGCGGCCTCCGCGACATCGAGGTCGATGCCCGCCGCCTCCAGCTCCCCCTCGTTGGCGCCGAGGGCGGGCTCCTCCTCCGGGACCGCTGTGGTGTTCTCGTCGCTCATCGCGCGCCTCCCTTCGCGCTCTGCGCCACTCTTCGGTACGCGAGCCGCCCGTACGCCAGGAGCTTCTGCCGCGCCGGGAACAGGCCCTGCGAGCGGAAGATCATGATCAGCACGAGTGCGATGCCGAAGATCAGGTACTTGTAGTCCGCGATCGCGGTGAAGCGCAGCGGGATGTATGCAACGATCGCGCCACCGATCATCGCGCCGACCTTGTTGCCCGCGCCGCCGAGCACGACGGCGGCGAGGAACAGGATCGAGGTCTGGACGTCGAACTTCTGGTTGTTGACGAAGCCGACCTGCCCGGCGAACAGCGCTCCGGAGAGGCCGCCGACGCCGGCGCCGATCGCGAACGCCCACACCTTGTACTTGAAGGTGGGAACGCCCATGATCTCGGCGGCGTCCTCGTCCTCGCGGATGGCGATCCACGCGCGGCCCACGCGGCTGCGCTCCAGGTTGCCGACCAGCAGCAGGATCACGATGATGATCGTCACCGTGAGCCAGTACCAGGGAACGCCGTTGGAATTGGAGAAGATCGGGATGCCCTTGGCGGTCTCCCCCGGCGGGTGGCCGACGTTCTGGAAGCCGACCTGGCCCTTCATCGCCGGGATGATCGTGGCGAGGATGCGCACGATCTCACCGAAGCCGAGCGTGACGATCGCCAGGTAGTCGCCGCGGAGGCGGAGCGTCGGCACGCCGAGGATGACGCCGAAGGTCATCGTGACGGCCATCGCGACCGGCACCGTCCACAGGTACGGGATCTTGATGAACGGCGAGTCCGGGCTGGTGAGCATGGCGGCGGTGTACGACCCGACGGCGAAGAACGCGACGTAGCCGAGGTCGAGGAGGCCGGCGTAGCCGACCACCACGTTCAGGCCGACCGCGATCAGGCCGTAGGTGGCCATCGCGAAGCACGCGAGCGGCCAGTCGTTGCCCGGCTCGGTGGTGAGCGGGAAGAAGTTCAGGTACGGCAGCGCGTACGCCAGCGCGACCACGATGAGCAGCCACGCCCACTGCACGGCACGCGGGAGGCCGTTCCAGTAATCGCGCAGCGGCTGCAGCGGACCCTTCTTCTTGTTCGCGCGCGACGCCTCCAGGGCGTCGCCCGCCTGCTCCGAACGACCGTCGGGCAGGACCTTGGGACCTTCGGTCGTGCTCATGCGCGGCTCCTTCCGAGCGAGGTGCCGAGGATGCCGGTCGGCTTGATCAGCAGCACCAGCACCAGGACGACGAACGCGACGACGTCGGTCCACTGCGAGTCGCCCAGCAGGATCTGGCCGTAGTTGCCGATCACGCCGAGCAGCAGGCCGCCGAGGAGCGCGCCGCGCACGTTGCCGATGCCGCCGAGGACGGCCGCGGCGAACGCCTTGACGCCGAGCACGAAGCCGCCGTTGTAGATCACGCCCGAGGGCACCAGCATCACGTAGAACAGGGCGGCGGCGCCGGCGAGGACACCGCCGGTGATGAACGTGATCTGGATGATCCGCTCCTTGTTGACGCCCATCAGCGTGGCCGTGTCCGCGTCCTGCGCGACGGCGCGGATGCCGCGGCCGGTGCGGGTGCGCCGGATGAACCAGTCGGTGGCGATCATCAGGATCACAGACGCCACCACGATGATGATCTGCTGGCTGTTCACGATCGTCCCGAACACGTCGAAGATCGGCGTCGGGATGAACATCGTCACCGCCGGCTCCGCGTTCGCGCCCCGGATCAGGAAGATCAGGTACTGGATCGTGAACGAGGCGCCGATCGCCGTGATGAGGAACACGAGGCGTGGCGCGTTCCGTTTTCGAAGCGGCCGGTAGGCGACGCGTTCGAGCACCCAGGCGGTGAACGCGGACGCCGCCATGCCGACGATGAGGGCGAGCAGCAGGTCGCCGATGATCGCGACGGGGCTCAGGTTGGGCGCGCTCGGGCCGAAGCCGAGCGACGTGAGGGTGATCACGACGCCGTACGCGCCGACGATGAACACCTCGGAGTGGGCGAAGTTGATCAGGTTGAGCACGCCGTAGACCAGCGTGTAGCCGACGGCGATCAGGCCGTAGATGGCTCCGAAGGTCAGGCCGTCGAAGGTGGCGCTCCAGAAGTTCTGGATGAGCGCGTTGACATCGAAGTTGATCCACGAGTTGTCGAGGACCGGATGGACGAGGAGGAGGGTTTCGAGCATTCGAGCTTCCCGGTGTCAGTGCCGGATCGTCGTTGGTCCGGCTCAGTTCTTACGAGCGTAAGTCGAAACAAAGGTGCCGCGGGCCACGGTGGCCCGCGGCACCTTCGTGTGTCGCGTTATCCGCCGATGGTTCCGATCGGGACGATCTTGCCGCCCTCGACCTTGTACCCGTAGACGGTCGGCGCCTGGAGCTCACCGGTGGAGTCCCACTTGTAGTGCTTGCTCAGGCCGTCGGCGTCGTAGTTCTTCACGAAGTCGACGAGCTTCGCGCGGGTGGTGTTGCCCTTGTCGATGCCCGAGAGCAGGACGGTGGTGGCGTCGTAGCCCTCGATCGAGTAGGTGCCGGGCTCGGCGTTCGCGAGCGACTTGTAGGCCGACTCGAACGACGGGATCAGCTCACCGGGGATGCAGGGGCAGGTGAAGTACGCGTTGCTGGACGCGTCGCCGGCCAGCTTGATGAACTGGTCGTCCTTCACACCGTCGGGGCCGACGAACGTGCCCGTGTAGCCCTTGTTGACCAGCTGCTGGTCGAACGGCGCGCCCTCGGCGTAGTAGCCCGAGTAGTACACGGCGTCGGGCTTCGCGTTGAGGATCTTGGAGATCACCGCGGAGAAGTCCTTCTGGCCGGTCGTCACCTTGTCGGTGCCGATCAGCGCGCTGCCGAGCGCCTTGGAGGTCGTCGTGCCGAGGCCGATTCCGTAGTCGGAGTCGTCCTGGACCAGGTAGACCTTCTTGGCCTTCAGCTTGTCGGTCAGGAACTTCGCCGCCGCCGGGCCCTGCACGGCGTCGTTGCCGAGGCCGCGGAAGAAGGTCTTCCAGCCGTTCTGGGTCAGCGCCGGGTTGGTCGCGGACGGGGTGATGTGCACCAGGCCCTGCTGCTCGAAGATGTTGCCCGTGGCCTTCGACTCACCCGAGAACGGGAGGCCGACGACGCCGACGATGTCGGCCTCGTTGACCGCCTGGGTCACCGGGCCGGTCGCCTTGTTCGGGTCGCCCTCGGTGTCGAACTTTTTGAAGCCGACCTGGCATCCCTTGTTGGCCGTGTTGTGCTGGTTGATGGCCAGCTGGATGCCGTTGAAGATGTTGATACCGAGCTGGGCGTTCGGGCCGGTCTCGGCTCCGACGTACGCGATGGTGAGCCCGGAGGGGCAGGTGGCCTTGCCATCACCCGCGGGGAGGACCGCGTCCTTGGGGGTGGAAACCGAGGTGATAGCCGGGATGTTCACCTTCGAGTTGTTGTTGGTGGAGCCACCCGTTGACGGTTGGTTGGCGCACCCAACGAGGAACAGTGCGACTGACGCTGCAACAGCCGCACCGATCGTGACTTTCTTTCCTAGCATCTTCTGCCTCTCGACGTGAATCCGTGTCGAACGCGGCGTGTTTGCCTCGTCGCACCACGAATATGTGTGCTGAGACTACATGCGATGCAAGCATTTGCACCCGCCATTCGCGCCCAGATTTACACGATCGAAACCAAACCGTTCGGTGCTCTTCACAGCGATCCGAACCCGGGTTAGTGTGGACGGTTGCCGCATATCCGAATCGACGACAGCGGGAGGCAACGGTGCGCATCGAGCGGCTCTCGCCTCCCCCGGCACTCGGGACGCCGGAGTCGCTGCTGTTCGAGGAGCTCGTCGGCGTCCTCAACGGGATCAGCGTCGCCCTCTGGAGGGCCGACGACTTCGTGGAGACGGCCGAGGAGGCCCTCGCCGCGTTCCGCGCGCAGGAGTACCAGGAGAAGATCCTGCTCGTCGCGATCGAGGACGGCGTGGTGGTCGGGCGCGTCCAGGCCGACTTCCCGCTCGACGAGGAGGCCGAGACGATGAGCCTCCTGGTCGACGTGGCGCCGGCGGCACGCGGCCGCGGTATCGGCTCAGCGCTGCTGGCGGCCGGCGAGGAGCTGGCGGCGGAGGGCGGCCGGCGGATCGTCAGCGCGTACACCGAGCACCCGGCGGCCACCCTCGGCGACAGCGTGTCGGTCATCCGCGCCGGCTCGGGCACCGCCGGGCTCCCCGCTGAGTCGCGCGACGTGCGCTTCGCCCTGCGGCACGGCTACCGGCTGGGCCAGGTGGAGCGCTCCAGCGAGCTCCTGCTGCCGTTGCCGCGGGCCAGGGAGGCCGGCCTCGCCAGCACGGCGGCCTCCGCCACCGGCTACCGCGCGGTGTCCTGGCTGGGACACGCGCCCGACCACCTCCTGGAGCCGTTCGCGGCCCTGAAGGCGCGCATGTCGACGGACATCCCGCAGAGCGGCATCGCGGTCGACCGCGAGGAGTGGACGGGCGCGCGGGTCCGCGCACAGGAGCGCGAGCTGGCCGACCGCGGCGAGCCGCTGCTGGTCACGGCGGCAGAGCACATCGACACCGGCGAGCTGGCCGCGTACACCGAGATCGCGGTCCCTGCCGACGGCGACAAGGCCGAGCAGTACGACACGCTCGTGGCGATCCCCCACCGCGGCCACCGCCTCGGCACGCTGGTGAAGCTCCAGAACATCCACGAGCTGGCGCAGCACGCACCGCACATCCACCGCCTGCTGACCTGGAACGCCGACGAGAACGCCCCGATGCTGGCGATCAACCGGGCGTTCGGGTTCCAGCTGCATGCGCTGACGGGGCACTGGCAGAAGACGCTCGCCTAACCCCCACACATTCGGCCCGAATGGCGGCTTTCGCCGCGCTATTCGCGCCATTCGGCACGAATTGACGGTGACTTCAGCGACACCGCGGCTACAGGTGCCGGGTCGGGTCCATGCGCTGATGCAGGATGCGGATCACATCGACGCCATCGCCGTTCTCGATGTAGAAGAGCAGATGGCTCCCGATCGCATAGCGCCGGTAGCCCGAACGGATCTCGTCACAGGTCCGGCCGCGGTCCGGGCTGGCCGCCACCCGTTCGATCGCAGCACGGATCTCGTTCACGTACGTCTCCGCTTGGCGCGAATCCCAGTTCTCCGCGGTGAAGTCCCAGATCGAGGAGAGGTCGCGGCGAGCGGCCGGGGACAGCCGAAACGAGCTCACGCCTTCTTCGCTGCGATGAACGCGTCGAAGTCGAATGCTTCCGGCTCGCCGCTCTCCTCACCGGCGACCAAGGCGGCTCGCAGCGCGGACATCTGCGTCTCCTGGTCCTCCAGCAGCCGCAATCCCGCGCGCACGACCTCGCTCGCCGAACGGTATCGCCCCGTCGCCACCTCATGGGCGAGGAAACCGGCGAAGTGGTCGTCCAGACTGATCGACGTGTTCATAGCCATGCGGGCAAGGTTACCAAGTATTGGTATTCACCGCACCCGCTGACACCGCGGACACAAGTGCGATGACCGGTTCATGAACCGCTCCCGCACAATAGGCGTCCCGCAGCGCGGGCACGGCTTCCCCTCCCGCCCGTACACGTTCAGGCTGTGCGCGAAGTACCCCGAGTTCCCGTTCACGTTCACGTACTGGGCGTCGAAGCTCGTGCCGCCCTCCGCCAGCGCCTTTTCCAGCACGTGGCGCACCTCGGCCAGCAGCGTGCGGGCCTTCGCGCGGCTCAGGGAGGACGCCGGCTGCTCGTAGTGGATGCGGGCGGCCCAGAGCGCCTCGTCGGCGTAGATGTTGCCGATGCCGCTGATCGTCGTCTGGTCGAGGAGGACGCGCTTGATCCCGCTGTTCTTGCGGGTGAGGGCGGCGAAGAAGCCGGCGTCGTCGAAGGCCGGGTCGAGCGGGTCGCGGGCGATGTGGGAGACCTGGGTCGGGATGAGCGGCTCGCTCGTCCCTCGGCCTGCGGCGGCGCCGTCCGCGGTCGGGATCAGCGTGTCCACCGCCATCGAGCCGAAGATGCGCTGGTCCACGAAGTTCACCCACAGCTCGCGATGATCACCCGGCAGTGTCGCGGCGGTCTCGATGTGCAGGCGGATGCGGAGCAGGCCGGTCTCGTCCCAGCCGGGCTCGCGCAAGAGGATCTGGCCGCTCATGCCGAGGTGCGCGACGATGGCGCGGCGCGGGGCGCCCTGCAGCGGGATCCAGAGGAACTTGCCGCGGCGGGCGGGCTCCTCCATCACCCGGCCGGTCAGCAGCGTCTCGAAGGCGCCCGCGACCGGGTCGTGGCGTTTCAGCGAGCGCGGCTCGAAGACCTCGACACCGAGGATGGTCGCACCCGTGACCGCCGGCGCCAGGCCGGCGCGGACGACCTCAACCTCGGGGAGCTCGGGCACGGCGGCGGGTCAGCTCGGTCCAGGCGCTGAGCGCGGCGGCCATCTCGGCCTGCTTCTTGCTCGTCCCCTCCCCCGTCGCGGTGACGAGGTCGCCGACCGAGACGGTGGCGTGGAAGGTCTTGGAGTGGTCGGGACCGGTGTTGGTCACGGTGTAGACCGGGAGGCCGGCGCCGCGGTGGGCGGCCGCCTCCTGGAGGCTCGTCTTGGGGTCCATCGCCGCCCCGAACCGGTCGGGGTCGGCCAGCAGCGGGTCGACCAGGCGCAGCACGAGCGCGGTCGCCTCCTCGCCGCCGGCGTCGAGGTAGGCGGCGCCGATCAGCGCCTCCACGGTGTCGGCGAGGATGGACGCCTTGTCCCGCCCACCGCTCTGGTTCTCGCCGCGGCCGAGCCGCAGGTACTGGCCGAGGCCGATGCTGCGCGCGACCTCCGCGAGCGCCACCGAGCTGACCAGGCTGGCCCGGCGCTTCGCCAGCTCGCCCTCGTCGAGGTCCGGGTTCTCCCGGAACAGCTTGACGGTGACGGCCTGGCCGAGGATCGAGTCGCCGAGGAACTCCAGGCGCTCGTTGTTGGGGATGCCGCCGTTCTCGTAGGCGTACGAGCGGTGGGTCAGCGCAAGCACGAGAAGCTCGGGGTCGATGTCGACCCCGAGCTTCTCGATGAGGGCGGCGCGGGCAGTGTTCTCCCCGACCACGTGCCGTTTGCCCCCTACTTCGTTGCCTCGCGTGCTGTTCAGCCTGACCGGCGGATCAGACGTCGGCGACCTTGCGGCCCTTGTACTCCATGAACAGCGCGGTGCCCGCGGAGTCCTCGACGACCTTCGCACGGTGCGGGAGGCTGTAGACGACCTTGCCGTTCTCGATCGACTTGACGAGCGTGGGGACCTCGGCCTTCCACTGCGAACGACGGGCGTGGGTGTTGGCGCGAGACTGCTTCCGCTTCGGAACGGCCATGACTATCTCTCTTCTCCAGCCCCGGCGGCCGGGGCGTTGTTGCTGGTGGACTCGGTGTCGGAAGCCTGGAACGCCGCGAGCGCGGACCAGCGAGGATCGACGGTCTCGTTCGGCTTGCGGTCCGGTACATCCGCCAGCCTCTCCCCGGTCTCTGGATCGAGACCCGGGCAGTCCGGCCGGCACACCGGCTGAAACGGCAGTGACAGCACTACCGCATCCCTGATCAGAGGTTCAAGATCCACGTGGTCGTCGTGAACCTCATAATCGAAAGCTTCCGTAGAAGGATACGCGAAAAGTTCCTGGAAATCGACTTCGACAGGCTGGTCGATGTCGATCAGGCACCGTCCGCAGACGCCGGTGGCGGTGGTCTCGGCCTCCGCGGTGACGAGGATGCCCTCGTGCATCGACTCCAGCCTGAGGTCGAGATCGAGGGTCGCGCCGGCGGGCACCGACAGCAGTCCCTCACCCAGTCTCTCGTCGACGGGGATGCTGAGGTGCTGCTCCCGCATCTCGCCCGGGCGCCGCATGAGGTCGTACACGTTGACGGTGTACGGGGTGTTCTTGAAGGAGGTCACGGTCGACTATTTTACGCGGGCCCGCCGACGCTCGCAGGCGAGCGCCAGCCGGCTGGCAGCAACGACACAGGAATCAGCGCCGCCTTCAGCCGCAACCCTCGGCCCGCCTGGGCCTCCAGGGCGTCGATCACCCGGCGGAGGTCGTCGGCGAGACCGACCGCGACGGCGTGGGTCGGCGGCCCGAAGGCGTCACGCTCGCGCACGTCCAGCAGGCGCAGCACGGCCTCCTCCCCCGGCGTCCCTGCGACGGCGGCGGCGATCCGGTGGGCGAACACGCGCGGTGTCTCGGTGTCCGGCGCCGACCAGCCCAGGTCGCGCGCGGTGTCGCGCAGCTCGTCCCACACGATCGACGCGCCGCCCCACGACTCCGAGAGCCGTCTCAGCCTGGCGCGCCGGCGCATCCGGCGCATGACGGCGGGCGTCAGCGCGACTGCGAGCACCAGCAGCGCGACGCCGAGTCCGGACAGCAGCGGCTGCAGCGGCGACGGCGGCGTGGTGCCGCCCGCCCCCGCGACGTTCGGCTGGTCGGTGGGGACGAGGCGCTTCGCCGCGGAGGTCGAGCCCGGCGCCGTCGTCGGCGCCACCTGATCCGGCGTGGCGTTCGGCCGGGTGTAGCTCGGGATCGTGCCGCGGCCGACCGTCGGCTCGAACGGCACCCAGCCGACGCCCGCGAAGTACAGCTCCGGCCACGCGTGGAGGTCGTCGCTGGTCACCGTGTAGGTCCCTGGGCTGTTCGCCGTGCCGCCGCTGGAGGTGCCGGGCAGGTAGCCCTCCGCCACCCGGGCCGGGATGCCGAGGCTGCGCGCCATCAGCGCCATCGCCGACGCGAAGTGCACGCAGTAGCCGCTCTTGACCTCCAGGAACTTCGCGATCACCCGGGCGCCGTCGCCGTCGAAGCCCTGCTTCAGCGGGGTCTGCGTGGAGTACACGAAGCCGTTGTCGCGGAAGTAGTCCTGCAGCGCCACCGCCTTGTCGTACTCCGACACCGCCCCGGCGGTGGCGGCCAGCGCGGTCTGCCCGACGATCGCCGGCATGTTGGAGGGCAGGAACAGGTCCCGCTGGATGTCGGCCGGCACGAAGCCGCCCGCCGCTTTGAGCTGGTCGGCCGTCGGCTGGAGCACGAGGCTGGTCGCGGTGTACTTCTGCCCCTGCGTCGTCACGTTGATCCCGCCGAGCGTGAGGTCGTCCGGGTCCCACGACCAGGTGCCGTTCAGGCCCTTCACCGATTGCACGGGCGCCGGGACCGGCAGCCAGCGGCTGGTCATGTCGTCGATCTGCACCGAGGTGGTGATCTTGGCCCGCTTGACGGTGTCGGACAGCCCGGGGACGGGCCCGACCGCGACGCCATCGGAGAGGCGCTTGGTGTCGCGCTCGCGGTGCTTCCAGACCGAGCCGGTGAACTGGTCGAGCGAGGCGAGCTTGAGGTACTGGCCGGCGGAGGCGTTGGTCGTGTAGGTGAGCGCGCGCACGGCGGCGGGACGGCGGAGGTCCTTGCCGAGGTCGATCAGCGGGGTCACGGTGCCGCCGATCGAGATGCCGCCCGCCGTGAAGGAGGTCGCGCCGCCCTTGTCGAACCCCGGCGCCGTCCCGGACAGAAGCATCGCGACGACGACGGCCGCGGCACCGACGGACAGCGCGGCTCCCGGCCGGCCCGCGCCCGGCCTCCTGGTGCGGACGTCGCAGCGCAGCAGCCAGAGGAACGCCGCCGCCGACGCCGCCAGCGCGATCGGGTCCAGCCCGTCGCCCAGCAGCGTGCCGGGCACCACCAGCACGGCCACGACCCCGATCGCGGTGAAGGCCGGAGCGCGGATCGCGACCGCCAGGAGGTCGAGGACGATCGCGATGAGGCACGCCCCCGCGACGACCAGGAAGATGAACTCGGGCAGGCTCTCCGCCGGCGTCCCCTGCTGGTAGATCGAGAGGATCGCCTGCTGGAGGTAGACGCCCCAGCGCTGCACCGTCGCCGGAGTCGGGATGAGGCCGAGCAGCCCGGTCCCGTTGCCGAACGTCACGGTCATGATCATCGCCGCGAGCACGAGCTGCAGCACGGGGACGAGCCCGCGGGGCACGCCGAGGGCGCGCAGTCCCGCTCCGCAGACCAGCAGGAAGGAGCTGGTCAGCATGAGCGCGAACCACCAGGTCGGGCCCTGGATGAGGCCGCCCAGCGCGAAGCTGAGCGCCAGCATCTGCAGCACCAGCGCCCCGGTGATCCGCCAGTAGGCCTGCCGCCGGCGCCGGACGCCGGTCAGCCCGAGCGGGAGCGCCTCGCTAACCATGGCCCACCACCGCCCGCTGCCGGTCGAGGGCGCGCTGCCAGCACTCGGCCGGATCGTCGCCGGCGGCGAACGGCACGCAGAGCCAGCCGGCGTCGCCGAGCACGTCCTCCACTTCGGGCGCGGCCCCCTCGCCGACGAACGCGACGGCGGGGTCGCCCATCCCGCGCAGCGCGGCGAGGGAGCCGAGCTCCGGCGTCCCGTCGAGCAGCACGGCGAAGATCGGGACGGCGCGTCCGGCGTGCCGCAGCCCGGAGGCCAGCTCGGCGACCGCGTCGTCGCGGGTGACCGCCGTGGCGTCGACCGCGGCCAGGTCCGCCAGCAGCAGCCGGTCGGCCGTCCCGCGATCGTAGGTGGGCGTCACCGACCCGAGGGTGCCGGTCCGGCCCGCGCCGCTGCGGCCGGAGAGCTGCCGCGGGGCGGTCTCCACCACGCTGAGGACGAAGCCCTCGTCGAGGAGGTGGACGCCCACCGACGCGACCAGCTCCATCAGCGTCTCGAAGAGCGCGTCGTCCGGCTCGTAGGCGCTCGGGGCGACGGGAGGCCGGAGGACGCCCGCCTGCGCCGGCGCCGGCCGGGTGTCCATCAGGATCCACGCCTCCGGGTTGCTGCGCTGCTCCTCCTGGCGGACCATCAGCTTGTCGTGCCTGGCCGTCGCCCGCCAGTGCACGCGGCGCAGCGGGTCGCCTGGCCGGTACTCGCGCGCGATCAGCTCGTCGGCGCTCGGGATGCTGTGCCGTTGCAGCTCGTGCTCCGCGCCCTCGCTGTGCGCCACGTCCAGCTCGCCGCTGGACAGCGGCACCACGCGCGGCGTCACCAGCAGCTGCCGCGGCTGCCCGACCGCGTACTCCGCGTAGGCCACGCCGAACGGGTCGGTCCGGCTCACGATGAGCGGCCCGACGGGGTGCGACCCGCGCTTGAAGGCGACGACGTCCTGCCGCAGCACGACCGTGTCGCGGCCGTGCGCGACGTTCACCTGGTGCGCGCCCAGCCTCGGGAACGGCGCGGAGCCCTGCACCTCGATCCCGGCCGGGGCGTACTCGCGCCAGCGGGCGGGCGGGCTCGGCCGGGCGGCCTGGTTGCGCGCGGTCGTCACGATGGTCGCCTGCTCCCCCACGGCGACGACGTCGGGATGGAAGCTGCGGGCCACCGTCAGCCGCGGCCGGTCGAGGGTGACCGAGATCATCGCCGCCAGCGGCAGCACGGTGAGGAAGACACCGACGAAGAGCACATCGGTGCGGCCGAAGAACGCGGACGCGGCCAGCGCCACGACGCCGACGGCGCCGAAGGTCCAGCCGCGCGCGGTGGGGCGCGGTTTCTTCAGGGGCGACGGCCCCCCGCGCCCGGCCACGGCCTACTCCCCGCCTGTGCGCGCGGCTCCGGAGGCGGCCCGGCCGGCGGCGGTCGCCTGGCTGGTGCGCGCGCTGCTCCCCGTGCTGTTCCGCTGCTGCCCGGCCCCGCCGATCGCGCCGGACCCGACCGGGACGGGCGTCGCCGCCACGATCCGGCGGACGATGTCCGCGATGACCGGCGCGCTCTCGTGGTGGTGGCCGAGCGCGCGGCTGGTCGGCAGCAGCCGGTGGCCGAGCACCGGGACCGCCAGCGCGTCGATGTCGTCCGGCAGCACGAAGTCGCGGCCGTCGAGCGCCGCCATCGCCTTGGCCGCGCGGACCAGCTGGAGCGTCGCGCGCGGGCTCCCGCCCAGCCGGAGGTCGCGGTCCTCGCGCGTCGCGCGCACGAGGTCGACCGCGTACTGCTTGACGGGCGTCGAGGCGAACACCGCGCGCGCCGTCGTCATCATCGAGCGCAGCTCCTCCGACGTGACGACCGGCCCGATCCGGGAGAGCGGGCTGGACGTGTCGCGCGTGGTCAGCATGGCGAGCTCGGAGTCGTCGTCCGGGTAGCCCATCGCGATGCGGGCCATGAACCGGTCGCGCTGTGCCTCCGGGAGGGCGTAGGTGCCCTCCATCTCGATCGGGTTCTGGGTCGCCACGACGATGAACGGCGCGGCCAGCGGATAGGTCGAGCCGTCGACCGTGACCTGCCGCTCCTCCATGCACTCCAGCAGGGCGGACTGCGTCTTCGGGCTGGCCCGGTTGATCTCGTCGCCGATCACGATGTTCGCGAACACCGCGCCCGGCTTGAACTCGAAGCGCCGCTCGGCCTGGTTGTAGACCGAGACGCCCGTGACGTCGCTCGGCAGCAGATCGGGGGTGAACTGGATGCGGCTCACCGAGCAGTCCACCGACTTCGCCAGCGACTTCGCCAGCATGGTCTTGCCGACGCCCGGGACGTCCTCGATCAGGAGGTGGCCCTCGGCGAGCAGGACGACCAGCGCCGTCTGCACCGCGTCGTGCTTGCCGTCGATGACGGACTCGACGTTGGCGGTGATCTGCTCCGCGGCGCGTCTCAGTTCGTCCAGGTCCATGCCCGGCGCGGGGAGGCCGACCTCCTCCGGGGCGACCGAGGACTCCGTCGGCTGGCGCGTCGCGTAACTGTTCATCTCTCCACCCGGGTCATGTGGTTGACAGCAGCTCGGATACGGCGGGAGGCACGTAGGGGCTCACGTCCCCGCCGAGGTTGGCGACCTGGCGCACGAGGGAGCTCGACACGTGCGCATTCGCCGGATCGGGAAGCAGGAAGACCGTCTCGACGTCGGCGAGGTGGCGGTTCACGATCGCCATCGGGGTCTCGTAGGCGACGTCGACCTGGGATCGGATGCCCTTGACCAGCACGTCCGCCCCGACATCGGTGCAGTAGTCGACCAGGAGGCCGACCGACCAGGAGGCCACGACGATGCGCCCCTGGATGCCGGCGTCCTCGATCGAGCGCTCGATGAGGGCGACGCGCTGCGCGATGGGCAGCAGGGCCGACTTGTCCGGGTTGTGCACCACCAGCACGTGGACCTCGTCCCACAGCCGAGCGGCCCGCTCGATGACATCGAGATGCCCGAGAGTGACCGGGTCGAACGATCCAGGGACTACGGCGATCCTGTTCATAGGGCACCAGACTATTACTCGATTCCCGGCTATTCGTTGTGAATCCGTTATCTTCCCAGGGCAGCGCGCCGCGTGGCCCGGCGGCCGGGGTCAGGACTTGCCGAGGAAGGCGCGCTCGGACTCGTCGAGCCGCCGGGCGAGTGCAGCGGCGAGGGCGGGATGCGCGGCGAGGCCGCCGTCGTCCAGCGTCTCGGCGGCGGCGACGCGCGCCTCCGCGATGAGCTCGCCGTCGGAGACGACGCGCAGCAGCTTGAGCGACGACCGGCCGCCCGACTGGCGGCTGCCGAGCACGTCGCCCTCGCGGCGCAGCTCCAGGTCGACGTTGGCCAGCTCGAAGCCGTCGAGCGTCGCGGCGACGGCGTCGACGCGCTCGCGGGCGAGCGACCCCTCCTCGGCGTAGGTGACGAGCAGGCAGAGGCCCGGGATGTCGCCGCGGCCGACCCGGCCGCGCAGCTGGTGGAGCTGCGAGACGCCGAACCGGTCGGCGTCCAGCACGATCATGGCGGACGCGTTCGGCACGTTGACGCCGACCTCGATCACGGTGGTGGCGATGAGGAGGTCGAGCTCCCCGGCGGCGAAGGCGCGCATGACCGCGTCCTTCTCGTCGGAGGACAGCCTCCCGTGCAGCACGCCGACGCGCGTCTGGGCGAACAGCGGATCGGCGCGCACCTGGGCGGCGACCGACTCGACGTTCGCGGTCGGACGCGGCGGCCCTGCGGCGTCGTCCGCGTCGGGCGCCGGCGCGTCCTCCCCGTCGTCCTCGGCCTCCTTGGCGCTGATCGCCGGGCACACCACGAACACCTGACGGCCGCGCCCGATCTCCTCCGACGCGCGCTCCCAGATGCGGCGCTCCCAGCCCGGCCGGTCCGCGAGCGGGACCACGAAGCTCTCGATCCCCTGCCGGCCGGCGGGCAGCTGGGCGATCGTGGACACCTCCAGGTCGCCGAACACCGTCATCGCGACCGTGCGCGGGATGGGCGTCGCCGTGAGCACGAGGACGTGGGGAGGCGTGCCGCCCTTCGCGCGCAGCGCCTCCCGCTGCTCGACGCCGAAGCGGTGCTGCTCGTCCACGACGACCAGGCCGAGGTCGAAGAACGTGACCGCGTCGCCGAGGAGGGCGTGCGTGCCGACCACGATGCGGGATTGCCCGCTCACCGTCCGCAGCAGCGCGCGCTTGCGCTCGGCGGTGGAGAGCTGGCCGGTGAGGAGCGTCGGCATCAGCTCGGCGGAGAGGTCGGGGCCGAGCATCTCGGCGATCGAGCGCAGGTGCTGGGCGGCGAGGACCTCCGTCGGCGCGAGCAGCGCGGATTGGCCGCCGCTGTCCGCCACGGCCAGCATCGCCCGCAATGCGACCAGGGTCTTGCCGGAGCCGACCTCGCCCTGCACGAGCCGGTGCATCGGCTCGGCCGCGCCGAGGTCCTGGGCGATCTCGCGGCCGACGACCGCCTGGTCGCCGGTCAGGGTGAACGGCAGGACGGCGTCGAAGCGCTCCAGGAGGCCGCCGGGCGTCGCCTGCCGCGGGGTCGCGGCGACCGAGCGGTTCTCCGCGCGCTGCTGCAGCAGGGCGGCCTGCAGCACGAACGCCTCCTGGAAGCGCAGCGCATCGCGGGCGCGCTGCCACTCGGCGTTCTTCTGCGGCCGGTGGATGCCCTCCAGCGCCTCGCGGAACGGCAGCAGCCCGCGCTCGGTCGCAATGGCCTTCGGCACGGGGTCGGGGCACGGCCCGAGCGCGTCGAGCGCGAGGCCGACCGCCTTCTGCACCTGCCAGCTCGCCACGGTGCCGGTCGCCGGGTAGATCGGGATCGGGGTCTGCGCCCACTCCTTCGCGGCGGCGCTGCCCGGGGCGACGGCGTTCTCGGCGTCCTCGGCGAACAGCTCGTAGTCGGGGTGCGCGAGCTGGAGGGCGCCGCGGTAGGCGGACACCTTGCCGGCGAAGATGCCGCGCACGCCGGGGGCGAGCTCCTTCGAGCGCCAGGCCTGGTTGAAGAAGGTGAGGGTCAGGATGCCCTCGCCGTCGGAGATCTTGACCTCCAGGATCGACCCGCGCCGCGCGCGCATCGGGCGCTCCTGCACGCGCAGCACCTCGGCCACGATCGTGACGTGCTCGTCCAGCGGGAGGTTCGCCAGCGCGGTCAGCTCGCCGCGCGAGGCGTACCGGCGCGGGTAGTGCGCGAGCAGGTCGGCGACGGTGCGCATCCCGAACGCCTTCTCGAACGCGGAGGCCGTGCGGCCGCCCAGCACGCCGGTCAGCCGGGTCTCGAGCGCGACGGAGCCGCCGGAGGCCGGGGCGGTGCTGGAGGTCATGGTTCGATCGTAGGGGCGGCCTCCGTCGCCGCGTCGTGGACACTCACGTCGCGGACGCCAGCGTCGCGGACATGCGTCTCGACCTCGGCGAGTGCGGTGAGCTCGTCGGCCACGTCGCTCTCCCCCGGGCGCTCGGCCGCGAGCCTGGCCTGGATGTCGAGCGCCTCCTGCCACCGGCCAACCTCGCGCAGGCACCGGGCGAGCGACCAGCGGGCGGCGAACTGCTGATCGAGCGTCCCGTAGCGCTCCGCCGCCTCCAGCGCCGCCTCGAACGACCCGAGCGCCTCCTGCGGTCGGCCGGCCTCGAACAGCGCCCAGCCCCGGTTGTTGTGGAGGGCGACGCCCCAGCGCAGCGTGCGCGGGTCCGTGCTGTTCGCAAGCTCGGCGAGGCCCTCCTCGGTCCACTGCTCCGAGCGCGAGGGGTCGGCGATCGCGAGCATGTGGGCGGCGTCGACCGCGAGGAAGGCGTCGTCCTCGCGCCGCGCGGCCAGCAGCGCGCTCTCGAACAGCGGGACCGCCTCCGGCCGCAGCCCCTCGGTGTTGCGGAGCCGGCCGCGCTCCAGCAGGATGCGCACGGCGAGCGTGCCCACGGCGGGCCCGAGCGAGTCGAGCAGGCCGTCCGCCTCCGCGAACCGGCCCTGCAGGCCGAGGGCCCTGGCGCGCTGCGTCTCCAGCTCGGCGCGCACCAGTTCGGGGCGGTCGGGTTCGGCGGCAGCGATCGCGAAGCGTTCGGCGGAGGCGATCGGGTCGTCGTACCGCCACAGGGCGTCGAGTTCCGCCTGCTGGAGGCGTTCGTCCATTCTCCTATTGTGCTGTCGCCGCGGCGGCACCGCTAGGCTCGGAGGGCTATGACCCGAATCGTCTCCGGCTTCGCCGGCTCGCTGACGCTCCAGGTGCCCAAGAGCGGCACGCGCCCCACCAGCGACCGGGTTCGCGAGGCCGTGTTCTCCGGGCTGGACGCGCGCGACGCCGTCCGCGGGGCGCACGTGCTCGACCTGTTCGCCGGCTCCGGCGCGCTCGGGCTGGAGGCCGCCAGCCGGGGAGCCGCGCGCGTGCTGCTGGTGGAGAAGTCGGCGGCCGCCGCCGCGATCTGCCGGCGGAACGCCGAGGCCGTCGTGCGCGCGGCGCCGCGCGGCGCGCGGCCCGAGGTGGACGTGCGGGCGACCGCGGTGCAGCCGTACCTGGCGGCGGCCGGGTCGTCTGCCGCCCGCTTCGACCTGGTGTTCGTGGACCCGCCCTACAACCTCCCGGACGCCGACCTGCTCGCGGTCCTCACCGGGCTTGTACCGCTCCTGACCGAGGACGCCCTCGTCTGCGTCGAGCGCAGCACCCGCGACGGCGAGCCGACCCTTCCCACCGGCCTCACCCTCGACCGCACCCGCGCCTACGGCGAGACCGCCGTCCACTACCTCTCCCCGGCCTGACCGTCGCCAGCGGAGGACTTCCACCCCTCTGCCACCCCGAAACGCAGCCAACGGAGGACTTCCACCCCCACCAGCCCCGGATCTCCTCCGCTGGCTACCGCGCGTCGGCCGGAGCTCTGCCGCCAACGGAGGACTTCCGCCCCCCACCAGCCGCGGATCTCCTCCGCTGACTGCCGGGAGCGGGCGTGTCGGCTCGGATCTCCTCCGTTAGCCGCTGTGCCCGTCCCACTCCAGGTACGGGTCCCAGCCGCCGCGCTCGTCGAACGGGTGGCCGTCGACCAGGAGGCCGGCGCCCTCGCGGACCGTTCCGACGCGCCGGAAGCCGCCGGGCAGCACGGCGCCGGGCGGGAAGCAGGCGAGGAGGCCGTGGTCCTCGCCCCCGGTCAGCGCGGTGAGCGGGTCGTCGCCGAGCGCGGAGCGGTCGAGGTCGATCGCGACCCCGCTCGCCTCGGCCACGCGGCGGGCGTCGAGCGCGAGGCCGTCGCTCAGGTCGAGCATCGCGGTCGCTCCGGCGTCCGCGGCCAGCGGGCCGTCCGCGATGGGAGGCCGGGGCCGCAACTGGGCGCCGACCTGCTCGGGATGCGCGGCGGCGACCACGGCGAACCGGTCGCGGTCGGGCACGCCGTCCACGTCGACCGCCTCCGCGAAGAGCAGCCGGAGTCCTGCGGCAGCCGCGCCGAGGCTCCCGGAGACCGCCACCACGTCGCCGGGGCGAGCGCCACTCCGCAGCACGGGCGCGCGGCCCTGGAGGTCGCCGAACGCGGTCACCGCGAGCGTCAGCGTGTCGGAGGCCGACAGGTCGCCGCCGACCACGCCGCACCCCGGCGCCAACTCGGCGCAGGCCGCCCGGAAGCCGTCCGCGATCTGCTCCAGGTGCGTCACCGGGAAGGTCTGCGGCGCGGCGATCGCGACCACGAGCGCCGTCGGCACCGCGCCCATCGCGGCCACGTCGGACAGGTTGGTCGACGCGGCCTTCCAGCCGAGGTCCTCGGGCGACGACCAGGCCAGCCGGAAGTCGGGGCCGTGCACCATCATGTCCGTGGTCACCACGAACCGGCCGTCCGGCGCCGCAAGCACTGCGGCGTCGTCACCGGGCCCGACCAGCGTCGCCGACGACTCCGGCAGCCGCGGGAAGATGCGCTTCAGCGCCTCGCGTTCCGACGCACCCGCGACGGTGTCGGCCGCGCTCCCAGAATCCACCATGACTGACAACGGTAGCCTGAATCCTGATGTCCGCTCGCCGCACCGCCCTCGCCCTCGTGCTCGCCGCCGCCGCGCTCGCCCTGACCGGGTGCGCGCCCACGGTCTCCCTCGACCCCGCCGCCGACGCGAACAACCCGGGCTGCGCCGAGATCTCGGTGCGCCTGCCCGACTCGGTGGCCGACAAGGACCGCAGGCAGACCGACGCGCAGGCGACCGGAGCGTGGGGCGACCCGGCCGCGGTGCTGCTGCGCTGCGGCGTTCCGCCGATCGGGCCGACGACCAAGCCGTGCGTCGATGTGAGCGGCGTCGACTGGGTGCTGATGTCGGACCCGGCGGCCAAGCAGGTCGTCTACCAGACCTTCGGCCGCACGCCGGCGACGGAGGTCGTCATCGACCACGTGTCCGGGGCCTCCGACGCCGCCGTCCTTCCCGAGTTCGCCTCCGCCATCTCCAGCATCAAGCAGACCCAGAAGTGCCTCTCCACGCTCGACACCACCCTGACGCCGCCGACCCCCACGCCGTCCCCGACGCCCTCGCGCTGACCGCCCCGACATTCGTGCCGAATGGCGCGATACGCAGCGCTATTCGCGCCATTCGGCACGAATCGCGGCTAGGCGGCGCGCGCGAGGGCGACCTGGATGAGCTCGTCGATCAGGTCGGGGTACGTCAGGCCCGTCTCCTGCCAGCAGCGCGGGAACATCGAGATCGGCGTGAAGCCCGGCATGGTGTTGATCTCGTTGACCACGAAGCCGTCCTCGGTGAGGAAGAAGTCCACCCGCGACAGGCCCTCCGCGCCGATGGCGTCGAACGCGCGCACGCCCAGGTCGCCCATCTCGGCCAGCTCGGCGTCGGTGAGGTCGGCCGGGCAGACCAGGTCGATCCCCGGCGCGTCCAGGTACTTGGCCGCGAAGTCGTAGAAGTCGCGGCCGGTGATGACGATCTCGCCGGCGACGGAGGCACGCGCGGGCTCGCCGGGACGGCCTCCCAGCACGGCGATCTCCACCTCTCGGCCGACCACCGCCGACTCGATGAGCACGCGGTCGTCCTCGGCGAGGGCGGTGTCGATCGCCGCGCCGAGGTCGTCCCACGACGTCACCTTGGACACGCCGACGCTGGAGCCGGCGCGGGCCGGCTTCACGAACGCCGGCAGCCCGAGCAGCTCGGCCGAGCCTGCCACGGCCGCCCGGTCGCTCGCCCACTGGTACGCGGTCACGGTCTGCCACGGCGCGACGGGGATGCCCGCCTGCTGCAGCACGGTCTTCGTGAAGTGCTTGTCCATCCCGAGCGCGCTCGCGAGCACGCCGCTGCCGACGTACGGGAGGCCGACGAGGTCGAGCATCCCCTGGACGGTGCCGTCCTCGCCCCACGGGCCATGCAGGATCGGGAACACGACGTCCACCGCGCCCAGCGACGAGCGCGTGCCGTCGGCGGCGACCACCGCGAGCTCGCGGGAGGACGACGACTCCGGCCAGACGATGCGCGAGCCGTTGTCCTCCACCTCCGGGAGGACGTCGACGTTCAGCGCGAAGCGCGCCGCGTCGTCCGGCTGGAGCGTGAAGGCGCCCTCGTGGGTGATGCCGACAGGGATGACGTCGTAGCGCTCACGGTCGATCGCCGCCAGCACTCCCGCCGCCGTCGCGCAGCTGATCGAATGCTCGCTTGAGCGACCTCCAAACAGAAGTGCGACTGCGACTCTGTCCGTCATCCGTTGTCCTCTCTCCTTGGGGTTCGTCGTCGTCCGTCGTCAGGTGCGGGGCGATGTCCTTGGGGTCGAGCGTGCCCGCCAGCACCTGGCTCACCTGGCGGACGATCGGCATGTCCACGCCGCGCTCCTCCGCGAGCCGGAGGATGGGCGCGACCGAGGCCAGCCCCTCCGCCGTCTGGTTCATCTGCTTCACGACGTCGTTGAAGCTGTAGCCCTGGCCGAGCAGCCGGCCGGCGGTGTTGTTGCGGCTGAGCGACGACTCGCAGGTGGCGATCAGGTCGCCGAGGCCCGCGAGCCCCGAGAGCGTCACGGCCTCCGCCCCGTAGGCCACGGCGAAGTCGGTCATCTCGACCAGGCCGCGCGTGATGATCGACGCCTTCGTGTTCTCGCCGTAGCCGACGCCGTCCACGATCCCGATGGCCACGGCGATCAGGTTCTTGAGGACGCCGCCGAACTCGGTGCCGATCACGTCGGTGTTCACGAAGCTGCGGAAGTAGCGGTTGGTGGCGGCCATCGCCACCGCCTGGGCGGTCTCCAGGCTCACCGACGACACCACGGCGGCGGTCGGCTGCTCGCGCGCGATCTCCAGCGCGAGGTTGGGGCCGGAGGCGACGGCGATCCGCTCGGCGTCGATCGGGAGGCCCTGCGCGATCACCTCGCTCATCCGCAGGCCGGTGCCCTTCTCGACGCCCTTCATCAGGCTGACGAGGATCGTCTCCGGACCGAGGTGCGGCGCGATGGACTCCAGGTTGGAGCGCAGCGTCTGGCTCGGGATGGACACGAACACCTGCTCGGCGCCGCGCATCGCCTCGCCGATGTGGGAGGTCGCGCGCAGGTTGCGCGGGAGGTTGATGCCCTCCAAGTAGTCGCTGTTGCGCTTCACCTCGTTGATCTCCCGCGCCAGCTCCGGTCGCCGCGCCCAGAGGACGACGTCGTTGCCGCCGTCGGCGAGGATCTTCGCGAAGGTGGTCCCCCAGCTTCCGGCGCCGAGCACGGCGATGCGGCGGGAGGGCTGTGTCGGTCGTGCGGCCGTCCGGCCTTTCCTGTCAGCCATCGAAGCGGCCGGTCTCCTTCTGGTTGTGCGCCGCCGGGTCCCAGCGGGTCTCCGGCGCCTTCTCGCCGCGCAGGTCCTCCAGCAGCGCGGTGATCGCGTTCATGATGACCTCGGTCGCCTCGGTGAGCGTCGCCTGGTCGAGGCTGCGGCCCTTGAAGGCCGAGAGGTCGACCGGGTCGCCGACCTTGACCGCGATGGTCTTGCGCGGGAAGAAGCTGATCTTCTTCGCGTAGCGCGCCATGACCTGCTGGGTGCCCCAGTGCGCCATCGGGATCACGGGGAGGTCGTGCTCCAGCGCCATGCGGGCCGCGCCGGTCTTGCCGCGCATCGGCCACATGTCGGGGTCGCGCGTCAGCGAGCCCTCCGGGTAGATGATGACGACCTTGCCGTCGTCGACGATCTTCTGCGCCTCGGCCAGCGGGGCGGCGCCGCGCCCGGAGCCGCCGCGCGCCACCGGGACCTGCCCGGATTTGCGCAGGAACCAGCCGGCGACGGGGATGCGGAAGAGGCTCTCCTTGGCGAGGAACCGCGGCAGCCGCCCGAGCTTCCAGACCACCATGCCGATCATCACCGGGTCGATCTCGCTGTAGTGGTTCGGCGAGATGATGTAGGCGCCGTGCCTGGGCAGCTTCTGGCCGTCGGTGATCCGGAACCGGGCGAGCAGGCTCCCCAGCGGGATGATCAGGCCGGCCAGCACCCAGAAGATCGAGGGCCGAGACTTCTCGGAGCGCTGCCGCGTGGCGGGGCGCTCGGGCGCGGTCGGGTTCACGGGTTCGTCGGGATGGGGCACCATCCCATTATCGCGGCCCTCACCCCTCCAGGACGAAGTCCGCGCCAAGCAGCTCCAGCTTCGTGATGAACTTCTCGTACCCGCGGCTGATGATGCCGACGTTGCTGACGGTCGACTGACCCTCCGCCGACAGGGCGGCGATGAGGTGGCTGAAGCCGCCGCGCAGGTCCGGGATCTCCACGTCGGCGCCGGTCAGCTCCACCGGGCCCATAATGACCGCGGAGTGGTTGAAGTTGCGCTGGCCGAAGCGGCAGTCGTGGCCGCCGAGGCACTCCTTGTGGACCTGGATCTTCGCGCCCATGTCGATGAGCGCGTCGGTGAAGCCGAAGCGCTGCTCGTACACGGTCTCGTGGACGATCGACACGCCCTCCGCCTTGGTCAGAGCCACCACCAGCGGCTGCTGCCAGTCGGTCATGAAGCCGGGGTGCACGTCGGTCTCGATCACGACCGGCTTCAGCGGGCCGCCCGGGTGGAAGAAGCGGATGCCGTCGTCGTGGATCTCGAACGCGCCGCCGACCTTGCGGAAGACGTTGAGGAAGGTCAGCATCTCGGGCTGGCGGGCGCCGCCCACGTAGATGTCGCCGTTGGTCGCGAGGGCCGCAGCGGCCCAGCTCGCGGCCTCGTTGCGGTCGAACAGCGCGGTGTGGCTGTAGCCGACGAGCTTGTCGACGCCCTCGATGCGGATCACGCGGTCGGTGTCGACCGAGATGATCGCGCCCATCTTCTGGAGGACGTTGATCAGGTCCATGATCTCGGGCTCGATCGCCGCGCCCTTGAGCTCGGTGATGCCCTCCGCGCGGACGGCGGTGAGCAGCACCTGCTCGGTGGCGCCGACGCTCGGGTACGGCAGTTCGAGCTTGGCGCCGTGCAGGCCCTCGGGGGCCGTCATCCGGATGCCGCTCGGGAGCTTGTCCACCACGGCGCCGAACTTGCGCAGCACCTCCAGGTGGTAGTCGATCGGGCGGTCGCCGATCCGGCAGCCGCCGAGGTCGGGGATGAACGCCTCGCCCAGCCGGTGCAGCAGCGGACCGCAGAACAGGATCGGGATGCGGCTCGACCCGGCGTGCGCGTCGATGTCGGCCATGTGGGCCGACTCGACCGCGCTGGGGTCGAGCAGGAGCTCGCCCTCCTCGGCGCCGTCGGTCACCTTCACGCCGTGGACCTCGAGGAGGCCGCGGACGACCCGGACATCGCTGATGTTCGGGACGTTCCGCAACACGCTCGGGCCCTCGCCCAGGATGGCGGCGACCATCGCCTTGGTGACGAAGTTCTTGGCTCCGCGCACCTCGATGCGGCCCCGCAGTGGGCGACCGCCGTTGATCGTGATGCGGTCGGCCGTGAGACCGACGTGCGCGCCTGCCGCCTGAGCGTCCTGAAGAAGTGAGTTCAAAGTTTCACCGGGAGTGTCTTGGGCCGCCAGCTTGCGCGTGCGGCTTCGTATTCGGAGATTCGCGCCTCGTCGCGCAGGGTCAGAGCGATGTCGTCCAACCCTTCGAGCAAACGCCAACGAGTGTAGTCGTCGATGTCGAAAGACACCTGGACCTCACCGACGGTCGCAGTCTTGGCAACCAGGTCCACCGTCGCGGATATTCCCGGCTGGGCCTCGATGGCCGTCCAGAGCCGCTCGGCGTCCTCCTCGGAGATGATGCCCGTGAGCAGTCCCTGCTTGCCCGAGTTGCCCCGGAAGATGTCCGCGAACCGCGGGCTCAGGACGACCTTGAAACCGTAGTCGCGGAGCGCCCAGACGGCGTGCTCGCGCGACGAGCCCGTACCGAAGTCGGCGCCGGCGACGAGCACGGTCGCGCCCTGGTAGGCGTCCTTGTTGAGGATGAACTCAGGATCCTTGCGCCACTCGTGGAAGAGGGCGTCGTCGAAGCCGGTCTTGGTGACCCGCTTGAGGAACACGGCGGGGATGATCTGGTCGGTGTCGACGTTGGACCGGCGGAACGGCACGGCCACACCGGTGACGGTCTCGAACTTCTCCATCAGGCGCCCACCTTCTCTCCGCTGCGGGTATCGACGTCGTCGTGCTCCAGGTCCCACGGGCTGGACAGCGTGCCGCGGATGGCCGTGGCCGCCGCGACCAGCGGCGACACCAGGTGGGTGCGGCCGCCCTTGCCCTGCCGGCCCTCGAAGTTGCGGTTCGACGTGGAGGCGCAGCGCTCCCCCGGCGCGAGCTGGTCGGGGTTCATGCCCAGGCACATCGAGCAGCCGGCGAACCGCCACTCGGCGCCGAACTCCTCGACGATCTTGTCGATCCCCTCCGCCTCGGCCTCGATGCGCACGCGGGCGCTGCCGGGGACGACCATGACGCGCACGCCCTCGGCCTTCTTGTGGCCCTTGATCACGGACGCGAAGGCCCGCAGGTCCTCGATGCGGCTGTTGGTGCAGGAGCCCATGAACACCGCGTCGACCGGGATGCTCTTCATCGGCGTGCCCGGAGCCAGGTCCATGTACTCCAGCGCGCGCTCGGCGGCGGCGCGGGCGTTGGGCTCGGCGATCGCCGCCGGGTCGGGGACGGACTCGCTCAGCGAGACGCCCTGGCCGGGGTTGGTGCCCCAGGTCACGAACGGCTCGATCTCGGCGGCGTCGAGGTAGACCTCGGCGTCGAAGACCGCGTCGTCGTCCGTGGCGAGGGTGTCCCAGTAGGCGACGGCCTCGTCCCAGTCGGCGCCCTCCGGCGCGTGCGGGCGGCCCTTCAGGTAGGCGTAGGTGGTCTCGTCGGGCGCGACCATGCCGGCGCGGGCGCCCGCCTCGATCGACATGTTGCAGATTGTCA
Organism: Microbacterium sp. X-17; assembly: GCF_039615055.1. NCBI lineage: Bacteria > Bacillati > Actinomycetota > Actinomycetes > Micrococcales > Microbacteriaceae > Microbacterium > Microbacterium sp. X-17. Next base: position 194,342 of record NZ_JBDHNI010000007.1, read on the forward strand.
TGCGGCCCTCCATCGAGAGGGCGCGGATCGCGCTGCCGCGGTACTCGAGCACGTAGCCCTGACCGCCGCCGGTGCCGATCTTCGCGATGACCGCGAGGATGATGTCCTTCGCCGTCACGCCGGGACGCAGCTCGCCCTCGACCGTGATGGCCATCGTCTTGAACGCCTTGAGCGGCAGCGTCTGCGTGGCGAGCACGTGCTCGACCTCGCTGGTGCCGATCCCGAACGCCATCGCGCCGAACGCGCCGTGCGTGGAGGTGTGCGAGTCGCCGCAGACGACCGTGATGCCCGGCATGGTGAGGCCGAGCTGCGGGCCGACGACGTGCACGATGCCCTGCTCGACGTCGCCGAGCGAGTGCAGCCGGACGCCGAACTCCTCGGCGTTGCGGCGCAGGGTCTCGATCTGCGTGCGGCTGGTGAGGTCGGCGATCGGCCGGTCGATGCCGATGGTCGGCGTGTTGTGGTCCTCGGTCGCGATGGTGAGGTCCGGGCGGCGGACCGGGCGGCCCGCCATGCGCAGGCCGTCGAACGCCTGCGGGCTGGTCACTTCGTGGACCAGGTGGAGGTCGATGTAGATCAGGTCGGGCGTGCCGTCCTCACCCTTCACGACCAGGTGGTCTCGCCACACCTTCTCCGCCAGGGTCAGCGGACTGTGCTGCGTCGTCATCTCGGTACTCCTTGAGCTTCGTTCACGGTTCAGCCGTCGACGGACTCCGCGGCGAGGGTGGCCTGAGGATTAGGACTCGCCGCGGCGGCTAAGAAGGAGCAGACCCGCGAACACGGATTCAGGTTATCACCCGTGTTGGGGCCAGGGCCGACGGCTCGCGGCCGACGGCTCGCGGCCGTCAGGGGCGGTCCGCGACCGGGCGCACCACGAGCACCGTGACGTTGTCGTGCCCGCCCGCCGCGACCGCGGCCTCCACCAGCACGGCGGCCGGATCGGCGGGATCGCCGGCCAGCAGCTCCGCGATCGTCTCGTCGCTCAGCTCCCGCGTGAGGCCGTCGGAGCAGACCAGGAAGGTCCGGCCGTCGTCCAGCGGGAGCAGCTCGCTGTCGGTGTCGACGAAGTCCTCGGCGCCCAGCGCGCGGGTGATCACGTTGCGCTCGGGATGCACGGCCGCCTGCTCGGCGGTGATCAGCCCGGCGTCGAGCAGCTCCTGCACGGCCGAGTGGTCGGACGTGAGCTGCCGGAGCTCGCGCTCGTCCCACGCGTAGACCCGCGAGTCGCCGACGTTGACGACCATCCACTCCTCCGCCGCGCGCTCCGGCACCCGGACCCGCACGACGCCGGTCAGCGTGGTGCCGGCGACCGCAGCGCCGGTCTCCTCCGCGTCGGACAGCGCGCGCACCGCGGCGTTCGCCTCGTCGATCGCCGTGATGACCTCCTCTGGCGTCGGGGTCGAGCCGGCCGGGAGGGTGCGTGCGAGGCTCTCGATCGCCGTCCGGCTCGCGGCGTCGCCGCGCGCGTGACCGCCCATCCCGTCCGCGACCACGAAGACCGGGTCCTGTGCGAGGTAGCTGTCCTCGTTGATCTGCCGGACCGCTCCGGTGTCGCTTCTGGCGCTCACCTCGACACGGGAAGTCATGTGCGTGGGTCCTCCGGGGGGTTCGCGGCCGGGGCGGCCTCTGCGGTCGTCGTCGCCGGGTCGTCATCCCCGTGGATGGCTTCCTCGACGGTGGTGCCGCTCAGGTGCAGCCTCACCAGACTAGCGACGGTCGCGACCGCCATCGCACCGACGATGACCGCGAGGGAGGTCCAGGTGCTGATGTCGGGCGCCCATTCGATGTGCTCGCCGCCGTTGACGAACGGGAGCGTGTTCTCGTGCATGGCGTGGAAGACCAGCTTGACGCCGATGAACGCGAGGATGAACGCGATCCCGTACTTGAGGTAGACGAGCTTCTCCAGCAGGTGCCCGAGCAGGAAGTAGAGCTGGCGCAGCCCCATCAGGGCGAAGACGTTCGCGGTGAACACGATGAACGCGCTCTGCGTGATGCCGAAGATCGCCGGGATCGAGTCGAGCGCGAACAGGAGATCGGTCGTCCCGAGGGCCAGGAACACGATGATCAGCGGCGTGAACATCCGCTTGCCGTTCACCGTCGTGCGCAGCTTGTTGCCCTCGTACTGGTCGGAGACCTTCAGGCGACGCCGGGCGAACCGGATGAGCAGGCCGTCCTTCGTACCCTCGTCGTCGTGCTTCCCGAATGCCTGGTTGAACGCCGTCCACAGCAGGAAGGCGCCGAACAGGTAGAAGATCGCGCTGAAGCTCGCGATGAGGCCGGCGCCGAGCAGGATGAACACGCCGCGGAAGACCAGCGCCAGGATGATGCCCACCATGAGCACCTCTTGCTGGTACTTCCTGGGCACAGCGAACCTGCCCATGATGATCACGAACACGAACAGGTTGTCGATGCTCAGGCTGTACTCGGTGAGCCAGCCGGCGAGGAACTGACCGGCGTGCTCGGCGTCGCCGATCAGCAGCATGAGCAGCGCGAAGATGAGCGCGAGGCCGACGTAGAAGGCCACCCACAGGGCGGACTCCCGCGGGCTGGGGATGTGCGGCCGCTTGTAGACGATCAGGAGATCGAAGGCGAGCACGAGCAGCAGGACGACGAAGCTGCCGACCTCGAACCAGAGCGGGAGGGCGAGTTCCACGGGAGGAGACCTTTCGAAGGGCGTACGGGACGGACCCGAAAGTCTCTCCCGCACATCCGTGCCGCTGTGCCCGGGCCTGAGTGGACCGTGATGACGTGCACAGCGCGAGGCCGCTCGGCCCCTTCGGGATACTCCCCTTCGCGAACATCCAGTCTAGCCGGTCGGCGGGTGTCGTCCCTGCACTACCGCTGCGCCAGCAGCCCCGCCTGCCGCTCGTGCACGCCGGCCACCCAGTCGTAGACGGCGTCCGGCCCGAGCCGCGGGTCGTCCGCCGGGTGCTCGCCGGCGCGGAGCGCGCGCAGATAGGCGCGGTCGAGCTCGATGCGCTCGCGGAGGCCGTCCACTCCGGTGACCGAGCCGTGGCCGGGGACGACGACCCGGACGCCGTCGGCGATGCTCTCGATGAGCGTCAGGGCCGCGAGGTAGTCCTCGATCGGGTCGTCCGCGCTGTGGTCGAGCAGCGGCACCAGCACGTCCGACAGGAGGTCGCCGGCGACGAGGACGCCGGACTCCTCGATCAGCAGCGCCGCGTGGCCGGCCGCGTGGGCGCGGTGCTCGACGACGCGGACGCGCGGGCCGTCCCACGGGACCCACTCGGCGCCGTCCGGGAGGGCGGTGAGCTCGCCGAAAAGGGTCAGCGGCACGCGCTCGGCGATGTCGGCCGGGATCATCGGGGCGACCCGCTCCCGCCACGCCTCGTTCGCGAGGAAGGCCTCGATCGCGCCGGCGGCGCGGGCCGTCGCGAAGCGGGGCGCCGTGCCGAACGCGGGATGCCAGAGCACGTGATCCCAGTGCGGGTGCGTGGCGAAGCCCGCCGCGACCGGGGTTCCGGAGGCGCGCAGCTCGGCCGCGACGCCGCCCAGCTCCACGTCGAGGATGCCGGGATCGACCAGCAGCGCACCGGCGTCGCCGTCGACCACGACGGTGTTGGTCTGGCAGAACTCGCTCTGGTGGACGCGCACGCCCTCGGCGACCGGACTCAGCATGGTGGCGACGGTAGCAGAGACGACCGACGAAGGGTGCGGAGGTCGGCGGCGCATCCCCTCAATCGTGCCGCTGGAGAAGGAGCTCGGCCGCGGCCTGGTCCCACAGGTCGAAGGTGCCGGCCGCGCCGGCGGTCCCGGGCCGTGGGCTCGCGGAGGCGATGAAGCAGTGCTCCGCGCGGGTGACGTATCCGATGACCGCGCCGCCGAGCCTGAGCTCGTCGGTCTCCGCGCGGATCCGGCTCACGTCGAGGACGACGCTCACGATGGTGTCGTCCGCCCCGATCACGCGGATCCGATTCGTGTGTGGGACGGTTGTCGGCGTTCGCCCGGGCCGGGCGAGAGCGTAGTGGCGGGGGCTTCCTGCCTCCGCCTTCAGTGTGGTGTGCATGATTCATCTGCCTGAGACTCGAGGCGTCTCGTCGCGACGGCGATGGTGGGCGCGAATGGAGGACCACATGACGCCGGACGGTCGGCACCGGCGACCAGATGGGAGTGGGAACCACGCGTTTCGTGAACGCATCCCCAGTTTAAGGTCGCTCCGCCGCGGCATCAAGAGTCGACAGGCGGTTCTCGCCGTTGTGGGCTCAGCCGAGCGCCCAGCGCGGGTCCAGCTGGTGCGCCGCCGCGTCGGGCGTCTCCTCCGCCGGCCGTCGATGCTGGGCGATGAGGGCGCGCCCCATCGCCTGCGCACGCCTCGCCGCGGCTCCGTCGCCCTCCACCGCGTTGATGATCGCGCCCTTCATCAGGATGTGCCACGAGTAGGCGAACTCCTCGGGCTCGGCCAGGCCGGCCTCCGCCGCGAGCCCCGACACCAGGCCGCGGATGTAGGTGAGGTGCTCGACGCTCGCGCGCCCCAGCGGGTGGTCCTTGCCCATCTCCAGCAGCACGTTGACGAACATGCACGCCTCGTAGTCGCTGCGGTGGAACCACTCGTCGAACACGTCGAAGATCGCCAGCAGCTGTTCCTCGGGCCGGTCGCTGCGCTCCTGCACGCCGGCGCGGACCAGACCGATTGTCCACTCGCGCTCGCGCCGCCTCAGGCACGCCTCGGCCAGGGCGTCGAGCGACGCGAACTCGCTGTCGAGCTCCTCCGCTGTGACGCCGGAGGCCGCCAGCACCTGCTCGCGGGTGACCTCGTGGACGGCGCGGTGTGCGAAGAGTCCGTACGCGGCCGAGACGATGCGCTCTGAGACGTTCATGGTGAGTCCTTTCCGGGTGGCCGGTGACGTGGAGGTTTCGAGGTCCCGGACCACGATGGGCGTGGCGTCGGTGATGTGCAGCAGCTCGACGCCGCCGGAGTGGGAGAGCACGGTCAGCGGGCAGCCCGCGCTCGTGACGTTGACGCGCGCGGTCCGGATGAAGATCTCCCCCATCGCGCGCGTCGCCCGAAGCGTGCGCCCGTTGACCACGACCTCGATCGGATAGATGCGACGGCCGCCGTCCGCACCCTGTGGGTCGGCGACCGGAGCGACGTCGTCGGGACTTCGCCCGTCGATCACAGGACTGGACACCGTCATACTCGAACCCCCAGGTCGATTTCGCACCTTCGCCGCACGCCCTCCGCGAGCGACCGAAATAAAGGGTGAATCATGCAAACGTTTGACCGAAAGCCGGTTTGCGCGGATTTCGCTGCGCATTCACTGTCAGGACCCTGGCGGGATGCTGAAGGGGGAAGTGTCCGAGGTTGGGCATGAAAAAAGCCCGGACGCCAGTGAATGACTGGTGTCCGGGCTCTTGGTGACCCCAGCGGGATTTGAACCCGCGTTACCGCCGTGAGAGGGCGACGTCCTAGGCCGCTAGACGATGGGGCCGTCTTGCAACTCATCGATAATGCCACAGAACGGGGCCTTCCTCCAAAACGGGGCCGCCATCCCGGGAGTGTCGCGCGGTCGTCAGACCAGGACGCGGAGCGCGCCGGGGACGACGGTGACCTCCACCGGGAGCGGGCCGATCCGCTCGCCGTCGGCGTAGGCGACGACGCCCTCGGCCTCGATCCGCACCGTGCTGAGGCTGCGGAAGGACACCTCGGGGAGGTCGGTGTGCTCGCCGCGGAACACCTTCGGGAAGAGCCGGAGGAAGCGCGGGCGGGACATCTTCGTCACCACGAACAGGTCGAAGCGGCCGTCGCCGAGGTCGGCGTGCGGGACGATGCGCATGCCGCCGCCGAGCGAGCGGTTGTTGGCGACCGAGACCAGCATCGCCTCGGTGGCGATCTCCTCGCCGTCCGCGACGATGCGGTACGGGCGGGGGTGCAGGACGGCCAGCTCCCGGAGCAGCGCGAAGACGTAGCGGCTGCGGCCGCGCGGGCGGGTCATCAGGTTGGCGCGCTCGTTCACGGTCGCGTCGAAGCCGGCGGAGAGCACGCAGCCGAACCAGGTGCTGAGCTCGCCGTGCTGCTCGCCGTGCCGGATGAGTCCGGCGTCGATGGTGCGCGGCGGCCGTCCGAGCGCCTCCAGGAGCTGGTCGGTCGCGGCATCGGCGTCGTCGGTGGGGATGCCGAGGCCGTCGGCGAGGTCGTTGCCGGTGCCGCTCGGCACGATCCCGAGCGGGACGTCCGTCTGCGCGACGATGTTGATGCCGAGGTTCGCCATGCCGTCTCCCCCGACGACCACGAGCGCGTCGGCGCCGGCCTCGACGGCGCGGATGGTCTCCCTGCGGAGCAGCTCGATGTTGGCCTCGTCCACCGCGATCACCGTGTGGCCGGCGGCGCGCAGCCGCTCCGCGACGCGCGGCCCGACGTCACGACGGCGCCCGAAGGACGCCATCGGGTTGACCGCGACGACCACGGTCCGAGGGGAGACAGACATAGACCACGACTATGGCATAGCGGGCGTCCGCGAGCGCGCGACACGACCGGAGGTGGCGCGCGCAGCCGGGTGGAGGTTTGATGAACCCATGAGACTGACGAAGTTCGAACACGCCGCCCTGCTCCTGGAGGAGTCCGGGAAGAAGCTCTTCATCGACCCGGGCAGCTTCACCTCGCCGCTGACGGACACCGCCCACACCGTGGCCGTCGTCATCACTCACGAGCACGCCGACCACTGGACGCCCGAGCAGCTGAAGCGGGTGCTCGAGCTGAGCCCGGAGGCGCCGATCTTCGCCCCGGAGGGTGTGGCCCGGGCGGCGGCGGACTTCGACATCACGGTGGTGCACGCGGGCGACACGGTGGAGGCCGGCCCGTTCACGCTCCGCTTCTTCGGCGGCAGGCACGCCGTCATCCACGAGAGCATCCCGGTGGTCGACAATCTCGGCGTGCTGGTCAACGACGAGCTGTATTACGCGGGCGACTCGTTCGTCATCCCGGACGGCGTCGAGCTCGACGTGCTGGCGGTGCCCGCGGGCGCGCCGTGGATGAAGGTCGCGGAGACGATCGACTACGTGCTCGCGACGAAGCCGAAGCGCAGCTTCCCCACTCACGAGATGGTGCTGTCGCGCGCGGGAAAGGACCTGTCGAACTCCCGGATCGCGTGGGCGACCGAGCAGAACGGCGGCGAGTTCTTCGCCCTGGAGCCGGGCGACACGCTCGACCTGTGAGCGCGGCCTCCGACCCGCGCCCGGCCGTCGTCTGGTTCCGCGACGACCTCCGCGTCGCCGACAACCCGGCGCTCGACGCGGCCTCCCGCACCGGGCGCCCGGTCGTCTGCGTCTTCGTCTGGGACGACCGCTCCCCCGGCCTGCGGCCGCCCGGCGGCGCGGCCCGGTGGTGGCTGCACCACAGCCTGACCTCCCTGGACGCCGGCCTCCGCGAGCGGGGCTCCCGGCTCGTCGTCCTCCGCGGGCCGGCCGAGCCGACGATCGCCGCGCTCCTGACCGACGTGTGCGCCGCGGCGGTCTTCTGGAACCGGCGCTACGGAGGCCCGGAGCGGCGGATCGACACCGCGGTGAAGACCGCCGCGCGGGAGGCCGGGATCGAGGCGGAGAGCTTCGGCGCGAGCCTGCTCTTCGAGCCGTGGACGATCCGCACCGGCTCCGGCACGCCCTTCTCGGTCTTCACCCCGTTCTGGCGCGCGTGCCTGTCCGCCCCGCCGCCGCGCAAGCCGCTCTCCGCCCCCGCCCGGCTGGAGCACGGCCCGACCGTGGACGGCCTCGCGATCGACGACCTGGGCCTCCTGCCCACCCACCCGGACTGGGCGGCCGGCCTCCGCGAGGCCTGGGAGCCGGGCGAGCAGGAAGCCCACTCCGCCCTCGACGCGTTCGCCGCCGGCGCCCTCGCCCAGTACCGGGAGGACCGGGACGTGCCGGGCGTCGACGGCACCTCCGGGCTGTCCCCGCGCTTGCGCTGGGGAGAGCTGAGCCCGCACCAGGTCTGGCACACGATCAGCGCCGCTCGCGACGCACGCACGGGCGACGCGGCCGCCACCTTCCTCTCGGAGCTCGGCTGGCGCGAGTTCGCGTATCACACGCTCTTCGAGCACCCCGACCTCGCCACCGTCAACATCCATCGCGCGTACGACTCCTTCCCCTGGCCGCGGCTGCACCCGTCCGTGCTGCGCGCCTGGCAACAGGGTCGCACCGGCGTCCCCCTCGTGGACGCGGGGATGCGAGAACTGTGGACAACCGGATCCATGCACAACCGGGTGCGGATGGTCGTCGCGTCGTTCCTCACCAAGAACCTGCTGATCGACTGGCGGCGCGGGGAGCAGTGGTTCTGGGACACGCTGGTGGACGCCGATCCCGCGAGCAACCCGTTCAACTGGCAGTGGGTCGCCGGCTCCGGAGCCGACGCCGCGCCCTACTTCCGCGTGTTCAACCCCGAGCTGCAGCGGACGAAGTTCGACCGGCACGGCGACTACGTGCGGCGCTGGGTCCCGGAGTGGGACACGGCCGGGTACGCGGAGCCGGTGGTCGACCTCGCCGATTCGCGGCGCGCGGCGCTCGCGGCCTACGAGACGGTCAAGAGCGCTCAGCGCGCGTGATCGGCGAGGATCTGGTCCACGTCGATCTGCTGGAGCAGCGCCGGCCAGTCCAGTTGCCGCGCGACGTCGGCCAGCTGCTCGTCGGCCAGCACCTTCCCGCTGCGCTCCACGACGATCCCGGTCGGCAGTTTGCGGTTCAGCTCGGCCAGGATGGCGTCGTCCACCGCCTCGGTGTCGAAGTCGGCGCCGACCTGCGCGTAGTAGTCGGAGGACAGCGTGTAGGAGACGATCCCGGTCTCGATCTGGCTCATGTGGGGCATGGTAGACCGCCGCGCACGAGGTCCGTCACCCCCTGCGCCCGGCCGCCCAGGCTGCGATCTCCGAGCGACGGGAGGCGCCGAGCTTGGCGAGGATGTGCTCCACGTGCGTCGAGACGGTCTTCGGGGCGATGTGGAGGGCGGCCGCGATCTCCCGGTTGGTCGCGCCTCCGGCGATCTGCGCGGCGACCTCCTCCTCCCGGGCGCTGAGCGTCGACGGCTCGACCCCCTCGGCCAGCCGGGCGGCCAACTCGTCGGTCCGGCGCTCCAGGACCGTCCCGCGCGCCCGCGTCCGCGCCTCGGCGACGAGGGCTGCGGCCTCCGCGGGGCTGCGGGTGCGGCGCGCGCACTCGGCGCGGTCCAGGATGGCCTGCGTGCCCTCCCACCAGCGGCCCAGCGCGTCCCACCCGGCGGAGGCCGACTCCAGCAGCTCCCTGGCGTCGGAGGGACGCCGCTCGCGCAGCGCGAGGACGCCCGCGGCGTGCTGGAGGGCGAACTCCGTCCCCGGGATCCGTCGGCGCTCGACCAGGGCGCCCACCCGCTCCAGCCACGACCGTGCGGCGGCGACGTCACCTGCGGCCAGGTGCGCGCGCACGCCGGTGACCGCGAACGGGAACGCGTAGGCGGAGTCCTCGACGCGGTGCGACTCGGCCGCGCCGCGCTCGCAGTAGCCGACCGCGCCCGCCGGGTCGTCCGCGAGCAGCGCCGTCTCGGCCAGCCCCCACAGCGCGGGCGACAGCCGCTGCAGCTCCTGCATCCGCTCGCCGATCCCCTCCGCCCGGCGCAGCAGCTCGTCGGCGCGGGCGAGGTCGCCGGAGGACAGCGCGCAGTAGCCGAGGACGTGCAGGGCGGTCACCTCCGTGGTGATGCCGCCCCGGCCGTCCGCGAGGGCGTGGCCGGCGAGCTCGGCCGCGGCGCGGAGGTCGCCGCCGGCCCAGCGGACGTGCGCCAAGTGGGCGGTGAGGTAGTGCGCGTCGTTCCAGCGTTCGATGCGCTCGGCGTAGGCGATCCCGTCGGCCAGCCACTCCGAGCCGCGCCCGTACTGCAGGAGCACCGACGCGCTCGATCCGAGCATGCGGTACGCGCGGGCCGCGGCCTCCTCCCGGCCGTGCGCCGCGCCCTGCTCGGCCGCGCCGCGCAGCAGGTCCCACGCCGGCTCGCCCTCCCCCGCGAACACCAGGACGGAGCCGAGGGTGGCGTCGAGGCCGATCCGGTCGCTCTCCGCGGTCAGGAGGGCGCGCGCCTCCAGGGCGACCCTGCGCGCGTCGTCCAGCCGCCGTTCGAGCATGGCGGCGGCGGCCTGCGCGGCGAGGAGGCGGCCGCGCACCTGGACGGCCTCCGCGTCGTCGTCGCCGTCGATCCAGCCGAGCGCGGCGCGGAGGGCGGCCACGCGCGACGGGTAGTCGGCGCCGAGCAGGTGCCGCGCGGCGACGAGCGCCGGCACGACGGCGGCGGCCTCCCGCGCGAGTCCGGCGGCGCGGTACAGCTCGATGGCCCGCGCGAGCTCCGCCTCGGCCTCCCGGTTGGCGTCGACAGCGGCGAGCTCGGCGCCCAGCCGGCGCAGGAGGTCCGCGCGGTCGCGGCCGGTCACGGCCAGCGGCATCGTCCGCTGCGCGCGGCGGTAGAGGTCGGCGGCCTCGCGGTGCGCCGACAGCGTGGACGCCCGCTCGGCCGCGCGCCGGGCGAGGGCGTAGGCCTCCCGCGCCCGCCCGGCCCGCTCGGCGTGCAGCGAGAGCAGCGCGTCGGACAGGCCGGCGCCGGCGTCGACCACGCGCCCGTGCAGGACGCGGCGGCGCGCGGACGGCACGGCCGAGTACACCGCGTCCCGGATGAGCGCGTGCCGGAAGTCGTACGTGCCGGCCGCCACGCGGACCAGGAGGTGCTGCGCCACGAGGTGGTCGAGGGCGGCCTCCCGCGCGGCGCGGTCCCACTCGTCGCCGACGACCACCGCCAGCAGCCGGACGTCGGACTCGCGGCCGATCACGGCGGCCGCCTCCAGCACGGCCGCCGACGCCGGGGCGAGGGCGCGCGTGCGGGACAGCACGGCCGCGGCGACCGTCTCGGGAGCGCCGTCGGAGTCCTCGGCGAGCAGCTCCTCCACGTGCAGCGGGATGCCGTCGCTCACCGCGTGCAGCCGTTCGGCCTCCTCGGCGGACGGCTCGGTCCCGCGGATGGCGGCGAGCATGCGCGCGACCCCGTCGCTGCCGAGCCGTGAGGGCCGCACCTCCTCCGCCAGCCTGTGCCCGACCAGGTCGAGCCGCCACGCGGTCGCCTCGGCCGCGACGTCCGGGTCCTCGGTGCGGAAGGTCGCCACGAGGAGGCTCGGCCGCTCGCGCACGGCGGCCGCGACCCGGCGGAGGACGTCGAGGGTGAGCTGGTCGGCCCAGTGCACATCCTCCAGCGCGAGGATCGTCGGCAGCGTGAGCGCTGTGGCGAGGGTGGCGGCCAGCTCGGCGACCAGGAGGCGGCGGCGGGTCGAGCGGGTCGCGGGGTCGGCGCCGTCGGCCGGGTCTCCGCGCAGCACCAGGCCTCTGATCCGCTCGGCCGCCGGTCCGTCCCCGGCCTCCGCGAGCGACGCGGCGACGCCGAGCAGCAGCATCCCCGGGGTCTCGCGGTCGTCGGCGTAGGCGTCGGCGTGGACGCGCCTCACGGCGCTGAGGGCGACGACCTCCTCCATCAGCCGCGACTTGCCGATCCCGGCCTCGCCCGCGATGAGCAGCAGACCGCCCCGGCCGTCCTGCGCGGCGGCCAGGCGGCGGCGGGCCAGCGCGAGCAGGTCCTCCCTGCCCACGAACACCGGGCACACGCGTTCGGCGCCCCGGAACGACGCCGGCGCCGCATCCATGCGCGAAGCATAGCGCCGGGCGAACGCGCGACGCACCGGGATCGGTCGGATGACCGATGCCACGGCCGCACCCGCGCGAGGAGACTCGGGCCGTCGCGGGGACGATCCTCCGCGCACGAGGAGAAGGAGCCGATCATGTCACGATTCATGGACGTCCACGACGGATTCGTCGGTGTCACCGAGGAGCAGCTCGCCGAGGCCCACGCCGCCGACCTGGCGGTCGAGGGCGAGGAGGGCGTGCACTTCGAGACCGCCTGGCTCGACCCGGAGAGCGGCAAGGTGTTCTGCCTGTCGACCGGGCCGTCGAAGGAGGCCGTGATGCGGGTGCACGAGAAGGCCGGACACCCCACCGACCAGGTCTACGCCGTCGACATCGTGGTCTGACCCGGGCCGGCCGGGCGTAGAGTGCGCGGCATGACGGATCGACAGGACGCGCCCGAGCCACCCGAGTCCCGGGAGCACGAGCTCCGCGACAGGGTCTCCGGCCTCGGGGACACGCCGGAGGACGCGCTGGAGGAGATCGAGAGCCGCAACGACTCCCTGGAGGAGCGGCTGCCCGACGAGGACCTGCCCCGCAGCGAGGGGGCACCCGGCCAGGGGTAGGCCGCTGCGGTCGTCCCTCACTGGGGACTGGGGCGACCTCCCGCGCGTCCGTACGCTGGCGGGGATGAACGAGGACGGACGGCGCACGACGCGCATGCGCGACCGCGCGGCAGGCGCCGCGGTGATGGAGCAGGTGGTGCTCCTGCACACCCAGACACCGCCTCGGTCCGCCCTCGCGCGCGCCCTCGGCGCCCGGCCGATCGGCGCGGACACCGCACCCTGGTTCGCCGGCGCGCTCGGCGAGCGCGAGGTGGGCGCCCTGCTCGACCGGCTTCCGGAGGGCTGGAGCGTCTTCCACGCCATCCCGGTCGGCACGCGTCCCGACGCCTCCGGCGCCGTGTCCGACGTCGACCACATCGTGGTCGGCCCGCCCGGCGTGTTCGTCGTCAACACCAAGCACCACCGCGGCCAGCGCGTCTGGGTGGGAGAGCGCGCGGTGATGGTCGCCGGTCAGAAGCAGCCGTACCCGCGCAACTCGGACCTGGAGGCCTCCCGCGTGCGCGGCGTGCTCGCGCAGGCGGGCATCGCGGCGCCCGTGACGGCCGTGGTCGCGCTCGTCGGGACGAAGGAGGTCACGGTGCGGCAGCAGCCGCGCCGGGTCGTGGTGCTGCGCGCCGAGCAGCTCGTCCGGTGGCTGACCCGGCGCCCGGCCGTGCTGGACGCCGCCACGACCGCCGAGGTCGCCCGGCTGTTCGACGACCCGGCGACCTGGCGCCCGCTGGACTCGCCCGCCGACACGGTGGAACGCTTCGCGGTCATCGAGCGCGAGGTCAGGACCGCGCAGCTCGTCCGCGCCGGCTGGCTGCTCGCGGCCGCGCTCGGCGCGGTCGCCGTCGCGTTGCCGGTCGTCTCGGTGCTGACCCGCTGAAGGGCTGACCCGCTGATCCGGTGCGTCAGCGCGGGACGGCAGCCGTCCGCATCGTGAGCGAGGCCGCCTCCGCGTCGTAGTCGAGCTCCACGCGGATGTCCGCGACCTCGGCCAGCGAGTGCAGGTGCGTGCCGCCGCACGGGATGACGACCACGCCGTCCGGCAGCTCCGCGCGCCACCGGCGGCGCTCCCCCAGCCCGTCGCCGTCCCGCTCGATCGAGATGGCGACGTCCGCCCCTGCCGCCACCCATCCGGCCAGCCGCGCGTTGGCGGCGTCGGTCACCTCATCGAGCAGCCCGGGGAGCTCGGCGGCCGCGAAGCCCTTCTTCCGCAGGCCCTTGCCGATGCGGTACTCGTCCACCGACCCGTCGGGGAGGATGCGCGAGGAGGCGATGGCGAGCTGGTCGAACGCCGGCCGGCCGCGCCCGTCGAGCGGGACCTCCTTCGTCCAGAGCCCGGAGAGCGCCTCGTCCAGCGCCAGGGACGCCAGGTGGCAGGCGGTGTGGCCGAGGGAGAGGCCGAGGCGCGGCTCCGCGTCGACCGTCACCTCGGCCGAGGCGCCCGGCTCGACGCCCGTCGCGTCCTCCACCAGGTGGCAGACCAGGAACGACCACCCCTCGGTCCCGGTGCGGACGGGGGCGTCGCCGATGTGCAGCGTCGTCCCGTCGGTCGCGCCGACCACCGCGCCGACGACCGGGATGCGCCTGCCTCCGACCGTCAGCGTGCCGGTGTCGGCCGGCTGGTCGGGCCAGACCGGGTCGACCGGGTGGAAGGCCGTGCGATCGAGGATCACGGCGCTGCGGCCGTCGGCGAGGGGCTCGACGTGCAGCACGGTTCCGGTGGAGGCGAGGTCGCCGTCGGGGTAGGTGACGACGGTGTCGCCGGCGGGGAGGGTCATCCCCCCAGCGTAGGCGCTGGACGGACGACCTCCCGCGGGCGGCTACTTCGTGAGCGAGTCGACGTACGCGGAGTGCGCGTTCATCCACTTCTCGACGATGCCGTCGTACTGGCTGGAGTCGGCCTTGCCGTTGTACATCGCGTTCTCCAGCGAGTAGAGCATGTCCGACTTCATCCGGAAGTTCTTCACCCAGGCGGCGATCTGCGGGAACTTCTGCGGGAAGCTCTTGCTCGCGATCGAGTGGATGGACTCCGCCGCGCCGAGCGTGTTCTTCGGGTCCTTGAGGTCCTTCAGGTTCCACTGGTCGTACGCCCAGTGCGGGCGCCACAGCGTCACGGCGATGTTGTCGTGCTTCTTCATCGCGCTCGACAGCTCGGCGAGCATCGCGGGCGTCGAGGACGTGACGAAGCTCATCTTCCCCAGCCCGTACTCCGGGATGACCTTCTTCTGCGTCGCCTCGGTGAGCCCGGCGCCCGGCTCGATGCCGACCAGCCGGTTCCCGAAGTCGGCGGAGTGCGACGCGAGCTGGTCGAGCGAGTCGATCGGGGCGTCCTTGTTGACCGCGACGGTCAGCTTGGCCTCATCGTTCCAGGCGCCGAGGTCGGTGAGGTGCGCGCCGTAGGTCTTCATGTACTGCGCGTGCGTGGTCGGCAGCCAGCCGTCGAACGCGACGTCGTAGTCGCCGGTGCTGAGCCCTGCGAACGCCGGTCCCGCGTCGGCGTACTCGAAGTCCACGTGGTAGCCCTCTCGCTCCAGCACGTGCTTCCACAGGTACGACGCTGCCTCGCCCTCCGGCCAGCCGTTGAACACGGCGACCTTCACGTCGCCCTTGTCGCCGCCCGCGGTGGAGGCCGCGGTCACGGCCGTCCCGCCGATCACGACGAGCAGTCCGGCTCCGAGCACCGCGAGCGCGCGCTTCGGCATCCGCAGCCGCGCCTTCCCGACCGCTGCGGTGAGCCGGTCGAGCACGATCGCCAGGATGACGACGGCGATGCCCGCCTCGAAGCCGAGCCCGACGTCCACGCGGCTGAGCGCCTGGACGATGTCACGGCCGAGGCCGCCGCCGCCGACCATGCCGGCGATGACGACCATCGAGAGCGACAGCATGATGACCTGGTTGACGCCGGCGAGGATCGACGGCATGGCCAGCGGCAGCTGAATCTGGCGCAGGATGCGCCGCGGCGGCGAGCCGAACGCGCGTCCGGCCTCCACCAGCTCGGTGTCGACGCCGCGGATGCCGAGCTCGGTGAGCCGCACGCCCGGCGCCATCGCGAACACGATGGTCGCGACCATGCCGGGCACCACGCCGACCCGGAACAGGATGAGCGCCGGGATCAGGTACACGAACGCGGGCATCGTCTGCATGAAGTCGAGCACGGGCCGGATGATCGCCGACGCGGTCCGGGACCGGGCGGCGAGGATGCCGAGCGGGACGCTCAGCGCGATCGCGATGGCCGAGGAGACCAGCACGAGCGCAAGGGTGTCCATCGCGTTCGGCCACTGACCGATCCCCGCGATGAGCAGCAGGCCGAGCACGGTGCCCGCGCCGAACACCCAGCCGCGCAGCCAGACCGCGAGGATCGCGACGATGAGGATGACGCCCCAGAACGGCGGCGTCTGCAGCATCCATTCGACGCCGTCGTACATCCCAGTGAAGACCACGCGGATGACGTCGAACAGCCCGCCGAAGGTCCTGGTGACGAAGTCGACGACCGCGGTCGCCCACTCGCCGAGCGGGATCAGGTGTGCGGTGTTCACGCGACCACCTCCGCCTCGTCGGCGGCGACCGGGATGGGGTCGCCCCCGGCGGACTCGCGCAGGGCCAGCGTCATCGCGTCCACCGGAACGGTGGCCGGAGGCTCGACCACGACCGGGATCTCGGTGGTGTCGCTCGTGACGTTCCCGAGCGCCGCGAGCAGGGTGACCCGCGGGATGACGCCGAGCAGGCGGCGCTGGTCGTCCACCACGGCGAGCGGGAGGGCGCTTCCGACGGAGGGCTCCACCAGCTCGCTGAGCACCTCGTCGCGGGACACCGTGGCGATGTCCTCGTCGATCGCCTCGGTCAGGTCGCCCTGCCCGTCGCGCACCTGGCGCATCACGTCGCGGTCGCGCACCGCACCGAGCAGCCGCCGGCCCTGGCCGACGACGAACGCGGCGGAGGTCTGGAGGTCGCGCATCGTGCGCATCGCCGCGCGCGGTCCGCCCGCGACGGTGACCAGCGCGCGGGCCGGCTCCATGACGCTCGCGGCGGTCAGCACGCGGGCGCGGTCGACGTCCTGCACGAAGCTGGCGACGTAGTCGTTGGCCGGGTCGGTGAGGATCTCCTCCGGCGTGCCGGTCTGGACGATCCGGCCGTCCCGCATCACGGCGATCCGGTCGCCGAGGAACATCGCCTCGTTGAGGTCGTGCGTGATGAACACGATGGTCTTGCCAAGCGAGCTCTGGAGCTCCAGGAGCTGCTCCTGCATCTCCCGCCGGATGAGCGGGTCGAGCGCCGAGAATGCCTCGTCCATCAGCAGCACGTCGGTGTCCGCGGCGAGCGCCCGGCCGAGGCCGACGCGCTGCTGCATCCCGCCGGAGAGCTCGCCGGGGAGCGTGTCGCCCCAGCCGCCGAGCCCGACCAGCTCGAGCACCTCGGCCGCACGCTCGCGGCGCTCGGCGGCGGGCATGCCGCGCACCTCCAAGCCGTAGGCGATGTTGTCCAGGACGGTGCGGTGCGGCAGCAGGGCGAAGTGCTGGAACACCATCGAGATGTGCTGCTGCCGGACGGCGCGCAGCTTGGCTCCGGCGAGGCCCGTGATCGTGGTGCCCATGACCTCCACCTCGCCCGACGTGGGCTCCAGGAGCCCGTTCAGAAGGCGGATCAGGGTGGACTTGCCCGAGCCGGACAGTCCCATCACGACGAAGATCTCGCCGCGCCGGACGGTCAGGCTCGCGTCGATGACGGCGGCCGTGCCGAGCGCGGCGACGTCCTTCCTACTCGCGCCCTGCCGCAGCCGGCGCACGGTCTCCTGGGGTTTGCGTCCGAAGACTTTGAAGATGTTCCTCGCCTCGACGGCGATCGTGTTGCTCAACGTGTCTCTCCGCGGTGCGCGATTCGCGTCTGGTGGACACGCGCACTCTGGTCGCGCCCGGGCCGACGGCGCGCGGCGACGGCAGCATGACTCGAGCGCGGGCCTTCCGCGCGAATCACCGTCGCTGGCGCGACCATCGGGGTGCGCCCACGCCAGCCGACCGTACGATCCGGGCGGGGCCACCGGTGCGGCCGCACGGCCCTGATCGCGGGCTGGTTCACCTCGCCCGCGCCGAGTCGTTCGACGCACGAAGCTCTTCGACGCTATCAGGGTCCTCGCAGCGACCGCGAATCGAGAGCGGGTGAAACCGCGCGTGGCGACCCGCCGGGACCTACCGCGGAGAGCACGATTCCGGCAGAGTGAGCGCATGGCGAACTCCACAGGCGATCACCCCTGGCAGCGCGTCCCGATCGAGCCGCAGAGCGTCGACGCGCCGCTCTCGCGCGCAGCGGTCTTCCTCGTGGTGACGGTCGCGGACTCCCCCGACTCGGTCGCGATCGCGCGGGACGTGGTGGCGAACATCTCCGACATCGTCAAGACCGTGGGCTTCCGCGACCTGAACGCGCACCTGTCGTGCAACATCGGCGTCGGCGCGGAGTTCTGGGGCAGGCTGACGGACGCCGCTCCGCCGAAGGAGCTGCACCCGTTCGCGGAGATCCGGGGCGCGGTCCACACTGCGGTCTCCACCCCGGGCGACCTGCTGTTCCACATCCGCGCCGAGCGCGGCGACTTCTGCTTCGAGTTCGAGCGGCAGCTCCTGGACGCCCTCGGCGACGCGGTGACGGTGGTGGACGAGGTCGTGGGCTTCCGCTACTTCGACGCGCGCGACCTCCTCGGCTTCGTCGACGGCACGGCCAACCCCACCGGCGGCGACATGGCGGCGGCCGCGATCGTCGGCGACGAGGACCCGGCGTACGCCGGCGGCAGCTACGTGGTGGTCCAGAAGTACCTGCACGACCTCACCTCCTGGAACCGGCTGCCCGTGCCCTCGCAGGAGGGCGTCATCGGCCGCACGAAGGTGGAGAACATCGAGCTGCCGGACGTCGAGCACGGCCAGAAGGCGCACAAGACGCTCAACACGATCACCGACGAGGACGGCGTCGAGCACGACATCCTCCGCGACAACATGCCGTTCGGCAGGCCCGGCCACGGCGAGTTCGGCACCTACTTCATCGGCTACTCGCGCGACCTGTGGGTGATCGAACGGATGCTGGAGCGGATGTTCATCGGGGACCCGCCCGGCAGCCACGACCGCATCCTGGACTTCTCGACGGCGACGACGGGGACCACGTTCTTCGTGCCCACCCGGGGTTTCCTGGAGGGGCTCGGCGACTGACGACGGCGGGTGACGGCGCGGGTGAGTGCGGGCGCTGCCTGCCCTGTGACGCCGCGTGACGCGCGAGCGCGCAACAGGTCGTCATCTTCATGGCGACCGGAGGCGGCGGCAGGGTACAAAAGGCCATCATGTCGCGCATCTTCACGAGCAAGTTCAACCCGGGCCGCGCCCGCTGGGAGCTGGTGGTCAGCCCGCGCGGCGACGTCTACGCGTTCCCGCTGACGCTTCCGATCGCGCAGCGTCAGGCGCTCGGCGGCCACAAGCGCTACCTGGTCGGCAAGGTCGCTAAGCGGCAGGAGACCTGGACCGCCGCAGGGCCGTCCGGGCTCATCTACGGCACGACGTTCCCGACACTCCCTTCGGCCCTGGAGGCCATCGCCGACGAGGTCGACCTCGCCCCGGTTCCGTAGCGTCAGGCGGACTTGAGGAGGGCGTCCTCCAGGGCGACCCACGGGAGCATCGCGCACTTGACGCGCGTGACGTAGCGCGAGACCCCGGCCAGCGCGACGGCGTCGCCCAGCAGCTCCTCGTCGCCCTCCAGGGCGCCCTTGGACTGCATCAGCTCGCGGAACGCCGCGATCGACGCCGCCAGCTCCGCGCGGTCCGTGTCGTGCACCAGGTCGCTGAGCAGCGAGGCCGACGCGGTCGAGATCGAGCAGCCGTGCCCCTCCCAGCTGATCGCGTGGATGCGGCCGTCCGCGGCGGGGTGCACGCCCACCGTGACCTCGTCGCCGCAGGTCGGGTTGTACTGGTGCGAACTCGCCGCGGCGTCCTCCCGCAGGCCGTAGCCGTGCTTCTCGCGCGCGTGGTCGAGGATGACCTGCTGGTACAGGCTCTGCAGGTCGCTCATCGGTCGATCACCCCGAAGAAGTCGCGGGAGTCGGCGACGGCCGCCACAGCGGCGTCCACCTCGTCCGCCGTGTTGTAGAGGTACGCGCTGATCCGGGTGGAGGCCGTGACCCCGAACCGGCGGTGCACCGGCTGCGCGCAGTGGTGGCCGACGCGCACCGCGATGCCGCGATCGTCCAGGAACTGGCCGACGTCGTGCGCGTGGATGCCGTCCACGACGAAGCTGGCGAGGCCCACCCGCTCCACGTCGGGACCGGGGCCGAGCACCCGCACGCCGGGGATCGCCGCGAGCCCGGCGAGCATCCGCGCGCCCAGCTCCGCCTCGTGCGCCTCGATCGCCGGCATCCCGACCGCGTCGAGGTAGTCGACGGCAGCGGCCAGGGCGACGGCCTGCGACACCCGCTGCGTGCCGGCCTCGAAGCGCTGCGGCGCGGGCAGGTACTCGGCGTGGTCGAGCGTCACGGTCGTGATCATGGAGCCGCCCGTGAGGAACGGCGGCAGCGCGTCGAGCAGCTCGGTGCGGCCGTAGAGGCCGCCGACGCCGGTCGGGCCGAGCATCTTGTGGCCCGAGAACACCGCGAAGTCGACGTCGAGCGCGGGAAGGTCCACGGCGAGGTGCGGAACGGACTGGCAGGCGTCGAGCACGGCGAGCGCGCCCTGGGCGTGCGCGAGCGCCACCAGCTCGGCGACCGGGTTGATCGCGCCGAGCACGTTCGAGACGTGGGTGAAGGCGACGACCTTGGTGCGCGGTCCGATCAGCTCGGCCGCCTGGTCGAGCCGGAGCAGCCCGTCGTCGGTCAGCCCGATCACGCGGAGGGTCGCGCCGGTGCGCGCGGCCAGCTCCTGCCACGGGATGAGGTTGGCGTGGTGCTCGGCCTCCGTGACGACCAGCTCGTCGCCCGGGCCGACCCGGAACCGCTCGGCCGCCGCGCCGCCGCGGCCGGCCGACGCGTTCGACATCCCGTACGCCAGGAGGTTCAGTCCCTCCGTCGCGTTGGAGGTCCAGACCAGCTGCTCGGGGCGGGCGCCGACGAAGCGCGCCACGCGGGCGCGGGCGTCCTCGAACAGTTCGGTGGCCTCCCCGGCGACGGTGTGGGCGCCGCGATGCACGGCGGACGTGAACCGCTCCGCGAAGTCGCGTTCGGCGTCGAGCACCTGCCGGGGCTTCTGGGAGGTGGCGCCGGAGTCGAGGTAGACGAAGGGGTGCCCGTTCACCTCGCGGGAGAGGATCGGGAAGTCCGAGCGGAGCCGGACAGTGTCGAGGGTGTCGGTGCGCATACTGTGGTCAACGCTACCGGGGTTCGCTGCAATCCCGCCGTGCGTGACGACCTCGGCTGCCGCGGTCCGCCGCCGGTAGGCTCGGGGCATGGTCGAACGGACGAACGGGTCCCCGTGGTTCTTCATCGGCGGCGTCCTGCTCGTCGTGGTGGGGCTCGGCGTTCCGCTCCTGGTCGACGCGGCGACCGGTGACGTGCAGTGGCTCGTCCGCGGCGCCGGGGTGCTCGTCGCGATCGGCGGCGGGGTGCTGATCGGGTTCGGGCTGCGGAGGCGCCGAGGGCGCTGACCGCGAGCGCCCGGCTCCGCTTCGCGCTCAGTCGGCCGCCGCGCGCGCCAGGTCGCGCAGTTCGACCAGTCGTCCCGCCGCGCCGCCGTGCCCGCCGCGGATCGCGATGTGCTGCCGCGCCGGCGGCGTGAACGCGGCGTCCAGCGCGTAGGTCACCATGAGCAGGTAGAACCGCAGCAGCCGGGAGGCGTCCGCCCGCAGCCGCTCCTGCTCCGGCTCGCACGTCATCCCGTCGAGCCAGCGCGAGAGCTGGGTGAACGCGATCCGGAGCCGCAGGCCCTGACGCGCGTCCGCGGCGCTCAGCCGGCGGTCGGCCTGCCGCACCCCGACCGGGCGCCCCGGCTCTCCCGCCACGGCGCACCGCTCCAGGAGGCTCTCGGCGGCGGAGAGGTGCGAGACCGCCTCCTCCAGCACGGCGAGCAGGGTCAGCGCGCTCAGGCCGTCCTCGGCGAGCGCGACGGAGTCGGCGCTGCGCGTCCTGGCGAACCACCCCATGGGGCGCCTCCCTCCTGCCGGCCTCCTGCTGGAGTGGGACCGATTCTACGCTCGCCTACCCCCGATGTCCGGCCTGATCAAGGTCCTTCTCCGAGGGCCGGAACGGGGCTATCGTCCGCCGCGGCAGTTCTGACGACGCGCCCGTCGCACCGGCGGGTGAAAGTGGAGGAGGCAGCGAGATGACGGACCGTAGACCCCCAGCTGACGAACCGACGGAGACCCGCGCGTACGAGCCGGGGACCCGGGCGTACGACGCGGCTCCCGCAGACGCGACGGCGGCCGGCGCAGGCGCGCACCGGGCGGCGGGCGAGCCGGTGGAGGACGGCATCGACGACCCGGCCCCCACGCGCCGGGTGGACGAGCGCCCGGTGGACGACCGCCGGGTGGACGACCGCTCCCTCGACGAGGAGCCGGTGGACGAGTACCCGCGCGCCGCGCGCTACCCGAGCGACACCCAGGAGGAGACGGACGAGGCCCTCCGGGTCGACGGCAACCGCACCCTCCGCGAGAACGTGGTCGCCCGTGAGCGCAGCGAGTTCGGCGGGATGAAGTTCGGCGCGGCCTTCTTCGGCTGGCTCACCGCGACCGGGATGGCGGTCATCCTGACCGCGCTGGTCGCCGCGGCGGGAGCGGCCGTCGGGCTCGGCGCGTCCGGCGGAAGCGGGAACGCCGCAGCGAACGAGGCCAACAAGAACGCCGCGACGATCGGCGTCGTCGGCGCGATCGCGCTCGTCGTGATCGCGTTCGTCGCCTACTACTGCGGCGGCTACGTCGCGGGCCGGATGGCGCGCTTCGACGGCGCCCGCCAGGGCCTCGCGGTGTGGATCTGGGCGATCATCATCGCGGTGGTCGTCGCCATCCTCACCCTCATCCTCGGCGCCCAGTACAACATCCTCGGCAGCATCAACGGCTTCCCCCGCATCCCGCTGGACGAGGGCGCCGTCACCGCGACCGGCATCATCACCGCCGTGGCCGTGGCGATCGTCAGCCTCGCGGGCGCCGTGCTCGGCGGCGTGGCGGGCATGCGGTACCACCGCCGGGTGGACCGCGTCGGCCTGGGGAGCTGACCGCCCGAGTCGACGTTCGGGTCTCGAACAGAGAGGTGCGGCCGGTCTCATCCCGTCCTGTGGATGAGATCGGCCGCACCGTCACCCGCATCATGGAGTGACCTTCGGTCCGCGGAACCCCCGTACCGCTGTCCCGGTCGGACGATTCTCCTCGCTCGGGGTTACGAGCAGGTGAACCGCAGGCTGTGACTACCCCCAGAACGGGTGCTTCAGGCTGAGGATCCTCCGATGCGGGTCCGCCGGGCGATAGTGTCGGTGCACCCCGATCGAGGAGCCCGATGAGCCAGTTGCCGCCGCCCGGCTGGTACCCCGACGCCGACGCCCGGTTCCAGCGCTGGTGGGACGGCCTCCGCTGGACGGACGCGGTCCGCCCGCTGGCCCCCTCCGCGCCGGTCGCCGGCCCTCCCCCGACCAACGGCTTCGCCACCGCCTCGCTCGTCGCGGGTGTGGTCGCCGTCGCGGTCGTCGTGCTGGCGCTGGCCGTCGGCGGCGGCATCGACCCGCTCCTCGCCCTGCTGATCCTGGTCGGTGTCGGGCTGTCCGTCGGCTTCGGCATCCCGGCGCTGATCCGCGCGGGACGCCTGGCGCCGCACGTCGGTCGGGCGCGCGCGATCTGGGGGATCTGCCTGGGCGGCGGGGCGCTGCTGGGATGCGTGCTCGCGGTGCTGCTGGTGTTCGGCGCCATGCCGGTGAACGGCGGGACGAACGCGGACACTGCGGCGGCAGCCGCGACGGCGTGAGCCGCTGATCGACTTCGATGTGGAGGAAGAGATGACCGACAACCCTGAGACCCCTGCGCCGGTGGAACCGGAGGCGGCCTTCGCGCCGGTGGCGCCCGGCGCTCCCGTCGCGCCCGGGTGGGCGAACGCGCAGCCGGCCGCCGGTGCCTGGCCGACGCAGCCGCCCGCGCCGGCGCCCGCCGCTCCGAAGTCGCCCAGGCTGGGCCGGGTGGCGATGATCATGGCCATCTGCGTGATCAGCGTGTCCGTCCTGGCCTCCGTGCTGCAGGGCCTGTTCGGGACGACGCTCCGCACCTACAACACGGGTTCGAGCGCAGGCTTCAACCTCCACCCGGACCAGGGCTGGTTCGGCATCCAGATGCTCCTCGGCTCGGTGTTCGGCATCTGGGCCCTGACGCAGGGCATCGTGGCAGTCGCCCAGAACCGCGGCCGCCGCAACGGCATCGTCGCGATCATCCTGGCGGGGGCTGCGCCGCTCGTCAGTGTGATCGTGTGGACGGCGCTGGGGTTCGCGTTCGGGCAGCACGTGCAGGGGTGAGGGGGCGGCTGCCGAGCGTGGCTTTCCCGTCCGCGCACGCGGTGATCGTATCGCAACGGGTGCTGCCGGTCAGCGATTCGAGGCTCGCCTCACCAGAGGATCATCGCTTTCCACGTCGCTCGGGACGCTCTTCGGGATGGGAAACCGCCCGGACCAGTCCCAGTTCTTCGTGTTCACGCCGGGGTACCACTGCACGGGGTTGTCCGATTGGACCCGCGGGATCGCCGGTGCGTCGAAGCGTCCGGCAGGCGGGACGTACGGGACGCGACTGCGTGCCTTGAAGGCGGAGATCCCGGAGACGATCCCGCCGGCGAGAGCGGCGAAGCCGATCAGGAGCAACCACGACCGGCCGAAATCGCCGGCCACCATGCCCACGATGGTGGCGGGGATGGTGAGGTACGCGACGACCAGAGCGGTTGCCACCCCGATCAGTCGGAGCGTCTGGGCCGTGTGCGGTGTCATGCTCGCCTCCCCCTGCAGCGGATGAGCACCATGATAGGTCGGGTAGTCAGAACCGTCTATGGCCCGGTTGCCAGCGGTGTACCTCGCCCACCATGGGCGCTCCGGCTGCTCACCTCTCACCGGCTCGTCTTGCCGACGACGAGGAGCCGTCCGGCTCGGTGAACGCTGAGCCGTCAGCAGCGGGAGCCTCCCCAAGGTTCCGCTCCACGCGGTCGATGCCTGCGAGCTGCCGGCGGGCGCCGATGGGGTACCAGATCGCGATCCCGAGGAACACCACGAGGAAGACGACATCGAGGACCAGGCGCGTCGGGTCCGTGACGATGAGGTAGACGGCCAACGCAGAGAACACCCCGAACACAAGCGGCCCGAGCCAGCGCACCAGCCGGGCCTGCCGTCGCCGTCGTTCCAGCAGCGGACGCCATTCCTCCGCGGGCGCGTCGGCGGGCGCCCGGCCGGCCTTGATCGCGTCGGTCACCGCCTGCGCCTTCGAGACACCGCCGGCCGCGCGGCGCTGCCGGGCGGCGAACAGTGCGAACAGCACGCCGAAGACGACAGCGCCGATGACCGCGACGGCCGCGCTTCGCCAGCCGGTCCGCTGCATGCCGGTTGCGAGGTTCAGGCCGTAGGTCAGCACTCCGAAGAGGCCCCCGGTCACGATCCCGACGACGTACACGGGTTGCCGGCTCATCCACTGTCTCACGATCGCTCCGTCCCCATCGGTGGAGGTGCCAGGGACCGCCGGCGCCCTCTGCAGCGAACACCGAAACTGAGTACGCGTCAACTATCTGCCGCGGGCGACACCACCCCCCGGCAACGAAAAAAGGCCCGGAATTCCGGGCCTTTCTCACGTCATCGTCTTGCTGGGGTACCTGGACTCGAACCAAGAACAACTGAACCAGAATCAGCCGTGTTGCCAATTACACCATACCCCAAGGGCTTCGGACCGTGGTCCGGGCACGAGATACAACAATAGCCTATGCTTCGCCGCTTCCACAAAACGCGGGCGGGCCGGGCGAGCCGTCGCCCGGCGCCTCCCGTTCACGCCGCGACAGCGGCCGTCTCCTCCTCCTCCGGGGTCGCCGCGAGGGTGTCGTCGGCGGCCCGGCGACGGCGCACCGTGAGCAGGTGGCTGACGCCGATCAGCGCCAGTCCCGCCGTCGCCCACAGCGCCAGGCGCAGGCCGTCGAATCCGAATTCCTGGCCAGGAAGGTACGTCAGCGCCCGCGCGGAGTCCAGCCAGGCGGCTCCCGTCCAGAACGTGCTGAGGCCCGCGAAGAACGGCGGTTGCATGTTCTGCGGGAAGATGCCGCCGGAGGTCGTCACGTTGAGCATGACGAACAGCAGGGTGAGGACCGGGGTGGTCCAGCGGCCGAGCATGGGGTGAAGGCCGACGCCGATTGTGATGATTCCGAAGGTGTAGAGGGCGCCGAGGAGGCCGATGCTCCACTCGTTTCCGGCGAGCACGTGGAAGAGCGGGCCAGCGACCACGGTCGTGATCGCGGAGACGACGACGGCGGTCGCGGCGGACACGGCGATCCGCCAGCCGATGCCGAGCCGGCCGGCGACCGCGGAGATGGCGATCGCGCTGGAGTAGCCGCCGACGCTCATCGCCACCATCATGAAGAACAGGCCCTGGCCGGTCATGTCGTCTGCCGGCACCGGGCGCACGTCGTCGATGGTGACCGGCAGGTGCTGCTGGTAGGCGATCGGGAGCATCAGCTCCTCGGCAGCGGAAGCCTCGGCCGGGGACGCGGCGGTGGACACGATGATCGTCGCGTGCGTCGCGTCGGTCGCATACGCCGCGGAGAGTGTCCCGTCGGCGACCTCCGCCCTCGCCTTCGCGGCCGTCGCGACCGTGCTCACGTCGAGCGCGCTGGGGGCCTTGTCGTTGAGCGTCTGCGCGAAGACGTCGGCCGCCGGGCCCTGGCCGACGATCCCGACGGGGATGTTGTCCGGCTGGGCCGCGTGGAACGCGCCGAGGTAGGCCAGCGCCATCCCGGCCGCGAGGAACAGCGGGATGACGATGTGCGACCCGAGCGCCTTCCAGAAGGCGGCGGGCGGCCAGAAGCGCGGCGGCCGGGCGACGGCGGGGACGGGGGCGATGCGGTGCGCGGACATGCGGCGAGGTGATCCTCTCGGTTGAGTTGCAGAACGCAACGTACAATAGACGGTTGTATTGTGCAACTCCAATTCCGGTAGGGTGGAGGGATGACGGCCCCGACAGCGCCTGACAACCGCGACCCCATCGCCCGCGTCCAGCGCGAGCTCCTCACCCTCGGCCGGCGCGGGACGGCGCGCGTGCGGCGGGAGGACGAAGCGCTGTCGGTGGTGGACCGCTCGCTCCTCACCTACATCCAGGAGAACCCCGGCTGCCGGGCGATCGACATCGCGACGCACTTCCAGCTCAACCGCTCCACGGTGTCGCGCCAGCTCGCCGCCCTGCTGGAGCACGGCTACGTCGCGTCCGACGACGAGACGGCGGGAGGATCGCGCGGCATCGCCCTCCGGCTCACCCCTGCGGGCAGCGCCGCCTTCGACCGCTCCACCCGCACCGTGCTGGACTCGGTCGCGCGGCGGCTGGCCGGCTGGACGGAGGACGACCTGGAGGCCTTCGCGCGCATGCTCGAGCGCTACAACGCGGAACCCGACGAGTAGCGCGCGAAACAGGCGATCGAGGGGCACGTAAACGCCCCTAAAACCGCGTTTTAGGGGCGTTTACGTGCCCCTCGGCGGATGCGGGCTACAGGACGGCGCGCTCGTCGACCGCGAGGCCGATGAGGTCGCGGTTGACCGCGGCGGCGACGACGGCACCCGACCCCGCTGCCACGATGAGCTGCTGCGGCCCCGGCGCGGTGGTCTCCCCCGCGGCGTACACGCCGGGCAGCGACGTGCGGCCGTGCGCGTCCGTCACCAGGTAGCCGTCGGTGTCCCTGTCGAGGTCGAGCGCGTCGGCGAACGAGAGGGCGGGAGTCCACACCGGCCTCACGAATCCGCCCGCCCGGGGCACCACGGTCCCGTCCACCAGGCGGACGCCGGTCATGGCGCCCTTCTCCCCCACGACGTCGTCGATCGGCCGGCGCTCGACGCCGACGCCGAGCCGCGCAAGGGCGCGCTCCTCGTCGTCCCCGATCGGCGCGACGCCGTTGGTGAAGACGATCAGGTCGTCCGTCCACTGGGTGAGCAGCAGCGCGCGCTCGGCCAGGTCGGCCGTCTCGCCGATCAACGCGAGCGGCTCCCCGGCCTTCTCGAAGCCGTCGCACTCCAGGCAGCTGTGCAGCTGGGTGCCGTAGAAGGCGCGCAGGCTCGGGAGGGCGGGCATCGTCTCGGCCACGCCGGTCGCGATGACGACCGTGTCCGCCACGGCGTCGACATCCGCGCCGCCCCGCACGCCCGTGCCGCGCACGCGGAAGCCGTCCGCGTCCACGGTCACGGACTCCACCTGGGCGAACACCACGTCGGCGTCGTCGTACCCGGAGACCTCCTCGCGGCCGAGCCGGCGCAGCTCCGCGGGCGGCACGCCGTCGCGGCTGAGGAAGCCGTGCGCCTGCAGCGTCGCCGCGTGGCGCGGCCGGTTGCCGTCCACGACGAGCACCCGCCGCCGTGCACGCGCCAGGTTGAGCGCGGCGCTGAGGCCGGCCGGGCCGCCCCCGACGACGATGACTTCGACGCTCGCCCCCACGGTCCCGCCTAGCTCAGGCTCGCCGACAGCGCGTCCAGCCGGGCGAGCGACTCGGCCTTGCCGAGGATCTCCATCGACTCGAACAGCGGAGGCGACACCCGGCGACCGGAGACGGCGACCCGCAGCGGCCCGAACGCCACGCGCGGCTTGAGCCCGAGGGCCTCCACCAGGGCGTCACGCAGGGCGGCCTCGATCACGTCGTGCGTCCACTCCGCCTCCGGCACGGCCTCCAGCGCGCCGAGGGACGCGGCCAGCACCTCGCCGGCGTTGTCGGGCAGCGACGCGCGGGCGTCGGCCTCGACGGTCAGCGACGCGGCGTCCGTGAACAGGAAGCCCAGCATCCCGGGCGTCTCGCCGAGCAGCTGCACGCGCTCCTGCACGAGCGGCGCGGCCTCGGCCAGCACCGCGAGCTGGGCGTCCGTCAGCGGCTCGGTGACCAGGCCAGCGGCGACCAGGTACGGGATGGTCCGCTCGGCGAAGTCGCCGACCTCCAGCAGCCGGATGTGGTCGCCGTTGATCGACTCGGCCTTCTTCTGGTCGAAGCGGGCCGGGTTCGGGTTCACGTCGGCGACGTCGAACGCGGCGACCAGCTCGTCGATGGAGAACACGTCGCGGTCGTGGGTCAGTGACCAGCCGAGGAGCGCCAGGTAGTTGACCAGGCCCTCCGGGATGAAGCCGCGGTCGCGGTGGTGGAACAGGTTCGACTCCGGGTCGCGCTTGGAGAGCTTCTTGTTGCCCTCGCCCATCACGTACGGGAGGTGGCCGAACCGCGGCACGAAGGTCGTCACGCCGGCGTCGATGAGCGCGTGGTACAGCGCGATCTGCCGCGGGGTGGAGGACAGCAGGTCCTCGCCGCGGAGCACGTGCGTCACGCCCATGAGCGCGTCGTCCACCGGGTTCACGAACGTGTAGAGCGGGTGGCCGTTCGGCCGCACGACGACGAAGTCGCTGAACGAGCCGGCCGGGAAGGTGATCTCGCCGCGCACCAGGTCGTCGAAGCTGAGGTCGTCGTCCGGCACGCGCAGGCGCAGCGCGGGCTCGCGGCCCTCCGCACGGTAGGCGGCCTTCTGGTCGGCGGTGAGGTCGCGCTCGAAGTTGTCGTAGCCGAGCTTCGGGTCGCGGCCGAGCGAGACGTTGCGCGCCTCGATCTCCTCGCCGGTGGCGAAGCTCTCGTAGATGTGGCCGGAGGCCTTCAGCCTCTCGATCAGGTCGCGGTAGATGTCGTACCGCTGCGACTGCCGGTACGGCTCGTTCGGGCCGCCGGCGTCGATCCCCTCGTCCCAGTCGATGCGCAGCCAGCGCAGCGCGTCGATGATCATCGCGTACGACTCCTCGCTGTCGCGCGCGGCGTCGGTGTCCTCGATGCGGAAGATCAGCTTGCCGCCGGTGTGCCGGGCGTACGCCCAGTTGAACAGCGCGGTGCGGATCAGGCCGACGTGCGGGGTGCCGGTGGGCGACGGGCAGAACCGGACGCGGACGTCCGCTCCGGTCGCGGTGGAGAAGGGGTGCGGATCGTTGTCAGACATCGCTTGAAATCCTACTTGGGAGTGCGCACCGGATTCACCAGCGAGCCGACGCCTTCGACCTCCACCTCGACGGTGTCGCCCGCGACGATCGGCCCGACGCCCGCCGGGGTCCCGGTGAGGATGACGTCGCCCGGCAGCAGCGTGAACACGCTCGACGCGTACGCGACGATCGACGGGATATCGTGCACCATCTCCGAGATGCGCGCCTCCTGCTTGAGCTCGCCGTTGACCCGCGTGCGCAGGAAGGCCTCCGGGTTCAGCTCGGTCTCGATCACCGGCCCGAGCGGGCAGAAGGTGTCGAAGCCCTTCGCGCGCGTCCACTGGCCGTCCGCCTTCTGGAGGTCGCGCGCCGTGACGTCGTTCGCCACCGTGTAGCCGAAGATGTGCTCGGCCGCCTTCTCCGCGGGGACGTGGCGGGCGATCTTGCCGATCACGACCGCCAGCTCGCCCTCGTACTCGACCTGCTGCGACTGCGGCGGCAGCAGGATGGCGTCGCCGAGGCCGATCACGGCGGTGTTGGGCTTCAGGAAGAGCAGCGGCTCGCCCGGCGCCTCGCCGCCCATCTCGGCGGCGTGCTCGCGGTAGTTCTTCCCGACAGCGACGACCTTCGAGCGCGGGATGACCGGCGCCAGCAGCGAGCCGACCTGGCCGAGCGGCACGCGCTCCCCCGTCGTGTCGAGGCCGGCGAACATCGGGTCGCCGGCGAGGACGACCAGGGCGTCGTCGTCGACGATGCCGTAGTCGATGACCGGAGTCTGGTCGGAGGGACGCGTGTGGCTGAACCGTGCGATCTTCACGCGTTCGAGCCTAGCGCCGCGACGATGCGGGCGATGGCCGGGGTGAGGATGCCGTCGCGGGCGCCGACACGCAACAGGGCGCCGCCGATCGCGTCCAGCTCGTTCGCGTGGCCGTCGGCGAGGTCCTCCTGCAGGGAGGTGCGCATCCCGCCCGGGACGCTGTGCAGCACGCGGACGAGGTCGAGCGCCGAGGTCGGCACGCCCTCCGCGGTCGAGCACGCGACGATCTCGGAGACGACCGCCTCGGTCAGCTCCGGGTCCTCGCTGAGCGCGGGACCGGCCGACTGCCGCCAGTAGGAGGTCAGCAGCGCCAGCGCCGACAGCAGCCGGAACTTCGCCCACAGCACCTCGGCCTCCGTGCCGCCGACCTTCACCCGCGGGCCGGCGTCCGTCAGCGCGCGGATGGACGCGAAGCCGCCCGCGGCCTCCGGCGCCTCGATGTTCACGAACGGGCTGCGGTGGTCGATCACGGTCGTGGAGGCGCGCAGCGCCGACACCGCGACGGACGCTCCGGCGACCGGGACGCCGGGCAGCGCCTGGCGCAGCGGTCCCATGTGCTCGACGCCGTTGAGGAACGACACCACCTCGCTCGGCCGCGCCGCCGCGATGCCGGGGAGGACGTCCTCCAGCCCGTACGCCTTGGTCGCCACGATGACGCTCGCGCCCTCCGGCACCTCGGTGGTGGCGGAGACGCGCTCGACGCCGTCGCCGAAGGTGGCGCTGCGCACCTCGATGCCGTCGGCGCGGATGGCGGCCACGGTCGCCGGGCGGCCCACCGCCACGACATCGTGACCGGCGCGGGACAGCAGCCAGGCGAACAGGCCGCCGACCGCTCCGGGACCGACGACGGCGAAGACGGGTTCGGAGGCGCTCATGGCTCGATCGTAGCGAGCTACGACTGCCGGAGCGCCTCGCCCGGGAGGACCCCGTAGACAGTCCGGTAGCGGGCGGCGAAGCGGCCGAGGTTGGAGAACCCCCAGCGTGACGCGATCGCGGCGACCGTCGCGGTCTCCGGGCTGGAACGCTGCAGCTCCCTGTGCGCGTTCTCCAGGCGCACGCGGGCGAGGTACGCGAGGGTGCTCGACCCGGAGTGCTCCCGGAATCCGCGCTGCAGGGTGCGGGCACTGGCGCCGACGGCCGCGGCCACATCCGAGACGGTGATCGGCATCCCAGCGTTCTCGTCGATGAAGTCCATCGCCCGCCGGATCACGGCGGGCACCACCGGGGCCGAGTCGCGTTCGAGCGCCTCCCGGAAGCGGTGCTCGGTCGCCAGGAGCAGGCCGGTCATGAGGAGGCCGGCGACGTGCGCCGAGAGCAGCGGATTGCCGGCCAGCCCGTCCGGACCGCCGGCCGATCCGTAGAGCACCCGCACCAGCTGCCACCACTCGGCGGCCCGGCCGGTCCGGAGGTCCAGCAGCGGGGAGAAGTCGATCGGGCCGGTCACCTCGTCGTTGATGATGCGCCCGAGCTCCCGCTCCAGGGTCCGCCGGTCGATGCGGACCATCGTTAGCCGGTCGTCCGGCTGCTCGAAACCGGAGATGGTCGACTCCAGGTTGGGGCCGGCGACGGCGGCGAACTCCGGGGTGGCGGTGATCTCCCGCCGGCCGGTCCTCAGGCTCAGGAGGCCGGTGCTCGGAGCGCTGATCCCGTACGCGTCGCTGTGCGAGCGCATCTCGACGTCGACGCGGCCGCCGTACGACATCCGCGCCAGGCGGACGCTGCCGACCCGGAAGCCGGAGACCTCCCAGGCGAACGGGGCGCCGGCGCGGACCGGCGTCACCCGGTGCTCGTACGACAGGAGCCGGGAGGCGAGCTCCACCGCTTCGTCGACATCGGCCGAGCGGAAGGTCTGAAAGCCCGACGCGCTCATCTGCCCTCCCTCGCCCTCAGCTCGATCGTAGCCAGCGATCAGAGCGAGGACAGCCCCCAGGGCGCGCCGTCGAGGGCGAGCAGCGCGTCCGCCGTCGCGGCGATCGCCGGGACCGCGTCGGAGCCGGTCGCGGCGACGAGGTTGATGGTGCGGTGGTCGCGGTTCGCGGTCGGCCGCAGCACCACGCCCTCCACCGCGCCTGCCGAGCCGACCGCGAGCGCGGGGAGCAGCGCGACGCCGACGCCCTCGGCGACCATCCGCAGGACGGCGATGAAGTTGTCGGTCTCGTAGGCGATCCGCGGCGCGTAGCCGCAGGCGTCGGTCAGCTCAAGCAGGTGGCCGCGGCAGCGCGGGCAGCCGCCGATCCAGGAGGCCGATGCCAGCTCGGCGAGGTCGACGCTCCTCCCGGCGGCGAGGGGATGGTCGGAGCGCAGGGCGACCAGCATCTCGTCCTTCCAGAGCGGCACGACCGCGAGGCCGCGTGCGCTCTCGCGGTGCGGATCGACCCGGTCGCCCGGGTAGCTGAAGGTGATCGCCAGGTCGGCGGTCTGGCCGCGGACGGCGGCGACGGCCTCGGGAGGCTCGGCCTCCAGGTAGGTGATCCGCACGCCCGGGTGCTCGGCCTCCATGGTGTTGAGCAGCCGAGGGACGAGGGAGGACGACGCGGACGGGAAGCCGGCCAGCCGCACCCGCCCTGTGCGGAGCCCGCGGAGGTCGGCGAGCTCGCCCGCGGCGGCGTCGAGCGCGGTGGTCACCGCACGCGCGTGCCTGGCGAGCACGCGGCCGGCCTCGGTGAGCCGCACGCCGCGCCCGGCGCGCGCCACGAGCGGCATGCCGATGCGGCCCTCCAGGCGGCGCAGGTGCTGACTGATCGCGGGCTGGCTGTAGCCGAGGGACTCGGCGGCGCGGGTGATCGAGCCGTGGTCGGCGATCGCGCGCACCACGCGGAGGCTGTGGGAGTCGAGGTCGTCGAGCAGCATGCACGAATCATAACGCCGTGTGATGGAATCGATTGGACAGCTGCTCTGGTGTGATGTGTGAGGGTCCCTCAGGCTGGACGCATGCCCGAATCCCTCACCGTTCCCGTCGTCTCGTTCGCGGACGCCTTCACCGCCGGCGCCGGCTACCTCGCCGCCTGCACGCAAGGGCTGCCGACGCGCGCGACGGTCGACGCCGGCCGCGCGGACCTGGAGCGCTGGGCACGCGGGGAGGCCGCTCCCGGCGACTACGACGAGGCGATCGCCCGCTCCCGGCGCGCGTTCGCCCGGATCGCGGGGGTGGACGTGGACGACATCGCGATCGGTTCGCAGGTGTCGGTGCTCGCCTCGCTGATCGCGGCCTCCGCGCCGGACGGCGCCGAGGTCGTGTGCGCCGAGGGCGACTTCGCGTCGATGGTCGCGCCCTTCCACGCGCAGGCGCACCGCGGCGTGCGGGTGCGGGAGGTCGCGCTGGCCGACCTCCCCGCGGCGGTCGAGGAGGGCACCTGGCTCGTCGCCTTCTCCTTGGTGCAGTCGGCGACGGGCGAGCACGCGGACGCCGACGCCGTCCTCGCCGCCTGCGCGCGGACGGGGACGCTGAGCTTCGCCGACCTGACCCAGGCGCTCGGCTGGCTGCCGGTGGACGCGTCGCGGTTCGACATCACGGTCACGCACGCGTACAAGTGGCTGTGCGCTCCGCGCGGGAGCGCGTTCCTCACGGTGCGGCCCGGCGTCCGGGACCGGCTGCGGCCGGTGCACGCGGGCTGGTACTCCGGCGAGGACCCGTGGAGCTCGTGCTACGGCCCGCTCGTCGCGCCCGCGGCCTCCGCCCGGCGCTTCGACGTCTCCCCCGCCTGGCCGGTGTGGCCGGGCACCGCGGCCTCGCTGGAGTTCTTCGCGTCACTGGACGCGGCGGTCGTTCACGCGCACGCAACAGGACTCGGCGACCGGCTCGCCGACGCGCTGGGGCTGGTAGACGCCTCCGGCGCCCCCGTGCGCGGCCGCGCCATCCTCACGTGGCCGGACCTCGACGGCGCCGACCTCGCCGCGCTGACCGCCGCGGGCCTCCGCGCCTCCGGCCGCGCCGGCCGCGCCCGCGTCGCCTTCCACCTCTGGAACACCCCCGACGACCTGACGCGCACCCTCGCCGCCCTCACGCGCTGACCCTTAAGCACCGAAGGGCACGTTGTTGTCGCTTTTCGACGTGAAAAGCGACAACAACGTGCCCCTCGGCGGGAGCAGGTTACGCGTCCAGGCGGAGCATCCAGTTGTGGCGGTCGTGGGCGCGGCCGTACTGGATGTCGGTGAGCTCCTTGCGCAGGGACATGGTCAGCTCGCCGGGAGGGGCGGTGATGTCGCCGACGGTGAAGGTGTCGGACTTCAGCTCGCCGATCGGCGTGATGACCGCGGCGGTGCCGCAGGCGAAGACCTCGACGATGTCGCCGGACTCCACGCCGTCGCGCCACTCGTCGAGGGTCACCCGGCGGCGCTCCACCGTGTGGCCGCGGTCGCGGGCGAGCTGGAGCACCGAGTCGAGGGTGATGCCTTCGAGGATGCTGTCCGACTCGGGCGTCACGAGCGTGCCGTCCTTGTAGACGAGCACGACGTTCATGCCGCCGAGCTCCTCGATGTACTTCCCCTCGACCGAGTCGAGGAAGAGCACCTGCGCGCAGCCGTGCTCGTAGGCCTCGGCCTGCGGCAGGAGGCTGGAGGCGTAGTTGCCGCCGGTCTTCGCCGCTCCCGTGCCGCCCTTGCCCGCGCGCGACCAGTGATCGGACAGCCAGATGGAGACCGGGGCGACGCCGCTCGGGAAGTACGCGCCGGCCGGGCTCGCGATCAGGTAGAACGCCACCTTGTTGGCCGGGCGCACACCGAGGAAGGCCTCCTTGGCGAACATGAACGGGCGCAGATAGAGGCTGGTCTCCTCACGGCCCGGCACCCAGTCGCCGTCCACGGCGACGAGCTGCTTGAGCGCGTCGAGGAAGTGCTCGACCGGCAGCTCGGGCAGCGCCAGGCGGTAGGCGGAGCGCTGCATGCGGGCCGCGTTGGCCTCCGGGCGGAAGCTCCAGATCGAGCCGTCCTCGTGCCGGTACGCCTTGAGGCCCTCGAAGATCTCCTGCGCGTAGTGCAGCACGGCCGCCGACGGGTCGAGCTGGATGGGGCCGTACGGGGAGACCCGCGGGCGGTGCCAGCCACCCTTGGCCGACCAGCACAGGTCGACCATGTGGTCGGTGAAGTAGTTGCCGAAGCCGGGGTTCGCGAGGATCTCCTCGCGCTCCGCCGCGCTGCGCGACGACTCGTTGCGCGTGACGTTCCAGAGGAGGCCGGCCGTCTCGCTGGGTCCGGAGGTGAGGTTGATGCTGGTGGAGGTCATTGAGTGTCCTTTGCTGCGATGCGTCAATTCTGCGCCACGCGGGCCGCGATCGCGTCGCCCACTTCGGAGGTCGTGCGCGCGGCGCCCCTGCGGGCGGCGAGGTCGGACGTCACCGCCTGCTCGACCCGCTGGGCGAGCTCCCCGGCGCCGAGGTGGCGGAGGAGGAGCGCGACGGAGAGGATCGCGGCGGTGGGGTCGGCCTTCTGCTGGCCGGCGATGTCGGGGGCCGATCCGTGAACCGGTTCGAACATGCTCGGGAATTCGCCCGCGGGGTTGATGTTGCCCGAGGCGGCCAGTCCGATGCCGCCGCTGATCGCGGCCGCGAGGTCGGTGAGGATGTCGCCGAAGAGGTTGTCCGTGACGATCACATCGAATCTAGCAGGATCCGTGACCAGGAAGATGGTCGCCGCGTCCACGTGGAGGTAGTCGACCGCGACCTCCGGGTGCTCGGCAGCGACGGCGTCCACGATCCGCTTCCACAGGCCGCCCGCGAAGGTGAGCACGTTGGTCTTGTGCACCAGCGTGAGCTTCTTGCGGCGGGCCTCGGCCTGCTCGAACGCGTAGCGCACGACGCGCTCCACGCCGTAGGCGGTGTTGACCGAGACCTCGTTGGCGATCTCGTGCGGCGTGCCCTGCCGGATCGCGCCGCCGTTGCCGACGTACGGGCCTTCGGTGCCCTCGCGGACGACGACGAAGTCGACCTCCCCCGGGTTCGCCAGCGGGCTCGCGATGCCGGGGAACAGCGTGGTCGGCCGCAGGTTGACGTAGTGGTCGAGCGAGAAGCGCAGCTTCAGGAGCAGCCCGCGCTCGATGTTCGCGCCCGCCAGCCGCGGGTCGCCCGGTTTGCCGCCGACCGCGCCGAGCAGGATGGCGTCGTGGCCGGCGATCGCGGCCAGGTCGTCGTCGGTGAGCACGTCGCCGGTCGCCAGGTAGCGGTCGGCGCCGAGCGAGAAGTGGGTCTTCTCGAACGCGAGGTCGCTGCCCGCCGTCACCGCGTCGAGCACCTTGACCGCCTCCGCGATCACCTCCGGACCGATTCCGTCCCCGGGGATGACGGCGAGTTGGACGGTTGTGCTCATGACGCTCCTGCACTGATCGACGGACACACGGTTCACGTACACACTATCCCGCGCGCGAAGCGGCTGATTCTCCGCCGCCTCGCGCGATCCGGGCGCACTTCGCGCCGTCTCGGCGACGGGTCAGGAGCGGACGCGGCGGAGGGTGACGAGGGCGAGGACGGCCGCGGTGAGCATGAGACCCGCGCCGATGGAGGCGGTGAGCGCGATGCCGCTGTCGAACGCCTGCCGCGCGGACGCCAGCAGCTCGGCCGCCACCCCTCGCGGGAGGCCGCCGGCGACGGTCACCGCCCCGCCCAGCGTGTCCCCGGCGGCGGTCGCGTCGGCCGGGCTCAGCCCCGCGGGCAGCACGATCGCGGCGCGGTACGACGCGATGATGATGCTCCCGAGCGTCGCCGTGCCGAGCACCGCGCCCAGCTCGTACGCGGTCTCGGACACCGCGGACGCCGCGCCCGCCTTGTCCGCCGGCGCGGTCGAGACGATGAGCTCGTTCGACACGGTCTCGGCCGCGCCGATCCCCAGGCCGAGCAGCACGAACGCGGCGAGGAGGACGCCCCACGACGCGTCTCCCCCGCTCACGGCGACGACGATGTACCCGGCCGCCGAGACGCACAGCCCGCCCGCGATCACCAGCCCGGGCCGAAGCCGCCGCGCGACGGGCACGACGAGGAGGCCGGACACGATCATCGTCGCGAGCCCGGGCAGCAGCACCATCCCGGCACGCATCGGCGGCATCCCGAGCACCAGCTGGAGGTGCTGCGACACGAAGAACAGGAAGCCGACCAGCGCGATCACGCTGAGCAGGTTGATCAGCACCGCGCCGCTGAACGCCGCCCGCCGGAACAGGCGCATGTCGAGCATCGGCACCGGCCTCCGCAGCTGACGCCGGACGAACAGCACCCCGGCGCTCACCCCGATAAGCACGGCCAGCACCGGCACGAGCGCGAGCCCGTGCACCGCGAACTCCTTGATCCCGTACACGATCGGCGCCATCGTCACGAGCGACAGCAGGATGGACACGACGTCCACCGGACCCGGAGCGGGGTCGCGCGACTCGCGCACGAGCAGCGGAGTGAGCACCAGCAGCGGGATCAGCACGGGCACCGCGAGCAGGAACACCGAGCCCCACCAGAAGTGCTCGATCAGCAGTCCTCCGACGATCGGACCGAGCGCGGAGCCCGCCGCGAAGCCCGCCGCCCAGATCGCGATGGCGACGCGGCGCTGCTCGCGGTCCTGGAACACGCTGCGCAGCAGTGACAGCGTGGAGGGCATGAGCATCGCGCCGAACACGCCGAGCAGGGCCCGCGCGCCGATCAGCAGCTCGGCGGTCGGGGCGAACGCCGCCGCAGCCGAGACGGCGGCGAATCCGGTCGCGCCGATCAGCAGCACCGTGCGGCGGCCGATGCGGTCGCCGAGGCTGCCCATCGCGACGAGCAGGCCGGCGAGCACGAGCGGGTAGACGTCCACGATCCAGAGCATCTGCGTCGAGGACGGCCGCAGCGCCTCGGTGATGGCCGGGAGGGCGAAGCCGAGCACGGTGTTGTCGACCGACACGAGGAGGACGGGGAGCATGAGGACGACCAGGGCCACCCAGGCGCGCGCGCCGGCGCGGCCGGGCGTGGGCGCAGGGGGCTGCGCCGTCGGCTCGGCGGCGGCCGGGGTGCGGTCGGAGCGGGTTGTCGAGGTCATGCCTTACTGTACCGTCCGGACGGTACAGTAGTCAATGACGCGGGAGGGCGGGGCCGCGCGGCTAGCATGGCCCCATGTCCTCCCCCGCCTCCCCGGCGTCCACCTCGCCCGCTCCCGCTTCGCGCTCCGCCCGCGACCGCATCCTCGACGCCTTCGAGGACCTGCTCGCCGAGCAGAGCGAGCGCGCGGCGACGCTGGAGGCCGTGGCCGCGCGGGCCGGCGTCTCCAAGGGCGGCCTGCTCTACCACTTCGCCTCGAAGGACGCCCTGGTCGACGGCGTCCTGGACCGGTTCGCGGCCGACCTCGCCGAGGACATCGAGCACATGCGCGCCGCGCCGGACGGGCCGGTGGCCTACTTCCTGCGGACGTCCATCCCCTCCGACAACCGCCTGGAGCGGGTCATCGTCGCCATCGCCCGGCTCGCCCAGGCCTCCGACGCCCGCGCCAGCGACGCCCTCGCCGACGCGCAGCGGCAGTGGCTCAGCGAGCTGGAGGCCGTCGTCGGCGACCGGATGGTGGCGCGCACCATCATGCTGATCGGCGACGGGATGTACTACAACACCGCGCTGCTGCCGGCGGCGAACACCGTCCTGCGCGACGAGACCGACGTCCAGGAGCTGATCGGGCTGGTCGAGCGGCTGAGCGCGCGGGACTGAGCCCGGCTCAGACGCCGCCCGCGGCGAGCAGCCGCAGCAGCGACCGGCGCGTGCGGTCGTCGTCCGTCGTCCCGATCGCGCGCCGCAGCTCGACCTCGGACCCGGCACGGTCCCCCGCGAGCCGCAGCAGCTCGGCGCGCGCCGCGTGCGCCCGGGAGGCCAGCGGACCGACGAACAGGTCGGGCTCGGCGTCGAGGGCGGCGAGGGCGACCTCCGGCCCGGCGTCCGGGCTGTGGCCGAGCGCGACCAGCCGGCCGAGCCGCGCAGAGGTGCTCGGCCAGACCCGCACCAGCCCGTCGTAGAGGCGGACGATCGCGGGCCAGTCGGTGGCCTCCCAGGTCGGCGCGATGGCGTGCAGTCCGGCGATACCCGCCTGGAGGCCGTAGCGGCCGTCACCGTCGCCGCTGCCCGCGAGCGCGGTGGTCGCCAGCCGCTCCCCCTCCACCATCATCGCCACGTTCCAGCGCGTCCGGTCGGCCTCCCGCAGCGTCGCGAACTCGTCGTCCGCGGTCAGCCGCGTCGCCTGGCGCGCCTCGGTGAGCAGCAGCAGGCCGAGCAGCCCGGCGCTCTCGGCGTCACCCGCCACCCGGTGCGCGTCGCGGGCGAGAGCGATCGCGTCGGCCCGCAGCCGGTCGTCCGCGGTCGCGTGCCCGACCGTGTAGAGCAGGTAGATCGTGGTCAGCGCGTCCGGCATCCGCTGCGCGACCGCCGCCGCGTCGTCGAGGGCGAACCGGAGGCCGGAGTCGTGGACGCGCTTCTTGGCGCGGGTGAGCCGGGCGGCCATGGTGGTCTCGGAGACCAGGAAGGCGTCCGCGATCCGCGCGGTCGGCACACCGCAGACGTGCCGCAGCGCCAGCGCGACGCGCGTCTCCGGCGCGAGGTCGGGATGCGCGACGAGCAGGATGAGGTCCAGCCGCTCATCGCCGATGAACACCGCCTCCTCACCCCTCTCCTCGGCCTCGGCCGCGGCGGCGCTCTCGGCGCGGTCGGCCTCCGCGGCCAGCATCGGAGCGACGCGCCGGGCGGACCGCTCGCGCCGCAGCGCGTCGAGCGCGACCCGGCGCGCGACCGTCGTGATCCAGGCCGCGGGGTTCCGCGGCTCGCGGCCGTGCGCCGCCTCGGCGACGGCGCGCGCGAACGCCTCCTGCACCGCGTCCTCGGCGAGCAGGAGGTCGCCCGTCGTGCGCGCGACCGCGCCGAGGATGCGGGCGGCGTCCTCCCGGTAGGCGCGCTCGATCCGGGAGGCCGCCGTCACGGCCCCGCCCTTCCGCAGTACGCCATCCACCGTCCGCCGTTCGCGCGGCCGGCGGCTCAGCGCACCGTGTCGAGCACCAGCACCGGGTACAGCTCGACCCAGCCGCCGGTCGGCACCATCGCGGCCAGCTCCCTGGCCTGCTCGGGCGTCGAGGCCGTGTAGCTGTAGAAGCCGGTGACGACCTCCCGGGTCTCGCTGAACGGCCCGTCGGTGATCAGCGGGGCGCCGCCCTCGCGCGGCGTGATCTTGGTCGCCTTGGTGACGGGCTGCAGGGCGCCGGTGGCGACGATCCGCTCACCGGCCGCGACGACCGCGTCCTGGAACGCCTTGTGGCCGGCCATGCCCGCCTGCCACTCCTCCGCCGTCATCGCCTCGGGGTCCCAGTTCGGCTCGCGGATGAGCAGAACGTACTCGTCGGACATCGTGGTCTCCTCACTTCGTCGGAACGCCGCCCCACTCGGGCGACATCCCTACGACGCAAGTCAACCGTCGAAATCGACAGTGCGCGACAAGAACTTTTCGAGGGGCACGTTGTTGTCACTTTTCGCGGTGAAAAGTGACAACAACGTGCCCCTCGGCAGGGTCCTGAGGGGTCAGGACTCGGTGATGTCGATCTCCTGCAGGAGGTCGGCGTCGATCGCGACGCGGACCTTCTCCAGGAGTCCCTCCGGGACGCGCGAGTCGACGGTCAGGACGCTGAGCGCCTTGCCGCCGGCGGAGGTCCGCGCGATCTGCATGCCGGCGATGTTGATCCGCGCCTCGCCGAACTCGTGGCCGTAGACCGCGACGATGCCGGGGCGGTCGTCGTAGACCATGACGATCAGGTGCTCTGCGATCGGCACCTCCACGTCGTAGCCGTTGATCTCCACGACCTTCTCGATCTGCTTGGTGCCGGTGAGCGTGCCGGAGACCGACACCTGCGAGCCGTCGCTGAGCGCGCCGCGCAGGGTGATCAGGTTGCGGTACTCCTCGCTCACCGAGTCGGTGATGAGCCGCACCTCGATGCCGCGCTGGTCGGCGAGGAGCGGCGCGTTCACGTAGGAGACGGTCTCCGAGACGATGTTGGTGAAGAGGCCCTTGAGCGCCGCGAGCTTCAGCACGCTGACGTCGTAGTCGACCAGCTCGCCGCGCACCTCCACGTCGATGCTGGTCAGCGGGCTGTGGGCGAGGCCGGAGAACACCTGGCCGAGCTTCTCCACCAGCGGGATGCCGGGGCGCACGTACGGGTCGATGACGCCGCCGGCGACGTTGACCGCGTCGGGGACGAGCTCGCCGGAGAGCGCGAGGCGCACCGACTTGGCGACGGAGACGCCGGCCTTCTCCTGCGCCTCGTCCGTGGAGGCGCCGAGGTGCGGCGTGACGATGACGTTCTCCAGCTCCAGCAGCGGCGACTCGGTCGGCGGCTCGGTCACGAACACGTCGAGGCCGGCGCCGGCGATGCTCTTGGTGCTGAGCGCGCGGTACAGGGCGTCCTCGTCGATCAGGCCGCCGCGGGCGACGTTGACGACGAACGCGGTCGGCTTCATCTGCGCGAGCTGGTCGTCGGAGATCATCCCGGTGGTCTCGGGCGTCTTCGGCATGTGGATGGTGACGAAGTCGGCCTCGGTGAGCAGTTCGTCCAGGCTCACGAGCTGGACGCCGAGCTGCTGGGCGCGCGCGCTCGTGACGTAGGGGTCGTACGCGATCACCTTGGTGCCGAACGCCTGCAGGCGGGCGGTGATGAGCGCTCCGATGCGGCCGAGGCCGATGATGCCGACCGTCTTCTCGTACAGCTCGACTCCGGTGTACTTGGAGCGCTTCCACTGCCCCTGCGCGAGCGCGCTGTGCGCGGCCGGGATGTGCCGGGCGAGGCTCAGGATGTGGCCGACGGTGAGCTCGGCGGCCGAGATGATGTTGGAGGTCGGCGCGTTGACGACCATGACGCCGGCGTTGGTGGCGGTCTTGATGTCCACGTTGTCGAGGCCCACGCCGGCGCGGGCGATGACGCGCAGCTTGTTCGCAGCGGCGATCACCTCGGCGTCGACCTTGGTGGCGGAGCGCACCAGGATGGCGTCCGCGTCGGAGACGGCGGAGAGCAGGGCGGGCCGATCGGTTCCGTCGACGCTGCGGATCTCGAAGTCCGGCCCGAGGGCGTCGACGGTGGCGGGCGAAAGTTCTTCGGCGATCAGCACGACCGGCTTTGTCACGTGGCAGTTCCTTACAGGGAGGCTGGCTTGGGAGAAGGCGCGCAGCAGTCGTCGGTGCGCGGGTTGCTTAACTCTAGCGGGAGCGCAACGCCGCCTTTCGCCGCGTTACGACCGGGCGTCACGGACGGCCGCGACCGCCTCGCGCACGGTGATCGGGTCGGTGATGTCGTACGCGGCATCCCCGCCGCCCGGCCCGCTGGGCGCACCGGACACCGTCTCGCGCGCGGAGAGGTGCACCGCGTCGACGCCCGCGGCGATGAGCGCGTGGATGTCCTGCACGCGCACTCCCCCGCCCGCCATCACCTGCAGCCGGCCGCCCGCCCGCTGGGCCAGCGCCCGCAGCCCGTCGAGGCCGTTGATGCTGCGTGCCGCCCCGCCGGAGGTGAGGACGCGCGCGACGCCGAGCTCCGCGAGATCGTCGGCCGCGCCGAGCGGGTCGGGAAGGGTGTCGAAGGCGCGGTGGAACGTCACATCGAGCCCGCCGGCCTCCGCCACGAACCGGGCGACGGCCTCCCGGTCGACGCGGCCCGCCTCGTCCAGGGCGCCGATGACCACCCCATCCGCGCCGGCCTCGCGGGCGAACCGAATGTCGGCGGCGATCGTGTCGAGCTCGTCGGAGTCGTAGACGAAGCCGCCGCCGCGCGGGCGGACCAGGACGTGGACGAAGCCCGTCCGGCCCTCCTCCCGCGCCTCCTCGACCGCAGCGCGCACGAGACCGGCCGAGGGGGTCAGCCCGCCGAGCCCCAGCGCGACGCACAGCTCGACCCGGTCG
Organism: Microbacterium sp. X-17; assembly: GCF_039615055.1. Taxonomy (NCBI): domain Bacteria; kingdom Bacillati; phylum Actinomycetota; class Actinomycetes; order Micrococcales; family Microbacteriaceae; genus Microbacterium; species Microbacterium sp. X-17. The sequence continues at coordinate 237,350 of NZ_JBDHNI010000007.1, forward strand.
GCGCCCTCCGCGAGCGCGACGCGCACCCCCGCGACATCCTGGACGGCGATCTCGACGGCGGTGCGACGGGGTTCGGGCATGCGGCCACGATAGCGGCATTCCCGCCACGGCGGCCCCGGCGTAACGTCGGAAGCGAGGGTTCAGGGAGGAGGCCGTCATGCAGGCGACGACCGGAGACCGGATCTGCATCCGGGGCACGCATGTCGAGTCGGCGGACCGCTGGGGCGAGGTGGTCGAGGTACGCGGCGCGGACGGCGCACCGCCCTACCTGGTGCGGTTCGACGACGGGCACGAGACGCTCGTCTACCCGGGGACGGACGCGGTCATCGAGCATAGCGCCGCGTAGCGGCGTGCAGACAGCGGACGGGGCCGCACCGATCCTCCGGTGCGGCCCCGTCCGGGATGCCGTAGCTCAGCGCGTCGCGATCAGCGCGCGACCTCTCCGTCGACGTAGTCGTCGTCGTTCGAGGCGTTCCACGCGAAGAGCTTGCGCAGCTCGCGGCCGGTGGCCTCGATGGGGTGCTGCTCGCCCTTCTTGCGGAGCTCCAGGAACTCGGGCGCGCCCGCGTCCTGGTCGGCGATGAAGCGCTTGGCGAAGGTGCCGTCCTGGATGTCGGAGAGCACCGCCTTCATGTTCTCCTTCACGTGCGGGTCGATCACGCGCGGGCCGGAGACGTAGTCGCCGTACTCGGCCGTGTCGGAGACGCTCCAGCGCTGCTTGGCGATGCCGCCCTCCCACATCAGGTCCACGATGAGCTTGAGCTCGTGCAGGACCTCGAAGTAGGCGACCTGCGGCTGGTAGCCGGCCTCGGTGAGGGTCTCGAAGCCGTACTGGACGAGCTGCGAGACGCCGCCGCACAGCACGGCCTGCTCGCCGAACAGGTCGGTCTCGGTCTCCTCGGTGAAGGTGGTCTTGATGCCGCCGGCGCGGAGGCCGCCGATGGCCTTCGCGTAGGAGAGGACGAGCGGCCAGGCGTTGCCGGTCGCGTCCTTCTCGACGGCCACGATGACGGGGACGCCGCGGCCTGCCTCGTACTCGCGGCGCACGGTGTGGCCCGGGCCCTTGGGGGCGACCATGATCACGTCGACGCCCTCGGGGGCCTCGATGTAGCCGAAGCGGATGTTGAAGCCGTGGCCGAAGACGAGGGCGTTGCCCTCCTCCAGGTTGGCCTGGATGTCGTCCTTGTAGAGGTTCCGCTGCACCTGGTCGGGCGCGAGGATGACGACGACGTCGGCCCACTTGGCCGCGTCGGCGGCGGAGAGGACGCGGAAGCCCGCCTCCTCGGCCTTCGGGGTGGACTTCGAGCCTGCCTTGAGGCCGATGACGACCTCGACGCCCGAGTCGCGGAGGTTCTGCGCGTGCGCGTGGCCCTGCGAGCCGTAGCCGATGACCGCGACCTTCTTGCCCTGGATGATCGAGAGGTCCGCGTCGTTGTCGTAGTAGATCTCAGCCACTGTGTGGGTTCTCCTTCTTGATGTGGTTCTGACGCCCGGGGTCGGGCCTTAGTTCTTTCGCCGCCCGAAGGGCGGGTTCAATTCTTGAAGACGCGCTCGGTGATGGACTTGCCGCCGCGGCCGATCGCGAGGAGGCCGGACTGCGCCATCTCCTTGATCCCGTACGGCTCCAGCACCTTGAGCAGCGCCTGGGTCTTGCCGCTGTCGCCGGTGACCTCGATGACGAGGGCGTCGGTGGCCACGTCGACGACGCGGGCGCGGAAGAGGTTGACCGCCTCCAGCACCTGGCTGCGGGTCGAGTTGTCGACCCGCACCTTGATGAGCAGGTGCTCGCGCTGGACCGACTGCGCCGGGTCCAGCTCCACGATCTTGATGACGTTGATCAGCTTGTTGAGCTGCTTGGTGACCTGCTCCAGCGGCAGCTCCTCGACGTCCACGACGACCGTGATGCGCGAGAGGCCGTCGACCTCGCTCGTGCCCACCGCGAGCGAGTGGATGTTGAAGCCGCGCCGCGCGAACAGGCCGGCGACCCGGGTCAGCAGACCGGGCTTGTCCTCGACGAGGAGGCTCAGAACGTGTGTGCTCATGGGGGTCACTCCTCTCCGAAGGACGGGCTGTGGTCGCGTGCGTACTGCACGTAGCTGTTGCTGACGCCCTGCGGCACCATCGGCCACACCATCGCGTCCGCGCTGACGACGAAGTCGATGACGACCGGACGGTCGTTCGTCTCCAGCGCCAGCTTGATGGCGGCGTCCACCTCCTCCTCCTTCGTGACGCGGATGCCGAGGGCGCCGTACGCCTCGGCGAGCTTCACGAAGTCGGGCACCCGCACGGTGTCGTGGCCGGTGTTGAGGTCGGTGTTCGAGTAGCGGCCGTCGTAGAACAGCGTCTGCCACTGCCGCACCATCCCGAGCGACGAGTTGTTGATGATCGCCACCTTGATCGGGATGTCGTTGATCGTGCAGGTGGCCAGCTCCTGGTTGGTCATCTGGAAGCAGCCGTCGCCGTCGATCGCCCACACGACCCGGTCGGGCTGGGCGACCTTCGCGCCCATCGCCGCCGGCACCGAGTAGCCCATCGTGCCGGCCCCGCCGGAGTTCAGCCACGAGTTGGGGCGCTCGTACTTGATGAACTGCGCCGCCCACATCTGGTGCTGGCCGACGCCGGCGGTGTAGACGCCCTCCGGCCCGGTCAGCTCGCCGATCCGCTGGATGACGTACTGCGGCGCGAGGAGGCCGTCGCTGGTGGGCGTGTAACCGAGCGGGAACTCCTCGCGGAGGCCGTTGAGGTACGTCCACCACTCCACCAGGTCGGGCGCGCCGGCCCGGGTGGCGTCCTGGTAGGCCGCGGTCAGATCGACGATGACGTCCTTGGCATCGCCGACGATGGGGACGTCGGCGACCCGGATCTTGGAGATCTCGGCGGGGTCGACGTCGACGTGCACGATCTTCGCGTCCGGCGCGAAGAGGGAGGTGTTTCCGGTCACCCGGTCGTCGAAGCGGGCTCCGAGCGACACGATGAGGTCGGACTCCTGCAGGGCGAGCACTGCGGGCACCGTGCCGTGCATGCCGGGCATGCCGAGGTGCTGCGTGTGCGTGTCGGGGAACGCCCCGCGCGCCATCAGCGTGGTGACCACGGGGATGCCGGTCGCCTCGGCGAGCTCCAGGAGCTCCTGCGAGGCGCGCGAGCGGATCACGCCGCCACCGACGTACAGCACCGGCTTCTTGGACTCGACCATCAGCTGGGCCGCGGCGAGGATCTGCTTGCCGTGCGCCTTGGTGATCGGGCGGTAGCCGGGCAGGTCGATCTTGGGCGGCCAGACGAACGGCACCGCGTTCTGCTGGGCGTCCTTGGTGATGTCCACCAGCACGGGGCCCGGTCGCCCCGTCCCGGCGATGTGGTACGCCGCGGCGATGGTGGCCGGGATGTCCTCGGCCTTCTTGACCAGGAAGGAGTGCTTCGTGATCGGCATGGTGATGCCGACGATGTCGGCCTCCTGGAACGCGTCCGTGCCCATCAGCGTGGAGAACACCTGGCCGGTGATGAACACGACGGGGACGGAGTCCATGTGCGCGTCCATGATCGCGGTCACGAGGTTGGTCGCGCCGGGGCCGGAGGTCGCCAGGGCGACGCCGACCTTGTTGGCGGCGACGGCGTAGCCTTCGGCCGCGTGGCCGCCGCCCTGCTCGTGCCGGACCAGGATGTGGCGGATCACGGACGAGTCCATGATCGCGTCGTAGATGGGGAGGATCGCACCGCCCGGCAGCCCGAAGGCGTCGGTGACGCCGAGGAGCTCGAGGGTGCGGACGACCGACTGGGAGCCGGTCAGGATTTCGGGCGACGCCTTTCCGGGCGCCGCGGGGGGCAACACTGAACTGGGGGTTGCATCCGGCGTCATGCCTTATCGATCCCTAACGTGCGAAGCGGTTGATGAATCTGAGGTGGGGCGAAGGGCTACCCCGTGACCGCGCCCTCCGCAGCGGAGTGCACGAGCTTGGAGTATTTCGCGAGTACGCCACGGGTATAGCGCGGAGGAAGAGGCGCCCAGCCGTCACGGCGGGCGGTCAACTCTGACTCGTCGACAAGTAGGTCGAGGGAGCGAGCCGCGATATCGACCCGTATCAGATCACCATCGCGCACGAAGGCGATGGGACCTGCGTCCACCGCTTCGGGTGCTATGTGGCCGATGCACAGGCCGGTTGTGCCGCCTGAGAATCGTCCGTCCGTCAATAGTAGTACATCCTTGCCGAGCCCTGCGCCCTTGATGGCGGCGGTGATCGCGAGCATCTCGCGCATCCCCGGGCCGCCCTTGGGGCCCTCGTAGCGGATGATGACGACATCGCCCGCGTTGATGCGGCCCTCGGTCAGGGCGTCCATCGCGCCGCGCTCGCGCTCGAAGACGCGTGCGGGCCCCTCGAACACGTCGGCGTCGAAGCCGGCCGTCTTGACGACCGCGCCCTCCGGGGCGAGCGAGCCCTTGAGGATGGTGAGGCCGCCGGTGGGGTGGATGGGGTTGTCGAGCGAGCGCATGACGTTGCCGTCCGGCGCGGGCGGGTTGATTTCCGCCAGGTTCTCGGCGACGGTCTTGCCCGTCACGGTGAGGCAGTCGCCGTGCAGCAGGCCCGCGTCGAGCAGGGCCTTCATGACGACGGGGACGCCGCCGTGCCGGTCGACGTCGTTCATGACGTACTTGCCGAACGGCTTGAGGTCGCCGATGTGCGGCACCTTGTCGCCGATCCGGTTGAAGTCGTCGATGGTGAGCTCGACCTCGGCCTCGTTCGCGATGGCCAGCAGGTGGAGCACGACGTTGGTCGAGCCGCCGAAGGCCATCGCAACCGCGATCGCGTTCTCGAACGCCTTCTTGGTGAGGATGTCCCGCGCGGTGATCCCCTGCTTGAGCAGGTTGACCACGGCCTCGCCCGAGCGGTGGGCGAAGTAGTCGCGGCGGCGGTCGGCCGAGGGCGGCGCGGCGGAGCCCGGGAGGCTCATGCCGAGCGCCTCAGCGACGGAGGCCATCGTGTTGGCGGTGTACATGCCGCCGCAGGCGCCCTCGCCCGGGGCGATGGCGCACTCGATGCGCTTGAGGTCCTCCTCGCTCATCTTGCCGGCCTTGCACGCGCCGACCGCCTCGAACGAGTCGATGATCGTGACGTCCTTCTCGGTGCCGTCGCTGAGCTTGACCCAGCCGGGCGCGATGGAGCCCGCGTAGAGGAAGACCGCGGACAGGTCGAGCCGGGCGGCCGCCATGAGCATGCCGGGCAGCGACTTGTCACAGCCCGCGAGGAGGACGGTGCCGTCCAGCCGCTCGGCCATCATCACCGTCTCGACGGAGTCGGCGATGACCTCGCGGGAGACCAGCGAGAAGTGCATGCCCTCGTGGCCCATCGAGATGCCGTCGGAGACCGAGATGGTGCCGAACTGGAGTGGGTAGCCGCCTCCCGAGTGCACGCCCTCCTTCGCGCCCTGCGCGAGGCGGTCGAGCGAGAGGTTGCAGGGCGTGATCTCGTTCCACGAGCTGGCGATGCCGATCTGCGGCTTCTCCCAGTCCGCGTCGCCCATGCCGACGGCCCGCAGCATCCCGCGGCTCGTGGTGGCTTCGATTCCGTCCGTGACCACGCGAGAGCGCGGCTTCCAATCGATCTCTGGCATGTGACAACTCTAGGACCGTTTGGATGCCGGTCCGGCCATGAGTCGGAAGCGGTGGACAAGCCCCCGATCGGGTCAGGCTGTGGAGGAGGACCGCGCGTCCGCCAGCAGCCCCAGCAGCACCGCGACCGCCCGCTCGTCGGCCACGCGGAACTGCGCCGCCGTCTCGCCGTCCCCGACCTTGATCCCGAGGTCGCCCTCAGCCGGCCGCAGCACGGCGAAGCCGTCCTCGTCGGTGACGTCGTCGCCAGCGAACAGGACGGCGGTCGCGTGAGTGTACTCGCGGAGGCGCTCGATGCCGTCGCCCTTGTTCGCGCCGCGGACCGAGAACTCGATGATGTCCTTGCCGTCGCGGATCGTCAGCGCGTCGCTGACCGCGGCCGTGGCCTCGTAGGCGCGGGCCACGACGGCCGCGCCCTCCTCGCCCTCCAGCAGCCGGTAGTGGACGCCGAAGCCGACCGGCTTGACCTCCAGGCGCGTCCCGGGGACGCTGTCGACCAGCGCGCCGAGCGTCTCGCCCAGCTTCTCCAGCGTCGCGCGCTCCTCGTCGGTCAGGTCGAGGGAGACCCCGTCGCGGCCGAAGCGGATCTCCACGCCGTGCGAGCCGATGAGCAGGGCGTCCTCGTCGGCCTCGGTGACGATCTCCAGGCTGGACAGCGGCCGGCCGGAGACGTATGCGACCCAGGTGTCCGGCAGTGCTTCGAGGCGGTCGAGGGCGGCCTTGGCCTCCGGCAGGGCGCGCGCCGACTTCGGCTTGTCGACGAACGGCGCGAGCGTCCCGTCGAAGTCGAGCGCGAGCAGGAGCCGCTCGGCGCCGGCGAGCCGCGCGACGGCGGTGGCGAGGGCGATGGCGGCGGGCTGGGCGGAGGGTGCGGTGTCTGTCATCGGGCTCTCGGGTCAGCGCCGGTTGACCGGCGGGTTCTGCAGGGGGTGATCGCCGTGGGCGCTGCGGGTGAGCGCCTCCAGGAAGCTGGCGGACCAGCGCGCGACGTCGTTGGTGAGGACCTTCTTGCGCAGGGCGCGCATCCGGCGCACGCGGTCGCGCTTCGGCATCGCGACCGCCTGCAGGATGGTGTCCTTCAGGCCCTCGATGTCGTGCGGGTTGATCAGGAGGGCCTGGCGCAGCTCGTCGGAGGCGCCCGCGAACTCGCTGAGCACCAGCACGCCGTCCTCGTCCACGCGCGTCGCCACGTACTCCTTGGCTACCAGGTTCATGCCGTCGCGCAGAGCGGTCACCAGCATGACGTCGGCGGCGAGGTAGAGCGCGACCATCTCCTCCTTGGGGTAGCCGTGGTGGAGGTAGGCGACGGCCGTGTGGCCGAGGGTGGCGTAGTCGCCGTTGATGCGGCCGACGGTGAGCTCGATCTCGTCGCGGAGCTGGCGGTATGTCTCCACGCGCTCGCGGCTGGGGCTCGCCACCTGCACGAGGGTGACGTCCTCCACGCTCAGGCGCTCCTCGCGCAGCAGCTCGCCGAAGGCCTTGAGCCGGTGGCCGATGCCCTTGGTGTAGTCGAGCCGGTCGACGCCGAGCATGATCGTCTCGGGGTTGCCGAGCTCCTCGCGGATCTCCCTGGCGCGCTCCTGGATGGCCGGCCGTCGGGCGAGCTCCTGGTAGGCGTCGGCGTCGATGGAGATCGGGAAGGCCCGCGCCAGCACGGTGCGGACCAGGCCGCCGTGCCGGTTGGTGGTCACGTGCCGGTGCGAGCCCGCCTCGGGGTCGTCGCTGTCGATCGGCACCTCGATGATGGGGCCGCGCGTCTCGTAGCCCTTCAATCGCCGGATCGCACGGGAGAAGTTGCCCGCGTCGGCCACCCGCTGGAAACCGATGACGTCGGCGCCGAGGAGGCCGTCGATGATCTGCCGCCGCCACGGGAGCTGCGAGTAGATGCCGTACGGCGGGAACGGGATGTGGTTGAAGAAGCCGATGACGAGGTCCGGCCGCACCTCCCGCAGCATCGCCGGGACGAGCTGCAGCTGGTAGTCGTGCACCCAGACCACCGCGCCGTGCGAGGCGACGCCCGCGGCCGCGTCGGCGAACCGCCGGTTGACGCGCACGTAGCTCTCCCACCACTCGCGGTGGTAGCTCGGCTGCGCGATGACGTCGTGGTAGAGCGGCCAGAGCGTGTCGTTGGAGAAGCCCTCGTAATACTCCTGCAGCTCCTGCTCGCTGAGCGCGACCGGGAGGATGCTGATGCCGTCGGCCTCGAAGGGCTCGATCTCCTCGCCCGCGACGCCGGCCCAGCCGACCCAGACGCCGTCCTCCGCGCGCATGACCGGCTGCAGGGCCGTGACCAGCCCGCCGGGCGACGGCCGCCAGGTCGCCTGCCCCGCCTCGTCGACCACGCGGTCCACGGGCAGTCGGTTGGACACGATCACCAGGTCGTACGTATCTGTCGTTGCGGTTTCGGACGTCTGGCTGATGGTGGGTCAACTCCCCCAGTTGATGCGATGGTCTGCCTGCCACAGTACCAGCGCGGGGTCCGGCCGCCACCGGTGCGCGTTCCCTCCCAGGACACTGCCCGTTCAGGCGCCGTGGTTAGAGTTGCGGTCGTGATGCGCATCGGCATGGGCACGACCTGCGTCTACCCGCTCGGGGTCGAGACGGCCTTCCGCACGGCCGCGGAGCTGGGCTACGACGGCGTGGAGGTCATGGTCACCCGCGACGAGCGGACGCAGTCGGCCGAGCCCCTCCGCAGGCTTGCCGAGCGCTACGGCACGCGCATCCTGAGCGTGCACGCACCCGTCCTGCTGCTGACACACTTCGTCTGGGGACGCGACCCCGGCGTGAAGCTGGAGCGGTCGGCCGAGCTCGCCGCAGAGCTGGGCGCCGACACGGTCGTCGTGCATCCGCCGTTCCGCTGGCAGTCCGGCTACGCGGAGGACTTCCTCGGCCTCGTCCGGTCCACTGCCGCGCGGACCGGCGTGACCGTCGCCGTCGAGAACATGTTCCCGTGGAAGGTCGCCGGCCGGTCGATGGCCGGCTACGTCCCGCATTGGAACCCGGTCGGGATGGACTGCGACGCGGTCACCCTCGACTTCTCGCACGCAGCGCTGAGCGGGGTGGACGGGCTGGACCTCGCGAACCAGCTCGGCGGGAGGCTGCGCCACGTCCACCTGTGCGACGGCTCCGGCCCGCTGGACGACTCGCGCGTGTTCGACGAGCACCTCATCCCCGGGCGCGGCAGCCAGCCGGTCGCAGAAGTGCTGCGCTCGCTCTCGGCCTCGGGCTGGGACGGCTCGATCGTCGCGGAGGTGAACACGCGCAAGGCCCGCGACGCCGGTGAGCGGGCGGCCATGCTCCGCGAGACGCTGGAGTTCGCGCGCGCCGGCATCGCCGGCGGGGCGGCCGAGGACGAGCGCGCTACTTCGCTCGGCCCAGCAGCCGCACCAGCGCGTTCGCGTACTGCGCGTAGCCCGCTGCGGTCGGGTGGAAGGCGTCGGTCCCGCTGAGGTTCAGCCACGGCTTCTTCGAGCCGATGCCGTGCCCGGCGAAGTCGACGCCGACGTAGGTCATCGGCACGCCCTGCGCCCGCTGGGAGTCCACGACGTCCGAGATGGTCTGGTTGAGGCCGAGCGTCGCCGCGTTGATCGCGGTGTCCGTGCCGAAGCTGGGCGACTTCGGGTCGTAGTTGTCGAACACCACCGCATAGCCCGTGACGACGATGCGGGCGTTCGGGGCGGCGAGGTGGATGGCCGCGTAGACCGCCGCCAGCCGCTCCGGGAGGACGTTGAGCAGCGACAGCGCCGAGGAGACGCCGTTGCGGCAGGCGACCGCCTTGCCCGACGAGCACTCGGCCGCGATGGCGGCCACGCCGAGGTCGTTGCCGCCGATGCTCACGGTGACCAACTCCGTGCGGTCGTCCAGCGCGATGAGCTGGTGCTTGAGGAGGTCGGAGGTCGTCGCTCCAGCGCACGAGGCGTTGACCACCAGGTCGACCCCGGAGTCGCGGGTGAACACGCTCGGGTAGCTGAACGGGCTGGAGCGGCACTTGCCGGTCTCGTCTCCCCCGCCCATCCCGGCGGCGAACGAGTCGCCGAGGGCGACGTACCGGGTCTGCGCGGTGAGCGGCTGCTTCGGGAACGGGTCGTGCGTCGATTTCGGGGACGGCGTGGCGCTCGCGGCCGCGCCGGGCGTCGCCTCCGGATCCGCGGGGGCTGCGCACGCGGCGACGACCAGCAGCACGGCCGCGCACAGCGCAGTCGTGAGAGCCGGACGGAGCAGTCGGTAACGCATCGAGCACACGTTACCCGCTGAGGCTCGGCGTTCGATCAGACCTGCGCGGTCAGATCCGTTCGGTGAGGGCCAGCAGGATCGCGGGGACGGACTCGGAGAGCCGCTCGGCGAACTTCCGCTCGTCGCCGGAGAGCAGGGCCCTGGCCTCCCCGTTGGCGCACAGCTCGGCGATGACGCGCACCGCCTCCTCCGGGTCGATGGTGAACCGGCGCCGGGCACTGGCGAGCGCGGCGACGACCGTCTCGGTGAGCTCCTGGAAGAAGCCGTCCTGGTAGCGCAGGAAGTCCGCGGAGATCGCCGGGTCGCGCAGGGCGAGCAGCAGGAACTCCGACTGCACCAGCCACCAGCGGCGGTCGTCGGACTGTAGCTCCAGGATGCGGGTGATCGTGCGGAGGACATCCGCGTCGTCCAGCTCGACGCCCCCGGAGCCGACCAACGGCCGCAGGAACTGCTCGACGCCGGCGTCGAGCTGCTCAAGGCGCATGGTCTTCTCGCGCTCCATCAGGGCGAAGAAGAGCTCCTCCTTGCTGGAGAAGTTGGAGTAGAACGCCCCGCGCGTGAAGCCCGCCGCCTCCGCGATCGTTTCGACGCTCGCGGCCTTGACGCCCTGCTCGGCGAAGACGTCGAAGGCCGCGTCGAGGAGGCGGGTGCGGGTGCGCTGCCGGCGTGCGGACTCGACAGGCGCGTCGTCTCTGAGAGCCGTGCTGTTCAAGCTGAAACCTTCCTGTGCCGAGTTCCCGATACACGAGTGTATCCGATACAGTCGGGCATCGGATACGACGGTGTATCGAAACCCTTCGACGGTCGGTCCCCCGCCGTCGTCCCTTTTCACTTCCACTGCTGGAGAACGCGTGTCCTCGCTCCTGTATTCGATCGGCCGCTGGGCCTTCCGTGCCCGCAAGCTGGTCCTGGCGATGTGGCTGCTGCTGCTCGTCCTCCTCGCCGGCGGCGCCGTCGCCTTCAACCAGGGCACGGACAACACGTTCAGCATCCCGGGCACGGAGTCGCAGGAGGCGCTCGACACGCTGAGCCGGACCTTCCCGCAGGTCAGCGGAACCAGCGCGCAGATCGTCGTCGTGGCGCCGAAGGGCGAGACGGTCGACCAGGCCGCGATCCAGGACCCGGTGGAGAGCACCGTCGCCGACCTGGCGAAGACCGACGGGGTCGCCGGCACGACCTCCCCGTACAGCACGACGGTCAAGAACCTCATCTCGGACGACCGCACGGCCGCGATCATCACCGTCCAGCTCCACGGTCAGCAGACGACCGTCCCGGCGGAGACCAAGACCGCCATCAAGGACGCGGGCGCCGCGCTGCAGAAGGAGCTGCCGTCCGGCTCGCAGACCGCGGTCGGCGGCCAGCTCTTCTCGCAGAACCTGCCCACCATCTCGCCGACGGAGGGCGTCGGGCTGCTGATCGCGATCGTCGTCCTGATCATCACGTTCGGGTCGATCCTCGCGGCCGGGATGCCGCTCGCCACCGCCCTGCTCGGCGTGGGGCTGTCGATGGCGCTGATCTTCATCGCGACGCTGTTCGGTCCGATCTCGTCGACCACGCCCCTGCTGGCCCTGATGCTCGGGCTGGCGGTCGGGATCGACTACTCGCTGTTCATCATCTCGCGGCATCAGAGCCAGCTGAAGGCGGGCGTCGATCCGGAGGAGTCCGCCGCCCGCGCGGTGGCGACGGCGGGGTCCGCGGTGCTCTTCGCGGGGATCACGGTGATCATCGCGCTGGCCGGGCTCGCCGTGGCGGGCATCCCGTTCCTGACCACGATGGGGCTGGCGGCCTCGGTGGCCGTCGGCATCGCGGTGCTCGTCGCGCTCACCCTGACGCCGGCGTTCCTCGGCTTCGCCGGGTCGCGGATCACGCCGGGACACCGCGCGGCCAGGCGGGCCGAGCGGGCGGCGAAGCGTGCGGCGGCGGCCGAACCGGCCGGCGCGGAGGCCGCCACGCCCGCTCCGGAGCCCGCGACGCGCGCCAACCCGTCGCTCGCGCACGCCGCGAAGGCCGACATCCCCAAGGGACCCTTCCGCACCTGGGTGCGCGCCGTCACGCGCTTCCCGATCGTGACCGTCGTCGCCGTCGTGGTGGCCCTCGGCATCGCGGCCGTGCCCGCGCTCCAGCTCCGCCTCGCCCTCCCGGACGCCGGATCGCACCCCAAGGACGACCCGGCGCGCATCGCCTACGACCTGGTGTCGGAGCACTTCGGGCCGGGTTACAACGGCCCGCTGATCGTGACGGGCTCGATCATCTCCAGCCACGACCCGCTCGGCCTGATGAAGAAGCTCGGCGCGGAGATCGCCGACCTCCCCGGCGTCGCCGCTGTGCCGCTCTCCACGCCGAACCAGAACGCCGACACCGGCATCGTGCAGGTCGTCCCGACCACGGCGCCGGACGACCCGCGCACCGCCCAGCTCGTCTCCGAGCTGCGGTCGAAGCACCAGCACTTCCTCGACGAGTACGGCGTCGACCTCAAGGTGACCGGGACGACCGCGGCCCAGATCGACGTCTCCAGCCGGCTCGGCGGCGCGCTGCTCCCGTTCGGCATCCTCGTCGTCGGGCTCTCCCTCGTGCTGCTGACGATGGTCTTCCGCTCGATCGCCGTGCCGATCAAGGCCGCGCTCGGCTACCTGCTGTCGGTCGGCGTCGCCTTCGGCGCGGTCACGGCGGTGTTCGAGTGGGGCTGGTTCGGGGACGCGGTCCACCTGGACAAGACCGGGCCGGTGATCAGCTTCATGCCGATCATCCTGATGGGCGTGCTGTTCGGGCTGGCGATGGACTACGAGGTCTTCCTGGTCAGCCGCATCCGCGAGGACTACGTGCACGGCGGCGACGCGCGCCGCGCCATCCAGAGCGGCTTCGTCGGCTCGGCCAAGGTCGTCACGGCGGCGGCCATCATCATGATCTCGGTGTTCGCGGCGTTCGTGCCGGAGGGCGACGCGTCGATCAAGCCGATCGCGCTCGGCCTCGCCGTCGGCGTCTTCGTGGACGCGTTCATCGTCCGGATGACGCTCGTGCCTGCCGTGCTGCAGCTCCTCGGCGACAAGGCGTGGTGGATGCCGCGCTGGCTCGACCGCGTGCTCCCGTCGTTCGACGTGGAGGGCGACGGGCTGCAGAAGGAGCTGGAGCTGGCCGACTGGCCGGCGCCGGGCTCCCGGAGCATCGCCGCGGCGGACGGCCTGTCGGTCAGCGCGCGGCGGACCCCGATCCTGCGCGACGTGAGCTTCCGGCTTGCCGACGGGGAGGCCCTGGTCGTGCACGGGCCGGACCGCACGGCCGCCCTCGCGCTGCTGATGGCCGTCACCGGCCGCACGCGCGTCGACGGCGGGACGGTCAAGGTCGCCGGCTTCGTCCTCCCGACCCGCGGCTCGGCTGTGCGCTCGCGGACCTCCGTGGTCCGGCTCGACCACGCCGAGACGCCGGTGGAGGACGTGCGCCGTGCGCTCGCGAGCTCCCCGGTCATCCTCGCGCTCGACGAGGCCGACAGCCTCACGGACCCCGTCGAGCGGCGGAGGGTGCGGGTCGAGCTCGGCCGCGCGTTCGCCGACGCCTCGGCCGCCGGCCGGCCGTTCGCGCTGGTCGTGAGCTGCGTGGACCCGGCCGGGCTGGACGACCTGCTCCCCGACACCGCAGAGCCCACCGCGGTGCAGCTCGCCGTCGACTCCGACGGGGCGGCGCACGGCACCGCCTCCGCTCCCCCGGCGACCGCGACCGCGCCCGCGGACGCCGACCACCACCCTGCCGCCCACCTCGAGAAGGCCGACGCCCGATGACCACCCCGACCTCGCTCCTGCGCCGCCCGCGCTCGCTGTTCTCGCTGGAGCGGATGCGCTCCGACAAGCGGGTGACCTGGCTGACCATCGTGGGCATCGTCCTGGTGCCGCTCGTCATCGGCGGCCTGCTGGTGTGGGCGCTCTGGAACCCGACCGACCGCCTCGGCGAGGTGAAGGCCGCCGTGGTCAACCTCGACCAGCCGGTCACCGTGAACGGCCAAGTCGTGCCGCTCGGCCGGCAGATGGCGGCGGGGCTGCTCGGCGGGAAGAACCAGAACTTCACGTGGGTGCTCACCGACCAGAAGGACGCGAGCGCGGGCATCGCCGACGGCGGCTACGTGGCCGTGGTGACCATCCCGAAGAACTTCTCGAAGGCGGCGACCTCCACCGCGGGGACCTCCGGCGCCGCCACTCAGGCGACCATCGACGTGCGCACGAGCCAGAAGTCGAAGCTCGTGGACCCGGCGATCAGCCAGGCCGTGACCACGACCGCCACGGGCGTGCTCAACAAGCAGCTGACGACGACCTACCTGGAGAACGTGTACGTCGGGTTCAACTCGCTGCACGACCAGCTCGCCAAGGCGGCCTCCGGCGCGGGATCGCTCTCGACCGGGCTGACGCAGCTCGCGAGCGGCACCCACCAGCTCGCCGACGGGGCGAACCAGCTCGCCACGGGAGCGGACTCGCTCGCGAGCGGGCTCGGTCAGCTCTCCGGCGGCGCGTCGGGGCTGGCGAGCGGGCTCGGGACGCTGTCCGACGGGATGACCCAGTATGCGAACGGCGTCGCGCAGGGGGCGACCGCGGCGCAGCAGCTCCCGGCGGGAGCGGCCCAGCTCGCGACCGGCACGGCCGGGGTGCGGGACGGCGTCGCCGCGACGGTAGCCGGCCTGCAGAAACTCGAAGCGAACTGCACGCTGGTGCACCCGGGTGTCGGCGCCACTCCGGACCCGATCTGTGCCGGCATCCAGGCGACCATCGACGGGATCACGAACCCGGACCCTACGAAGGGACTCCAGGCCGCCGCGACCCAGGTCGCCGCCGGCGCACAGACCTTCTCGAGCAGCGTCGCGCCGCTGCCGGGCCAGCTCGCCCAGTCGGCGTCGGCTGCGCAGCAGCTCGCGTCCGGAGCGTCCCAGTCGGCCTCCGGCGCGCAGCAGCTCGCCTCCGGCGTCCAGCAGTCGGCGGACGGCGCGTCCCAGTACGCGGCCGGCGTGCACCAGTTCGCGGCGGGCGTCCCCGCGCTCGCGTCCGGCGCCGACCAGTCCGCGGCGGGAGCGGCCTCCCTCGCTTCCGGCCTGAACCAGGCCGTCGCGCAGCTCCCGAGCTACGACGCGGGCCAGCGCACCAACCTGGCGTCGGTCGCCTCGCAGCCGGTCGGTCAGAAGCAGTCCGGGACCACGGAGTTCGGGACCTCCAGCGTCCCGCTGTTCGCGTCGGTCGCGCTGTGGCTCGGTGCGTTCGCGTCGTTCCTGGTGCTGCAGGCGATCTCGCGCCGCGCGCTGCTGACCTCGCGCGCGGCCGGGCTGATCGCCTCGGACGGGCTCCTGCCGGCGGCCGCGATCGGCGTCGTCCAGGGCGTGCTCGTAGCGGCGATCATGCAGCCGGCCATGCAGCTGAGTGTCGGCGCGTGGTTCGGCTTCGCTGGGGTGGCGGCGGCGGCCGCGGTCTGCTTCGCGGCGGTCAACCATGGGCTCGTGGCGTTGCTCGGCGGCCTCGGGCGGTTCCTGTCGATGTTGGTGGTCGTGATCACACTCGCCTCCGGGATCGTGTCGACCGCTCCCGGCTTCTTCGACAGCGTGACGGCGTGGTTGCCGACGTCGCCCGCGATCACGGCCCTGCAGGGAGTGGTGGACGGGTCGACGGGGGTCTGGCGGGGGCTCGGCGGCCTGCTGATCTGGACCGCGATCGGCTTCGCGCTGGCGCTCGCGGCGGTCGCGCGGCGGCGCATCGTCACGGCCGCGCAACTCCTGCCGGCCGAGTGACGCCCGCCACTCCGTAGCGGGGTCGCAACACGCCGCGTCGCGCGCCGCGTAACGGCGTGTCGGGACCCCGCTACGGCAGGGATCAGGCGGCGGCGGCCAGCGCGAGGGTGGCGAGCACCACGGTGACCGGCGCGACGATCAGGCCGAGGAGCATGTAGCGGCCCCAGCGGATGCGGACGTCGAACGACGTCAGCCGCTGGTGCCACAGCAGGGTCGCCAGCGACGCCCACGGCGTGATCAGCGGACCGGCGTTGACGCCGATCAGCAGCGCCGCCAGCCGCACAGGGCTGCCGGCCGCCGGCTCCAGAGCGAGGTAGGCCGGGAGGTTGTCGATGGCGTTGGCGCCGACCAGCCCGGTCAGCGACAGCCGCAGCAGCGCGAGCGGCGACTCCCCCGAGCCGGACACCCGCGCCAGCAGCGTCCCGAGGCCGTTCGCGTGCAGCGCCTCGATGAACAGGAACAGCCCCGACGCCAGCAGCACGAGCTGCCACGGCAGCAGCCCGAACCGCAGCACCGAGCGCCGGCGCACCGCGAAGACCGCCAGCAGCACGACCGCCGCGCCGGAGGCCGGCATCCACACCGGGATGCCGGAGACCAGCAGCGGCATCAGCGCGACCACCACCGCGGCGGCGATCCAGAACAGCGCGGGGTCCTCGATGCCGTCCTCCGGCCCCGTCTCGTAGCGGACCAGCAGCTGCCTCCGCGAGATCAGGAACACGACCACCAGGGGCACGACGATCGCCACGAGCGCTGGCGCCCACATCAGGGCGGCGAAGGCGAACGGGGTCGGGTTCCCCATCGCGTGCTGGGCGAGCAGGTTGGTGAGATTGGAGACCGGGAGCAGCAGCGAGCCGGTGTTGGCGATCCAGACCGTGGTCAGCGCGAACGGGAGCGGGTCCAGTCCGGAGTGCCTGGCCAGCACGATCACCACCGGCGTGAGGAGCACAGCGGTGGTGTCGAGCGACAGGAAGATGGTGCTCAGCGTCGCGACGACGGCCACCAGCAGCCAGAGCAGCCACGCCCGCCCTCGGCCCCAGCGCGCGGTCTGCTGGGCGACCACGGTGAACACGCCGGCCTCCGCGGCCAGCTCGGTCACCACCGTCACCGCGACCACGAAGAGCAGGATCGGCCAGACACGGTCCCAGAGGGCCAGCGCGTCCGCGCCGGGCAGCAGGCCGGTGAGCACTGCGACAGCACCGAGGAGGAGCAGCACAGCGCCGACGATCGCCGTCCGCATCCCACTCCTCTCCACGCGCCGCCTTCAACCGAGCGCCTTCGGAAGCGTACCCTGGCGGGACGAGCGAAAGGACGCGGATGCGCAAGTTCATCTTCAACGGAGCGATCATCAGCGCGGTCATCGGACTGTGGTCCACGATCCAGGAGACCAAGGAGGGCCGGCGCGACTGGCGGGTGGTGCTCATGTGGATCAGCGCGGCGATCGGCATCGTGATCGCGGTCGGGACCGTCCTGGAGGAGTCCCGGGAGGCCGACGAGCGCGAAATCGGGCGCTGACCGCACGATTTCCGCGATTCTTCCGGCGTGTCCGCGCGTCGTGAGGCCCCTGCGCCCCGACACTGGTTCTTGACGGAGAACCTGGAAGGGGTATCGCGATGTTTGGTCGTAGGCGGCATGCCGCCGCCGAGGTGCAGGCGGCGCCGGTTCCTCAACTCACGGATGCTCAGATCCTCGAGGTCGTCCACGCCAAGATCGCCGAGCTGATCGGCGAACGCGGCGAATGGACCGTGTCGCGCCGTTCCACCGACGACACCGACTCCATCTTCCACTCCGTCCTCTCGCAGTCCGTCTCTGTCGGCATCACCGCCGCCCTGGTGGAGGCGCGCCGCCGTCTGGAGGCCGGCGAGGCCGCCGTCGTGGTCGCGTCCGAGCCGCAGCACCGCGCTCCCGCCGAGGTCGTCGCCATCGAGGAGGCCGCCCCGGTCGCCGAGGTGCAGCAGCACGAGGTGCAGGAGCACGCGGAGCCCGCCGCGTTCGGCTGGGAGCCCGCCCCGATCACCGTCTGGACCGACCTCCGCAAGCCCGTCACCGGCGAGCTCCCCGCGATCCCCGAGCGCTCCGCAGCCTGACCCGCCCGCGAGGCGGCGCAAAGTGCGCCTGAACCGCGCAAGACGACGGAGAGTGCGCCGTCTCGACGGTCAGCCGATGTGCTTCCAGGAGGCGGGGCCTCCGGAGCCGGCGCGGTAGGTGTCGAGCGGGACCTCCTCCTTCTTCCACGCGGCGATCACGGGGGCGACGATTCGCCACATCTCGACGGCGGTGTCGCCGCGCACCGAGAGCGACGGGTCGCCGTCGAGGATCCCCTCGAGCACTTCGGCGTAGGCCAGCAGCAGCCCGGGCCCGAAGTTCGCGCTGAGCGCCACGCGCTCGATCTCGTGCGGGTCGTCCGGGCCGTTGATGTTGAGCTCCAGCGACATCGCGTCCGGCGCGAGCATGATGCGCAGCATGGTCGGATCGCGGTGGCCGCGCAGCCCGCGCGGGATGTGCCGCGCCGGCTTGAACGTGACCAGGATCTCGCGCCGGCGTGAGCCGAGCGCCTTGCCCGAGCGCAGGGTGAACGGAACCCCGGCCCAGCGCCAGGTGTCGATCTGCACGGTCATCTCGGCGAGCGTCTCCGTGTCGTTCGCGGGGTCGACGCCCGGCTCGTTCGTGTACGCGGGGAGCTTCTTCCCATCGACCGTTCCCGCGGTGTAGCGGGCACGGCGGCTCGCGGCCACCGGGTCGTCCTTCCACACCCGGGTCGCGCGCAGCACCGTCGCCTTCGCGTCGCGCAGGTCGGTGGCGTCGAGCGCGCTGGGCGGCTCCATCGCGAACACCGCCAGCACCTGGAGCAGGTGGCTCTGGATCATGTCCATGAGCGCGCCGGCGTGGTCGTAGTAGCGGGCGCGGTCCTCCAGCCCGAGCGACTCGTCGTAGACGATGTCGACGCTCTGGATGTGGTCGCCGTTCCACACCGGCTCCAGGATGCTGTTCGCGAAACGCAGGCCGATCAGGTTGAGCACCGTCGAGTTGCCGAGGAAGTGGTCCACACGGTGGATCTGGTCCTCCGGCACGAGCGTCGCGAGCCGCTTGTTGAGCGCGACGGCCGAGCGCTTGTCGGTGCCGAACGGCTTCTCCAGCGCGAGCGTCAGGCCGGCCGGCAGTGAGAGCTTGCCGAGCGCCTCGCACGCCTTCGCGGTGATCGCCGGCGGCAGGGCGAAGTACAGCGCCGGCACGCCCTCGCAGGCGTCGAAGATCGTCTGCAGGTCGGCGGGCTTCGTCACGTCCGCCGGGAGGTACACGGTGCGCTTGAGCAGCTCCTCCACCGCCGGGCCGGCGGCCTTCACGGTCCTGAACGACTTCTTCACGACCGAGCGCCAGTGCGCGTCCGACCAGTCCTCGGCCCCGGAGCCGACCAGGTGGAAACGCCGTTCCGGGTGGTGGGTGAGCAATTGCCCGATGGCAGGGAGGAGGAGCCTGGACGACAGATCGCCACTCGCTCCGAGAATCACCAGAGTGCCCACGGACTGCGTCATGCGCTTCACAGTACGGCCATACTGGGGATATGTCGCTCCCCATCGAGGATTACGCCCTGATCAGTGATTGCTTCACCGGGGCCCTCGTCGGACGAGACGGCAGCATCGACTGGCTGTGCCTGCCGAGGTACGACTCGCAGTCCACCTTCGGCGCCCTCCTGGGCACCGAGGACCACGGCCGCTGGCTGCTCGCGCCCGCCGATCCCGAGGCCACCAGCACGCGCGAGTACGAGCGGGACACGATGATCCTGGTCACCCGCTGGCGCACCGCGACCGGCGAGGTGGAGGTCGTGGACGCGATGCCGATGGGCGACCACCGCGCCGACCTGGTGCGGCGCGTGCGCGGGGTCAGCGGGCACGTGGAGCTGCGCGAGGAGCTGCGGATCCGCTTCGGCTACGCCAGCGCCATCCCGTGGGTGCGCAAGACGACCGACGAGAAGCCGGCCGCGCTCGTCGCCGTCGCCGGCCCGGACGGGCTCGTGTTCCGCGGGTCGGCGCTGCACGCGTCGAACCACGCGCACGAAGGACGGTTCACGGTCCACGCCGGCCAGACCGTCGACCTCTCGATGACGTGGTTCCCGTCGCACCGCGCGGCGCCGCCCGCGCTCGACGTCGAGACCTCCCTGCAGAACACTCGGCAGTGGTGGACGAAGTGGGCGGAGAGCTGCGACCACGAGGGGCCGTACCGCGAGGAGGTGGTGCGCTCGCTCCTCCTCTTGCGCGCCCTGACTCACCTGGAGACCGGCGGCATCGTGGCCGCGGCGACGACCTCCCTGCCCGAGCAGTTCGGGGGCGAGCGCAACTGGGACTACCGCTACGTGTGGCTGCGCGACGCCTCGCTGACCATCGGCGTGCTGCTCGCCCACGGCTACGACGACTCGGTCGACCACTGGCGAGACTGGCTGCTGCGGGCCATCGCGGGCGACCCCGGCGACGTCCAGATCATGTACGGCCTCGCCGGCGAGCGCGACCTCGCCGAACGCGAGCTCGACAGCCTCCCCGGCTACCAGGGCGCCCATCCGGTGCGGATCGGCAACGACGCGTCCACCCAGTTCCAGGCCGACGTGATCGGCGAGGTGATGCTCGCGCTCGACCGCGGCCGCGCCGCCGGGGTGCAGGAGACGCGGTTCTCGTGGGCGCTGCAGCGCGCGCTGATGGGCTTCCTGGAGGAGAACTGGCGCAAGGCGGACCACGGCATCTGGGAGATCCGCGGCGAGGAGCGGATGTTCACGCACTCCCGCGCGCTGGTGTGGGCCGCGTTCGACTGCGCGATCCGCGGCGTCGAGCAGTACGGGCTTGACGGCCCGGTGGAGCGCTGGCGCCGGCTGCGGGACCAGATCCGCGCCGATGTGGAGGCCAACGGCTACGACGAGCACCGCGGCAGCTACGTGCAGTACTTCGGCACCACCGAGGTGGACGCCTCGCTGCTGCTGCTCGCGCAGGTCGGCTACTGCGGCTTCGACGACCCGCGGATGCTCGGGACGGTGAAGGCGATCGAGGAGGACCTGCTGCGCGACGGCCTCGCCCTGCGCTACCGCACCGAGAAGGGTGTGGACGGCCTGCCTCCTGGCGAGCATCCGTTCCTCGCCTGCTCGTTCTGGCTGGTCGAGCAGTACGCGCGCTCGCACCGGCTGGACGACGCGACGCGGCTGATGGACCGCCTCGTCTCGCTGGCCAACGACGTCGGGATGCTGTCGGAGGAGTACGACGTCGAGGGCCGGTCGCAGGTGGGCAACACGCCGCAGGCCCTCACCCACCTGGCACTCGTGCGCGCCGCCGACGCCATCGCCGAGGTGCAGGCCGGGTGACGCCCGCGATCACGGAGCCCGCCACCGAGGAGGAGGTCGACCTCGGCGAGCGGCTGGAGCTCGGCGTGCCGTGGGTGACGATCGTCTGGAACGACCCGGTGAACCTGATGTCGTACGTCACCTACGTCTTCCAGACCTACTTCGGCTTCTCCAAGGCAGAGGCGAAGCGGCTGATGCTGCTCGTGCACAACGAGGGCCGCGCGGTCGTCGCGACCGGCACGCGCGAGGAGATGGAGCGGCACGTGGAGGCCATGCACGGGTACGGGCTGTGGGCCACCCTGACCAAGGCGGACGCGTGAGGCCGTTCCGCGCCGACCGGCACGGCGGCGGCGTCCACGCGCGGTTCGAGGCGGGCGAGGCCGAGGTGCTCCGGCGATTCGCCGCGGCTGCGGCCGAGCGTGCGGAGCGTGCGGGCTCGGACACGCGGGACGGGCTGCCGGCCGACCCCGCGCTGACGCGGCTGCTCCCGGACGCGTATCCGGACGACCCGGAGGCGTCCGCCGAGTTCCGCCGATTCACGGCCGAGCGGCTGGCGGAGTCCAAGGCGCAGAACGCGCGCGCGGTGATCGACTCGCTCAGCGGCCCGGCGAAGGAGGCGCGGCCGGACGGGGCCGTCGAGGTGCGCCTGGACGGCGCGCAGGCGCAAGCCTGGCTGCGTGCGCTCACCGACATCCGGCTGGCGCTCGCCGCCGACCTCGGCATCGAGCACGACGGGGACGAGGGCGACATCCACGACCTGGAGTCGGCGACGCGCCGGGCCGTCTACGACTGGCTCGCCGCCGTCCAGGAGTTCCTGATCCTCGCCCTCCCCCGCGCCTCCCGCCGCTGAGGTCAGACCGGGAAGCGGACGGCCGCGGCGACGGCTCCGCCGCCGGGGACGTCCTCCGCCCGCAGCGCGTAGACCTTCGCCTTGGAGGCCAGCGAGCGGCGGATGATCTCGTCCACCACGCCGTAGTTGCCCGCCGTGTCATCGTCCAGATACGCGATCTTGCCGGTCTCGTCGTCCAGCGAGCCCGGCACCCGCCGGTCGATGTCGAACACCAGCGTCTCCACCGCTCCGTAGGTCGCGGCACGAGCGATGTCGCTCAGGTCGACCAAGGCCGTGCCGCCGGCGATGCGGGTGGAGAAGTCCTCCTTCAGCGCGTCGATCTTCCCGGCGTAGAGCCGGTCGAGCACGCCGCGCGCGGCCGTCGCCAGCTCGTCCTCGGTCTTCTCCTCCGGGTTGCCCGCGATCACGTCGTCCACGAGCCGCGGATAGTCCGTCGCGCCGCGGAAGATCCCGGTCAGCGGCTCGGCCGCGGCCAGGATGAGCGGCTCGGTGGAGCTCGCCAGCAGCGGGTGCAGCGCGCGTTCGATCGCCTGGACGTACTCCAGCATGCGCACCTTCTGGCCCTCGGAGCCCTGGATGCGGCCCTCGGCGGCGCGCCCGCTGATGGAGGTCTTGCCGACCGCGGCGGCGACGTCCTTCGGCATCCCCTCGACCTCGACCAGCGCCGGCGGGAGCTCGGGGTCGATGCGGATCAGGCGCACCGAGTTCTGGGCGAGCGCGAGGATGAGCGCCGACTGCGGGAAGGTCACGGCGCGCAGCAGCGGCTTGATGTAGAACCGGTCGGCGACCTCGCACGCGGAGGTCAGCCGGTTGGGCAGGCGGAAGGTCTCGGCGACCTCCCCGTCGAGGAACACGGCGAGCGAGCGCGACTGGTAGCGCCAGAAGTCGCGGTCCTCCAGGATGCCCTCGCCCTCGGCCCGGACGGCGGCGATGCGGTGGCGATCGACGCCCATCGACTCCAGCGATTTCACCGCGAGGGCGAGGTGGTTCTTGAGGTCGATCCGCGCTTTGTCCGCCTCCGGCGGCGTCGTGCCGGTCGGCAGGTAGATGCTGACGCAGCCCGGTTCGCGCAGCGCCGCGATCCTCTCGATGTCGGCCTTGGTCGGAATGTCCTTGTACTCCACTTTTCCTCCTCGGTCGTGACCCGGCCGGACGTCGGCGGCCGGTCGCCCCAGTCTCGTCGCGGGTGCAGAGCGGCACAAGACCCCGGGGGTGAACCGTGGGGTCATCCCGTTGACAGATCCGAAAAGCGCGGCTACCGTCCTTTAAACCGGTTTAGACGTCACCCGTTCTGGGGGTGGCACCGGGCAGCTCGCTCTCAACCCCCTTTCAGAGCACAGAGACAGGAAACGCAATGAAGCGGAATCGACTCCTCGCCGCGGCGACGGGCGCAGCCCTCGCCGCCGCCGCGCTCGTACCGGTGATCGCCGCCCCGGCGAACGCCTCCCCCACTCCCGCGGCCCCGGCCGCCCCCACTCTGACGAACCTCGCCCATCTGAATTTCCTCCTGGACGACGTGCCGTTGCTTCCCGGGGTCGCGGGACACTCCACGTACCAGCAGAGCCAGGAGCCTTCCGCGCGCGCACCGTGGGTGTACGCCAACCGCAACGCCGACGGCAGCTTCACCCGCGTCGGCGGCGGCCCCATCACGAACGCCGCCAAGGGCTGGTACGCGCAGGGCTCCTTCGACGCCGACGACATCTCCCGTTCGGCCGTGGTCTACCTCCGCGACTGGAAGCAGAACGGCACGGCCGCCAGCCGCGCCTCCGCGTACGAACTGCTGCGCGAGCTCACCTACCTGCAGGTCGACTCCGGCCCGAACGCCGGAAACGTGGTGCTCTGGCAGCAGCACGACGGCACACTGAACCCATCCGCCATCCCGGCCGACAACCCCAACCCGAGCGACTCGGGCGAGTCGTACTGGCTGGCGCGCACGGTCTGGGCGCTCGGCGAGGGCTACGCGGGCTTCCAGAAGTCCGACCCGGCGTTCGCGTCCTTCCTCCAGCAGCGGATGGACCTCGGGCTGCGCTCGCTGGAGCGCCAGTCGCTCGCGAAGTACGGCACCACGGACACGGCGAACGGCGTGACCGTCCCCGGCTGGCTCATCACGAACAGCGCGGCCCCGACGGCGGAGGCCGTGCTCGGCCTGAGCGCGTACACCGCGGCGGCGCCCGGCGACGCCCAGGCGCGCACCGACCTCCAGCGCTACGCGAAAGGGATCGCCGGGCTGTCCTCCGGCGGCACCGGCCAGTGGCCGTTCGGCGCACTGCTGCCCGAGGCCAACTCCCCCACGTTCTGGCACGCCTGGGGCGGCATGCAGCCGGCGGCGCTGACCGCCGCGGCGACACAGCTCC
The DNA here is from genome assembly GCF_039615055.1 of Microbacterium sp. X-17. Taxonomy (NCBI): domain Bacteria; kingdom Bacillati; phylum Actinomycetota; class Actinomycetes; order Micrococcales; family Microbacteriaceae; genus Microbacterium; species Microbacterium sp. X-17. The sequence continues at coordinate 261,461 of NZ_JBDHNI010000007.1, forward strand.
ACGACGGCGCCCTGCAGAGCGCTGCGAACACCGACCTCGCGAGCTTCACCCCGCAGCTGCTCGCCAGCGGCGGCCCGGACAACGGCTGGACGCCCACCCCGGCCGACCAGTCCCAGATCGCGTACGGCGTCGACTCCCGGGTGGAGGGCCTGGTCGCGGCCTCCGACGCCACCGGCTCGACCGGCCTCGCCACCCTCGCCGGTGCGCAGGCCGCGTGGTACTTCGGCGCGAACCCGGCCGGCGTGCCGGTGTACGACCCGGCCACGGGAGTCTGCGTCGACGGCATCGGCGGCGACGGCGGCATCAACCACAACTGCGGCGCGGAGTCGGTCATCCACACGGAGCTGAGCATGCTCGCGCTCGACGCGCACCCGGCGATCAAGCGCGAGGCCCTGGCCCTGACGCACCGCTCCGCCGCCGACGGCCTCCAGGTCGTCGAGGCCGAGAAGGGAACGCTCGCCGGCCCCGCCACCGTGGTCACCCCGCCGTCCGCGTGGACCGGCTCGGCGAACTGGTCGGGCGGCGCGTACGTCTCCGCCTCCACCGGCGCGACCGTCACGATGTCGCTTCCCGCCGGCCACCCGGCCGCGCGCATCCTCCCGATCGAGGACCTCGGCCCGGACGGCACCGCCACGAGCGGGTCGGGCACGACGGCGTGGACGGCGAGCGCCAGCAACCGCACCGCGCAGCTCGGCAGCAGCCAGAACGTGCGCCCCGGAGCGCAGGGCATCGCCCCCACCACGGTGTTCCTGCTGCCGCAGACCCTCCCGGTCTCCGCCCCCGTCGGCGCGACCACGGTCACCGCGACGGTGAGCGGTCAGGCCCGGCTCGACGCCGTGCTGGTGCAGCCGGAGGTCTCGCACCTCGGCCTGACCGGCTCGAGCCGGCTCGACGTCTACGTCAACGCCACCTCCGGCACGGCCACGCAGCACCTCGGCTCCTCCGGCCCCGTGCTCGCGACCCGCTACGACGCCTCCGGCCGCCAGGTCGGCGCGCCGATCCCGCTGAACGGGAACGGCACCGTCACGGTCGTACCGGGCGGCTTCACCACGGTGGTGCCGCGGTGACGCCGGCCGACATCACGATCAACGACGTCGCACGGGCGGCGGGCGTGAGCAAGGGACTCGTCTCCCTCGCCCTCAACGGCAAGCCCGGCGTGGCGCTGGAGACCCGCGAGCGCATCCTCGCGACCGCGCGGGAGCTCGGGTTCACCCCGAACCCGAGCGCCCGCGGGCTCACCACCCGCCGCGCCTACGCCCTCGGGCTGATCCTGCGCCGCGCCGCCCGCACCATCGAGGTGGACCCGTTCTTCGCGGCGTTCATCGCGGGCGTCGAGACGGTGCTCTCGGAGCGCGGCCAGGTGCTCGTGCTGACGGTCGTCCCCGACCACGAAGCGGAGGCCCGCGCCTACGAGCGGCTCGCGCTCGACAAGCGCGTCGACGGCTTCCTGCTCACCGACATCCTCGCCGACGACCACCGCATCGGGCTGGTGCAGGAGTTCGGCTCGCAGGCCGTCTCGCTCGGCGAGCCGGCCGGCGGCAGCCCGTTCCCGGTCATCACGCGCGACTACGACTCCGGCATCGACGAGCTCGTGGCGCACCTGCTCGGGCTCGGCCACACGCGCATCGCGCACGTGTCCGGCGACGAGCGGATGCTGCACGGCCTCCGCCGCCGCGAGCGCTTCGAGCAGGCCATGCTCGAAGCCGGCCTCCACCCCGTCATCGTCCCCACCGACTTCTCGCCCGAACAGGGCGCGGAGGCCACCAAGACGCTCCTCGACTCGGCGGAGCCGCCCACCGCCATCGTCTACGGCAACGACCCGATGGCGATCGCGGGCATGGGGGTCGCGCACGAGCGCGGCCTCCGCCTCCCCCAGGACCTGTCCATCACAGGGCTCGACGGCTCCCAGATCGGGACCTACATCTATCCGAGCCTGACGACCCTGGACAACGACCCGGCCGGCTGGGGCATCGCCGCCGCCACCGCACTGCTGCGGCTGGTGGAGGACGGCGAGCCTGCCGACGTCGCCCTGCCCCCTGCCCGACTGGTGGTGCGCGCCTCCACGGCCGCGCCATCGCGTCACTGAAATCACAGAAAGAGCACTCATCATGCGCAAACGCATCACCGGCTACCGCAGACTCGCGGTCGCCGTCATCAGCGCCGGCGTCGTCGCCGGCACCCTGGCCGCGTGCGGCTCCAGCGGCGGAGGCGGTCAGACCGACGCCATGAAGGCGCACGGCCCGATCACCATCTGGTACTCCAACAACGCCCAGGAGGTGCAGTGGGGTAAGGCCATGGTCTCCTCCTGGAACTCCTCGCACCCCAAGGAGCAGATCAAGGCCCAGGAGGTCCCGGCCGGGAAGAGCACCGAGGAGGTCATCGGCGCCGCCATCACGGCCGGCACCACGCCGTGCCTGGTGTTCAACAACCTCCCCGCCGCGACCGGACAGTGGGAGAAGCAGGGCGGCCTGGTCGACCTGTCCAAGTTCTCCGACGGCAACTCGTACATCCAGGGCCGCAGTGGTAAGACGGCCGACCAGTACAAGTCCCCGAACGGCGACTTCTACCAGATGCCCTGGAAGCAGAACCCCGTGATGATCTTCTACAACAAGGCGATCTTCCAGAAGGCCGGCATCGACCCGAACAGCCCCGACCTGTCGACCTACGACAAGTTCATCGCCGCGGCGCAGAAGATCAAGTCGTCGGGAGCCGCGCCGTACGCGATCTACCCGGCGCCGACCAGCGAGTTCTTCCAGCCGAACTTCGACTACCTGCCCCTGCTGGCCGCGCAGACCGGCGGCAAGACCTTCATCGAGAACGGCAAGTCGAACATCACGAGCCAGGACTCGATGGACGTGGCCAACTTCTGGAAGACCATCTACGCCGACGGTCTCGCCGGCAAGGAGCAGTACCAGGGCGACGCCTTCGCCGACGGCAAGTCCGCGATGGCCATCGTCGGACCGTGGGCGATCGCGGTCTACAACAAGGTCCAGTGGGGCTCCGTCCCCGTCCCGACCAAGGACGGCAAGTCCGCCGACCAGACCTACACCTTCCCGGACGCCAAGAACATCGGCATGTACACGTCCTGCAAGAACCAGGGCACGGCCTGGGACGTCATCAAGTACGCCACCTCGAAGGACCAGGACGGCAAGCTGCTGAACGTCACCGGCCAGATGCCGATCCGCTCCAACGTGTCGAGCGTGTACTCGAGCTACTTCGACTCGCACCCGGCCTACAAGGAGTTCGGCTCCCAGAGCGAGCGGACCGCTGACGACCCGACGGGCGTCAACACCATCGCCCAGCTGCAGGCCCTGCGCGACGCCTACACCAAGTCGGTGATCAACGGGACCGGGACGGTCGAGGACGCCTTCAAGGCCGCCTCGCAGAAGATCGACCAGCTCCAGGCTCAGAAGTAATCATGAGCACCCTCTCCGCACCTCCGGCGGCGGGCACCACGCCCGCCGCCGGGGCGCCCCCGCGTCGCCGCAAGCCGCTGCTGCAGCGCGTCCTCGGCACCAACCCGCTGGGCTGGCTGTTCGCGGCGCCGTACCTGATCTTCGTCCTGGTGATCTTCGCCTACCCGCTGATCTTCGCGGTCTACATGTCGTTCTTCGACTACTTCTTCGCAGCCCCGGGAGCACAGGTCACCCAGCCCTTCGTCGGGTTCCAGAACTACATCCAGGCCTTCACCGACCCGGCCGTGCTGCAGTCGTTCGCCAACGTCGGGATCTTCCTGATCATCAACGTGCCGTTGACCGTGGTGCTGTCACTGGTGCTGGCGAACGGGCTCAACAGCATCACCCGGTTCCGCACCTTCCTGCGCGTGAGCTACTACGTGCCCTACGTCACGGCGAGCGTCGCGATCATCGGCGTCTGGCTCTTCCTGTTCAACAGTACGGGGCTGGTCAACCAGATCCTCGGCCCGCTCGCCCCGAACCCGTCGTGGTTCATCAACCCGGTGCTGGCCATGCCGACCATCGCGATCTACGTGACCTGGAAGCAGCTCGGCCTCTACATCCTGCTGTACCTCGCCGCGCTGCAGAACGTGCCGCGCGAGCTGTACGAGTCGGCTGCGACCGACGGCGCGGGGAGGGTGCGGCAGTTCTTCTCCGTCACCGTGCCCGGCGTGCGGCCGGCGACCGTGCTCGTGCTGCTGCTCGCCACCATCACCGGCGCCAACATGTTCACCGAGCCGTACCTCCTGACCGGGGGCGGCGGCCCGGACGGCCACTCGACCTCCCCGGTGCTCCTGATCTACCAGCAGGGCATCCAGCAGGGTCACCCGGGCTACGCCTCGGCGATCGGCGTCGTGCTCGTGATCCTGGTGCTGATCATCGCCTGGCTGCAGAACCGATTCGCGGGAGGACGCGACTGATGACCACTCTCCAGAACGCAGGCGCCGACCCGGTGCCGGAGACTCCGCGCGCCCCGCGGAAGCGTGGTCGCCGCGACCTGGCCGCCTCCACGCGGCTGAGCCGTCCGCAGGCGATCCTGCAGGGGATCGTCCTGACGATCGGCGCCGTCGCCTTCCTGTTCCCCTTCTACTACATGCTGATCGGATCGCTCCAGGCGTCGCCCGACACGACCGTCGCCGGCGCGTTCCCCAATCCGGCCAACCTCACGCTGCACAACTACGCGGCTATCGACTCCCGGATCGACCTGTGGCAGGGACTCGTGAACTCGGGCATCTTCACCGGCGGCGTGCTGCTGTGCACGGTCGTGTTCGGCGTGCTCGCCGGGTACGCGCTCTCGATCCTGCAGTGGCGTGGGCGCGGGGTGACCTTCGCGCTGGCGCTGCTGGTGCAGACCATCCCGTTCCAGCTCCTGATGATCCCGCTGTACGTGCTCATCGCGCGCAACTACGGGCTCGGCGACAACTACCTGGGGATGATCCTGCCGTTCGCCATCAACTCGGCGGCGGTGCTGATCTTCCGGCAGTACTTCCTGCAGTTGCCGCGCGAGCTGTTCGACGCCGCCCGGGTGGACGGCGCCGGGGAGTTCACCCTGCTCTGGCGGGTCGCCCTCCCGCTGGTGCGGCCTGCGCTGGTCACGGTGCTGCTGCTGACCTTCATCGGCCCGTGGAACGAGTTCCTCTGGCCGTTCCTGATCACGAAGGAGGCGAGCCTGCAGCCGCTGGCCGTCTCGCTGGCGAACTACATCAGCACGGTCGCGGCCTCCACGGCCAACCCGTACGGGGCGATCCTCGCCGGGGCGGTCGTCCTGGCCGCGCCCGTCGTGGTGCTGTTCATCGTGTTCCAGCGCTACTTCACCTCCACCGACATCGGCTCGTCCGTCAAGGGCTGAGCCACCGCACCGAACGCAAGGAGAACCGTGGACGCCGCCTACACCGACGCCCTCCGCCTGAGCTACGAGGAGGCGCTGGGTCACTCCAACGCCCTCACCGACCACATCTCGACCGACCACTTCTCGGCGAACTACGTCGACCCGCCGGACTGGGCGATCGGCCCGTTCCAGCGGGACCCGGCGCTGACCTTCCGCCTCGACGGCCAGTGGGACGACCCCACCGGCGTCGGCTGGACGAGCAGCGCGATCTTCAACCCGACGATGATCGAGCGCGACGGGGCGCTGCACCTCTTCTACCGGGCCTCGCCGCGGATGGAGTCGACCGCCAGCCGCGTCGGCCACGCCGTGCGCCGCGACGGGGACTGGACGGACGACCCGGCCAACCCTGTCGTCTACCCGACGCTGCCCAACGAGACGCTCGGCTGCGAGGACCCCAAGGTCTACGAGGCGGACGGCCGGTATGTGCTGTTCTACAACGCGATCCGCCGCACCGACGAGGGCGAGACCGCGGTCGACATCATGGGGATGGTCTCCGACGACCTGGAGTCGTGGGAGAAGATCGGCCTGGTCGTCCCGCTCGACGTGTCGCTGGGCTGGGCCAAGGGGGCGGTGATCCCCCGCGACGAGCACGGCCGCGCGGTGCGGATCGGTGGCGAGTACCTGATGTTCCTCTCCGAGGGCTGCGGAGGCCGGCCGATGGTCGGCCACTCCGACGACCTGGTCTCCTGGACCTTCGCCGAGCAGCCCTACCTCGACCTGGCGCCGCTGCCCGGCAGCCTGTTCGAGGTCGCCTGCGCCGTCGTGCGCGGGGACGACCTCGTGCTGGACTTCTTCTACGCCGACGAGAACGGCGACTTCGCGGCGGCCCAGGCGCACTACTCCGTCGATGCCCCGTTCACCCAGCTCGGCCTCCACCGCGGCGGCTCCCTCGCCTGGGGCGGCCTGCAGAAGCTGGACGGCCGCTGGTCGTTCGCGCAAGGCTGGGACGCTCCCCGCGGAGAGCGCGAACTCTATGTCTACAAGGAGGTCACGAAGTGACTGAGCCCTTCCCGTACGCACTCACCCGCTCCGGCGTGGTGATGACTCCCGATCCCGGCGAGCCGCTGGAGTCCGAAGGCGTGCTGAACCCCGCGTCCGGCCGCGACGCCGACGGCGAGCTGTACCTTCTTCCGCGGCTGGTCGCCGACGGCAACGTGTCGCGGGTGGGCCTCGCCCGCGTGGTCGTCGAGGACGGCGTGCCGGTCGGCGTCGAGCGGGAGGGTGTCGTGCTGGCGCCCGACCGCGACTTCGAGCGCGGCCGGCGCAACTCCGGCGTGGAGGACCCGCGCACGACGTTCGTGCCCGCCCTCGGCCTCCACGTGATGACCTACGTCGCCTACGGCCCGCTCGGCCCGCGCACCGCGGTCGCCGTCTCGTCCGACCTGCGGTCGTGGCAGCGGCTCGGCCCGGTGAGCTTCGAGTACGACGACGAGCTCGGCGTCGACCTGGCGCTGTTCCACAACAAGGACACCGTGTTCTTCCCCGAGCCGGTCACCGGGCCGGACGGCGTGGAGAGCCTGGCCGTGCTGCACCGGCCCGTCTGGGACCTCGGCGAGGTCAGGGACGGCGAGGGCGCGCATCCGCCGACCGGGCTGGAGGAGAAGCGTCCCAGCATCTGGATCGCGTTCATCCCGCTGGCGGCCGTGCGCGAGGACCTCGGCGAGCTGGCGCGGTGGCGGCACAACCGCTTCCTCGCCGGCCCGGAGTTCCCGTTCGAGGAGCTGAAGATCGGCGCGGGCCCCGCCCCGGTGCGCGTGCCGGAGGGCTGGCTGCTGCTCCACCACGGCGTCACCGGGCGCCTGGAGCGCGGTGTCGACCAGCAGAAGCATGTCAACTACGCCGCCGGCGCGATGATCCTCGACGCCGACGAGCCGTGGCGGGTGATCCGGCGGACGGAGGAGCCGCTGCTGAGCGCCGAGACCGAGGAGGAGCGCAGCGGCATCGTGCCGAACGTCGTCTTCCCCACCGCGATCGAGCAGGTCGGGGACGCCCACTGGGTGTTCTACGGGATGGCGGACTCCAAGATCGGCGTCGCGAAGCTGGAGCGGGTGGCGACTTCCGCGACATGATGTCGAGATGACGTCCTCCCGTTCGTATGGACGGTGAGAGGAAGGAATCACGACCATGTCCCAGTACCTGCTCAGCGTCTACCAGCCCGACGGGCCCGTCCCGGAGCCGGAGGTCCTCGCCGCGATCGGCGAGGACCTCGACGCGCTCAACACCGAGATGCGCGCGGCCGGCGCCTGGGTGTTCTCCAACGGCCTCCTGCCGCCGCAGTCGGCGACCGTGCTGCGGCCTGCCGGCGCGGAGGTGATGGTCACCGACGGCCCGTTCGCGGAGGGCAAGGAGCACCTCGGCGGCTTCACCATCGTCGACGTCCCGGACCTGGACGCCGCCCTGGAGTGGGGCCGGCGTCTCGCCGTCGCGACGACGCTGCCGATCGAGGTGCGGCCGTTCGCGTGAGCCGCGACACGGAGGGCGCGGCCGTCTCCTCCGGAGCGATCGACTCGATCTTCCGCGAGGAGTACGGCCGCGCCGTCTCCGTGCTCTACCGCTCCCTCGGCGACCTCGACCGCGCGGAGGACGCCGTGCAGGAGGCCTTCGCCGTCGCCGTCGCCCGCTGGCCGGTCGACGGCCTCCCGCCCGCGCCGGCCGGGTGGCTCATCACCACCGCCCGCCGCCGCGCGATCGACCGGCTGCGCCGGGAGGCGGTCGGCCGGGAGCGGGAGGCGGAGGCGACGGCACTGCTCGCGCTGGCCTCCAGCGTGGAGGCCGCCGACACCGGCGCGATCCCCGACGACCGCCTCCGGCTCATCTTCACCTGCTGCCACCCCGCGCTCGCGCCGAACGCCCGGGTCGCGCTGACGCTGCGGCTGCTCGGCGGGCTCAGCACCGCCGAGATCGCGCGGGCGTTCCTGGTCCCCGAGGCCACGCTCGCCCAGCGCATCTCGCGCGCGAAGGCGAAGATCAGGGACGCCAGGATCCCCTACCGGGTCCCGGCCGCCGCCGACCTGCCGGAACGGCTCGGCTCCGTGCTGGCGGTGGTCTACCTGATCTTCAGCGAAGGCTACACGGCGACCGCGGGCGACCGGCTGGTGCGCGAGGAGCTGTGCGGGGAGGCGATCCGGCTCGCGCGCCTCCTGACCGCGCTGCTGCCCAACGAACCGGAGTCGCAGGGGCTGCTCGCCCTGCTGCTGCTCGTCGACGCCCGCCGGCCGGCCCGGATGGATCGCGACGGGTCGATGGTCGCCCTCCCCGACCAGGACCGCGGCCGCTGGGATGCCGCCCTGATCGCCGAGGGCCACGCGATCGCGCGCCGCTGCCTCGTCGCCGGGCGGCCGGGACCGTACCAGCTGCAGGCGGCGATCCAGGCCGTGCACGACGACGCCGCGCGCGCCGAGGACACCGACTGGCGGCAGATCGTCGCCCTCTACGACCAGCTGCTGCGGGTGCAGCCCTCCCCCGTCGTCGCCCTCAACCGGGCGGTCGCGGTGGCGGAGGCCGTCGGTCCCGAGCCCGCGCTGGCGGCGATCGAGCCGCTGCGCGAGGAGCTGGCGTCGTTCTACCTGCTCCACGGCATCCGCGCCGGACTGCTGCGCCGGTCCGGACGGCCCGGGGAGGCCGCGGCCGAGTACGACGAGGCCGTGCGGCTGTGCGCGAACGACAGCGAGCGGGAGTTCCTCGCGCGGCAGCGGGCGCTGCTGCCGGAGGCATGATCGGACTTCCGGGTTCCCCCCGTGCGCCCGGCGGTGGAGAGTGGCGCTATGGACATCGCATTCCTCGGGCTCGGCCGGATGGGCCGCGAGCTCGTCCCCCACCTGATCGACGCCGGCCACACCGTGACCGTCTGGAACCGCTCACCGGAGCCGGCGCAGACCATCGGCCGCCGCGGCGCCCACGTCGCCGACTCGGCGGCGGACGCCGTCGCCGCCGCGGACACGGTCGTGACCGTGCTGTTCGGACCGGAGGCCGTGCGCGAGACGCTGCTGGACGCGGACCTCCCGTGGCGCCCCGGCACGCTCTGGATCGACGTGACGACGGTCTCCCCGGCCGACGCGATCGAGTTCGCCGCCCGCGCCGCCACCCTCGGCATCCGCTACGTGGCCTCCCCCGTCGTCGGCTCGCTCGCCCCCGCCCGCGCCGGAGCGCTCGCGGTGCTGGTCGGCGGCGAGCACGACGCAGCGCGCGAGGCGAAGCGGGTCGTCGGTCTGTGGGCGGACCAGGAGAAGCTGCGCACCTTCGACACGCCCGCGGCGGCGACCGCGGCGAAGCTGGTGGCCAACCTCGCCCTCGCCATCTCGATGGAGGCCCTGTCGGAGTCGCTGCGCCTCGGCCGCGCCGCGGGACTCACGGACGACGAGGTGCTCGCCACGCTCTCCCTGACCGCGATCGCCCCGCTCGCTGCGATGAAGGGCCCGCTCGTGACCGCCGGCGACTACGAGGACGCCCAGTTCACCGCCGACGCCCTCGCCAAGGACACCCGCCTCATGCTCGCGACCGCCGACGTCCCGCTGCCGGCCGTCGCGCTCGTCGCGGCCGAGCTGCAGCGCGCGATCGACGCGGGACAGGGCGGGATGGACTTCTCGGTCATCGCGCGGGATCGGTGAGCGGGGCTGTCACCCGACCGCCGTCACCACCCCGCCGCCCGCCGCCGACCGCCGCGCGGCGTCCACGACCTGCAGCGTCCGCAGCCCCACACCGCCGTCCGGCACGGCCGGCCGGCCCGCCCGCACCGCGCTGACGAACTCCTCCAGCATGGCCGCGTCCAGGTCGTCGCCGGTCGGGACCCACACCTCCCCGTCCCCGGTCTGGCCGCCGACGTGCCCCGCGAACGGCGCGATCGTCACCGAGCCGCGCGTGCCCGTCACCTGGAAGGTCAGGCCGCCCCACGTCGGTGCGGCGTCCGGGACACTCCACGAGCAGTCGATCGTCGCCACCACACCGCTCGGGTAGACCGCGGTCACCAGGCCGCCGGTCTCGACGGACGCCTCCGGGTGGAGGATGCGGTTGGCGACCGCGTGCACCGTCGCCGGCTGCTCCCCGAGGAGCTCGTCCAGCAGGTCGGCGCAGTGCACGACGTGGTCGACCAGCGCGCCGCCGCCCGCCAGCGCGGGATCGGTGAACCAGGCGCGGTCGGAGGGCACCTTGCCGTTGTTCGTCCCCTTCACCGCCAGCAGCGTCCCGAGGGCCCCGCCGCGCACCCGGTGCAGGAGGTCGGCGAACGCGGGCGCGAAGCGGACCGGGTACGCCGTCATCAGGGTCACGCCGGCGCGCTCGGCCGCCGCCAGCATGGCCTCGGCATCCTCCAACGTCGTGGCCAGCGGCTTCTCGCACAGGATGTGCGCCCCCGCCGCCGCGGCCGCCTCCACGAGCGCGCGGTGGCGGACGTTCTCGGCCGTGATGATCACAGCATCAGGACCCCAGGCGAGTGCGTCCGCGTAGGTCGGCAGGTAGCGCACACCGAGCTGCTCGGCCAGCGCGCTGCCGCGGAGGGCGGCGTCCGGCGCCGTCGCGCCGTCCGGGTCGGTGACGACGAGCTCGATGTCCGCTCGGCCCGAGAGCGCGCGGCAGTAGCCGATCGCGTGCGTGTGGGCGAAGGACAGCACCGCCACCTTCAGCGGTCGGCCCGCGGTCGCGGCGGTCATGCGCCCACCACCTCGGCGATCGCCTCGGCCGACGCCGGGTCCAGTTCGACCGGCAGGCCGCTGCGCAACGACTCCATCGCCGCCTCGGCCAGCGCGACGGCGCGGACGCCGTCCTCCGGGGTCACCCGGGCCGCACGGTCCTCCGCGATCGCCGCCACGTAGTCGCGGAGCTGCGCGGTGTACGGGCTTTCGGCGTGGACCGGCGGCGGCAGGTAGCCGTCCGCCTCGTGCGCCGACGGGATGTCGACCCGGCTGGGCGTCTGCGAGGAGTCGATCGCGAGCGTGCCCGCTGACCCCGCGAAGTCGGCGCTGGTCCGGAACGGCAGCCCGCGCGCTCCCCAGGTGCCCTGGAGGTGGCTGATCGCGCCGGTCGCGTGCGTCAGCACGACGTGCGCGGTGACCGTGTGCGGCTCGGCGGCGTCACCGCCCGGCGCGCTCTGGACCGCGTACACGCGGTCCACGTCGCCGGCGAGCCAGAGCGCCTGGTCGAGGTCGTGGATCATCTGGTCGCGCACGATCCCGCCGCCGCGCGCTTCGTCGTGGAACCAGGTGCCCGCCTTCGGCGCCTCGCCGCCGCGCACGAACCGCAGCACGGCGGGCTCGCCGATGCGGCCTCCCGCGATCTCGCGCTGCACCGCCGCGTACTCCGGGAAGTACCGCACGACATGCGCGGGGAACAGCCGGACCCCGGCCTCCCGAGCCGCTTCGACGACCTCCTTAGCCTCCTCGACGGAGCCCCCGAGCGGCTTCTCGCAGATGACGTGCTTCCCGGCGCGGATCGCCGCGAGGGCAAGCGGCGCGTGGCTGGTGGTCGGGGTCACGATGTCCACGACGTCGCTCGCGGCGAGCAGCACGTCGAGGTCGCCGGCGACGGCGAAGCCGTACTGCGCGGCGAGCGCCTCGGCGCCCTCGTGCGAGTACACGGTGACCGCGGCGCCGAGCGCCCGCCAGCCGTCCGCGTGGACGCGCGAGATGCCGCCGGCCCCGATCAGGCCGACTCGAAGGGTGTTCACGGTGTGCCTTTCTGTCGTCGTCGCCTCGGTCGCCCGCGTCATTTCAGACCGGAGAACGCGATGCCGTCGATGACGCGTCGTTGCATGAGGAGGAAGAGGATGAGGACCGGCGCCATCGCCAGCAGGCTCGCCGCGAGCAGCAGCGGGTAGTCCGGGATGGAGCGCTGGCTGGTGAGCGTCGCGATGCCGGGCGCGAGCGGCATCTGCGTGGAGTCCGTCGCCACGATGAGCGGCCAGAGCAGGTCGTTCCACGAGGCCAGCACGGTGATGATCGCGAGCGCGGACAGCCCGGGCTTGGCCAGCGGCAGCATCACCTTCCAGAACACCTGGAAGTGGTTCGCCCCGTCGAGCCGCGCCGCCTCGGCCAGCTCGTCGGGCAGCCCGAGGAAGAACTGCCGCATCAGGAAGGTGCCGAACGCGCTGAAGATGCCGGGCGCCGCGATGCCCGCGATGGTGTTGAGCCAGCCGAGGCCCTGCACGATCTGGTACTGCGGCAGCAGGTAGACCTGCGGCGGCACCATCAGGATGGCGAGCACCAGGGCGAAGATCGTCCGCCGGAACGGGAACTCCATCCGCGCGAAGGCGTAGCCGGCCATCGAGCACAGCAGGAGCTGGCCGACCGTGCGGATGACGGTGACGGCCACCGACACCCAGAGCTGGTTGAGGAACGGGAGCTGGTCGAACACGTGCGCGAAGTTCTCGACGTGCAGCGTCCCCGGCCAGACCGTCGGCGGCACCGAGGTGACCTGCGCGTTGGTCGCCAGCGACATCAGGATCTGCCAGACGAACGGGAAGATCATCAGCAGCGACGCCACGATGAGCACTGCGTGGGTCAGGCCGTTCCCGCGAGCGCGACCGGCAAGAGGCCGCGGCCGTGCGATCACCGAGCTAGACATAGTTCACCCACCTCTTCTGCATGCGGAACTGGAGCATCGTGAACGCGCCGACGAGCACCAGGATCGCGACGCCGACCGCCGCGGCGTAGCCGTTGTCGCCGGTCTGCTGGTGGGCGAAGAACAGGTAGACGAGCGACTGCGTCTGGTTGATCGCCGGGTTCTGCGTGCCCATCAGCGCGTAGAGCAGGTCGAACAGCTGGAACCCGGTGATGACCGTGATGACCGAGACGAAGAAGATCGACGGGGTCAGCAGCGGCACGGTGATCGAGAAGAACTGCCGCGCCCGGCTCGCGCCGTCGATCGAGGACGCCTCGTACATCTCCGGCGGGATGCTGCGCATGCCGGCCGAGAGCACGATCAAGTTGAACCCGAGCGAGATCCAGACCCCGACGACGCCGACGGCGAAGAGCGCGAACCACTCGGTGCTCAGCCAGTTCGGGCCCTTGATCCCGATCAGCGAGAGCGAGTAGTTGATCACGCCGAAGTCGCCGTTGAAGATGATCCGCCACACCATCGAGATGGCGGCGGGCATCGCCACGTACGGCAGGAAGAACGCCGTGCGGTACGCGGCGGCGAACCGCAGCCCCGGCCGGTTGATCAGCGCCGCGAACCAGACCGCCAGCGGGATGCCGAGCAGGAGGATGACGACGTAGATGAGCGTGTTGAGGATCGCGCGCCAGAAGTCGGGGTCCGCCAGCATCTGCTGGTAGTTCGTGATCCCGCTCCAGGTCGCGCCGCCGAACGCGCCCCACGTCGTGAAGCTGAAGTAGGCGTTGCGGAAGATCGGCCAGATGTAGAACACCAGCACGCCGACGAGCAGCGGCCCGACGAACAGCAGCGCCCACCAGCCGTCTTTGCGGAGGCCGCGGCTCCTGCCCCGGTTCGCGGCGCGCGGTGCGCGGTCGCCCGGGGTGGCGGGCGCCGCCTGGGCGGCGCCCGCTCCCTTCGTGATCGTCTGAGTGGACATCGTCACTCTTTGGCGAGGTCCGCGTTCATCTGCTTGGCGAGCTCCTTGGCGACCTCGTCCACCGGCTTCTTGCCGCTGAACGCGTCGGGCAGCAGGTCGCCCTCCGCCTTGTTCCAGGCCGCGGTGTTCTTGGAGATCGGGTACGGGTAGGCGTAGTCCGTCGCCGCCTTCTCGAACACGCTCAGGTCCCACGGCGCCGAGTCGACGAACGCCTGCTGGGTGCCGTTGTAGGCCGGGTTCGCCGCGCCCATCTTCGCCTGGGTCTGCGCGGCCTCCTTGCCTCCGAGGTAGTTCTGGAAAGCGATGGCGGCCGACTTGTTCTTGGAGTCCTTCGCAACGACGTTGGCGAGACCGTGGATGACGGTGGCCTGGCGCTCCCCGGTCGGCAGCGGCGCGACCGCGATCTGGGCCTTGATCGGCGAGCTCAGCAGCTCGGCGTTCGACCACGTGCCCGACCAGAACATCGCGGACTTGCCGTTGATGAACCACTGGTCCTGCGGGGTGTCGGACAGCTGCGCGAGCGTGGGCGAGGAGCCGTCCGCGATCAGGTCGCGCACGAACTGGAGGCCCTTGATCGACTTCGGGTCGTCGTAGCCCGACTTCTTGCCGTCGGAGGAGATGATCGAGCCGCCGGCCTGCAAGATGGTGTTGTAGTACATCTCCTGGCCGCCGCTGAGGCCGCTGGCCTCGCCGTAGATCCCCTCGCCCTTGAGCTTGTCGGAGATCGCCTTGGCCTTGTGGTGGAAGTCGTCCCAGGTCCAGCCCGCGGTCGGGTACGCCACGCCCGCCTTGTCGAAGATCGCCTTGTTGTAATAGACCGCGATCGTGTCGAAGTCCTTCGGGACGCCGTACTGCTTGCCGCTGTACGAGTAGAGCGAGTCCAGCGCCTTCGGGTAGTTGGCCGGGTCGATCGCCGAGCCGACCGGCTCCAGCAGGCCGTTGGACGCGTAGAGCTGGAAGTTCGGCCCGTTCATCCAGAAAACGTCGGGCAGCGTCTTGGACGAGCCCTGCGTCTGCAGCTTGGTGAAGTAGTTCTGGTACGGCGTGATCTGCGGGGTCACCTTGATGTTCGGATAGGTCTTGTTGAAGTCCTTGATCAGGGCCTCCATCGCGGGCTTCTGGTTCACGTCCCAGAACGCGTAGGAGATGCTGGCCGAGAGATTATGATCGGCAGGGGCATCGGAGCCGCTGCCAGTGTTGGACGAGCATCCGGCGAGCACGACTGCGGACGCGACCGCGGCCGCGACCGCGAGCAGGGCTTTTCGCATTGGTTTCTCCTTCGAAATGTGGTGTCGGTGCCTTCCCGGGTCGGCGACTTGACCTCGCCGGCCCGGTTCTTCCTTCGGTGCGGGGTGCTCCGCGTCCGCGGAGCGCGGGACGTCGCTACAGCAGCGCGACGACCCTCTCGTCCGCGGCGGGAACGGCGCGAGGCCGGGACCCGTCGCGAAGCGATTCGGTGGCCGCCACAGCGGTGGCCACGGCGTTGCGCGCTGCCACCGCTGACGTCGTCGTCGCGGTGCCGTCGCGCACGAAGCCCACGAACTCGGCGATGGTGAGCCGATCCGCGTCTCCGTGCCCGCCCTCGTCGCCGAGCACGGGGTACTCGACGTCGCCGGCGGGGTGGTAGGTGGTCCGGCGGTTCCAGACGCGGACGACCGCGCCCTCGGTGTCGCCGAAGTTTTCCAGGCGCCCCTCCGTGCCGATCACGGTGTAGTTACGCCAGTAGTCGGGGGTGTAGTGGCACTGCTGGTACGAGGCGTAGACCCCGTTGTCGAGCCGCATGGTGACCATGGAGATGTCCTCCACGTCGATCACCGGGTTGAGCTCCCTCTGCGTCAGCGGAGGCCAGGAGTCGAGCGAGAACCAGTCCGGCATCGCCCGGTCGGAGTTGTCCCTGCGGTCGTCGATGCCGCCGTAGACGGTCAGGCCGCCCATCCCGGTGACCAGCTCGGAGTACCCGCCGGCCAGCCAGTGGATGATGTCGATGTCGTGCGCGCCCTTCTGCAGCAGCAGGCCGTTGGACTTCGCCCGCTCGGCGTGCCAGTCCTTGAAGTAGTAGTCGCCACCGTTGCCCACGAAGTGCCGGCACCAGACCGCCTTGACCTCGCCGATCTCGCCGCGCCGGATGATGTCGCGCATGGTGCGCACCACGCTCATGTGTCGCATGTTGTGCCCGACGTAGAGCCGGGTTCCGGTCTCGGCGGCGGCCGCGAGGATGGCGTCGGCGTCGGCCACGTCGATGGCGAGCGGCTTCTCCAGGTAGACGGCGATCCCCGCGCGCAGCAGGTCGACCGCGATCTCCGCGTGCGTGTGGTCGGGAGAGGTGACGAACGCGGCGTCGACCGCGTCGCCTCCCGCGATCAGCTCGCGGTGGCCGGCGTAGGTCGCGTCGGCGCCGAACGATCCGGCCGCGCGCTCCCGCGCCGCCGGCGACGGGTCCACGACGGCGACGATGCGGCCGTCGCCGCTCTCGACGGCATGGCGGGCGATGCCGGAGCGCGCGC
Source organism: Microbacterium sp. X-17 (assembly GCF_039615055.1). Classification (NCBI taxonomy): domain Bacteria; kingdom Bacillati; phylum Actinomycetota; class Actinomycetes; order Micrococcales; family Microbacteriaceae; genus Microbacterium; species Microbacterium sp. X-17. The sequence continues at coordinate 277,829 of NZ_JBDHNI010000007.1, forward strand.
CGGCGCCGATCACGGCCAGGCGCAGCACCCGCTTCGCGGCGGCGTCCACGCCGATCGTCTCCTGAACGGTCATCTCCGCGCTCCCTCCACGCTCTCCTGCGCCGCCAGGGCCTGCGCCCCCGCGACGTCGATCTCGGGCTCCGGCATCCCGGGAGCCAGGTACAGCCGCTCCATCGCCTGCCCGGAGGCCAGCGCGAGCGCGCCGAGCACCACCGACTCGGCGCCGAGCTCGGACTGGATGATGGACGGCCGCACCGGCACGCCGATCTCGGACATGACCGCCGCGCGCAGCGGCCGGAGCAGCTCCTCGCCCGCGCGCGACAGACCGCCGCCGACGACCACCACGTCCGGGTCGACCGCCATCGTCACCGTCGCGATGCCGGTCGCGACCCCGCGCACGAACGCCTCGATCTCCGCGATCGCGGCCGGGTCGCCCTCGCCCGCCGCGCGGAAGACCTCCTCGCCCGTTCCGGCGGACTCCCAGCGGAGCTGACCGGAGTCGTCCACGTGCATCGAGAAGACGCTGCCGCCGATCTCGCCCGCGGCCCCGTGGCGACCGCGCCGCAGCCTGCCGTCGATGATCAGCCCCATCGAGATGCGGTGGCCGGCGAAGAAGTAGGCGACGTCGTCGACCAGCCGGGCGGCGCCCATCCGGTGCTCGGCCAGGGCGGCGAGCCGCATGTCGTTCTCGATCGTGACCGGGCAGCCGAACTCCTCGCTCAGCCGGCCGGCGATGTCGACGCCCTCCCAGTCGGGGAAGTTGTGCGAGACGGTGAGCCGGCCGTCGGAGCCGACCATGCCGGAGACGGCCACCGCCATGCCGGAGAGGCGGGACAGCCGGCCGAGCTCGATGCCGGCCCGCTCGAAGCAGGCGTGCACGGCCTCCTTGACGCTGTCGAGGCGGCCGGCCCCGACGAACGTGCCGTCGATGTCGCGCTGGTGCCAGGCGACGACGCGGCCGGTGAGGTCCGCGACGACCACCCGGATGCGGTGGATGCCGACGTCCACCCCGACCAGGAAGCCGGCGTCGGCGACGAACTCGAAGATGCGGGCGGGACGGCCTGCTCCGCGGCCGCCGTGGGTGTGCTCGTCGATCATGCCGACGAGGCCGCGCTCGCGCAGCAGCGGGAGGGTGGCCTCCACCGTGGGACGCGAGAGGCCGATGCGCTCGGCGAGCTGGGCGACGGTCGCGCGGCCCCCGTCGCGCAGCGCGACGGCGACGCGAGCGCCGCTCGCGTTCGTCAGTCGCACGTCGTGCGTCGCACCGTTGTCGCCCGGGACCATCGCAGGACTCTCCATCCGTTACAAAGAAAATGGCTTTTGTAATTGCTTTCGGACAGTAGAGCATGCCCCGCAGGAGAAGGTCAAGAGCGAGTTTTCTACAAACAAATCAATTTGCATATTCCCGGCTGTCACGGCCCGGTCCGGCCGTCGGCGCGCGTCGGTCTTGTCCTCCCCAACCGCGCCCCAATACGCTCGGCGGAAGGCGTGAAATACGCCGACGACGAGAGGCGGGGGCCATGCGTTTCATCCAGTCGCCGGAGCAGCGCAGGCAACTGCACGCTCCCGACGCCGGGAGCGCGCCGCTCCTGAAGCGCAGCCCGCTGCTGTTCGGCTTCGTCGTCACCCTCGGCGCGCTGGGCGCGGTCGCCACGGGCTATATGCTCTACGGCCTCCGCTCCATCATCTTCTCGGTCTTCCTGGCGGCCTTCGCGACGGTCGGCCTCGATCCGCTGATCCGCTGGTTCCAGCGGCACGGGATGAAGCGGGCCTGGGCGATCGTCACGGTCATCCTGCTCATCGTCGGCGTGCTCGTCGCGATCATCTGGGTGGTCGTCCCGCTGATCGTGCAGCAGATCACGAACCTCGCGACGGCCATCCCCGCCGAGGTCGCGAAGCTGCGGGCGGAAGGCTGGTTCGACAGCACCAACGACGCCAGCAACGGCGTCCTCGGGCAGGCGCTCACCTGGATCTCCGACCAGGTGAAGGACCCGAAGACGTGGGCGAACATCGGCAACGGCCTGGTCGGCTTCGGCCTCTCCGTGCTGAACGGCTTCACCACCGGCTTCTTCATCGCGATCCTGACCATCTACTTCATCGCCTCGTACGACTCCACCAAAGCCTCGCTGTACCACCTGGTGCGCCGCTCGCACCGCGATCGGTTCGAGGGCTACACCGAGCGCATCCTGCAGAACTTCGGCAAGTACCTGAGCGGGATGGTGATCCTCGCGTTCTTCAACGCGACCTACAGCCTCATCCTGCTGCTGGTCACCGGGGTCCCCGGAGCGTTCCTGATCGCGCTCGCGGCGTTCTTCATCACGCTCATCCCGCTGATCGGAACGGTGCTCACCACGATCCTGATGACGATCCTGGCGCTGATCCACTCGCCGGTGAGCGCCATCGTCGTGCTGGTCTTCATGCTGATCTATATGCAGGTGGAGGCATACATCCTGACGCCGAAGGTGATGGGCAAGGCCGTGCAGGTCCCCGGCTCGGTCGTGCTCATCTCCGCGCTCGCGGGGTCGACGCTGTTCGGCCTCCCCGGAGCGCTTGTCGCCATCCCGATCTCCGCCGGCATCATCCTCATCATCAAGGAGGTCGTGATGCCCAGGAAGGATCGGACCTAGCGGGCGGCGCAGGTCACTGGATGAGCGTCATCCCCCAGGTCCAGCCCGATCCGATGACGCGGGACTGCCAGTTGGCCGACAACGGCTCCTTCACGTAGATCAGCTGGCCGTCCGACCGCGTGTTGGCCATGACGAAACCGGAGGAGCCGCGCCCCTCGTAGTCGCCGACCGACCATTCGCCGAGCTGCGCCGACACGAGCGTCGGCGCGTCGAACCGCACCGGCGCAGGGAACGCGTTGGCGTTCCCCGCGGGCAGGCGGTTGAGGTCGACCGACGCGTCGGCGGGCGTCAGATCGGCGTAGCCGTCCCCGTTGAAGTCTGCGAGGCCGACGCCGTTGCCGCTCGCGTCGGTCGTCATCCCGTCGGTGGGGATGCGCACCCCGGTGCTGAACGGCCGGTGCAGCGGGTCGGAGGCGAAGCGGTTCTTGTAGAACCAGCGGGTCCCGTCCGACCTGTCAGCGACGATGTCGGCGTAGCCGTCGCCGTCGACATCGCCGAGCGAGAACGACGTGAACGACTGCCAGCCCGAGCCGATCAGGGTCGCCGACGAGAACGGAAGCCCGGCGGGCGAGCTGCCGATGTTGTTGTAGTAGGCCACCAGCGTGCCGTCCGAGCGGAGGGCGACCACCTCGGCCACACCGTCGCCGGACAGGTCGCCCATCGCGACCAGCCGCATCCCCCAGCCGTAGCCCCAGCCGGTGCCGATGACGCGTCCCGAGCTGAACGGCACCCCACCCGGGTTCGACCGGATGCCGTTCGCGTAGAGGAGCAGGCGACCGTTGAGGTCCATCGCCAGCAGGTCGCCGTAGCCGTCGCCGGTGATGTCCGAGTCGTGGAAGAGCGCGGCCCGCTTCGGGGCCTTCACGATCGGCGTGCAGGGATTCGTGGTGGGGATGGTCCCGCCGACCACGGCCGTCGTCTGACCCGTCGCCTTGACGCTCCAGGTGTAGCTGCCGGTGGTCGTGAGCGCCGACGGCTGCACGGTTGCCTGGTAGTGCAGCGACCCGTCTGCGGCCGCGGAGGCGGACCCCGTCGCCCCGAGCACGTCGGTGGAGTTCACGATCGACACCGTGTACGCCTGGCCCGGCACGAGGCCCTGGACGTCGGCCTGCAGCCGGACGCCGGTGCTGCCCTCCCCTGCCGGGGTCAGATACCGCAGCGGACAGTCGAGCGCTGCCGTCGCCGTTCCGCTCACCGCGACGTCGGCCGGCCGCGGCCCCGCCGCCTGCGCCGAGGTCGCGAACGCGCCTCCCGCCGTCACCAGCACCGCGGCCGTCATCGCCACGATCGTCCGACGCTTCATCCCGCGCATACAGTCCCTTCGACGCCACCGCGCCCCGCGGCGCCGGATACAGGCTATCGGCGGCTGAGAGCGCGCACACGCCCGCGAACGCGGGACAGGCGGCCTCCCCGTGCAGCGAGCGTAGAGTGAATCGACGTGACCACGACGATCGCCCTCATCACCGGGGCAAACAAGGGAATCGGATTCGAGACGGCACGGCGCCTCGGCGAGCTCGGGATGACCGTGCTGGTCGGCGCCCGCGACGAGCAGCGCGGACTGGCCGCGGAGGCCGCACTGCGCGACGGCGGCGCCGACGCGCGCTTCCTCCAGCTCGACGTGACCGACGCCGATTCGATCGCCCGCGCCGCCGAGTGGATCGACCGCGAGTTCGGCCGTCTCGACGTCCTGGTCAACAACGCCGGCAGCGCCACCGTCTCCCGGCAGCGCGCCCTCGCCAGCGCGACCTCGCTGTCGGACATGCGCGCGATCTACGACATCAACGTCTTCGGCCTGGTCGCCGTCACGAACGCGATGCTTCCGCTGCTCCGTCGCTCGGAGGCCGGGCGCATCGTCAACGTGTCGAGCGAGGTCGGCTCGATCGGGTCGCAATCCGACCCGGCCAGCCCGCTGTACGACATGCCCGCGTCCGCGCAGTACCCGTCCTCCAAGGCGGCGGTCAACATGCTCACCGCGATGTACGCGAAGGAACTGAAGGACACCCCGATCAAGGTGAACGCCGCCAACCCCGGCTTCACCGACACCGACTTCAACGACCACCGCGGCATCCGCTCGGTCGAGGACGGCGCGGAGCCGAGCGTCCACCTCGCGACGCTGCCCGACGACGGGCCGTCCGGTGTGCTCTGGGGGCACCTGTGGCTGCGGGAGGGGGAGGGCGGCTACGGCGTGCTGCCCTGGTAGCGGGGGCGGCCGCACCCCCGATGTCACCGGGAGCCGGACTCCCCCGCTCCCGCACCCGTCCCCGTCGCGAGGAACGCCGTCCCGAAGCACAGCTCCTCCCACCCCGCGTCCACCAGGCCCTCCCGCATCGCCGCGCGGATGACCTCCCACGGCCGCCTTCCGATCCATTCGTCCAGGGAGGCCGACCTCCCGACCGCCGCGACCCCGACCCGTGTCAGCCACGCCGGCGTGCGGTCGGGCGTCTTCAGGTCGAGCACCGCCCAGCGTCCGCCGCGGACGAGCGCCGCCGCCCCGTGTGCGACGACCGCGCCGCAGCCCGGGACCTGCGTCAGCGCGTACGTGGACAGGATGGCGTCCACCCCGCGCGGGAAGGCGAACCCCGCCGCCTCCGCCTGCACCAGCTCCACATTCCGCCAGCCGTGCGCCGCCACCCGCGACCGCGCGCGGTCGAGCATCGCGTCCGTCAGGTCGACCCCGATGAGCCTCCCGCCCGGGCCGATCGCGTCCTCCAGCAGCGGGAAGTTCAGTCCCGTGCCGCAGGCGACCTCCACCACGGTCGCGCCGGCCCGGAGGCCGAGCGCCCGCACCGTGCGGAGCCGCTGCGAGCGCTGCGGGTAGCCGGGCACCGGGTACAGCCGCGAGGTGAGGTCGTAGTGCGCCGCCTTCCGCCGGTAGACCTCGATCAGGCGCTCGGCGCCGTCCAGCCGGGTCACGCCGACCCCGCGCCCGCCTGGACGTCAGCCTCCACGGCGTACTTGATCGCGGCCATCTCGATATCGCTCGTGCGCTGGATCCTGCGCCGGAGGATGCCGGGCGGGATCAGGCGCATGACGTTCGCGAGGTCGACCTCCACCCACATGATGGCGTCGGTGCTGTCCTCGCCCGCCGGCAGGATCTCCATCCCCCAGCGCGCCGGCGAGGAGCCGATGGTGCCCGCGAACGCCATCGCGTGCGGCTCGTCGACGGCGGTGATCCGCTCGCTGCGGCGGTGCTCGCGCCGGAAGTCCCGTGCCCGCTGGTCGATCCAGCCGCCGACGACGAGCGGTCCTCCGCCCCGGACATGGCACTCGAGCACGGTCGGCGCCCACTCCGCCCAGCGACCGACGTCGCACAGGTAGTCCCAGACGTCGCGGACGCTGCCGGCGACGACGATCCGGCTCTCGGTGCGAATGGTCATGGGTCGCGCCGCGGGGTCGTCACGGCGTCCGTCCTCCTGTGAGGTACACGAGGTGGCCGGGCGGACGGTTCACCGGTCAGCCGCCGTACTTCGAGTGGATGACGATCCCGGTCCCGTTCGCCTCGCAGATCTGGCCGACGAGCGACACCGCGGCCGTGTAGTCGCCGGGCGGCGCGTGGAGGGTGCCGCCCGGATGGTCGCCGGCGCCGGCGAGCCAGCCCGCGGGCACCCCGCGGGACGGTGAGGGTCGTGGAGGTGCGGCCTGTGTGGAAGAGCTGCGCGGTCGGCCACGCGGCGGTGTCCGCGGTGGGAGCCGGGCTGGACGCGGGTCGCGCTCCGGTGCACCCGGCGAGCGCCGCCGCCGCGAGCAGGGCCAGCAGCCCGATCGTCGCGGCCGTCCCCCGGGCGCGCCTGGTCGTCGTCCGCACCTGATCCCCCATCAGTCACCGGCCTCTCCGCCGGGCCACACATTACCGCCCGGGCTCCGACGTGCCCGCGAAATCGTACTGAACGTACGCTCAGGTTCACGGGACCTCCCGCGCCGCGCGCACGGCCGTGCACGCCACCTCGATCACCGACCCCTCGTCCCACAGCTCGGCGACCCCGACCGCGGTCCAGGCCGGGAACGGCCGCGGGAGGAAGTCGGCGGCGGTCGCCAGCAGCGCGTCCGCCTGATCGCGGAGCCCGACGTGGAAGGACCGGAGCTCCACGACGTCCGCCCAGCCGAATCCGGCCTCACGCAGCGTCGCGTCCAGGTTCAGGAACGTGCGCCGGATCTGGTACGCGGCGTCCGGGGAGAACCGCAGGTCCTCGTCCTCGCCGGTGTGGCCGGTGACGTGGAGGGTGTCGCCGTCGCGGACGGCGGCGGGCACCCCGGACTCCTCGAAGAAGGCACTCCAGAACGCAGGCACGATCCCCTCGCGCTGCGGGCCGATGGCATAGGTCGTCATACTGGGCCGCCTTTCTCCTGTCGGGCGTCGCCCGCGTTCGCCGCGATGAACGCCGCCACATCCGCCGCGACCCGCTCAGGCCGCTCCCACAGGACCAGGTGCCCCGTCCCCTCGTAGACGACCAGCCGGCTGCCGTCGATCGCCCCGGCCAGCTCGCGGGCCTGCGACGCGGGCAGGACGTCGTCGTCCGCGCCCCACAGGATCAGGGTCGGCGCGGCGATCGTCCCCCTCCGAAGTGGAGGCACCGCGGCGACCAGCCCCTCGATGCCCGCGAACCAGACCGTACGCGGGATGCTCAACGCCGAGCTGTCCTGATCGTCCAGGAAGCCCTCCGGCACCGGAGTGTGCAACGGGAGCACACCGTTGAGCGCGCGGAGGTCGTCCCGCGTGACCGGCTCGTGGAACGCCGCCAGCACGCGCGCCAGCGCCTCCGGCACCGTCCCGTGCAGGTCGCTCGGCGCCCCGACGAGCACGAGCCCCCGCACGCGTCCGGGATGCGCTACCGCGACCTGCTGCGCCACGTAGCCGCCGCTCGACGTCCCGAGCAGCCAGCAGGCGTCGATCCCCAGCGCGTCCAGGAGCGCGACCACGTCCTCCCCGGCGTCGCGCAGCGAGTACCCGCCCGCCGGCTTCGCGCTCCCACCGACGCCGCGCTGGTCGGGGACGACGAGCCGCAGCGACCGCGGAAGCAACGGCGTCACCCGGTCAAACGAGCGATGCGTCTCCCCCCACGCGTGGAGGAGCACGACGGTCTCGCCGCGGCCGGACTCGTGAACGGCCAGGTCGACACCGGTGGAGAGCGGGACGCGCCGCATGCGGGCATTATGGCGGGTGGGGAGGGGGTGCGGTCAGACCTCGTCGTCCCGGCCGAGGGCGAGGAGGGACCACGGCTGGTGACCGTACGGGTCCGCTCCCTCTAGCGAGCGCCGATCCGTGTGGTCGTGGCTCGCTGGACGCAACGGTGGGCGCGTGAAGATTGACTTGGCCCAATCCGAGGGACTTAGCCGCTCGACACACTCTCCCATGAGATGTGGGCAAGTGTGATGAAACGGCCTCATCCCGTACCCACCCACGAAAACGAAGAAAGCCCCCGATCCCAGTGTTGACAGGGGATCGGGGGCTTCTCGCCACTTGCGATGTTGGGTGCGCCCCGAGGGACTTGAACCCGGATACAGGCCGCCAGATTTGGCGCTACGCGTTCGGGCCGGCATCGCGGTCTTGGAGCGACGGCTCCGCCTCATCGACTTCGGCGAGCAAACCTTCGAGCACCGGCATCAACTCCGGGAGGTCATCGGTCAGGATCTCCCACACTCGCCGCTGATCCACCTGCGCATACGCGTGCACCAGGATGTTTCGCGTCCCGATCATCGCGTGAACGTTCGGGATCCGAGCCGCTGTCTCGGCGTCGGCCGAGCGCAGATTCTTGTGGGCTTCGCCCAGGATCTCGAGTTGCCGTTCTACAGCGGCTTGAAGCACCCAATCGCCCAGATACTCCGCCAGCTCGTTGCCCTGGGCGACGGATGCGGTTTCGTCGCGGCGTCGCGCGCATCTCAGAGGAACGCCGGCGAATCAGGCAGCATAAAGATCCTCGGCGCTGCCGAATGCCGACCGCGCGAAGTACGGATTGCGCACTGCTCCGGCATCAACCAGATCGACCCCACGACCCACTATCCGTTCCAGCTCTTCCTTCAAGTCGAAGTAGTCGTGGAGAAGTCCACCGCGTCCAGGCAGGAAGTCGACGAGGAAATCGACGTCGCTTGTCTCGCGGTCGAACCTGTCGCTGAGCACGGATCCAAAGATGCGAAGTCGTTTGACTCCATGTGCTTCACACGCGCGAGCAATCGCCTGCACGTCGACTGGCACCGCGGTGATCATGGCAGGAATTATCCCATGCCGACCTATTGCACCGCTCATGACAACCCAGGTCATGGGGTCAAACGCGGTTACAAGGCCCCGACGGAGTCAGGCATGACCGCGATCTGCGACTATCGCCGCAAGCATTCCCCAATGCCCTCCAGTGCCGTAGTCGTACGCCACCATGAAGGTCTTTGGTTCATCTCGTCGTCAATCTCGCCTCGTGATCCCCAGCCAGGAACGGATCCTCAGCCTTCCCGCAAGAGGCCGCGGGAGTTCGGCCTCCACCAATACAGATCTGTAAGGTCCGTGGGCCATCCCAAGTTGTCAACGGTTCCGATGTCTCGAGAATCGATCGGGCGCCATTCGGGCTCCCGGGCGTCGGCGGCCCCCGCGGGCCTCACGTATCGCACGAGTCGCCGCTCGCAGGCTAAGAACTCCGCGTAATTGCGTTGCGCCTCGATCAGGCTCGGCTTGTTCGCCCCTCCTGACATCTCGGGGAAACGCAACTGCACGAGATCGTCCTCCCAGAAGCAGATGGCGCAGATCTCCGACGATCCGAGTTCGCCGGCGGTGAGATAGCCGCAGCAGACGCACGGTGACCCAGTACTCGGGCTATCTTGGCCGGTCATGCATTCGTCCCCTTCATCGCCGGACTCTGCCGACTCGGGCGCTACCTAAGAGGCGTGGGCAGACGACCCGATCGCGGCGAGGATCATCACACCGAACACGATGATCGGGATCGGCAAGAACCCGCACACGATCGCGGTGATGGATTCGCGTCGCCGGAAACCGCCAGTGCGGTTGGCAGTGCCGAGTCCGATGAACCCGAAGATGATCCCCAGCAGTGCGGGCAGCCAGCAGAGGAAGATCCCGACGAACGGGATGAGCGACAAGGCTGCGCCGACGATGCCGAGCACCATACCTGCCACAGCCAGCCCATTTGTGGGTGGCTTGGGTGCGTGCTGAACATAAACGTACTGCGTCGGCTGGCTCCCCCAGCTCGGGCCTGAACTCATGAAGACAACCCTGGCAGCCGACTAGAGCAGACCGGCAGTCCCAAGGCGGGGGCCGCAGCACACGGGTGCCCTCACGTCTCATCGCTGTACGCGCGCGACCGTTTCGGTCATACCGAGCCTATTGGCCGAGACGAATGGAACGGTACGCTGCCTCGGCTATCAACGCGGCCAGCAATCCAATAGGCGTGAATGGTCCGCGCTGATCGCCCACCCGTCCATCGCATACCAGCTGACTGCGTTCACGCAATCCTGCTTCTCCTGGGTGGTCGGGTGCGCAGACCCGACCACCCCGATGAGTCCGCCTTGCATTTCGGGACCCAGGTCTCTGGTGTCGATGATGAACGGCGAGCGATCGAGAGCGAGGGGACGGGTACCCCAAGCCGCTGCGTGCCGATCTCGAACCTTCAGCGGACGAGTCCGTTCTCGTACGCGAACGCCACCAGCTGCACCCGCGAGCTCAACGCGAGCTTGGCGAGGATGCTCCGGATGTGCGACTTCACGGTGGCCTCCGAGATGAAGGCGGTGGTGCCGATTTCGCCGTTGCTGAGGCCACGCGCCGCCAGGAGGAACACTTCCTTCTCTCGCATCGTCAGCGGGTCGATCGCTTCCGGTCGTCGGCGTGCGAGTGCTCGGAACAGCTCGCTCGTCGCTTTCGGCGCGATGACCGAGTGCCCTTCATAGACCGTCCGGACCGCGGCGAGGATGAAATCGGGAGTGGAGTCCTTGAGCAGGAAGCCGTCGGCTCCAGCCCGAAGCGCTGCGGCGACCGCCTCATCGCGGTCGAACGTTGTGAGCACGACGATGCGCGGGGAGTCGGATGAAGACGTGCTCCGGATCGCGTGCGTCGCTGCGATCCCGTCCATCCCCGGCATGCGGATATCCATCAGCATGACGTCCGGTCGCGCGGTTCGTGCGAGTTCGATCGCCTGGTGACCGTCGGCCGCGGTCCCTACGAAATCGAGGTCGTGCTGTGACTCGATCACCATCTGCAACCCGGCGCAGAACAACGGCTGGTCGTCGGCGACAGCGACCCGGATCACGCGATCACCCCTTCCTGTTGGACGGCGGGAATGTAGGCGGTGACGAGGTAACCGCCGGGGACATCGTCATCGGCGCCTGCGTCGAGCCATCCTCCAGCGAGGCGAGCACGTTCTCGCATACCGATGAGCCCTCGCCCGCTCTCGTTGACCGCTGTCGGCTGCCGAACGTCCGCGGGGCGCGAAGCGATCGAGAGAGCGATTCCGTCCTGGCGCCCGTCGAGCGCGAGACGCGCGGAAGCGCCGGGCCCGGCATGTTTCAGGGTGTTCGTCAGACCCTCCTGAACGATCCGGTAAATGGCCAGCTGTTGCGCAGCGGTGAATTCACCGATCTCTCCGAACTGCTCGACCGTCACGGACAACCCGGATGCCGTGAGCCCCTTCACCAACCCTTCCAGGTCTCCCAGCCCTGGGTGAGTCGGTCCCTCGGGCGTCCCGAGGAGGGTTTCGATCAAGACGCGGACCTCCGTCAGCGAGGAGCGTGCAGTGGATGCGATCGTGGCGAGCGACGGGCTCACCGCTGTCGGCCGCTCCTCGGCAAGCAGTCGTGCACCGTCCGCTTGGGCGAGGATCACGGACAAGGAGTGCGCCATGATGTCGTGCACATCCTGCGCAATCCGTTCGCGCTCGGCAGCGACGGACAAGTCCGCTTCGGCGGCGTTCAACCTGCTTGTGGCGCGCGCCAGTGCGAGCTCGTTGCCCCGCTTGCGCCCCCAGACCCCGATCAATGTTCCGACCGACCACGCTATGACCCCCGTTGCCAGGCACAGCAGGAAGAACATGGTGCGTGCCCCCGGGTCGCCACGTCCGATACCGAGCCACCAGGACAGCAATCCTGCAATCGACACACCGGCTCCACCGGCGAAGATCAGAACGACGACGCGCATCCGACCCTGTACGGTCGCCGCCACAACGAGGATGACGATTCCGTAGCCGAGGTAGACGAGCGGCTCATCGAAGATCGCGGTGGGAAAAAACAACTGGCCGATCAGCACAGCGGTTCCAGTGGACATGGCCGCGATCGGCTGGAGGCGTGACAGCCCGATGGCGACGGCAAGTGCTAGCAGCGCTGCCCAGAACGGCACCGTGCTTCGAATGGCCCCGGGACCGATCTGGTGCCGGCCGACGACTTCCATCGTCCACAGCACGAAGAAGATCAGCGCGAGGGCAGGCTCGAACAACCATCGGCTGCGCTGCAAAAGCGAACTCATACCGAACACGCTAGAGCGATGATGATTCGACCCTGTGCACATTCGGCGCAATATCAACCCTGGGGCGGAGACCAGTCCGCACCACTGGCCCAGACCCGTCGGCATGCGGGCGGGATGGTCGAGGCTACGGGACGTCGACCCGCAATTCCACGTTCGAAGTCCCGCCGGGCACGAGTGTGACCGGCTGAGGCTGTGTGAGCGGTGAGCCGTCGAGCGCGTCCGCGACAAGGAAGTACCTGCCGGGTTCGGCGGTGGTGGAAAACGTGCCGCCAGCTGTTGTTCGGATCTCGCGGACCGGGGGCTCCGATGTCGATTGGCTGGCGCTAGATCGGTAGAGGGCAACAATTCCGACGAGGGGCCGGGGCATCGGTCGGCTACCGTCCGCCGCTACAGGACCACCGAACTGCAGGAGTGTTCCTCGGATGGTGGCCGACTCATTGGCGGACGTCGCTCGCTCCAGCAAGGAGACGATGTCGCTGTGGCTGATCGAGAAGCTGATTGCTCCTCCGTTGTTGGCCGTCTCGCACCCGCTGGTCTGGTAACGCACTCTGATGCGGTGGGCGTGCTCCCAGTAGTACACATCCGTTGAGGAGCTGTCATCCATCGGGCAATTGACGGTGCCGAGATCAGGCAGTTCAGCGGTTGCATTCGTAGCCGCAGCGAGCTGCGCCGCTTTGCGGCCGTCGATTCTCGCCGCGCCGGCAAGGCCCCAAGCTGACGTCTGCCCAGAGGCGTTCAAACCGTTGTAACGGCAGAGCAAAGCGTGCTCCGGCGTGAACGGTACCAACGTGAACTGCGAGGCGACCATCCCCGAGTATCCGGGAACTGTGGGTCGTGTAGTCGGGCACGCGGCGGGTATCGGCGCGACAGACGCTGCCGCCACCGTGTTTGCCACCACTGCCGCACCAGCGACAGCACCTATTAGGCACACCCCCACCAGCCACGACCGCCGACCCACAATCGGAGACTAACGACGCACGGCACGAATGCCAGTCACAATCGCACAACGGAAAACATCGAGCGAGCAACGGCGCCGCTCAACGCGACCTTCCCCATCGTGCTCCTCGGCCTTGCGATCGTCACGCTCGTCCAGCCTCACCGCGCCCGGTCGTTGTCTTTCCAGATATTCCAGAGACGCCGCGACCGCATTCACGACGGGTTGCACGGCAGAATCTCACTATGAATGGCGAACTCGCGGCTCTCATCGCGCTTTGTCTGCATGGCAACGATTGGCTCGCGACGGGGACCGGCCGCGCACCCGACCTCGATACCGCGAACTCGGCGTTCCGGTACGTCGAGCGAGTGCACGTAACGTGTCCGCAGCGACGGATGCTGAGGAGCCGCAAGTGGGAGGCTGACGGTGTCGCCGACTGGCTCCGATTCGTGAACGACTCGGGAGCCCGCCGTCTGTCGCTGGTTGTCGGAAGCGCGCAGCCGTCTGATCTCCCGGATCCGTTGGCGGCGTCGTTCGCGAATGGTGGCCGGTGGGCTCTGGTCGATGACGCCCCCACTCCGCATCTCTGGCAGTCGCACTGGGCAGTTCACGATCGCAACCGCACGGACCAGCGGATCTGGGCCGTGCAGCTCACTGGCTCACCACTCGGCCAGTCCTGGCTCGCACAACCTGCACCGTCGTCGGCGCAAGAAGACCTCCGGGCCGCGCTCGATGCGATCAGAGGGTTTGCGGAAGGCGACGACGACATCGCTGACTGGGCCACCTGGTTCACGGAGGCTCTGCGTCTGCTCGACGCATCCGAGCCGGTGATCCCGTACTACCCTGACCTGGCCCCGGAGGGCCTCCCGCGGGAGTCGCGCCAGCTCCTGGCCGCGGCGGTCAAATCATGGGTGTTCGGCGGGATGGGATCGTGGAACGACCTCGCCTACTCCGACGCGGCCCGCAAAGCGGAATACGACCAGCGAACCGCCGAGCTCTATCGCAGCGTCCTCGCAGCACTCTTCGCCGTCACCCGAGGACCGCTGTCCATCAGGGTATGAGCGCGCTCACGACGGCCTCGATGAGCTTGCCGATGACGTGACCGGTCTGTGGCCAGTCAGTGACCGGGAACCGGTCACATCTGTGATCCTCGTGTTCTTCTTCGTCTGAGGCCGACTCGCTACGATGGCGCACATGACCGTAGAGGCCAGGTGGCGGGTCACCGCACCGCCTGGCGCAGCGATCTTCCTGCACGAGCGCACCGGTTCGCCCAGCCGACTTCTCGCGGCCTCGGGATTCTGGGCGACGCTCTATGCGGCGCCCGGCCGACTGCGGCTGCGATCGAGGATCCCTCCTCGATCGCCGTGTCAATCCGAGCCGTGGTATTCGGCGGCGACTGATAATGCCGGAGGCGCCGCTGTGCGCTGAAAGTTGCCGAGCGGCCCGCTAGCATCATGACCAACCGCGACGAAGGGGGACGTTCGTGAATGAGTCGAACCTGCGACCGAAGGTAGTGCTGTGGTGGGGCATCGCGCTCACCGTGGCCGGAGCCCTGTTGACCATTCTGATACCACAGATCGGCATCGCGGCCATTGTGCAGCCGGGATCAGATGTGAATGTGGACCAAGGGATTCTCACAGTGCTTGAGGTTGTCGTCCGGATCATCGGCCAGCTCGTGGCACCCCTAGGCGTCGCTCTCATCGGCGCATCGCTGGTCATGACGTACGTTGGCCGACTCCTCGCTGGTCGCACGCACGAGGCCGGGCGCGCTCCATCGATCGACCCGTGATCGTGGACGGACGACGGGGAAAGTCAGCGCAGCGATCACGGCGGTGCTGGTACTCGGCATCTCTCTGACCGGCTGCACTGCGGCATCGCGCACCCCGGACCTGATCCACAAAGCCAACCACCCCGCGACACCGACGCCCGCGGCGTCCTTCACCCCGACCGCAACGCCGGCTCCGGTCGCGACTGCCGCGGGGTGCGTCGGCTGGGGATTCTGGGAGCGCGAGTACTACAGCGAGGCCCAGCAGCCGGTCGACTGCGGCCCCATCCAGTACGCCACCGGGACCACGAGGCTCAACGACAAGGGCGTTCCAGTCGCGTACGTCGTCGCGCCCGGCGACATCTGGGAGTTCATCGCCAAGCGCTTCGACCTCGGGACGGCGTACCTCACGGCGATCAACGCTGTGCGGCGTGAGAACGTGACACAGGTCTACGTCGGCGACACGATCAACCTCGACCCGGCGACGATCACCAGCGTCGGCGACCAGAACGGTGTCGTCTACCACAACCTGGAGAACCTGCCGGATCCGCACGTGCCGCAGCACTGAGGCCGACATCGTGCACTGAACCCGGGACCTATCTCTTCGTTCTCGCTAGGCGCTATGTCTGCGGCAACTCACCCTCGATCCCGAACGTGTGGAAAGCGCGCCGAATGCGTTGGAGCCCAGCGTCAACTGCAGCGGTTGCTCTTCGCCGTTCCACCGCGCAGTAGAACGCAGGCCGAACTGCGGACGCACTCCCTCTGTCTGCAACAACCGTGAAGAAAGCCCGACAGCCTCGTTTGCAGTCGGGGTCAGCGCAGGAGGGCGTGAAGGCCACATCAGATGTGGGCAAACGGCCTCATCACGCACGGACCCAGGACAGAGAGAAAGCCCCCGATCCCAGTGTTTCCAAGAATCGGGGGCTTCTCGCCACCTCGCGGTGAATCGTGCGCCCCCAGGGACTTGAACCCTGAACCCATTGATTAAGAGTCAATTGCTCTGCCGATTGAGCTAGAGGCGCATTCGCTCCGGTTTCCCGGACCGAGGCTCAACATTAGCATCCGCTCCGGGCGCGACGCCAATCGGCGGCGGTGGACACTGCACCCCGGGCGTGTCCCTGCGCCGGGCCGCTAGGCTCCTGGCGTGACCGACGCACGCGACACCGCCCCGCTCCGCTCCGCCGACCTGGCGCTCGCGCTGCGGCTCGCCGACCTCGCCGACGGCATCTCGTCCGCGCATTTCCGCGAGCGCGGCCTGCACGTCGACACCAAGCCCGATCGCACCTTCGTGACGGAGGCCGACCTGGCCGTCGAGCGGGCCATCAGGGAGGCGCTCGCCGTCGAGCGGCCCGGTGACGGCATCCTCGGCGAGGAGTACGGCACCGAGGGCGACGCCGCGCGGCAGTGGATCCTCGACCCGATCGACGGGACCTCCAATTACCTCCGCGGCGTGCCGGTGTGGGGGACGCTCATCGCGCTCGCCGAGAACGGCACGCCGGTCGTCGGCGTGGTCAGCTCCCCCGCGCTCGGCAAGCGCTGGTGGGCGGCGGCCGGCGGAGGGGCGTGGACGACGGACGCGCCAGGCGCGGAGCCGCGGAGCATCCGCGTCTCGGGCGTCGAGGACCTCGCGAACGCGTCGGTCAGTTTCCAGAGCATCGCGCAGTGGGATCAGGCCGGCTACCTCGACCGGCTCGTCGCCCTCACCCGGCGGGTGTGGCGGGACCGCGCATACGGCGACATGTGGGCGTACATGCTGCTGGCCGAGGGCCTCCTGGATGCGGTCGGCGAGTTCGACGTGAAGACCTACGACCTGGCCGCGCTCATCCCGATCGTGGAGGAGGCCGGCGGCGCCTTCACCTCGGTGACGGGCGAGGCCGGGCCGTCGCACGGCTCCTCGCTCGCGTCGAACGGGCTGCTGCACGCGGCCCTGCTCGACGCGCTCGCGTAGCGGGCCGCACACCCAGCAGGCAACGCGGGACAACACTTTTATAGGGCCCGGACCCCGCGACCGCGGCGCCCTCCACCCAATAGGCTCGATCGTGTGAACACCCACACCGACGAGCCCCTCGTGCACATCGCCGGCTTCCGCATGGACTTCGGTCGCACCACCGTCATCCGCGACCTCTCCTTCGACATCGTCCGCGGCGAGACGTTCGGCTTCCTCGGCAGCAACGGCTCGGGCAAGACCACGACGATCCGCGCGCTGCTCGGCATCTACCAGCCGACCGCCGGCGTCCTGCACATCGACGGCAAGGACTTCTCGCCGGAGGCGGGCGAACGGCTCGGCTACCTGCCGGAGGAGCGCGGCCTCTACAAGAAGGAGTCCGTCATCGACGTGATGGTCTACTTCGGCCGGCTGAAGGGCCTCGGCGCCGAGAGGGCGCGGCGGTGGTCG
The DNA here is from genome assembly GCF_039615055.1 of Microbacterium sp. X-17. Classification (NCBI taxonomy): domain Bacteria; kingdom Bacillati; phylum Actinomycetota; class Actinomycetes; order Micrococcales; family Microbacteriaceae; genus Microbacterium; species Microbacterium sp. X-17. The sequence continues at coordinate 294,998 of NZ_JBDHNI010000007.1, forward strand.
AGCGAATACCTGGAGCGCGTCGGCATCGGCGACAAGGAGAAGGTCCGGCTCGACAAGCTCTCCGGCGGCCAGCAGCAGAAGGTGCAGCTCGGCGTCACGATCATGAACCAGCCGGAGCTGCTCATCCTCGACGAGCCGACGAAGGGCTTCGACCCGGTCAACCGGCGCCTGCTCATGGACATCATCGACGACCAGAAGCGCGCAGGCTCCACCGTGATGATGGTGACGCACCAGATGGAGGAGGTCGAGCGGCTCTGCGACCGCGTCATCCTCCTCAAGGACGGAGTCTCCCGCGCCTACGGCACCGTCTCCGAGGTGCAGGAGCAGTTCGGCGGCACCGTCGTGCACGTGGACCACGACGGCACGATCCCCGCCTCCGCCGCCTACCGCGTCGCGAAGGACGAGGACGGGCGCGCCGAGCTGGAGGTCGCGAACGACGCCGACACCGCGGCGATCCTCCGCGCCCTCGTGGACGCCGGCCTGCACATCACCCGCTTCGCCCCCACCCGCAAATCCCTGGACGACATCTTCGTCGAGGTCTACGGCGCCGAGAGCCGCCAGGAGGACTGAGACATGGCCCGCCACAACCTCTCCACTGTCATCGGGTTCGAGTTCACCCGCACGATCAAGAAGCGCAGCTTCTGGGCTGTCACCCTCATCCTGCCGATCCTGGTCTTCGGCCTCGGCGCTCTCGTCATCTCGGCGAACGTCTCCAGCGCCAACACCGCCGACCAGCAGAAAAACTCGCGCTTCGACTTCCTCTACGTCGACGCGTCCGGCCTGGTCGACCCTGCCGTCGCGGGCAGCTACGGCGGCAAGGAGATCGCCAGCAGCTCGGAGGGCGTCGAGGAGGTCCAGATCGGCGGCACCCCGGCCTTCTTCGACTACCCGGCCGACCCGTCGAAGCAGACCATCAAGGTCTACGGGGCCGACGCCGGCGTGTTCGCGAACAGCAAGTACTCCGCCGTCGCGCAGTCGCTGCTGGCGACGAGCGTGGAGCAGAAGCTGAACAGCCCGGTGGATGTCGCGATCCTCCGCGGCGAGACGAACGCCTCGACCACCACCTTCAAGGACGGCGCGGTGGCGCCGGGCTTCCAGGGCATCCTGCCTCCGCTGATCTTCCTGGCCGCGTTCTTCGTCGTGATCGTGTTCCTCGGCAACCAGATGCTCAACTCGACCCTGGAGGAGAAGGAGAACCGGGTCACCGAGATGATCCTCACGACGATCAACCCGACCAACCTCCTGGTCGGCAAGGTGGTGTCGCTGTTCGCGGTCGGCCTCATCCAGATCGCGGTGTTCGCCCTGCCGGTCGTGATCGGCTACCTGTTCTTCCGCGACCAGCTCGCCATCCCGAACCTCGACCTGAGCTCGCTGGTGTTCGACCCGCAGAAGATGATCGTCGGCGCGCTCATCACGATCGGCGGCTTCGCGCTCTTCACCGGGACGCTCGTGGCCGTCGGCGCGGTGATGCCGACCGCGAAGGACGCCGCGCCGTTCTTCTCCGTCGTGATCTTCGCCGTCGTCATCCCGATCTACGCGTCCAGCTACGCGGTCAGCACGCCGGAGGCGCCGATCGTGCAGATCCTGGCGTTCTTCCCCTTCACTGCGCCGATCACCGCCTTGATCCTCAATGCTTTCGGGTCGCTGCCGCTCTGGCAGGCGATCGTGATCATCGTCGAGCTCTTCGCTCTCTCGTACGTCGTGCTCCGGCTGGCCGTGCGGCTCTTCCGCTACGGGTCCATCGAGTATTCCAGCAAGGTGCGCATCCGGGATGTGCTCGGGCGCAAGACCGCCACGGGATCGGCGGTCCGCTGATGCGCGCGGTGGTCGTGCCACAGCCGGGCGACGCGGAGGTCCTGACCGTCGCCGACGTCCCCGAGCCGCAGCCCGCGCCCGGCGAGGTCCGCATCCGGGTGATCGCCGCCGGGCTGAACGGCGCCGACCTCAGCCAGCGCCGCGGCTTCTACCCGCCGCCTCCCGGCGCGCCCGAATGGCCCGGCCTGGAAGTGTCCGGCGTCATCGACGCGGTCGGCGCGGAGGTCGAGCCGGGACGCTGGCGCGAGGGCGACCTCGTCTGCGCGCTGCTGCCCGGCGGCGGCTACGCCGAGTACGTCACCGTGGACGCCGGGCTCGTCCTTCCGATCCCGCCCGGCGTCGATCCTGTGGAGGCCGCCGGCCTGCCCGAGGTCGCCGCCACGGTCTGGTCGAACGTGTTCGACCTCGGTGCGCTGGCGCCCGGCGAGACCCTGCTGGTCCACGGCGGCTCCAGCGGGATCGGCAGCATGGCCATCCAGCTGGCCCACGCACTGGGCTCGCCCGTGATCGCGACCGCCGGCAGCCCCGAGAAGGCCGCCTTCTGCCGCGGCCTCGGCGCGGACGCCGCAGTCGACTACCGCACCGACGACTTCGTGGCGGCCGTCCAGGCCTTCACCGACGGCCGCGGCGCCGACGTCGTCCTCGACATCGTCGGCGGCGCGTACATCGCCCGCGACCTCGACGCCCTCGCGACCGGCGGCCGCATCATGTCGATCGCCGTCCGCGACCGCACCCCGGCCGCAGTCGACATGGGCCTCCTGATGATGAAGCGCGCCCGCCTGCAGGGCACGACGATGCGCGCCCGCCCGCTCGCCGAGCGGGTCGCGATCATCGCCGCCGTACGCGACCACGTCTGGCCGCTGCTGGCGTCCGGCGAGGTCCGCCCGGTCATCGACTCGGTGTTCTCGCTGGCGGACGCCGCCCAGGCGCACCGGAGGATGGAGTCGTCCGCACACCTCGGGAAGATCCTGCTGCGCGTGTCCTGACCCCCACGTCCACCGCGGCCGCGAGCGCCGCCCCGAACAGGTAGGCGAGCAGGTCGATCCACTGGAACGTGGACCCGAGCACCAGCTCCACCCCCGGGATCGTCGCCGACAGGTATGCGGGGACACCGGTGAGCTGGAACACCTCCACGGCGGCGCAGAGCGCGAAGGCGATGCCGCCCACGACCGCGCTCGGCGCCCGCACTGCCACGACGGCGACGAGCAGGAAGACGAGCACCGCGTACAGCGCATCCCCCGCGAACGCCCCGGCCCAGCTGTCGACGGTCTCGTGGACGGTCAGCCCCACGACCACGGTGGCGATCGCGGCCACGATCAGGAGGGCACGGCGGAGGGCGACGGTCGACATGGGTCGAGGCTATCCAGGTGCTGCCGCTGGAGCGTCCGGCAGGCGACGGACCCGGCGTCCATCGGCCGGATGATCCGGTGGGCTCGGCTACGCCGCCACCCGTTCAGTGGGAGGATCGAACCATGACCACGCCGCCCTCCGACGACGCCCTGCTCGCTCTGCCGAAAGCCGAGCTCCACCTGCACATCGAGGGCACCCTCGAACCCGATCTGGCGTTCGAGCTCGCCGGACGCAACGGGGTGCAGCTGCCGTATGCCTCCGTCGAGGAGCTCGCCGCGCAGTACGACTTCTCCGACTTGCAGTCGTTCCTCGACCTCTACTACGCGACGATGGCCGTGCTGCGCACCGAGGACGACTTCGCCGAGCTCACCCGCCGCTACCTCCGGACCGCCGCCGCGCAGGGCGTCCGGCACGCCGAGCTGTTCTTCGACCCGCAGGCGCACGTGTCGCGCGGCGTCCCGATCGAGGCGGTCGTGGACGGGATCAGCGGCGCCCTGGCGGAGGCCGAGCGCGACCTCGGGATGTCGGGCGGGCTCATCCTGTGCTTCCTGCGCGACCAGCCGGTGGAGTCCGCCGACGCCGTCCTCACCGCCGCGCTCACGCGGCCCGAGCGACTGCTCGGCGTCGGGCTCGACTCGGCCGAGGTCGGCTACCCGCCGGAGCTGTTCGCCGGCGTGTTCGCGCGGGCGAAGGACGCCGGGCTGCACGCGGTGGCGCACGCCGGCGAGGAGGGTCCGCCCTCCTACATCGTCCAGGCGCTCGACTTGCTCGGCGTCGAGCGCGTCGACCACGGCATCCGGGCCGCGGAGGACCCTGAGCTGATGGCGCGGCTGGCCGCGGACGGCATCCCGCTGACGGTCTGCCCGCTGTCCAACGTCCGCCTGCGCACCGTCCCCGACCTGAGCGCCCACCCGCTGCTGCGGCTCGACGCCGCCGGGGTCCGCGTCACGGTGAACTCGGACGACCCGGCGTACTTCGGCGGCTACGCCGGCGACAACTACCTCGCGATCCGGGACGCGCTCGGGGTCACCGCCGAACAGGCCGAGCGGTTCGCGCGCACCTCCGTCGACGCCTCGTTCGCGACCGCCGCACGGAAGGCCGAGCTGCAGGCAGAGGTGGACGCGTGGCGGAGCTGACGGGAGGCCGGGTCGGGAGCATCGCCCGGCCCGACGGCCGCTCGGTGCGGTTCTTCGACACCGGAGGCCCGGACGACGCCGACACGCCCGTGGTCGTCTGGCACCACGGCACCCCGCAGACCGGAGCCGTCATCCAGCCCGTCGCGGAGGCTGCCGCCGCCCGCGGGCTCCGCGTCGTCTCCGTCGCCCGGCCCGGCTACCCGGGCTCCGACGCCCTGCCCGGCCGCACCGTCGCCGACGCCGCGGCCGATGTGCTCGCCGTCCTCGACGCGCTCGGCGTCGACGGCTTCGCCACGCTCGGCGCCTCCGGCGGCGGACCGCACGCGCTCGCCTGCGCGGCGCTCGCCCCCTCACGCGTCAGGGCGGTGGTCTCCCTCGCCGGCATCGCTCCGTACTGGGGCGACGTCGACTGGTTCGCCGGGATGGCCGACCCCGACGGACTCCGCGCCGCGCTCGCCGGCCGGGACGCCCGCGCGGCGCACGCCGAGACCGCCGAGTTCGATCCGGAGTCGTTCACCGACCGCGACTACGAGACCCTGAAGGGCCCGTGGGCCGCGCTCGGAGCCGACGCCGGGGCCGGCGCGGCCGAGGGGCACACCGGCGAGGTGGACGACGACCTCGCCTACGTCGCCCCCTGGGGCGTCGAGCTGGGTGCGGTGAGCGCCCCGACCCTCCTCGTGCAGGGCGGCCGCGACCGCGTCATCCCAGCAACGCACGCCGGCTGGATGCTCGAACGGCTCCGCCGGGGCGAGCTCTGGCTGCGGCCGCGCGAGGGCCACGTCTCGGTGCTGACCGCGCTCCCCGTGGCGCTGGACTGGGTGGTCGCGACCTCCGTCCGCTGACGACACGCGGACGTTTCTGTGGGTTCTTTCAGAAAAGCGCTCTTCTCCTGCTAGGGTCTCGGGAAGTCGACCGGCTGGGCCACCGCGAGGCACGCCGACGTTCCGTACCCGAAGGAGAGCCCATGACGACGACGCCCACCGCGCCCGCGCCGGCGCGCTCCGGCACACTGCGCCGCAGCCTCGGGCTGTGGGCCATCGTCGGCCTCGGCCTCGGCTACATGACGCCGACCGTCGTGTTCGACACCTTCGGCATCGTCTCCGAGGAGACCAGCGGTGCGGTCCCCGCCGCCTACCTGGTCGCGCTCATCGTGATGATGTTCACGGCCGTGAGCTACGGCAAGATGGCGGGCGCCATCCCGAGCGCCGGGTCGGCGTACACGTACGTGCGGGAGTCCATCCACCCGAACCTCGGCTTCATGGTCGGCTGGACCTCCCTCATCGACTATGTGCTGCTGCCGATGGTGAACTGCCTGATCATCCGGCTCTACCTGGAGCAGGTCTTCCCCGGCGTGCCCGGCTGGATCTGGGTCGTGCTCTACTGCGCGGCTGTCACGACGCTCATCTACTTCACGATGCGCGGCACGTCGAACATCAACATGATCCTGCTCGTCTTCGCCATCGTCGTGATGACCGTGTTCGTCGTCATGGTGATCGCGCAGCTCGCGAACGGCGCGGGCGACGGCACGGTCGCCTCGGTGAAGCCGTTCTTCCACGACGGCGTCACCCTGTCGGCGGTGCTCACGGGCGCGACGGTGGTCTGCTTCTCCTTCATCGGATTCGACGCGGTGACCATGTACGCGGAGGAGGCCAGGACACCGAAGGTGATGCCGCGGGCGATCCTGCTGACGGTGGTCATCGGCGGGGCGATCTTCCTCATTGCGGGGTTCTTCACGCAGCTCCGGTTCCCGACGAACGCGCCGTTCGGAGAGTTCACCGACGACCCGCTCCCCCAGATCGGCCTCATCGTCGGCGGCCCGGTCTTCCAGGCGGTCTTCGTCTCGGCCGGCTTCGCGGCCACGCTCGCCTCCGGCCTGGCGTCGCACGCGTCGGTGTCCCGGATGCTGCTGGTGATGGGCCGCAACGACGTCCTCCCCCGCCGGTTCTTCGGCTACATCCATCCCCGGACGCACACGCCGACGCTGAACATCGTGCTCGTGGGAGCGATCTCCCTGCTGGCGGCGTCGTTCACGCTGGAGATGATCTCGGCCTTCATCAACTTCGGCGCGCTGATCGCCTTCACCTTCGTGAACGTCTCCGTAATCGCGTGGTTCGCGATCCGGCAGCGCCGCCGCAAGACCTTCCGCGACATCGTGAGCTTCATCGTCCTCCCGGCGATCGGCATGGCGCTGACGGGCATCCTGTGGGCGAACCTCCACGCGGACGCGCTGATCGGCGGCCTGATCTGGACGGCGATCGGCTTCGCGTACCTGCTCGTGCTCACGCGCGGCTTCCGCCGCCGGGCCGCGGCCTTCGACGAGAACCAGCCGGTCACAGGGTTCACCTCCGCGGTCGGGAAGGACCGGGAGCCGACGGAGTAGCGGTCAACGGCACTGCTGGAGGTCGAGCTCGTCCCAGCGCGGAAAACCGGGGACCCCGCGGCGACCCATCGCTCGGTCATCCGCCAGGGCGGCCTCCAGCGGCGGACAGTGAACCGACTCGTAGAAGAGCCCGCGCCGCTCCATCAGCCCGATGGACTCCGACGCCGAGGAGCTATAGGCGGCGAGGTCTCGCCCGGGGACGTCGAGATGGACGTACTCCACGCTCAGGGCGAAGCCGAGGACGAACAACAACATCAACGCCACAGGGATGAGAGCGATCCAGCCGGCGACCGCGGCGACATCCGTCAGCACCCGTACCCACCGCCACGGGACCCTCTCCACGACCACGATGAGCTGGCCGATCAGCACGACCGCGACCGCGACAGCCACCAGGAGCAGGATCAGGCCCAGTTGGCCGCCGTCGATCTCCGCCAGAAGCAGAGTCCTCGTCGGGCGGTCGAATTCAAGAGCCAGCAGCAGGATGCCGACGCCCGCCAGCAGGACGAAAAGCAGAGACGGAGTCCACTGAAGCACGGAACGCAAACGCATCGCCCCAGCCTCCCCGCTTCGCACCGCCCAGCGCATCCGTCTCTCGTCGCCACCACGATCGTCCCTGCGCTGTACCGACTCACCTGCGAGTCACCCGAACCGCGCGCCCGCGCCGCACTGTTCGTTCTAGTGTTGGCTCAAGTGTCTTGTCGTCGGGCGCCGCACGTTCCGCGCCCGACCCCGGGGAGGAGTACCGATGTCCGAGCTCGACCTCAACCAGCCGTTGACGCCTCCGGATCAGCCGGCGGCCGGGGTGAGCCTCACGCCTCCCGCCGCGGTCCCGGAGGTCGGCGGCGACCAGGCCGTCGGGATGGTGGCCGTGCCCGCCGACAAGCGGGCGGAGCTCGCCGCGAAGGCCGACGAGTTCGTCGCGGGGCTCGCCGGGGTGGAGCCGGGGAGCCCCGAGTTCACCCGCCGCGTGGACGAGATCGCGCGGATGGGCGTGCAGGAGATCCGGTCGTCCTCCGAGGTGTCCAACCGGATGCTGCAGCGGCCGGAGTCCTCGCTCGCCGCCGCCCGCGGTCGCGGCGGCCCCTCCGACCCGCAGACCCAGGTCGCCCAGACCCTCCAGCAGCTCCGCACCACGATCACCGACCTCGACCCGGGTCACTCCAACCTGACCGGCTCGAAGGGCATCCTCGGGAGGCTGCCGGGCGGCAAGTCCCTGATGCGGTACTTCGAGCGCTACCAGCCGGCCCAGAAGCAGCTCGACGCGATCATCACCGCCCTCATCTCCGGTCAGGACGCCCTCCTCAAGGACAACGCCGCCATCGACCTGGAGCGCACCAACCTGTGGGCGACGATGGGCAAGCTCGGCGAGTACACGACGCTCGCCAAAGCCCTGGACGACTCGATCCAGGCGCGCGCCGCCGAGCTGCGCGCCACCGACCCGGCCCGGGCCGACTCCCTGGTCGCCGACGCGCTCTTCCCGATCCGCCAGCGCCGGCAGGACCTGACGACGCAGATCGCGGTGTCCGTGCAGGGCTACCTCGCGCTCGACGCCATCCGCAAGAACAACGTGGAGCTGATCAAGGGCGTCGAGCGCGCGCGCACGACCACCGTCGCCGCACTGCGCACCGCGATCATCGTCGCGCAAGCGCTCGGCAACCAGGAGCTGGTGCTCGACCAGATCAGCGCGCTCAACGACGCGACGAACTCCATGATCGACCGCACAGGCGAGCTGCTGCGGCAGCAGACGGCGCGCGTCCACGAGGACGCCGTCTCCACCGGCGTTAGCCTGGAGACGCTGCAGCACGCGTTCGACAATGTGTTCGCGACGATGGACTCCATCGACAGCTACCGCGTGAAGGCGGTCGAGAGCATGGCGAAGACGGTGGACGCCCTGGAGCAGCAGATCTCGCGCTCGCGCAGCTACGTCGACCGGTCGCACTCGGGCACGAGCAGCTGACGCGGCCGGGTCGCGCTCAGGGCAGATATCGCTCAGGGCAGGTCGAGCCGCGACGCCCCGAACCGCTCCGACAGGAACCGCCCGTTGACCAGCAGTGCCGACGCGTCCTGCTCGACCGCGGCGTCCCGCATCCGCTTCGCCGCGCGCTCCAGTTCGGAGAGCTGACCGACCAGCGCCGCCGCCGCGGTCGTCCCGTCCGGGAAGACGTGGTCGGCCGCCCAGTCCGCCGGCAGCGACAGGTACGCGCGCAGCGTGTCGGGGAGGTAGACGGTCGCGGTCCGCCGCACCACGACCTCCGGCTCGCCCTGCCCGGCGACCCGCGGGAGGGCGTCGATGAGGAGGTCCCCGATCCGCCCGACCTGGGCGACCGCCTCGGCCGGCACCCGGTGGCCGAGACGTGCGGGCAGCGTGCGGAGGTCGCCCTCGATCGTGGCGTCCCGCACCTGGATCTCCGACCCGGCGGGCTCCAGCCCCAGGGTCTGCAGCGCACGCGAGGAGGTCGCGGCGTCCCCGGCCGCCTCCGCGGCGAGCGCGGCGACCCGGCCCGCGAACGCGGTCAGCCAGTCCCCCAGGCCGAGGGCTCGGCGCGCGATCGTCACGCCGCCGTAGACGCGGTGCGCCTCCCCCTTCCAGTGCGGCCCGGGCTCGTAGCCGAGCGTGAGCGTCTCCTCCGTGCCGATCAGGCTGACCCGGGAGATCGCGCCCGGCCTCCCGGAGACGCGGTCGGCGAGCGTCCGTCTGCGCTCGACGACCAGCACCCGGGCGGCGAGGGCCGGCGGCAGCGCGCGACCGACGCTCTCGACCAGGTCGGTCAGGAACGTCTGCGGGTCGGCCGCCGCCTCAGCCGGTTCGGTCATCGTCCGCCGTCGGTGAGCGGGAGGACGAGGTTCGGCGTCGCGATCACGTGGTCGTCGCGCAGCGGGCGGACGGCCGTGCCGATCGCGAAGAACTCGGTGGTGTGGCCGCCCCAGCGGTGCGGCAGCGACAGGAGCTGTACGCCGACGACGCCTTCCGCGTCGAGCGCCTCCGCCTCGGCCTGCATGCGGCCCATCGCCAGCTCGCGCGCGTCGTAGAGCGCCTCGGTGAACGCCGTGATCTCCACGTTCGACCCGAGGTTGTTCATGGTCGCCATCATGCCCTGGTGGGCGATGTGGTACACGCAGGTGCCCATGACGAGGCCCTGCGGGACGTACCCGGACTGGATGAGCGTCCAGAAGTCCTGACCGGACAGGTCGGAGGTGAACGGCATCCGCTTGTTGTTGCGCCAGGTGCCGGTCGGCGGCTTCTCGTCGGCGACGACGGCCGTGCCGACCGCGACGAACTCCGCGAGGTCGTTGCCGTACTCCTTGAACTCGATCTCCAGCCGCACGCCGACGATCCCGTCCGCGCCGAGCGCGTCGGCCTCGGCCTCCATGCGGGTCATCGCGAGCTCGCGGGCGTGGTACATAGCCTGGCTCAGCTTCTCGAGTTCCATGTTCTTGCTCCACTTACGAGCCTGGATCCCCACATGGTAGACGCTGGAGCCGAGCACGAGGCCGACAGGGCGGAATCCCGCCTGCCGGACCAGGAGGAACTCGTTCACCGACAGGTCGGACGTGAACAGCCGCGCACGCCCGTCGGCGAGGCGGGCCCGCGCGTCGCTGGGCAGGGTGACGCTGGAGAACGGGTCGGACACGGCGGTTCCTCTCGGGTGGTGGTGGGTCTCAGGCTCGCGCGCGCAGGTCGCTGAGCGGGATCACGGTGGTGACGGCGGACAGCTCCGCGCGACGGCTGTAGCGCGGGACGGGGATCAGGGTGGCCCCGACCACGGTCGCCTCGGCATGGAGGTCCTTCTCCTCGCCGCACGGCGTCTCGAACTCGCCCAGGCGGAGGTCGGTCACGACGAGCTGGGCGCCCGCGGTCGCGGTGGCGCGCGTCTCCAGCCGGTGCAGGGCCTCCGCACGCGCCGCCTGGACGAGCTCGGTCATCCCGGTCACTTCGCCGTTCACCCAGCTCGACCGTTGGGTACGCAGCTCGTAGTCCTCGTGCTTGGTGGAGATGGAGATGCCGAGCAGCAGCTCGCCGGGAGCGTACCCACTGAGGATGGCGGAGGCCGTGTCCTCGACGGTCAGGTTCGTGCTCCAGACGTCGCCGCGGTTCTTCGGGTAGGGCACGAGCAGCGGGTCGTCTGAGCGCACCGCGGTGCCGAGCGCAGTGAACTCCCACGCCGAGCCGTCGAGCCGGGAGCGCTGCACGGTCACCCCGACCACGCCGTGCGCTCCGAGCGCGCGGGCCTCGGCGAGCATCCTCCGCACGGCCCCGTACCAGGCGGACTCGAACCCCTTCACGTAGGGCGCGTAACCCGCGTAGGTGCTGCCGCCGGAGGTCGTGACCGGAGACCGCCAGGCGGTGCGGCTCTGCCAGGTGCCGAGAGCGGCCGTCGGCCCGGTCGGGGTCCACCAGGCGCAGCCGGTCCCGGTCCAGCCGAGGTTGACGACCATCCCGCCGAAGACCTCGCCGACCGGGAGGAGCCCGGCGCTGCGGGCCGCGGCCGCCGCCGGCGCGGAGAAGAGCGACGACCGCACCCCGCTCGCGGCCTGCCGCTCGACGCGCGAGCGCGCGGCCGCGGGAAGGCCGTCGGGAGTCTGGGTCACGCGCTCATCCAATCACGTCCGCGGCCCCGGCGCGTACAGTCGGGCGGGGCCGCGCCGTGTCAGCGTCCGACGGCCGTGCGGAGGATCTGCGCGACGCGCTCCTTGTCCGCTTCGTCGAGCTTGGTGATCGCGAACCCGACCGGCCAGAGGCTGCCGTCGTCCAGCGTTGCTGCCTGCTGGAACTCGATCGTGGCGTAGCGGATCTTGAACTTGGAGCCCGGCTTGAACGCGACGACCGTCCTCCCGTCGGCGTCGGCGTAGGCGGGCATCCCGTACCAGGTCTTCGCGGCGAGGTCGGTGTTGTCCTGCACGAGCCGGTGGAAAGCCTCCGCGAGTTCCCTGTCGGTCCCGGTCATCGCGGCGATCGCCTCGTCGCACGCCGCGGCGGCGTCGGCGCCCGCCTTCATCGCCTTCTGCTCGGCGACGGTGGCCCGGATCGCGGCCTTCTCCTCTTTGCTGAACGTGGTGTCGGCCATGATCGTCCCCTTCGTGTGAGTTCTCGCCGTTCGATCGGCTGAGACACAATCTACGGCCGCGGGAGGGGAGGGCGCTTCTCCAGAACTGCTCGATCGTGGCGCACCGCACCTGGCGTCATCGCGGCGGCGCGTAGTCGATCGGACGCGCCCCGGCGTGCTCGAACGGGTCCACGAAGACGACGCCCGCGGTCTGGCCGGCCGGGACGACGACATGACCCCGCGGCCCTGACGGCATCGCCAGCAGAGCAGCAGCCACGACCGCGCACACGGCCACCCGGATGAGCATCGCGTACCCCCGATCGCTGCGATCGTCGCCGATCCGCGTCAGGGCGCGCCATACGTAGAACTACGGACGGCCGAGCCGGTCCGCGGCGAGGAGCGCGGCCGAGACGCGGTCGTGGACGCCCAGCTTCGCGTAGATGTGCTCGATGTGCTTCTGGACGGTGCGCGGGCTGACGCGCGTCACGTACGCGATCGAGCTCGCGGTCATCCCGGAGCCGAGCATCCCGAGGATCTCCTCCTCGCGGGCGGTCAGACCGGACCGCGCCGCGAACGCCGGCGTTGCGACCGACGGCCGGGACGCGACGGCGACCCGGTCGACCGCGGCCAGGAGCGGCTGCAGCCGGCGGGCGAGCTCGACCTCGTCGTCGTTGAAGTCGCGGTTCGCCCGGTTGAACACCCACGTCCGCAGTCTGCCGGTGGCCAGTGGCTGGACCGGGAGCGCGAGCTGATAGGTGGTTCCCATCAGGCTGAACAGCTCGGTGTAGACCTCGTGCCTGCGCCACTCCCGGAGCCCGATCCGGTCGCTCAGGCGGACCGGCTCCACCGAACGCGGGCGGCTGCGGAAGGCCAGCATCGTGGGATGCGCGTCGGCCGTCCGCTTCACCGCGTCGACGATGACGGCGCGCTCCGGCCCGTAGCGGGCGATCAGGCTGACGTCACCGGGCAGCGAGCCGATGTCGGCCCAGCCGGAGTGCTCCGACGGGAGGAGCGCGTCGAGCGACTCGGCGATGGCGTGGATGCGCGCGTCCCTCCCGGCGACGCCGTCGACGTCGTAGCTGACCGACAGAACCTGCGCCCGAACGTCCATGATCGCGCCCGCGCTGCGCCCCCAACGCACCTGCGCGACAGGATACGACCGTCCCCGGACCCGCGGCACCGACTCTTCGAGGACTCTCAGTGAGGATCGCTCAGTGACGGACCGCTGCGTGCGGGACCACGAGGTGCGAGCCGTAGCCGACCGCGACCAGCGTCCCCGCGGAGTCCGTCACCACCCCCGACGCGAAGACGATCCGGCGGCCACGGTGCCCGACCGTCGCCTCGCAGGTCAGCTCACCGGTGTGCGCCCGCGCCGCCCTCAGGAACTGGGTGGACAGGTCGATCGAGGTGAAGCCCTGCCCGAGTGGCAGCGTCGTCGCCACGGCCGACGCGATGGCGGTCTCCAGCAGGCTGCAGGCCAGTCCCCCGTGGATGGACCCGAGCGGATCCGTGTGCACCTCGCCGACCGTCACAGCGGCGGTGACGCGGCCGTCGGCCGCCGCGACCAGCCGGATCCCCAGGAGGACGTCCATCGGGGCGGGGGCGACGTCGCCCTCGATCACGGCCTGGATGTAGTCCAGCCCCGACATCGCTCGGAGGGCCTCCGATGCCGGGGCGGGATCCTCCCACCGCACGGTGCGCGTGCGGTCCTCGACGTGGCCGACGCCGACGACTTCCGGTTCAGCCATGGGCTCCACCTCCGAACCTCATGATGGGAGGCCCGCGGCGCGAAGGGCATACGGAGAAGAGCGTACGCGCGCGACGGACGGGAACGGGTGACCCGATTCACCCGCCCCCGCGCTCTACAGCCTGGCGGGCTCTACAGCCTGGGGGCTCTACAGCCTGGCAGGCTCGTCTGCGGGATGAGGCTCCGGACCGGTCGCAGGGAGCCGGACCTGGTCCCAGTCGATGATGACGCAGTCGATGGCGACGGGCTCGGCGGGCGTGCTCAGGACGTTCATGGTGATCGCCTCCGCCTTCATGGTGCGCCGGTGGGGGCGGTTACGGTATTCGCAGTTCTACGCAGAACGGAGGAGAGCGAGGCGTCCGCTGCGCTCGTTCACCGCTTGCCGGTCCGGCGCACACGCGCACTCACAGCCATCACGACTCCACTCGCGATGAGGAGCGCGCCCGCCAACGGGATCCAGGGTTGCGGTCCCGACGAGCCCGTGTTCGCAAGGGACGACGGCCCGGTCGGCGGAGCCGGGACCGGCGTCGGGGTGGGCGTCGGCGTCGGGGGCGGCGCGAGCTGCATCGTGTTGGCGATCACGACCTCCGTGGCGTGGCCGACCTCCACAGTGAACGGCTGACCGAGTGTGTAGGGCTGCTGCGGGCCGCCGTCCACCTGGAGGAACGCCGTCGTCGTCACATCGACGCCGGTGGCCGCCCCGGTGTCCGGCTCGGAGACCGTGCAGGTGAGGGTGGAGTCGGTGACCGCGACGCCGCTGTCGTTGCCGGGGGAACCCGCCGCAACCGTGAACGTGCCGCCGATGCCGCTGGCGCCGCAGTCGACGGCGATGACCGCGTCATCCGGCCGCAGCCCCAGGTCGGGCGTGGTCGTCTTGGTCACCGAGAAGGTTCCGTACAGCTGGAAGCGGTTGACGAAATGGCAGTCGGCGGTCGCGGCGTCCGGTCGCAGCTGCACGACCGCGCTGGCCGTCGCCTGGTCGACCGAGACGGTGTTGCCACCGCAGTCGACGCTGTCGAGCACCCAGAAGCCCTCCGAGTCGGGGGCGGGCATCGCTTCGACGATCGTGTAGTCCGTGCCCGGCGCCGCGGCGGAGAGCCCGGTCACGGACGGCTGGGCCTGCACCTCCACCCCGGGAGTAGTGGTCGTCGCCACTGGGTTGCCCACCCGCGTCAGGTTGTCGGCGCTGTCGAGCACGGTGTACTCGAAGCGGCCGACGCCTCCGTTCGTCGTCTTGAAGATGTTGATGGCTCCAGAGGGCGCGAACGAGTTCGTGAACAGGCACGCCACGTCCGTCCCGGGCGCGGCGGTGAAGTTGACGCCCGCACCGGATGGTGTGTTGGAGATGGGGAGGCTGCTGCCGTTGCAGTCGGCGCCGGTCAGACTCCACGTGCCGGGTCCGGTCTGGCTGAAGTCGGTGGGGTAGGTCTCCGCTGCCGTGTAGTTTCCGGACGGAGCCCCGACGCGCGTGGCGAACACCGTCGGCTCGCCCTGCGTCGTGGTCGTCGCGGTGAAGTTCTCCGTGGTGTTCGGCCCGGTGATCGCGAACGGGAAGCTGCCGACCGCGCCGAACGAGCGTTTCGCGAGGGCTCCGAGGCCCAGCGGCGTCGGAGTGTTCGTGTAGGTGCAGGTGACGCTGTCGCCCGCGGCGAGGTTCACCGTGGTCGTCGCTCCGGAGATCGTGATCACGCTGAGCCCGTTCGTGGAGGTGCAGGCCGCCGGCGACGGAGCCTGCCATCCCGGTCTGCTCTGCTCGGTGAACGACCACGGCGGCTCGGTGACGCTGCCGAGCGTCGCGCCCCGGATGAACTGCATCGAGCCGGGCGAACCGGGCGACGCCGCGATCGCGAATGTCCCTCCCGGGTTGTACGAGATGTTGCCCTGGAATCCGAAGGTGTCGCTCAGCGCGCCGTTCACCTGCTTGACCACCGTGATCGTCCCGGGAGGCGGTGGCGGGCTCACCGCGTAGTAGAAGCAGAACACGTGCGTGCGGGATTGCGGGAAGGTCACCGCGTCGACGTTGTCGCCGTTGAGGGCGTCCTGCGCGCAGCGGAGCGCGCCGAACCCGATGTCGGAGCGGCCGTTCAGCGCCTGCGCCGGGGTGCCGCCCTGCACCCACACGCTGCGGCCGCTCTGTGCGAACGACGCCTCCGCCGCGTTCAGCTGCACCGTCACCGCGCCCTCGATCGTCTGGGCTTGCCCTCCCGGACCGATCACGGGGTTGCCCTGCGCGTCGAGCAGCGGGGTGCTCGCCTGCGTCGTGATGTCGGAACGGAACAGCCCGGTCACGGTCGAGAGGTTCTGCGTCGCCGGCGACTTCGACGCGATCCCCTGCCCGGTCGAGAACGTCCACCCGGTCAGCGGGCGGCAGTTCGGCGAACCGGCGGCCTCCGCGGCCGGATCGACGATGTCGTTGGGCGCGTAGGTCGAATCGGGGCCGAGGTTGAAGAGCGACTCCTGGATGTTGTTCCTGGCCTTGTTGGCCATGATGTCCGTGTACGCGTCGCACACCCGTGCCACGTAGGTGACCTGCAGGGGGTTCGGCGACTGCGCCTGCGCCTGCGGCGCGCCTCCCACGACGGCGCTGAACGTCGCCGCCACCAGCGCCACGGCGCCGGCGGCGGCCCCGAGACGTCTCCAACCGCGCCCTGGCCGCACGGGCACAGGGTACGACAGAGGGTGCGGGCGGTTCTAGGGGTGATCGCGGGGGTGGTCGGACGGAACCCTCAACAACGCGCGACGACGACCATCCGTGGAGATGGGGGGAATCGAACCCTATTCTGGTCCCGTCTGCGCGGTCCAAACGCTGCAAGATCCGCGGAAATTCGCGGGATTTGAGTCACGTGAGATGCGTTCGAATCACTGTGATCTCAGAAAAGTGTGGGCAAAGTGTGGGCACGCCGTGGCCGCATGAGCCGTGAGCGATCCGTTAGGAATCAAGAATCCGCGCCCGCGATCTGCTACCTTCTTGAAGGCAGAACTTCGTTAGGTGAGGCTTCTGCGCGAACACAGGCCACTGATCTGACGACGTCGAGAGACGCCCAAGATCAGGACAGGTCTCCCCGGCTTAAGGGGTGATCCCAAGTGGCTTCCCCCGATCCCACCGGATCAGGGATACGTCGTGCAGTGCCGAAGCTCTTACGTGGGAGTCTCGTCCGCGGCCGCTGCCGCCGCGGGTGACGCCTGGCGCACGCCTGCCCCGGAATGCGAGGAGGTGACCCGCCGTGAGCGATGACCATAGTCCGTCCCGTCCCTGCTGCGCCCCGGCGACGGCGGCCCCTCCGCGTTTCGCGTCCAGCCGCCCCTGACCTGCGCGCGGCACGGTGACGCCCTCATCACGTCCCCTGTCGTCCTCTGCCGCCTCCGGCCCTCGCCGGTCGCGGCCCAGGGAGGTCTTGTCATGCCCCTTCTCCGCACTGTCCCGGGCGCCGGCACGCTCCGCCGTGTCCGCTTCCGCTGGATCGATGTCCTGGTCGCCGTCGCGATCGTCGTCCTCTTCTACCTGATCATCCAGGCGACCGCCGGTGCCTCCGCGCCGGTGCGGCTGGCCGAGGTGCCGTCGTCCATCGACACCGATCCCGCTTTGCTGCCGTACTACGCGCTGCGCTCCCTGCTGCGGATGTTCGCGGCGCTCACAGCGTCGCTGGTGTTCACCTTCGTCGTCGCCACGGCCGCCGCTCGGCTGCCGCGCGCTGAGAAGGTGATCCTGCCGGCGCTCGACATCCTGCAGTCCGTCCCGATCCTCGGCTTCCTGTCGGTGACCGTGACCGGGTTCATCGCGCTCTTCCCCGGCTCCACCCTCGGGCTGGAGTCCGCCGCGGTGTTCGCGATCTTCACCTCGCAGGTGTGGAACATGACCTTCGCGTTCTACGCGTCGCTGACCAGCCAGCCGCGCGACCTCGACGAGGCCGTCCGGCTGATGCGGCTGACGAAGTGGCAGCGGTTCTGGAAGCTCGACGTGCCCTCCGGCATGATCCCCCTGGTCTGGAACGGGATGATGAGCTTCGGCGGCGCCTGGTTCTTCCTGGCGGCCTCCGAGGCCATCACCGTCAACAACCACAGCTTCGCGCTGCCCGGCGTCGGCGCCTACGTCGCCTCGGCGGTGGAGGCCGGCCAGCTCGACCGGGTCGGCTGGGCGATCGTGACGATGGCGATCATGGTGCTGGGTGTGAACTTCCTGTTCTGGCGGCCGCTGGTCGCCTGGGCGGAGCGGTTCCGCCAGGAGGACACCGCACCCACCGACCGGCCGCGCAGCGTCGTCCTCGATGTGATCAGCCGGTCGTGGCTGCCGCGCGTCGTGGAGCGCGGGTTCGCCCCGATCGGGCGCGGTCTTGACAGGGCGACCCGGCCGTTCGGGTTGGCCGAGCATCCGCTGCGGGTGCCGGAGGTGCGCAAGCGCACGCTGGACGTGGTCGTGACCGTGCTCGTCGTCGCCGCGATCGTGGTCGGCGCCATCGCCTCCTACCTCTTCATCCAGCACTCGCTGGGGATGGGCGCGTTCCTGGAGGCGTTCGGGCTCGGCGCGGTGACGATGGCGCGCGTCGTCGTCATCCTGCTGTTCGCGACCATCGTCTGGGTGCCGGTGGGCGTGTGGATCGGAATGAACCCGCGGATCAGCCGGCTGGCCCAGCCGATCGTGCAGCTGCTGGCGAGCTTCCCGGCGAACTTCCTGTTCCCGTTCGCGATCGCGTTCTTCGTCGCGACGAGCATCCCGCTCGACTACGGCGGCATCCTGCTGATGGCGCTCGGCTCGCAGTGGTACATCCTGTTCAACGTCATCGCCGGCGCGAGCGCCATCCCGACCGACCTGCGGCAGGCGATGGACAGCTTCGGCGTGGGCCGCGTGCAGCGCTGGCAGAGGCTGATCCTCCCGGCGATCTTCCCGGCCTACGTCACCGGCGGCATCACCGCGGCGGGCGGCGCGTGGAACGCGTCCATCGTCGCCGAGGTCGTCACCTACAACCACCACACCTACACCGCGACCGGCCTCGGCGCGTACATCGCCGACGCCACCCAGTCCGGCGACATGGCCCGCGTGCTCGTCGGCGTCATCGTCATGTCCGTGTTCGTTGTCGGACTCAACCGTCTATTCTGGCGCCGCCTGTACGCGGTCGCCGAGAAGCGCTTCAGCCTGTGAGGAGGGCTTTCATCATGATCACCACGAACACCGCGCTCATCGACGTCCGCGACGTCACCAAGTCGTTCGCCACCGACGGCGGCGAGAAGACCGTGCTCTCCGGCGTCACGCTCACCATCCACCAGGGCGAGATCGTCGCCCTCCTCGGCCGCTCCGGCTCCGGCAAGAGCACACTGCTGCGCTGCATCGCCGGGCTGATCGCCCCGACCACCGGAACCGTGTCGTTCAAAGGCGGCGTGCTCAACGGCGCCAACCCGGGCACCGCGCTGGTCTTCCAATCGTTCGCGCTGCTGCCGTGGCTGACCGTGCTCGAGAACGTCGAGCTCGGGCTGGAGGCCAAGGGCATGCGCCCGGAGGAGCGACGCGAGCGCGCCCTCCGCGCGATCGACCAGATCGGCCTGGACGGCTTCGAGTCCGCCTACCCCAAGGAACTCTCCGGCGGGATGCGGCAGCGCGTCGGATTCGCCCGCGCGCTCGTCGTGGAGCCCGACGTGCTGCTGATGGACGAACCGTTCTCCGCACTCGACGTGCTCACCAGCGAGAACCTGCGCGGCGAACTCGTGCGGATGTGGGGCGACGGCACCCTCCCCACCCGCACGGCACTGATCGTCACGCACAACATCGAAGAGGCCATCCAGCTCGCCGACCGCGTCGTGGTACTCGACTCCAACCCCGGCCGCATCAAGGCCGAGCTGACCGTCGACCTCCCGCAGCCGCGCGACCGCCGCAGCCCGGAATTCGAAGCGCTCGTGGACGAGGTGTACGGCATCCTCACCGGCCAGCAGGCCGAGCCCCGCTCGTCCGGCGTCGGGGACGTCGCACGGCCGGCGATCCTCCCGGACGGGATCGACATCCCGCTGCCCGCCGTCAGCACCGGTGAGCTCGGCGGTCTCGTCGAGCTGCTCGCCGAGCGGGGCGGGCAGGAGGGCCTGGCCGAGATCGCCGACGAGCTCCGGTACGAGCTGGACGACCTCCTGCCGGTGGTAGACGCTGCCCAACTTCTGAAGCTTGCCCGGCCCCAGGGCACCGAGCTGCGCATCACCGAACAGGGCCGTCGCTACGCCGCCGCGGACCTCCTCCGCGCCAAAGAGCAGTTCGCCACCCTCGCGATGGAAGCCGCACCCCTGGTCCGGCGCATCGTCCGCGACCTTCGTCACACGGGAACCGGAGCGATCGGCACTGACGACATCCTCGCCGAGCTGCGCGCCTTCTACGGAACCGATGACGCCCAGCGTCAACTGGACACCGCCATCGACTGGGGGCGCTACGGAGAACTCTTCGAGTACGACGCTGACAGCAGCCGACTCCTACTGCCAACCCACCCGGACGCCGAACAGCAGCGGAGCGGTGAGGACGCCATCAGATGACCTTCGACTGAGAGGCTCAGCGCCGCCCCCGGAGCCCGGCGCACAATTCCGCGCTCGAGGCGAGAACCCACCATTCGCCGCCACCGTTTCTTTCTCAGGGAGATTCCGCGGGGACTAACCAGCCAGTGCAATCGATCGCCGCCAGCGACCACGATTGGCGTCCTGGCAGCTGCGAGTGATGGGGTGGGGCCGGGCGGAACGGGCTGAACAAAGACAGTAGATCAAGCAACAAGTTCTATACCCAGGAGACCAAAGCGATAGGCAAATAGCAAAGGACCCCAAGCTAGAGGTAGTAGCGACGCAAGGCGAGTACAGGCGAAAGCAAGAGCGAATGCACGTAGGCACTTTAAGTGGAGCGCTTCTCAGCGACCGGAATGACAGGGGTCGCGTGTAAACCAAGGTGCATGGCAAATCGGGGGAAATCAAAGCGGGCGCAGGGACGCGCCGATTCGTACGCGCGTCAGCGACTGGAGCACGATGCCGCCTCCGTCAAACACTCATCCGAGAGGCAGCGCATCGCTCAGAGAGCACGAACTGCCAACGCTCTCGCAGAGCTGGAAACCAGGTGGGGCGGACGTGCTCAGGCCCTCCGACAGCTACGTGACGTCTCGGCGACGGTAGAACGCCTGCGGCGTGAACAACACTCCGCTCGCTCCGAGCGCGACGAGTTGATTGCGCGTTTACGCAATGCCGGCGAAAGCTGGAACTCACTCGCCGCCCTGACGGGATTGAGTCGTCAAGCACTCAGCAGGCGAACACCAAATGCCTAACGCGAGAACCTCACACTCCGCCCACGTCTCCGGCGGCCCCGCAGCGGACAGTCTCGCGCGTTGGGAGGCCGAGTCAAGGGTGCAGCTCCGCTGCATCGCGAAGCGACGCGCAGCGCCCTTGACACGGTCTCCCAACACGCCAACATCAGGGAGCGGGGCCGCCAAAGGAAATGCGCCATGTGGGTTTCGACCGTCCGTAAGCCCAAGACTCGAAATGCGCGCCGATTTCGACCGAAGTACACAACGTGTAAGCGAGGGCACTTCCAGCGCGAAGCGCCGCGAGCAGTTCAAAGGAGATCGCGATGGGAAGCATCACTCCGTACGACACAGCATCCGGGCGGCGCTGGCGTGTCCGGTACCGGACACCGGAGCACGTTCAGACGGACAAGCGCGGGTTCACCACCAAGCGCGACGCCGAGCTCTACCTCGCCAACATAGAAGTCTCGAAAGCAACCGGGGCGTTCGTGTCCGCGTCTGCGGCGCGCGTCACGGTCGGCGAACTAGCTGGCGAGTGGCTGGCCAATAAGCAGCAATCGATGAAACCCTCGAGCTATCACTCGATCGCGGTCTCCTGGCGCGTCTATGTTGGCCCGAGATGGGCATCGACGCCAGTCGGAGCGATCCGCGCCAGCGCCGTCGAGCAGTGGATCCGTCAGCTCGGCCAAGGAACGGCCATTACTCACAAGAGCGACGGAAAGACTGTCCCGGCCGCACAGGCCCGAGCGCGATCAGCGACGGTAGTCCTCCGCGCCCTCGGAGTCCTCGCCGGCGTCC
The DNA here is from genome assembly GCF_039615055.1 of Microbacterium sp. X-17. NCBI lineage: Bacteria > Bacillati > Actinomycetota > Actinomycetes > Micrococcales > Microbacteriaceae > Microbacterium > Microbacterium sp. X-17. The sequence goes on from NZ_JBDHNI010000007.1 coordinate 316,519, forward strand.
TCGACATGGCCCTCAAAGACGGGCGAGTACCCAAGAACGTTGCCCGGCGTACCGAGGGCGCGCCCCGCAAGGTGTCGAACAAGCCACGTCGCTATCTCAGCCACGCTGAGGTCGCCCGTTTCGCCTCCGCCGCCTCCACCCCGACGCAACGGACAATGATCGTCCTGCTCGCCTACTGTGGGCTGCGATGGGGAGAAGCCGTCGGGCTACAAGTTCGCGACCTGAACATGCTGCGCCGCCGTCTGCAGATCAGCCGAACAGCCACCGAAGTCGACGGCAAGATCCTCGTCGGCGCACCAAAGTCGTGGGAGAAGCGTGCCGTGCCATTCCCCGCCGTCCTTTCCGAACCGCTCGCCCAACTCTGCGAGGGCAAGGCGCCGGACGACCTCGTCTTCGCCGATCGGTTCGGACAATTCCTACGCAGGCCCAAGACCAGCGCAGGTACGTCGTCATGGTTCCTCGACGCTCTCATCGCGTCTGATATCGAACGGCTCACCCCGCACGACCTCCGGCACACTGCAGCCAGCCTCGCAGTCAGCTCCGGAGCGAACGTGAAGGCGGTACAGCGGATGCTCGGCCACAAGTCGGCCGCGATGACGCTCGACACATACGCGGACCTGTTTGAAGACGACCTCGACGAGGTGGCTGAGCGCCTCGACGAAGGTGCACGCCGAGCCAACCTCGCCGACGTGTGGGCGCTCAACTGAGTCTGCGGCCACAACCCCTCAGTCATCACAATGGGCTCCGTTGAGTGCAATGAGATCACCCATCGCCCACAAAAGTGTGGGCAAAGTGTGGGCACGCGACAAAATCGGGGCCTTCCCCGCAAGCGGAAAAGGCCCCGAATTCCGCGTGATTACGCGGATCTCAAACAACGCGCGATGACGACCGATCGGTGGAGATGGGGGGAATCGAACCCCCGTCCACTGCTGTGGTCATGTGCCTTCTACGGGTGTAGCCAGTGAAGTCGCTTTCTCAGCCCCGGAACTTGTCGCTGGCACCTGCTCCGACGGGCTCAGTATCAGTTGGAGTCCCTCTGCGCCCTGATGCTCAACGCAGAAGCAAGTCTTCTAGCTGACGCCAGGATCCGGGTAGAAGACAGTTCCCGGTCTGACGGTCTCTTCAAATGGCGAAGGGGAACTTACGCCGCGAGGGCGAAGTCGGCCTTGGCCGAGACAGTGCTCTTGTTATTGGCACTTATTTTTTCGCATGGATCGTTTACGAGATAACCATGCATCCTCGACCCGCTTCTCACACTCTCGCAGACAATGTCGAAACCGATCATCCCCGTGCGACGGCCGTGAGGCCGGGTCGTCATCGCGCGCTGTTGAGTTGTCCAGATTCACGCCGCTCCTGGCGGCGAGCTTCTCATCCTACAACAACACCGCTCCCACATCTATGCCACGATCGGTGGATGGCCGACACCATCATCACCGTCCAGGGCGAGTACGAGCTGACGCATCCGGCCGAGCGGGGAGCGGTGCGGCTGAGCGTCGCCTACGAGGGCGAGGACCGCGGCGAGACTCTCGCCCTCGCCACCCAGCGGCACGCCTCCCTCGCCTCCGAGCTGCGCGAGCTGCACAAACCGCAGGCCGGGCCGGTGACCGCGTGGGCCTCCGACCAGCTCCGCGTCTGGGGAGACCGGCCGTGGAACCAGGACGGCCGCAGGCTCGCGCCGGTCTACCACGCGGAGGTCGGGATGGACGTCACCTTCAGCGATCTGACCGCGCTCTCCGACTGGGTGGGCGTCGTCTCGCTCCTCGACGGCGTCACGATCCAGGGCGTCACCTGGAGCCTGACGGAGGCGCGGCGCCAGTCGATCACGCAGGAGGCGCGGCGCCGGGCGGTGGAGAACGCGGTGGCCAAGGCGACGGTCTACGCGACCAGCCTCGGCCTCACGTCCGTGAAGCCGCTCGCGCTCAGCGACCCGGGGATGCTCTGCGACGGGCCGGCGAACGGTCAGCCGCAACCGCTCCTCGCGCGCGCGATGTCAGCGGACTTCGGCGGCGCGACGCTCGCGCTCAAGCCGGAGGACATCACCGTCGCGGTGCAGGTGCACGCGCGGTTCGCGGCCTCCTGAGCCTCGATCCGTCGGCTCAGCTGCTCGGCGTCGGCGACGGCGTCGGCTTCCCCGGCCGCAGCGGGAGGTCGGCGACGTTGAGGATGCGGACCGCCGTCACGGTGGTGCCCGACCGGGTGCCGACGACGATCACCTCGTCGCCGACGGCGAAATCAGAGGCCGTCCGGGTCTGGCCGGGCGCGCCGTACGCGGTGGACGAGGAGGTCTCGACGGTCAGGGTCGCGCCGCGCTGCGTCGTGATGGTCCAGGACGAGCCGGAGATCTTAGTCACTGTCCCGCTGACGACGCCCTTGGCGATCGGTCCCTCGTCCTGGCGACCGCCCTGGCCGGAGCCGTTGCCGTTGCCCTTGCCGTTCTGGCCGGGGAAACCGGGAGCGCCCGGCTTCATCGGCACCGGGCCGTGGTTGCCGTCGTGCAGCAGCCGCGACACGGACGAGCCCGCGTGGAACACGACGGAGCCCACCGCGAAGGCGCCGGCGCCGGCGATGCCGAACAGCACGATGACGCCGAGCACCAGCGTCGAGATGGCGAACGCCAGCCCGTGGCGCTTGTAGAACGGCTCCCCCACCGGTCGCGGGGCCGCGCCGTACTGCGGCGCCTGTCCGTACGCGTTCCCGGCCTGCTGCGGCGGGACGCCCTGCTGCGGCGGCACGCCCTGCGGCGTGCCCGGCTGCTGCGGATACAGCGGCTCGGTGGGCTGGTTCTCGTCCATACTCACAAGGACACCTGATCGAGCCGCGATACCGCTGAACGCCGGTTATGGCTTCGATGTGAACTCACGCGGGTTCCACCAGCACGGAGCGCAGCTTCGCCAGTTCGAACTCGTCCAGGCCGGTGGCGAGCAGGTACGCGCGCACGCTCCCGAACCGGCGCTCGACCAGGTCGAGCGCCTCCTCCAGCGCCTCGGGCGGGCTGCCGCCGAGGATGATGCGGAGGTCCGGAGTGACCTCCACCCCGTGGCTGCGCACCAGGTCGATCATCGCGTCCAGCCAGGGGCCCCGGAGGTTGGCCTGCGTCGCGGCGTAGTCGGCCACGACCAGGTCGCGGTCGACGCCGACGGCGAGCAGCGCGAGCGCCACCACGATGCCGGTGCGGTCCTTGCCGGCCGTGCAGTGCACGACGACGGCCTCCTCGCCGGTGTCCGCGATCTCCCGCAGTGCGGTCACGACGACGTCGCCGTGCTGCAGCAGGATCTTCTCGTAGAGCCCGACGAGCGTGATGCCGATCGTGGACTGGGACGCGCCGGAGCCTTCGAACACGGGGAGGTGGAGGCGCTGGAGGCCGAGGCCGGCCACGTCGTCCGGCAGCACGGACACCTCGAAGTCGTCGCGCAGGTCGATCACGACGCGAACGGCGAGGTCGCGCAGCGCCTGGCGCCCCTCGTCGCCGAGCCGCGCCAGCCCGTCCGAGCGGAACAGCTTGCCGCGGCGCACCACGCCCTCCGGGACGGGATACCCTCCCGCGTCGCGGAAGTTGTAGGTGCCGTTCACCGGGATGCGCGCGGCGACGACGCCCGCCCTCACCTCGTCGTTCGTGCTCATGCCCTCATCCTGCCACCGCGCGCCGACACGGCGCCCCGCGACGCCTGTCACTCGCCGAGATGACGCCTGCTGGACATCGCCCGTTCGGCTTCGCGGTTGTCCTGGCGCTCGCGGAGGGCCTGGCGCTTGTCGTACTCGCGCTTGCCCTTGGCGACCGCGATCTCGACCTTCGCGCGCCCGTCGCTGAAGTAGATCTGCAGCGGGACGATCGTGTAGCCGCCCTGCTTGACCTTGTTCTCGATCTTGACGATCTGCGCCTTGTGCAGCAGGAGCTTGCGCTTGCGCCGCGGAGCGTGGTTGTTCCAGGTGCCGTCCAGGTACTCGGGGATGTGCACGGCGTCGAGCCAGGCCTCCCCGCCGTCCACGAACGCGTAGCCGTCGACCAGGGACGCCCGCCCCTCGCGCAGCGACTTCACCTCGGTGCCGGTGAGCACGAGGCCCGCCTCGTAGGTGTCCTCGATGGTGTAGTCGTGGCGCGCTCGGCGATTGGTGGCCACGACCTTCTGGCCACGTTCCCTGGGCACAGCGTCTCCTGACGTCAAGATGGTGCTGCCCGGCACATCGCCGGGCAGCAGACCAGTCTATCGGGTCAGACCCTCCGAACGATCAAACCCGCAGGTACCGTTTGATCGCGAAGTTCGCGGAGGCCGCCGCCAGCACCACGCCGACGACGATCAGCAGCGGGATCACCAGCCAGCCCTGGTCCATCCCGACGAAGTTGATCGACGGGATCTTCGGGCCGAGGAAGCCGCGCACGAAGTACTGCACCATCAGCCAGATCACGACGCAGCTCAGGATCGACCCGATCAGCGCGGCGATCACGCCCTCGATGATGAACGGGGTCTGGATGAAGCGGTTGGAGGCGCCGACCAGCCGCATGATCCCGATCTCCCTCCGCCGGGAGAACGCGGACAACCGGATCGTGGTCGCGATCAGCAGCACCGCGGCCACCAGCATGAGGATCGCGATGCCGATCGCGGTCAGGCTCGCGGCGTTGAGGATGTTGAAGATCTGGTCGAGGTAGCTGCGCTGGTCCACGACGCTCTGCACGCCGGGCGAGCTGGACAGCGTCTCGGTCAGCACGTCGGAGCGGTTCGGGTCCTTGAGGTTCACCCAGAACGTCTGCGGGATCATGTCCGGCGTGACGTAGTCGGCGATCTGGTTGCCCTTGAACTGCTGCTTGAACTGCTCGTAGCCCTGCTTCTGGTCCTGGAAGTAGAACTTCTGGATGTAGGGCGCGATCTCCGGGGACTGCAGCTGCTTCTTGACGGCCTCCACCGTCTGCGGGGTCGCGGCTCCGCCCGGGCAGTTGTCGGTCTCGGTGCACATGTAGACGGCGACCTGGGCGCGGTCGTACCAGTACGTCTTCATCTGCGCGATCTGCAGCTGGAGCAGGGCGGCCGTGCCGACGAAGGTCAGCGAGATGAAGGTGACCAGCACGACGGAGACGACCATCGAGAGGTTGCGGCGCAGGCCGTTGCCGACCTCGGACCAGATGAGCCCGAATCTCATTTCGTGGGACCCACATTCTGTTCGCCGTCGCGGTCGGACGCGTCGCGCAGCCCGCTCAGGTCGAGGTTGGCGGTGAAGTTCAGGTGATCCGGGAGGTCCTCGCCCGCGGAGGCGGGCACAGCGACCGGGACGGGGACCGGTGTGGGCACGGCCGGGGCCTGCTCCGGCGTTTGCTGCACGGGAGCGGGCGGCGCCGGCGGGTAGACCGGGACCGGCCCGGTGGGGTTCGCGACCGGCGTGTGCGGACGGGTCATCGGCTCCGACGGAGCGGGCGCGGCCGCAGCGGCGGACACCGGCACGGTTGGGATCGGCGCGGACGGCGCCGCGAGCCCGTCCGCAGTCGGCCGCGGCAGCGGGATGGCGGAGGTCACGCCGTAGCCGCCGTGGCGCTCGTCGCGGACGATCTGGCCGCCGACAAGCTCGATCACGCGCTGCTTCATCTGGTCGACGATCGCCGCCTCGTGCGTGGCCATCAGCACCGTGGTGCCGCCGGCGTTGATCTGCGCGAGCACGGACATGATCCCGGCGCTGGTGGCCGGGTCGAGGTTTCCGGTCGGCTCGTCGGCGAGGAGGATCTGCGGCTTATTGACGACGGCCCTGGCGATCGCGACGCGCTGCTGCTCACCGCCGGAGAGCTCGTGCGGCAGGCGCTGCGCCTTGCCGTCGAGGCCGACCATGGCGAGCACGTCGGGCACGGCCTCCTGGATGAAGCCGCGCGACTTGCCGATCACCTGGAGTGTGAACGCGACGTTCTGGAAGACCGTCTTGTTCGGCAGGAGCCGGAAGTCCTGGAAGACCACGCCGATGTTGCGGCGGAAGTACGGGACCTTGCGCGACGAGATCGTGCCGAGGTCCTGCCCCAGGACGTGGATGCCGCCCTTGGTGGGCCGCTCCTCCTTGAGGATCAGCCGCAGGCAGCTCGATTTGCCCGAGCCGGACGCGCCGACCAGGAAGACGAACTCGCCGCGCAGCACTTCCAGGTTGATGCCGTTGAGTGCCGGGCGTGCGGTTCCCGGATACTGCTTGGATACGTGTTCGAACCGGATCATGACTGTTAGAGACTAAGCAACACTTCCGCGTTCCACAGTAGCGACATGCCAGCGGGCCGCAAGCCTGACAGTCCCCGGCACACGCGCTGAGCGCAGGCGACGGGAGCCCTGTGACCCGGCTAGTCCTCGTCCTTCGAGCCCGCGCGCCAGCGGATGCCCGCGGCGATGAAGCCGTCCAGGTCGCCGTCGAACACCGACGCGGGGTTGCCGGACTCGTAACCCGTGCGCAGATCCTTGACGAGCTGCTGGCCGTAGAGGAAGTAGGAGCGCATCTGGTCGCCCCAGCTCGCGGTGATGGTGCCGGCGAGCTCCTTCTTCTTGGCGGCCTCCTCCTCCTTCTGGAGCAGGAGCAGGCGGGTCTGGAGGACGCGCATCGCGGCGGCGCGGTTCTGGATCTGCGACTTCTCGTTCTGCATGGAGACGACGATGCCGGTCGGGAGGTGCGTGATGCGCACCGCGGAGTCGGTCGTGTTGACCGACTGGCCGCCGGGGCCCGACGAGCGGAACACGTCGACGCGGATGTCGCCCTCCGGGACTTCGACCGCCGTGGCCTCCTCCATCAGCGGGATGACCTCCACCGCCGCGAAGGAGGTCTGGCGCTTGTCCGCCGACCCGAACGGGCTGATCCGGGCGAGCCGGTGCGTGCCGGCCTCCACCGAGAGCGTGCCGAACGCGTACGGGGCTTCGACCTCGAAGGTCGCCGACTTGATGCCCGCGCCCTCCGCGTAGGAGGTGTCCATGACCTTCACCGGGTACTTGTGCTGCTCCGCCCAGCGCAGGTACATGCGCATGAGCATCTCGGCGAAGTCGGTGGCGTCGTCGCCGCCCGCGCCCGAGCGGATGGTGACGATCGCCGAGCGCTCGTCGTACTCGCCGCTCAGCAGGGTCTGCACCTCGAGGTCGCCCAGCGTCTTCTGGAGGGACTCCAGCTCGGCCCTGGCCTCGGCGGCGGACTCCTCGTCGTCGCCCTCGTTGGCGAGCTCGATCAGCACTTCGAGGTCGTCGAGGCGGCTCTCCACCGAAGTGATGCGGCCGAGCTCGGCCTGGCGGTGGCTGAGCGCGCTGGTGACCTTCTGCGCGTTCGCCGTGTCGTCCCAGAGGTCGGGCGCCCCGGCCTTCTCGCTGAGGTCGGCGATGTCGGCGCGGAGCTTCTCGACGTTCACGACGGCGACGATGTCGGCGAGGGTCGAGCGGAGCTCCGCGATCTGCGGGGAGAGGTCTAGTTCGATCATGGCGTCCTCCAGCCTACCGGCGGAGACCGGGCGGACGCCCACCGAGCAGTTGTACTGTGTTAAGCAAATGACTTCCGACGAGCGCCCCTTCTCCTTCCGCTCCGTCGCACTCGCCGCCTTCCTGCCGACGCTGCTCTTCTCGATCGGCGAGGGCGCGATCATCCCGATCATCCCGATCGCCGCGGGCAACCTCGGCGCGACCCTGGCGATGGCGGGCTTCATCGCGTCGATGCTCATGCTCGGCGAGCTGGCGGGCGACATCCCGAGCGGCTGGGTGGTCTCCCGGATCGGCGAGCGCACCGCCATGATCGGCGCCGCCGCCGTCGCGGTGGCGGGTGTGGTGGTCTGTCTGCTCTCCCCGAACTACTGGGTGCTCATGGCCGGCATCTTCGTGGTCGGGCTCGCGACGGCGGTCTTCGCCCTGGCCCGGCACGCATTCATGACGACGTACGTCCCCGTCCGCTACCGGGCGCGCGCCCTGTCCACGCTCGGCGGCATCTTCCGCGCGGGCTGGTTCATCGGCCCGCTCGTCGCCTCCGTCGTGATCGCGGCGACAGGATCGACGCAGTCGGTGTTCTGGATCTTCATCGTGAGCTGCCTGGGCTCCGTCGTGGTCCTGCTGGTGCTCCCCGACCCCGAGCGGATGTTCGGCCCGGCGCCGACCACTCCCGGCCACGGCGGCGAGCCGCTGACCGAGGGCGAGGAGGACGCGGACGAGCGCACACGCGGGCTCTTCGCGACGATCTGGGCGTTCCGCGGCGTGCTCGCCAGGATGGGCTCCGGCATCTCCCTCGTCGCGGCCGTCCGGTCGGCGCGGACCGTGCTGATGCCGCTCTGGGCCGTCTCGATCGGGCTGAGCGAGGCGAACACCGCCCTCATCATCGGCATCGCCGGCGCCGTCGACTTCGCCCTGTTCTACGCCAGCGGCCAGCTCATGGACCGGTTCGGCCGGATGTGGAGCGTCGTGCCCTCCATGCTGGGCCTCGGGATCGGCTTCCTCGCGCTGTCGGTCAGCCACGACCTGCCCGGCGCGGTGGTCTGGTACATCGGCGTCTCGCTGTTCCTCGCGTTCGCGAACGGCATCGGCTCCGGGATCATCATGACGCTCGGGGCCGACCTGGCGCCGAAGGAGAGCCCCGCGGCGTTCCTCGGCGCGTGGCGGTTCACCGGCGACGCGGGCCAGGCGGTGGCGCCGCTCGTGGTCTCGCTGCTGACCGCGCTGGTCTCGATCGCGTTCGCGAGCGGGGTGATGGGCGTGCTCGGCCTCGTCGGCGCCGGGCTGCTCGCCCGGTTCATCCCGCGCTACATCCCGCGCCGGCCCCGGGTCGCGGACGGGCCCGCGGAGGGGCTGCCGGAATAGCGCCGGGTCCCGTACCGTTCGATTCGTATGCATACGCATCGAGCAGGAGGACGGACATGGCCGCACGGCTGGAGATCGGGATCGACACGTTCGGCGACATCACGCTGGACGGCGACGGGAATCCGGTGCCGCACGCCCAGGTGCTGCGCAACGTGGTCGCGGAGGGCGTGGCGGCCGACCAGGCCGGGCTCGACTTCATCGGGATCGGCGAGCACCACCGCAAGGACTTCTCCGTCGCCGCGCCCGAAGTGGTGCTCGCGGCGATCGCGGGCCAGACCGAGCGCATCCACCTCGGCTCGGCGGTCACCGTGCTCAGCTCGGACGACCCGGTCCGGGTGTTCCAGCGCTTCGCGACCCTCGACGGCGTCTCGAACGGCCGAGCGGAGGTCATCCTCGGCCGCGGCTCGTTCATCGAGTCGTTCCCCCTGTTCGGCTTCGACCTCGGCCAGTACGAGGAGCTCTTCGACGAGAAGCTCGACCTGTTCGCCGCCGTCCGGCAGCAGGAGCCGGTGACCTGGAACGGCACACTGCGACCGCCGCTCACCGAGCAGTCCGTCTATCCCCCGGTCGAGCACGGCCTCCTGAAGACCTGGATCGGCGTCGGAGGCAGCCCGGAGTCCGTGGTCCGCGCCGCGCGCTACGGCCTCCCGCTCATGGTCGCGATCATCGGCGGCGGCCCGATGCGCTTCCAGCCGCTGACCCAGCTCTACCGCAACGCGCTGGAGCAGTTCGGCCAGGACACCGACCTCCCGATCGGCGTGCACTCCCCCGGCTTCGTCGCCGAGACCGACCAGGAGGCCAAGGACCTGCTCTGGCCGCACTGGGAGGCGATGACGAACCGGATCGGCCGTGAGCGCGGCTGGCCGCCGGCGACCCGCGCGCGCTTCGAGCACGAGGCGGCGGAGGACGGCGCCCTCGTCGTCGGCTCGCCGGAGACGGTCGCGCAGAAGATCGCCTACGCCGCGCGCGGCCTCGGCCTCACCCGGTTCGACGTCAAGCTCAGCAACGGCACCCTCGGCCACGACCACCTCCTGCGGGCCATCGACCTGCTCGGCCGCGAGGTCGCGCCGCGCGTGGATGAGCTATTGTCGTAGCCGCGCGCAGCGCGACCGCGGGAGTGGTGAAACTGGCAGACACGCAGGATTTAGGTTCCTGTGCTTCACGGCGTGAGGGTTCGAGTCCCTTCTCCCGCACCTCATCGTCCATCCACGGGATGAACACCGGCCGCATTCAGTGGGTCCACAGGGTGATGTTCGGCGGGAGTGCCCTGATTCGCACGGTTCGCGCAGGTTGCGCCCACTAAACTCGGGGCTGAATCCGCCACCCGAAACCCTGGAGACACGTGATCCATCACGCCGGCCTCATCCCCTGGCTCGACCCCAACACGATCATCGCCGCGGCCGGCCCGTGGGCGCTGCTCGTGGTGTGCGGCATCGTGTTCGCCGAGACGGGCCTCCTGGTCGGCTTCCTGCTGCCCGGCGACACCCTGCTGGTGATCTCCGGCCTGCTCACCCACACCTCGCGCGTCTTCGGCGTCGACATCTGGTGGGTGTGCCTGGCCATCTCGTTCGCGGCGTTCCTCGGCGGCGAGGTCGGCTACCTGATCGGGCACAAGGCCGGTCCGCGCGTGTTCGAACGCAAGGAGACCGGCCTGTTCAGCATGGAGAACGTGCGCCGCACCAACGCGTTCTTCGACCGGTTCGGCGCGCTCGCGGTCATCCTGGCGCGGTTCGTCCCGATCGTGCGCACCTTCGCGCCGGTCGCCGCGGGCGTCGGGCACATGAACTACAAGAAGTACTCCCTCTACAACGCGATCGGCGCACTGCTCTGGGGCGCGGGGCTCACCCTCTTCGGCTTCCTCATCGGCTACATCCCGCCGATCGCGAACTTCGTCACGCACTACATCGACCTGATCCTCATCGGCGCGGTGGTGATCACGCTCATCCCGACGCTGTTCCACTACTTCCAGTCGCTGCACAAGGCGAAGAAGAAGCGCCTGGAGGCGGAGGCCGAGGCCGACGTCACCGAGCCGCGCCCCACGCCTGACGCCTGACGCCGAGGGGCACGTAAACGCCCCTAAAACCGCGGTTTAGGGGCGTTTACGTGCCCCTCGGCGGTGGCTCAGCGGTGGAACTCGTCCTCGTGCGCAGCGTGCTCGGCCGGCTCCAGCTGGAACGTCGAGTGCTCCACGTCGAAGTGCTTCGCCAGGCAGCCGGAGAGCTCGTCCAGCAGCTCGCCCGTGGCGCCGGAGCGGAACACGCCGGCGTCGACCACGACGTGCGCGGTGAACACCGGCGCGCCCGAGGTGATCGCCCAGACGTGCACGTCGTGCACCGCGACGACGCCGGGGGTGCCCAGGATGTGGTCGCGGATCTCCGCGACGTCCGTGTCCGCGGGCGCCGCCTCGCTCAGCACGCGCACCACATCGCGCAGCAGGAGCACCGCGCGCGGCACGATGAACGCGGCGATCAGCAGCGACGCGATGGCGTCGGCGGGGGCGAAGCCGGTGAACATGATCACCAGCGCCGCAACGATGACGGTCAGCGAGCCGATCAGGTCGCCGAACACCTCCAGGTAGGCGCCGCGCATGTTGATCGAGTGATCGGCGGCGGGACGCAGCAGCAGCAGCGCGCCGAGGTTCGCGACCAGGCCGATGACGGCGACCACGAGCATCGGGCCGGACTGGACCTGCGCCTCCCCCGACACGAGCCGCCCGATCGCCCCGACGGTCACGAACACCGCGACCACGACCAGGATCAGCCCGTTGATGAGGGCGCCGAAGACCTCAGCCCTGCGGTAGCCGAACGTCTGCCGGTCGGTCGCCGGGCGGGCCGCCACGATGGTGGCCATGAGCGCGACGACCAGGCCGGTCAGGTCGCTCAGCATGTGGCCGGCGTCGGCGAGCAGCGCGAGCGAACCGCTCAGCCACGCGCCGACCACCTGGACGACGAGCACCGCGGCGACGATCCCGATGGCGATCAGGAGCCGGTTGCGGTTGGCGGAGTGGCCGTGGTCGTGACTCATGGTTCTTCTACGGTATGTCGAAGTCGTCGCGGTGTGCCAGCGCGGCGGCTAGATAGAAATGAGTGCCGTTCTCATTCTCACCGCACGGCGCTCAGCGCGCGTGCGCGACCAGCTCCCGCAGCGCTGGGACGATGGCGGCGAAGGCCCGCGAGCGGTGGCTCTCGGCGTTCTTGACCTCCGGTCCGAGCTCCGCCGCGGTGGCGTCGTGCCCGTCCGGCACGAAGATCGGGTCGTAGCCGTGGCCGTGCTCGCCGCGCGCCTCGTGCGCGATGCGGCCGGGCCAGAGCCCCTCGACCACGGCCTCCGCTCCGTCCGGCGACACCAGCGCCAGCGTCGCGGTGAAGTGCGCGGCGCGCGAGCCGTCCGGGAGGTCGGCGAGCTGGTCGAGCAGCAGCCGGAGGTTGGCCTCCGCGTCGCCATGCCGCCCCGCCCAGCGCGCCGAGAAGATCCCGGGCGCACCGCCCATCGCGTCCACGCAGATGCCGGAGTCGTCGGCCAGCGCGGGCAGCCCGGTGTGTGCGGCCGCGGCGCGCGCCTTGATGAGCGCGTTCGCCTCGAAGGTCACGCCGTCCTCCACCGGCTCCGGTCCGTCATAGCCGACGATCTCGAGCCCCGGGACGGCGTCGCCGAGGATCTGCTGGAACTCCCGCGCCTTGTGCCGGTTGTGGGTGGCGAGGACGACGCGGACCATCAGCCCTCGATGCCGAGCGCCGACGACTCCAGCGCCGCGCGCTGCACGGCGGCCAGCTCGGTCGTGCCGCCGAGCGCGAGGTCGAGGAGCGAGTTGAGCTCGCCGCGGTCGAAGGGCGCGCCCTCGGCCGTGCCCTGCACCTCCACGAACAGGCCGCGGCCGGTGACGACGACGTTCATGTCGGTCTCGGCGCGGACATCCTCCACGTAGGCCAGGTCGAGCATCGGCGTGCCGTCGATGATGCCGACGGACACAGCGGACACCGAGTCGATCAGCGGGGTGGCCTTCTGGCCGATGAAGCGGTGGTCGCGGCCCCACTCCAGCGCGTCGGCGAGCGCCACGTAGGCGCCGGTGATCGCGGCGGTGCGGGTGCCGCCGTCGGCCTGGAGCACGTCGCAGTCGATCACGATCGTGTTCTCGCCGAGCGCCTTCATGTCGACCACCGCGCGGAGGCTGCGGCCGATCAGGCGGCTGATCTCGTGGGTGCGGCCGCCGATCCGGCCCTTGACCGACTCGCGGTCCATGCGCTCGTTCGTGGAGCGCGGCAGCATCGCGTACTCGGCGGTCACCCAGCCCTTGCCCTTTCCGGTCATCCAGCGCGGCACGCCGTTCGTGAAGGAGGCCGTGCAGAGCACGCGCGTGTTGCCGAACGAGACGAGCGCTGAGCCTTCGGCCTGCCGGCTCCAGCCGCGCTCGATCGTGACGGGCCGGAGCCCGTCGGGGGTGCGGCCATCGGCGCGGGTGATGTCGGTCACAGTTCTCTCCTCGGTCGGAAACGGCGGTCGTGGGTCAGAGCGGGAGGTCGATCACGCCGGTGTGCACCAGGTCGACGCGGAAGATCTCCGGGCCGATGAACCGGTGCGCGAGGCGCAGGAAGTAGTCGGTGTCGTCCCCCGTCGCCTCGTAGCGGATGCTGGGCGGCGTGGTCTCCGTGCGCTCCAGGCCGCGGCTGACGAGCGTGCGGTAGACGTCTTTGGCGGTCTCGGTGTCGCTGGAGACGAGGGAGACGCCCTCGCCCATGACGTACGAGATGGCTCCCTTGAGGAACGGGTAGTGCGTGCAGCCGAGCACCAGCGTGTCCACGTCGGCCTCGCGCAGCGGCTGGAGGTACTCGGCGGTGACGCGCAGCACCTCCTCGCCGCTTGTGATGCCGGCCTCCACGAACTCGACGAAGCGCGGGCAGGCCTGCGTGAAGAGCTGCAGCGACGGAGCGGCGGCGAAGGCGTCCTCGTAGGCGCGCGACGAGATCGTGCCCACCGTGCCGATGACGCCGACGCGGCCGGTCCTGGTCGCGGACACCGCACGGCGGACGGCGGGCTGGATGACCTCGATCACCGGAACGGAGTAGCGCTCGCGCGCGTCCCGCAGCATCGCGGAGGACGCGGTGTTGCAGGCGATCACGATCAGCTTGACGCCCTGGTCGACCAGGAAGTCGAGGACCTCCAGCGAGTAGCGGCGCACGTCCGCGATCGACTTCGGCCCGTAGGGCGAGTGTGCAGTGTCGCCGACGTAGAGCAGCGACTCGTTCGGGAGCTGGTCGCGGATGGCCCGGGCGACGGTGAGCCCGCCGACCCCCGAGTCGAAGATCCCAATCGGCGCATCCGTCACAGCAGTCCAGCCTACCCGTCCGCGCCGTGGCTAAGGTGGAGCCGTGACCGAGTCCTCCGCGCTCCTGACCGACCGCTACGAGCTCACGATGCTCGACGCCGCGCTGCTCAGGGGCACGCACGACCGCGAGAGCGTGTTCGAGGCGTTCACCCGCCATCTGCCCGCCGGCCGCCGCTATGGCGTCATCGCGGGCACCGGGCGGCTGCTGGAGCTGATCGAGCGCTTCCGCTTCGGCGACGCCGAGCTGGAGTACCTGCGCGACAACGAGGTGGTGCGCCAGGAGACCCTCGACTGGCTCGCGGACTTCCGGTTCTCCGGCACGATCCGGGGCTACCGCGAGGGCGAGGTGTACTTCCCCGGCTCGCCGTTCCTGATCGTGGACGCGCCGTTCGCGGAGGGGGTGATCCTGGAGACGCTCATCCTCAGCGTCTTCAACTACGACTCCGCCGTCGCGTCCGCCGCGGCCCGGATGGTCACCGCCGCCGCCGGGCGCCCGCTCGCCGAGATGGGCTCGCGCCGCGCCAACGAGCGCAGCGCCGTCGCGGCGGCGCGGGCCGCGTACATCGCGGGCTTCGGCGCGACCTCCAACCTGGAGGCCGGCCGCACCTGGGGCGTGCCGACGATGGGCACGGCGGCGCACGCGTTCACCCTGCTGCACGACAGCGAGGAGGACGCCTTCCGCGCGCAGGTCGCGGCGATGGGGCCCGGCACGACGCTGCTGGTCGACACCTTCGACGTGGAGCGCGCGATCGAGACGGCGGTGAAGGTCGCCGGCCCGGAGCTGGGCGCCGTCCGCCTCGACTCGGGCGACCTCCCGAAGCTCGTCCGCCAGGTGCGCGAGCAGCTCGACCGGCTCGGCGCGACCCGCACGCGCATCACGGTGACGAACGACCTGGACGAGTTCACCATCGCGGCGCTGTCGTCGTCGCCCGTCGACTCCTACGGTGTCGGGACGTCGGTCGTCACCGGGTCGGGGTCGCCGGCCTCCGGGATGGTCTACAAGCTCGTCGCGCACCGCGGCGACGACGGCGACTGGGTGCCGGTGGCCAAGAAGTCGGACGGCAAGCCGAGCATCCCCGGCCGCAAGCACCCGGTGCGCCGGCTGGACGCGTCGGGGCACGCGGTCGCGGAGGTCGTCCACATCGTGGAGGCCGGCGACGTCCCCGACGACACCGGCCGCGACCTCCTCGTCCCGCTGGTCACGGACGGCGAGCCGCACCGCGAGCACCTCGGCCCGGATGGCACGGCCCGGGCGCGCGAGCACCGCGCGAGCGCCATGCGGGAGCTGCCGGACGAGGCGTTCCGGCTGGGCAGGGGCGACCCGGTGCTGCCGACGATCTTCGGCTGAGCGCCCTACTCGTCCAGCTTCACTCGTCCCCAGCTTCTCGTAGATCTCCTTGCAGGTGGGGGCAGACCGGAAACTTCTCCGGGTCGCGGCCCGGGGTCCACATGAGGCGACGGCGGTCGAGATCCGCGACGCCAGGACGCAGGTGGGCACGACGAGCAGCGCTGAGAGCACGGCGAGCACCGCGTGCCCGTCGGCGACGTACGGCGAGAGGCGCGCCACCACCAGGGCGCCGAACACCACGACGACCGTCCACGATGCCGTGGACCAGCGCCAGCACCAGGTAAGGCACGCAAGATCGCCATTCTGGTCACGCAATCCGGCACCTCAGCACGCAATGTAGCCCCGTGGCGTACGCGATTTGCCCAGTTGGCATATCGCCGCACGGGTCTCAGCACATCTACTGAAGGGGCGCACCGGCGGCGAGCAGCCCGCGCATATCGGTGGCATTGGCGCCACCGAGAAGGAGGCAAGGTGAGCAATTGCAAGGCGAATCACCGATTCCGCGGAGGACGGAGAACATCGTTCGGGTTGGGGGCGGTGCTGACAGTGGCCGTGACGGTCGCGCTTTCGGTGGTGACTCCCGCTGAAGCCGCGAATTGGTGGACGTGGCGGTCGAGTTCCGCCAACAGCGCCAACGGAACCTGGTATGGGGTTAACACGGGCGCTCAGTACAACCAGGCACGGGTTCGCACCTACACCGACCAAGCCAACGCGGAGGTGTTCACGGCTGGAGTGGGGACCTCTTCGGCTCCTGCCCAGGTGATTCAAACCTTCGGCGGATATCGCACGGTGTCGGCCCAATGCCGATGGGTCACCGGACTTGTACCACAGGGAACGCGCTACGGGATGGTCGACTGCGCGCTTGGCTTCTGACCGAAAAGGACCACAAAGCATGAACAAGACAGCTTTCATTTCGACTCTCGCAGCCGGGACCTTGGCTTTGGGCCTGGGATTCGTGATCGTGACCAACACCAGTCAGCCGAAGGCGGTTGCCGCCGACGCAATCGACCCGGCAATGACCCAAGCGCTCTCGCCACGACTCCAGCAGTCGCAGGCAACTACCGACGCGCTACCGAAGTTCCTTCAGGCCGGCACCCAAGAGCTGCCCGGTATCCAAGCCAGCAGCGTGCGACAGCTCGGTGAGACCGAGGACGCTCAATTCTGGCTTGGAATCAACGAAAATGGCGAGACCTGCCTCATCAACCTGCTCTCAGGTCCTGACCAGCTTGCCTCGATGACCTGCCAGACCGCAGCCGTGGTCTGGAAGCAGGGCTTGGCGCTCCAGGTCGACACCAAAGCCGGAAGTGTGCGGGCATATTTCCTGCCGACCGGATACGCCACCGAGATCGACGGTTACGTCAAAGTCGGCGACCAGCTGCTCGTGGGTCACCCGAGCCAAGCGTCCAAGACGATCACCGTAGCCCCCGCAGGGAAGTCGCGAGCGATGCGGTCGGCTGACGGCGTGAGCTTCGGTAGCGCCCCGCTCGAACTGCCGTGGATGCCGGCCCCGCAATACGGGAACGGCAACTGATGTCGGCGTCCGCGCAGACCACAACACACGGAAACAGGTGGCGCCCCGCGCTGCTGTCAGCTCTCGCCGTGCCGGTGGTGTTCCTGTTGGCGCTCGGCCACCCGTTGGAGGTGAGCGCCGCGGGCACCAGCTACTACAAGGGTGACAGCGCCCACGGGGTCTGGCGCGGTAGCCCCACCGTCTCCACCACCGGAAACGCGGCACAGTCCCAATTGAACGCGGCAACCGTCACCGTCGACAACGGCGCATCAGCCACCAGCGGGCAGAGCGCCGCGACCCAGACCTACAGCAGGCGCTCCGTCCCCGTCTACTGCCGATGGACACACCCAGCATTCACCAAAAACACCGCCCCACTGAGTTGCCAGATCACCAAGTGACACCCGCTGGGGCGCCTTACCCTGGTAATAGCGTCCGGACTTCTTTCACAGCTCCGGGCCCCATCCGATCGACGGTTGGAGAACGATGATCTGGAAGCGAATCGGGCACGCGCTCCTCACTACCGGCCGTATTCTTTTGATCGTCCTCGGCCGAATCGGAGCGGTACTCATGATCCTCGGCAGTGGGCTCAAGGGCGGCCACAGCGCAGACGAACAAGCCCGGGCGCTCTACATGCCCCGCAAAGATTACCGCCCCTGACCGCCCCGCCGAAGCGGCGGCTGGGCGGCTGGCGTTGCGCCCCGCGCGCTTCCCGGCATCGGCGTAGTGACCAGAACTGCCCGGACGAGGCGTTCCGGCTAAGCGGCGGCGACCCGGTGCTGCCGACGAACTTCGGCTGAGCGCCCTACTCGTCCAGCTTCACTCGTCCCGCAGCTTCTCGTAGATCTCCTTGCACGTGGGGCAGACCGGGAACTTGTCCGGGTCGCGGCCCGGGGTCCACATCTTGCCGCACAGCGCCTTGACGGGCTTGCCGGTCATCGCGGACTCCAGGATCTGCTCCTTCTTCACGTAGTGCGAGAAGCGCTCGTGATCGCCCGGCTCGGAGTTCTGCGGAGTCTCCCGGACATCGGGCCGCTCCATGGTGGAGGTGCCACCGCCGCCCGGCTCGCCGCCGGGTTCGAGGATGCTGGCGTCGTTCATCGTCCCAGTCTAGGCACGTCGTCCTGGCACGTCGCTCAGTCGTTGCGGTTGGCGAACGCCATCAGCTCCGGGCCGCGCTTGTCGAACGCCCGCGCACCCGCCCACAGTCCGCCGCCGAGCGCGGCGAAGCCGACCAGCACCGACGCGATGGGCGAGATGCCGAGCCAGAACGGGTTGACGGTCAGGCCGAGGACGAGGAAGACGATCGCGGGCGACGCCAGGATGATGATCGCGAAGAAGCTGAACGCCTGCGCGAGAGCGGCCGACGCGCCGGAGTTCTGCGGCTGCATGAACGCGCTGTCGCCCGGCTTGGTCGCCGGGTACGGGAACAGCGCGGAGAACGCGCTCGACAGGCCGAGGCCGATCACCAGGATGGACCCGCACAGCGCGGCGACCGCGGGCAGCACGGCCCAGTCGCCGTACACCGCGGCGGTGACGATCGAGCCCAGCACGATGACCGGGATGCCGATGAGCACCGGCGGAAACATCCTCCCGAGCCGGTCCGCGATGCCGCGCGTTCCCGACACCAGGTGCAGCCAGACCGCCGTGCTGTCGAACGCGACGTCGTTGTGGATGGTCCAGCCGAGGAACAGGCAGACCAGCGGCAGCGGCACCAGGGAGGCGAAGTGGATCGGGAGGCCGCCGAGCGCGAGCGCCACGACCACGAACACCGGGATGACCGGCACCACCACCAGGGCGACCCAGTAGCGCGCGTCCCTCCCCCAGTAGGTCATCGAGCGCGCGGCGATCGCGGCGGTCGGACCGCCGGGGAGCCGGGCGAACCAGCCGAGGCCGTGGTGGTCGCGCACGCGCTCCTCCCGCTCCGGCGCGACGAGCACCAGTGCGACGAGGGTACGCCAGACCAGCCAGAGCACGCCGACGGTCGCGACGGCGATCAGGAACTGCACGAACGCCGCTCCCCCGTCGCCCTCGGCTGCGGCGCCCGGCATGCTCCAGACCGCGCCGAGCGGGGTCCACTGCAGCCAGCCGGCGAAGCCGTTCAGGGTACCGAGTCCGTCGCGGCCCCAATCGACCGTGAGCAGGAGGATCAGCACAGGGGCGATGAGCACCAGGGCGAGGATCGCCATGACGCCGCCGGCCTCCTTCGACCGGCGCGGCGGGACCAGGAGCGACGCGATCGCCGTCGAGATCCGCGACGCGAGCACGCAGGTGGCCACGACGATCAGCGCCGACAGCACGGCGAGCACCGCCGCGCCGGGGTCGCGGGACCAGGTGACGACCGTGCCGAGCGAGCAGACGAACAGCACGATGGCGGGGACGCCGACCAGTGCGGCGAGGGCGAGGCCGCGGGCGAGCTCCCGCTCCGGGATGCCGAAGAGCGCGAACTTGCGCGGGTCGAGCGCGTCGTCCACGCCGAACAGCAGCGGCAGGAGGAGGAAGCCCGCGACGACGATCGAGCCGACGACCACGAGCACGCCGTGCACGTCGGCGACGTCCGGCGCGAGGCGCGCCGCCGCCAGGGCGCCGAACACCAGCACGATCGTCAGGATGCCGTACCCGAGCGCCAGTACCAGGCCGGCCACCTGCCAGGGGCTGCGCCGGAACGAGTTGCCGAGGAGCGCGAGCCTCAGTCGGAAAAGCTGTGCAACCACTCCATGCCCTCCGCCGCCTTGCGTCCGCCCGCCAGGTCGACGAACCGCTCCTCCAGGGTCTGCTCTCCGCGCACCTCGTCGATGGTCCCGGCCGCGAGCACCTGGCCGCGGACGATGATGGCGACGCTGTCGCAGACGCGCTCGATCATGTCCATGCCGTGGCTGGAGAGCACGACGGTGCCGCCCGCCGCGGTGTAGCGCTGCAGGATGTCCACGACGTTCGCGGCGGAGACCGGGTCGACGGACTCGAAGGGCTCGTCCAGCACCAGCAGGCGCGGCGAGTGGATCATGGCGGCCGCGAGCGCGATCTTCTTGGTCATGCCCGCGGAGTAGTCGGCGACCAGCCGGTCGAGGGCGTCGGCGATGCCGAAGGCGTTCGCGAGGTCGGCGGTGCGCGCGTGCACCGTCTTGGCCGAGAGCCCGCGCAGCGTGCCGGCGTAGTGCAGGAACTGCGCGCCGGTGAGGCGGTCGAACAGGCGCAGCTTGTCGGGGAGGACACCGATGACGTGCTTGGCGCGCACCGGCTCGGTCCAGGCGTCGACGCCGTGCACCACGATGCGGCCCTCGTCGGGACGCAGCAGCCCGGTGATCATCGACAGCGTCGTGGTCTTGCCGGCGCCGTTCGGGCCGACGATGCCGTAGAAGGAGCCCTCGCGCACATCCAGCGACACGCCGTCCACGGCGACGATCGAGCCGTAGCGCTTGCTGAGCCCGTGGACCGTGAGCACGCTCGGCCGCGTGTCGACGGCCGGCGCCGGACGGACCGGCTCAGGAGGCTCGGCGACGGCGGGGACCGTCTCGACCACGGCCTTCACCGTGCGCGCCTTCGTCGTCTTCGCGGCGGTCGTGCGCTTGCGCGGCGTCGGCGTGCGCGTGCTCGATCCGGCGGCGGCGGCCGCCGTCTTGGGCTGTGTGCGCTTGGCCGCAGGGCGCGCCGAGGGCGCCGCCTGCTCCGGCTCGGACTGCGCGATCTCGGACATCCGCTCCCCCTCGTGGTCCCCCCGGGATTCGGGCGCGCCGGACTCCGGATCGGTGCTGCTGCCGGGTCGCGCGCGCTCGAAACTCACCACGCAACCGTACCAAGACAGAACCGCTTGCGTACCCCCCGACGGGTGACCTCGCAGTCCCGGCCTCAGGCTTCTCAGGCTGCCTAGGAAAGTCCTGTGAGGAACATAACGACCGCACAACGACCCACGTCAACCCCTGCCCCCGGATGAGGGCCGCCGGTATTCTGGTGCAGGCATGAAGGCGTGTCGAAACACGTAAAGCGTGAATGAACTCCCGGTGACATCCCGGGAGTGGCGGGCGCCGAAGCCCCGCAGCATCACACCCACACGGGGTTCGCGCGGATTCAAGGAGAAGATTGTGACGACCCAGGTAGTGATCCTCGCGGCGGGCATGGGCAGCCGCCTCGGCCGGAGCCTCCCCAAGCCGCTGACGGAGCTGAACGACGGCCGCACCATCATGCAGCAGCAGTTCGACAACATCCACGCCGCGTTCGGCAAGGACGTCACGGTCACGATCGTCGTCGGCTACAAGCTCGAGCACATCATCGAGGCGTTCCCGGACGCCGAGTTCGTCTACAACGAGCAGTACGACCAGACCAACACCTCCAAGAGCCTTATGCGCGCCCTGCAGGCCTCCGGCCCCGGCGGCGTGCTCTGGATGAACGGCGACGTGGTCTTCGACCCGGCCGTCCTCGTCCGCGGCGCCGCGATGGTGGCCCGCGACCAGACCTTCGTTACCGTCAACACCTCGTCGGTCGCCGACGAGGAGGTCAAGTACACCACCGGCCCCGAGGGCTACATCCACGAGCTGTCCAAGACCGTCAAGGGCGGGCTGGGCGAGGCCGTCGGCATCAACTACATCTCCAGCAAGGACAAGGCCGCCCTGCTGCGCCAGCTCCAGCGCGTCGCCGACCAGGACTACTTCGAGCGCGGCATCGAGCTCGCGATCGAGCAGGACCGCCTGCTGGCCGAGCCGGTCGACATCTCCGACCTGTACGCCGTCGAGGTGGACTTCCAGGAGGACCTGGAGCGCGCGAATCTTTTCGTATAGTCGTAGGGCCGCGTGACGCGAACACGCAGCCAGCGATCAATACGATAGGTTCCCGTGACCACTACCTCCGCCGATCTGCGCCCCGCGCAGCGGACGCGCTCCGCCCGGTACCGCCACTCCCTGTGGCTGTTGACGGTGCGCGACCTGCGCGTCCGCTACTCGACCAGCGCGCTGGGCTACCTGTGGTCGATCCTCGATCCGCTCGTCATGAGCGCGATCTACTGGTTCGTCTTCACGGTGATCTTCCACCGCAACGTCGGCGAGAACCCCTACATCGTGTTCCTGCTCGCGGCGCTGCTGCCGTGGATGTGGTTCAACGGAGCGGTGTCCGACAGTACGCGGGCGTTCATCCGCGAGGCGAAGCTGATCCGCTCCACGATGATCCCCCGCACGATCTGGGTGAACCGCATCGTCACCGCCAAGGGGATCGAGTTCCTGCTCTCGCTGCCCGTGCTCGCGATCTTTGCGATCGTGACCGGCGCGAAGGTGAACGTCGACATCCTGCTCTTCCCGCTGGCCGTCCTCATCCAGGTGGTCCTCACGGTCGGCGTCGGGCTGATCGTCGCGCCGCTCGTGGTGTTCTTCCGCGACCTGGAGCGCGCCGTGAAGCTCGCGCTGCGATTCCTCTTCTATGCGTCGCCGATCATCTACAGCGCCCGCGACCTCCCGGGCGGCTGCGGCCCGGGAGTGGCCGCCAAGCACTGCGCCGCGTACGTCGCCGCGAACCCGGGCACCCAGACGGAGACGCTGTTCTCCCTCCACTTCTGGTCGGCGTTCAACCCGCTCACCGGCATCTTCAGCCTCTACCGGTCGGCGTTCTTCCCGGAGGAGCTGGACTGGTACCTGGTGATCGTCGCCGCGCTGATGTCGCTGGTGCTGCTCGGCGTCGGCTGGCTCGTGTTCAAGCGCTTCGAGCGCGACGTCCTGAAGGAGATCTAGGTGTCAGCCGTCATCGACGTCTCCGGCCTCGGCGTACGGTTCAAGCGCAACCGCGGAGCCCGTCGCTCGTTCAAGGACCTGTTCGCCGGGCGCAAGCGCCGCGCCCGTCCCGACGACTTCTGGCCGCTACGGAACGTGTCGTTCCGCGTCGCGCCGGGCGAGGCGATCGGCGTGGTCGGCCGCAACGGCCAAGGCAAGTCGACCCTGCTGAAGCTCGTCGCCGGAGTGCTGCTGCCCGACGAGGGCACGGTGAAGGTCACCGAGGGCGTCGCCCCCCTCATCGAGATCACCGGCGGCTTCGTGGACGACCTCACCGTGCGCGACAACGTCTACCTCACGGCCGGGCTGCACGGGATGACCAGGCCGCAGATCGACGCGCGGTTCGACGAGATCATCGCGTTCGCCGAGATCGGCGACTTCGTGGACACGCCGTACAAGCACCTCTCCAGCGGCATGAAGGTCCGGATCGCGTTCGCGGTGATCGCGCAGCTGGAGGAGCCCGTGCTGCTGGTGGACGAGGTGCTCGCGGTCGGCGACCGGGGTTTCCGGGAGAAGTGCTACGCGAAGATCGAGGAGCTCCTCGCCAGCGGCCGCACCCTCTTCTTCGTCTCGCACAACGAGAAGGACCTGCGCCGGTTCTGCGCCCGCGGGCTCTACCTCGACAAGGGCGGCCTGGTGCTGGACGGGCCGATCGACGAGGTGCTCGACCTCTACAACCACGATTACGGGGCGTAGAAAACTCCTGGTCGTAGCGGGTTTCTTTCCGGGATGAATGTCCTCCACGGAAAAGAATTGGCGCGAGTTATCCCCAAAAGAGGTCTGTAGACCCGATTTCCGCGCTGGGGCGTCGGAGGGGGTCGTTAACTTGGTGCGCATGAGACACGTTCGGAACCTTCGCAACCCACTCGCCCCGCTCCGCGACACGCACTACGCGTATCGCGTCCCCTGGACCGTCGATCGCAGCGGCGCGCCCCACTTCCGCCTCGTCAACACCAGCGCCGAGGAGCTCCGCGGCGTCACCGTGAGCATCGCGGGCAGCTCGTCCGTGCGGGTGAGCTCGCCGTCGTGCATCCGGCCGGGTGAGGCCGTGCGCGCCAGCCTCAGCGGCAGCGACGACCCCGCCCGCGACACGCTGCTGGTCGTGCGCTGGTTCCCGCCGGATGGGCATGAGTACCTGTGGCAGGTCAGCTTCTGAGGTGCATGCATTTTCCGAACTCCGGGCCTCAGGCTCGAATGACGGAGTGTCGAGCGCTCTGGCTCCGGA
The DNA here is from genome assembly GCF_039615055.1 of Microbacterium sp. X-17. Taxonomy (NCBI): domain Bacteria; kingdom Bacillati; phylum Actinomycetota; class Actinomycetes; order Micrococcales; family Microbacteriaceae; genus Microbacterium; species Microbacterium sp. X-17. The sequence goes on from NZ_JBDHNI010000007.1 coordinate 340,446, forward strand.
ATCGGCGACCGGATAGGCATGAGGCATGCAACATGCGACGATCCCTGCCGCCTCTGCGCCGCAGCCGGCCGCGCCGTGTGCGCGGTCGGCCGCGGCTGCAGGCATGCATTTTCCGATGTCCTGGCCTCAGGCACGAATGACGCAGTGGCGCGCGCTCTGGTTCCGGAATCCGCAACCGGATAGGCAGGGAGCATGAAACAACCGCCTTCTCCTGCCGCGATCCACTTCGGAGCCAAGGTACGTAACGCACGAATCGCCCTCGGACTCAGCCAGGAGAGTATCGCCGAACTCGCCCAGATGCACGTCACCAACTACGGCAAGATCGAGAGCGGCATCGCCAATCCCAGCCTCGTCACCATGCTGCGGATCGCCAGCGTCCTCGGCACCGACATCGCGCTCCTGACCGAGGGCCTCTCGCGGGATGACCTGCCCGCCGAGTTCGACGTCCTGTCGGCGGACGAGTTCCTGCGGGAGCGCGACAGACGACGCTGAGGGTCGATCGCGTCGGGCGGCCTGGTCGCAGCGGCGTGGAGGCATACACTCGGTAAAGATGACCAAGCGACCCGAGCCCATCGTCTCCCCGACCGGCGGTCCGCCCCGCGGTGGCGACACCCCGCGCGCCGTCGACAACACCCTCGACCGCTTCCTCGGCATCCAGCGCCCTGTGGTCCTCGCGCACCTGCGCGGGCTGCGGCGACGGTTCCCCGATGCGACGGCCGGCGAGCTTGCCGCCATCCTCGAACGGCGGTATCTCGCGGCGGTCACCACCGGCGGCGCGGCGGTCGGCGCCACCGCGGTCATCCCCGCGATCGGCACGGGCGTGACCCTGGCGCTCTCCGGGCTGGAGACAGCCGCGTTCCTGGAGGCCACCGCTCTGTACGCGCAGTCGCTCAGCGAGCTGCACGGCATCGCGGTGGAGGACCCGGCGCGTGCGCGTGCCCTCGTCCTCACCATGATGCTCGGCCGCGAGGGCTCCGACCTGGTGCGCCAGCTCGCCGCACAGGTGGCCGGAACCGGGGTGACCCGCACGGCGTACTGGGGCGAGCTCGTCACGACCACGTTGCCGTCGATGGTCGTCGGGCCGCTCGTCGACCGGCTGCGGAACGTCTTCATCCGGCAGTTCGCGGTGCGCGGCGGGGCGTCGATCGTCGCGCGGGCGATCCCGTTCGGCATCGGCGCGGTCGTCGGCGGGACCGGCAACCACATCCTCGGCCGGCGCGTCGTGACCAACTCACGGCTGGCGTTCGGGGCGGCGCCGCTCGTCATCCCGGAGGCGCTGACGCCCGCGGAAGGGCCGGGAGCCGTGCGGCGTTTCGGCGCGAGCACCGGACGGCGTGTGGTGCAGGCGGGGTCGGTGCTTCGCGGCGCGATTCCGACGCGTGCGCTGCGACGCGGCGCGAAGGATGTGCAGGCGGTGGAGCCGGGGACGCCGACTGGTCAGGCCGCCATCGAGGCCGCCACGGCGGTGGGTGCCTGGGACGGCCAAGCCGCCGTCGAGCCCTCGGACACGCGGGCACCGTCCGAGCGCTAAACGACCGGCGGCCGCCCCGCGACCGTCATCCGCAGCACCGTGCGCCAGCGGATCGGCCTGCGCTCGCCCGGGTCGGCGCTCCAGCCCTCGCGCCAGCCGCCGAACCACGCGCGCAGGACGTCCGGCTTCCGGAACCAGCGCAGGAGCTGGATGCCCGTCCACGAGCCCACGTAGAGCGGGACGAGCACCGCGGGCAGGTTGCGGCGGGCCAGCCACACGCGGTTGCGGGCGTTCAGCCGGTAATAGTACGAGTGGCGGGTCGGCGATACCGCCGGGTGCTCGGCGACCAGGTCGCCCGCGTACCAGACGCGCTTGCCCTGGTCCCAGACGCGCCAGGAGAGCTCGATGCCCTCGTGGGCGTAGAAGAACGGATCGGCCCAGCCGCCCGCTCGCTCGAACACTTCGCGCGGGAGCACGATCACGGCCTCCAGCACCGAGAACACAGCCGACGACTGCTCCGGGTCGCCCTTGCGGATGCGCGGGATCCACCTCCGCGGCGACGGCTTGCCGTCGCGCGCCCGCAGCCGGGGCTGGATCATCCCGATGCCGGGGTCGCTGCGCAGCAGCCCGATCGCGTCGCGCAGGAAGCCGGGCGACGGGATGTCGGCGTCGTCGTCCAGGAACAGCAGGTACTCCCCCGCCACCCGCGGAACGCCCCGGTTGCGCCCGGCCGGGATGCCGAGGTTCTCCGGCAGCGCCAGCGTCGCCACCCCGGGAGGCAGCGGCGGGTCGGACGTCGCCGGGTCCCAGCCGTTGCCGACCACGACGATGTCGGTGGTCACGCCGTCCTGGGCGAGGACCGACCGCACCCCGCGCAGCAGGTCGTCCGGCCGCGTGCCCTGCGTGAGCACGACGACGCCGACCGTGGGGTCAGCCACGGACCCGCTTGGAGGACATGATCGCCACGAAGTGCCCGATCGCCGCCAGCAGCGCCAGCGGCACCAGGATCGACAGCAGGATGCGGTCGGCGAGCGGCGTGCCGATGAACAGGCCGACGATCGAGAAGACGAAGATCAGGATGGTCAGTTCGACCGAGTGGTACAGCCGGTGGAACGGCAGGAACTTGGCACCCTTGCGCAGCGTGGCGACGACGCCGTGGGTCGGCGCGTACGCGGCCTCCGTGTCGGCCAGCTTCGGCAGGCCCGCGCTGGCGCGCGCCACCCGCACCATGTCGTTGAGCGCCTTGTTGAGCACGATGATCAGGGCGAGCAGGGTGCCGAGGTTCGTCCAGAGGTAGTCCTGCGGGGCCTCGAACGGGAAGCCGGCGGCGCGGACGCCGAGCGCGATCGCGATCAGCGTCTCGGTCGTGTAGTGGCCGACGTTGTCGAGGAACATCCCGGCCGGGGACGACGTGTTGCGCCAGCGCGCCACCTCGCCGTCGCAGCAGTCCACCAGCATCTGCAGCTGGCCGAGGACGAGCGCCAGCGCGGCGCCGCCGATCCCCGGGATGAGGAGGCTGGCCGCTGTCGCCCAGCCGGTCAGGATCATCAGGCCGGTCACGCCGTTGGCCGAGATGGAGGTCTTGAGCAGGAACCACGTCAGGTACGGCGACAGGTTGCGCAGGTACAGCGACGCGGTCCAGTGCTCGGCGTTGCGGCGCCCGCGCACCTCGGGCGGCTGCGCCACGGCCCTGAGCTCGGCGATCGACGTTGGCCGCGCTCCGTGCGCCGCCGGTCCCGCTGCTGTCATGCCTACCTTCCGGTGTGTGCCGTGATGTTCCGCGTGAGCGACAGGTATCCGAGGATGAACCCGATGCCCCAGCTGAAATGGATGCACGGCAAGACTACGAGAAACCAGAGGAACGACGAAAAGCCGTCGCGACGTCCCCAGACGAACGCGGACGCCACCACGATGACCAGGTAGGCCGCGGGGACCAGGAACGCCCAGAGCAGCCACGGGGTCGCGCCGAGCAGCGCCTGTAGCACACCGCCGAGGCCGAGCAGCACGCCGAGGGCGACGCCGAGCACCATCACCGGCGGGGCGAAGTAGCGCACGCCGTTGGAGGCCGGGAAGCGCCGCGCGAGCTCGCCGCGCCAGATGCCGGTCGAGAAGAACTGCCGGGCGAGCCGGTACAGGTTGGGGCGCGGGCGGTAGACCACGCGCAGGCGCGGCGTGAACCAGACGGTCCCTCCCGCCTGCCGGATGCGCCGGTTGAGCTCCCAGTCCTGGCCGCGCTTGATCTCCTCGTCGAAGAGGCCGACCTCCATCAGCCGGTCGCGGCGGAACACGCCGAGGTACACCGTCTCGGCGGGGCCGGCCGCGCCTCCGACGTGGAGCTTGGTGCCGCCGAGCCCGATCCGGCTGCCGTAGGCGCGGGCGACCGCGCGCTCGAACGCCGTGGTGCCCTGGGCGTCCATGAGGCCGCCGACGTTGTCGGCGCCGGTCTCCTGGATGGCCTCCACCGCGACGCGGGCGTAGTCCGGAGGCAGGACGCTGTGCGCGTCGACGCGGATGACGACCGGGTACTGCGAGGAGCGGATCGCCAGGTTCAGCCCGGCCGGGGTCGAGCCCACCTCGTTGTCGACGACGCGGATGCGGGAGTCGACGGAGGCGAGCTCCGCGACCAGCTCCGTGGTGCCGTCGATGCTGGGGCCGAGGGCGATGGTGACCTCGAACGGACCGGTGTAGTCCTGCGCCAGCAGGCTGTCGACCGCCGCCCGCACGTGGGTCGCCTCGTTGAGGACGGGCATCACGTAGGACACACCGGGGAGGGTGTTCACGTTGTCGTCCGGCATCTGATCCATTCGTCGTTCGGGTCGCGCCGAGCTTATCAGCCGGCGCCTGGGCGACCCGTCGGCGCCGAGACGCGCGGAAGGCCGCCCCGCGGTGCGGGACGGCCTTCCGAGGGGGTCCGGGTCAGTTCGCCGGGAGCGACCCCAGGGTGACCGAGGTGGTCTTGGACTGGCCGCCCCGGATGTAGGTGAGGTCGGCCTTGGCTCCGGCCGGGAGCGCCCGGACCTGAGCGGTCAGGTCGGTCGCGTCCGTGATCGGGAGGCCGTTGAAGTTGACCACGATGTCGCCGGCCTGCAGGCCCGCGCTCGCCGCCGCTCCGCCGGAGGTGACCGACTTGATCGACGCGCCGACGGTGGTCGCCTTGCTGTCGGAGCTGGCGTCGCCGACCGAGGCCCCGAGGAGGCCGTGGGTCGCCGAGCCGTTCTTGATCAGCTCGTCGGAGACGCGCTTCGCCAGGTTCGACGGGATCGAGAAGCCGACGCCGATGCTGCCCGACTGGCTGCCGGAGGAGCTGCTGCCGCCCGCGCTCGCGATCGCGACGTTGATGCCGATCAGCTCGCCCTTGCTGTTGAGCAGGGCGCCGCCCGAGTTGCCCGGGTTGATCGACGCGTCCGTCTGGATGACCGGGAGCGAGATCGTGCCCTGGGTGCCGCTCTGCGAGGAGCCGCCGCCCTGGTTCGGGAAGTCGAAGTTGAACGGGTTCTGCGAGCTGCCGTCGCCGCTGCCGCCGCCGTTCGAGCCGTCGCTGGACTTGGGAGCGGCGGAGGACGCGATGCTGATCGACCGGTTCAGCGCGCTCACGATGCCGTCGGTGACGGTGCCGGAGAGTCCGAGCGGGGCGCCGATCGCGACCGTGGTGTCGCCGACGTTCAGCTTGCTGGAGTCGGCCCAGTTCATCGGGGTCATCCCGCTGGCGCCGTCGAGCTTGATGACTGCGAGGTCGGTGGTCGGGTCGGTGCCGACGATCTTGGCGGTGTAGATCTTGCCGTTGTTGTCGGTGACGCTGATGCTCACGTTCGACGCGGCGCCGTCGAGGGTGACGACGTGCGTGTTGGTGAGGATGTAGCCGTCCGAGCTGAGCACGACGCCGGAGCCGGTGCCGCCCTCGCTGGAGGCGCTGACGGAGATGGTGACGACGCTCGGCGATGCCTTGGCGGCGACCGCGGTCACCGTCGTGGCGTTGTTCGTGTCGTTGACGGTGATGTTCTGCGGGCCGGAGACCGTCTTGATCGTCGCGTTGCTGCCGGTGGCCGAGTAGAGGCCGATCCCGGCGCCTGCCCCGGCGATGCCGCCGATGAGCGCGCCGATGGCGAGCGTTGCGATGATGAGGCCGGTGTTGCGCTTGCGGGGCGCCTTCTCACCGGTGCCCGGCGCGGCGGCGTAGGGCTGCTGGGCTCCGGGCTGCTGGGCGTAGGGAGCCTGCGCGTAGGCGTGGGGCTGGCCGAACGAGCCGTTGCCGTAGTTCGGCTGCGGCTGCGGCTGCTGCGCGCCGGCGGGCTGGCCGTAGGGCTGCTGCGGGGCGACCGGCTGGGTCGGCTGCGTGTGGTTCGCGACGGGGATGGGACCCTGCGGCGCGGTCGGCTGCTGCGCGGTCGGCTGCTCGGCCGTCGGCTGCTGCGCCGTCGGCTGCTCGGCGGTCGGCTGCTGTGCCGAGGGCTGAGCGGCGGCCGGAGCGGTCAAGCCGTGGTCCGCGGCCGGAGCGGCAGGCTGCTGGGCCACCGGGGCGGCCGGCTGCTGCGCGGCCTGCTCGGCTGCCGGGGCAGCGGGCTGCTCCGCGGCCGGGGCGGGGGCCGCAGCGGGGGTCTCGGCGGGACGAGCCGCGCCGGCATCCACGACCGCGTCGGCGTCGGCGTCGTTCTGGGGCTTCGCGGGCTCCGGGGTGATCGGGGTGTCGGTCATGGTGTGGTGCTCCTTCCAAGCACTAGACAGCTTGGGATGCCAACCTGAGCGTTCTATTTGCGGGTCCTGTGGGCGACCTTCCGCCTCCCGATGACTCCTCCCAACGTAACGAATGGATGCGGTGGGAGCGAGGCCCTAGGTTGGATCCATGACGGTTTCCGGCGCATGGAGGGCCGCCGCGCGCGGCGCAGGACTGCTGGGCGCGGACGGCGTCGTCCGCCCGACGATCTTCGCCGAGATGAGCGCACTCGCCGTGCGCACCGGTGCGATCAACCTCGGGCAGGGCTTCCCCGACGAGGACGGCCCCGCCATCGTGCTCGACGCCGCGGTCGACGCCATCCGGGGCGGCGCGAACCAGTACCCGCCGGGCATCGGCATCCCGGAGCTGCGGCACGCCGTCGCCAATCACCAGCGGCGGTTCTACGGGCTGGAGGTCGACCCCGACCGCGAGGTGCTGGTCACCGCCGGCGCGACGGAGGGCATCGCCGCGACGCTGCTCGCGCTGCTCGAACCGGGCGACGAGGTCGTCACGTTCGAGCCGTTCTACGACGAGTACGCCGCCGTCATCTCCCTCGCCGGCGGGGTGCACCGCACCGTCCCGCTGGAGCCGCCCGCGTTCCGGCCGGACCTCGACCGGCTGCGCGAGACGGTGACCGACCACACCCGGGTCATCCTGGTCAACACGCCGCACAACCCCACCGGAGCGGTCCTCGACCGGGAGACGTTGATGACGATCGTCGAGCTCGCCCACCGGCACGACGCGATCATTGTCACGGACGAGGTCTACGAGCACCTCGCCTTCGGGCCGCAGCACATCCCGGTCGCGACACTGCCGGGCGGCTGGGAGCGGACGGTCACCATCTCCTCCGGCGGCAAGACGTTCAACACGACCGGCTGGAAGGTGGGCTGGCTGACCGCGCCCGCGGAGCTCGTGACCGCGATCCTGGCCGTGAAGCAGTTCCTGACCTACGTGAACGGCGCGCCGTTCCAGCCCGCCATGGCCGCCGGCCTCGCGCTCCCCGACGCGTTCTTCACCGGGATCGCCGCCGCCCTGGCGCACAAGCGCGACGTCCTGTCGGCGGGATTGCGGGCGGCCGGGTTCGACGTGCACCGCAGCGACGGCACCTACTTCGTCGTCGCGGACGCCGCCCCGCTCGGGCATGCAGACGCCGTCGAGCTCTGCTGCCGGCTGCCCGAGCTCGCCGGGGTGGTCGCCGTGCCGCTGTCCGCCTTCTGCCGCGACGACTACGCGCAGCGGACCGCGTCGCTGGTGCGGTTCGCGTTCTGCAAGCGCGTCGAGGTGCTGGAGGAGGCCGCGGCGCGCCTGGCCGCGCTGGGCGGCTGAGCGGCGCCGCTCAGTCGATCGGCTCCACCCGGTAGCGCCGCAGAGCGAGCGCCGGGTTCCTCCGGCGGACCTCCTGCACGCGCTCGGCCGACGCCTCCGCGACGGCGACGCCCGTCGTCTCCCCCAGCCCCGCGAGCACGACGCCCATCGGGTCGATGATCGCGCTGGAGCCGACGCCGATCGGCGGCGTGTGGTCGGCCGCCGCGACGTACAGGGTGTTCTCGATCGCGCGCGCGGCCAGCAGCGTCGACCAGTGCTGCTCCTTGAGCGGCCCGCGCACCCACTCGGCCGGCACGGCGACCAGCTCGGCGCCCGCGTCCGCCAGCCGGCGCGTCACCTCGGGGAAGCGCAGGTCGTAGCAGGTCTGCATCCCGATCCGGAGGCCGTCCACCTCGAACACGTCGGGCAGGGCGAGGTCGCCGGGCACCACCCAGTCGGACTCCCGGGAGCCGAACGCGTCGTAGAGGTGCTGCTTGCGGTAGATGGCGAGCCGCTCGCCGGCCGGGCCGACCGCGACGAGCGTGTTGGCGAACTTGTCGTGCACGCCGGACTGCTCGACGAGGCCGGCGATCACGTACACCTCGTGCTCGCGCGCCGCGGCCTGGAGCGACTGGACGAACTCCCCGTCGAGCGGCTCCGCGTTGCGCGCGAAGGACGGACCGAGCGGGTCGGTGAAGTAGGAGGAGTACTCCGGCAGCACGACGAGCCGCGCCCCGCGCGCGGCCGCGACGGCGATCAGGGCCGCCGCCACGTCCCGGTTGTGCACCCGGTCGTCGCCCGGCGTGAACTGGGCCACCGCGACACCGACGCCGGTCACGGCCGCGCCTCCGCCCCGGGCACCGCCTCCGCGACCGGGAGCGGCGTCTCGATCGGGAGCCGGACGCTGATCGAGGTGCCGACACCCTCCTCGCTCGCGATGTCGAGCCGGCCGCCGTGCGCGGTGACGATCGCCTTGGTGATCGTGAGTCCGAGGCCGACGCCCGGGACCGCGTTGCGCGTCGCGGTGGAGGCGCGGAAGAACCGTTGCGAGAGCTGGCTGAGCTCCACCGCCGGGATGCCGATGCCGGTGTCGGTCACGGCCACCACCGCCTCATCCCCCTCGCGGCGCAGCGAGACGGTGACCTTCCCGCCGACCGGCGTGAACTTCAGCGCGTTGGAGACGAGGTTGTCGACGGCCTGGCCGAGGCGGACGGTGTCGCCGCGCACCTCCACCGGCTCGTCCGGCACGTCGCAGACCAGCTCGACGCCGGCGGTCGCGGCGACCGGGGTGGCCGACTCGACGGAGGCGGCGACGACCGCGCGCAGCTCCGCGTCCTTGATGTCGATCGGGAACCGGCCGGACTCCACCTGGGCGGTGAACAGGAGGTCGCCGACCAGCCGCAGCAGCCGGTGCGCGTTGCGCTCGGCGACGCCCAGGTACTGCAGCTGCTCGTCCGACAGCGGAGACTCGTCGTCGTCGCGCATCAGCTCCAGGTAGCCGAGGATCGAGCTGAGCGGCGTCCGCAGCTCGTGCGAGATGAGGCCGACGAACTCGTCCTTGAGGCGCGCGAACTCCCGCGCCTGCGTCATGTCGGTGGCGACGAAGATGAAGCCGACGCGGTGGCCGTTCTCATCCAGGCGGGGCGTCGCGGCGACCTGGACGGGCACCTGCTTGCCGTCGGCGCGCACGTAGGTCCAGTCGCGCACGTCGGCGTAGCCCGCCCGCACGGTGTCGACGAGAGCGGAGAAGTCGTCCATCCCCGCCACCGTCGTGAAGCGCGCGTCCATGTCGCGCAGCCGCTCCTCCAGCTCACTCACGAGGTGGAACTCGATCACCTTGCGGTCGGCGCCGACGACCTGCTTCTCGGTCAGCCCGAGCATCTTCTCGGCGCCCGGGTTCCAGACGTCGATCACGCCGTCGAGGTCGGTGCCGATCACGGACTGCTCCGTCACGGCGTTCCAGATGCTCTGGATGAGCCGGTTCGCGGTCTTCAGCCTGGCCTCGTTGAGCACCAGCTCGTCCTGCGTGCGCACGGCCTGCGCGAGCAGCTCCTCGCGTTGCTCCGCGGCTGCGCGGGTCGCCTCCAGCTGCCTGCGCGAGCGGTGGGCGATCTCGTTGACCACCGCGGCGACGATCGCGTAGATGACGGGAGAGAAGAAGGCACGGATCAGGTCGGCGGGACTCGTCGAGCCCACATCGACCAGGATCGGGCCGATCAGCACCACGAAGATGCCGAGCGCGGCGATGATGATGTTGCGCCGACCCTCCTCCGTCGCGATCCAGACGAACGGCAGCAGCAGGATGACGCCGATGGACGACGTGCTGCCCCCGGTGCCGATCCGCATCAGGCCGATCGAGAGCATCGCCACCAGCGGCACGACGACGTTCCAGTGCACGTCGATCCGCGTCCACGGCACCAGTATCGCCAGCAGGAAGGCGCCGACCATCACGGCCACCGAGGCGGCGACGAAGAGCGGGATGTGCGCGCTCACCACCCCGGGGATGAGCGACAGGCCCAGCGCGATGATGTAGCCGACCAGGGTCGGCACCAGCTTCACGAAGACGGAGGGCGATTCGAGCGGGATGCGGCTGAGCCAGCGGTCGACCGTCATGCGGGTTCTCCCAGTCCGAGCATCGAGCGGATGCGCTCGGAGAGCACCCGCGGGCTGAACGGTTTGATGATGAAGCTGTCCGAGCGGTCGGCGACGATGCCGTGGTCGGTGAGGAGCTGCACGGAGGCCGACACCATGAGGATGAGCGTGCTCCTGGTCAGCTCGCCGCCGCGGATCGCCTCGGCGACCTCCACGCCGTTGAGCCCCGGCATCGAGATGTCGAGCACCGCCAGGTCGATGCCGCCGGCGTTCACGGCGTCGAGCGCCGACTGGCCGTTGTCGACGGCGGCCACGATCTCCACCCCGGCGCGGTTGGCGGCGATGACCATGAGCCCGCGGATGTCGGCGTCGTCGTCGGCGATCACGACCCTCTTGGCGGTCACGAGAAGAACACCACCCGCACCACGACGATCGCGGCGATGACCAGGAGGGCGACGCCGCCGTAGACCGGCAGCCGCAGCTCCCAGCGGCGGTTGCGGTCGAGCTCGCGCTGCAGCTCCTCGCGCTGGACGCGGGTCAGGTCGACGGGGCTCATGCCTGCTCCTCCGGTTCGGCGGCGTCGAGCACGGCCGCCACCCGGTCGTAGCGGCCCACGTCGGCGGCGTCATGACTGTCGGTGGAGGCAACGATACGCGCTCCGGCCGCCCGCAGCGCGCGCACGGCGTCCGGGCCCGGGCACGCCCACTTCTCGTTGACCTCCACGATCGTGCCGGTCGCCGCGGCCGCGGCGGCCCAGGCGGACAGCCGGGAGGAGCCGAGCTGCTCCTCGGCGAGCCCGACCTTCGGCAGGATGGAGAACCAGTGCGCGAGTTGCGCGTGCGGTGTGCCTTCCATCGCGCGGATGCTCGCCTCGATCAGCAGGTCGAGGGCGTCGTCCGCCGAGAGGCCGGCCGCGCGCCGCTCCCGGGTGGCCTCGGGCGACCACGGCCCGTCCGTCCCGGGGAACTGGTGGTCACCGATGACGACGGCGTCGACGCCCCCGACGCCGACGATGAGGCCGGCGGGCATGTCGACGGCGCCCGTGACGTCGAGCAGCTTGGCCTCCACGCCGGTGAGCACCGTGAGGCCGTCGGGCACCGGCTCGGCGGCGACCGCGGCGACGAACTCGGGCACCCAGGCGGTGGAGGCGCGCACGTGGTCGGTCAGCCGCAGGGTCCGCAGTCCGGCCCGGTGCGCGGCCGCGATGTTCTCCGCGAGCGTGCTGCGGGCGTCGTCGGAGAAGATCGAGTGGACGTGGTAGTCGCCCAGCAGAAGAGGGCTCGGCCCTGTCACTCCTCCGGCCCTTCGGCGTGGACGGCGTTCTCGGACACGAGCACGTCGCCCGGGTCGAGGAAGACGTCCTCCAGGAAGCGCACGTTGGCCAGCTCGGCGAAGTCCACGGCGGACGGCACGGGACGGCCGAGCACCAGGTCGAGCAGCAGCGACGGCATGTCGACGCCGGCGGCGATCGTCAGCGGCATGGCGCCGGGGAAGCGCGGGTTGACCTCCAGCAGGGCGGGGACGCCGTCGCTGCTGTAGCGGAGCTGGACGTTGGCGACCCCGGTCAGGCCGATGGCGCGCGCCACGTCCGCCGCGGTCTCCGACAGCTCGGCCCTGCGGACCGTGCGGCCGGCGATCGAGACCCCGGAGTCGACCCGCTCCCGGGAGCGCGGGACGGCGGCGATGACGTTGCCGTCGAGCCCGGCGAGCACGTCCACCGAGAACTCCTCGCCCGGGAGGTTCTCCTGGATGATGACGCTGCGGTCCTCGCCCAGCGCCTCCAGCGCCGCGCGGTCGGCGATGAGGCGGACGCCGCGCGAGCCGGCGCCGCTGCGCGGCTTGACGATCACCGGGAAGACCCACTCCGCGCCCACGCCGTCGCGGTCGAGCAGCCGGGTCTCCGGGAGGCGCGCGTGGCCGGCCACAGCCTGTGCGAGCCGGTACTTGTCGAGGCAGGTCACGAGCGTCTCGTGGCTCGGCGAGGCGAGGGCCGTGCCGACGGCGGCCAGCTCGTCCCGCCGCGCCGCGAGACCGGGCAGTTCGACGTCCACCGTCGAGAACAGCACGCCGACGCCGTCGGCGGCGCACAGCGCGATGACGTCGTCCACGAACTGCGGCGATCTTCCCGGTGGCACGATCCGGCGGGCCGGCTCGGGCACCAGGTACAGCCCGCTCGCCCAGCCGTCCATGTCCGCGGCGAGCACCTCGACGTCGTCGCGCTTCAGCAGCGAGCGGATCACGGCGATCCCGGCCGGTCCCCCGGCTCCGGTGACGAGGACGCGGGTGGTGCTCCGGGTCATTCGAGGTTCCTTCTGATCCGGGCGTCGGTGTGGATGCTCGCGGGCGGCACCGAGATGTCGGCCGTGTCGCGCATCACCTCCAGCGGCTCGCAGTTCGTGCCGCCGCCGAACCGCGACCAATACCGCGCGGTGGCGAGCACGAAGTCGTGCTCCATGTACGCGCGCTGCTCGGTCTGCGAGCGGAAGCAGTCGATGAGCCGCAGCTTGGACTCCGTGAAGCCGTCGATCGGCACGAACCGGGTGGGCCGGAAGTCGATGGTCGCCGACGGGCTCTGGAAGCAGCACACGGTGCGCACGTCACGGGTCGCGACGACGACGGCGGCGTGCACGGCCCGGTGGTCCTGGTGGCGGTCGTGCGCGGAGTGGGTGTAGACGATGTCCGGCTTCACCTCGGCGACGACGCGCTCGATGATGCCCACGGTGGGGTCGGCCGCCGAGATCCGGGTGTCCTCCAGGTCCTCCAGGAACAGCCGGGCGCCGAGCAGCTCCGCCGCCGCGAGCGACTCGTGCTGGCGGTCGTCCACGTCGCCGCCGCGGGCGCCGCGGGAGAGGGTGAGGATGACCACCTGGTTGCCGGCATCGCGGTGCGCGGAGAGGATGCCGCCGACGCCGATCTCGACGTCGTCCGGGTGCGCGCCGATCGCGAGGACCACCTGCTGCTGGCTGGCGGCGCGCTTGGCGCGGCCCTCCTCCGCGAGCCGCCCGACGATGGCGACCAGTTCGGAGGAGGCGATCGGCTTGGTGAGGAACTCGTCGGCCTGGGCGCGCAGGGCGGAGACCGCGTAGTCGACCGAGACGTGCGCGGTCATCACGACGACGGGCATCCCCGGGTGGCGGCCGCGCAGCTCGCGCAGGAGGTCGATGCCCGAGATGCCGGGCATCTCGATGTCGGTGATCACCACATCGGGGTCGAACGCCGCGATGGTGTCGAGGGCGATGGAGGGGTCCGTCACGGCGACGACCTGCGCGTCGGCACGCTTCTCGAGCACCGTCTTCATGTAGAACGCGACGTCCGGATCGTCCTCGATCACGCACACGCGGTACTTCTGGGCAGGGTTCGCCATTCGCCGTCCTCCGGGTCCTGCCAGAACTCTACTGGGACGACCGGTCTACGCGATCCGGACTCGCCCGGGGCCGCAGCCGATTTCGCACTGCCCCGACCCCGTGCTAGAGTAATTTCTTGTGCCGCGGGGTGGAGCAGCTCGGTAGCTCGCTGGGCTCATAACCCAGAGGTCGTAGGTTCAAATCCTGCCCCCGCAACCAACTGGCCCGGACTTGAGGAGAAATCCCCAGGTCCGGGCCGCTTTTTGTCTGCAGTGCATTCCGGAGGACGAGTGGACGAGGCTCTCGACGCCGGCCGTGTCGCGGCGGTCTGGGAGGAGCATCCCACCTGGGCGCTGCTGCGCAGCTACAACGGCCGCTGGGTCCTCCCGCTCTTCTCGCGCCACCTCGAAGACGCCGACGGCACGGTCTCGGCCGACTGGTTCCACCAGAAGGTCGCCGAGGCGCTCGACGCGCTGGACGACGACCGCGAGGAGGACGGCGAGCCGCCGGCGGACGCCGAGACCTCGCGCACGTCGCCGGTCGAGTACTGCCGGAGCTGGGTGGACAGCCGCTGGCTGGTCCGCACCCGCGCGGGCGCCGGCGAGGGCCGCGCGCGCTACCGGCTCTCGCAATACGCCCTCCAGGCGCTGCGGATCGTCCGCGAGCTGGCGGAGCCGGACAGCGCGGTGTCGGAGGCGCGCTTCGCGAGCATCGCGCACGCCGTCCACCACCTCGCCGCGCTCACCGACCCCACCGCCGAGTCCCAGCTCGAACGCCTCGACCGGGAGATCGCCGAGCTGCAGGCGCGCCGCGACGCCATCGCGCGAGACGGAGCGGTCGCGGCCTCCCCCGAGACGGTCGCCCGCCAGCTCCGCGAGGTGCTCCGGCTCACCGCCACGCTGCCGGAGGACTTCCGCCAGCTCGGCGCGATGGTCGAGCAGCGCCACCGCGAGGTCGCGCGCGCCGCGTCCTCGCAGCACGTCGGCAAGGGCGAGCTCGTCGACCGCTTCCTGCGCGACAACGACCTGCTGGAGCAGACGCCGGAGGGCCGCGCCTACCGCGGGTTCGCGGGGATGCTGTCCTCCCGCCAGCTGGACGGGATGCGCGCCGACATCGACCGCGTGCTGTCCCGCCCCGGCGCCGAGCTGACCGAGCGGCAGCGCGCCCAGCTCGAAACCCTGATCACCTCGCTGCTCGCCGAGGAGCAGACGGTCCAGGAGACCTACGTGCGCTGGACCTCCTCGCTGCGCCGGTTCCTCAGCCGCAGCGGCTCCGACCGGCACGCCCGGCTGCTCTCCCTGGCCGCCCGCGCGCTCGACGCCGGCGCACTGTGGACGGAGCGCCGCCCCGGCCCTGTGCTGGTCGACGGCGACGTGCTCGGCATCGGCGGCTGGGATCTCGTGGACGTGACCCAGACGCAGCTCTGGCGCGACCGCGGCCGCCCGGAGGTCGGCGTGACGATCACCGAGAACGACGACCCGCTGCCCGACCACGAGCGGGAGGCGCTCCGGCTCGCCGTGGGAACGAGCGCGGCAGCGGTGCGCGAGACGATCGACGCGCTGCTCGCGCGTGCGGAGACCGTGACGGGCGCCGACGTGTACGCGGAGACCCCGCCGGAGTTCCGCCGGCTCGGACTGGCCGTGAGCCTCATCGAGCTCGGAGCGGAGCACGACGCCGTGGCGGAGGGCGTCCAGACCGTGCCGCTGGAGCTGGCCGACGGCGACCGCGAAGTGACCATGCCGCTGCTCGTCTTCGGACGGGACGCGCTCGAGACGGAGGCGGAGGACCGATGACGGACACGCTCGAACAGGACCCGATCGGCAGTGGAGGTGTCGAGGAGGCCGACGCCTTCGGCGACCAGCCCTCCGGCGCCCTCCCCCGCGAGGCCCGCACGGCCCTCGTCACCCTGCTGACGAGCCGGTTCATCACCCGCGCCAAGCAGCCGGACGCCTGGCGCGGCCTCCTCGACCATGAGGACGACATCCGCGCCCGGCTCGGCGAGCTGTTCCTGACCCTGCACCTCGACCGCGAGCACGAGGTCGCCTTCAAGCGGCAGAACGGCGAGGACGGCGTTCCCGTGCTGCTGCGCCGCGAGAAACCGCTGTCGCGCGACGCCTCGCTGCTGCTCGTGCTGCTGCGTCAGGAGCACGCCTACACCGACGCGCAGGACGAGCCGGTCACCGTCACCCGGGACCACATCGCGGAGTTCCTCGGCCGGTTCCAGGGCGACTCCGCCCACGACGAGGTGCGCGTGGACCGCCGCATCCGGGCCGCGATCGCCGCCCTCGACCGGCTTGAGTTGCTGACGCCCGCTCCGGACGACCCCGACCTCTTCCTGGTCTCGCCCGCCGTCGTGCCGCTGATCGGGACCGCCGAGCTGCTCCACCTGGAGCGGCTGTTCCTGGAGGGCGCAGGCGCGCCCGCCGAGACCGCCGCCGACACCACCGCCGCCGAGGAGGCCGCCGAGTGACCGACCTGCCCGCCGACGACGGCCTGCTGCGCCGCGGCCAGTTCCGCATCGAGCTCGTCCAGCTCCTCAACTGGGGAAGCTACGAGGGCCTGCACCGGATGCCGGTCGGCCGCGGCGGCATCGCCATCCTCGGCCCGACCGGGCGCGGCAAGTCGACCGTGCTCGACGCGATGTCGGCCGTCATCATGCCGAACCCGCAGGAGTTCAACCGCGCGGCGCGCGACGACTCCCGGCAGCGCTCCGAGCGCACGGTCTATAGCTACGCCCGCGGCAAGACCGACGAGGTGAAGGACGTCGGCTCCGACACCACCACCACGCACTTCCTCCGCCCGCTCGGGACAGCCTTCCCGAGCGGCGCCGCGATCACCTGGCGCACCGAGCTCGGCGAGACGATCACCGCCGCGCGCCTGGCGTGGATCGGGCCGGACACCTCAACGCAGGACGAGGTCACCACCGCCACCGTGTACCTGCTCGCGCACGGCGAGTTCCCGCTCGGCAGGCTCAACGAGCTCGTGCAGGAGCCGGGCAGCTCGTCGCCGCTCACCCGCGCCTCCCTCGCCCGGCTGGTGCACCCGGAGCGCGACCTGGTCACCTCCTCGCAGCCCGAGCTGCGCGTGCGGCTCTGCGAGGAGCTCGGCATCGGCGGCAGCGACGAGTCGCAGCTGAAGGCGCTCACCCTGCTGCGCCGCGCCCAGGCGTCCAAGGGCGTGTTCTCCATCGACGAGCTCTTCAAGAGCTTCGTGCTCACCGAGCCGCGCGCGCTCTCCCGCTGGGAGACCACCCTCAGCAGCTACCGCGAGGCGTCGGCGCTGTACGACGTGTTCGAGACCACGCGCCGCAAGCTGGAGGTCCTGGCCGACGTCCCGGCCCGCGCCGAGCAGTACGCGGCGGCGGCGGAGGACGCGACCGGCAAGCGCCGCCTGCTCTCCCCTGCCGACGGCGAGAGCGACCCGCGCCTTCGGGTCTGGCTGGCCGAGCGCATCCGTGACTGGGTGTCCGGCCAGGTGGACGAGGTGCGCGACCGCAAGCGCGAGCAGGAGGCGCTGCGCCGCGAGGCCGACACCGCGGAGCGCGCGGCCCACCGGGCGCACCAGGACGCCCAGGCGCGGCTCGCCGCGGCCGGCGGCGACCCGTCGGTGGCTCTCCGCCGCGAGCACGAGTTCGCCGAGCGCGTGCTCGCCGCGCAGACCCGCGAGCGCGCGGCGGCCGACGCCCTGTTCGCCCGCGCGGGCCTGACCGCCCCGGAGTCCGCCGACCAGCTGGCCGAGCTGCAGCGCGAGGCCGAGTCGCTGCTCGCCGCGGTCACCGCCGACGACGAGCAGCAGGCGCACCGCTACGAGCTGGCCGGCCGCGTCGACGCGGCGAAGAAGGCCATCGCCGCCGCAACCGCCGAGAAGCGGTCGTTCGAGCAGCGCCGCAGCAATGTCCCCGCCGATGCGGATGAGCGCCGTCGCCGGATCGCCGAAGGGGCGGGACTGTCTCCCGAAGACCTCCCGTACGCGGGCGAGCTGTTCGAGGTCGCCGCGGGCCGCCGGGACTGGAGCCGTGCGGTGGAGTCCGTGCTCGGCGAGGTCGCGACGCACCTCCTCGTGGACGAGCGCAGCTTCGACGCCGTCCGCCGCTACGTGAACGAGGCCGACATGCGCGGCCGGGTCGTGCTGGTGCCCGCGATCGCCGGTCGTGCGCCCGCACTCGATCCGATCTACCGGACCGTGCCCGGCCTCCTCCAGTTCGACGACGCCAGCCCGTTCTGGGGCTGGCTGCACGACGAGCTGGTGGCCGACCGCAGCGTGCTCTGCGTCGAGTCCCCCGAGGAGCTGGACGCGCCGCGGCCGGCCGGCGTCTCCGGCGCGGTCACCCGCTCCGGCATGCGCTCGGCCGCACGCGGCCGGGTCGTGAAGGACGACCGCCGCACCGCCTCCTGGATCGGCCTGGACAACACCCCGCGCATCCACGAGCTCGCGTCCCGCATCGCCGCCCTGGAGGCCGAGCTGGCGGACGCCCGCGCCGAGTCCGACCGCGCGGAGGCCGCGCACGGCGACGCCCGCCGCCGCAGCGAGGCCCTCGGCGCGGTCCGCGCGATCGAATGGGAGGCCATCGAGGTCGCCTCGCACGCCGCGCGCGTCGCCGAGCTCGCCGCCCAGCTCGCCGACGTCTCCGTCACGCACCCCGAGGCGGCTGCCCTGCAGGAGGAGGCCGAGCGCCACGACCGCGAGCGCATCGACGCCGCCAAGCGCGGCGCCGCCCTCCAGACGCGTGTGGACGAGCTGGAGTCGCAGCACGCCGACCTCATCGACATCGAGGACAGCGTCGCCGACGCCCTGGAGGACAACAGCGCGCTGACCGCGGAGGAGCGCCTACTGCTCGGCACGCTGCCGTTCGCGGCGCCGCGGGAGCCGGCCGACGTCGACCGCCGCTACGCCGAGGCGCTCGCGGCGCTGCGCGACCAGATCGACGCCCACCAGCAGAACGTCGAGCACTACGAGCAGCTCCTGGTCGTGACCTTCGAGCGCTACCGCGACCTCGACCCCGGCGCCGAGATCGACGCGAGCATCGACAGCCTCCCCGCCGTGCAGGCCATCCACCGGGTGCTCGTGGAGGACGACCTCCCGCGCGCGAAGGCCGACTGGCTGGTCAAGGCCGGCGCGAGCATGGGCGACAGCCTGCGCGCCCTGCTCACCCAGATCGAGGAGGACGGCCACGCCATCCGCCGCGGCGTCCGCCCGATCTCGAACGCGCTGCGCGGGATCGAGTTCCGGGAGGGATCGACGCTCGACATCGACCCGCGGGCGGTGTCCAACAGCGACCTCCACGAGTTCACGCGCACGCTGCGCAAGCACACCGCGACCGCGGCCGGAGGCGACAGGAGGGACGCCGCGGCGATCGAGCGCGACTTCCTCGACCTCCGCCGCGACCTGTCCCGGCTGGAGGAGCGCTCCCGGGCGGGCGAGGCGTGGCGGCGCCGCGTGCTCGACGCGCGCGAGCACTACCAGTTCCGAGCGATCGAGACCCGCGCCGACGGTACGCAGATCGTCCACGAGGGCGTCGCCGGCAAGTCCGGCGGCGAGGGTCAGGAGCTCATCGCGTTCGTGCTCGGCGCCGCGCTGCGGTACCGGCTGGGCGACGGGACGGACGCCACCCCCACCTACGCCCCGATCATCCTCGACGAGGGCTTCGTGAAGGCGGACAACGAGTACACCGGGCGCGCGCTGGCGGCGTTCCGCGGGCTCGGCTTCCAGCTCATCGTCGGCGCCCCGCGCGACAAGGTGAACGCCTTCGAGGAGCACGTGGAGTCGGTGGCGTACGTCACGGGCGACCCCGCGCGGCCGGGACTGTCGCGGATCTACTCGCTCAGCATCCGGGAGGCTCTGGAGGGCGAGCGGATCGCAGCGCTCTAGCCGAATGCGCTCTGGCCGAAGGTCACCTCGTCCAGCTCCGGGACCTCCACCCCGGCCGCGATGAGGTCGAGCGTGACGCGCTCCACGATGTCGGCCGCCGGCTCCCCGTGGTCGTAGGTCCAGTGCGCCCCGGCCGGGACGATCACGTCGAAGCCGCGCTCCAGCGCGCCGATCGCGGTCGCCTGCACGCAGTACTCGCTCTGCAGGCCGGCCACGACCAGGGTGTCGACGCCCATCGCCCGCAGCACGTCCGCCAGCGCCGGGTTGGACTCGAAGGCGTTCGCCGCGTCCTTGCGGATGACCGGCTCCCCGGGCAGCGGCGCGAAGACGAGCTCCCAGCCCGGGGTGCCCGGCTCGTCGGGGTCGCCGCGGCGTCCGTCGTTCTTCACGTGCACGATCGCGGCGTCCGCGTCCCGTGCCGCGTCCAGCAGGTCGGCGAGCACACCCCGGAACTCCGCGGCGCCCTCGACGGCGCTCTCGCCCTCCAGCATGTTGCGCTGGACGTCGACGAGGATCAGGCCATATCCCATGCGGTCCATCATGCGCCGCATTCGCTATGGTCGTAAACCGGGGGGCCACCACGAGAGGCGCGCGCCGCGAGGAGGACTGTGGCTGACGATCACGGCAAGGCGACGCAGTCCGCCGTGCGCGAGCGCAACCTGACCAGCGCGCTGCAGCTCGTGCTGTCCGGCGAGGGCCTGGCCACCCGGGCCGGCATCGCACGCCGCACCGGCCTCACCTCGGCGACCGTGTCCTCCCTGCTGGCCGGCCTCATCGCCGACGGCCTGGTCCTGGAGGGCAGCCTCGCCGAGAGCACCGGCGGCAAGCGCGCGACCACGCTGCGCGTCGACGCCTCCCGCAACGTGCTGCTGTCCGTCATCGTCCAGCCCGGGCTCGTCCGCGGCGCCGTGGTCGACCTCCTCGGCGACGTGGTGCAGTCCGTCGCCCACCGCACCACCGCGACCGCGACGGTGGAGGACGTGCGCGCGATCGTCCGCCGCCTCGCGGGCGCGACGACGGCCCGGGTGGTCGCCGTGGCGGTCCAGGTCCCCGGGATCGTGGACGCCGACCTGATCCGCGAGAGCGTGCAGCTCGGCTGGGTGGACGTCGACCTCGGCCGCGAGCTCGCCGGCGTCGTCTCCGCCCCCGTCCACCTGGTCAACGACGCGGACGCGGAGGCCATCGCCGACTACGCGATCTCCGAGGAGTTCGGCGCCAACCAGCTCTTCGTCTCGCTCAGCACGGGCGTCGGCGCCGCAGTCATCGTCGACGGCGACGTGCTGCAGGGGGCGACCCACCGCGCGGGCGAGATCGGCCACGTCCCCGTGCTGTTCGGCGACGACGCGCCGCTGTGCGCCTGCGGCAACCGCGGCTGCCTGGAAGAGGTGGTCTCGGTGACGAGCCTCCTCGGCCTCCCCCACGGCGCCGACCTGGAGGCGGTCGACGTCGCCGCGCTGGCCGCGCTCCCCGAGTCCCGTGTGCGCATCGCCGCCGGCGCCCGCGCGCTGGCCCGCGCGCTGCTGATGGTGGGCGCGGCCCTCGACGTGCCGAACGTCGTCCTCGGGGGCGCGGCGCCGAAGCTCGGGCCGGACTTCATCGGCCACGTGCGCGCGGAGGCGGCCCGCCACCCCGTCCGCGCGGCGATGCCGCTCAGCTTCCGGTACGCGAAGACGGCGCAGGAGCAGCCGTTCCGCGGGGCGGCGCAGTACGCGCTGCAGGCGACGCTGGGGGTGAGCTGGGCGCGGTGAGGGACGGAGCCGCTTCAGTCCTCGCCGACGCCGCACAGCAGCCGGAGTAGCCGCTCCCCCTCCACCCGCCCGTACCCGCCGGTCGCGATGTCCGCGTACCCCGGCACCACCACCGCCCCCAGCTCCACGACCAGCACCCGCGCCGCCAGCGCCCGCACCGCGTCCACGACGGCGCGCTGCCACGGCAGCGTCCCGAACCCCGCTCCGAGGACGATCACCGGCGCGCCCGTCGCGAGCACGGGCTCGGGCGGGTCGTCCCTGTCCACGTCGATGACCGGGTTGCGCGACCAGAGGACGTCTTCGGGCGAGCCGGGCTGCGTCCAGGCCTCGGCCAGCGTGTACCAGCGCGGGACGCCGAGGCGCTCGTTGTCGAGGCTGGCAAGGCGGACCACCGTGCAGCGCGTGCGGAAGGCCGGGAGCTCCTCGCGCACGCCCGGGGCGAAGCGGAAGCCGGCGGACGTGTCGTCCGGCGCCCGGGTCTCCGCGACCAGGGTCATCAGGAGACCCCGAGCTGGGCCGACAGCACCATGACCACGCAGCCGCGGAGGACGATGTCGCGGCCCTGGCTGGTCATCCCGATGGTGACGTCCGAGTGGAAACCGGCCATCGTGCGGTTCTGCAGCGTCTCGCGCACCGCGTCGAGGAGCGTGCCGGCGAGCAGTTCGTCGGGGCCGCTCAGGACCACCTCCGACAGGTTGAGCGCTCCGACGATCGGTGCGAGGGCGACGCCGAGGCGCTGGCCGGCCTGGCGCAGCACGGGCTCGACCGGCTCCCCCGCCGTCGCGGCCGCGGCCACCTTCGCCTCCAGGCGCGGGACCGCCAGCCACGCCTCCAGGCACTTCTCGCGGTCGTAGGGCCCCTGGGCGCCGTCGTCGGTGCCGACCATCACCTGGCCGATCTCCCCCGCGGCGAAGCGGCTGCCGAAGACCAGGGCGCCGGCGACCAGGAGGCCGGAGCCGACGCCGTGGCCGACCTTCACCAGCATCATGTCGCCCTGCGCGTCGGCGAAGCCGTGCTCGGCGAGCACCGCCACGTTCGCGTCGTTCGCGACGAACACCGCCAGGCCCGTCCGCTCGGCGAGGCGCCGCTGTAGCGGCTCGTCCGTCCAGCCGAGGTTGGGGGCGGCGACGACCGTGCCGGTCGCGTCCACGATGCCGGGCGAGCCGACGCCGATGCCGAGGATGGGAGCGGTCGCGGTGGCCATCAGCTGGTCGACCAGCGCGAGCACCTTGGCCACGGCCTCCTCGCCGCGGCTGCCGGCCAGCTCGACCGAGGCCGAGCGCAGGACCGCGCCGTCGATGTCGAGCACCGCGCCGCGGAACTCGGCGTGCTCGCTGAGGTCGACGCCGACGATCTGGGTGGCGGCGCGGTTCACGTCCAGCAGCACGGCCGGCTTCCCCGGGCGGGCGTCGTCGCGCTGGCCGAGCTCGACCACGAGGCCCTCCGCGATCAGCTCGGCGACCAGGTCGGAGATCGTGACGCGCGTGAGGCCGGTCTCCCTCGCCAGGTCGGCGCGACTCGCGCGCCCGTTCCGGTAGAGCGACTGCAGCACCAGCGAGCGGTTGTGGTTGCGCGCGTGCTCGGGAAGCACCTTCGCGCGCGGACGGAGCGCACGGCCGGGGACCATCGCGCCGTCGACGCCGGCCGGGCGCCGACCGGAGGGGCCGGAACGCCGCGCTGCATCAGTGAGCATGTTTGTTAGTAAAGTAGACAATCAAAGTCGGCGCAAGGGTTCCGCCCGGAAATTCTGAGGATGATGCGACCTTTCGCAGACGGCACGTCCGCACTTCGTACAGTCCCCGAGCATACGGAACGACCCGCACCCTTCACGGATGCGGGTCGTTCGCGTCGCGCCGGAACCGGCCTACTTCGACGGCGTCGGCGTCGGAGTCGTCGACGCCTTCGGAGTCGAGGGCGGGGTCGTGACGGTGCCGGAGTTGCCCTCGGCGGCCAGCGCCTGCTGGAGCGCCTGCTGCAGTCGGGCGTCCGCGGCGCCGTAGGCGGCCCAGTCGCCGGCCTTGAGCGCGGCCTGCCGGTCGGCGAGCGCCTGCTTCGCCTGCTGCAGCGCCTGCTGCAGAGCGGCGTTGTTCACGCTGGTCGACCCCGAGCCGGAGCCCGTGCCGGAGCCTGTGCCGCTCGATCCGCCGCCGGACGAGCCGCCGCCACCCGTCGTCGGGACATTGTTGTCGCCCGCGCTCGCTCCCGAGTCGCCACCGAACAGGGAGTCCAGGGCCTGGTCGAGCGTGTCCTCGAACGCGATCTTGTCACCGAAGGCGACGAGCACCTTCTGCAGGATCGGGTAGCTCGTCTCCCCCGTCGACTTCACGTAGACCGGCTGGACGTAGAGCAGGCCGCCACCGACCGGCAGCGTCAGCAGGTTGCCGTTGATCACGTCGGTCTTGCCCTGCCTGAGCAGGTTGAGCTCTTGCGAGACGGTCGGGTCGGAGTTGAAGTTGTTCTGCACCTGACCCGGCCCGGGTATGGTGTCGCTCGATGGCAACGACAGGAGTCTGAGCTTGCCGTAGCCGGACGACACTTTGCCCTTCGTCGAGCCCGCGTCGGCATCGACCGCCAGATAGCCCTTGAGGATCGAGCGACTGGAATCGCTGGCGGCCTGCGGGATGAAGGTCGAGTAGAGCGAGAACGACGGCGTCTCCTGCCCCGGCATCTGCAGCGTCAGGTAGTACGGAGGCTGCAGCGTCGGGTCCGACGGCGACGACGTCGGGTCGTTCGGCGTCGTCCAGGCGTCGTCGCGGGAGTAGAAGGAGCCCGCGTCGGTCACGTGGTACTGCCCGAGCACCGCGCGCTGCACCTTGAACAGGTCGGACGGGTAGCGGACGTGACTGAGGAGCTGGGCGCTCATGTCGCTGACCGGCTTGACCGTGGTCGGGAAGACCTTCTCCCAGGTCTTCAGCACCGGGTCGTTGGCGTCCCACGCGTAGAGCTGCACGGAGCCGTCGTAGGCGTCGACCGTGGCCTTGACCGAGTTGCGGATGTAGTTGATGTCGTCGAAGGCGTAGGCCGGCTTCGGCGTCTCGGTGTCCGCGATGGCGTCGCTCAGGCTGCCGACGTGCGAGTACGGGTACTGGTCGCTGGTCGTGTAGCCGTCGATGACCCACTTGATGCGGCCGTCGATCACCGCCGGGTAGGCCTGGGAGTCGAGCGTGAGGTACGGCGCGACCTTCTGGACGCGCTTGATCGGGTCACGGTCGTACAGGATCTGCGAGTCGCTGTTGACGGCGTCGGAGAGCACGATCTGCTCGTCCTGGAACTTGAGCGCGTAGACAAGCCGCTTGAACACGTTGTCGAGCTTCGGGCCGCCGTTGCCGCTGAACGTCGTGTAGGTCTGCTGCGCGTTGTCGGCGCCGCCGGGGTAGTCCAGCTCGACCGACTTGGAGCCCTTCGGCGCGCCGACGATGGAGTATGTGGGCGACTGCTGGCCGAAGTAGACGCGCGGCTCGTACTGGCCGAGGGTGCCGGAGCTGGGGATGCCCGACTCCAGGAACACCGGCTGGCCGTCGCTGGAGCGCTGGTTGCCGTAGGCGGCGACCATGCCGTAGCCGTGGGTGTAGACGACGGTGTCGTTGAACCAGCTCCGGCTGGTGAGGCCGGACTGGTTGAGCTCGCGGACCGAGACCACGGCGTCCTGCTCGTTGCCGTTGATCTGGTACCGGTCGACGTTGAGGTTGCGCGGGAACGCGTAGTACTGCCGGAACTGCTGGAGCTGCTGGAACGACGGGCTGATGACCGCCGGGTCCATGATGCGGATCTGAGCGGTGGTCTGGGCGTCCTGGCGGAGTGCGCCCGGCTGGGCGTTGGTCGTCGCGTCGTAGGGGATGACGTCGATGTTGCTCAGCCCGTACGCGTCGCGCGTGGCGTCGATCGACCGCTGGATGTACGGCGTCTCCAGCGTCTTCTGGCTCGGGTCGACCTGGAAGCGCTGGACGATCCACGGGTAGATCGCGCCGACGACGAGCGCGGCGACGATGAGCAGCGCGGTGCCGACGAGCGGGAAGCGCCAGCGCCCGATGAACGCGGTCGCGAAGAACATGATGGCGACGAGCACCGCGATCCCCGCGAGCACGGCGCGGGCCGGGATGGTCGCGTTGACGTCGGTGTACGCGGCGCCGTTGACCATGTCGTTGACGTTCGAGTCGGTCACGGCGGCGTAGCGGTCGAGCCAGATGCTGATGCCCTGGAGCAGCAGGTAGAGCCCGGCGATGACCGAGATCTGGACGCGCGCGGCCTTCGAGATGCGGACCTCCCTGCCGCTGACCCGGATGCTGCCGTACAGGTAGCAGGTGGCGAGCGTGGCCAGCAGCGCGATCAGCACGACGGCCGAGGCGAAGCCAACGGCGCTGCGGTAGAACGGCAGCGCGAAGAGGTAGAAGCCGATGTCGAGGTGGAACAGCGGGTCGGTCTTGCCGTACGACGTGCCGTTCAGCCACATCGCGGCGGCCTGCCAGCGGCTGGCCGCCGAGACGCCCGCGAAGATGCCGAAGACGATCGGGATGCCGTACATCGCCAGCCGGCGCAGCGGCTCGATGACCTGCTGGTAGCGGTCGAGCTGCGTGTTGAGCTTCGCGTAGACCGGGCGCAGCCGGTAGGCGAGCTGGATGGACAGCCACAGCGGGATCGCCATCGCGAAGAACCCGATGAAGAACATCGCCGCGCCCGCGAACCACTGCGTGGTCAGGACGTTGAGGTACCCGAGCTGCTGATACCAGAGGATGTCGGCGTACAGCCCGGCGAAGACGAAGAACAGGATCACCAGCGCCACGACCACCCCGAGGGTGATCCAGATGGCGGCCCGGCGACGTCCAGGGGGTCGAACTGCGGCGGTTGAACTCACGTGTGGGCCCTCGTGCTCCTCGTGGGGTGACTCAGAGGTCCATCCTAGGCGGGCGTCGCTTGGAGAATGCTGCGGCCCGGCGGTGAAGAGCCGGGATGCGCGCCGAGCGCCCGATCGATGGTCAGGACGCCGGGCAGGTCGGCAGCTTCGCCGTGCTCGACCCGCTCCTGACCGCCTGGAGCACCGCGAGCGAGTCCTTCAGCGTCTTGACCGCGAACACGTGCAGCCCGGCGGGGATGTGCCCGGTGACCTCGTCGCAGTTCGACGCGGGCGCGAGGAAGTAGCTCGCTCCCCCGGTGTCGCGGGCGGCGTACATCTTCTGCCGGATGCCGCCGATCGCCCCGATCGTGCCGACGTTGTCGATCGTGCCGGTGCCGGCGATCCTCTTGCCGCCGTTCAGCTTGTCCGGCGTCAGCTTGTCGATGATCCCGAGCGCGAACATCTGCCCGGCGCTCGGGCCGCCCACGTTGTTGAGCTGGATGTTCACGTCGAACGGGAAGGTGTAGTCCATGCCCGCGCCGATCCCGAGCACGACCTGGCCCTGCGTCTCGGTGGGCGTGATCGAGACCGTGGAGGCCGCGCCGTCGCGCACGATGCCGATCTCGGCCGCCTTGCCCGTGCCGTTGGCGTTGACCGCCTTGCGCAGCGCGGCGACGCTCTCGATGGTCTCGCCGTTGACGCTGGTGATCTCGTCGCCCGTCTTCAGCACTTTCGCCGCGGGGGTGCCGGGCAGGAGCTGCTTGACCGCGACCGCCTGCGGGAAGGTGTAGCCGAGCTGGTTGAGCGCCGCGGCGATCGCGTCCTGCTGGGAGTCGACCATCAGGGCCGCGTTCGCGGCGTTGGACTGCTCCGTTGTCGTCCCGGGCGGGAACACCTCGTCGATCGGCGTCACGGCGCGGCTCGGGTCGAACCAGGCCTGGAGGATGCTCAGCCAGCTGGGGCTCTGGTCGGGGTTGCCGACCACCGACACGGTGAGGAGGTCGAGGGAGCCGCCGGTCGGGTAGGTGGTCTTGCCCGGGATGCTGATCAGCGGCTTGGCGTCGCCGGACGGGACGCTCCCGACGGCCTGGTCGGTGCCGAGCGTGTTGAAGACCGGGCCGGGCTGCTCGATCACGAACGGCGCGGGCGCGAGCGCGAGGACCAGGGCGAGCACGACGGCGACGGCGATGGCCACCCAGCCGACGATCGTCCGGCGCGACGGCGCGACCCGCGAGCCGTCCGGGAGCGGCGCTGGTCTGTCGTCGTCGGTGAACAGGGTCACGCGCGGTCCCTTCGGTCGTGTTCGCCACGGGCGCACCGCCCACGGCATCGCCCGAGCCGATTCTCACCCGGCTCGCGGTGATCTCGGGCTAGCGTAGATGCCAAGCCTGGAAAGCCGTAATCGCACGGCCGACACCAATCGAGACGGGGGCGAGCCAGATGGCCGACGATCCGAACAAGGAACCGGACGACGAGTTCCGGGACATGTTGCGGGAGTTCCTGTCCGGTGACTCCTCCATCGACCCGAGCCAGCTCGCGGGCGCTGCCGGCCTCCCGAACGACCCGGCCGCCATCCAGCAGCTCCTGGGGCAGCTCCAGAACGCCCTGATGAACCCGGGCGGCGGCATCAACTGGGACCTGGCCGACCAGCAGGCGCGCACCCTCGCCTCCGAGGGCGCCCACTCCGTGACCCCGGCCGAG
Source organism: Microbacterium sp. X-17 (assembly GCF_039615055.1). NCBI lineage: Bacteria > Bacillati > Actinomycetota > Actinomycetes > Micrococcales > Microbacteriaceae > Microbacterium > Microbacterium sp. X-17. Next base: position 368,017 of record NZ_JBDHNI010000007.1, read on the forward strand.
CGCTCCTCCCTCGACCAGGCCTTCCACGTCGCGGCGCTCTGGCTGGACGAGGCCACCACCGTGGCGGGCCTCTCGACGCCGCCCGAGCTGATCGGCCGCGCCGAGTGGGCACGCCAGACCATGCCGCTGTGGACCCAGCTCGCCGAGCCGGTCGCGCTCAGCATCTCGGACGCGCTCACCCGTGTTCTCACCGAGCAGGCGCCGGAGGAGATGCAGGGCATGATGCAGAACGCCGGCCAGGTCATGCGCTCGGTCGGCGGCGCCCTGTTCGCGATGCAGCTCGGCCAGGTGGTCGGGCAGCTGGCCAAGGAGGTCGTCTCGGGAGGCGACATCGGCATCCCGCTGCTCGCCGACGGCACCGCGGCGCTCATCCCCCAGAACGTGGCCGAGTTCGGCGACGGGCTCGACATCCCCAGCGACCAGGTGCAGCTCTACCTCGCGGTGCGCGAGCTCGCGCACGCGCGGCTGTTCCGGCACGCGAAGTGGCTGCGGCTGCAGCTCATCACCCAGATCACGGCGTTCGCGCGCGGCATCACGATCGACACCGACCGGCTGGAGTCACTCGCCGAGAGCTTTGACCCGTCCAACCCCGAGGAGCTGCGCGAGGCCATGGTCTCGGGCGCGCTCATCCCGCCGAAGACCGAGGAGCAGCAGGAGGCCCTCGGCCGCCTGGAGACCGTGCTCGCGCTGGTCGAGGGCTGGGTCGACGTGGTCACCGCCGGCGCCACGCGGCTGCTGCCGAAAGCCGACGCGATCGCCGAGACGGTGCGGCGCCGGCGCGCGGCGGGAGGGCCGGCCGAGTCGGCCTTCGCGACGCTGGTCGGGCTGGAGCTGCGCCCGCGCCGGCTCCGCGACGCCGCCGCCATGTGGCAGGCCGTGACCGACGCCGTGGGCCAGGAGGCCCGCGACCGGCTGTGGTCGCACCCGGACCTGCTCCCGCAGGCGGCAGACCTGGACGACCCGTCACGCCTGGTCGCCCGGCTCACCGCCGCGGCCACCGGCCAGGAGCCGGAGCGCGACGAGCTGGACCAGGCCATCGAGGACCTGCTGCGCGGCGACGGCGACCGGCCCGCCGAGGACTGAACACAGGGCGTCTCCGCAGCGGGGTGGGGGCACCCCCCCCAAAAAAACCCCACAAACCCGGGGTGGG
>NZ_JBDHNI010000007.1:369176-387048 GCF_039615055.1 Microbacterium sp. X-17
GGGGTCGCAACACGCCGCTATACACACGCGATCACGGCGTGTTGCGACCCCGCTGCGCCGTGCCGACCGACGATGCCTGTGGATAAAGCGCGTAGCGCGCGGGAGTTGTGGATAACCCGTTCCGGGCGGTTCCGACCGGTCAGGATGGCGGGATGGTCCACCAACTCGATCCCCGCATCCCCCGCGTGTGGCGCTCGCCGCGCGCTCTCCAGTTCGGCGTCGAACGGCCGCTGCTGATCCTCGAACCGGTCGGCGTCGCGGAGGAGCGGATGATCTCCGCGCTCTCGTCCGGCGCGACGCGCAGCGCGCTGCGGATGATCGCCCGCGGCGCCGGAGCGGGGCCGGCCGCGGTCGACGCGCTGCTTGAACGGCTGGGGCCGGTGCTGGAGTCGCCGCCGGAGGCCGGGGTCGGCGCCGCGCCGATCGTCGTGCTCGACGGCGCCGGTCCGACGGCGGCCCGCATACTCGCCCTGCTCGCGGAGGCCGGGGTCGACGCGCGCAGCGGTCTCGCCGCCGACGACCCGGCGGTCGACCTCGCGGCGGCGGCGGTCGTCGTCGGCGCGTTCGCGATCGCGCCGCACAGGCACCAGCGCTGGCTGCGCCGCGACATCCCGCATCTGGCGGTGGTGTTCGGCGACGGCGGGGTGACCGTCGGACCGTTCGTGCAGCCGGGCGACGGCGCCTGCCTGCGCTGCGTCGACCTCCACCGCCGGGACGCCGACCCGGCCTGGCCGGCGCTCGCGGCGCAGCTCCACACCCGGCCGCTGCCCGCCGAGACGGAGCTGGTCTGCGGAGCGGCGGCGTCGGCCGCGGCCGGCGCGGTGCTCGCCCTGCTGCGCGACGCCCCCGGACGCTCGGACGCCGCGGCGCGCTACGACGCGGAGACCGCGCGCTGGTCGGAGCTGCGCTGGGAGCCGCATCCCGAGTGCGGCTGCCTCAGTCCGCTGGCTGCGCCGCCGTCCGCACCGGGGCCAGTTCGGCCAGGAACCGCGACGGCTGCCGTGACACCGGCCGCCCCGGCTGGCTTCCGCGCTGCGCCCAGCTCAGCCGCAACCGGCGCCGCGCGCGGGTGACGCCCACGTAGAGCAGGCGGCGCTCCTCGTCGATTTGCTCGAAGCCGGCGGCGTAACTGATCGGGACCAGTCCCTCCGAGAGGCCGACGATGTACACGGAGTCCCACTCCAGGCCCTTCGCCGCGTGCAGCGTCGCCAGCGTCACGGCGGACATCGTCGGCTCGTGCTGGCCGGCCTGGCGGGCCATCAGCTCGTCGGTGAAGCGCCGGAAGGTCGCGCCCTCCGGCATCTCGTCCACCAGCCCCATGATCGCGTTGAGCGACTCCCAGCGCTCGCGCACCGCACCACGGCCCTCCGGAGGCCGCACCGACCAGCCGAGCGTGCGCAGCACGTCGCTGACCGACTTGAACAGCGGCTCGTCGGTCGCCGCGACGCTCGCCGCGCGCAGCGTCATGACCGCCTGGCGCACCTCCGGGAGGTCGAAGAAGCGCTTGGAGCCGCGGAGCTGGTAGCTGATCCCGAGGTCGCCGAGCGCCTGCTCCAGCGCGGCCGCCTGCACGTTCACGCGGTACAGGATCGCGATGTTCTCCGGCTTGGCGCCCGCCTCCAGCTGCGCCGCGATGCTCTGGGCGACGGCGCGCGCCTCGGCGCGGTCGTCCTCGAACACCGCGGGCGGCGGGACCTCGTCCCCCGGCTTCGCCTCGTGGACGGCGTGCAGCGTCAGCGCGCCGGAGCGGCCGCGCATCAGCCGGTTGGCGGTGTCGATGACCGCCGGCGCCGACCGGTAGTTCTGCTCCAGCCGCACGACGGTGGCGCCCGGGTTCTCCCGCTCGAAGTCCAGCAGGTACTCGCTGCGCGCCCCGGCGAACGAGTAGATGGTCTGGCTCGCGTCGCCGACGACGCAGAGGTCGCGGCGGGTGCCGAGCCAGAGCCGCAGGAGCTGGTGCTGCAGCGGGGAGACGTCCTGGTACTCGTCCACCACGAAGTAGCGGTACTGCTCGCGCACCTGCATGGCCACCGACGGCTCGGTCTCGATCATCCCGGCGCAGACCAGCAGGACGTCCTCGAAGTCGATCTGCTTGCGCTCGTCCTTGAGCTCCTCGTAGGCGCGGTGGAAGTCCACGAGCTGCTCGGCCTTCAGGTTGCCGGGCAGCGGGCGGGAGGCCAGCGCCGCGGCGTATTCCTCCAGGCCCATGCTGGAGACCTTGCGCCACTCGATCTCGGCGGCGACGTCGCGGAGGGTCGCGGTGTCGACCCGCAGCGCGAGCTTCTCGGCGGCGTGGCCGAGCACGCGGCCCTTGCCGTCGAGGACGCTGGGGAGCTGGCCGCCGACCACCTGCGGCCAGAAGTAGTTGAGCTGCGCCAGCGCGGCGGAGTGGAACGTCCTGGCCGACACGCCCCCGGCGCCGAGCTGCCGCAACCGGCCGCGGAGCTCGGCGGCCGCACGGTTGGTGAAGGTCAGCGCCATGACCCGGTTCGGCGTGAACGCGCCGGAGGCGACGCCGTACGCGATCCGGTGGGTGATCGCGCGGGTCTTGCCCGTACCGGCGCCCGCCAGCACGCAGACCGGCCCGAAGAGGGCCTCTGCAGCCACGCGCTGCTGCGCGTCCAGGCCGCCCAGCAGGCCGTCGGGACCGGGGGCCGTCACCGTGCTCACGCCGCGCTCACAGCGCGGGAGGCTCGTCGAGCGGCCCGCCGTACCAGTCCTCGATCAGCGCGCGGGCGATGGAGGACCGGCCGGGCAGGATGATCTGCTCGCGCGCCTCCCACAGCTCGTCGCGGCTGAACCAGCGCAGGTCGAGGATCTCCTCGCCGTCCGGCGCGAGCGCGGCAGGCGGCTGGCCGTCGGCGAGCCGCGCCGTCATCCCGACCATGACGGAGGCCGGGAACGGCCACGGCTGCGAGCCCTTGTACCGGGCGTCGGTCACCCGCACGCCCGCCTCTTCGAAGATCTCGCGCTCGACGGCGGACTCGAACGACTCCCCCGGCTCCACGAAGCCGGCCAGCAGCGAGTAGCGGGAGTGCTCCCACATCGCGTTCGAGCCGAGCAGCAGCCGGTCGTCGGCGTCGAGAACGGTGACGATGACCGCGGGGTCGGTGCGCGGGAAGACCTCGGAGCCGTCCTCGAAGCAGCGCCGCACCCAGCCGGCCTGCTCGACCACGGTCGGCGTGCCGCAGCGCGGGCAGTGCGTGTGCGAGGCGTGCCAGTTCGCGATCGCCAGGGCCTCGGTGAAGAGCCCGGCGTCGCGGTCGCTGAGGGCGGTGGCGACGGTGCGGAGGTTGCCCCAGCGCGCCTCGTCCGGCTCCAGCTCGGTCGCGGCGGCGTCGGTGAGCACCTCCAGCACGACGGCGGACCCCGCAGGCTGCCCCGGGGCGTCCACGACCGTGCGGCCGAGGTAGACGCGGATCAGCGCCGCCGTCACCCGGTCCACCGTCAGGAGTTCGAGCTCTGCGGGCCCGGCGTCCGGCGCGCTCCAGCCGTCGGACGCGGGCGTCGCGGCGGGCACGCTCTCCGGAGTCAGCAGGGCCCTGCCCTTCCAGAGGGCGAGGACCCGCGTCGTCGGCTCCTCCCACAGCTCGTCGAACAGCGCCGGCCGCGACCGGGCGGCGTGATCGCGGTCGATCGCGTGGCGCGAGAGCGGGAGCGCGGCGAGCGGCAGCGCGGACGTCGATGCGGACGACATCGGGATCCCTTCGAGGCGTGGAGAAAGATGCAAGGCGTGGCGGAACTGCCCACGCGCGGATGTCCATTTAGCCTAGGTGCATGGCCAGATCCCCACTCACTCTAGCCGCGCTGGCCAGCTCGGCCGTGCCCGACCTGGATGTCACCGGAACCCGCGCGCACACCGCACACGGCGCGGGCGAGTTCGACGCCGCCGTGCTCACGGCGGCCGACGCGAGCGCGCGCATCGTGCGCGTCCCGCTCACCCAGGCGGCGGAGACCGAGCAGAGCTCCGACCTGGTGGCGCTGCGCGCGCTCACCACCGGCATCCGCAGCCGCCTCCCGTTCGACGTGCCGACCTACCTGGGCCAGGCGCCGGTCGGCGGCACGCGCGCCATCGTCTACGACTTCCTGCCGGGCGAGCACGTCGCCGTGGAGGACGTGCCGCCGGGCGACGGCCTCGCCGGGTCGATCGGCCACGCCATCGCGGCCATCCACACGCTCCCGACCAGCTTCGTCGGGGAGGCCGGCCTCCCGGTCCTCTCCGCCGCCGAATGCCTGTCCTCGACCGCGGCGCTGATCGAGTCCGCCGCCGCGACCGGCAAGCTGCCCGCGGCGCTCCGCGACCGCTGGCGCGACGCCGTCGCCGACCACTCGGTGTGGCAGTTCCAGCCCACGGTGATCAACGGCGCGCTGACCGCCGACTCGTTCCTGGTCGACGGCGAGTCCGTCACCGGCGTGCTCGGCTGGTCGGCGCTGCGCGTCGGCGACCCGGCCCGCGACCTGCATTGGCTGCTCGCCATGAACCCGGACGCCACCGACGGCGCGCTCCTCGCCTACGCCTCCACCCGCCAGGTCGCCACCGACCGGCAGTTCACCCAGCGCGCGATGCTGTACGCCGAGCTGGAGGTCGCCCGCTGGCTCCTGCACGGCCGCGAGCTGCGCGACCAGGACATCGTGGACGACGCCGTGCAGATGCTCGACGGCCTGGTCGACCGGGTGCACAGCAACGCGGTCACCCCGCTCTCGACGGCCACCGGGCCGATCATGGCGATCGACGACGTCGAGGCCCTGCTCGACCGCACGCCGGGCGACCGCGCATCGGTCCGGCCGGGCGGCATGCGCCCGGTGGACGAAGAGGTCTGACGCCTCAGCGCGTCGACGCCTCCCACAGCTCCACCAGCTCGGCCTCGGAGTACAGCCGCTCCGGGCGGACGACGCGGTCGTCGGCAACGAAGTAGAACACGGCGTCGATGCGGGCCGGGTCGATGCCCGCGTGCTTCGCGTAGGCGAGGCGGTAGAGGGCGAGCTGGAGCTGCTTGCGCTCCAGGTCGGCGGCGTCGCGGGGGGCCTTGCCGGTCTTCCAGTCGACGATCTGGACGTCGTGCCGCCCGTCGTCCACCGCGTAGACGGCGTCCAGCTTGCAGACGACCACCTGGCCGGCGAGCGTGACGTGGATCTCCAGTTCGACCTCGGCGGGCGCCCGGTCGGCCCACTCGCTCGCGGCGAACGTCGCCTGCAGCTCGGCCAGCGCCTCCGCGCCGAGCAGCTCACCCGCGGGATCGTCCAGCTCGGCGACCGCGGCGTCGAGCGCGTCGGTCGCGCCGCCCGCGACGCCGTAGCGCTCCTCCACCCAGCGGTGGAAGAGCGTGCCCAGCCGGGTCTGCCGGTAGGGCCGCTCCGGCATCGGGCGGCGGAGCTGGGCGGCGACGCCGGCGGGGTCGCTCACGAAGTCCTTGAACCGGGAGGCCGGGATGCGGGCGGGCAGCTCGACCAGGCCGTCCTCCGCCTCGCGCCGGGCGCGCTCGGCGAGCAGCAGGTCGACGTCGAGCGCGTACACGCCGCCGTCGCCCGGGCCGCGCTCGCGCGCCGCCTCCACCGCCGCCGCGGCGGCCTCCACCCTGGTGCGGCGCACGCCGAGCGGGTCGAGCGGCCAGAGCACCGTGCGCGACTCCGGCGACAGCGGGTTCTCGTCGGGCTCGTCGCACGGCGGGAAGGCGTCCTCCGGAAGCAGCCCGGCCTGCTGCAGCTCCAGGAGGTACGCGCCGGGCGACCGCGGCCGGGACTGCGTCGACCAGTACGACCCGGTCAGCAGCAGGCTGTGCCGCGCGCGCGTGACGGCGACGTAGATCAGCCGGCGCTGCTCCTCCAGATGGCGGGCCACATTGGCCGCCTCGAACGCGGAGATCGCCTCGTCCACCTGCTTCTGGTCCTCGGCGTTGCGCCAGGGCAGCACCGGCAACTCGGCCGAGTCGCCGCGGAACTCGTTCGGGAGCTGGCCGAACGCCAGCCAGCCGCGCTTGCTCTGCGGCGGCCCGGGGAGCTCGCCCTCGACCAGGCGCGGCACCGCGACGACGTCCCACTCCAGGCCCTTCGCGCCGTGGATGGTCAGGATCTGCACCGTGCCCGGCTCCGCGTCCTCGCTGCGCGGCGCCAGGTTGTCGCGCTGCTCCGCCTCCGCCAGCCAGGCCAGGAACGACCCGAGCGTGGCCCGGTCGTCGCTGGCGAGGTACGACGCCACCTGCTCGGCGAAGGCGTCGAAGGAGGCCTGGCCGAGCTGGGCGGTCTCGTTGGCGGCGACCTCGATGTCGAGCCGCAGCTCCTGCTGCACGAGGGTGACGAGGTCGAGGAGGTCGAGGCCGGCACGCGAGCGCAGCCGGTCGAGCTGCCCGCCCGCCGCCCGCAGCCGCTCCAGGCCGGTCGCGCTGAAATCGCCGAGCTGGCCGTGGCCCTCCGGCGCCTCCACCACGAAGTCGAGCGCGTCGACCAGGGAGGCCGACTCCTCCGCCACGACCGAGCCGCGCAGCCGGTCGCGCACGTCGGGGTCGAGGGTCTGGAAGCGGTGGTCGCGCGCGGCCAGCCAGCTCGCCACCCGGCGCAGCGCGGCGATGTCGCGCGGACCCACGCGCCAGCGCGCCCCGGTCAGCAGCCGGATCAGCTCGGAGCCCGCCGTCGGGTCGTGCATGACCCGCAGCGCGCTCACCAGGTCGGCGACCACCGGCTGCTCCAGGAGGCCGCCGAGCCCGAGGACGTGGAAGGGCACTCCCCGCGCCGCGAGGGCGCCGGTGAACGCGTCGATCTTCTTGATGGAGCGGCAGAGCAGGGCGGCCGAGGGAGGCATCCCCTGCGCATCCCGCTGGGCCAGCCGCACGCGCAGCCACTCGGCGATCGTCGCCGCCTCGTCCTCGACGGTCTGCCCGAAGGCGTGGTCGAGCTCGCCGGCGATCGCGCCCGGCCGCGGCTGCAGCTGCTCGACGTGCACGGGCGAGTCGGCCGAGAGCGGCGCGACGAGCGCGTTCGCGGCGTCCAGCACGGTCGTCGGGTTGCGCCAGCTGGTGCTGAGCGCGAAGGAGGCGGCGCCGTCCTTCCGCCCGGTGAAGTCGAGGGCGAACCGGCCCAGGTTGGCGGCGCTCGCGCCGCGCCAGCCGTAGATGGACTGGTGCGGGTCGCCCACCGCCATCACGGCCTGGTCGAAGAACAGCGCGGACAGCAGCCGAGTCTGCACGACCGAGGTGTCCTGGTACTCGTCTAGCAGCACGACGCGGTAGCGGCGGCGGTAGTCCGCGACGACCTCCGGGAGCCGCTCGCAGACCGCCAGGGCGAGCGCGACCTGGTCGGAGTACTCCACGAAGCCGCGCCGACGCTTCTCGTCGGCGAACCGCTCGGCGAGGTCGAGCAGCGGAGGCAGCGAGCCGACCGACGCCACCGCGGTGCGGACCGACGCGTAGGCGTCCTTGACCCGCCCGCTGCCGGTCGGCATTTCGAGCAGCCGGCCGAAGCCCTCCACCATGCGGTGCACGTCGCGGGCGTCGGCCACGTTCTCGCTGAGCGCGCGGCTGAGGTCGAGGACGGCGGTGGTGACCGCGTCCACGCTCTTGTCGAGCTCCACGAGCCGCTCGTCGTCGCTGCCCACGACGACGCGGCGGGCGAGCTGCCAGGCGGAGGCCTCGCTGAGGATGGCCGACTCGGGCTCCCGGCCGATCAGCAGCGCGTTCTCGCGGAAGATCGCGTTGGCGAACGCGTTGTAGGTCGCGACCTCGGGCGCGTCGAACGGATCGAACACGACGTCGGTGAGGCCGGAGGCCGCGAGCTGCTCGATGCGGCGCCGGATGCGCTCGGCGAGCTCGCCGGCCGCCTTGCGGGTGAAGGTCAGGCCCAGCACCTCCGGCACCCGCACCAGCCCGTTGGCGAGCAGCCAGACCACCCGGTTCGCCATCGTCTCGGTCTTGCCGCTGCCCGCGCCGGCGACCACGATCGCGGGGGCGAGCGGCGCCTCGATGACGGCCTGCTGCTGCGCGGTGGGCCGCGGGAGGCCGAGCGCGTCGGCGATCTCGCCCGCGCTCAGGCGGCGGGCGGGGCGCTGCGGCTCGGGAGCCTCCGCCTCGGCCGCGAAGGCCAGCTCGACCAGGTCGAGCCCGGGCTGGTCCTCGGCGAGCTCCAGGAGTCCGTCGTCGTTCATGCGCTGACCGCCGGGACGAGATGGATGCGGTACCCGTATGCCGCGTGCGGGTCGCGGTCGCCCAGATCGACCACCCCGGCGAACGTCGCGCCCGCCATGCCCTCGGCCGCCTGCGCGACGCGCTCCTCCAGCCGGACGAGCGCCTCCGCGTCGACGCGCTCCTGCACGACCTCGCGGTACGCCTTTCCGCGCACGCCCTTGGCCACGAACAGCAGCTTCGCGCCGCCCGGCGGCAGTTCCGCGGCCTCCACGGCGCCGTGCTCCAGCGCGAGCTGGTACACGCCCAGCTGGGCGTGCGACGCGGTCTCCGCGGCCGTGGGCACAGTGCGCCCGGTCTTCAGGTCGACGATCACGACCGTGCCGTCCGGGGTCTCCTCGACCCGGTCGATCTTGCCGCTGATGCGCGCCCGGCCGAGCTCCAGCTGGAATTCGCCCTCCGAGCCGAGCAGGCGGCCGCCGGCGCGCCCGAAGTCGCGCAGGTACTCCGAGACGCCGGCGACGAGCCCGCGCGTGCGGCGGCGCTCGCGCTCCTCGATCCAGGGCGACTCGAACTGGAGCTGAGCCCAGCGCCGCTCGATGCCGGACCAGAGCAGGTCGACGCTCGTCTCCTCGGTCGCGGCGGCCTCCTCCATGACGGCGTGCACCACGGTGCCGATGCCCGCGGCGAGTCCGCTCGGGGAGGCGGCCATCTCGTCCACGAACCAGGCCAGCGGGGACTTCTCGAACGTGCCCAGCCGCGACGGCGACACCTTCACCCGCGCCTCCGGGTCGTCCAGGTCGATCAGCGGCTCGGTCGTCGACGGCTCGGCGAGGCCGTACCAGTCGGCGGAATCGGCGCCCTCCACCCCGGCCTCGGCGAGCCGGGCCAGCGCGTCGGCGGCGTCGGGCGAACCCGTGGTCACCAGCCGGCGGCGCAGCCGGCCGACCATGCCGCGCAGCGACAGCGGGTGGATGCCGTCATCGTCGTCCTCGACCGCGAGCCCGGCGGCGAGCCGCAGGAACGGCGAGGGCTGCTCGTCGTCGTTCGCGGTGGCGGTGAGCAGCACCTGGCGCTGGGCGCGGGAGACCGCGAGGGCGAACATCCGCAGCTCGTCGCTCAGGACCTCCGCCCGCTGGTCCGCGGTGTCGCTGCCGTCGTCCGCGGTATCGGCACGGCGGCCGGCGAGCGCGTCGTCCAGCTCCTGCGGGTGCAGCAGGGAGCCGCGCAGCCGCAGGTTGGGCCACACGCTCTCCTGGAGGCCGGCCACGGCGACGACGTCGAACTCCCGGCCGACCGTGGCGCTCGGCGTGCACACCAGCACCGCGTCGCCGGTCGTGCGGGCCGCGAGGGTGTCCTCCGGCACCTCCGCGCCGAGCAGCTCGATCACGAAATCGGAGGCCGGACGCTCGGGCGAGCGCTCCACGAAGCGCCGGGCCGCGGTGAACAGGGCCAAGACGCCGTCGAGGTGGCGGTCGGCCTCGTCGGCGACGATCCCGGAGCGCTCGGACTGCTCCAGCCACCGCGTGGCCAGGCCGCTGCGCTCCCAGGCGTGCCAGAGCAGCTCCTCGATCGTGCTGCCGGCCGCCGCCTTCTCGCGACCGCCGCGCAGGGTCTCGGCCAGGCGCGCGGCCCGGCGGGCGGGCGAGGAGTCGATCGTGGCGAGGTTCGCGGGCGCGGCCAGCGCCTCCACCAGGAGGTCGTCGCCGGGCCGGTTGCCGTCGCCCGCCAGCTCCTCCTGGCGCAGCGCCAGCCGGAGCCTCCGCAGGCTGATCGCGTCCAGGCCGCCGAACGGCCCGAGCAGCAGCTCGGTCGCCACGACCGGGGTCAGCACGATCGCGCCGAGCGCGACGCCCGCGATCGTGATGAGCTGCCGCGCGGCGTAGTCGTCGCGCAGCGGCCGCCCGGCGATGCTGGTGGTGGTCGGGACCTCGGCGACGGCGAGCGAACGGGCGAGGCCCGGGATGTGCGCGCCCGACCGCACCACGACGGCCATACGGTTCCACGGCACGCCGTCGATCAGCCGCCGCTCGCGCAGCAGCCGCGCGAGCCGCGCGGCCTCGGCCGGAGCGGATGACGCCTTCACCGCCACGACGGCAGGGCCGGCGTCCTCCGGCTGCTCGCGCCCCGCGACGGCCACGCGGTGCACGCCGGCGGCCGCCGCGCCGATCCGCTCGGTGACGCGCGAGGTCAGCTCGCGCAGTGCGGGGGTCTGGCGGTGCGCGGTGCCGAGCACGACGCGCGTCACGGGCACGCCCAGCCGCGCGCCGAGCTGGCCGAGCGCGGCGACCTCCGCGCCGCGGAAGGTCGTGGACGCGACGTCGGGGTCGCCGAACGCGATGACCGCGATGCCGCGGGCCGCGACGGCGCGCAGCAGCGCGATCGTGGCCACGGTGGCCTCCTGGAGGTCGTCGACGAACAGCGCCTTGAGGCCGTCGAGGCTGCTCCCCTCCGCGACCACGGGGACGGCGGAGGCGATCAGCTCGGCGGCGTCGACGTAGCCGCCGCGGAAGCTGTCGAGGACGTTCTGGTACTCCGCGATGAACCGGCCGGCCGCGCGCCACTCGTCGCGCCCCGTGATCGCGCCCAGCTCGGCCAGCCGCGACGGCGACACACCGCGCTCGGCGCAGCGGCCGATGAGCTCGCGCAGCTCGGTGCGGAAGCCGCGCAGGATGCGCACCTCCGGCCCGAGCGAGGGCGGCCAGACCGGCCCGGAGCCGTCCTCCAGGTGACCGGCCAGCAGCTCGGCGATGATCTGGTCCTGCTCTCCGCCCGTCAGCAGCCGCGGCGGCTCCCAGCCGTTGCGCTTGGCCTGCTCGCCGGAGAGCTGGAAGGCGAGGGAGGTCGCCGTGCGGGCCAGCGGGCCGGGCGTCGGCACGCCGAGGCGCAGCGAGATCCGGTCGCGCAGGGCGGTCGCGGCGGCGCGGGAGGCGCTGAGCGCGAGGACCTCCGACGCCGCGTAGCCGCGCTCGTGCACGCGCTCGGCGATGGCCTCCACCAGCGCGGTGGTCTTGCCGGTTCCCGGCGCACCGAGCACCGCGGCCGACGCCCCGTCGGGCAGCGCGAGCACCGCGCGCTGGGCGTCGTCGAGGGCGATGGCGAGGCCGCCGGCCGCGTCGTCGACGCGCGGACGGAAACCTCGGGTGGACATGCACTCACGGTAACGGCGTCCGCCGACAGAGAACGCGACCGGAGCCCGCGAGCCGCGTGCCGTAGTCTGAACTTTCAACCGCCGGTCTGATTCGAAAGGCACATCCCGTGGAGATCCGCATCGGAATCGTCAACGCCCCCCGCGAGCTCAGCTTCGAGTCGGCCCTGTCGGCCGAGGAGCTCACCGAGCAGATCCAGGCCGGCCTCACCAGCGGCACGGGCATCCTGAAGCTCGCGGACGACAAGGGCCGCGTCTACATCGTCCCGACCGCGGGCATCGGCTACGTCGAGGTCGGCACCGAGGAGTCGCGCCGCATCGGTTTCGTCGGCTAGATTCCCAGCGTGGAACTGCTCTTCGTCGCGCTCGCCGGCGCCATCCTCGGCCTCGGCGCGCGGTACCTCCTGCCCAACCGTCACACGCACGGCTCCGTGCTCATGCCCGCGCTGGGCGTGAGCGTCGCGTGCGTCCTCTGGGTCGCCCTCACCTGGGCGGGCCTGAAGTGGAACGGCGGCTGGATCTGGTGGATCACGCTCGTGGGCACCGGCGTCGTCGTGGTCGTGGCCGACCTCGTGATCGGCCGCCTGCGCACCGCCCACGACGAGAAGCTGCTGCACACCCTCGCCCGCGGCGCCGTCGCCCGCTGAGGCGGACGCTCAGGCCGTCAGGCCCAGGGCGTCCATCCGGCGCGTGTGCGCGGCGATCAGCTCGGTGAAGATCGGCTCGATGCGCTCCTCGTCGGCCGCGCGGTTCCCCGACAGGTGCAGGGCCGAGCGCGCCACCAGCAGCGTGTCTCCGACCAGCCTGCGGCCCCACATCGCCAGCCGCGACCCGAGCTGCGGGTCCCCGGCGATCTCGGCGCGCAGCACCTCCAGCAGGCCCTCCTGGCCGGAGTCCGAGCCGAGGAGCTGTGCGATCCGCGGGCCGACGTCGCCCGGCAGGCCGCCGGCGAGCCGGATGAAGAAGTCGTCCAGCAGGCCGCCCGTCATCAGCGCGGCCAGCAGTGTCTCGCGCCAGTCGGAGCCCACCAGCAGGGCGCGGAAGCCCTCGATCTCCTCGGCGAACGGCCGCATGACCTCCGCGGGCTCGTCGCCGCGCCGGCGGATCTCCGCGACGATGCCCTGGTGCTTGGACAGCGCCAGCCCCGCGGCGCCCGAGACGACCTCCTTGGCCGCGAGCGCGTCGGTGTCGGCGGCGACCCGCGAGAGCGTCTGGAACTGCTCCAGCTGCAGGTACGCCGCCTGGCCCAGGTAGGGCAGGAGGTCGGGCATCACCTCGTGCAGGTCGACGCGGACCGTCGCCGGGGGCGTCCTCTGGCGGAGGCGGGGCAGCTCGACCGGGGGCCGGCGTCTGGTGAACCACGTTGACACGTACAGCAGTGTAACGGGGAGGTCCAGTAGGCTTGTGGTGCCGTCGGCGCAGGATCGACGGCCCTGCGCCTGCGACGAGAACAGGGCGTGGACTCACTTTTCGAACCGACAGGCACCCTTACGTGACTTTCTCTGAACTCAACATCGACCAGGACATGGTGGACGCCCTCGCCTCCAAGGGCATCGTCGAGCCGTTCCCCATCCAGTCCCAGACCATCCCGCTCGCGCTCGCCGGCCAGGACATCATCGGCCAGGCCAAGACGGGAACCGGCAAGACCTTCGGCTTCGGCCTCCCGATCATCCAGCGACTCGGGCTCGACCCGGAGCCCGGCGTCCAGGCGCTCGTCGTCGTCCCGACCCGCGAGCTCGCGGTGCAGGTCTTCGAGGACCTGGAGCAGGCCGCCTCCAACCGCGCGACCGCGGTCACCGCGATCTACGGCGGCAAGGCCTACGAGGGCCAGATCGCCCAGCTCAAGGCCGGCGCGCAGATCGTCGTCGGCACGCCGGGCCGCCTGCTCGACCTCGCGGGCCAGCGCCTCCTCAACCTCTCGCACGTCAAGGAGATGGTGCTGGACGAGGCCGACAAGATGCTCGACCTCGGCTTCCTCTCCGACATCGAGAAGCTCTTCGCGCAGACGCCGGCCACGCGCCACACCATGCTGTTCTCGGCGACCATGCCCGGCCCGATCGTCGCGCTGGCCCGCCGCTTCATGACCCGCCCGATCCACATCCGCGCCAACGACCCCGACGAGGGCCAGATCCAGGCGAACATCAAGCACCTCATCTACCGGGCGCACTCGCTCGACAAGGATGAGGTCGTCGCCCGCATCCTCCAGGCCGAGGGCCGCGGCAAGACCGTGATCTTCACCCGCACCAAGCGCGCGGCGGCCAAGCTGGTCGAGGAGCTCGGCGACCGCGGCTTCAACGCCGCGGCGGTGCACGGCGACCTCAACCAGGAGCAGCGCGAGCGCGCGATGGCGGCCTTCAAGGCCGGCAAGAAGGACGTGCTGATCGCCACCGACGTCGCCGCGCGCGGCATCGACGTGGACGACGTCACCCACGTCATCAACCACACCATCCCGGACGACGAGAAGACCTACCTGCACCGCGCCGGCCGCACCGGCCGCGCGGGCAAGACCGGTATCGCCGTGACCTTCGTGGACTGGGAGGACCTGCACAAGTGGGCCCTCATCAACCGCGCGCTGGAGTTCGGCCAGCCGGATCCGACCGAGACCTACTCGTCGTCGCCGCACCTCTACAGCGACCTCGACATCCCCGAGGGCGCGAAGGGCCGCCTGAAGTCGACCCCGGCCGTCAAGGCCCCGGAGACCCAGGACGGCGCACGCCACGACTCCACCGGCCCCGGCGCGCAGGGCGACGGCCGCTCGCGCAACCGCCGCCGCCGCACCCGTTCGGGCGGCTCCGGCCAGGGCGGCCAGGGCTCGGCCGGCCAGGGCGCAGGCTCGGCCGACGCCGCGCCCGCCTCGGGCGGCGAGGAGAAGTCCCCTGCGGCCGGCACGCATGACGGCGGCGGCTCGCAGCACCGCGACGGCAACAGCGCCCCGCGCCGGCGTCGCCGCCGCTCGCGCGGCGGCTCCCCCGCCACGCCCGCGAGCTGACGCATCCACCTGACAGAACACGCCGCCTGCCGATCACGGCAGGCGGCGTGTTCTGTCAGTCAGGTGATCAGTACCAGTTCGGAGTGTGGCTCATCTCGAAGTTCCACGCGGCGCAGGGCGAGCCGTACGCGCGGTTGATGTAGTCGAGGCCCCAGTTGACCTGGGTGTTCTGGTTCGTCATCCAGTCGGGTCCGGCCGAGGCCATCTTGCTGGCCGGCAGCGACTGCGGGATGCCGTAGGCGCCGCTGGAGGTGTTGTACGCGTCGGCGCGCCAGCCGGACTCGTGGTTCCACAGCGAGATCAGGCAGCCCATCTGGTCCTGGCCCCAACCGAACGCGGAGAGCCGGCTCGACGCGTACGACTGCGCTGCGGCGGGGTCGACGTTCATCCCGGGCGGCGGCGCGAAGCCGTCGGCGCTGCCACCGCTGTTGGCCGCGGATTGTGCGGCGGCTGCTGCGGCCGCGGCGGCTGCTGCCTGCGCGGCGGCGACGCCCGCGGCGTACTGCTGCTCGACGGTCGCGGCAGTGTTCTGCAGGGCCGCGAGCTGTGCGTACAGCGTGGTCGCGTGCGTCTTCTGCTCGGCGAGTTGCGCGTCGGCGGCGGCCTTGGCCGCCGTGGCGACCTGCAGCGCCTTCTGCGCATCCTTGTCGAGCTGGTCGCGGACCTTCTGCGCGGCGGTGGCCTGCGCGCTGAGGGCGGCGGCGACGTTCTTCTGCGCGGCGGCCTGGGCGAACAGCCCGGAGGCCTGGTCGGCGAGCTTGGAGACCGCGCCGAGCTGGTACAGCAGCGACGGCTGCGTGCCGGTGGTCGCCGCGGCGGTCCCGCCCGGCGCGCCCGAGCCGCCGAGGAACAGCCGGATCGACACGTCCGAAGTCCCCGACCGGGTGAGCTGGGCCGCGAACTTGCCGCTCTCCGCCCGCAGCTCGTCCGACCGCGCCGCGGCCGCCTGGGACTGCTGGGCGATGTCCTGCGCCTTGGCCGTGGCCTCCTTGAGCGCGGCCTCCGCCTTGCCGTACTCGCCGAGGCGCTTCACCGCCAGGTCGCCCGCCGCGTTGGCCGCGGTCTGCAGCGACGCGAGGAGGCCGTTGATGCGGTCGACCTCGCCCTGGGCCGCTGCGGCGTTGGCCTTGGCCGCCTGCACGTCGTCCCAGGAGGGGTAGGTGTCCGCGCTCGCGGGAGCCGCGCCGCCCGCCACCGTGAGCGCTCCGATGAGCGCCGCCACCGCGACAGAAGACGTCCAGAGCCGTCGAGACACACGTACCTCGCTTCCCGATCCCCGCGGACCAGGCTAACGGGTGCTCGCGCTCATCCGTAGAAAGGCGCCGCGCCTGTCGCTTCTTCGATCATCAGCTCCACGACGGCCGGATCGGTGGTGTTCTCGCCTAGCCGGTTGGGCTTTCCGGCCCCGTGGTAGTCGCTGGAGCCGGTGATCTGGAGGCCGTACTTGGCCGCGTAGCCGCGCAGCACGGCCACCCCCTCCGCCCGGTTCTCGCGGTGGTCGAGCTCCAGCCCGAACAGCCCGGCGCGGACGAGGCGGCGCAGCCGGTCCTCGGGGATGACGCCGCGGGCGCTCGTCGCAGGGTGGGCCAGCACGGGCACTCCCCCCGCACCCCGGATGAGCCGGATGCCGGTGGTCGGGTCCGGCGCGTAGTGCGGCTGGAAGTAGCCGCTGCGCCAGTGCAGGATGCCGGCGAAGGCGGCGCTGCGGTCGGCGGCCAGCCCGCGGGCGACGAGCGCGTCGGCGATATGGGGACGCCCGACGGTCGCGCCCTCCGTCGCCTGGGCGAGCACGTCGGCCCAGGTGATCTCGTAGTCCTCGGCGATGCGGCGGACCATGTCCTCCGCTCGGCGCATCCGGCCGTCGCGGATGCGGCGCGTCTCGGCGACGAGCGCCTCGTTCGCCGGGTCGAACAGGTAGCCGAGCATGTGCACGCTGGCGAACTCCACTCGCGTGGACAGCTCCATGCCGGGGATGACGGTGACGCCGGCCTCCGCACCCGCCGCGGCGGCCGAGGCCCAGCCTGCGGTCGAGTCGTGGTCGGTGATGGCGATCGTGCCGAGCCCGGCGGCCGCGGCGGCACGCACCAGCTCGGCGGGGGTCTCCGTGCCGTCCGACACGCTGGAGTGCGTGTGGAGGTCGACGGGACCGCGGAACCGTCGCTCATCAGCCATGCCCACCATCCTATGAGTGCGTATGGATGGAAGAATGGTCGGCATGTCGTCCGAGAACACCACCGCGCCCGCGCCCGCCACGAGCCCCGCCACGAGCGACGACGCGCCGCGCGCCACCGCGAACCGCTCCACCACCCCCGGATCGGAGAACTTCCGCGAATACATCGGCAGCAACTGGGCCGAGCGTCCGGAGACCGTCCCCGCCGCCCGCGCGCAGGCAGCCTACGCCGCCGCCCGCCGCGCCCGTGTCTCCGAGCTCTTCCCCGGGCAGCGGCTCATCATCCCGGCCGGGCGGCTCAAGCAGCGCTCCAACGACACCGACTACCCGTTCCGCGCGCACTCCGCGTTCACGCACCTGACCGGCTGGGGCTCCGACGCCGAGCCCGGCAGCGTGCTCGTGCTGGAGCCGCACGACGGCGGCCACGTCGCCACCCTCTACTTCCGCGAGCGCGCCGGTCGCGACTCCGACGAGTTCTACGCGAACCCGGAGATCGGCGAGTTCTGGATCGGCCCGCGCCCGTCTCTCGCCCAGGTCGCCGGCGACCTCGCCCTCCCGACCCGCGGCATCGCCGTGGTGGAGGCGGTGCTCGACGCGGTCGACGGCGCCACCCTCGTGCTGCGCGAGGCGGACCCCGAGCTGACCGACCGCGTGGACGCCGCCCGACTGGTGCTCGCGGCCGAGGCCGACGCCGGCGCCTCCGTGTTCGATCCCGAGGACCACGCCGAGGACGACCGCCTCGCCCGCGACCTCTCTGAGCTGCGCCTCGTCAAGGACGCCTACGAGGTCGCCGAGCTGCGCACCGCGATCGCCGCGACCGCCGCCGGCTTCGACGACGTGGTCGCCGATCTGGCCCGCATCGTCTCCCACCCGCGCGGCGAGCGGATCGTGGAGGGCGTCTTCAACGCGCGGGCCCGCCTGGACGGCAACGCGGTCGGCTACGACACCATCGCCGCCAGCGGCCCGCACGCGTGCATCCTGCACTGGACGCGCAACGACGGCCCGGTCGCCCCCGGCGACCTGATCCTGATCGACGCGGGCGTGGAGGTCGACAGCCTCTACACCGCCGACATCACGCGCACCCTCCCGATCGACGGCGCCTTCACCGAGACCCAGCGGCTCGTCTACGAGACGGTGCGGGAGGCCGCGGACGCCGCGTTCGCGATCGTCCGCCCCGGCATCCGCTTCCGTGAGATCCACGCGGCCGCGATGGCCGTCATCGCCCGCCGGACCGCCGAGTGGGGGCTGCTGCCGGTCTCCGCCGAGGAGGCGCTGGAGGCCGACAACCAGCATCACCGCCGCTACATGGTGCACGGCACCAGCCACCACCTGGGGCTCGACGTGCACGACTGCGCGCAGGCCCGCCGCGAGCTCTACCTCGACGGCGAGCTGGAGCCCGGCATGACCTTCACGATCGAGCCCGGCCTGTATTTCCAGCCGGACGACCTCACCGT
>NZ_JBDHNI010000008.1:0-222680 GCF_039615055.1 Microbacterium sp. X-17
TGTGATGAGTCGGGACATGTGTTCCAGATGAGTCGCGACATTGGTTACTCAGAGAGAGCCCGGCCATCGGCCGGGCTCCTTCTGTTGGTTGCGCCAGTAGCTGCGGGTGGGGTCGATGGTGTGGGTGGAGAGCACCTCGCCGGTGTGTAGGGCGATGACGGTGATGGTGGCGTCGTCGGCGAGGGCGAGGACGCGGGTGCCGCGGTGGTCGGCGCCGATGCCGAGGTGGTGCATGCGGCCGGCGCGGCGGAGGCTGATTTTGCCGTGCTGGTCGACGTGGTCGTAGCGGATCCGGTAGTGGCCAGGGGTGCGGGGTTCAGCGGGGAGGGCCTTCGGGGTTGCCCGGTAGGCCTGCCCGGGTGTTGATCGGTTCAGGGCGCGGTGGGGGCGTTGCTCGTTGTAGTGGTCGCGAAAGGTTTCGAGCTGGGCTTGCATCTCGGCGAGGTCGTGGGCGGCGGGGCGGGCTGCGAGCCACCGTTTCTGCGTTTGGTGGAAGCGTTCGATCTTGCCCTGGGTTTGCGGGTGGCCTGGTGAGCCGTTCTTCTGGGTGACGCCCAGGAGCGGGAGCAGGTATTCGAAGGCGTTGCGGCCGCCGCCGAAGCGGGCGGTATAAACGCGTCCGTTGTCGGTCAGGGTGGAGGCCGGGACGCCGTAGTTCTCGGTTGTGTTCAAGAAGATGGCGACGACATCGTCTCCGGTGACCGGGCGGTGGGCGGTGCAGGCCAGCAGGTAGCGGGAGTGGTCGTCCAGCCAGTTCAGGATCTCGATATCGGTGCCGTCGGCCAGGCGCCAGTGGGTGAAGTCGGACTGCCAGGTCTCGTTTGGTTGCGCGGCTTGGAAGCGGATATAGGAGGAGCGTGGTCGTTTGCGCGGCTCGGGCACCACGAGCCCGGCCTCGTGGAGGATGCGCCGGATGGTCGAGGTGGATGGTGCGGGTAGGCCCTCGTGCTCGAGGTGCCATGCGATGGTGGCCGGGCCGGCATCCAACCCGTTCCCGATCAGCTCTTGCCGCAGCTGCACGACCCGCTCCCTGACTTCGGGGGCGGTCTGCTGCGGGCTGGTATGTGGTGCCCGAGAGCGCGGCTCGACCGCGTCCAAGCCGCCCTGGCGATAACGGGCAAGGAGTCGATGTAGATGCTGGCGGCTCATCCCATACTCAGCCGACGCCGCGGCGACGGTGAGCTGCTTGGAAACGACCTTCAAAACGGCGACCCGGTTCTTCGACACGAGAGCGACTGTCGCCTATGACGCGACTCATGTGTCACCTATCAACTGTCGCCTATGTCGTGAACCCAGACACCTCGTGGCGCACACTGGTTGAGACAGTAGAGGAAGCCCCGGCGAGAGCCGGGGCTTTTTCGTTGGGTCGTCAACGTCGCGCACCAGACGAAGTGGACCACGCTCGGAATACGGGCTCTGCGGCCCACTCGGGACGGCGTGGGCGACGTACGACATCGGCACAGAACGACCGGCTTCCGCGCCCCAATGCGGGGTACCAGGTCGGGTCGTGGCTATGCTCCGCTTCATGGAGTACTTCGGGTGGTTTGGCGGGTTTGTCCTGCTGGCCGCCGCCATTGTGGGGCTGATTAAGCCGGTCCGCGAGGAAGTCGTGAATGTCGTTCGTTCCGGCTACTTGCGCTGGCGACCGTGGCGCATCGTTCTCTCGCAGGATTGGCTCACTCGCGAGCTGCGTGCAAGCTTGATAAGGGGGGACGACGGGACCGAAGTTCCGTACGTAATGCGCAACAGAGGGCCAAATCGCGTGACCAACGTCAGCCTGACCCACACATTCGGCAAGCGTGGATACTTGGCTGTGAACATCGAGGACCTCGCCCCCGAGTCCGAAAGCAAACCGTTCAGCTTCCCCAACCAGGGGTTGAAGAGGATCTGGCTCACAGTCGAGTGGGACGAAGCGTCGAGCAGGTCCCAGCGGGTGCGCCTGCCTAGGTTCAATGTGATGACCCGCGCGGATCGAAAGATTCAAAGGTGGCACAAGAAGGGCTCGCATTAGCGGTGCTCGACTATGCGACAGTCCGCTCTACGAGCTTGTCGCTGTGCACGAGCTGAACGAAAGCCTCCACTCGGCATCCGTCATGTACTCCGAGCTCATGCCTGGTCCCGGCCGCTAGGCTGCGCTCATGGACAGTGACGAATTCGCGAGAGCGACGAGCGACTACCAGCGCCCGAAGGGGGCCGACGAAACCTTCGGCGACTTCCTCGATCGCATGCATCTCGCACTGCCTCCCGAGGACTACCCGATCACTGCGAACCTCGTGGCATTCATTAAGGCGAGTCACGACGTAGACGGGGCCATCGACCCCGGCGACATGATGGTCGAGCTTCTCGGCGCGGTGTTCTCGCTGGAGACCCGCGTCGCGGCGCTTGAACACCGCCAGAAGTAGAGCCACCCAGCCTACGGATCAGAAGGTTTGGGGGTTCGATTCCCTGGTGGCGCACACTGGTTGAGACAGTAGAGAGAGCCCCGGCGGAGAGCCGGGGCTTTTTCATTGGGTCTTAGCCGTCGCGCCTCCGACAACGTGGGCCGTGCTCGGAAACGGGGCGCTGCGGCCACTCGGTACGGAGTAGGCGACGCGCGATATCCGCGAGAAGTAGCGCTCTCAGCGCCGCGTCGGATAAGTGGGCGGGCCGCCGGCCGTTGTCGCCAGTCGCGGCCCGCCTCACTATTCAAGAGCTTGGCACGTCGCGGCCATGACGTGCGCACCGCAACGCGTTCTGCTCAAACGAGCAGCGCGTTCACTCGAGGTCGTACGTCAGGTGCGTCGCCGTCGTGGTGACCACGACCTCCCGCTGCACGAGCTGACGCGGCCGCGACCCGGTGAACAGGGGGGTGCCTGCGCCGAGGATGATCGGTGACAGGTGCAGGACGAGCGTGTCGACCAGGCCCGCGGCGAGCGCCGAGCCGACGAGGGCGCCGCCGCCCATGAGGACCGCGTCCAGGTCGGCTCCGCGCTCCGCGGACACCGCTTCGGCGCGCGAGCGGGCGGCGGCGACGGCGTCCTCCAGGCCGGTGGTGACGAACGTCCAGTCCAGTCCGGTGAGGCGCACGGCGGGCGGGGCCGAGCTCGTGACCACCAGGAACGGGGGCTTGCCGACCTCCGTGGCGCCGTAGCCGAGGTCGTCGCTCCAGCCTCCCGGGCCGTCCACGACGTCGAAGAGGTTGCGGCCCATGACCACGACGCCGGAGCGCTTCGTCGCCGCCGCGAGGATGCGCTTGTCGTCGGGGTCGTCGGAGAACACCCAGCGGTGCAGCGGCTCTCCCCCGGTGCCGAGTCCGTTGCCGGGGCCGGCGTCCGGGCCGGTGACGTAGCCGTCCAGCGAGACGGTGATGTCGGCGACGACCCTGGTCATCGCGGTCAGCCCCTCGCCAGGAGTTCGTCGAGCTTCTCGTAGCCCTCGCGCATCCCGTACTCCATGCCCGAGGAGATCATCGCCTCCAGCGCCTCCTTCGACGGGAACACCGAGTGGCCCGCGAGCCGGGTGCGGCCGCCGGGGAGCGGTTCGAAGCGCAGGAGGTCGAGGCTCACCTGGTCGGGCGCTCCGAGGAACTCGAAGGTCTGGATGATGAGCTCGTTCTCGACGACCGTGTGGATGACGCCGCGGAACGCATAGACGTCGCCGCCGGCGTCCTTCTGCTCGAAGGCGTAGCCGCCTCCGGTGCGGAAGTCCCAGTGGGTGATCGTGTTGTCGAGGCTGCGGGGGCCGATCCACTGCACGTACAGGTCGGGGTCGGCGTGGGCGCGGAAGACGGCCTCCACCGGCGCCTCGAACTCCCGCGTGATGTCGGCGTACGAGGTGCCGGGTACGGCATCGATGACGACAGGGTTGGTCATGATTCCTTCTCCTTGGTTCGCTTGCTCTGTTCTGGTGAGGATGCCGGGGGCGCGGCGAGCAGGGCGTCAAGCCTGCGGTACTGCTGCTCGGCCTCCAGGCGGTACCGGTCGATCCACGAGGTCAGGCGTTCCAGCGCGGCGGCGTCGAGGTGCACAGGGCGGCGCTGCGCCTCGCGGGTGCGCCACACGAGCCCGGCGGACTCGAGGACGCTGATGTGCTTGGACACCGCCTGCAGGCTGATCTCGAACGGCTCGGCCAGCTCGTTGACCGTCGCCGGCCCCCGGCTGAGCCGCGCGACCATCGCGCGCCGCACCGGGTCGGACAGGGCCGCGAAGGCCCGGTCGAGCTCGTCGTCCATCGTTATCAACCTGTCCATTTATCAATCAATCGGTTGATAAAAGAATAGATCGCGTTGAGGGAGGCGTCAACCCCTGCCTCCCCGGGTCAGGACGGCAGCGAGGCCCCCACGACACCGGGCACGGCGCCGGTGTAATCCCGGAGGCGCTCCAGTCCGTCGGTCGTCGCCGACACGTGGCCACCGACCACGACGACCCGGCCCCCCGACGCGACGGCGGCGACTAGGCCGGCCTCGGCGTCCTCGAACACGACGCACCGGTCGATCGGCACGCCGAGACGCTCGGCGGCGAGGAGGTAGCCCTGCGGGTCGGGCTTGCCGCGCGACACGTCCTCCGCGGCCACCAGCACGGCCGGGACGGGGACGCCCGCCGCCTCCAGGCGCACGACGGCGAGTTCGCGCGGCGCGCTCGTGACGATCGCGACGGGCACGCCCGCCTCGGCGAGCGCCGCCAGCAGCGCGGCGGCTCCCGGCACCTCCACGATGCCGTCGGTGCGCGTGAGCTCCTCGGCGACGAGCCCGGCCACTAGTTCAGCCCGTCGCTCGGCGGGAAGGCCGGGCAGGAAGTGCGCGACGGTGTCGACGGCCTGCCTGCCGTGCGCGTAGGCGAGGATCTCCGCAGGGTCGAGGCCGTGACGCCGGCCGAACTCGCTCCAGACGGCCTCGACCACGGCGTGCGAGTCGACGAGCGTGCCGTCCATGTCGAAGAGGAATCCGGATGCGCTGATCTCCATCGGACCAGCCTAGGCGGCGCCCGCGGCGGGAGTCCGCGGGCCGCCGTCGCTCAGCGTCCGGTCGTGCGCGCGTCCTGCGCTGCCCGCAGGTCGGCGAGGCCGCGCTCGGTCTCGCGGGTGACGCGCCCGCCACGCGCGGCGACCGCCGCGGGGAGCCAGTCGCTCAGCACGAAGCGGCGACGGCGCGGCGGGATGGGCTCGCCGCCGTTGGTCTTGACCGGGCGGGCCACCCAGCCGTGTTCCATTCCTTGTATCCAGGTTCCGTTTGCCATGTCATCAACGTTACGACCGAAAATATTCGGCCACCATGTGGCTTCAGGTCTATCTTCGCAAAGATACGGCCAGTACACTCGGAGGCATGTTGAAGCGCGTGGCCGTGCCCGTCATCGACGAGTTCGCGATGTTCGAGTTCGGCGTCATCTGCGAGGTGTTCGGCCTCGACCGCAGCTATGCGGGGATCGAGCCGTTCGACTTCCGGGTCTGCTCGGCGACCCCGGGCGAGCCGATCCGCAACGAGACCGGCGTGCAGCTCATCGCGCCATACGGGCTGGAGGCGATGGAGGACGCCGACCTCATCGCGGTGCCGGCCGCCACCATCCGCGACGAGTACCCGGAGGAGCTGCTCGACGGGCTCCGGCGCGCGCACGCCCGCGGCGCCATCCTGCTCAGCGTCTGCTCCGGCGCGTTCGTGCTCGGCGCCGCCGGCCTCCTCGACGGCCGCGAGAGCACGACGCACTGGCGCTACGCCGACGCCCTCCAGCGCCGCTTCCCGCTCGCGCGGGTGAACCCGGATGTGCTCTTCATCGACGACGGCACGATCATCACCAGCGCCGGCACGTCTGCCGGGATCGACGCGTGCCTGCACCTGGTGCGGCGCGAGCTCGGCAGCGCGGTCGCCAACACGATCGCGCGCAACATGGTCGTGCCGCCGCAGCGTGACGGCGGCCAGCGGCAGTACATCGAGCGGCCGGTGTCCGACTGCGAGGACGACACCTTCAGCGAGCTGCTGGAACACCTGAGCACCACGCTGGACGAGAACCACACCGTGTCCGGCCTCGCGGCCAGGACCCACATGTCGACCAGGAGCTTCTCGCGCCGCTTCGTCGCCGAGACCGGGGTGCCGCCGATGCAGTGGCTGACCACGCAGCGTGTCCTCCATGCCCGGCTGCTGCTGGAGACCACGGACATCCCCGTCGAGGAGGTCGCGCGGCGCAGCGGGTTCGCGAGCGCCACGCTGCTGCGCCACCACTTCGACTCGGAGGTCGGCGTGCCGCCCACGCGCTACCGGGCGGCGTTCGCGAGCCGTTGACGCGCGGGGAAACAATCCGCCGCCGCCCTGGTTGACTCGAAAGGACGATCACCCGCGACGGAAGGACCCCCGCATGGCCACGCAGATCCAGTACGACCGGCTCGGCGGTCCCGAGGTCCTCCAGGTGGCGACGGTCCCGGACCCGGTCGCGCCCGACGACGGCGTGGTCGTGGAGGTGCGCGCCGTCGGCGTGAACCCGATCGACGGCAAGCTGCGCAGCGGCGGCCGGCCGAGCGCCCCGATCACCGCGCCCCGCGTGCCGGGAAGCGACGCAGCAGGGGTCGTGCTCTCGGTCGGGGCCGGCGTGGACGGCTGGGCGCCCGGCGACGAGGTGGTCGTCCGCAACGCACGCGGCGCCTACACCACGCACCTGGTCGCACCGGCCTCCCACCTCGTGCGCAAGCCGGCCGCGGTGAGCTGGGAGCAGGCGGCGGCGATCGGCGTCCCGGTGAGCACCGCGCACCAGGTGCTGGTCTCGCTCGGCGTCGGGCCGGGGACGACGCTGCTCATCCACGGCGGCTCCGGCAGCGTCGGGAGGGTGGCGATCCAGCTCGCCCGCCGGATGGGCGCGACCGTGATCGCGACCGGGTCGCCGGCGAATCACGAGCGACTGCGCGCTCTCGGGGCGACCCCCGTGGCGTACGGCGACGGGCTGCTGGACCGCCTGCGGGCCGCCGCGCCAGACGGGTACGACCTCATCCTCGACGCCATCGGCTCCGACGAGGCGCTGGAGGCCTCCTTCGCGCTCGTCGACGACCGCTCGCGGATCGGCACGATCGTGGTCGGGCCGCGCGCGGCCGAGCTGGGCATCCGCGCGTGGGGAGGCGGGAACCCCGTCCCGCTGACGGCCGACGAGCTGCGGCTGCGCGACGACGCCTACGCGCTCGCCCTCGCCCTCATCGCCGAGGGCGGGCTGGAGGTGGACATCGCGCGGACGTTCCCGCTGACGGAGGCCGCCGACGCCGCGCGGTTGGTGGAGTCGGGGCATCCCGGCGGCAAGGTGATCCTGCTGCCGTGACCTGTCCGGGTCAGTGGTGCAGCAGGCGCCGGTGGACGGCGTGTGCGACCGGGAGGTCGTCCCCGCGGTAGTGCTTGAGCAGCCTCCAGTTGCGCAGTGCGAGCCGGGCGCAGACCGCGACCGTCACGACCCCGCACACGACGATCCCCCACGCCCGCGGGTTCTCGCCCTCAGTCGGGATGAGCACGGTGACCGCGACCGTGAAGATCAGCGCGAGGACGGCGAACAGCACTCCCAGCCCGACGCGACGCAGCGCCCGGGCGCGCTCGACACGGTCGCCCATGCAGCGCAAATTACTCCGCGCGACGGGCGTGCGCCAGGTCGTACACGCGGCTCCAGCCGAGCTCGAAGCCGACCTCGTCGATCCGGCCCTCGTCCCGCGCGCGCTCCAGTGCGAGCAGCGACGCGAGGGAGGCCGTGACCAGGTGCTCGTCGCCGTACGTCTCGTACCGGTCGCCGACCGCGACGGTGGAGCAGCGGATCACGCGGCACTCCCTCCACACCCGGCGCGTCAGCACCGCGGCCACGATGAAGCCCGCGAGGTAGACGGCAACCAGCGCTCCGATCGCCGTCACCGCCGGAGCGGGCGCGAGCACGAGCGCGGGGAGGAGGGCGAGCAGGCCGCCGACGGTCGGCCAGCGCCGCCGGAAGACGATGGCGCGGCGCTCGGCGGAGGTGGTCCCGGGCGGATAGAGGAACAGCCGGCGCGCGCAAACACCCGTGCGCGCCGTGTACAGCGCGGAGGTCTCCTCGAACCAGCCCCAGCGGTGGGCTCCCTCGAAGAACCGGCTCGCCCTGCCGCGCACGGGAGGTCGCTCGATCGTCGTCACGGATATCGGTCTACGCCGCCACGGGCGCGGTGGCGCGCATCCTCACAGAATCCATGCGCGCAGCGGGCGGAACCAGACGATCTGCACACGGCGCTCCTCCGTCCGCCGTCATTCGGTCGTGGCGCCGCTGCCGAACCGCTCCTGCCATTCGGCGTAGGTATGGTCGCGTCCGAGCGGGCACTCGCAGCGGATGAGGATCGGCTGTCCGGTCACCACGCTGGTCGCGCGCTCGACGTGCGGCACGGTCGGCCCGGCATCGGACGGGACGCCACGAGACTGCGGTTTCATGGATGCGAGTATCCGGTGTCCGCGCGGTCCTCCCCCGGTCGGCTCCACGGTCACGCGCGAGCAAACATGCAGGATTTCACCTGCCCAATCACTGTCCGGAGGTCGGTGGTCGCTGGCAGGATGACGTCATGGCCGTCACCTTCCTCCAGCCGGACGGGCTCGTCCGCAGTCCCGCCTTCAGCCACGTCGCCGTCGTCCCCGCCGGATCGGCGACCGTTTACCTCGGTGGCCAGAACGGCGTCGACGAGACCGGCACGCTCGTGTCGCCGGAGGTCGGCCCGCAGGCCGCGCGCGCCCTCGACAACGCGAAGGCCGCCCTCGCGGCGGCGGGAGCGACGCTCGACGATGTGGTGCAGTGGTTCGTCCTCATCGACGCCTCCGCCGACCTCGGCGCGGCGTACGGGGCAATCGCGCCCCAGCTCGCCCGGGAGGGCGCGCCGCCGCTCGTGACCGGGTCGCGCGTCGCGGGGCTGGGGGTGCCGGGGGCGTTGATCGAGATCAGCGCGATCGCGGCCCTGCCCTCCTGAGCGGCCCTGCCCTCCTGAGCCGTTAACGCGAGAGCCCCCGCCCATCTGGGCGGGGGCGACTCGTGGAGGACGTCAGTGCTTGAAGGCGTCCTTCACCTTCTCGCCGGCGTTCTTGAGGTCGGCCTTGGCCTGGTCCCCCTTGCCCTCGGCCTCCAGGCGCTCGTTGCCGGTCGCCTTGCCGGTGGCCTCCTTGGCCTTGCCGCCCGCGTTCTCCGCGGCGTTCTCCATCTTGTCGTCGAGTCCCATCGTTATCCCCTTTCGATCAGGTCGTCCCGACGCTCCCACGGTGTCGTGCGCCGGTCCAGGGTGCACAGCCGGACGGGTTTTTCAATCCCCTCAGTCCTCCACAGGCGCGTGCGAGCGCGAGTTATCCACGGGAATGTCCAGCCCCTTCCAGCGGGGTTCGCCGCGCGAAAGAATCCTTGGTGTGAGCCACGACGTCCCGAAAAGCACCTACCGCCTCCAGATCACGCCCGACTTCACGCTGAGGGACGCCGCGCAAGTGCTCGGCTACCTGCGGCGTCTGGGCGTCGGCGCCGTCTACCTGTCGCCGCTGCTGCAATCGTCCGCGGGGTCGGCGCACGGCTACGACGTGGTCGACCCCACACGGGTGGACGAGTCGCGCGGCGGCCCGGACGCGCTGCGCGAGTTCGCGGACGCGGCCCACCGGCGCGGCCTCCAGGTCATCGTGGACATCGTGCCCAACCACCTCGGCGTCGCCGTGCCGCACGAGAACCCGTGGTGGTGGGATGTGCTCCGCTTCGGCCAGGAGTCCGCGTACGCCGGGCACTTCGACATCGACTGGGCGTTCGGCGGCGGCCGGCTGCGCCTCCCGGTGCTCGGCGACGGGCCGGACGAGGAGGACGCGCTGCGCGTCGTGGACGGCGAGCTGCGCTATTACGACCACCGGTTCCCGATCGCTCCCGGCACCGAGTTCGCGTCGCCGCGCGAGGTTCACGCCCGCCAGCACTACGAGCTGGTCTCGTGGCGCCGGGCCGACGCCGAGCTGAACTACCGCCGGTTCTTCGCAGTGAACTCGCTGGCCGGGGTGCGGGTGGAGGATCCGCGGGTCTTCGACGACACGCACGCCGAGATCGCGCGCTGGGTGCGCGAAGGGCTCGTGGACGGCCTCCGCGTCGATCACCCGGACGGCCTCCGCGACCCCGGAGACTACCTTCGGCGGCTCGCCGACCTGGCCGATGGGCGACCGGTCTGGGTGGAGAAGATCCTGGAGGGCGACGAGCGGATCCCGAGCTGGCCGATCGCCGGCACGACCGGGTACGACGCGCTCGGGCTCGTGGATCGGGTGTTCGTCGACCCGTCGGGCGAGGAGCCACTGACGGCGCTCGCGGAGGAGCACGACGCGCGCGAGGAGAGCAGGGACTGGCCGGGGCTGGTGCATCGCCGCAAGCGGGCGGCGGCCGACGGGATCCTGCGGTCGGAAGTGCTGCGGGTCGTGCGCGACCTGGG
The DNA here is from genome assembly GCF_039615055.1 of Microbacterium sp. X-17. Classification (NCBI taxonomy): domain Bacteria; kingdom Bacillati; phylum Actinomycetota; class Actinomycetes; order Micrococcales; family Microbacteriaceae; genus Microbacterium; species Microbacterium sp. X-17. Next base: position 10,384 of record NZ_JBDHNI010000008.1, read on the forward strand.
CGGGGAGGGTGCCGCCTCCGACCCCCTCGCCGACGCCGTGGCCGAGCTGGCTGCGGCTTTCCCGGTCTATCGGAGCTACCTCCCGTTCGGCGATGACCACCTGCGGGCGGCGCTCGACGCGGCCTCCGCCACGCGGCCGGACCTCGCCGACGCGCTGCAGGAACTCGGCACGGCCTTCGCGCCGGACCCCGACAGCAACCTGGGGGCGGCCTCCGCGCGCTTCCAGCAGACCAGCGGCGCGATCATGGCCAAGGGCGTGGAGGACAACGCCTTCTACCGGTACACCCGGCTGGCGTCCCTGACGGAGGTCGGCGGCGACCCGGCGGAGTTCGCCGTGGCTGTGGCGGACTTCCACCGCCTGCAGCAGCAGCGCCTGGCCGACCTCCCGCACTCGCTGACGACGCTGAGCACGCACGACACCAAGCGCAGCGAGGACACCCGGGCGCGCATCGCTGTGCTCGCGGAGCTGCCCGAGCGCTGGGGCCGGTTCCTCGCGGCGGTCCGCCAGCGCGTGTCGATCGGCGACGGGTCGCTGGAGAACCTGCTCTGGCAGTCGATCGTCGGAGCGTGGCCCGCGTCGCGGGAGCGCCTCCAGGCGTACGCCCTCAAGGCCGCGCGGGAGGCCGGCGCGAGCACGAGCTGGACCGACCCCGATGCCGCCTTCGAGGACGCCATGGGCGAACTGGTGGACGCGGCGTTCGACGACCCGCGCGTGGCCGCGGAGGTCGCGGCGATCGCCGCGATCGTCGAGGCGCCGGGTGCGAGCAACGGCCTCGGCGCGAAGCTCGTCCAGCTGACCATGCCCGGCATCCCGGACGTCTATCAGGGCTCGGAGCGCTGGGAGCGGTCGCTGGTCGACCCGGACAACCGCCGCCCGGTGGAGTTCGACGCCGCGGCCGGGCTGCTCGCCCACCTCGATGACGGCTGGGCCCCGCCCATCGACTCCTCGGGAGCGGCGAAACTGCTCGTGACCTCCCGAGCGCTGCGGCTGCGCCGCGAAAGACCGGAGCTCTTCGCCGAGTACCGGCCCGTGACGGCGGACGGCGAGCGCGCAGAGCACCTCGTGGCGTTCGACCGCGGCGGCGCCGTCACGCTGGCCACCCGGCTGCCGGTCGGGTTGGCTCAGGCGGGAGGCTGGGGCGACACCGCGGTCGACCTGGGACCGGCGACCTATCGGAACGAGCTGACCGGACGCGAGGTGCGCGGCCGGGCCCGGCTCGCCGAGCTGTTCGACCGGTACCCGGTCGCGCTGCTGGCGGTGGTCCGATGAGCGCGCGGGGCGGCGTGATGGGTGACGACTTCCGCGACCGCACCTTCCCGGTGTGGGCGCCGGACGCCGGTGCGGTGGAGGTCGAGGTCGCCGGATCCGGGAGGCATCCGCTCCAGAAGGACGAGCGCGGGTGGTGGCGTCTGCCCGCACCCCTCGACGGCGGTGACGCCGCCCTCGACTACGGCTTCGTGGTGGACGGAGCCGGCCCGTTCCCCGACCCGCGCTCGCGGCGTCAGCCCGGCGGCGTCCACGCGCTCAGCCGCACCTGGGACCCTGACGCCTTCGCCTGGACCGACGACGACTGGCGCCCCGGCACGCTCACCGGCCGCGTGATCTACGAGCTCCACCTCGGCACCTTCACGCCCGAGGGCACGCTGGACGCCGCGGCCGCTCGGCTCGACCACCTCGTGGACCTCGGTGTGGAGGCTGTAGAGCTGCTGCCGGTCAACGCGTTCAACGGGCCGCACGGGTGGGGCTACGACGGGGTCCTCTGGTTCGCGGTGCACGAGCCGTACGGAGGTCCCGACGCCTACCAGCGGTTCGTGGACGCGTGTCACGGCCGCGGGATCGCGGTCATCCAGGACGTCGTCTACAACCACCTCGGGCCGAGCGGCAACTACCTCCCGATGTTCGGCCCCTACCTGAGCGAGGGGCGGAACACCTGGGGCTCGTCCGTCAACCTGGACGGGCCGCACTCAGGCGAGGTCCGGCGGCTCATCCTCGACAACGCCCGGTACTGGCTGCGCGACATGCACGTCGACGGCCTGCGCCTGGACGCCGTGCACGCACTCCACGACAGCAGCGCCGAGCACATCCTGGAGGCGCTCGCGCGGGAGGCCGCCGGCATCCGCGAGACGACCGGCCGGCCGGCGACCCTGATCGCCGAGAGCGACCTCAACGACCCGAAGCTGATCCGCGAGCGGCGCAGCCACGGCTACGGCCTCGACGCCCAGTGGGACGACGACGTGCACCACGCCGTCCACGTCAACCTGACCGGAGAGACGAGCGGGTACTACGGCGACTTCGCCGGGCCGCAGGCGCTGATCAGGGTCTTCGAGCGCGGCTTCTTCCACGACGGCGGCTGGTCGAGCTTCCGCGAACGGAACCATGGCCGGCCGCTCGACGCCGACATCCCGTTCACCCGGCTGGTCGCGTTCAGCCAGGACCACGACCAGATCGGCAACCGCGCCGTGGGCGACCGGCTCACCGCGACGCTCGACGAGGGGCGCCTCGCGGTCGCCGCCGCCCTGATCCTGCTCGGCCCGTTCACGCCGATGCTGTTCATGGGCGAGGAGTGGGGCGCGACCACGCCGTGGCCGTTCTTCAGCTCGCATCCCGAGCCCGAGCTGGCGGAGGCCACCCGCGCCGGCCGGATCGCCGAGTTCGCCCGGATGGGCTGGGACCCGGACGTGGTCCCCGACCCGCAGGACCCGGCCACCTTCGAAAGCGCCCGCCTTGATTGGACCGAACCCGGCCGTCCGACGCACGCCCGCCTGCTCGCCTGGTACCGCCGCCTCATCGAGCTGCGCCGCGGGCTGCCGGCCGACGCGCGCGCGACCGATGTCAGCTGCGTGGATGGCATGTTCGGGTTCACCCGCGCCGGGCTCCGCGTGGAGGCGGCACTCAGCGGGAGCGGCCTCCCCGCCGCCGCGGATGAGACGGTCACGGAGGCCGTGTTCGACGGCGCGGTCCGCGTCAGAAAAGTAGAGAGGTGAACAGAATGCTGTACGCAACGCCCCCGGCAGACCTATATAGTGATCTATATAGCTTTGAGGGGGAGGTCATGGCCATCACATCGATCGACATCGATCCGGATCTGCTCGCGCAGGCGAAGGCGACCACGGGTGCATCCTCCAATCGGGAGGCCGTCGACATCGCGCTCCGGAGGCTGGTCGCGATGCACCGTCAGCAGGCAGCTGTCGAGCGCATCATCGCCCACCGATTCGAGCCGGACCAGATCGACGCTCCGACCATCAGGCCGACGTTCATACCGGGCACCGGGGTCGACTCGTGACCACCTATCTCGTCGACAACAGCATCTGGCAGAAGGTTTCCAGCAGCCCGGCTATCGCGCGGCGACTGAGGGAAGTCACCCCCCAGCATCTGCTCATCACCTGCCCACCGCAGGTTCTGGAGTACTGCCACTCCGCCCGTTCTCCCGAAGAGTACGAGAAGTTGCGGGAGCACATGGCTGGGTTTCTCGAAGCCTGGGAGCACCCCAGTGAGAGCGAGGCTCTCGGCATCCAGCAATCCCTCTGGGACAACGGTGCCGTGCGCGCCGCGGGCGCGTTCGACTGCCTCATCGCCGCGTACGCCGTGGCGAACGACGCCGTGATCCTGAACTCCGATCAGGACTTCGGCTTCATCGAATACGCCACGGGTGGCGCCGTGCGGCAGGAGTACGTCGCGGCCGCCTAGCTGGCCCCGATACCGCTGTCAACCGCTTCCGCCGCCGCCACGCGCGCAGGTAGGGTGTCGGTCTACCGATCATCGGAGGCACCGTGCCCCAGCTCTGCCCCCAGCTCAGCGACCCCGCGCCCACCAGCGTCGCGCACCGCAGCACGTCCCAGGCGGTCCGGTGAGCGGCGACGGCTCCGCGCCGTATCCGCTCGGCATCACGCTCGTCGAGGGCGGCGCCAACGTCGCCGTCTACAGCGAGAACGCGGACAACGTCTACGTCTCGCTCTTCGACGCGCGCGGCCGGGAGACCCGCACCGAGCTCACCAACCGGACCGGGCATGTCTTCCACGGCTACGTGCAGGGCCTCGTCCCCGGCACGCGTTACGGCCTCCGGGTCGCCGGACCCTGGGATCCCGCCAACGGGCTGCGCTTCTCGCCCGCGAAGGTCCTACTGCCGACCCGCGCCCGCGCCGTCACCGGGTCGTGGGACAACTCCCAGGCCGTGTTCGGCCACCAGCTCGGCAGGCCCAAGCGGCGCAGCGACACCAACGGGAAGCGGCACGTCGCGCTCGGCGTCGTCGTCGACCCGCAGGAGTTCGACTGGGGCGACCACGAGCGCCCGTTCACGCCGCTCAGCGAGACCATCATCTACGAGACCCACGTCAAGGGTTTCACCAAGCTGATGGAGTGGGTGCCGGAGGAGTTCCGCGGCACCTACGCCGGCCTCGCGCACCCGGCCGCCGTCGAGTACCTCAAGAACCTGGGGGTCACGGCGGTCGAGCTCATGCCCGTGCACCAGTTCGTGCAGGACCCGCACCTCCAGGAGAAGGGCCTCCGCAATTACTGGGGCTACAACTCCATCGGCTTCTTCGCGCCGCACAACGAGTACGCCGCCACGGGCGACACCGGGCACCAGGTGGACGAGTTCAAGGGCATGGTGAAGGCGCTGCACGCGGCCGGCCTGGAGGTCATCCTCGACGTCGTCTACAACCACACCGCCGAGGGCAACGACCTCGGGCCGACCTACAGCTTCAAGGGCATCGACAACCCCTCCTACTACCGGCTCGTCGAGGGCGACCGCGCGCACTACTTCGACACCACCGGCACCGGGAACAGCGTCAACGTCAGCCATCCGGCCGCCCTGCAACTCATCATGGACTCGCTGCGCTACTGGGTGGACGACTACCACATCGACGGATTCCGGTTCGACCTGGCCACCACGCTCACCCGGCAGGGCGGCGACGCCAGCCTGCACAGCGCGTTCCTCACACTCATCCAGCAGGACCCGACCCTCGCGCGCGTCAAGCTGATCGCCGAGCCGTGGGACACCGCCGGGTACCAGCTCGGCGGGTTTCCGGCCGACTGGTCGGAGTGGAACGGGCAGTTCCGCGACGACGTGCGCGACTTCTGGCGCGGCACCCCCGGCGTGCTCGGGACGCTTGCACAGCGCGTGCTCGGCAGCCCGGACATCTACGAGGACTCCCGCCGCGCGCCGCTGTCGAGCGTCAACTTCGTCACCGCCCACGACGGCTTCACGCTGGCCGACCTCACCAGCTACGACGAGAAGCACAACGAGGCGAACGGGGAGGACAACCGCGATGGGGAGTCCGACAACCGCTCGCGCAATTACGGCGTGGAGGGCCCGACCGACGACGAGGAGATCCTCGCCGTCCGCGTCCGGCAGCGGAAGAACTTCCTCGCGACGGTGTTGCTCTCGGCCGGCGTCCCGATGATCCTCGGCGGCGACGAGCTCGGCCGCACCCAGCAGGGCAACAACAACGCGTACTGCCAGGACAACGAGATCTCCTGGTACGACTGGGCGAACGCCGACTGGGACCTGCACGCGTTCACGGCGACGCTCATCCGCCTGCGCCGCACGGAGCCGGCCCTCCGGCCCGAGTGGTACCGGCACGCGCCCGACGTGGGCGGCCCGGACACCGTGCGGATCGTGCGTGCGGACGGGGAGTCGTTCACCGACGAAGACTGGGCCGACCCGGAGGCGCGCTCGATCGCGTTCGTGCTCATGCACGAGGGGGCGGACTCCTTCCTCCTGCTGCTCAACGCGGCCGGGAACGGGGTGGAGTTCGTGCTGCCCGACCCGCCGGGCGCGCACTGGGAACTGGAGCTGTCCAGCGACCCGGAGCTCGCCCTCCACGATGGCGAGAGCGTCATCGTCGGCGAGACCTCCTTCGCCCTGTTCCGGTCCGCGGCGGCGGGATGACCGAGTGGAACGGTCCTGACTCAGAGCCGCCGCAGCCGCAGGGCCGGGTCGCGTTCGCGGGCGGCGACCACCTCGGCCGGGTCCACGTCGCCGAGCAGCACCTCCGACGAGTCCCCCGCCTCCCCGATCACATCGCCGTGCGGGTCGGCGAGCAGGCTGTGGCCCACCGAGATCGGCTCCGCCTGCGACACCGCAGCGGCGAAGCAGCCGTTCTCGATCGCGCGTGCCCGCGCGAGCGTCCGCCACTGGTCGACCTTGTGCGGGCCAGGCACCCACGACGAGCACACCGCCAGCAGGTCCGCGCCGGCGTCGGCGAGCGCGCGGCCGAGCTCGGGGAAGCGGAGGTCGTAACAGGTCATCAGGCCGACAGTCAGCCCGCCCGCTTCGAAGACCACCGGCTCCGGCTCGGGGGCGGGGGCGATCCACTCCGACTCCCGGAAGCCGAACGAGTCGAAGAGGTGGATCTTGCGGTACCGGGCCAGGAGGCTGCCGTCCGGGCCGAACGCCGCCAGGGTGTTGAACGGCCGGGGGTCGGCGCCGTCGGACGACCGTTCGACGAGCCCCGCCACGATCGTCACGCGCCGGGAGGCCGCCAGCCCGGCGACGGCGGAACCGAAGCGGCCGTCGAGCGGTTCGGCCACGCCCGCGAAGGTCGCGTCCACCATCTTCTTCTCGTACATCGCGTACTCCGGCAGCAGCACCAGCTCCGCTCCCCGGTCCGCCGCGCGCGCGACGGCGTCGCCGACAGCCCGGAGGTTGCCTGCGACGTCGTCGTCCGACGCGAGCTGCGCGAGCGCGAGCCGCACGCCTACTCCCTGGCCGGGGCCGGGGCGGCCTCCGTCGCCACCGGGGCCGGAGCAGGGGCCGGAGCGGCCGGCCGCGTCTCGTCTGCGGTTTCCGCATCGGCTTCGTCGTACGCGATCTCCGGAGGAAGCTGGCGGAAGCCCTTCGTCACGAAGGCGAGCACGATGACGCCGATCACCAGCCAGCTCAGTCCGAGCACGATGGCGTTGATGTCCAGCCTCGTCAGCAGGTAGCCGGTGATGATCGCGCCGATCGCGGGCAGCACCACGTAGAGGATCGCGTTGTGGCGGTGGCCCTCACGCCGCTGGCGGAAGTAGTAGACGATCACGGACACGTTCACCATCGTGAAGGCGACGAAGGCGCCGAAGTTGATGAACGAGGTGGAGGTCGCGACATCCAGGAACATCGCCACCAGCCCGACGACGCCGATGATCACCAGGTTCACGACCGGTGAGCGGAACCGACGGCTGATCTCGCCGAACACCTTGCGGGGCAGCGCTCCGTCCCTGCCCATCGCGAACATCAGGCGGGCGGCGGAGGCCTGCGCGGCGAGGCCGGAGGCGAACTGCGCGACCACCAGGCCCGCGATGAAGATCGAGCCGAATACGTTGCCGCCGATGGTGATCGCGATGTCGAACGCGGCGGACGACGCGTCGTGGAACTGGCCGCCGGGGTGCACGAGTTGGGTCGTGTATGACACCAGGATGAAGATCACGCCGCCGATCAGGGCGATGAGCAGGATGGCGCGCGGCACGGTCTTGCGCGGCTCGATCGTCTCCTCCGTGAACGTGGTCACGGCGTCGAAGCCGAGGAAGGAGTAGGCCGCGATCGCGGCGCCCGCTGTGACGCCCTGGAACGACGCAGTCGGGTTCGCGAACGGCCCGGCCGAGATCAGGCCGCCCGCACCCTGACGCGCGACGACCGATCCGATCGAGAGCCCGACGAACACGACGATGACGAGCACCTGGAACGCCATCAGGATGTAGTTCGTCCGGTCGGCGACCTTGATGCCGAGGATGTTCAGCAACGTCGTCACGATGATGAAGCCGAGGATCCACAGCCAGCCCGGGACGGCGGGGAACTGCGCTTCCAGGTAAGCGGCGCCGATCAGCCAGATGACCATCGGGAGGAACAGGTAGTCGAGCAGCACCGCCCAGCCCACCAGGAAGCCGACCCGTGGATCGATGGTGCGCCGCACGTAGGTGTAGGCCGAGCCGGCGACGGGGTAGGCGGCGGCCATCCTGCCGTAGCTGGAGGCGGTGAACAGCATCGCGACCAGCGCGACGAGGTAGGCGGACGCGCTCGCGCCCCCGGTGGTCTCGGCGACGACGCCGAAGATGCCGAGGACGATCAGCGGCGTCATGTATGCGAGGCCGAAGAGCACGAGGGACGGGAGGCGCAGGGTCCGGGCCAGCGAGGGCTGAGCGGGAGCAGGAGCAGGAGCAGTGGACATGCCGGGTTCCTTCAGAGGAGAGGCTGACGGGAGAGGGTGGTGCTCGGGAGGGCGCGGGACTGGACGGCCCAGTCGCGCGGGTCGATCCGTCCCGCGTACAGCGGCAGCGGGATCGCCGCGTCCTCTGGGCGGAACTGCGACCACATCCGGTTGACGCCGGCGGTGCCGTACTCCCGGACGTGGGCGACCCGGTCGAGGTCGAGCGCGAGGGCGAGGACGGTCTCCTCATCCCCCGCCGACTCCGCGAGGACGGCGCCTTCGGGGTCGACGACGATCGAGCGCCCGCGACCGACCGGGCCGGCGGTGTTGACGCTCACGGTGAAGACCTGGTTCGCGATGGAGTTGGCCCGCGCGAGCACGACCTCCTGCTCGCGGTCGGGTGTGGTCGTCTTCACGACGTTCACGATGACCTCCGCGCCCAGCCAGGCCAGGTGCCTGCTGACCTCGGGGAACCAGGCGTCGTAGCAGATGTCGAGCCCGACGGTGCTGCCGTCGAGGTCGAACACGACGAAACGGTCTCCAGGCACGTACGGCTCGAAGGGACGCCACGGGAAGATCTTGCGGTAGCTCGCGGCGAGCGCGCCGTCCGGGGCGAACGCGAGCGCGGTGTTGAAGAGCTCGCCCTGCGGGCCGCGCTCGCAGACGCTGCCGGGGACCAGCCAGACGCCCGCATCGGCGGCGATCGCGCCGAGGGTGCGCACCAGCTCGCCGTCCAGGGGGACGGCCGACGCGCCGAGCGCAGTGTTCCGCACCGACTCCGGCAGGTGATCGGCCCCGAACAGGTGGAGCTCGGGATAGACGACGAGGCGGGCGCCCGCGGCCGCGTGGCGGGCCACGTCGGCGGCGAACGGCTCGAGCTCGGCTCCGATCGCACGGGGCGCCGACTGGACGGCTGCAACGGTGAGCTGACCCGGCATTGCGGACCTCCATTGGTCGGGATGGGCGGGGACGGGGATGCTGCGGAACTGCTGGGAAATAAAATAGATCATTATGATCGAATTTGTCCACCCCCGGTGATCTCCCTATGCTGGACGCCATGACCGGAGACGCTCCCGGCACGCTCACGCACACGGCCGTGCCCGCACTGACGGGCCCTGCCGTGGCCGGGATCACGCGGCTCTCGGCCGTCGACACCGTGCGCGCGCGCATCGCACTCGCGGTCGAGCTGCGGCTGCTCGCGCCCGGCGAGCAGCTCCCGAGCGACGCGGACGTCGCCGCCGCCCTCGACGTCAGCGAGATCACCGCGCGGCGCGCGATCAAGAGCCTGGCCGAGGAGGGCCTGCTCCGGCGGGTCAGGGGCCGCTCGGGCGGCACGTTCGTCGCGGAGGCCGCGCCCGCAGCCACAGCCGGCGCCGGCTCCGCGGTCGAGACCTATCGCGCGGACGCGGAACAGGTGCACCGCCTCATCGACCAGCGCCTGCTCGCCGAGACGAGCCTGACGCACCTGGCCGCCGTGGCCGCCAGCGACGAGGACCTCGCCGAGCTGGACGCAGCGGTCGCCGCTGCCGCCACCGCCCAGGACTGGACCGAATACCACGCCGCGGACGAGCGGTTCCACCTGGCGGTCGCGCGCGCCGCCGGCCGTCCGGCGCTCGTCGGCCTGTACGAGGAGACCCTGCGGCGCCTCTACGCGTACTTCATCCCCTACCCGATCGCCTACCTCCACGAGGTCAACGCCGAGCACGCCGCGCTGGCCGCCGCGATCCGCGGCCACGACCCGCAGACCGCTGTCGCGCTCGCAGAACGGCACGTCGCCGTGCTCCACGAGACCATGTTCGTGGGGTTGGAGCGGGACTGACCCGCTCCGCCGAGTTCACTGCGACCGCGCCGCGAGCACCTCCGCGATCCGCCCCGGCACCGTCTCGTCCTGCAGGGAGGTCGTGTCGCCGAGCGGCCGCCCGTCGAACAGGTCGACCAGCAGCCGCCGCATGATCTTGCCGGAGCGCGTCTTCGGGAGGTCGTCGACCACCACGACGTGGCGCGGCTTCGCGATGGCGCCGATCGCGCGGGCCACCTGGTCGCGCAGGCCGGAGGGATCGAGCGCCCCGGCCGGGATGACGAACGCCGCCACCGCCTGGCCGGTGGTCGCGTCGCCGACGCCGACCACGGCGGCCTCCGCGACGGACGGATGCGCGACCAGCGCCGACTCGATCTCGATGGTGGACAGCCGGTGGCCGGAGACGTTGATGACGTCGTCCAGCCTCCCGAGCAGCCACAGGTAGCCGTCGTCGTCCACCGCCGCGCCGTCGCCGGCGAGGAAGTAGCCCCGGTCGGCGAACGCGCTCCAGTAGGAGTCGCGGTAGCGCTCCGGGTCGCCCCAGACCGTGCGTGACATCGCGGGCCAGGTGCCGTCGATCACGATGGAGCCGCCGGAGCCGCGCGGCACGTCCTCCCCGCGCTCATCCACCACGCGCACCGTCACGCCGGGCACCGCCAGTGTCGCCGAGCCGGGCTTCAGCGCGGTGACACCGGGCAGCGGGGCGACGATGGCCGCGCCGGACTCCGACTGCCACCAGGTGTCGACCACGGGCGCGCGGCCGGCGCCGAGCTGCTCCCGGAACCAGACCCAGACCTCCGGGTTGATGGCCTCCCCCACTGTGCCGAGGAGCCGGATGCTGGAGAGGTCCCAGGGGCCGGCCGCGGCGAGCCCGTCCGGGAACCAGCTCATGAAGGTGCGGATGAGCGTGGGCGCCGTGTAGTACGTCGTCACGCCGTAGCGCTCGATGATCTCGAAGTGCCGGCCGGCGCTGGGCGTGTTCGGGGTGCCCTCGTAGATGACCGATGTCGCGCCGTTCGACAGCGGGCCGTAGAGGACGTAGGTGTGCGCTGTCACCCAGGCGAGGTCGGCGGTGCACCAGTAGACGTCGGAGTCCTTCGCGTCGAAGAGCGCCCAGTGGCTCCACGACGCCTGGGTGAGGTAGCCGCCGGTGGTGTGGACGACGCCCTTCGGCCTCCCGGTGGTCCCGGAGGTGTAGATGATGAACAGCGGGGTCTCGGCGTCGAAGAAGCGGGGCTCGTGAACGTCGGGGGCGGTGTCGACGACGTCGTGCCACCAGACGTCGCGGCCGGGCGTCCACGGGACGTCCGGGGTGAGTTCGCCGGTGCGGCGGACGACCAGCACGTGCTCTACCGCGTCGACGCCCGCGACGGCGGCGTCGGCCTGCGCCTTCACCGGCACCGCCTCGCCGCGGCGGAACTGCCCGTCCGAGGTCACCAGCAGTTTCGCCCCGGTGTCCTCCACCCGGAACCGCAGCGCCTCCGCCGAGAAGCCGCCGAACACGAGCGAGTGGATGGCGCCCACCCGCGCGATGGCGAGCGTGATGACGACCGTCTCCGCAAGCACCGGAAGGTAGACGACGACGCGGTCGCCCTCCCCGATTCCGAGCGCGGTGAGGGCGTTGGCGGCCCTGGCGACGCGGCGCTGGAGGTCCGCGTAGGTGACGGTCTCGCGGTCGCCCGGCTCGCCCTCGAAGTGCAGCGCGACGCGGTCGCCGTGGCCGGCGGCGACGTGCCGGTCGACGCAGTTGACTGCGGCGTTCAGTCTTCCACCGGCGAACCACTCGGCGCGCGGGATGCTGAGCTCGCCGTCGGGGCCGGGGGTGGCGGGCTCCCAGGTGTGGGCGGTGCGCCAGGGCTCGGCCCAGTCGAGGCGGGCGGCCTGGCGCTCCCAGAACGCGACCGGGTCGGCGGCGGCCTCGGCGAACACGTCCGGCCCGACGTTCGCCTGCGCGGCGAACCCGGCGCTCGGCTCGTAGAGGCGGGACTCGCGGCCCAGGTTCTCGATCGCGGTGCTCACCCTCCGACGCTAGCGGCGGCCTCCCGCACCGCCGCCCTCGCCCGTAACGCCCCGTAACCGCCGGCAGGGTGGGAGCATGAGGGCATGGAACCGGTCGCAGCGCTGAACGAGATCGCCTTCTGGCTGGAGCGCGAGCTCGCCCCGTCCTTCAAAGTCCAGGCGTTCCGGAAGGCCGCCGCGATCATCGCGCCGCTCGGCACGCCCGAGGTCGCCGCACGCGTCGCGGACGGACGGCTCAAGCGCACGAAGGGGATCGGCGACCGCACCTTCCAGGTCATCTCGCAGGCCGTCGAGGGGGAGGTCCCGACCTACCTGGCCGACCTCCGCGAGCGCAACGCTGAGCCGCTCGACGCCGGCGGGGCCGAGCTGTGCGCCCAGCTGCGCGGCGACCTCCACAGCCACACCGAATGGTCGGACGGCACCGTGCCCATCGAGGTGATGGCCGCCGCCGCCGCGACGCTGGGGCGCGAGTACCAGGCGATCACCGACCACTCCCCCACGCTCACGGTCGCCAGCGGCCTGAGCGCCGAGCGGCTGGAGGAGCAGCTCGACATCATCGCCGGCCTCGACACCGGCAGCGTGACCCTCCTGACCGGCATCGAGGTCGACATCCTGGAGGACGGCACGCTCGACCAGACCCCCGCCCTCCTCGACCGGCTGGATGTCGTGGTGGCGAGCGTGCACTCCAAGCTGCGCGCGGACAGCCGCACCATGACCGCCCGGATGCTCGGCGGCATCCGCGCCCCGCACACGAACGTGCTGGGCCACTGCACGGGACGGCTGGTGCAGGGGTCGCGCGGGACCCGGCCGCCGAGCGAGTTCGACGCCGACGCGGTGTTCGCGGCGTGCGCGGAGAACGGCGTCGCGGTCGAGATCAACTCGCGGCCGGAGCGACAGGACCCGCCGGACGACCTCATCCAGCGGGCGCTCGACGCGGGCTGCCTGTTCTCGATCGACACCGACGCGCATGCGCCGGGACAGCTCGACTTCCTCGCTTACGGCGCGGCGCGGGCGGCGGCGAACGGGGTGCCGGCGGAGCGGATCGTGACGACGTGGCCGCTGCCTCGGCTGAAGGAGTGGCTGGCGAAGTAGATTTCGCCGACTGTCGGAATCGACACTCAAAACGCCGAATCACCACGTATTCCGCGGCTGAATCGCCCGATATGGTATGCGATCCGTCGTTGTCGATTCGGATTTCGTTGCGGAGTGGGCTTACTATGGCACGTCCCCGACTGCAGCGAAGGAGCTCGCGTGTCCACCAACCCCGCACCCACCGCACTCCGCCGGTCCCTCGGCCTCTGGGCGATCGTCGGCCTCGGACTCGGCTACATGACCCCGATGACCGTGTTCGACACGTTCGGCATCGTGACCGGGGAGACCAACGGCGTCGTCCCGTCCGCGTACCTCTTCGCGCTGGTGGCGATGGTGTTCACCGCGGTGAGCTACGGCCGGATGACGCGGGTCTTCCCCTCGGCCGGGTCGGCGTACACCTACGCGTCGGAGACCATCCACCCGAACGTCGGCTTCCTGGTCGGCTGGTCGTCGCTGCTCGACTACCTGCTGCTGCCGCTGGTGAACGCGCTGATCGTCCGGCTGTACCTGGAATCGTTCTTCCCGCAGGTGCCCGGCTGGATCTGGGTGGTCGGCTATGTGGCGGCGATCACGGCGATGAACCTGTTCAGCATGTCGTCCACCTCCAAGGTCAACGGCGTCCTGGTGGCGTTCCAGGTCGTCCTGATCGCGGTGTTCGTGGCGCTGACCTGGGCGTCGCTGAACGCGGGCGCGGGCACCGGGACGGTCTTCAGCCTCACGCCGCTCTTCCACGGAGGCGTCCACATCCTTGCGGTGATCGGCGGCGCGACCGTCGTCTGCTTCTCCTTCATCGGCTTCGACGCGATCACGATGTACACCGAGGAGGCCAAGGACGCCCGCACGGTGCCGAAGGCGATCGTGCTCGCGCTGATGATCGGCGGCGCGATCTTCTTCGTCGCCGCGTGGTTCGCGCAGTCGCGCTTCCCGACGCTCGCCGGCTTCCACTTCACCGACGACACGCTGCCGGAGATCGCGCTCAAGACCGGTGGGCTGCTCTTCCAGATCCTGTTCATCTCGGCGGCGGTCGCGGCGGCCGTGGCCTCCAACCTGGCGTCGCACGCGAGCGTCTCGCGCATGATCTACGTGATGGCGCGCAACGGGAACGGCCGCATCTCGCGGACGCTGTCGTTCGTGCACCCGAAGTTCCGGACTCCCGCCGTGGCGGTGCTGCTGGTCGGCGCGGTGTCGCTGCTGGCGGCGGCGTTCACGCTGGAGTTCGTGTCGTCGATGATCAACTTCGGCGCGCTCATCGCCTTCACGATGGTGAACGCGACGGTGATCATCCACTTCGCGATCCGCAAGCGGCAGGTGCGCGGGGCGAAGCAGATCGTCCGCAACCTCGTGCTGCCGGGGATCGGGATGCTGCTGACCGGCGTGCTGTGGGCCAACCTCCACTTCGACGCGCTCACCTACGGCCTGATCTGGCTGGCGATCGGGATCGTCACGCTGCTCGTGCTGACCCGGGCGTTCCGCAAGCGCCTCGGCGTGAAACTGGACGAGGACGGCGACGCTGCGATCATCACCCGAGAGGGCGCACCCTCCGAGGTCGCGCGCTGACGGCTTCCGTCGAGGGGCACGTTGTTGTCACTTATGCGCGTGCAAAGTGACAACTACGTGCCCCTCGGCGCCGGTCGGGGTGGACGCGCGGGCTAGTTGCCCCAGGCGGAGGCGGGGGCGGTGACGATCGGCACGGGGGACGTGCTCCAGTGCGAGCCGTAGCCGTAGTGGCTGCTCGCCCACGGGGAGGCCCAGATCGCGGCGGCGGTGACGTCGGCGCTCGTGCCGGCGGTGAGTCCGGCGACGACGGCCGGGTAGCCGCGCTGCAGGTTCTCGGCGCAGTACTTCGCGGCCGTCACGAGGTCGGGGTAGCTGCCGAAGCCGGCGCCGCCTCCGGAGCCGTAGCCGTTGTTCAGCGGGTTGTTGCGGTTCCACCAGTCCGGCGGGCCGTTCTCCTGACGCATCCAGCGCAGCATGAAGTCGACGTTCGGCTTGGTCGTCTGCCAGCCGCCGAACATCAGCACCAGCTCGGCCCACGACTCGTTCGTTCCGATGCGGGCGAGGCTCTCGATGCTGTCCGTCGCGCCGAGGGTGTCGCGGTCCACGACGGGGGCGCCGATCGTGGCGTCCACCAGGAGGTGCTGCACGGCGTCCGAGGCGGGCGCGCCGGGAGCGAGCGTCGTGGCCTCCGGGCCGACCACGGTCGCGGCGAGCGCGGCGTCCGTCGGCACGATCGAGAAGCCGCAGACCAGAGCGATCACGGCCAGCGAGACGCCGAGGCGGTGGTGGAGCGGGAGCTGCAGCGGGCGGCGACGACGTCGGGGTGCTGACGCATTCCGGGGCGTGGTCCGGGGCGCCTTCGGGGCGCTCGACCGCCTCGCCGCGGGTACGGCGGCACGACGGCCTGCCGAGCGGCGGCCGCGACTGCGAGAGGGGTCCGCGGGCGTCATACCCGATCGAGGGTACCAGCGGCTGACTTTAAGGGAACCCGGGAGGGTGGGCTATTCGGCGGCCAGAGTGGAGCTCGCGCGCCCCTCCGCGGCGGTCGCCCCCGGCCCTGCGGGACGGCGGACGCTCATCACCACGACGCACACGACGATGGCCGCGAACAGCACCAGGCTGACCGGTCCGGTGCCCAGGTCGAGGCCGCCGCGCGCGTGGGAGACGGCCAGATAGTCCGAGATCGAGGCTCCGAAAGGCCGGGTCAGAACATATGAGGTCCAGAAGGCTGCGGTCGCGCCGAGCCCCCACCAGCGGTACGCGACACCCGGAATGGCGAACAGCACGCCGAAGAGGATGCCGGACACCAGGTAGCCGAGCCCGAAGGTCGTCGCGGTGAGGTCACCCACCGCCGTGCCGAGCGCGAACGTCGCCAGCACCGCGCACCAGTAGAAGAACTCCCGGGGCCGCGTGTCGATGTGGTGCACCGACAGCGTCCGCTGCGTGCGGTACCAGACCAGGAACACGACGGCCAGGACAACCGCGAAGAAGACCGTCGAGACCAGGTACGGGATGCCGATGACGATGTGCAGGACGTCGGCGACCATCGTGCCGAACACCGCCACCATCAAGACCGTCAGCCAGTACACCCACGGGATGTAGCGGCGCACGGCGAACTGCAGCACCAAGGCGGCGGCGAACACCACGAAGGCGGCGATGACCGCGATGACCGGGTCGTAGTTCTTGACCAGGTAGTCGGAGGTCGTCTCCCCCATCGCCGTCGTCAGCAGCTTCGTGACCCAGAACAGCGCCGTGACGGCGGGGACCTTGTTGCGGAGCATCCCGACAGCATCCCGCATCGCCTCCCAGAATCCTCTGAGAGGCCGGGGGCTGGGAGGGGGCCGGGGATCCTTAGCGGCATCTGGGGAGGCGGCGCGCAGGCTGGAGGGTCGAAGGAGGAGCGATGACCGCGACCACACCCCGCCGGGCGCTCGGCGGAGACGAGCAGCGATCGGCTACGCCGTCCGCCACCGCGCGTGGCGTCATCCTCCCGCTCATCGTCGTCCTGCTCGTGGTGCTCGCCGGCCTCGCGATCGTGGCCTCCCCCGCCTTCACCGCGTGGGACCTCGGCGTCATCCGCGCCGTCGAGAGAGCCCGCACGCCGTTCCTCGACGCGGTGACGCTTGCCGACGACCTCCTGTTCTCGCCGGCGGCCGCCCTCGCGACCGTCGGGCTGATCTCCGCGGCGACCTGGATCGCCCGGCGCAGGCTCGGGCCGGCGCTCGCGTTCGCGGCGCTCGCCCTGCTCCCCTGGCTGGGCAGCTCCGTCGTGAAGGATGTCGTGCAGCGCCCGCGGCCGCTGTCCGCCGGGCTCCCGCACCACGTCCTCACCGACACCGGATTCAGCTTCCCGAGCGGGCACACCAGTTTCGCGGTGGCGCTCGCCCTCGGCCTGCTGATCGTGTTCGGCCAGGGCCGTCTGCGGAGACCGCTCATCGCGTTCGCGGTCGTCGCTCCCCTGCTCACCGCGCTCTCCCGCGTCTACCTCGGCGTGCACAATCCCAGCGACGTGCTGGCGTCGCTCGTCTACGCGACGGCGGCGGTCCTGCTCGTGCTCGGCGTGCTGCGGCTGATCGCGCCGCCGCTGGAGCGGCTCCCGCTCATCGGTCCGGGGCTCGACCCCGCGCACGGCCGCGAACCACGGGGGCCGCGCTAAGTTGAACGACATGGAGGCCTCCCGACTGCGCGTGCTGCTCGTCGAGGACGACCCGCGCCTCGGCCCGCTGATCGAGCAGGTGCTGTCGGAGGCGTACGACGTGACGCGCGTGGTCGACGGGGAGGCCGGGCTCGCGGTGGGGCTCCGGGAGCGGTTCGACGCGATGGTGGTCGACCGGCGGCTGCCCGGCATCGACGGCGTGACCCTCGTCGGCAAGCTGCGCGACGGCCGCGTCGTCGCACCGATCATCATGCTCACCGCGCTCGGCGCCCTCCGGGACCGCGTCGAAGGCCTGGACGCCGGGGCGAACGACTACCTGGTCAAGCCGTTCGAGTTCGACGAGCTGCTCGCGCGGCTGCGGGCGCTGACCCGCATTTTCACCGGCGAGGGCCGCGAGCTGCCGGTCGGGGGATGGCGGTTCTACCCGGAGAGCCGCAGCATCTACTCGCCCTACGAGGGTCGCATCCAGCTCACCGAGCGGGAGTCCGACCTCCTGCGGCTGCTGGCGGAGAGCCCGCTGCGGACGTTCTCGCGCGCGCACATCCTGGAGGCGGTGTTCGAGGCGGACGAGCAGCCCGGGACCGTCGACACCTACGTCCACTACCTGAGGCGCAAGACCGATCCGGAGATCATCGCGACCGTGCGCGGCGAGGGCTATCGGCTGGGGCAGCTGTGACCAGGCGGGATGATGTCGACTTCCGGGAGGTCCGCCGCGCCTCCCGCACGGTCGGCCTCCAACTCACCATCGCGTCGGGCGCGCTGGTCGTCGCGGCGATCGGGGTGGCGTTCTTCTTCGTGCTGGACCAGCTCCAGCCGTCGGAGCTGCAGGAGGCTCCGCGCCCCGGCGAGCACAAGATCTACATCGACACCGTGGACGCGATGATCGCGTTCATCGTCGTCGGCGTGCTCGCGGTGATCGTCGCCGGCGTGCTCGCCGTGGTGGTCACACGGCGAGCGGTGCGGCCGCTCGGGGAGGCGCTGCGCCGGCAGCGGGACTTCGTGGCGGACGCCAGCCACGAGCTGCGGACACCGCTCGCGGTGCTCGACGCGCGGCTCCAGGTGTTGCAGCGCGGCCTCCCGGACGGCGACCCGTCGACCGCGACGGTGGCGGAGCTGCGCGACGACACCCGCACGCTGATCGAGGTCGTCAACGACCTACTGCTCGCCGCCGACCCCGAACGCGAGCGCGCCGCGGCGTCGGACGGTCCGGTGCAGCTGGCCGACCCGGTGCGCCGAGCGGTCGAGTCGCTCGGGGTGCTTGCGGGGCAGGCCGGGGTGACGGTCCGGCTGGAGGTGCGGGACGAGGTCGCGAGCGACATCCCGGCGACGACCCTGCAGCGCTGCGCGACCGCCCTGCTCGACAATGCCGTCGCACACTCCCCTGCCGGCGGCGTGGTGACGGCGACGATCCGGCGGGAGGGGCGCTCGGCGTACCTGACAGTCGCGGACCAGGGGCCGGGCATCCAGGGAATCGACCCGGCCCGGATCTTCGACCGGTTCGCTCGCGCGGCGCCCGCGACCACGACCGCCGGTCCCTCCCGATCGGGCTTCGGCATCGGCCTCGCGCTCGTGCGGGAGGTCGCGGTGCGCCACGGCGGCGAGGTCCGCGTGGCCTCCACCGGCCCCGCCGGGACCGCCCTCGAGCTGCGCCTCCCGGCCCGCTGAGCCGCCGACGCGGCGGATTCTCCGCCCACTCGGCGACTTTGGGGCGAGTTTGCGCCGTCTCGCGCGGTTGGTGAGGCTGGGTCAGGACTGGTTGAGGCGGGCGAGGAGGGTGGCGAGGCGGGAGACGTCGTCCGGGCCCCACTGGCGGAGGCTGCGGTAGAGCTGCGCCTGGTCGGCGGCGCGCGCCTCGTTGACGCGCTCGATCGCGGCGGGGGTCGCGACCAGGAAGCTGGCGCGGCGGTCGGCCGGGTCGGTGCGGCGCTCGACGAAGCCGAGCTCCTCCAGGATGCGCACCTGGCGGCTGACGACGCTCTTGTCCGTCGCGAGCTCCCCGGCGAGGGCGCCCGCGTGCACGGGCCCGGTCCGCACCAGGGTGTTCAGGAGTTTGAAGCCGACCGGCTGGAGGTCGGGGTGCACGCGCGCGGACCGCTCGCGCATCCCGGCGCTCACGCGGTTGAAGAGGATCGTGAACTGCTCCTCCACCGCCGCGATCGCCGTGTCGGCCGGGTCGGTGGGAGCGGATTCGGGGCGGGCGACGCTGTCATCCAGCGCGACCTGCTCCGTGTTGTCCATGGGCGCGATCATAACGCGTCCGGTCAGCGTCGTTCCTGGGGTGGCTAACGGAGGAGATCTGTGCGGCCGGACCCCGGAATCGCAGTCAGCGGAGGAGATCGGGACGGGTGAGGGCCGTAGGTCCTCCGTTGGCGACCGGCGGTGGGGGTGGGGCCTGTGCCCCCTACACTTGCTGCATGACAGCCCCCGCCCTCCTCGCCTTCGCGGGCCTCTGCGCGATCCTGGCGGTGACGCCCGGCCCCGACACGTTCCTCGTCCTCCGGTACAGCCTGGCCCGCCCGGGCGCCGGCCTCGCGGCGTCGGCGGGGTCCGCCGTCGGCTCGATGCTGTGGGCGCTCGCCGTCGCGTTCGGGCTGGCCGCGCTGCTGGAGCAGTCCGCCGAGGTCTACCGCGTCGTCAAGATCGCGGGCGGCCTCTACCTCCTCTACCTCGGCGTCGCAGCGCTGATCGCCAGCCGCCGGCACGCCGCCCAGGGTCCGGAGGCGAGGGTGCGGACGACCAGCCTCCACTCCGGCTTCCTTGCTGGGGTGCTGTCCACGGTGATGAACCCGAAGGTCGGTCTCTTCTTCCTCGCGATCGCGCCGCAGTTCGTCCCCCACGACGGCGCCGCGATCGGCAACACCCTCCTGCTGGGCGCGATCGACGCTGTCGTCGCGGCGGCGTACCTGACGGTGGTGGCGCTGCTCGCGTCGCGGGCTGTGCTGTGGCTCAAACGGCCGGCGGTGACCAAGACGCTCGAACGCGTCTCGGCCGCGATCCTGGCAGCACTCGGCATCGGCACCATCGCGCTGAGCGCCGCCGAATAGGCCTACGGGCGTGCGCATGGGCTGACAAGATCCACAAGGTGTACGGTTGTTCTGACATTTGGACCGACCTGTGGAGGACGCGGATGCAAGCCGAGTACCCGCTGCCCGCGGACCTGTTCGACAGCCTCGACAAGTCCAGCCCGGTGCCGCTCTACTACCAGCTCGCGACGGCGCTGGAGGCGGCGATCCGCGCCGAGACGGTGCCACCGGGATCCCGCCTCGAGAACGAGATCTCGCTCGGCAACCGGCTCGGGCTGTCGCGTCCCACCATCCGCCGCGCGCTGCAGGAGCTGGTCGACAAGGGCCTCCTGGTCCGCCGCCGCGGCATCGGGACGCAGGTCGTCCACGGCCGGGTGACCCGCAATGTCGAGCTGACCAGCCTCTACGAGGATCTGGGCCAGTTGGGGCAGACGCCGACGACCCGCGTCATCTCCTACGAGATCGGGATCGCGGACGAGACCGCGGCGCGCGAGCTCGGGGTCAAGCTCGGCTATCCCGTGCTGGAGCTCACCCGGCTGCGGTCGGCCGACGGCGTGCCGCTGGCGATCCTCGAGAACACGCTTCCCGAGGACTTCATCGACATCCCGCGCGAGGACCTGGAGACCCGCGGCCTCTATCAGCTGCTGAAGGCGCGCGGCGTTGCCATCCGGGTCGCCAATCAGCGGATCGGCGCCCGCGCCGCCAACGCGAACGAGGCCGACCTCCTGGAGATCCGCCGCGGGTCGCCGCTGCTCACCATGTCGCGCACCGCGTTCGACAACTCCGGCCGGGCGGTGGAGTTCGGCCGGCACGTGTACCGTCCCGACCTCTACTCGTTCGAGCTCACCCTGGTCGACCGCTGATCGACGCGGCTCAGGCGTAGAACGCGGGGCGCTCGACCGACTCGACGGGGACGGGACCGGACTGCTCCAGCGCCCGGACGCCGGCCTCGCACGCGAGGGCGACGAGGTAGCCGTCCCACGCGTTCGGCCCGGCGATGAGCGAGCCGTCGCGCACGGCGTCCACCCACGCCTGCACCTGGGCGTCGTAGGCGCGGGCGAACCGGGTCTTGAAGGTCGTGTGCTCGGCGATCGAGAACGCGGCGTCGGACCAGCGCTGCAGGCCGGACGGCTGGCCGATCCGCGCGACGCCGGTCTGGAAGACCGCCTCGGTGCCGACCTGATAGCCGAAGCGCACGCTGACGTTCATCTCCACGTCGACCAGGACGCCGTTCTCCAGCTCGATGAGCACCAGGATGGGCTCGCGGAGCCGCTCGGGCGCGAGGTCGTTGCGCCGCGGGTACTTGACCTCGACGCTGCGTACAGGCGAGCCGGCGAGCCACGGCATGACGTCGAACTCGTGCACGACCGAGTCGGTGATGAGCATCGACTGGGTGTAGCTGTCGGGCACGGACGGGTTGCGGTGCACGCCGCGCAGCATCAGCAGCTCCCCCGCGTCGCCGCCGACGATCAGCTCGCGCAGCGCGCGGTACTCCTCGTCGAAGCGGCGCATGAAGCCGAGCTGGATGTGCGGGCGGTCGAGCTTCTGCTCCAGCTCCACGATGCGCAGCGACGACGCGCTGTCCGGCGTCAGCGGCTTCTCGCACAGGATCGGGAGCTTCGCCTCCAGCGCGGGCACGAGCACGGGCTCGTGGAACTGGCCGGGCGTCGCGATGATCACCGCGTCGAGGGCGGAGGCGTCGAGCGCGTCCTCGACGCTCGCGAAGGCCCGCGCTCCGGGCGCCGCGGCTGCCGCGGCCTCCGCCCGTCCGGCGTCCGGCTCCACGATCGCGGAGACGGTGGCCCCGCTGATGGTGCGCGTGATGCGCTGGATGTGGTCGGCGCCCATCTGCCCGGCGCCGACGACGCCGACGCGGAGGTCCTGGTTGCTGGTGGTCATGCGGATACGGCTCGATTCTGTGCGTGGCGGAGGGTGTCAGCGGGCGAAGGTCAGCGGGTGCGGGTGAGCGGCGAGCATCCGAAGATGTGCCGGCGCGTGCGGGTGGCGATCCCGAGCGGGACGTCGATGTCGATGCCGGGCATGTCCTGCTCGACGATCGCGAAGGTCTCGGGGTCGATGGCGGCGACTGCCTCGATGATCGGAGCGAAGTCCGGGATGCCGGCCGGCGGCTCGACCATCACGTCGATCGCGGCGTCCGCGAACGCGACGTCGTTCTTGAGCACCTCGAAGCGCAGCTCCGGGTCGATCTGCTTGAGGTGCAGATACCCGATGCGCTCCGGGTGGTCCTGGATCAGCGTGACGCTGTCACCGCCGTAGTAGGCGAAGTGGCCGGTGTCGAGACAGAGGTTCACGTAGCGCGGATCGGTCTGCGCGAGCAGGCGCTCGACCTCGCGGTGCGTGCCGACGTGGGAGTCGGCGTGCGAGTGGAACTGCTGACGGAGACCGTATTCCTCGAGCAGCATACGACCGAGGCGGTCGTGCCCGGCGGCCAGCGAGGTCCACTGCTCGTCGGTCAGCGTGCGCGGCTCCAGCGTCTCGCCGGTGGCGTCCGACCGCCAGAGGTCGGGGATGACCACGATGTGCTCGCCGCCGACCGCCCGAGTGAGCGCGGCGACCTTCTCGACCTGCTCGACGGCGCGGTCCCACTGGTCGGCTCCCTTGTGGAAACCGGTGAAGACGGTGCCGCCGCTGATCCGCAGGTCCCGCTCGGCGAGCTCGTCCAGGAGCTGCGCCGGATCGGTCGGGAGGTAGCCGTACGGCCCGAGCTCGATCCAGTGGTACCCCGCGGCCTGGACCTCGTCGAGGAAGCGGTCCCACGGGGTCTGCCGCGGGTCCTCGGGGAACCACACGCCCCACGAGTCGGGCGCTGTGCCGATGCGGAGGCCGGAGGTGTGCGCCTCGGGCGCGCGGTGGTCGGTGGCGGTGTCGGTCATCGTCGTCCTTCGGTGGCTGTGGTGGTCGTGGTTCGGTGCGGCGCGCTCACCCGAGCAGAGGCCGCTGCTGCTTCTGCTGCCGGACGTAGGCGGCGCGGGCGGTCCGCGTGCTCTCCAGCGCGGAGACCTCCGCGACCGGGACGTCCCACCAGCCCTCGCCGTCGGGCGCGTAAACGAACGGGTCGGAGTCGATGTGGATGAGCGTGGAGGTCGTGGACGCCTTGGCCGCCGTGACGGCCTCCTCGAGTCGGGCGGCGGCATCGGGGCCGGGCGCCAGCTCGATCACGTCGATGCCGAAGCTGCGGGCGTTGGCGGCGAGGTCGACCGGCAGGAAGTCGCCGCGCTCGAAGTTCAGCTCGGCCTCGTCGCGGTACCGGTAGCGCGTGCCGTAGCGCTGCGAGCCGACCGTCTCGGAGAGGTGGCCAATGGACGCGTAGCCGTGGTTCTGGATGAGCACGACGACGATCTTGATGCCCTCGGCGACGGCGGTCGCGAGCTCGGTGTGCAGCATCAGGTAGGAGCCGTCGCCGACCAGGACGATGACGTCACGGTCGTCACCGGCGGCGTCCAGCCCGCGTTTGACGCCCATCCCGCCGGCGATCTCGTAGCCCATGCACGAGAACGCATATTCGACGTGGTAGCCGAGCGGGTCGCGGACGCGCCACAGCTTGTGCAGGTCGCCGGGAAGGGAGCCCGCCGCCTGCACGACGACGTCGCGCGGGTCGGAGGCGCGCTGGACGGCGCCGATGATCTGCGGCTGCCCGATGAGCGCGGACTCGGCTTCGAGGGCCGTGGGAGCGAGGGCCGCGTCGACGACGGCGTCCCACTCCGTCTTCTCCTCGGCTATCCAGGTCGCGTAGCCGGGGTGCACCGTGTACCCGGCTAGCGCTTCGGTCAGCGCCGCGAGCGCTTCCCGAGCGTCGGCGATCAGCGGGAGCTGCGAGCCGTGCTTGTAGGCGTCGAACGGCGCGACGTTGACGTTCACGAACTGCACGTCCGGGTTCTGGAAGACCGTACGACTGGCGGTGGTGAAGTCGCTGTAGCGGGTGCCGACGCCGATGACGAGGTCGGCCTGCGCCGTGATCCGGTTGGCGGCGGTGGTGCCGGTCGCGCCGACGCCGCCGAGGTACTGCGGGTGGTCCCAGCTCAGGGAGCCCCCGCCGGCCTGCGTGGTGCCGACCGGGATGCCGGTGGCCTCCACGAACGCGCGCAGCACGTCCTCCGCGCCCGAATACAGGACCCCGCCGCCCGCGACGATCACGGGACGCTGCGCGCTGCGGATCGCGTCGACGGCCGCCTGCAGCGCCCAGCCCTCCGGGAGCGGACGGCGGATGTGCCACTCGCGGGGAGCGAGGAACTCCTCCGGGACGTCGAGGGCCTCGGCCTGCACGTCCTCGGGCAGCGCGATGGTCACCGCGCCGGTCTCGGCCGGGTCGGTCAGCACGCGCATCGCCGCGAGCGCAATGGAGAACAGCTGCTCCGGCCGCTGCACGCGGTCGAAGAACCGCGACACGGGCCGGAACGCGTCCGTCACCTGCATGCCGAGGTCGTGCGGGTGCTCCAGCTGCTGAAGCACCGGATCGGCGACGCGCGTCGCGAAGGTGTCGGACGGCAGCAGCAGTGCCGGGAGGCGGTTCGCCGTCGCGAGGGCGGCGCCGGTGATCATGTTGGCGGCGCCCGGCCCGACCGACGCGGCCGAGGCGAGCGTGGCCCGGCGGCGGTGGATGCGCGCGAAACCGACCGCCTGGTGGACCATCGCCTGCTCGTTGCGCGCCTGGTAGTACGGCATCCGGGCCGCGTCCTGCACGTTCGCCTGCTTGAGCGCCTGGCCGATGCCGGCGACGTTGCCGTGCCCGAAGATGCCGAGCATCCCGGGGATGGTGCGCTCGCGCACGTCGCCGTCGACGGTCCACTGGTTGGCGAGGAACTCGACGAGCGCCTGGGCCACCGTCATCCTGCGGGTCGTCGCCGTGTCGGTCATCATTGGGCGGCTCCTTGCGTGGTCGAGACGTAGGGAAGGCGGGGGTCGGTGTCCTGGGCGGTCCAGGTGTCGCGCAGCCAGGCCTGGCGCGGGTCGTCGCTGATCAGCCAGGCGCGCTCTTCGCCGGGACCGGCCATGACGTTGAGGTAGTAGAGGTCGTACTCGGGGGCTGCGACGGCCGGGCCGTGGTAGCCGAACGGCACGAGCGCGATGTCGCCCGTGCGCACGAGCGCGTTGGTCTCGATATCGCCGGCGGCCGAGCGATAGGTGGCGAAGCTCCCGAAGGCGTCCGCGGTGGGTGGCGCGCCGGCGCCGCGGACCGGGGCGGCCTCGAAGTAGTAGATCTCCTCCAGCCGGGACTCGTGGCCCGGCACGTCCTCGTCGTGCTTGTGCGCGGGGTGGGACGACCAGTTGCCCGCCGGAGTGATGACCTCGCACACGATCAGGGAGGCCGCGTCCAACGCGCCCGGAGTGCCGAAGTTGTGCACCTGACGGCTGTCCCGGCCGGCGCCGCGCAGCTCGACGGGCACCGCATGCTTCGCGATGTACACCGACGGCTTGCGGACACGCGTCGGCGCCTCCGCCACGGCGACCCGGCCGAACCCGCTGATCGTCAGACCGTTTCCGGCGCCGACGTAGACCACATCGGTCGGCCCGTCGAACACGCTCGACCGACCCGCGAGATGGGTGGTCTCCCCGTCGTGCTCGATTGCGAACGACCCGGCGAGCGGGACAACGATGCGCTCGACGTCACCGGCCTCCAGCTCGACCGCGTTGCCGGCGAGCTCCGCGACCCGGAGCCCGGTGTGCTGCCAGCCGTCGAGGGAGTCGTCGACCACGGACTCCCACCAGCGGTCGGTCAGCGCGCCGCGCGGGAAGAACCATTCGTTGTGCTCTGCCATGTCCGCGATCCTCAGGTGTTCTGCGGGAAGCCGAGGTTGATGCCGCCGTGGGTCGCCGGGTCGAGCCAGCGGCTGGTGATCGCCTTCTCGCGGGTGAAGAAGTCGAAGCCGTGCACGCCGTAGGCCTTGGCGTCGCCGAACAGGGAGGCCTTCCAGCCGCCGAACGAGTGGTAGGCGACCGGGACGGGGATGGGCACGTTGATGCCGATCATGCCGACCTGCACCTCGTTCTGGAACCGCCGGGCGGCGCCCCCGTCGTTGGTGAAGATCGCGGTGCCGTTGCCGAACTGACCGGAGTTGATGAGGTCGAGGCCCTCCTGGAAGGTCTGCACGCGCACCACCGAAAGCACCGGCCCGAAGATCTCCTCGCGGTAGGCGGCGGAGGTGATCGGGATGTTGTCGATCAGGGTCGGGCCGAAGAAGAAGCCGTCCTCATGTCCCTCGACGGTGAAGCCGCGACCGTCGACCACGATGTCTGCGCCGTCCGCCTCGGCGATGTCGACGTAGCCGGACACCTTGTCCCGGTGCACGCCGGTGATCAGCGGCCCCATATCCGGCTCGCCCTGGCCGTCGCCCGCGCCGTTGCCGATGCGCAGCTTTCCGATGCGCTCGGTGATCTTCGCGATGAGGTCGTCCGCGACCGGCTCCACGGCGAGCACGACCGAGACGGCCATGCAGCGCTCGCCCGCCGCGCCGTACCCGGCGTTGACCGCCTGGTCGGCGACCAGGTCGAGGTCGGCGTCGGGGAGCACCAGCATGTGGTTCTTCGCGCCGCCGAGCGCCTGGACGCGCTTGCCGTTCTTCGACGCCGTCTCGTAGATGTACTGCGCTATCGGGGTCGAGCCGACGAACGAGATGGACTGCACGACCGGGCTGTTCAGGAGGCCGTCGACGGCGAGCTTGTCGCCCTGGAGCACGGTGAAGACGCCGTCCGGGAGGCCGGCCTCCTTCCACAGCCTGGCGAGCCACAGCGCCGCCGACGGGTCCTTCTCGGACGGCTTGAGGACGACCGCGTTGCCCGCGGCGATCGCGACGGGGAAGAACCACATCGGCACCATCGCCGGGAAGTTGAACGGCGAGATGACCCCCACCACGCCCAGCGGCTGCTTCAGCGAGTACACGTCGATGCCGGTGGATGCGTTCTCGGAGTAGGCGCCCTTGATCAAGTGCGGGAACCCGGTCGCCAGCTCCACGACCTCCTGACCGCGCAGGATCTCGCCCATCGCGTCGGAGAGCACCTTGCCGTGCTCGGCCGTGATGATCGACGCCAGCTCACCCTTGCGGGCGTTCAGCAGCTCCCGGAACGCGAACAGCACCGACTGCCGCCGGGCGATGGAGTACTGGCCCCACACCTCGAACCCGCGCTGCGCCGACGCGATCGCCTCGTCGATCTCTGCTTGATCGGCGAGGGCGACATTCGCCGTCGGGACGCCCAGGGCCGGGTTGAAGACGGGAGCGGTACGCCCGCTCGTGGAGGGCCGCTCGGCGCCGTCGATCCAGTGCGGGATCGTCGGCAGCTCGCCCGCGGCGACGGGGGCGGTGGAGGTGTCGGTGCTCGTCATGGTGTCGTTCCTTCGAGGTGCTGCGTGCGGTGAGCGGGCCGGATCAGCGGCCGTGGACGAGGGAGGCGGCGATGTCGACGGCGCGGCCGACGTCCCCGTCCTTCGGATAGAGGAGGGTACGCCCGACGACGAGCCCGTGCACGCCCGGGAGCGCGAGCGCGGCCTCCCACGACGCGAAGGTCTCCTCGGGCGCGGCGTCGGTGTCGCCGCCGAGCAGGAGCGTGGGCAGCGTGGTCGCCGCCATGACGCGCTCCATCTCGGGAACGACCGGGAGCTTCAGCCAGGTGTACGCCGACGAGGCGCCCAGGCCGGAGGCGATGGCCACCGACTGGATGACCGCGTCCGTCGTGAGGTCGTTGACGATCCGCCCGTCGCTCCACCGGCTCATGAACGGTTCGAGGAGGATCGGGAGCCGCGCCCTGGCAGCCGCGGTAACCGCGTGCGCCGTCGCCTCCAGCGTGCGCGCCGTGCCGGCGTCCTCCAGGTTGACGCGGACGAGCAGCTTGGCCGCGTCCACGCCGTCGTGCACCATCGCGTCGACGTCGTAGCCGGTGTAGCGGTCGTCCATCTCGAAGACGGCGCCGCGGAGGCCACCGCGGTTCATCGAGCCCACGGCGATCTTGTCGTCGAGGGCGCCCAGCAGCGCCAGGTCTTCGATGATGTCGGGGGTGCCGAGCACGCCGTCCACCCCCGGGCGGGACAGCGCGAGCGCCAGCCGCTGCAGGAGGTCGTAACGGTCGGCCATCGCGATCGGGTCGTCGCCGACGCCGAGGGCGCCGCGGGCCGGGTGGTCGGCCGCGACGATGAAGAGGCGGCCGTCGTCGCGGACGAGCGGGCGCCGGGTGCGCGCGGCGAGCACGGTTGCGACGTCGTCGGGGCTGGTGTGGCGGCGGGCGCGGAGGCGCTCGAAGGCGGCCGCGTCGATGATCGGAGCGGAGCCGGCGATCAGGTCAGCTGTGGACATTCTGGAGCTCCTTCAGCACCGACTCGACCTCGGCGGTCGTCGGCATGGCGGTGGAGCACTCGCGGCGCGTGGCGACGATGGCTCCGGCGATGTTGGCGAAGCGGATGACCCGCTCCAGCGACCAGTCCTGCAGCAGGCCGTGGCAGAGCGCGCCGCCGAAGCCGTCGCCCGCGCCGAGGCCGTTGACGACCTCCACGAAGTACGGAGGCACCTCCACGGTCTCCTCGCGCGTCTTGGCAAGCACGCCGCGCGGGCCCTGCTTGACGACGGCCAGCTCGACGCCGCGCTCGAGGAGGGCGTCGGCCGCCCGCATCGGCTCGGTCTCGCCGACCGCGATCTCGCACTCCTCCCGGTTGCCGACCGCGACGGTGACCTGGGCGAGCGCGCGCTCCACCTCGGCCGTGGCCGTCGCCCCGCTCGGCCAGAACATCGGCCGGTAGTCGAGGTCGAGGACGGTGAGCGGCCGCCGACCCCGCGCCTCCCACGCCACGTGGTGCGCGGTGCGGCTCGGGTCGCGGGACAGGCCGGTCACGGTCGACCAGTAGATGCGGGCGCGGCTGATCGCGTCGAGGTCGAGGTCCTTCGCTGTGAGGGCGAGGTCGGGAGCGAGGGGGTCGCGGTAGAAGTACAGCGGGAAGTCGTCGGGCGGGAAGATCTCGCAGAAGGTCACCGGCGTCTTGAGGGTGTCGACCGTGCCGACGAACCGGTCGTCGACTCCCAGCCGGCGGAGCTCGCGGTGGGCGTAGCGCCCGAACGGGTCGTCGCCGGTTGCGGTGATCACTGCCGAGCGCAGACCGTGCCGGGCGGCGGCGATCGACACGTTGGTCGCGCTGCCGCCGAGGAACTTGCCGAACGTCTCGACGTCCTCCAGCCCGACCCCGTCTTGCAGGGGGTAGAGGTCGACACCGATGCGCCCGATGGTGATCAGGTCGAACGTCTCCCCATGCTCGGTCATGTCGGGAACTCCTTCATCGGGGGCGTGCTGTGGTTCGTGTCAGAAGCGTATCATTTGACAGGACAAACTATCAATCTGCACAACGGAGGTCCCATGCCCCTCGTCCGGATCGAACTCCAGGAGGGCCGCCCGGCGTCAGCCGTCCGTGCCATCGCCGACGCCGTCCACGACGCCATCGTGAGCGAGTACCGCATCCCCCGGCGCGACCGGTTCCAGATCATCACCGAGCGCCCGGCCGGCTCGATCATCGCGGAGGACGCCGGGCTCGGCTTCGAGCGCAGCGACGGCGTGGTCGTCATCCAGATCTTCACGCAGCGCGGCCGCGCGACCGAGGCCAAACAGAGCCTGTTCGCGGAGATCGCACGCCGGCTCGGGGAGGTCGGCGTCGCCGGGGAGGACGTCTTCATCGGCTACGTCGAGAACGGCCCGGAGGACTGGTCGTTCGGCTTCGGGAGGTCGCAGTACCTGACCGGGGAGCTCGCCGTGCCGGGCGCGGCGCTGGCCTGAGCAATCACGGCGCCGCGACGCTCGCCTGCAGCGCCCGGATGAGCGACTGCGCGTCGTACGGGCCCGTGTGGCGGCGGCCGTTGATGAAGAAGGTCGGCACGGCTGTGATGTCCATCGCCTCCGCGTCGAGCATGTCGTCCCGGACGCGCGCGGCCACCTCCGGCGAGCTCAGGTCGGCCTCGAACCGCTCCAGGTCGAGGCCGAGCTCCACCGCGCGCCGCATGATGTCCGACGGGAGCTGGTGCTCCTGATCGGCGAACAGGCTGCGCTCGAACTCGAAGAACTTCCCCTGCCGCGCGGCCGCCTCCGAGGCCTCCGCCGCGGCGAGGGCGTTCGGATGGAACCGCGTCAGCGGAGCGTGCCGCCACACATACCGGAGGTCGTCGCCGAGGACCTCGCGCACCTCGCCGACCGATCCGGTCGCCTTGAGGCAGAAGCCGCACTGGAAGTCGCCGTACTCGACGATCGTGAACGGGGCGTTCGGGTCGCCGAAGACGTGGTCGCGCCTCGGGTCGACCGGGCGCACCAGCGTGAGCCCCATCTCCTCCTTGGGCCGGTGCACGTCGGAGAGACGGAACACGATGGTCGCGACGACGAACGCGATCACCGTCGCCGCCAGGACGCCGACCCGGGCGGCGTTCTGGGCGGCCTCCCCCGGGATGGCGAGGTCCACGATGAACAGCGAGATGGTGAAGCCGATCCCGCACAGGGCGGCGCCGCCGGCCAGCCGGTCCACCGTGAGGCCCGGGCCGAACTCTCCGATCCGCAGCGCCCGCAGCAGCACGGTCGAGCCGAAGACGCCCACGAACTTGCCGACCACGAGCCCGGCGACCACGCCCCACGCCAACGGGGAGACCACCGCGCCGGCCAGGATGTCGCCGTTCAGCCGCACGCCCGCGTTGGCGAGCGCGAACAGCGGCAGCACCACATACGCGACGTAGGGCGACCACGCCGACTGCAGCCGCTCGTTGATGGAGATGGACTCCCGGAGGCTGTTGGCCGCCGCCCGGGCGTACTCGGTGTTCGGCGACTGCCGGAACGTCCTCGCCAGGTCGAGCGCGTGCTCCACGTCCCGCCGGTTGGGCCGGTACACCGGGATCAGCAGCGCGATCGCGACGCCGGCCAGCGTCGGGTGCACGCCGGAGGCGAGGAACGCCAGCCAGACGATCACCGCGAGCGTCCCGTAGACGGGCCCGCGCCCTCCGCGGAGGTAGCGCGTGAAGTAGACACCCACCAGCCCGACCGCGGCGACGATCAGCGGCACCGGGTTGAAGTCCTTCGTGTAGACCAGCGCGATGATGCTCAGCGCGCCGATGTCGTCCACCACGGCGAGTGCGAGCAGGAACACCCGGAGGCGGCCGACCGCGCGCGGCCCGATCAGGGCGAGGCCGCCGACCAGGAACGCCGTGTCGGTGGAGATCACGACGCCCCAGGCGTTGGCATGGCCGGTCCCCATCGCGAACAGCACGAAGATGACCGCCGGCACTGCCAGCCCGAAGATCGCCGCGACGACGGGGACGACCGCGCGGGACCAGCTCGTCAGCTCGCCGATCGCGAACTCGCGCCGCACCTCCAGCCCCACGGTGAAGAAGAAGATCGCCATGAGCGCGTCGTTGACGAGCGCGTGGAGGGTGAAGTCGAGGTGGAGGTCGCCCAGCCCGAGCGTGAGGTGCGTCTCCCAGAAGTGCTCGTAGCCGGTGAAGGAGATGTTCGCCCAGACGATGGCGATGAGCGTCGCGAGCAGCAGGAGCAGCGCGCCGATGCGGCTGCGTCCCATGGCCCGGAACCGCTCGGCCAGGGTGGGCCGGCGGTCGCGGGACGTGCCGACGGCCTCCGGATCCGGCGAGCGCTGGATCAGCGTCAGGTTCGTCATGGTCCATCTCAACGCTTTCGGCGCGAGAGCGCCAGACCCCGGGGCGTGTGGGCGCTAGTGGAGGACTCTGGAAATCGAACCAGACAAGTCGCCCCGATAGGCGAGTCCCCCGTGGATCACTCCACCTTACAAGCTCGACCGCTCGGCCGCGGCCTCCGCCGCTGTGTCGGCCAGCGCCCCCAGCAGCCGCAGCTTCTCCGCGTCGGCGTCCGTGGCGGCGTGGTAGAGCACGAGCACGATCCCGTCGGTGCCGGTGACCTGCAGCTTCTCGCGGTGGACGGTGAGCGGCCCGACCTGGGGATGCTGGAAGGCGAAGGTCGCGCCCTGGCGCTCGCGGACGTCGTGCCGGCTCCACAGCCTCCGGAACACCGGGCTCGCGATGAACAGCTCGCCGACCAGCTCGACCACGCGCGCGTCGTCGGCGTCGGCGCCGACCGATCGCCGGAAGCCCGCGATCAGCACGGCCGAGGCGGCCTCCCAGTCGGGGAAGAGCGCCTGCTCGGCCGGGTCGAGGAACACGTCGCGCATCCGGTTGCGTCCGGGGACGAGCCGCGGCGAGAGCGCGGAGGCGAGGGCGTTGGCGGCGAGCACGTCGAGGTATCGGCCCTCCACGAACGCCGGGAACGGGAGTTGCGGGACCAGCGCGGCGAGGCTCTCCGGGAGCGTCTCGGCGCGCGGTCGGCGCGGCCGGCGCGGCGCCCGGTCGCTGTCCGGCAGCCCGAGCAGGTATGCGGTCGCCTCCTCGTCCAGTTGCAGCACGCGCGCGATCGAGCGCAGCACCTGACCGGACGGGTTGCGGTCGCGGCCCTGCTCCAGCCGGAGGTAGTACTCGGCGCTGATGCCGGACAGCATCGCGACCTCTTCGCGGCGGAGGCCGGCCACCCGGCGCGTGCCGAGCACGGGGATGCCGAGGCTCTCGGGCGAGACCAGCTCGCGCCGGGCGCGCAGGAACTCGCCCAGCAGGTTGCCCTGCCCCTCCGGCTCGACGCTCATGCGGTCCACGCTACGCGGAGACGGGCCGGGCAGGGTGTCCCTCCGACTACCAGTGTCGACAGGGGGCTGGATGCGTCCGGCCGGTGGGGGAACCATCGAAGGGTCAGCACCAGACCAACCGAAAGGACCGAGCATGGCAGACCAGCGCATCCTCGTCACCGGCGGCTCCGGCTTCATCGCCGGGCACATCATCCTCCAGCTTCTCGGCAGCGGCCACGAGGTCCGCGCCACCATCCGCTCGCTCGACCGCGAGGACGCCGCGCGCGCCGCGCTGGCCGAGGCCGGGATGACGAACGGCGACGCGCTGCACTTCGTCGCGGCCGACCTCCTGGACGACGCCGGCTGGGCCGAGGCGGTGGACGGCGTCGACGCCGTCCTGCACGTCGCCTCACCCGTCCACCTGGGGCCGGTCGACGACGAGGACGACGTGATCGTGCCGGCACGCGAGGGCACGCTGCGGGTGCTGCGCGCCGCCCGGGACGCGGGGGTGCCGCGCGTCGTGCTGACCTCCGCCTTCCACGCGGTCGGGTTCGGTCATCCTCCCCTCGACCGCGCGTTCGCGGAGGCAGACTGGTCGCCGCTCGACGGCCCGGGGATGGACGCCTACGGGCGCAGCAAGGTGCTCGCCGAGCGCGCGGCATGGGAGCTGCTCGACGGCGGCTCCACCGAGCTGGTCACGATGCTCCCGGTCGCGGTCGTCGGGCCGCTGATCGGCACAGGAATCTCGGGCGCGAACCACCTGGTGCGGCGCGTGCTCATGGGCGAGCTGCCCGCGTATCCGGATTTCGCCGTCCCGTTCGTGGATGTGCGGGATGTCGCCGCGGCGCACATCGCCGCGATCACCGCAGAGGGCGCGGCGGGCGAGCGCTTCCTGCTCGCGTCCCAGGAGGACGCGGTGCCGCTCGCGGAGGTCGGAGCGGTGTTGCGGGACGGGCTCGGCGAGCGCGCGAGCCGGGTGCCTGCCGCGACGGCGTTGCTGCCCGATGCCGCGGTGCGCGCCGCGGCCGAGGCGAACCCGGGGATGCGGTCGATGGCGGCCGAGCTCGGCTACCGGAAGAAGGTGTCGACCGAGAAGGCCCGGCGCGTGCTCGGGTTCGACCCGCGCCCGTGGGAGGAAGCCGTCATCTCCGCCGCCGACAGCATGCTCGCCAAGGGCGTCGCCTGACATCGAGGGGCACGTAAACGCCCCTAAAGCGCGGTTTTAGGGGCGTTTATGTGCCCCTCGGCGGTTCAGGAGTCGGCGAGGAGGGACGCGTAGAGCTGCTGGGTGGCGGGGCTCGGGGAGACGCCGAGCTCGTCGCGCAGCACGGCGCGCAGCTCGCCGTACACCGCGACCGCCGCCCCGACGTCGCCCTGGCGCTGGAGTGCCCGCATGAGCACCTGGTAGCCGGTCTCGCGCAGCGGGGCGACCGACACCAGGCGGCGCCCCGCGCGCACGGCGGCAGGAAGCTCGGTGCCCCCCATCTCCAGGGTCGCGGCCGCGTAGGCGTCCAGCGCGCGCACGAGGATGTCGGCGAGCGTGCGGCGCTCCTCCTCGATCCAGCCGGCGTCCTCGCCGGGCAGGAACTCCCGCTGGGCCACCAGCATCGCGCCGATCGCAGGACCCCAGGCCGCCGCCCAGTGTCCGAGGGCGACCTGCGACTCGGCGCGGTGGACGGCCTGCTCCGCCCACTCCACGTCGACGTGGGCGTCCTCGCCGAGGTCCAGGCGCAGCGCCGTCCGCCCCTCCAGCGCGTCGGCGCCGAGCAGCCGCCGCAGCTTGGACACCAGCGGGTTCAGCCCGGCCCCGTGGGCGGCGACCGCGCCCGGCCAGACCGCCTCGGCCAGCTCCTCCCGGGTGCACGGCCGGTGCCGGTTGAGCACGAGGTACGCGAAGAGCAACCTCCCCTGGCGGCCGGGGAGGGCGTCCTCCAGCCGCTCCCCCGCCGCTTCGAGGTGCAGTGTCCCGCAGAGCTGCACCCGGACTCCACCGGACGCCAACGTCATGCCAACATTCTGCCAACGGGCCCTGCGTAGAACTATGAGGGAGGACGAGATGACCAGGATCATCCGGTGCGAATGCGGCTACATCGCCCGCGGCGAGACGGACGCGGAGGTCGTCGACGACATCAGCGCCCACATGCGGTCCGACCATCCTGCCCTCTTCCAGGCAGTCGCGCGGGAGGACCTGCTCGGCTGGATCCAGTTGGAGTGAGCCGCAGGGAGGCCACCATGAGCTCCACAACCACCACCACCATTACCCGAGCCGACGTGCGCGCCGATGCTCCCCTCGTCGGGCCCGACTGGCTCGAATCCCACCTCACGGACCCCGGCGTCCGCGTCATCGAGGTGGACGTGAACGCCACCGCCTACACGTCGGGCCACCTCCCCGGCGCCGTGCTCTGGAACCCGTACGCCGACCTCAAAGGCCCGGACTACCGGCCGGTCGCGGACGACGCGATCCGCGCGCTCTTCGAGCGATCCGGAATCACCCCGGACACGACCGTCGTGTTCTACGGCTACGCCCCGTCGCTCGGGTTCTGGCTGATGACGCTGTTCCGGCACGCGGACGCGCGCATCCTCGACACCTCCCGTGCGGTCTGGCAGGAGGCCGGCCGGCCGTGGACGACGGAGACGCCGGAGGTCGCGCCCTCCCGCTATCCGCTGCCCGAACCGGACGACGCGATCCGGGCCACCGCCGCCGACGTGCGCGCGGCGATCGCGCGCGCGGGCACCACGATCGTGGACTCCCGGAGCGCCGCCGAGTACACCGGCGAGCGCTTTTGGCCGTCCGGGACCCCGGAGCCGGGAGGCCGCGCGGGCCGCATCCCGTCGGCGGTGAACGTCGACGCGGCCGGCGTCTTCGACGAGCGCGGACGGTTCCGCGACCGCGACACCCTGGCGGGCATGTTCGCCGCTATCGACCCGGACGCGGAGGTCATCACCTACTGCACGATCGGCAACCGCGGCTCTGCCGAGTGGTTCGCGCTGCGCTACCTGCTCGGCCACGCGAACGTGCGCGTCTACGACGGGTCGTGGGCGGAGTGGGGGCACGACCCGGACACGCCGATCGAGTGAGGTCGCCTACTGGCCGTCCTTCCGGATCCACCGGAAGGACAGCCGGCACGCGACCAGCCCGGCGACGAGCCAGATCAGCAGCACCACCGCGATCCAGCCGAGCTGCCAGCTCCCGCTCGGCTCGGCCGCCTCGAAGCTCGCCGGGAGGAACACGCTCCGCATCCCCTGCGCGATCCACTTGAGCGGGAACAGGCTGGCGATGTTCTGCAGCCAGGTCGGCAGCAGGTTGAAGGCCAGGTAGACGCCCGAGATGAACTGCAGCACCAGCACGATCGGGATGATGACCGCCGTCGCACTCTTGCCTGTGCGCGGCACCGCGGAGAGCGCGATGCCCAGCACGGCGGACGTGACGATGCCGAGCGCGTAGATCCAGGCGAAGCGCAGCCAGGCCTGCGGGTCGGTCGGCAGCGCCACCCCGAACAGTACCCGCGCGACGAACAGCAGCAGCCCGATCTGGAGGATGCTCGTCGCGATGACCTGGCCCATCTTGCCCAGGAAGTACGAGACGACCGGCAGCGGGGTGCCGCCCAGGCGCTTCAGCGTCCCGTCGCTCTTCTCCACGGCGATGTCGACGGCGAGGTTCTGCACGCCGCTGAGGAGGATGCCGGCGGCGATCATCCCCGGCAGGTAGTAGGCCGCCTGCGTGATGCCGCCGCTGCCGTCCGGGGCCGCGCCGACCTTGCCGAGGCCCTGGAACGCGACCGAGAAGATCCCGAGCATGACCACCGGGAACAGGAAGGTGAAGAAGATGGTGTCCGCCTGGCGGAAGTACACGAGCACTTCATAGCGGATGCGGGCCCAGCCCAGCGCGACCGAGGTCATGCGGCCACCTCCTCGGCGGCCCGCTGGTCCGCCTCGCGCACCAGCCCGAGGTAGATGTCCTCCAGGCTCGGGCGGATGACCTCCAGGTCGCGGGGCTCCCCGCCGGCCTCGGCAGCCAGTCGGGCGACCAGCGCTCCCGGCGCGTCGGTGCGCTCCTCGTGCGGGGAACCGGTGGAGTCCCGCCAGCGGACGATCGGGACGCGCGCGGCCGCCCCGCCGATCGCGTCCACCGCGCCGATGTCGAGCAGCGCGCCGTGCGCGATGACGGCGGCCCGGTCGCTCAGCTGCGCGGCCTCGTCCAGGTAGTGGGTGGTGAGCAGGATGGTCGTGCCCTCCCGTTTCAGCCCGCGCACCAGTTCCCAGAACTGCCGACGGGCCTCCGGGTCGAACCCGGTCGTCGGCTCGTCGAGGAAGAGCAGCTCCGGACGCCCGATCACGCCGAGCGCGACATCGAGCCGGCGGCGCTGGCCTCCGGACAGGTTGCGGATGCGGACCTTCGCCTTCTCCTCCAGCCCGACCGCCGCGATGACCTCCTCGACGTCGCGGCTGCGCGGGTAGTAGCGCGCGAACTGCGTGAGCTGCTCGCGGACGGTCACGTTCGCCGCCTCGGCCCCGGACTGCAGCACGATCCCGAGCCGCGCCTTCCACGCGGTGCCGGCTTTGCCCGGATCGGCCCCGAGGACGCTCGCCTCGCCGTCCGACCGGTCGCGGTAGCCCTCCAGGATCTCGATGGTCGTGCTCTTTCCCGCACCGTTCGGCCCGAGCAGTGCGAAGGTCTCGCCCTCGGCGATCTCGAAGTCGACGCCGCGCAGGGCCTCGAAGGACCCGTACGACTTGCGGAGGCCGCGCACGACCACGGCGGGAGGACGTGAGCTCATGCGGCAATCATGCCGTGCGCCGAGTGGAGTGCGCATCCTCCGCCGGCAGTTCGAAGCGCTGATGAATCCGCGGATCGCCATCGACTTTCCGCGCGAATCGGATCACACTTGCGCATAACGCGTACACCTCGGGAGGTGCCGCATGGGTTCGCTCATCTACGACTCCACGGTCATCGAGTTCGACGAGCGCCTGCTCCTGCATCTGCAGATCGTCATCGTCAACAAACTGCGGCGACACGAGAGCTTGACCGGCCCCGTCGTCACCGGCGAGGACGGCCGCTCGGAGGTGTCGGGACGCGGCGTGGGATCGCCGCCCGTCGTCCAGCACCTGATGGACGGCGCACTGCGCGGCTGACCTCCCCGGCCACCGCGGCGATGCGGAGTCGGGGCGACCGAGCGGCGGGGACGAGTGTTTCGGGACCTCGTCCCCGCCTTGGCCTGCTCACGAGCGCTGCCGCACCCGCTCGGAGGAGAGCGCGCGCTCGACCGCTGCCGCAGGGATGCGCTCGGCGGCGCGGCCCGGACGGTCCACGCGTACGGGCACGCCACGGCGCTCGCCGAGCTGCAGCGCGAGAACCTCGGCGAGGTGCAGCGGCCGCTGACCCGGGCCGAGCATGTCGGCGAGCTGCTCCACCTGCGTGCGGCAGCTGAAGCCGTCGGCGATCACGCGCGCGTCGGCGCTCGCCTCCCGGAGGGCGGGCAGCAGCGCGTGCTCCGCTGCCGCCGCCGACACGTCCAGGTGGCCGGCCTCGAAACCGAAGTTGCCCGCGAGGCCGCAGCAGCCCTCCACGGTGGTGGTCTCGATGCCCGCCGCATCGAGGATGGCCTGGTCCGGCGCGAAGCCGCCGACCGCGTGCTGGTGGCAGTGCGGCTGCACCACCGCGCTGCCGCCCACGTGCGGAGGCGACCACTCGGGCGTCCGCTGCAGCAACTCGGCGAAGGAGGTCGCCCGCTCCGCGACGACGGCGACGTTCGGGTCGTCCGGGAGGAGCTCCGGCGCGTCGGAGCGGAACACCGCGAGACAGCTCGGCTCCAGCCCGACCAGCGGGACGTCGTCGCCGAGCGCCGCGGCGAGCGCCGCCGCGGTGTGCGCGAGCATCCTCCCCGCCGTCGCGAGCTGCCCGGTCGAGATCCAGGTCAGCCCGCAGCAGAGGTGCCCCGGCGGCAGGACGACGCGGTAGCCGGCGTCCTCCAGTACGGTCACCGCCGCGCGGCCGATGGAGGGGTGGAAGTTGTCGGTGAACGTGTCCGGCCAGATCATCGCGTCGCCCAACGGCGCGGGAGGCGCGGGCGGCCGGGCGGCGAACCAGTCGGTGAAGCGCTGCGGGGCGAACCGCGGCACCGGCCGGTCGGGCTCCACGCCGCCGAGGCGCTTCGCGACGCGCGCGACGCCCGGGAGGCGGGCGAGCCGGTTCACGAGGGCCGGGGCGACGCTCGCCAGCCGCGCCCAGACCGGCAGCCAGCCCATCGTGTAGTGGGCGGCCGGGCGCAGCCTCCCCGCGTAGTGGTGCGACAGGAACTCCGCCTTGTAGGTCGCCATGTCGACGTTCACCGGGCAGTCGGTCTTGCAGCCCTTGCACGACAGGCACAGGTCGAGCGCGTCCCTCACCTCGGTGGAGCGCCAGCCGTCGGCGATCGGGCTCTCCCGGTACTGCCCCTCCAGCATCTCGAAGAGCAACCGTGACCGGCCGCGCGTGGAGTGCTCCTCCTCGTTCGTCGCGCGAAACGACGGGCACATGACGTTGCCGCTGTGGCTGCGGCAGTTGCCGACTCCCACGCAGCGCAGGGCGGCGCGGTCGAACTGCCCGCGGTCCTTCGGGTAGGAGAAGTGCAGCTCGACGTCGACCTTCGGGCGGTAGCCGGTGCCGAGCCGGAGGTCCTCGGTCGGCGGGTTGGGGCGCACGACCTTGCCTGGGTTCATCCGGTCGTGCGGGTCGAACAGCGCCTTGAACCGCTCGAACAGCCGGATGACCTCCTCGCCGAACATGATCGGCAGCAGCGCGCCGCGCGCCTGCCCGTCGCCGTGCTCGCCCGAGAGCGACCCGCCGTACTGCGCGACCAGCTCGGCGCCGCGGCCGATGAACGCGCGGTAGTGCGCGATCCCCTCCTCGGTGACCAGGTCGAACGGGATGCGGCAGTGCAGGCAGCCCTGCCCGAAGTGGCCGTAGCGGGAGACGTTCTCGTAGCCGAACTCGTGGAGGAGCCGGCCGAAGTCGCGCAGGTAGTCGCCCAGTCGCTCCGGGGGCACGGCGGCGTCCTCCCAGCCCTCCCAGGTGTCGGGCCGGTCGGGGATCCACGCGGTCGCGCCGAGGCCGGCCTCGCGCACCTCCAGGATCTCCTTCTGGTGGGCGGGATCGTCGAAGACGCGATCGTCCGGCACGACGTCCCGCTCGCGCAGAGCGGCGACCGCCCGCTGTGCCTTCGCGTCGGACTCCTCCTGGCTGTCGCCGTCGAACTCGCACACCAGCCAGCCGTCGCCCTCGGGAAGCAGGTGCAGCGCCTCCACGTTCTGCCGCTTGGTCTTCTGGTCGTTCACCAGCACGCTGTCGATGCCCTCGATGGTGAGCGGGTCGTGCACGGCGATCGTCGGGGCGGCGTCGGCGGCGTCCTCGATGCTCGGGAAGCCGAGCACCAGGAAGGTGCGCGCCGACGGCAAGGGCACCAGGTCGAGCTCGGCGCGCAGCACCGTGACGAGCGTGGACTCCGAGCCGACCAGCGCCCTGCCCACGTCGAAGCCCGCCTCCGGCAGCAACGAGTCGAGGTTGTAGCCGGAGACCCGGCGCGGGATGCGCGGGTAGCGCTCGCGGATCAGGTCGCCGTCCTCCTCGGCGAGGTCGCGCATCGCGGTGTAGAGCTCGGCGACCCGGCCGCCGGCGCGCTGGATGCGCTCGAACTCCTCGGTGGAGGTCGGCCCCGCCCAGAAGCGGTCGCCCTCGTAGGTCAGCACCTCCAGCCGGCGCACGTTGTCGTCGGTCTTGCCGTAGGCCTGTGCGCTGGAGCCGCACGAGTTGTTGCCGATCATCCCGCCGAGCGTGCAGTGCGAGTGCGTCGCCGGCTTCGGGCCGAACTGGAGGCCGTGCGGGGCGAGGATCGCGTTGAGGTCGTCGAGCACGATGCCGGGCTCGACCACGGCCACGCGCGCGTCGGGGTCGAGGGAGAGCACCCGGTTGCAGTACTTGCTCCAGTCGATGACGACGCCGTGGTTGGTGCACTCGCCGGCGAGGCTCGTGCCGCCGCCGCGGCTGAAGACGGGGGCTGCGAACTCGCGGCAGACGGCGACGGCCTCCACCGCGGCCTCCACGGTGCGCGGGATGACGACGCCGATCGGCACCTGCCGGTAGTTGGAGGCGTCGGTCGAGTAGGCGGCGCGGCTGCCGTCGTGGAAGCGCACCTCCCCGTCGACCCGGTCGGCGAGTGCGCTTGCCAGCGTGCGGACGTCCACGCCGCCGGAGGTGATGGTGCTCGTCATGGTCGCGCCTCCCTGTCGTCCGAGGCCTCCACTGGGATGGAATGCCCTGGGACCGCTCAGCGCAAGGGGTTGAACGGATCCGGAGGCGGCGGAGCATCGGTATCGACCGACACTGAGCGAGAGGAGCACGCGTGAGCCGCATCGAGACGCTGGAGGGCGCCGTCGTCGTCGTGACGGGCGCCAGTGGAGGGGTCGGCCGCGCCGCCGCCGTCGAGTTCGCTCGGCACGGCGCGAGCGTCGCGCTGCTGGCCCGCGGCGAGGCGGGGCTGGAGGCCGCGGCCGGCGAGGTGCGTGAGGCCGGCGGCCAGGCGCTCACCGTACCGGTCGACGTCGCCGACGCGGACGCGGTCGAGGCCGCGGCCGAGCGCGTCGTGGGCGAGTGGGGCCGCATCGACGTGTGGGTGAACTGCGCGTTCTCGTCCGTCTTCGCGGAGGTCGGCCGGATCACGCCGGACGAGTTCCGCCGGACCACGGAGGTGAGCTACCTCGGCTTCGTCTACGGAACGATGGCGGCGCTGCGCCGGATGCGCCCGGCCGGCGGAGGGACCATCGTGCAGATCGGCTCGGCGCTCGCCTATCGCGGCATCCCGCTGCAGTCGGCGTACTGCGGCGCGAAGCACGCGATCGTCGGGTTCACCGAGTCGGTGCGCGCCGAGCTGATGCACGACCACAGCGACGTCGCGATCACGATGGTGCACCTGCCCGCGATGAACACCCCGCAGTTCCGCTGGCTGCTATCCCGGCTTCCGAAGCAGGCGCAGCCGGTGCCGCCGATCTACCAGCCGGAGGTCGCCGCCCGCTCGATCGTCCGCGCCGCGGTGCGGCCGCGGCGGGCGTACTGGGTGGGCGCGTCCACGGTGGAGACCATCCTCGGCAACCGGGTCATCCCCGGCCTCCTCGACCGCTACCTCGGACGGACCGGGTTCGCGTCCCAGCAGACCGACGAGCCGCGGCCCGCCGACCAGCCTGCCAACCTGTGGGAGCCGGCGGACCGGGAGGTCGACCACGGCACGCACGGCCCGTTCGACGACCGGGCGAAGCGGACGAGCGCGCAGGCCTGGGCATCGCGGAACCGGCGCGCTCTCGGCGCGGTCGGCGCCGCCCTCGCCGGCGCGGCCCTCCTCACCGCAGGCAGCGCGGCCTCCCGCCGCCGCTGACCGCAGCGGGGTGGCGACACCCCCCGCACGCCCCCCCCGGGGTGTGGGGGGTGTTGCCACCCCTCTGCTGTTTCCAGAGGTTGGTCAGGAGGCGCTCAGGGGGCGCAAAGCGCGGGCTCCTAGGGTGGTGCTCCGCGCGGGAGGTCCGCGCGAGGCGAGCGGGCGGAGGTGCGGGATGCGCAAGGCTGTCGTCGCCCTCCTGGTGGCCACCCTCGTCGTCGCCGGCGGCCTGTTCGCGGCCTCCCGGCTCGTGGCCTCGCCCGCGGTGGTCGCCGCCGTGCCCCCGCCGTGCGCCGACGCCACCGCGACCACGGTGGCCAGCCGCGCGGTGCCGAAGGGGCCGGTCGCCGGATTCTGCGCACCGGAGCTCGCGATGGCCGCGACGATCCTCCAGGCCGCCCGCGACCAGGGCGTCGGGCAGTACGGCGAGACCATCGGGGTCATGACCGCGATCGGCGAGTCCGGCCTCCGCAACCTCGATTACGGCGACGCGGCGGGCCCGGACAGCCGTGGGCTCTTCCAGCAGCGGGACAACGGCGCGTGGGGCACCCTGGCCGACAGGATGGATCCGTACACGGCGGCGACGAACTTCTTCCGCAAGCTGGCGCGCCTCCCCGGCTGGCAGTCGATGACGCCCACGGAGGCCGCGCACGCCGTGCAGGTCAACGCGGACCCCGGCTACTACGCGCAGTACTGGGGCGACGCGCAGACGGTCGTCGCCGCGCTGGGCGGCTGAAACGCTCGCTCAGCGGCTGAACCGCGCTCAGCGGATGTAGGAGGCGTCCGGCCCGGTCTCCCCTGAGCTCTCCAACGGCGGGTCGCGCAGCTCGCTGAGCTCGGCGACGGCGCTCTCGATCGCGTCGAGCGCGAGCCGCAGCGGCTCGACCCAGGCGGCGGGGCCGGCGCTCGCCGCGGTCGCGGCCGACGCGAGGCTCGCGCGCGCCCGGCGGATGGAATCCTCGGCTGTCTCCAGATTGTCCATGCCGCCATCGTCCCACCGCCGGGGGCAGTGCGGGCGCCTGAGAGTCCTGACAGACGCCGCGCACGGCACCTCGCCCGCGTTCACCTGCGCTTCTCGCTCCCCCGCTGGGATCCAGGCGACGACACGCCCGGCCTCGCGAGCCGCCGTAACCCCGCATTCATAAACCGTTTGGTTGACCCCCCGACGAGGGTCAATCAGTGTCTAGCCTGTGGCCTCGCTATGAGGTCCCTCGCCTTCTCAGTTCCTCCACTTTCGGGAAAGGTCTCGACCCATGCCTCGCAACACCCCCCGGCGCCAGAAATCCGGCAGTCGCCGGTTCTCCGCCCTCACGCCGCGGCAGCGCGTCCTCGCGGTCACCGCGGCGACCTGCGCGCTCGTCGTCCTCGGCGGCGGCATCGCCACCGCCTCCACCATCGCCTTCGGAAACCAGCAGGTCGGCGTGAACTACGCCAATGGCGAGCAGATCTCGTCCGACCAGGTGATCCAGCCGGCCGGGACGCGCCTGATGACGCCGTTCGGCAAGCTGATGGGCTCGACCGTCAGCCCCGACGGCCGCTTCCTCGTCGGCACCAGCGCCGACCGCTCCGTCGACCTCCAGGTCTTCGACCTCAAGACCTACAAGCCGGTCGCTGCGGCGGGCACGCTCTCGGCGACCTCGTTCGCGACCGCGGCCACCAACGCCGGTTACGGCTCGATGAAGTACCTCAAAATCTCGGACGGCACCGTCGGCCAGGAGGGCCCCGTGTTCTCGCCCGACGGGAAGTTCCTGTTCGCGCCGGTCGCGACAGGCATCGTGCGGTACCCGTTCAACGCGGACGGCTCGCTCGGCGCCGGCACGACGATCGCCATCCCGAACTCCGCCGCCGGCCAGGAGGCGCTGACCGCCGGGATGACCTTCTCGCCCGACGGCTCGACCCTCTACGCCGCGGTCAACGGCCAGAACACGGTCGTCGCGATCGACCCGGCCGCCGGCACCATCAAGCAGACCGTCGCGGTCGGCATCGCTCCGCGCCAGCTGACGTTCGTCGGGAGCAAGCTCTACGTCTCGAACGAGGGCGGCCGCTTCGCCCTCCCGGGCGAGACCACGATGGGGTCGTACGGCACGTCGGTCCCCGCCGACACCACCCTCGGCACGTCGACGACCGGCACGGTCAGCGTCATCGACACGGCGAACCCGTCGGCCGCGGTCGCGTCCATCCCGGTCGAGCTCCA
The DNA here is from genome assembly GCF_039615055.1 of Microbacterium sp. X-17. Lineage (NCBI taxonomy): Bacteria > Bacillati > Actinomycetota > Actinomycetes > Micrococcales > Microbacteriaceae > Microbacterium > Microbacterium sp. X-17. The sequence goes on from NZ_JBDHNI010000008.1 coordinate 54,804, forward strand.
CCCGACCGCGATGCACCTCAGCGGCACGACCCTGTACGTCGCCAACACGAACAGCGACACCGTCTCGGTGATCGACACGCGCTCCGGCGCCGTCGTCCAGACGATCGCGACCCAGCCGTGGGCGTCGTCCAAGACCGGGTACCAGCCGACCGCGGTCACCCTGCAGGGCGACCACCTGCTGGTCTCCCTCGGCAACGCCAACGCGATCGCCGTCTACAAGATCAACCCCGCCGACCCGCGCGACCCCGCGAGCCTCATCGGCCTCCTGCCGACCGACTACTACCCCGAGAACGTCGCGGCGGTGAACGGCTCGATCGTCGTCACGAACACGCGCGGCATCGACGCGCGCGGGCCGGGGATCACCGTCAACAAGGGTGCGGGCGTCCCGATGGTGACCGGGCACGGCACGCACTCGACCACCGCGTCGCTCACCAAGTTCGTGCTCCCGAGCGACCAGGACATCCGCAAGGCGACCGCCCAGGTGTACGCGCAGAACGGCTGGACCGAAACCTCCCTCAAGCAGGCGGAGGGCGACCGGAGCGACAACGCGTCGGTGGCCATCCCGAAGCGTCTGGGAGACCCGTCGGCGATCAAGCACGTGTTCCTCGTCGTCAAGGAGAACCGCGGCTACGACCAGCTCTACGGCGACATGAAGCAGGGCAACGGCGACCCGTCGCTGACCCAGTTCGGGCAGACGGTCACGCCGAACCAGCACTCCCTCGCCTCCCAGTTCGGCCTGTACGACAACACGTACGACATCGGGACGAACTCGGCCGAGGGCCACAACTGGCTGATGCAGGGCGACAACACCGCCTACACCCAGACCAGCGCCGGCGAGTACACGCGCTCCTACGACACGGAGGAGGACGTGCTGGGCCACCAGCGCAGCGGCTTCCTGTGGAACTCGGTGCAGTCCGCCGGGAAGAGCGCGAAGAACTACGGCGAGTTCGAGTACGGCGAAGGCAAGCCGGCCGGCGCGACCTGGCAGCAGTACTACTGCGCCGCCACGAGCGTCATGGGCGGCGGTTCGCCCGCGCAGCTCTTCGACCCGTCGATCAAGTGGAACGCGGGCTCGGTCATCCCGTCGCTGAACGCGATCTCCGACCCGAACGCGGCGCCGTTCGACCTCGCGGTTCCGGACATCTACCGGTACGAGACCTGGAAGCAGGACTTCGAGAAGAACGGCCCGTCCAACTTCAACATGGTCTGGCTCTCCAGCGACCACACCGGAGGCACCGCCGACCCGAAGGCGATGGTCGCGGACAACGACCTCGCCCTCGGCAAGATCGTCGACGAGATCTCGCACTCGCAGTACTGGAAGGACTCCGCGATCTTCGTGGCGGAGGACGACAGCCAGGACTCGGCCGACCACGTGGACGGACACCGGGCGCCCATCCAGGTCATCAGCCCGTACGCGGTGCACGGGAAGACCGTGAGCACCTACTACTCGCAGATCAGCATGGTCCGCACGATCGAGCAGATCCTCGGCGCTCAGCCGCTCAACCAGAAGATCGCCGCGGCGACGCCGATGGTGGACGCGTTCCAGAACAAGCCGGACCTGACGCCGTACACCGCGGTCCCCAACCAGGTCCCGCTGACGGAGGGCGTGGCGACCAAGCCGGCGTGCGGCTACGACACCCTCGGCCAGACCGGAGCCGCGGCCGCCGCGGTGAACGCCCAGGCCGCGAAGGACGCCGCCGTACCGGACTCCGAGAAGTCGGTCGCTGCCGAGTGGCAGAAGTGGGCCGGAAAGCAGCACTTCACCGGAACGGCCGGCCACCCGGCCATCCCGGACTACGACAACCCGCTGCTGATGAACCGCTACACCTGGTACCAGACCAAGCACTGGACGTCGCCGTACCCCGGTGACGCGAAGATCTACGGTCCGAACGACGTTCCGGGCATCGCGCCTGGATCGGTCAACCACGACGACGAGTAGCCGTCGGAACGCGGACGCCCCTGCCCCTCGTGGGCGGGGGCGTTCGTGTTTACGGGTTCTCGTACGTGCCGTCGAGCCGGGCGCGGGCGATGACGTGACCGCTCATCGCACGCACCACGTCCTCCAGCCCGAAGGAGGCGGGGAGGTCGAGACGGCGATCCAGGGCGAACAGCTGGAAGACGTAGGCGTGCGGCCCGTGCGACGGCACCGGCATCGGGCCGTGCCAGCCGCGGGAGCCGAGCGACCCCCGGCCGTAGGCGACCCCGGCCGCTGCGCCCTTCCGCGCCAGGCCGCCCTCCGGCAGCCCGCCGAGCGACGGGTCGATGCCCCGCGCGATCGTGTGGATGGCGGGCTCGGCGCGCGGGGCGTCCGGATCCTCCACGATGAGCACCAGCTCCTCGGCGGCGACCGGCGGCGCCGTCCACTCGAGCGCGGGAGACAGGTCCTGCCCGAACAGCCGCCCGCGATACTGCGCCGGGATGGGCGTCCCGTCCGCGAACGCCGGGCTGGTCAGCACGAACGACTCCGGACCCTGCAGCCCGTCGCGGAGCCAGACGACCTTGTCGTGCCCGGCACGCCGATCGCGCAGTGCCCGTCCGATGGGGTTCGGCATGGTGGGGCCTTTCGGGGAGGGGTGGGTGCGAGGGCCAGCCTAGAGGACGCTGCTCATTTCTCCATCGTAGGAAGCCGATCGGCTGGCTGTTCCTCCCGCACCCGCACTCTCTCCCGCACCAACCACACCACATCCCGCCCGAACGACTCCCCCAGCAGCACCAGCGCCCCCGCGACCAGCACCGCGGCCACCACCGGCAGCCCCCCCGTGCACGCCACCGCGAGCGCCACCCCCGCGTACGCCGTCACCACCTTCCGCCAGTACCGGTACGGCAGCGTCGCGCGCATCCACGGCAGCGCCCACCCCGCCGCCACGAACGCGTACCGCAGCACCCCGATCGCCAGCACCCAGACCCCGAGCACGGGCGCGACGTACACACTGAGCACCAGCAGCAGGAACGCGTCCACCTCCATGTCGAACCGGGCGCCCAGCTCGCTCGTGCTCCCGGTGTGCCGCGCCACCCAGCCGTCGACCGCGTCGAGCGCGAGGGCGGGGATGACCAGGCCGACCAGCAGCGGCACGGGCACGGCCCCGGTGAACGACGCCACCACGAGTCCCGTGATCAGCCCGACCAGCGTCGAGCGCATCGAGGTGACGATGTTGGCGGGGCCGAAGCGTTCGGTCCGGCGGCGCTGGAGGCCGCGGACCAGCAGCACGTTCGACACCAGGAGGTACGCCGCGGCCGCCGCCCAGCCCGTCGCGGGCAGCGGCGTCATCCACCACTCGACCGAGAGCAGTCCGATGAGGAGGACGAGCGCGACGCCCGCGCCGGCCCAGCCGACCGCTGCGAGTTGAACCCTTTTCACCTGAGCCTCGTGTCTTTGGGGAACGGCACCGTGCGCTGCCGCATCTTGCCTTAACACGCAGCGTGTGCACGGATGGTTCACAACGGTCCCGGCCCATCGGGAGTCACCGCGAGAGGAGCTGGACGTGCTCGAAGCCACCGCGTTCTGGGTCGTGGAGCCCGGCGTCGGCGCCCTGCGGCCCGAGCCGCTGCGGGAGCCGCGCGACGGGGAGGTGCTGGTCCGCACGCTGCGCACGGGGGTGAGCCGCGGCACCGAGGCCACCGTGTTCGCCGGCCGTGTGCCGCCGAGCCAGCACAATCGGATGCGGGCGCCGTTCCAGGAGGGCGACTTCCCGGGGCCGGTCAAGTACGGCTACCTCAACGTGGGCGTGGTCGAGCAGGGGCCCGCCGAGCTGGCCGGGCGCACCGTGTTCACACTGTTCCCGCACCAGTCGGCCTTCGTTGTGCCGCCCGCCGCTGTGTTCCCGGTGCCGGAGGACGTGCCCGCCGAGCGCGCCGTGCTCGCGGGGGCGGTGGAGACCGCGGTCAACGTGCTGTGGGACGCGGCGCCGCTGCTCGGCGACCGGATCGCGGTGATCGGCGCCGGGATGATCGGCTGCTGCGTCGCGCGGCTGGCGCACGGCATCCCGGGCGTGGAGGTCACGCTGGTCGACGTCGACCCGTCGCGGCGGGAGGTCGCCGGGCGGCTGGGCGTGGACTTCGCCGAGCCGCAGGACGCCCCGCACGACCGCGACCTCGTCATCCACACCAGCGGATCGGAGGCCGGACTGCGGCTCGCGCTGGAGACCGTCGTCGCCGACGGCGAGGTGATCGAGGCGAGCTGGTTCGGCGACCGGCCGGTGACGCTGATGCTCGGGGAGGACTTCCACTCCCGGCGGCTCACCCTACGGTCGAGCCAGGTCGGTGAGGTGTCGCCCCGCCGGCGCGACCGGCGCAGCCACGCCGACCGCCTGGCGCTCGCACTCGACCTGCTGCGGGACCCGGCGTTCGACGCCCTCCTGACGGGGTCGTCGTCGTGGCGGGACCTGCCGGAGGTCCTCGCACGACTGGCGGCCGACCCCGGCCCCGAGCTCTGCCACAGCATCGATTGGAGTGACGCCTGATGCCGTTCACGGTCACGGTCCGCGACCACCTCATGGTCGCCCACAGCTTCACCGGCGCGGCGTTCGGCCCCGCGCAGCGACTGCATGGCGCGACCTTCGTCGTGGACGCGACCTTCGGAGCGGACGAGCTCGACGAGGACGGCGTCGTGGTCGACATCGGCCGGGCGACGGCCGCGCTCGCGGAGATCACCGGCTCGCTCACCTACCGCAATCTGGACGACGAGCCCGCGTTCGCCGGGATGAACACCACCACGGAGGTGCTGTGCCGGGCGATCGCCGACCGGCTCGCGGAGGCCGCGGCCGCCGGGTCGCTCGGCCGCGCGACCGGGCTGACCTCCATCGCCGTCACGCTTCACGAGTCCCACATCGCGTGGGCGAGCTATTCGAGGCCGCTGTGACCGAGCTGCACTTCGTGGTGCCGGACAGCATCGACGACCCCCGCCTGGTGAGCGGCGGAAACCGCTACGACCAGCGCGTCCGCGACGGCCTCCGCGCGGAGGGGTGGACGGTGCACATGCTCCTGGTCACCGGCCGCGGAACGGGCTGGACGGGACGAGCGCTGGCGGCGCTGCCCGAGGGGGCGCTCGCGCTGGTCGACGGACTCCTGGTGTCCCGCGAGCCGGAGGCGATCGTCGCGCACCGGTCGCGGCTGCGGATCGTGGTGCTGGCGCACATGGTCGCGGCGCCGACCGACTCGGGCGATGGGATGCTCGGCGACCGCGACCTCGCCGCTCTGCGCGCCGCCCGCCGCATCATCGCGACGAGCGCGTGGACCCGCTCCCAGCTCCTCGAACAGGACGCCGCCGACCCGCACCGGATCGTGGTCGCCCGCCCGGGCGTCGACCCGGCCCCTGCGACGGGGGCCTCCGCGGGCGGCGGGCGGCTGCTGTGCGTCGCCGCGGTCGCGCCGCACAAAGGACAGGACCTCCTGGTGCGCGCCCTCGCCGGCTTCGCCGACCGCGACGACTGGACCTGCACGCTCGTCGGCTCGCTGACGGTCGCCCCGGACTTCGTCGCGGCGCTGACCGCCGTGATCGACGCCGCCGGCCTGGCCGGGCGGATCCGGTTCGCGGGCGTCCTCGACCCGCGCGCCCTCGCGGAGGCGTACGGGGAGGCCGACCTCGTCGTGCTGCCGTCGCGCAGCGAGAGCTATGGGATGGCCGTCGCCGAGGCGCTCGCGCACGGCGTCCCGGTGCTCGCGACCGGCGTCGGCGGCCTCCCCGAGGCGATCGCGCGGGAGGACGCCGCGATGATCGTCCCGCCGGACGACGCCTGGGCGCTGCGCGTGGTGCTGCAGCAGTGGTGGGCCAGCGCGGCGCGGCGGGACGCTCTGAAGGCGGCGGCGCTGGAGGCCCGCGAGGCCGGCCGGCGCTGGGAGGACACGATCGCGGTGCTCTCCTCCGCGCTGCGCGAGGCCGCTGTGGAGGACCTGCGCCCGGAGGCGGTGCCGTCGTGAGCGGGATGCTGGAGGTCAGTGCCGACTGGCTCGCGCTGCGGGAGGCCGAGGACGGGCGCGCACGGTCGCGTCGGCTCGCGCGCCTGGCGGCTGGGCTCGTCGGCGCCGACGCGACGCACGGCCGCCCGGTCACCGTGCACGACCTCGGCAGCGGCACCGGCTCGATGATGCGCTGGCTCGCGCCGCAGCTGCCCGGTCCGCAGAGCTGGGTCCTCCACGACTGGAACGCCGGCCTCACCGCCCACGCGACCGAGGCACAGCCTCCCCTCGACCGCACCGGCCTGCCGATCACGGTCGTCTCCCGGGTCACCCCGCTCGACCGGCTCGCTGCCGCCGACCTCGCCGGCGCCGACCTGGTGACGGCCTCCGCGCTCCTCGACGTCGTGACCGCGCGGGAGGCGCACGCGATCGTCGACGCCTGCCTCGCCGCCGGCGCTCCCGCGTTCCTGCCGCTCAGCGTGACGGGGGACGTGGAGGTGCGCCCCTGGGACCCGCGCGACATCCTCTTCGCCCGCGCCTTCAACGAGCACCAGCGCCGGGAGGTCGACGGCCGCCGCCTGCTCGGGAGGTTCGGCGCGCCGATCGTGCGCGGGCTCTTCACGCGCGCGGGCTGGCACGTCCGCACCGCGCTGACGACGTGGCGGCTCGACCGTCGCGAGCCGCTGCTGCTCGGCGAATGGTTCGACGGCTGGACCGATGCGGCGGTGGAGCAGGCGGAGGTCGACCGCGACCGCACACTGCTCGACCACGCCGACGGGTACCGGGAGCAGCGCCGGGAGCAGCAGCGACGCGGCGGACTGTCCGCCGTCGTCTACCACCTCGACGTGCTGGCCTGGCCGCGATGACCGTTCGGCTGAACGCAGCGGTGGAGGAGGAGGCGCCCGCGGCGACGACCCCCGGACTCCGCCGCGCCCTCGCCCGCCCCTGGCTCCGGATCACGCTCCGCGTCGTCGTCCCGGTCGTCATCCTGATCGCGATCGTCGCCCGCGTCGGCGCCGGCCCCTTCCTGCACGGCCTCCTCAGCCTCGACGGACCGACGGTGATCGCCGCGTTCGCCCTGACCGCGATCGCCACGGTCGCGGCTGCCTGGCGCTGGCGCCTGATCGCCGGACGGCTCGGCGTCGGGATCCGCTGGTCCACGGCGATCGGGGCGTACTACCGCTCGCAGTTCGTGAACACCGTGCTGCCCGGCGGCGTGGTCGGCGACGTCCAGCGCGCGGTCGATCACGGCCGGAATGCCGACCGGATGGGAGCCGCGGCACGGGCCGTCGCACTGGAGCGGCTGGTCGGCCAGGCCGTGCAGCTCGTGCTCGCGGTCGTCATCCTCGCCATCGTCGGGATGGAGTTCGAGGGCGTCGTGCTGCCGCTGCTCGGCGTCGCCCTCACGGCCGTGATCGTCGGCGGAGCGGTCACGGCGTCCGCCAGCAGGCGCGTCCGGCGGGCGCTGGCGCGCGAGTGGCGGGAGGTCAGGGAGGGCCTCGGCTCGGTGTCGGTCTGCGTCCGGGCGGTCGTCGCGTCCGTGGTCGTCTGCGCCTGCCACCTGGGCACCTTCGCGATCGCGGCCGTCGCCGTCGGCGCGGACGTGCCGCCGCTGCGCATGCTCGCGCTCGGGATGGTGGTGCTGCTCGCGGCCTCCATCCCGTTCAACCTCGGCGGCTGGGGCCCGCGGGAGGGCGCGGCCGGGTGGGCGTTCGCGATGGCGGGCTTCGGCGCCGCGGCGGGCGTCTCGGCGGCCACGCTGTACGGCGTGCTGGCGTTCGTGTGCTTCGCCCCGGCGGCGCTGATCGTGCAGTCCGCGACCGTTGTGCAGCGGAGGAGGATGCGGCCATGACCGAGCGACCGTATGTGACCGTGAGCTGCGCCATCTCCCTCGACGGCTACCTCGACACCGCGCGACCGCCCAAGCTCGCGCTCTCGAACGCCGCCGACTTCGACCGGGTGGACGAGGTCCGCGCGCGGCACGACGTCATCCTCGTCGGCGCGCGCACGGTGCGCCGCGACAACCCGCGTCTGCTCGTGCGCAGCGCCGAGCGCCAGGACCGCCGGGAGGCCTCCGGCAAGTGCCGCACGCCGTGGAAGGCGACCGTGACCTCGACCGGCGACCTCGATCCCCGCGCGAACTTCTTCACGCTCGGCGACACCCTGAAACTCGTGTACTGCCCGAGCGCGCAGCGCAGCCGGCTCACCGACCAGCTCGGCGATGCCGCCACGGTCGTGCCGCTCGGCGACGACGTGCGGATGACCGACCTGCTCACCGACCTCGGCGAGCGCGGCGTGCGGCGCCTGATGGTGGAGGGCGGCGGGACGACGCTGACCCAGTTCCTCTCGGAGGGGCTGGTGGACGAGCTGCACCTCGCGGTGGCGCCGTTCTTCGTCGGGGACGGGGACGCGCCGCGCTTCGTCGGCGAGGGCTCGTACCCGTGGACGAGCGACAGCCGCGCCGCCCTCGTGGAGGCCCGCCCGATCGGGGATGTCGTGCTGCTGCGCTACGCCCTGTCCGACCGGTTCGGGGGCTTCCCGTGAACCGCGCGCGCCGGGGTCGCCGGGTCTGGAGCGCCGTCGCCACCGCCCTGGCCGCCGTCACCCTCTTCCTCGCCTCCCTCGCCCCCGGCCTGGTCGCCTCCGACTCGGCGCTCGCCCTCGTGCGCGTCCCGCTGGAGTGCGTCGTCGCCCTGGCCGCGCTCATCCTGCTCCCGTGGCGGTGGGCGCGCCGCACGCTCGCGATCCTCGTCGCCCTGCTGCTCGTCCTCTCGACGATCGTGGCGGCGCTGGACCGCGTGTTCCAGGCCACGGTCGGCCGGCCCTTCGACGTGGTGTCCGGCTGGTCCGAGCTGGTGGACGGGTACGGCGTGGTCCGCGACTCCACCGGGACGGCGGGCGCGATCGGCATCCTGGCGCTCGTCGCGCTCCTCGCGATCGCGGCCGTCGTCGCGGTCGCCGCGTCGCTGCTGCGCCTGGCGCGCGTCCTCGTCCGGCGGCGCCGGCCGAGCCTGATCGCGGCCTCCGCGGTCACGGCCGGCTGGCTGGTCCTCGCACTGGTCGGCGCGCAGCTCGTGCCCGGCGAGCCGGTAGCGGCGGCGGACGGCGTCACCGCCGCGGCGACCACGGTGAACCAGGTGCAGGTCGCCGCCCGCGACCAGGCCGTCTTCGACCGCGCGGCCTCCACCGACCCGTACGCGGCGCTTCCGTCCTCCGACCTGCTCACCGGGTTGAAGGGCAAGGATGTCGTCGTCGTCTTCGTGGAGAGCTACGGACAGGTCGCCGTGCAGGGCACCTCCTTCTCGGCGGGGGTGGACGCCGTCCTCCGCAGCGGGAACGCCGCCCTCGCGGCGCACGGCTACTCCGAGCGCAGCGCCTTCCTGACCTCGTCCACGTTCGGCGGGATCAGCTGGCTCGCGCACTCCACCCTGCAGACCGGCCTGTGGGTCGACTCCCAGCAGCGCTACGACCAGGTCACCGCGGGCACCCGGTTCACCCTCAGCGACGCCTTCCGCAAGGCGGGCTGGCGGACCGTCAGCGACGTCCCCTCCGACTCGAAGCCGTGGCCGGTCGGGACCTCCTTCTACCACTACGAGCAGGAGCTCAACGCGACCAACGTCGGCTACCACGGCCCGAGCTTCAGCTACGCGCAGGTGCCCGACCAGTACAGCCTGGCGTACTTCCAGCAGCACGAGCTCTCCGGGCCGCACCAGCCGCTGATGGCGGAGATCGACCTGGTCTCGTCGCACACGCCGTGGACGCCGCTGCCGAAGCTCCTGCCCTGGGACCAGCTCGGCGACGGCTCGGTCTACGACCCGCAACCGGCGGAGGGCCTCCCGCCGAGCGTCGTCTGGCAGGACCCGCACCACGTGCAGCAGCTCTACGGCCAGTCGATCGAGTACACGATGGGCGCGCTGACCTCGTTCCTGACCACGTTCGACGACCCCAACCTGGTGCTCGTGGTGCTCGGCGACCACCAGCCGGCGACCGTCGTCAGCGGGCCGGGGGCGAACCACGAGGTCCCGATCAGCATCATCGCGAAGGACCCGGCCGTCACCGAGCGGATCGCGTCGTGGGGGTGGCAGCCCGGGCTCCTGCCGTCGCCGGGCGCGCCGGTCTGGCGGATGGACGCCTTCCGCGACCGCTTCCTGACGGCCTACGGGCCCTGAGCCCGGATCAGACCCCTCCTCGCGGGGAGGTCTCGCGCGCTATCGTCTGTCCATGTCTGAGTGGGCACCGTCGCGGCTGCGCAGCCTCCCCGTGCTGGCGCTGGCGGGCGCGTCGATCGCGTTGGCCGTTGCCGTAGCCGCTTTCGTGCGGTCGTGGGTGGACGGCGGCGAGGCGGGCCTGTCCGACGTCATGATCGGCGCGATACCGATGACGATTGTTGCGATCCCATCCACTGCGATCGCCATCGTCGCTCTCGCGAAACATGAGCACCCCCGATGGATGGCCGTGACGGCAGTCGTCATCAGCGGGGTCCTGGCGTCGCTCGGCGGACTCGTTCTCTCGCTGACACTGCTCCTGCAGATCGAACTGTCCATGATGGCGGAGCTGCCGCGCTGACGGAGGCGGCCGGTAGAACGATCCCTGCGTGAGGTCCGCGCTACCCCTCCGGCGACGACGGGAACGACCGCCGCGCCACCAGGATGACGACAAGCCCCACGACCACCAGCGCCGCCCCCGCGAACGGGAGCCACCCCAGCCCCGGCCCGGCCAGAACCGCCGCGCCGACCGCCGCCCCTCCCCCGATCCCGATATTCGCCGTCGAGTTCACGAGCGCCCCGATGACCTCCGGAGTCGCGCCGCGCGTCCGGATCGCCGCCGTCTGGAACACCGACGCCACCCCGCCGAAGCCCGCGCCCCACACCACCGCGGCCGCGAGCACGCCGGCGAGCGCCGGGAACGCGATCCCGACCCCGACCAGCCCGACCGTCACCGCGCCGAGCAGCGTCAGCACGGTCGCGCGCGGCCTCCGGTCGAGCGTGGCCGCCGCGAACCACGTCCCGACGAGCCCGACCGCGCCGATCCCGAGCAGGACAGGACCGACTCCGGCCAGAGGGAGCCCGGTCGCGAGCAGGATCACCGAGACGAACGTGTAGACGGTGAACTGGCCCAGGTACACGAGCGCGTTCGTCGTCGACACGACGCCCAGCCGCACGCGGCGAGCGCCCGCGCCCTCACCGGTGTGCCCGGTGCCGCCTCCCGGGACCGCCGGCAGCAGCGCCGCGACGACGACGACGGTGATCGCGCACACCCCGGCCAGCACGCCGAACGCCGCACGCCAGCCGAGCGCCGTTCCGAGGGAGGTCGACAGCGGCACGCCGAGCACGAACCCGGCCGAGGCTCCCGCGGTGACCAGCGCCAGCGCGCGCCCGGTGAACGCGGAGGTCACCAGCCGGGACGCGTACCCGATGCTGACCGAGAAGAACAGCGCGTGCGCGATCCCCCCGAAGGCCCGCCCCGCCGCCAGCACGCCGAAGTTCGGGGCCACCGCCACGACCAGGTTGCTGAGGGTGTACGCCACGAGGGTGGACTGGAGCAGACCCTTCCGGGAGAACCGCGCCGTCGAGAGGGTCAGCGGCACCGCCAGCACTGCGACCATGAACGCGTAGACCGTCACGAGCAGCCCGGCCACCGAGTCGGACACGCGCATGTCGCCGCCGATCGCCGGCAGCAGCCCGACCGGCAGCATCTCCGTCGTCACCGCGAGGAAGGTCGCGACCGTCAGCGCGACGAGCCCGCCCGCCGCCTCGCGCACGGTGCCTGGGCTCCAGTCCGACGCGTGAGGCATGGTTGCGATGCTAGCCCTGCGCCTCCGATTGAACCGATACTGAGGCTCGTTCGTGTTCCCTGTGAGGCCTTCAGCGGTGGAGGCCACGAGACGGAAGCGGGTAGTGCCATGACCGAGAGCAGCCAGGGGCCCCTGTGGCTCATGCGCATCCTGAGCGCGATCGTGCTCGTGCTGATCGGCGGGATCCATCTGTTCCTGATCTTCGACGGCGTCGGCGGCCTGCTCGGCGTGCTGTTCGTCCTCAACGCCGTCGCCGCCTTCGTGCTGGCGATCGGGATGCTGGTGCTGCGCGGCGCGTGGCTGCGGCTCGCCACGACGCTCAGCCTGCTGTTCGTCATCGCCAGCCTGGCCGCCCTCCTGCTCGCGCTGACGGTCGGCCTGTTCGGCATCCGGGAGGTGTGGACGTTCACCCTCGTCCCGGAGACCGTCATCATCGAGGCCATCGGGATCGTGGTGCTGGGGATCACGTCGGGGGTCGCGTTCCGGCGGCGGGCGCGGGTGGCGTGACGGCGCCTACCCGAGCAACTTGAGCGTCTGAAGCCCCTGTCCGGTCACGCTGACGATGTACGGTCCGGGGTGGGAGTTTGCGCGATTGAAAATCGCCCGCTGGTGACCCAAGAGCCTTCCCGCCTTCGCGGCACCGGTGAGCTGGCTGCTCCCTAGCGCGAAGACACGAGCTCCGGCCGCGAGGACAGCCTTCGCTTCCAGAGGTCGTTTCGCTATCGCCTTGTCGCCGGTCAGAAGCACCTCGCCCTCACCTGTCGCTTCGTGGATCCAGTCGATGTCAGCGAGCTGTTGCGCTGCAATGGGACCGTACCGCTCGCGCATGCTCACGACCGCCCATCCCGCGGCACGGAGCGCTCCGAGCACGTGATGATCACCGAGGCTCCGGTCGGTGAAGAACCGAAGCTCTGCCACGTATGCCCGCCTATGCGGCCGCGAGTGCGAGGCGCTCGACGGTCGCGTTAGGAAGGTCGAAGTCGGCAGCGACTTCTTCCATCGTCTCGCCGGCTGCGATCCGATCAAGGATGTCATCGACACGGATCCCGTATTGCGTAAGCGTGGGTTGGCCGAAGTTGATCTGCGGGTCGACCGTGATATCCGCACCGTCGACTCGCGGAATCCGGAGCTGACCGACGAACCCGTCCCGATAGTCGACGCGTTTCAGGTGCTCGCGGACGATCTCGCCGAACGTTGCGTCGCCGTTTCGAACGACGACCAGGCGATTGTCGTCGAAGGCCGCATCCCTCTGTCGCAGATCCCAGAGAATCTCCGCGCCATCCGTCTTCAGCCGATCGCTTGCGAGTGCGTGCTCGACACCGATCTGAGTACGGAGTTGCTCCAGCGCCGGCCTGATACGACGCATGGGTACACCCGCTTGAGCGAACGCCTTCACGATCCAGGCCTCAGCCAGGCCGATGAACGGCACCGTGTAACCTCGCCCGGGACGGTCCACCGTGATGAACGGCGGCTTACGGTTTCCGGAAGTCGTCGTGTAGCCGGTTGCCCAGTGATTGAACGTCGACCGCGGCATCCTGATGATGTCAGCGGCCTCGGCCTGCGCGTAGATGGGGGTCATGAGCAGCTCGTCCACGATGGCTCCCTCCGCCGATGTGCTGACAGAAATACTACCGGGTTGGAGGATGCCCGCCGCGTTATCCACACCTCTTCACGTGACGGCCACCCCCGCGATCTGCGTGTTGAACGGCAGGAAGGGCGTCCGCACGCGGTAGCGCTCCACGTCGACGCGCGCGAAGCCCGCCGCGCGGAGGGCGCCCTCCAGGTCGCGTTCGCAGGAGCAGCCCTCGAACGTCCACGCCCACGGCCGGCGCAGGAGTCGCTGGACCCGCCGGGTCGGGGTCCCGTCCGGTGCCGCGACGTGCTCCACGAACCGGTACGTGCCGCCCGGACGCAGGATGCGGCGGACCTCGGCGAGCACGGCCTCCGGGTCCTGCACGGTGCAGAGCACGAGCGAGGAGATCACGGTGTCAACGCTGTGGTCGGCCAGTCCGGTGCGCTCGGCCAGGCGCTCGCGGAGGTCGAGCCGTACGCCCGCGCGGTCGGCCGCGGCGCGCAGGCGGGCGTGCATGTGGCGGTTCGGCTCCACCGCGATCAGGGTGGCGCCGCGCGGGAGGTGGCGGAGGTTCGCGCCGACGCCGGGACCGAGCTCGACGACCTCCGCCGGGAGGCCCGCGAACGCCCGCTGCTTGTGCGGCCGGAGCTTGCGCTCGATGTACGGGTCCATGACGCGGAAGAACGCCGCGTTGAATGGGCCGCGGAGGGCGTGCTGCTCGAAGTCGGTGGCTCCGGGCAGCGTCGGAGCAGTGCTGGTGACTCGGGTCATGGAGGTCAGCCTCCACGACTCCGCGCGCCGATCCAGGCGGGGAACTACCCCACTTCAGCGGCCCGACCCGCCCTCCCGCTGCGCCGCGTACCAGGCGGCCACCTGCGCGCGCGAGCGGAAGCCCAGCCGCAGCCGGATGCGCTCGACGTGCCCTTCCGCCGACCGCTCGTCGATGCCGAGGCGGTCGGCGATCTCCCGGTTCGTGCGGCCGTCGGCGATCAGCGCGGCGACCTCCGTCTGCCGCTCGGTGAGCGTGCCCGCACCACGTCGTGACGCCCGGAGGCCGAGGAAGCGGCGCACGGTCGCGACCAGCTCGTGGGCGTCTCCGGCGTACGGGAGGTGCGACCGCCCGGGGAGCACCACGAGTTCCGCGCCCGGGATGCCCTCCGCCAGCGCTCTCGCCTGCGCCACCGGAGCCGCGCGGTCGTGGTCGCGGTGCACGACCAGCGTCGGCGCCCGGACCCGGCCGAGGAGGTCGCCGACGTCGAGGCGGTAGCTGAGCTCCAGCAGCGCCCTCGCGGTCGCGGCGTCCGACGACGCGCGCTGATACCGGCCGAACTCCTCGCGCGTCGTGGCGTGGGCGTCCGGCGCGAAGATGTCGGTAAGGACGTCGGAGCCGAGGCCCCAGTGCGACTCCACCAGCGCGAGGATGTGGTCGCGCGCGCTCGGCGGCGACAGCTCGGCGCCCGACCACCAGCCGCCGTAGAGCACCAGCCGCCTGACCCGCTCGGGATGCTCCGCGGCCCACGCCACCGCGATCGGCGCACCCATCGACGACCCCATCAGGTCGAACGGCGCTGGGCCGACCCCCGCGGCCACGGCGTCCAGCTCCTCCAGCTCGAACGCGAGCGACGGCGGCCGGTCCGAGGGGGAGGACAGCCCGCACCCCGCGCGGTCGTACCGGACCAGCAGGCAGCCCTGCGCGAGGCTCTCGAAGTAGGCGCGCTCCTCCGGGATCTCCCAGCTCAGCTGCAGGTGGCCCACCCAGCCCGACACGTACAGCAGCGGGCGGCCGGCCCCGGCCGTCGCGAACGCAAGCTCGGCGCCGCCCTCGGTCGTCAGCCTGCTGATGCGCTGCTGCATGCGTACATTGTGCGGCGCGCGGGAGGCCGCGGCACCAGTCGCGGCGTCGGCCCACGGGATTACCATGACGACCGACGCGCGCCCCCGCTCATCCGTGCGCGCGGGAAGGAGCGACATGGCCGAAGGGACCCTCACCCGAGCCGGCGCCACCCTGAGCTACGACGTGGAGGGCGACGGCCCGACGGCTCTGCAGGCGCACGGGCTGACCTCCAGCCGCACCGCCGACCTGGACCTGCTCGACCTCCGCCCGCTCGCCGCGCACGGCCGCCGCCTCGTCCGTTACGACGCCGCCGGCCACGGACTCTCCGCCGGTCCCGACGATCCGGAGCGCTACCGCTGGACGGCCCTCGCCGACGACCTGCTGGCCGTGCTCGACGCGGTGGGCCAGACCGAGCCGGTGGACGCGGTGGGCATCTCGATGGGGACGGGCACGATCCTCACCGCCGCCGTGCGGCATCCCGAGCGCTTCCGCCGCCTCGTCCTCGCCCTGCCACCGACCGCGTGGGGGACCCGCGCGGCGCAGGCCGGCATCTACGGACAGATGGCCGACCTCCTGGAGGCGCAGGGCTGGGACGCACTCATGGACCTGATGGCGGCCTCCACCCTGGCGATGCCGCCCGTGCTCGCCGAGCGCGGCGTCACCCCGGAGCCGCAGTTGCAGCCCGCGACCGCGCCGGCCGTGCTGCGGGGAGCGGCGCTGTCCGACCTGCCGAGCCCGGAGCGGATCGCGACGCTGCGCCTGCCGGTGCTGCTGCTCCCGTGGGCGGGGGACGCCGGCCACCCGCTGTCGAGCGCCGAGCGGCTGCACGAGCTGATCCCCGGCTCGGAGCTGTTCGTGGCCGAGAACGCGGCCGACGCGGACACCTGGCCGGAACGTGTGGAGGCGTTCCTGGCCGGAGCCGCGGGTTAAGCGAAGGTGAAATCGCGGCGGAGCGGGTTGATCTCCCGCCGTCGTCGCACTACTGTCTCACGACGTGAGCCGTCCGCCGCTGACCCGAACCGCCCTCTGGGTGCGCGAGCGTGCCTGTGTGCCGCTCGTGCTCGCCGAGGCGCGGGGCGCCACCGTGCGCCGTGCGGCACAGGTCACCGAGCTCGCCAGCGCACGGCAACAGCCGGCTCGGCGGTCGCGCCGGCGCCGCGCGGCCTGAGCGACCAGGCTCAGGAGTCCATGCCCACCGCGGGCTCCCCGACGAACTGGTGCGCCTCCGCCGCGAGCTCGGGCCAGTCCTCCGCGTCGGCGATGCTGACCCAGGCCCCCTTCGCCTCCGCTCGGCCGGCCGCGACCGGCGCGGCCACGTCCCGCCCGATGAGGTCGCCGGCGCGGGCCTCGGGCAGGTCGACGACGAGCTCGCCGTCGTCCAGGTAGGCGAAGAGCGTCCCGCGCACGTGGAGGCCGGTGGCCGTCTCGGACACGTCGAGGTCCGGGTCCTGGAGCAGCTGCGTGGTGAGCAGATCGTAGGAGACGACGGGGTCGGTCATTGCGGATCCTCTCGGTCGTTGGTTCTATACAAGCGGATGCGCGGGGCGCTGCACAGTGCCCCGTTCGACAGGAGGGTGCGCATGCGGAAGATCGTGGTCTACGAGCTGGTGTCGCTCGACGGGGTGGCGGAGGACCCCGACGGGTTCATCCCGGACTGGGACGAGGACATGGACGCCAACCTGGGCGTGGTGATCGGGTCGCAGGACGCCGTCATCGTCGGCCGGCGCAGCTACGACGACTGGGCGCGGTACTGGCCGGGCAAGGACATCCAGCCGTTCTCGGACTTCATCAACGGGGTGACGAAGTACGTCGCGACGTCGGCGCCGCTGGAGCCGGAGTGGCCCGGAGCGGAGGCGGTGGACGGCGACATCGTGGAGTTCGCGCGGCGGCTGAAGGAGGGCGACGGCGGCGACATCGGCGTGCACGCCAGCATCTCGGTCGCCCAGACGCTGCTGGCCGCGGGCGTCGTGGATGAGCTGCGGCTGGTGATCGCGCCCGGTGTCGCGGAGGGCGGGCGGCGTCTGCTGGAGGGCGTGCCCGCGCTGCGGTTCGAGACGATCGCGAGCGGGGTGTCCTCCACCGGCTACCTCCTGCTCGGCTACCGCGTCCTCCCCTGACGCTGTCGCGCCGCCGACCTCTCGCCGAAGGGCACGTTAACGCCCTTAAAACCGCGTTTTAGGGGCGTTAACGTGCCCCTCGGTGGCTGCGCGCGGGTCACGCGGCGAGGTGGAAGGTGGTGGCGAAGCGCGTGAGGAGCGTGCGGGGGCCGCGCAGGACCTCCACCACTCCGGCGTCGATCGCGGCCTCCGGCGTGAGCTCGCCCGAGATGAGCCGGCGGATGCCGGGCCCGCTCGCGAACGCCAGGTCGGCCGGCCCGTCGCCGCGAACAACCACGAGTCGCGGCCCCTCCACGTGGATGAGCAGCCCGTCGTCCCCGAACCGCGCACCGTAGGCAGTGGCAGGAAGCTCGGCGGCGACGGCAGGCTGGAACGCCGTGCGCAGCGACATCGTCATCGAGTCCGGGGTGATGATCTGCTCGTCGCGCGGGTCGCCGAGCGCCTTGAACCCCCAGGCGCCGAGTGCGAGCACGACCGGTTCGAGCTCCCGCCCGTACGGCGTGAGCTCGTAGAGGATGATGCGCGAGCGCGGCGCCCGGCGGATGATGCCGGCCGCCTGCAGCTCCTTGAGCCGCGCCGCCAGGATGTTGCTCGGGATGCGGGGGAGCCCCGCGGCGAGCTCGCCGTAGCGGCGCGGCCCGACGAGCAGGTCGCGGACGATCAGCAGGGCCCAGCGCTCCCCCACCAGCTCCAGGGCCTGGGTGATCCCGTCGTACTGCCCGTAGTCGCGCGCGACCATCGACCTCAGGCCTGCTGGCTCAGGTACGCCTCAGGGCCCTTCGCGGCGGCGACCGGGTCCATCCACCCGAACTCGAGGATGTTGCCGTCCGGGTCGGTGAGCTGGCGCTGGTACATGAAGCCGTAGTCCGCCGGCTCCTTGGTCTCGGTGCCGCCGGCCGCCAGCCCGTCCGCGACAGTGGCGTCGACGAGCTCGCGGCTGTCGAGCATGACGGAGGTGGACGCCGACACGTTCTTCGTGGGCTCGCCGACGGGGAGGTCGGTGAAGCTCTGGAAGAAGTCGCGCGTGACGATCATGAAGTAGTTGTGGTCCTCCTCGACGACCACGCACGCGGCGTTGTGGTCGGTGAAGAGGGGATTGATGGTGAATCCGACGGCCGAGTAGAACGCCTTGGCGCGCTCCAGGTCGGTCACGGGCAGGTTGACGAACATCGCGGTCATTATGGTCTCCCTTGTCATGGTCCGCTGTTGATGTGTTGATACTTGCAAAAAACAAGTGGGGCGTCAAGGGGTGATTTCGCGAGTTGGCCCGGAACATCCCGGCCACACGCGAAGACCTCGTGGACGCCCTCGAAAATCTCAAACAAAGCTCCTCGGGAAACCCAAACAGACAGGCTCGAAAAACTAAAATAGACTGGCTCGAAAATCTAAAACAGATTAGGCTCGACCCATGTCGATCGCGGAAAGCCCCCTGCTGAGTCGACGAGCCCTCCGTGCAGCACTCCGACGCCTCGAGGAAGACCCCGTCGTCCTCCTCGAGGGTCCGAGAAGTGTCGGCAAGTCCACCGCGCTGCGCGAGTTGGCTGCGGCGGCCGGTTCGACCATCCTCGATCTCGACGACCTCGCAACACGCGACGCGATCTCCTCCGATCCAGCATTGTTCTTGACGGGCTCGCCACCGGTGTGCGTCGACGAATACCAGAAGGTTCCTGCCATTCTCGACGCGATCAAAGCCGAGCTGAATCACGCAACCTCCCCTGGCCGCTTCCTACTCGCCGGCTCGACGCGCTACGAGGCACTCCCCCAAGCTGCTCAATCTCTGACCGGACGCCTCGACCGAGTCGCGATCCAACCATTCACCCAGACGGAGATCGACGGTACCGAGAACACCTTCGTCGCACAGCTCTTCGGCGATCCCGAATCGCTCATCACCGGTGCAGCGTCCGCGACCTCCCGCGAAGAATACATCCAGAGGATCGTCCGAGGCGGGTTCCCGCTCGCGATCGAGCGGCCGACCCCTGCATCCCGTTCACGCTGGTTCGAAAGCTACGTGCGGCTCACGCTGGAGAGGGACGCCCAGGAACTCGGCAAGCTCCGGCAGGCTGCGGCCCTCCCCCGCCTCCTCGGTCGCCTGGCCGGTCAGACCGCGCAGGTTCTGAGCCTCACAGAAGCCGGAGCCGATATCGGCCTGTCCGCTCCCAGCGTCGAGAGCTACACACGCATCC
Source organism: Microbacterium sp. X-17 (assembly GCF_039615055.1). Classification (NCBI taxonomy): domain Bacteria; kingdom Bacillati; phylum Actinomycetota; class Actinomycetes; order Micrococcales; family Microbacteriaceae; genus Microbacterium; species Microbacterium sp. X-17. The sequence continues at coordinate 74,200 of NZ_JBDHNI010000008.1, forward strand.
TCGAAGCCGTCTTCCTCGTCAACCTGCTCCCCGCGTGGGGAACGACCCTGACCGCTCGCACCAGCAACCGACCCAAGATCCACGTCGTCGACTCCGGGGTCGCGGCGCACCTTCTACGGTTGAGCGCCGAACGATTGGCTCGGCGTGACGCCCCGGCACTCACCGAATTCGGCCACCTCTTGGAGACGTTCGTCGTCGGGGAAGTGGGTCGGCAGACCAATTGGATGGACAGCATCGCCGGAACAGGACATTGGCGCACCTACGACGGCGACGAAGTCGATTTCGTCGCCGAACTCCATGACGGCAGTGTCGTGGCGATCGAGGTGAAAACAGGCCGACGCGTGGCCGGTACGGACTTGCACCCCCTCCGACGCCTGCGGGATCGACTGGGCGACCGTTTCGTCGCCGGAGTGGCCCTCTATCTCGGAGAACGCTCCTACACCTACGACGATCGCCTCCACGTCATCCCGGTCGACAAGCTCTGGCTGACCTACTGACCCAGCAGGCCGTCACCCCTACTCCGTCAACCGCCGCACCGTCAGCGACTGCTCCGCGAACCCCACCGCCCCCGCACGGTCGTGCAGCACCGAGCGCGTGATCCCGAGCCCGGTCGACCCGAACACGACCTCCGTGTCCAACCCCAGCCACTTCCCGCTCGGCGCCCGGTGGAGGTGGATGGTGAGGTCCACATTCGGGAACATCCACCGCGTCGGGTGCTCGCGCACCGCGACCCCGTTCGCCGTGTCGACCAGCGTGATCCACGCCGTCACCGGGGCGACTTCCACGCCCTCGATGAGCTCGCAACCGGTCGACAGCCAGACGGTCGCGCGGCCGGCCTCCGGGAAGTGCACGGCACGGGTGTCGAGGGACGCGACGTAGCCGCCCTGCCAGGCGTCCATCATCGACCACGGGGTCGCCGAGTCCGGCGACGGCAGCGGCCCGGCGGCGCCGCCGGCCACCTCGGCGGTGTCGAAGTCGGCGAGCAGCCAGGCGCGCGCCTTCACGGCGGTGCGGCCGCGGATGACGGCCGTCGCCTCCACCAGCTCGATCGTGCGGCCCGGGCGGATCGTCTCGACCGAGAGCTCGACCTCGTCCAGGGCGAGGAAGCCGAGGATGTCGAAGCTGATCCGGGCGAGCTGCAGCGAGGCGCTCGCCTCGGCCGCGTGGCGCAGGATCGCGTGCGTGATCAGGCCGCCGAGCGGGCTGAAGTGCATCTCGTCGTCGGCCCACGCGCCGCCGGCGTGCGGGGTCGGGGTGAAGACGTTCTCGCTCCGCTGCACGAAGTAGGCGTCGGGGACGGTGGTGTCGGCGTTCATTCCCTCCAACGTAGGCGCAGGAGGGCCTCGCGAGCGACACTAGAGCGTATGAGCAGACACGAACGCAGGCGGGAGGCCGCGGCCGAGGCCCAGGAGCGGGCTCAGGCGGAGGCGGCGATCGAGGCGACGGAGACCGACGACACGTCGGTGGACGCGGACGAGACGCTGGAGTCGGAGGAGGAGCCGGGCTGAGCCGGAGGTCAGCGCGTCACCCCGCATGCCCCGCCACGAACCGTGACGTCGGCGCGCCGCCCTCTTCGGCTCCGCGCAGGTCCGAGTCGCGCACCAGTGGCGGGATCGTCGCGTCGTCGGGCAGTTCGATCGTGGCTGTCAGCCGGATGTCCCGGGAGGATGCGCCGACCTCGATCGTGAACGCACCGCCCTCGCGCCGCCACAGGCCGGTGCGGCCGTCCGGTCGGGTGGAGGCCGAGTCCCAGTAGGCGAAGTCCCGGCTCTCCAGGTCGAACGTCACGGTCGCCGTCGCGCCCGGTTCGAGTGCGACCTTCTCGAAGCCGCGGAGCTCACGGAGCGGGCGGTGCACCTCCGCCTCGGGGTCGCCGACGTAGAGCTGCACAACTTCGGCGCCCGCGACCGCGCCCACGTTGGTGACCGCGCAGGTCACGCGCACACGGCCGGCGGCGGCATTCACCACCTCGACGCGGAGGTCGCCGTACGAGAACGAGGTGTACGAGAGCCCGTGCCCGAACGGGTAGCGCACGCGCCGATCCAGCGCGTCATACCAGCGGTAGCCGATGAACACGCCCTCGCCGTAGACGACCGTCCCGCGCTCGCCGTTCCAGTTCGGGAAGCCGGGCGTGTCCTCGATCGCCAGCGGGAACGTCTCGGCGATCTTCCCCGACGGGTTGACGCGGCCGAAGAGCACGTCGGCGACGGCCGCGCCCACGGCCTGGCCGCCGAGCCAGGCCTCCACGATCGCGTCCACGCGGTCGTGCCACGGGTCCATCGTCACGGGAGAGCCGTTCGACAGCACGACGGTGAGGGAGGCGCCGGTGCGTTCGCGGAGGTCCGCGAGCGTGTCGATCAGCGCTGCCTGGTCGGCGGGGAGGTCGAGGGTGAACCGGTCGTTGGCCTCCTGCTCGTGCGAGAGCGGGAGGCCGGCGAACACGACGATCGACTCCGCCGACTCCGCGACGGCCACGGCCTCGTCGATCAGCCGGCGGGCGGCGTCGGAGAGCGGGCCGCTGCGCAGGCGCTGGACCGACTCCGCGATCCGCAGCTCCTCCACGAGGTACTCCGAGCGCAGCGACACAGCGGGGCGCTCCGAGACCCCGTGGGCCCGGAAGACCGCCGCGTTGTCGTCCTGGTAGGCGTTCTTCGGGATGTCGATGTACCCGGGGGCGTAGACCACGCGCTTCCCGGCGATCCCGCGCACCGCGTCGAGCGGCGCATCGACCCGGGTCGGATCGACCCCGGAGGAGCCGCCGCCCTGGATGCGCGCGTTCTCGGCGAACGCGCCGACGACCGCGATCGTGCCGCCGGACTCCGCCAGCGGGAGGACCGTGGCCTCGTTGCGCAGCAGCGTGACGCACGCGGCCGACGCCTCCCGGGCGAGCGCGTGATGCGCGTCGGCGTCCAGCAGGGCGAGCTGTTCGGGGCTGAGCCGGTCCCCCGCCGCGTGGACGAGGTCCATCACGGGCCCGTTCACCAGGTCCGCGCCCGGGTAGGTGCGGGCGACCAGCTCCAGCACGCGACGAGCCGACGCGTCCACGACCGACTCGTCCAGCTCGCCTGCGCGGACCGCTTCCACGACCTCCGCCACCGTCCGCCCGTGCGTGCCCGGCATCTCCAGGTCGAGGCCGGCGCGGAGGGCGGCCACCCGATCGTGCACGGCATCCCAGTCCGAGACGACGGCGCCGCCGTAGCCCCAGTCCTCCCGCAGCACCTCGGTCAGCAGCCACCGGTTCTGCGACGCGTGCACGCCGAAGAGCCGGTTGTAGGAGCACATCACCGTCCACGGGTCGGACGTGCGCACGACCCGCTCGAAGGCGGGCAGGTACGTCTCGCGCAGCGTCCGCTCGTCGGCCACGACCGAGATGCGGGTGCGCTCGATCTCCTGGTTGTTCGCCGCGAAGTGCTTCAACGACGCTCCGACCCCGGCCGACTGGAGGCCGTCGACGTACGCAGCACCGAGCTCGCCCGCGTGCAGCGGGTCCTCGGAGAAGTACTCGAAGTTGCGCCCGCACAGCGGCGAGCGCTTCATGTTCACGCCGGGGCCGAGCACGACCTGCACGCCCTCCGCCCGCGCCTCGGCGCCGATGGCGGCGGCGACCCGGCGCATCAGATCGCGGTCCCAGGAGGCGCCCATCGCGGAGGCGGTGGGGAACCCGGTCGCCGGGACCCACACCATGTCCACGCCGGTTTCCTTGCGGAGACCGTGCGGGCCGTCGCCGACCTCGATCGCGGGGACCGGCGCGGGCAGCCCCGGCCGGTCGATCGCCTGGGTGAACCAGTCGTCCACGCCGGAGAGCAGCGACGCCTTCTCCTCCAGGGTGAGGGCGGCGAGGACGTCGTCCACGACGAACGGGGGGACATGCATGGGGATGTGGCCTTTCGGAAGCCGAGTGGGAAGAAGAGACGGCACCGCGTCAGGTCGCGAGGAAGGCCTCAGGATGCTCGTGCCGGATGCGCGCGATCAGCCCAGGGGTCACGGCGACGCCACCCTCCGCGAGCGCGTCGAGGAGGACGCCGTGCAAGGGGGACTCCGCGGCGACGGTGACCGTGGCGGCCGGCGCGACCCTGCCGAGCTCGGCGACGATCGCGTCGCGCATCGCGGGGTGCTCGGAGGTCGCGACCGATCCGTTCAGCAGCACCGGCAGGTCCCCCGCGGCAAGATCCGCCCCGACCCTCCTGGCGCACCACTGCGCGTAGCGGACGAACGCCTCTGCCTGGTCGGCCACGATCCGCTGCGCGACCGCGTCGCCCTCCCCCGCCAGCGCGAGCACGATCCGGGAGGACTTCCACAGCTCGGTCCCCGGCAGCGCCCCGAAGCGCCGGGTGAACACGTGCCGCAGCTCGCCAGGGTCGGCCACGCCGTACTGGGTGCAGAGCGCCTCGGTGAGCCGCGTCGCCGGTCCCAGGCCCATCCACTCGCGGCACGCCGCTGTGAGCGCGCTGTTGCCGAGGCCCTGGCCGCCCAAGTCGTCGAACACGTACCAGCCGGAGCACTGCTCGCGGCCATCCTCCGAGCGCGCGGCGACCGCCGGACCGGTGCCGACCGTGATCGACAGCCCGACGCCGGTCCCGTCGATCAGGCGAAGCGAGGCGAAGCCGTCGTTCTTGACGCTCCAGCCGCCCATCCCGGCGAGCCGGTCGGCGATGCGCTCGTCCCAGAAGGTCGCATCCTCCGGGTAGTCGACTCCGGCCAGGCGGAAGGCCGCGGACCGGATGTCCGCGGCCGTTGCGCCCGCCTCGACCAGCGCCCCCTCCACCGCCCCGAAGACGGCCTCCTCGGCCACTTCGACGCTGTGGGCTCCGTAGATGTCCCCGCGCCCGCCGCGGCCACGGCCGAGCACGATGCCCGAGCCGTCGACCACCAGCGCGACCGTCTTCGAGTTGCCCGCATCGACAGCGAGGAACAGTGGCCCGGACTCCGCCATGCTCAGCGCAGCAGCCGCTCGGGCAGGTACGCGCGGTGCGCGTACGCCATCTCGTCGTACAGCTCTTCCGCGACCCGCAGCGTCGGAACCATCGGGTTCGCGGCGAGCGCGCGGATGCCGTCGGCCCGCGTGCCCTTCCACGCCGCCTCGGCGGCGAGGTACTGGTACTCCGCGAGCTGCTGCACGAGGCCGCGCACCGCGTGCGGCAGCGGCTTCTGCGGCAGCGGCGTCACGCCGGAGCCGTCGACATCGCACCACATCTCCACGACGACATCCTCGTCGAAGCCGGGCAGCACGCCGCCGGTGTTCGGGAGGTTGACAGGCAGTCGGGCGGGGGCGTCGTTGTAGTACGAGCTCATCACGTCGATGGCGAGCTCCAGCTCGTGGATGCCGCCGCGCGACCGGCGCGGGTCCAGCTCGGGGACGGCCGCCTGCGACTGCTCGTCGTAGTGCTCCCAGTAGCCCGGCAGCGCGGCGAGCAGGTCCTCGGCGCGGGTCGTGCGCGCGCCCTGCAGCTCGCGCAGGATCTCCTCGCGGAAGTAGTAGTACTGGAAGTAGTCCGCCGGCACCGAGCGCATGGTGACCGCGAGCTGCAGCATCCGCCTCTCCAGCGTGCCGAGCGTCGGGTCGTCCTTGCGGGCCTCCCACGCCGCGTCGAGCAGCGGCATGAGGTCCTGGCCGTCGTAGGTGTGCTCGGTCGACCAGACGTTGTGGTTGACGCCCGCCATGACCACGTTCGCGCGCTCGGGGTCGAGGCCCGCGGCGCGCAGCACCGTCTTCGGGAAGACGATCGGGCCCTCGCACATCGACCAGATGGTCCGGTCGGTGAACCGGGTCACGGCCTGCGAGACGATGTTGACCGGGTTCGTGTAGTTGAACAGGATCGCCTTCGGCGCGACGGCGTCGAGGTCGCGGATGATGTCCTCGTAGATGTGGATGGACCGCAGCGACATGAAGAACCCGCCGGGGCCCTGCGTCTCCTGGCCGATCACGCCGTGCTTGAGCGGGATGCGCTCGTCCAGTGCGCGGGCGGCGAAGTTGCCGGGGCGGAAGCTCGACAGCACAGCGTCCGCGTCGGCCAGCGCCGCGCGACGGTCGGTGGTCGACGTGATGGTGATGTCGAGACCCTTGGACTCCGCGATCTTCTGGCCGATGGTCTCGACGGCCTTCAGGCGGGCGGGGTCGACGTCCTGGATGACGATCTCCGAGCCGTCGAACTCCTCGCCGTGCTCGAGGATGGACGCGACGGTGCCCGCGCCGCGGGACGATCCCCCGCCGATGTAGACGAGCTTGATGGAAGCCATGAGTGTGGGTGGTGCCTTTCTGGTCGGACGTCGGCTGGGGTCAGCGGGTGGTCTGGAGCAGCTCGGCCGCGCTGCGGTCCACGAGGAAGCGCGCGTCGGAGCATTCGGAGAGGACGGTCGCGGGCCAGTCGGGCTCGTAGGAGTCTGCCGCCGCGAGCCTGCGGACGGTGTCCTGCTTGTGCTCGCCGGTGACGACCATGACGACCGACTTGGAGAGCTCGCGGATGGTGGCGATGCCGACCGTCACGCCGAACCGCGGCGCCTCGTCGAGGCTGCGCAGCGTCGGGAAGGTGCCGAGGTTGTCGCGGCGGGTGTCCTCGCCGAGCGGCACGACGCGCGTCACGGTGTCGGCGGCGGCGCCGACCGGGTTGAGGGCGACGTGGCCGTCCGACGCGCCGGAGGCGAGCAGGAACAGGTCGATCCCACCCGCGGCGGCGAGCGCGCGGTCGTAGTCGCCGGCCTCAGCGGCCGGGTCCGGGAACCACAGGTTGGCCTCCGGGATGCGGTGCTCCGGCGTCGCTGCGGCGTTGAGGAGGCCGAGGATCTCGCGGCGCCCGAACCCGACGCAGCTGTGTGGGAGCTCGGGGTCGATCGCGTGGTAGCCGTCGCCGGCCTCCTCGACGTACTCGTCCATCAGAGCGACGACGACGTGGGAGAGGTCGAGGTCGCGCTCGGTGACGAGTGCCGCGAGGTGCGCGTAGGTGGCGATCGGGCTGCGTCCGCTCGGGCAGCCGAGGACGAAAGTCCGCCCCTCGGCGGCGGCCTGGGCGATCCCGTCCGCGAGCTGGACGGCGGCCTCCCGCCCGACGTCGTCGGCCGTGTCGAGGATTTCGGGCGCGATGCGCATGGGTACTCCTTTGTTGCTCCTGGTGCAGTGCGGGAAAGGGGTGCTGGCGCCGGTCACTCTTTGAGAGCGCCGTTGAGCACGCCGCGGATGAAGTGGCGCTGGAAGAACGCGTAGAGGATCAGCACGGGCAGCGCCACGATGAGGGAGCCCGCCGCGAGCATGTTCACGTCGAGGGTGTGCTGGCCCTGGAAGACGCCGAGTGCGAGCGTCGCCGGCTGGATGCTCGGGTCGGCGATGAAGACCAGCGAGAGGAAGAAGTCGTTCCACGTCCACATGAACGACAGCAGCGCGAGGGTGAGCACGGCGGGCCGCGAGATCGGAAGCAGGATCTGCCACAGCATCCGCCAGCTCCGCGCACCGTCCATCTCGGCGGCCTCGATCAGCGACTTCGGGACGGCGCGGAAGGTCGCCCGCATCCAGAAGACGCCGAACGGCACGCCCATCCCGATCTGGATGATGATCAGGCCCAGCCACGAGTTGGTGAGCCCGATCGACTGGAACGTGTAGTACAGCGGGATGATGAAGACCTCGGCCGAGATCATCAGACCGAACAGGATCAGCGGAAAGAGGACCTTCTGCCCCGCGACGCCGAGCACGCCGAAGGCGAACCCGGACAGGATGGCGATCAGGGTCTGACCGAGCACGGCGCCGATGGTGATGACGGCCGACGCGACCATCGCCGACCCGAAGTTGCCCTCGTTCCAGGCGGTGACGAAGTTCTCGAAGTGCAGGTTCAGCAGGTCGAGCTGACCGCTCCGGCTCGGGCTGAGCGCCGTGAACACGAACCAGACCACCGGGAACAGCACCAGGATCGTGACGAACGCGAGGATGGCGTGGTTGAGCAGGCGCTCGCTGCGCGAGATCATGCGTCCTTCTCCTCGGAGAGTCGGGTGATGACGAGCGCGACGCCCAGGCAGACGATCGCGATGACGATGCCGATGGCCGCGGCCATGCCGACATCCGGGTTGAGGAACGCCTTGCGGTAGAGGATCAGCGCGGGCGTGGTCGTGGAGGTCCCCGGCCCGCCCTGTGTGGTGATCCACACGAGGTCGAACGCACGGAGCGCTCCCGTCACGGTGAGTGTGAGCGCGACGGCCACCTGGCCGCGGAGGCTCGGGAGGGTGATCGAGAAGAACTCCCGGATCGGCCCGGCGCCGTCGATGCGCGCCGCCTCGTAGAGCTCGGTCGGGATGGCCGCGACGCCGGCGACGAACAGGACCATGCAGAGGCCGAGCGCCGTCCAGGTGCCGATGACGCCGAGCGCGGGGAGCGCCCAGTTGAAGTCGCCGAGCCAGTTCTTGGCCAGGTCGCCGAGGCCCACGGCGCGCAGCGCCTCGTTGAGCGGGCCGTCCGGACCGTAGATGCGCTTCCAGATCACCGCGACGACGACGCTGGTCAGCACCTGCGGCAGGAAGAGCAGCCAGCGGTAGACGCCGCCGCCGCGCAGCTTGCCGCGGCCGAGCAGGGCGGCGGAGAGCAGCCCGAGGGCGATCGGCAGGATGGCGAAGAAGACGACCAGCACGAGCACGTGGCCGAGCGATTCGACCAGTGCGGGGTCGGTGAAGAACGAGATGTAGTTGTTCAGGCCGACCCACGTCGCGGTGGTCACGCCGTCCCAGCGGTAGAACGAGTAGTTGACGCTCTGCAGGATCGGGACGATCACCACGAAGCCGTAGAACAGCAGGCCCGGCGCCGCGAAGGCGAGGCCGAGCCAGTGGCGGCGGCGCACGCGCGGCGAGAGTGCACGACGCGGAGCCCGCTTCGGCGCGGTGCGGCGGGGCGCCGCCGGTGCAGCGGCCGGGGCCTCCGGCCGCTGCGCCACCTGGGACGAGGTCATCCCGTCAGCCCTGCTTCCGCTGGGCCTGGAAGGCGTCGTAGTCCTTCTGACCGGCCGCCGCGAGCTGGTCGGGCGTGACCTGGCCGGCGTAGAGCTGCTGGAGCTGTCCGCCGATCGTGTCGATCATCGACGGGGTGGACCAGTCGAAGTAGGGCACGTAGCCGTTGCCGGTGTCGAGCTTCTGCTGCGCCGCGATCTCGGTGGAGAGCTCCGGGTTGCCGCTCGGGGTGCTGACCGAGTGCAGCAGCGGGAGGAAGCCGTGGTCGACCGCCTGCTGTGCCGCCGTCTTCGACGCCATGAAGTCGAGGAAGGCCGCCGCAGCGTCCGGGTGCTTCGACTTGGCCGAGATGGAGAGGTTGGCCGCGGTCGAGCCCGTGCCGACCACCTTGCCGCCCTGCACCTGCGGGAGCTGCACGTAGCCCATCGTCTGCTTCTGCGCGTCCGAGAAACCGAGCGAGCCGGTGTACTCGAAGCGGAAGGCCGCCTTGCCGCCCAGGAATTCGGCCTGCGCGTCGGCGTACTGGACGCCGGGGTAGTTCGCGGTGAACCAGCCCGCGTCCGCCCACTTCTTGACGTCCTTGGCGGCGTCCACGATGCCGGTGTCCGTGATCGGGACCTTGCCGCTGGAGTAGACGAAGTCGCCGATGTTCTTCGACGTCGCGTACAGGTCCTGCGTGGCGAAGAGGATGGAGGTCGCCGAGCCCTTGTCCTGCGAGCCGTACGCGATCGGGGTGATGCCCGCGGCCTTGACCGTCGCCGCGTCCTTCTCGAAGTCGGCCAGCGTCTTCGGCACCGCCAGGCCCAGCTTGTCGAGGATCTCCTTGTTGTAGTACAGGCCGATCAGCGAGGAGCGCGCCGCCGGGGTGGCGTACAGCGAGCCGGTGCCCATCTGCTTGCCGTCCGGGGTGAACTCGAGCTGGCGCGCGATCGTGTCCGGGATCTCCTTCTTCCAGCCGTACAGGTCGGAGTAGGCGTCCAGGTTGAGGATGCGGCCTCCCTTGGCGAGCGTGCCCATCGACTGCCAGCCGTTGTTGACGAGCGCGATGTCGGGGCCGTTGGCGTCCGCGAGGCGGAGGTTCAGGGTGTTCATCACCTGGCCCCAGTCCTGCGTGGTGCGCTTGATGGTGATGTTCGGGTGCTGCTTCTCGAAGTCCTTGACGACCGAGTCCATCCACTTGCCCTCGTCGCCCTGCCAGAAGTCGAGGATCTTGAGGGTGACGGGCTTGCCGGAAACATCCTTCGAGACGGCGTGCGTGGAGCCCGCAGCGCTGGAGCCGCCGGGTGCGCACGCTGTCAGGCCGAGGGCCAGTCCAGCGGTGAGCGCGAGCGCTCCGGCGAGGTGCCTCTTTTTCATGCGAGTCTCCTTTAACTCGTGAGCATGGGGGTGGCGCCGACGACCGGCGCGGAACCAACCGTAACCATAACCAAACCAGATAGTCCATTCGAGAACGAATTAACGGCCATCGGTCAAACTGGTATGGTCACTCCTGTGAAGACTCCGACGATCTCAGAGCGCGTGTCCCGTGACCTGAACACGTCCCTGAATCACGGCGTGTACCCGCCGGGCACCCGGCTGCCGGGCGAACGGCAGCTCGCCGAGAGCCTCCATGTCAGCCGGAGCACCATCCGCACGGCACTGGAGGACCTGGAGCGCCAGGGCCGCATCGCGCGCTCGGCCCAGCGCGGCTGGTTCGTCCCCAGCCCCACGGTCGGGGAGCCGCCGAGCACGCTGCAGAGCTTCAGCGAGATGGCCCGGCTGCGCGGCCACACGCCGACGGCCCAGGTGCTCGAGAAGAGCGTCCGGTCGGCCACCATCGACGAGGCGGAACGGCTCGGCATCGTCGCCGGGGCCGACGTGCTGGTGCTGGTGCGCCTGCGCGGGATGAACTCCACGCCGATCTGCGTCGACACCAACGTCATCCCGCTCTCGGTCGCGGCGCCGCTGGTGGAGGCCGACCTCACCGACGCGTCGCTGTACGAGTCGCTGCAGACGCTGTGCTCCGTCGACATCTATCGCAGCGCGTACAGCGTCCAGGCGGACGCGGCGACCGCGGACATCGCCGGGCTGCTGCACATCGCGGCGGGGAGCCCCGTGCTGATCGGGCGCGAGATCGCGTACGAGCGGGCCGGCTCGCCGGTGCTGCTGGGGCTGAACACCTACCGGGGGGACGCGTACCGGTTCGAGGCGGACCTGTACCGGGCGGGCTGACGACCCGCCGGCCCAGCGGCTCCGCTACGCGCCGGAGCCCACCGGATCCGCGCCGTACTCCTCGCGGTAGTGGCGCACGAAGACCGCCTCCGACGAGAAGCCCCACAGCTCCGCCGCAGCACGCACCGTGATCGGCGTGCTGGAAAGCTGGTCGTGGGCGGCGCTCAGCCGGGATCGCCGCAGGTAGGCGGTCGGGCCGAGGCCGTCCGCCTGAGCGCGGAAGGCGAGGACGAGCTCGCCGGTGGAGGCGCCGGCGGCGTGGGCGGCGTCCTCGAGGGTGATCGGCCGCGCCGCGTGGTCGCGGAGGTATCGCGCGCCGACGCGGAAGACGCGGGCCCGGCGCTCGGCGGACACGCGGAGTTCGCGCCGGTCCCCCACCAGCCGGAAGGTCTCCAGCGCCGCGACGGCGAGCTGGCGGTACGTGGTCGCGCGCACCGAGTCGTTCGAGAGCGCGCCCGCCCGCCACTCCCGCCTGGCGACCTCCATGGCCGCCAGCCAGGAGGCGGCGCGTCGTGCGTTGACCGGACGCGGACCGTCGAAGCGGAGCTCCAGATCGTCCCGTGCGTAGAGCAGCCGCGCGGTGCGGGTCAGCTCGGGCACGCGGAACGCGACGGCGCGGCCCTCCAGGTCCGCTATCCGGTGCACGGACTGCTCGCCCGGCTGGAAGATCACCGGTTCGGCCGCGAAGCTGCCGGTCTCGTCGCCGACCTCCCAGCCGCTGCCGGGCGTGCCGGTCGAGATGAGGAGCACGTCCGGGTCGACCACGCAGCGCAGGTCACCGAGCATCCGGGCGTCGGCGAGGAGGAAGCGGCCGTCGCCGACCACGCGCTCGGCGTAGCCCGAGAAGGGACGGCCGAGGTCGACCCTGCCGTACTGGCCGGCCAGGTACGCCTGCGTCTCGTCGCGGTCGCGCGAGCGGAACCGGCGCTCGAAGTACGTCGGCGACAGCTGGTCGACCGGGGATCCCATCGCTGGAACCTCCTCCATCCGGCCGGGCGGCCTCGCGGCAAGTTTTGAGGGGTCCTGCGTACCCGAAACGCAGGACCCCTCGACGGGCGCCCGACACCCGAAATCCGGGGGCCCGTCGGGCGGAGGGACCACTGGGGGCGGGCCCTCCCTGGGGGGAAACTGTCGGAATCGTCTTCCTGCTGGGAGTATACGTCGAGATTGGAACTTTAGTCCACGCTCTAGTTCCACCAATCCGTCGCGGCTCGGTACGATTTGAGCAGAGCGACGCGCGTGTGCGCGAGAGAAGGTGGGGGAGATGCCCGTCCCGGGGGTGTCGGAGGTCCGGCAGACGCGTGTGCTGGCGCGTGACCGCGCGTACGAGTCGCTCAGGACGGCGATCCTCGACGGCACCATCCAGCCGGGCGAGCGACTGGAGGACGCCGAGCTCCAGGCCTGGCTCGGGATGTCGAAGACTCCGATCCGGCAGGCCCTGCACGCGCTGACCGTCGAGGGCTTCGTGGAGACCGCCGCCCAGTCGTACACCCGCGTGGTCGCGCCGCGGGTAGAGGACGCCGTGCTGCACCTGCAGACCATCGGCGTGTTCGTCCTCGGCGTGCTCGACCTCACCCTGGACGGCCTGAGCGACGCCCACCGGGACGCGCTCGTCGCGGACGTCGACCGCTTGATCGCCGGACTGGAGGCCGCCGACCTCGAAGCCTCGATCGCGGCCTCCCGGCAGTACTACGGGCGGCTGATGGCGCTGTGCCGGAACCGCGTTCTGCTCCGGCTGGGCGAGCGGACGCTCGCCGCCCGCGCATACTACGTCGGTGTCGCCTACCGCGCGCTCGGGATCGACTGGCAGGAGGCCGCTCAGTCGTACGCCGCGCTGCGCTCGGCGCTCGCGTCGGGGGACTCCCGCGGCGTCCACGCAGCGGAGCGGGAGATCTTCCGCATCGACGCTCCACAGACCGCGGCCGGGGAGGGACGCGACTGATGCCGATCCCCCGCTCCCCCGAGAAGACCACCAGCCCCCGCGAACTCGTCCGCGAGCGCGTCTACGCCCAGCTCAAGGAGGCCATCCTCTCCGGCGTGCTGCTGCCCGGCGAGCGCCTGGACGAGGCCGAGCTGCGCGGCTGGCTCGGCGTGTCCGGCACGCCGATCCGGCAGGCGCTGCACACCCTCAGCCTGGAGGGACTGGTGGAGACGGCGCCGCAGTCGCACTCCGCCGTCATCGCACCGCGGCCCGAGGAGGCGCTCGACACCCTCCAGACCATCGGCGTGCTCGTGACCGGCGCGACCATCCTGACCCTGCCGCGGCTGAGCGCCGAGGACCGGACGCGTCTCGCCGCGCTGGCCCGCGACGTGACCGTCCAGCATCGCAGCGGCGACGTCCCCGCCATCACGAAGGCCGCCGAGGCGTACTTCGGGTCGATCGTGCGGGCGTGCCCGAACCCGGTGTTCGTGGAGGTCGTCGCGCAGACCGGCCCGTCGCTGAGCTATCACGTCACCGTCACCCACCGCGCGCTCGACGCCGATCTGGAGGAGCTGGCGCAGGACTACGCGGAGCTGTCGGCGGCGCTGCTGGACGCGGATGACGAGCGGGTCATCGACGTCACGAAGCGCATCTTCCAGCTGACCGCTCCTCCCTCTTCCGCGGCCTAGGCTCGTGGCATGGCTGAGAACTCCCGTCCCGTCGCCCTGATCACCGGAGGCTCGCGCGGCATCGGCCGGGCCATCGCCGTCGAGCTGGGCAGCACCCACCACATCCTGGTCGGCGGCCGGGATGCCGCGGGCGTCGCGTCCGTCGTGGCGGAGCTGCCGTCGGCCGAGCCGTTCGTCGCGGACCTGACCGGCGACACGCTGCCCGCCCTCCCGGACCGGCTCGACGTGCTCGTGCTGTCCGCGGGCGTGGAGGACGGCGGCACCGTCGCCGACACGGACGACGCGACCTGGCGGCACGTGTTCGAGGTCAACGTCTTCGCGGTCGCGGCGCTGCTGCGGGCGACGCTCCCGGCGCTGCGGGCGGCAGGCGGGCTGGTCGTCGCCATCAACAGCGGGTCGGGCCTGAGCAGCGGGGCGGGCGGCGGCGTCTACTCCGGCTCGAAGTTCGCCCTGCGCGCGGTCACCGACGCGCTGCGGGAGGAGGAGCGCCCGAACGGCGTCCGCGTCACCAGCATCCACCCGGGCCGGGTCGACACCGACATGCAGCGCGCGCTCGTGGCGCGCGAAGGGCACGAGTACGACGCGGCGTACACGATCACTCCCGAGATGGTCGCGGCCACGGTGCGCGTGGCGGTGGACCTGCCGAGCAGCGGGATGGTGGAGGCGCTGACCGTGCGGCCGGTGCGGCGGCGCTGAGCCGCGAACGCATCCCGAACCCGCCCTTTACGATCCCCGAACATTCCCCGACGAGGCTGGACTCAGCCGGAAACCCCGGCCGCTCACCTCTGAACGGGAGAACCATGTCCAGACGATCCATCGGCATCATCACGGCGGCGACCGCGGGAATCGCGTGCGCGGCCCTCATCGGCGGCCCGGCCTTCGCCGACACCCCGACGCCGACCCCGACCCCGACCGCCTCGCACGCCCCCAAGACGCTCGCGCAGCTCCAGGCCGCCGGCGCGAAGGCGACCAGCGACCGCGAGACCAAGCTCACCGCCGCAATCACGAAGGTCAACGCCGACACCACGCTGACCTCCAGCGACAAGTCCACGATCCTAGCCACCCTCAACGCCGACCTCGCCGCCATGAAGTCCTCGGCCTCGGCCATCGCCGCCGACACCACGACCACCCAGGCCGCGGCCGACCTCAAGAAGGTCTTCACCTCCTACCGCGTCGACGCCGTCGCCCTCCCCCAGGCGCGCCTCGCGTCCGACGCCGACCGCCTCACCGGCACCACGATCCCGAAGCTCACCAAGGAGCAGTCGACCCTCGCGGGGCTGCTGTCGGGCAAGGACAAGGCGAAGTCGACCTCCGCGCTGCAGTCCGACCTCAGCGACCTGAGCGCGCAGCTGTCGACCGCGTCCCACGACGCGAGCGGAGTCGCCGCCGCGGCCCTGGCGGTGACCCCGGCCTCCTACGACTCCAACCACTCGGCGCTGTCGTCGGCGAAGTCGTCGCTCACGTCGGCGCGGGCGGCGGTGAAGAAGGCGGAGGGTGACGCGAAGGCGGTGCGCGAAGCGCTGAAGAAGTGAGGGATGCCGGGCGCGGTGGTCAGGCCGACGCCGCGCCGGCGCCCTCCCACTCGGAGGCCAGCAGCGACCACACCTGCTTGTCGTGGAACACCCCGCCGACCGGCCACGCCTCCCGGAGGACGCCCTCCAGCGTCATCCCGAGGCGGCGCGCGACGGCCGAGCTGCGCTCGTTGTCGCTGCGGCAGCGCCACTCCGCCCGGTGCATGCCACGCTCGTCGAACGCGTAGGCGAGCAGCTCGCGCACGGCGCTCGTGATGTGCCCGTGACCCTCGGCGCCCGGCTCCAGCCAGCAGCCCACCTCGAAGCCGCCTGTCGCCGGCACGAACTCCACGAACATGACGCCGCCGACCAGCGTGCCGTCCGACCAGATGCCGTAGATGCCCGCGCCCTCCTTGGCCGCGCGCTCGGCGTACCGGCCGAGCGTCGCGCGGGCGCCCGCGACGTCCTCGGTGACGAACGACGGCCCCACCCACGGACGGATGTGCTCCCTGGCGCGGTCGAGGTGCGCGGCGAACTCCTCCGCCATCCAGGGTTCGAGGGGGCGCAGCTCGGCGCCCGAGGCGAGGGTCTTCGAGAACATGAGGGCAACGCTACAGGGGCGGTCAACCCGCTCAGCGGAGTGCGCGCAGGTCGAACGCCCACGCGTTGACCGTGATCGGCACGCCCTTCGGGTACTCGGAGTCCTCGGTCCCGGTGTTCACGAACCCCACCGAGCGGGCGAGCTCGTTGGATGCCACGTTGTCGACGCGCGGGAAGGCGAACACGGTGTCGCGATCGCCCCGGGCCGCGGCGTGTTCGAGCAGGAGGCGCACGGCCGCCTGCGCGTACCCGCGACGCTGGAAGGGCACGAACACGTACCAGCCGCACTCGTACACGGCGTCGCCGTGATGCTCGATCTGCCAGTAGGCCGCCGCGCCGACCGGCTCGTCCGCGGCGTCCGACCACACCGTGAACGGCGAGACGGTCCCGTCGACCTGCCCGCGGAGGAACCGCTCGTGACGCCGGCGCACGACCTCCTCGCCCTGCGGACCGCCCAGGAACACCGTCATGTCGGCGGCATTGTTCCGCAGCTCCACGGCCAGGTCGGCCTCGGTCCACGGTTGCAGTCGCACTCGGTCAACGCCCACGCGGGCGACACTACACGCGAGCGCCGACGCCCTAAAAGCGCCCCGTCCGCCGCAGACGCTCGGGGCGCGAGTCCGGGTCCACGACGATCCTGTAGAGCGGTTTCGCCCAGACCCGCTGCAGCGCCGTCACCGGCTCGATCCGGTGGCGCCTGGCCTGGCCGCGCGGGCGGGGAGTCCGCCGTCCCGACCGGTGCCAGGAGTCCAGCGCGTCGCTGCTCTCCGTCCAGAGCGCCAGGCCGCCGGCCGCGTCGGTGAGCCGCGGGTCGTCCCGGTCCAGGCCGAGGTGCTCGGCCCAGAGCTGCGTGCGGAGGTCGCGCGCGACGTCGCCTCCGAGGACGGCGCAGGTGAGCTCGCTGTCGGTGGTCCAGGATCGCAGGTTGAAGTTGTCCGAGCCGCACGTCATCCAGGTGTCGTCCACGATGCAGATCTTCGCGTGCACGTAGATCGGCGTGCCCGCGTCGTTCTCCAGGTCGAAGACGCCCACCCGGTCGGGCGCCGCCCGGCGGAGCATCGACACGGCCCGATGCTGGCCGAGGCGGGCGGGCGGGCCCGAGACCCCGCCGTCGTCGTCCGGATAGCGCGGCACAGCGACGATCACCTGCAGCGCGGGGTTCGACCGCAGGGCCTTCGCGATCCCGCCGGCGACCTCCCTCGACCAGAGGAACTGGTCCTCGATGTAGATGAACGAGCGGGCGCGGGCGAACGCTTTGAGGTAGGCACGCGCGATGCTGCGCTCCCCGCGCGGCGCGAACGGGAACGGCTGCCGCTTCGGCGCGTACGTCCTCAGGACCTGGACGGCGTGCGTGCCCGCGACCGGAGGCGGAGGCGCTGCCTCGGGGAGCGGCTTCGGGTGCCGGGGCATGTCGGCCAGACGCTGGACGAGCATCCGGTACGGGTTGCGATGGTCCAGCGGGTGCGGGTCGTCCCAGCGCTCGGAGAACGTGTCGAGGAGGTCGCCGACCACGGGTCCGCGCAGTTCGAGTGCGGCGTCGTGCCACGGCGGACGCTCGCCGTAACGCGGGTCGATTTCCACCGGCTGCGGGTCCCCCGCGTGCGCGATGTCGTCCCGGCGGCTGTGGCAGAGGTCGATCCCGCCGACGAACGCGACGTCCCGCGCCGGGTCGTGCGTGTGCCGGATGACGAAGAGCTTCTGGTGGTGCGACCCGAAGGCGCGCACCCGCTGGTCGAGCAGAACCTCGCCGCCGGCGTCGTTGATCTCGCGGCCCAGCAGCGCGTTCGACAGTCCGCTCATCCGCCCTCGGATGGTCTGGCCGTGGGAACGCCACACCAGGCCGCGCACCTCCACGCCCGCTCGCGCGATGTCCGCCAGCAGCTCCCCGATCGTCGGGCCGCCCGGCAGCAGCAGCTCGTCCTTGTCGCCGCGCCAGTCGGTGAAGAACACCCGGTCGCCGGGCTCCAGCGCCGACAGCTCCTCGTGCAGGCGCGCGAAGTAGGTCGCACCGTGGACGAGGGGCCGCACCAGGTTCCCCTCCGACCAGGACGCGGTCCCGGACGGGCCGGCCTGCACGGCGGACGCGGGGTTCCCCCGCTCGGCACGGCTCAGGAACCAGTCGGAGGCTTCTGTCGGCACGCAACGCACTCTACGCCGACGCGCAGTGATCGCCGCGCCTCTGTACCGGCGGACGATTGCGGGAGCACAATGGACCCGTTCGAGCCGCATCGCGAGGCAGGGAGACCATGTCCGAATCCGCCGCACCGTCCGCCGCATCGCGCCCCACGCCGAGCCCGAGCGAGGGCCTGCGCCGTCGCTCGCGGGAGGCGCTGTCCGCCCTGGCCCTCCAGTTCCTGCTCGGGATGGCGGCCAACCTCATCGGCGAACCGAAGGGGACCTTCGCGATCGTCGTGGACACGATCATCGTCATCCTGCACATCCTGGTCGCGATCGGCCTGGTCGTGGTCAGCATCCGGCTGCTCCTCGCCGCCCGCAAGGCCGGTGTCGGCCAGCGCCTGGCGCTGTGGGGGCTCATCGTCATCGTGATCACGTTCCTCGCGGGCGTCGGCACGATCGCCACCGGCAACGAGTGGGCGTCCTACGTGATGGCGGTCGGGTTCCTGGCCGCGGCCGCCCTGTACGGCGGCACGTTCTTCGCCTCCTACGGGCTCGGGGGCACATCGCGGGCGTAGTCGGAGAAGCCTTCCGTCGCCCGGGCGTGTCGTAGACTACCCGCGTGGATCGGATCATCGCGTCTCAGCCTGTCGGGCGCCTGGAGGTCGTCGGCGCGCCCATCGCCGGCGTGAGATAGCCCCGCCTCTCGTTCCGCGATCCCGCGCGCCTTCTTTCGCGCGCTCCCGCTCGCGTCCGTGCGCGCTCCCGCGCCGTGGCCCCGCGCCGTTCCGCGCCGGCCCGCGAGCACCCCATCACACCGGACCCGTCGCCGTCCCGGCGTCCCGCGGTCCGCGGACAGACAGGACATCCACCCATGCTTCCTCTGAACGAGCAGCAGCTCCGCTCCTCCTTCGTCAACGCGTCCCAGCGCGAGCGCAAGGAACTCACCCTCCCCGACCTGGCGAACACGCGCTGGGACGACCTCGACTACCTCGGCTGGCGCGACCGCAGGAACCCCAACCAGGGCTACGTGATCGCGGAGGTCGACGGCGAGCTCGTCGGCGTCCTGCTGCGGAAGGCCGACGGCGGCGTCCGCAGTCGGCCGCAGTGCTCGTGGTGCGAGGACGTGCACCTGCCCAACGAGGTCGTCTTCTTCATCGCGAAGCGCGCGGGCGCGGCGGGCCGCAACGGGAACACGCTGGGCACGCTCGTGTGTGCGGGCTTCGAGTGCTCGGCGAACGTCCGCAAGCGGCCGCCGCTCGCCTACGTCGGGTTCGACGTGGAGGCCGCGCGCATCCAGCGCATGGAGGCGCTGCGGGAGCACGTCACGACGTTCCTCCGTCGCGTCGCCGAGGGCTGAGTCCGGGAGGCCGCGGCCTCGCGGACGGCGTCAGACCTGCGGAAGCGGGATGGCGCCGGTGTTCGTGAGGCCGTCGACGTCGGCGGCGATGCCCTCGGTCTCGGGGAGGGTGCGCTCGATGTGATCGCGGAGCGAGCTCATGGGGTGGTTCCTAACGTGCTGTGGGGGTAACCGGGAAATCTTCCGCCATTCAACCTGAGAAGACGCACAACACGCGGGATTGAATGGCGGTATCGTCGCGGCATGTGCCGGAACATCCGCTGCCTCCACAACTTCGAACCGCCCACGACGGACGACGAGGTCCGGGAGGCCGCCCTCCAGTTCGTCCGCAAGGTCAGCGGCTCGACCCGCCCCTCCCGGGCGAACGCGGCCGCCTTCGACCAGGCGATCGACGAGATCGCCGAGGCCACGCGCCGCATGCTCGACCAGCTCGTCACCAATGCGCCGCCGAAGAGCCGCGAGGCCGAGGCGATCAAGGGCCGCGAGCGGCACGAGAAGCGGATGGAGCGGGAGGTGCGTATCCGGACGGCCGTGTGATCCTTCAGCCCTCGGGCACCAACCACACGAACCCGTGCGCGCCGAGCGTCACGCCCTCCCGGAGGTCATGGCCGCCGCCCGTCACGAGGTCCGTCCACAACCCCGCCTGCCCGCTGAGCGCCCACGGCTCGACCCGCTCCGGGTAGTCCCCGACGTTGGCGAGCACCAGGAGCGGGCGTCCCTCCTGTCCCGGCCGCATGTACCCCAGGACCTTCGGGTTCCCGGTGTCCAGCGGGACCAGCTCGCCGCCGCCGAACTGACCGAACCGCCGGCGGAGGCCGATGAGCCACCGCATCCGTTCGTACAGTGCGCCAGCCGGTGTGGAGGCGTCCGTCCGCTCCGAATACTGCCGCGCCGGATACGCCGGCCTGCCGACCCACCGGGAGTCCTCCCGGCGACCCTCGGCCTCCAGCTGCGCGTAGTCGTTGAGCTGGCCGACCTCGTCGCCCAGGTAGATCAGCGGGATGCCGCCCGTCGACAGCGCGAGGGAGTAGGCGAGCAGCACCCGGCCCGGCCCTCCCGCGTCGCCCGACTCGTAGCCCGCCAGCGATGCGGTCGTCCCGGCGACCCGGCTGTCGCCCGTCTTCGGGTTGAACTGGAAGGCGACGCCGCGCGCGAAGCTGCCCTCGAACCGGCCCGTGTAGTAGTCGTTGAGGAAGCGGCGGTGACCGTACGCGTCGATGCCGAGCCGGGCGGCGTCCTCGTCCGCGAACGTCCAGCCGATGTCGTCGTGGCTGCGCACGTAGTTGACCCAGGCGGTCCCTCCGGGCGTCGCGTGGCGGTCGGCCAGCGCGCTCTGCAGCATCCGGACGTCGCGGGTCGCCAGCGCCTCCCAGGTGAGCGCCATCTGCAGCGGGTTGTAGCTGAGCTGGCACTCGTCCGGGCGCACGTACGAGAGCACGTCGTCCGGGTGCACGATGGCCTCCGAGAGGAACACCATCGCCGGGGCGGCGATGCGGCAGACGGCGTTGAAGGCCTGCAGCAGCAGGTGCGCCTGAGGCAGGTTCTCGCTGGAGGTGCCGAGTTGCTTCCAGATGAACGGGACGGCGTCCATCCGCAGGACCTCCACGCCGAGGTTGGCGAGGAACAGCATCTCCCCCGCCATCGCCCGGAACACCGCCGGGTTGGAGTAGTTGAGGTCCCACTGGAAGGTGTGGAACGACGCCCAGACCCAGGTGCCGTCCGCGAGCTGGACGAACGAGCCCGGGTGGTCGTCCGGGAAGATCTCCCGCGTCGTCTCCTCGAACCGGTCGGGCTGCTCGCGCGAGTCGAACATCCAGTAGTAGTCCCGGAAGGCCGGGTCGCCGGCGACCGCCCGCTGGGCCCACTCGTGGTTGCTGGCCGTGTGGTTGAAGACGAAGTCGACGGCGAGCGAGATGCCGTTCCCGCGCAGCGACTCCCCCAGGGCGCGGAGGTCGTCGATCGTGCCGAGGCTCGGGTTCAGCTCCCGGTAGCTGGAGACCGCGTAGCCGCCGTCCGAGTTGCCCTCCGGGGTGAGGAACGGCGGCATCACGTGCAGGTAGGTCAGCCCCAGCTCCCTGAAGTACGGGATGCGCTCCTGGAGCCCGGGGACGCCGCCCGCGTAGAGGTCGGCGTAGCAGACACCTCCGAGCATCGCGTTGGACTGGAACCAGTCCGGCTGCTCCGCGCGCCGGCGGTCGAGGTCCTTGAGCTCGGCGGTGCGCTCCCGCCAGGAGGCCTCCACGAGCTCCAGCGTGCTGGCCAGCGCCGCCGATAGGCCCGGATGGTCGCCGTAGATCGCGCCGAGGAGGCGGCGCAGGCGCTCCCCCTCCACCGCGAGCCGGCGCTCGAAATCGCGACGGTCGTCCTCGATCGTGCTGCTCTCGCTGCTCACGTGACCCAACGTAGTCGCGGAGCCGCCCGCGATGGAGGGGCCGGACGGCCTCAGACCGTGCGCGGCGCCCTGGCGACGTTGGCCTCCAGCTCCTCGCGGTTCTGCCGCACCACGTAGGCGGGGCGATCGCGCTCCACGCGCCAGCTCTCCGAGAGCGGGCCGAGGTGGACCGTGTCGAAACCGAACTCGTCGTAGATCGCGGCGACGATCGCCGAGGCGCCCTCGTGGTCGCTCGCGGTGGCGAGGGCGCGGCGGTCCTCGGTCCCGGCCGGCGACCCCGTGGTCGCGATGTCGCGCGCGGCGATGTGGTTGAAGCCCTTGGCGACGCGGGACTCGGGCAGATGCGCCTGCAGGAGGCCGGAGGTGGTCGCGGTCCCCTCGTCCAGTTCGGCGATGTGGCCGTCCCGCTCGAAGTAGTAGTTGTTCGTGTCGATCACGACCTTGCCCGCCAGCGGCTCGACGGGGATGTCCCGGTACCGGTGGAGCGGGACGGTCACGACCACGATCTCGCCCGCCGCACCGGCCTCCTCCGCCGTCGCCGCGGTGGCCGACGGGCCCAGCTCGGCGACCAGCTCCGCGAGCGTCTCCGGCCCGCGCGAGTTCGCGATCGTGACGGTGTGGCCGTGCCGGATGAAGGTGTGTGCGAGAGCCCGGCCGATGTTGCCCGCTCCGATGATTCCGATGTTCGTCATGCTGGGTGCAACCGGAGGGGCGCGGCAGAATTCCGTGAGGCATACGCTGTCGCCATGCACCGCGCGACGCGGGGATCCGCCGGCCGCACGCGCGCTCGCCTCGGAGCGGCCGCGCTGGCGGGCCTGGTGCTGCTCGCCGGCTGCACCGCGCCGGAGCCGCCGTCGCCGACGACCTCCCGCGCGTCCGGCACGCCGTCGCGCTCCCGGCCCACGTCCTCGGACTCGTCCACCCCGGTCGCGGTCCAGGTGCCCGGCGTCACGGCCTGGGACTCCTACCACGCGGTCCCGGACCGCACCGGGGCGGTGGTCGCCGGGGCATCGCTCGCCTCGCTCACCCGGGCCTGGACGGCCGACCTCGGCGGCGCGGTGTTCGGCCAGCCCGTCGTCGCAGGAGGCCGGGTGATCGCGGCGACGGAGACCAACCGGGTGGTGGCGCTCGACCCCGCCAGCGGGAACGTCGTCTGGTCGGCCTCCCTCGGCGAACCGCTGACGGACGTCGGCTCGGTCGCCGGCTGCGGAAACATCGACCCGCTCGGCGTCACCAGCACGCCGACCGTGGACACCGCCACCAGGGTCGTGTACGTCGTGGGCGAGGTGAGCACCGGCGGAGGGGCGGTGCACCACCAGCTGGAGGGCCTGAGCGTCGCCACGGGACAGGTGGTGCTCTCGGAGACCGTCGACCCGCCGCTCCCCGCGGGCGAGGACCCGGTGCACCTCCTCCAGCGGGCGTCGCTCGCGCTGGCGAACGGCCGCGTCTACATCGCCTACGGCGGCAACTACGGCGACTGCGGCACGTACCACGGCTGGGTCGTCGGAGTGAAGGAGACCGGCGCGCCCGACCTCGTCGCCTTCGAGGCGGCGGCGGACGGCCAGGGCGGCGCGATCTGGCAGGGCGGCGGCGCGCCCGCGGTCGACGCGGCCGGCGACCTCTACGTGTCGACGGGCAACTCGAACCCGGACCCGCCGGGCGGCGGCCCCGACCCCGTCCAGTACGCGGAGAGCGTGGTCAAGCTGTCGCCCGACCTCAAACCGCTGGCCGCCTTCAAAGACCAGGGCGCGGGCGGCGACGACGACCTGGGGACCGGCAATCCGGTGCTGCTGCCCGGCGGTCTCGTCTTCATCGCGGGGAAGACGGACGTCGGCTTCGTCCTCCGCCGGTCCGACCTGTCCGAGGTCGCGACCATCGGCGGGATCTGCGGCAGCGATCCGGACGGCGGCGCCGCGTACGACCAGGCCACGAACCGCCTGTTCGTCCCGTGCCGCGACGGGGGCGTCCAGACCGTGGACCTCGCCGCCGGCCGGCTCGGGCGGCGCCTGTCGGGCGCGAACGGGGCGCCCATCGTCATCGGCGGGACGGTGTGGGCGGTCCAGTACCCGGGCGGGACGCTCAGCCAGTTCGACGCGTCGAGCGGAGCGGTGCTGCAGCGGCGGCCGGTGGGAGACTCCGTGCCGCACTTCGCGAGCCCGAGCACGGGAGCCGGGCTGCTCCTGGTGGGGACGGATTCGGGGGTGGCCGCCTTCCGCGGGGGCGGGTGAGCGTGCTCACATGCGCACGGTGTATGGTAGGCGGACATCCCGGTCAGCGTTGCCCGCGGCATCACCCCCGCCTCCTGTGGAGGCGAAAGGATTCACCATCACCAGCACTCCGCGGCCCACGGCCGCACTCACCTGGCGCCAAGCCGACGACACCGTCTGGGTCGCCACCGCGCACGACGAGTACGCCGGCATCGCCGAGCTCCACGACGGAGCGTTCCGCGTGCTCGACGACCGTTCGCACGCCGTCGGCACCGCGCCCACCCTCGCCGAGGCGGAGACCCTCCTCCGGCCCACCCCCACCCACCGCGTTCCCCGCGGTGCACACAGACGTCCGCGCCGATTCGCGCGCGGCGACCGGAGCCGACCTCTCGGCTCCCGAAGAATGAAGGAAGAAAAGATGCCCACTGGCACCGTCAAATGGTTCAACTCGGAAAAGGGCTACGGCTTCATCGCCCCGGATGACGGCAGCGCCGACGTCTTCGCCCACTACAGCGAAATCGCCTCCACCGGCGGTTACCGCAACCTCGACGAGAACCAGAAGGTCGAGTACGACCTCGCACAGGGACCGAAGGGTCCCCAGGCCGCGAACATCCGCCAGGCCTGATGGTTCCGGTGCCCGGCTGCGAGGCCGGGCACCGACTCCGTCGCCGGGCGCGGCGCTGCCGCGCTACACCGGCGACACCCAGGAACCGCGCCTACGCTTGCGGCATCTCGGGCGTTCTGCCCACATCCTCGGCTGGGAAGTCGTCGCACCAGCGGAGGAAGCAATGACCGCATCCATGCTCGGCCCCGTCACGAAGACGCGGAAACGCGATACGTCCCGGCCGGCGGTCACCAGCACGTACAACGAGCTGCTCGCGCAGGTTCGCGGCGAAGGCCTCCTCGAGCGCCGCCGCGGCTTCTACATCGGCATGTTCGCCGTGCTCACGGTCGGTCTGCTCGGAGCAGCCGCCGGTTTCGTCCTGCTGGGCGACTCCTGGTTCCAGCTGCTCATCGCGGCGGCGCTCGGACTGATCTTCACGCAGTTCGCCTTCCTCGGCCACGAGGCCTCCCACCGCCAGGTGTTCGCCTCCGGTCCCCGCAACGACCGCGCGGGCCGGTTCATCGCGACCTGGCTGGTCGGCATGAGCTACCAGTGGTGGATGACGAAGCACACCCGTCACCACGCGAACCCGAACACCGAGGGCAAAGACCCCGACATCGCGTTCGACACGATCTCCTTCACCACCACGGACGCCGCCCGTCAGCGCGGCCTGCTCGCGATGATCACCCGGCGCCAGGGCTACCTGTTCTTCCCGCTGCTCCTGCTGGAGGGCGTCAACCTCCACGTCACGTCGATCCGGTCGCTGCTGGGCCGCGGGCCGGTCGAGCGCCGGAAGAGCGAACTGGTCGCCATCGCGCTGCGGCTCTCGATCTACTTCACCATCGTGTTCCTGATGCTGCCGCTCGGGATGGCGTTCGCCTTCCTCGGCGTGCAGCTCGCCGTGTTCGGCGTCTACATGGGCGCATCCTTCGCCCCCAACCACAAGGGCATGCCGCTGCTGCCGGCGGGCACCCGGGTCGACTTCCTGAACAAGCAGGTGCTGACCTCCCGCAACATCCGCGGGGGCTGGGAGATGAGCATCCTGATGGGCGGCCTCAACCACCAGATCGAGCACCACCTCTTCCCGAGCATGCCGAGGCCCCATCTGCGCCGGGCCCGCGAGCTCGTCCGCGAGCATTGCCGTGCCCACGACATCCCCTACACCGAGACCGGGCTCGTGAACTCCTACCGGATCGTGATCCGCTACCTCAACCGGGTGGGCCTCGCCGCCCGCGACCCGTTCGACTGCCCGGCGGCCAACCGGTACCGACGAGCCTGAGGTCAGGGGCAGATTCCGCGCGAGGCCGGGACGTACCATGAAGGAATGACCGCGACCGCCGACTCGCCGACCGTGCGGCTGACCGCGCGCGGGGCGCAGACGCGTGAGCGGATCGTCACCGCTGCGGCCGAGCTCATGTACGTCCGCGGCGTCGGCGCGACCACCCTCGACGACGTGCTGGCGGCCAGCGGGGTCAGCAAGTCGCAGCTGTACCGGCACTTCGCCGGCAAGGACGAGGTCGTGCGCGCGGTCGTCGGCCTGATGGGCCGGCGGGTGATCGAGCGCGAGCAGGACACGCTCGGCCGCGTCTCGACGATGGCCGGGCTGCGGGCCTGGCGCGATTCGCTCGTGGAGGGCAACGCGCTGCGGCACGGCGCCTACGGCTGCGCGCTCGGGTCCTTCGCGTCGGAGGTCGCCGATCACGACGATGTCGCGCGGAGCGCTCTGCTGGCGCTGTTCGCCGAGTGGGAGGGCCTCCTCGCCGGGGCGATGCGCCGCATGCGGGAGAACGGCGCACTCCCGGCCGACGCGCCCGTCGATCGACTCGCGACCGGGCTGCTTGGCGCGCTGCAGGGAGGCTACCTGCTGGCCCAGACCGCCCGCGACGTGACCCCGATGGCGACCTCCCTCGACATGGCCCTCGCGCACATCGACAGCCTGACCGGCGGCTGACCTCCCTCCCGAAACTGGACTATTTAGTCCCGTTTGTGTTTACCTGTTCCTTGACTGATGCAAGGAGGTTCGCAATGAAGGCGATAGTGGTGACCGATGAGGCCGCGGGCGCGGCGGGGATGACGCTGGAGGATCGGCCGGAGCCGAAGCCGGCGATCAACGACGTGCTGGTGCGGGTGCACGCCGCGGCCTACGTCCCCACCGAGGTCGGCTGGCCGTCCACGTGGGTCGACCGCGCCGGCCGCGACAGGAGGCCGGCCAT
This sequence comes from Microbacterium sp. X-17, assembly GCF_039615055.1. NCBI lineage: Bacteria > Bacillati > Actinomycetota > Actinomycetes > Micrococcales > Microbacteriaceae > Microbacterium > Microbacterium sp. X-17. Next base: position 100,942 of record NZ_JBDHNI010000008.1, read on the forward strand.
CCTCGGCCACGACCTCGCCGGCGTGGTGACCGCGCTCGGCTACGGCACCACCGGCCTCACGGTCGGGCAGCGGGTGTTCGGGATCACCGACTGGCACCGCGACGGGTCCCTCGCCGAGTACGTGGCGGTCGAGTCCCGCAACCTCGCGCCCCTCCCGGGCTCCGTCGACTTCACGGTGGGTGCGAGCCTCCCGATCTCCGGGCTCACCGCCTGGCAGGGCCTGTTCCAGCACGGCCGCCTGGAGGCCGGCCAGACCGTCCTCGCGCACGGCGCGGCGGGCGCCGTCGGCACGATGGTCACCCAGCTCGCCCGGGAGGCTGGCGCCTACGTCATCGGCACCGGGCGCGCGGCCGACCGTGGGAAGGCGCTCGACTTCGGCGCCCACGAGTTCGTGGACCTGGAGAACGACGACCTCGCGGACGTCGGCGCCGTCGATCTGGTCTTCGACGTCATCGGCGGCACGATCCAGGAGGCGTCCGCCCGGCTGATCCGCCCCGGCGGCACGCTGGTCACGGTCACGGGGCTCGGGGACGTCCGCCCGGTGGACGGCCGCTCCGTCGACTTCGTGGTCGAGTCCGTCACGTCGCAGCTGACCGAACTCGTCCAGCGCGTCCGCGACGGCCGGCTCCGTACGAACATCGACGCGGTGGCTCCGCTGGAGGACGCCGTCGCCGCGCTCAATCCGACGCAGCGCCGCAACGGGAAGACCGTCATCAGCGTGAGCTCCTGAGCATCCCACCCACCGCAGAAGGAAGGATCCCCGCATGACAACCGAAGACTTCGAATACCCCGACGAGGCCGGCTACCCCGACGGCGTCGGCACCCTGACCGAGGACCAGGTCGTCCTCATCGGGGAGGTGGCGGACGACCACTCCCCCACCATCACCTTCTTCGTCACCGACAACGAGCCGAGCTCGACGTACGAGGCGATCTCCGGGGACACCGTGATCGGCGGCCTGACCTACGAAGAGGCCGGAGGGAGCAGGCGCGTCCTCATCGCGGCGGCGGTGTACCCCGAGTTCCGCGGCCAGGGTGTGGCGACCGAGCTGATCCGGCGCGTCCTGGACGACATCCGCAGGCGCGGCGACACCATCACGGTCCGGTGCCCGATCGTGCGGGCCTTCATCGACCGCAACCCCGAGTACGACGACCTCGTGGACCCGGAGCTCCCCGGGCTGCGCGCGAACTAGGAGTGCCATGAACGCGAAGAAGAAGGATGCGCCGCACTTCCCGGTGATGGACGGCGCACAGCCCGCCCCACGCGAGGACCAGATCGCCGGGATCGTCCAGCGGGTCTGGTCCGACTCCCGCCTCTACCACCAGGACGTCGAGCCGCTGCTCCGCGAGTGGTTGACCGCCGACCAGTGCGTGGTGACCGACGCCGAGTTCGCTGCCCTGCTGGAGAAGGCCCGCGGCGAGTTCGACCGCATCGCGGCGGAGGACGACTCCGGCGCACCCGCCTGCCCGGCGGGCTCGCTCGTGGCGTGCGTGTACTGGGACGTGCAGGAGCTCGAACGCGCTCGGTGAGGTAATGGTGTCCCCCCGTGACGCGATCGACCGCGCGCGGGCCTTCGCGGTCGCGCACATGGGCGCCCACGCTCTCGGCGCGGCGGCGTACGCGACGAAGGCGGCGAGCCTGGCTCCGCAAGCGGGCCCGGGTGCCGCAGATCAGGAGACCACGTGGCAGCTCGGACGGCTCGATGAGCAGACCCGGGCGGCGCTCGCCCGGCTGCCGTCGCTCGGCGAGGACCGTGCGGGTCCGCTGGGGGCGGGGCTGCTGACGAGGGGTGAGCTCGGGGCGGCCATCCGGAGGATTCAGGAGCGGCTGTGATCGCGGGACACCCGTGAGCCGATCAGTTCACCGGCACCCGACGAACCCCGACGTGGATACCCCGCCCTCCACACCCGCCTGCTCGATGGCCTCCTGGATGTGGTCCTTGAGCACCCCGGCGAGGATGACCGCCTCGGTCTCCCCGCGGGCCTTCATCCGCGTGAGGTCCGCGGCGGGCACCTCCGCGAGGGAGACGGGCTCGGTTCGCCAGCGCGGGTCGGCGAGGATCGCGCGCGCCGCGGCGAGGTTTCCGGCCGATCCGCTGCCGGCGGTCGAAGGACCGACCGTCACCGACAGCGTGAGGCAGCCCTGCTCCGTCGAGCCGTCCGACAGCGTGAAGGCGCGGCGGATCGAGAGGTCGGGCGACGGAGACGCGGTGGTCGAGCCGGTTGCAGTGCTGGAGGTCGGCGCGGCCGCGCTCGTCACGGCGCTGCAGCCGGTGACGCTCACCAGCAGCGCCAGCACGAGTGTGGCGAGGGCGGCGCCCCCACGCCGCCCCCGCGCATGCATTCCCGTCACCGTGAACCTGCTCCCCCGCCGCTCATGGCCCCGAAAATGCAGCACCAACATACCAAAATCCCGGTCAGTGTTGATCACACGATAGAGCGTGGTGCGACCGCCGTCAATCCGCCTGGTTCGCCGCCGGACCTCCCCGGCCGCGATATCCTTCAGCGGAGCAGCACACGCTGGTGTCGAGGAAGGTCCGTCGGATGGCAGAACGCGCTCGGCAAGCGCACGAGACCCGGGAAGCCATCCTCGACGCCGCCGCCGCCGAGTTCGCCCGCTACGGTTTCAGCGGGGCCCGGCTGGACCGGATCATCGCTGCGACCGGTTTCACGAAGGGCGCCGTCTACTTCCACTTCGCGTCGAAGAAGGCGATGGCGGACGAGTTGCTCACGGGGCGTTTCGACGCGTGGCCGGCGCTCGTGCAGGACGTCAGAGACCACGGCGGCCGCGGCCTCTCCGGGATGCGCCTCCTCGCCTGGCGGGTGACGCGGACGATGGCGACCAACATCCGCACCCGCGCCGCCATGCGACTCAGCCAGGAGCTCCGGCTCGTCCCCCACGGCGTCAATCCGTACGACGTCTGGGCCCAGCGCTTCATCCCGTTCCTGGACGAAGCGGTGGACGACGGCGACGCACCCGACTCCCTCGATCGCGCCCGAGCGGCCAAGACGATCGTCAACTGCCTGTTCGGCGTCCTCTCGGTGGCCATCGACTCGGGAACGGAAGACCAGGTCGACGCCGAGCTCGAAGCACTCTGGAGGCTCGTCACCCCCGGGCTGCGGACGGGAGGGGCGGGGTAGGCAGACCTTTTTCCCTGCTCCAGGGTTTACTCATGCTTGCGTCCGAGCCGCAGGTGGGGCGTGGAGCATGGCCGGGCTTTTTCTCCGAATCCAGCTAGGCCCTCTTTCGATTTTCGCAATATATGACAGACTGATGACTATGCCTGAATCACTCTCTGACCGTGTTCGGCGGGTTGTCCAGCAAAGTGGGCTTTCGCAGGCCCAGTTCGCTGACCGGATAGGTATCGACGGCCCGAAGCTGACTAAGTCGCTGAGCGGCCAGCGCCGCTTCACCTCATTCGAGCTCGCGTCGATCGCCGAGCAGGCTGACGAGACGGTCGACTGGCTCATCACAGGCCGCAGTCGCGCTCGTGTCTTCGCTCATCGTGCGGTGATGAACACTGCTTCGGGTGATGAGATCGGGCGCCAGAAAATCGATCTGATCGAAGATCGCGTTGCAGGTTTGCGTTTCATGGGTCGCCCGCTCGACTTCCCGGCGTTGCCAGTCCCGGTGCGCTCCGGTCGAAAGATCGATCAGGGCGCGAAGACGGCCATGCGATATGCAGAAGCACTTGGCGTCGGCGTCGCCGGTCTCTCCACTCCTGCACTAATCGATCATCTTGAGGCCAGGTTCGGAATCAACGTTGTGGTCGCTCAGCTCCCCGATGGGTGCGATGGTTTGTCGTTTGCGAGCGATGGATTGAGAGTCATCGTGCTCGCGACTTCTGACACGTCGCCGCATCGTCAGCGCTTCACCTTGGCCCACGAGCTGGGCCACATAGCATTCGACGATGCGTTCGACTCAGTAATCTCCGAACGCATGTGGGAGAGCCGCGAACTCGAGGAACTGCGAGCGAACGCTTTCGCTGCGAGTTTCCTTGCTCCAGCAGCGGAGGTGCGTGCGGCTATCGGAGGCCAGCCCGCTCGCAACGTTTTCGATTCTCTAGTCCTCGACTTCCAGGTCTCGCCGGAGTCGATGGCGTGGAGGCTGTTCAACGAAGGCATCATCAATGCCGACGAGCAGCGTGTCCTTGCCACTCCGTCTTCACGTACGGTTGCTATGAGAGCTGGCCGACCGGCTGAGTATGCCGAACGGATTGAGCTTGCTTCGCAGGAGCGCCCACCGCTCCGATTGGTCGGCGCTTACCTAGCTGCGTATGCCGACGGCGAGACAACGTTGAAGCCGGCTGCATCCCTCCTTGGCTGGTCGATCGAGCGCGCCGAAGCTTCGTTCGGCGATGCAGCCCATGAAGATTCCGACCCCGTTCACACCCTCTGACCGCTCGTGACCTTCTGGTTCCCGGACACATCGGTCATCGTAAACTTCGGCCATCTCGACCAGCTCGATCTGTTACGTGGTCACCTGCGCGGCAACGGCAAGGTCACCCAGGCCGTTTCGGCCGAGATTGCGGAATCTGCGAATTGGGTCACCCCACTTACGACGATCGACCAGCAAGAGTGGTTCGGAGACGTAATCGAAGTTCCCGACGACCAGGGCGCTATCGAGGGCATCCGTGTCCACCGGTTCGGTGGCGAACGCAACAAGCCCAAGCAGCACCTCGGAGAAAGCGAGACTCTGTACGTAATCCAGTTCGTCCCTGGCTACTCGGATGCCGTCTGGATCACCGAGGACAAGTCGGCGTATCAGTTCGGCAAGGCGAACGGGATCGTCACACGCAACACGTTCAACATCCTGTGCGAGATGGTGGCGTTCGGGGACATTTCCGGCGCCGACGCGTTGAGATGGGCGACCAGGCTGGATGAGATGGATCGACTGTTCTACTGCCCGACTTCAGCATCCGAGTTCGGGTAGTTCGACCAATCAGAGCTTCCGAGACGGCCTCCTCCGCTCGACGGCGCCAACGCCGCACTCGATCCGATGCAGCCTGCAAGGGACGGCCGTCATCAGAATGCGCCTCTGAGCGGCCGGCTGCGGCGGCAGAACCGGGTCCCAGCTGCTCCGAAGCCTCACACCACCAGGGCGCGGATCGCGCTGGCCGCCGCCCCCCGCGCCCAGTCCTCGAAGGTGTGCGGCCGCACCGCGAGCTGGCATTGGTCGGCGGACGCGAACACGTGCTCGGCGTACGAGCGGCGGAGGGGCTGCTCGATGAGGTCGAAGTCGGCCACGCCCTCACCGCCGATGACGACCAGCTCGGGGCCCACCAGGTTGACGAGGCTGGCGATCGCGGCGCCGATGACCCGGCCGGCCTCGTCGAAGACCTCGACCGCGGCGGCGTCCCCGGCCCTCCGGAGCGCGACCGCCTCGCTCATGGTGACCTCGCGGCCGTGAGCGGCGGAGACGGCGGCCGCGATCGCGGTCGTGGACGCGACGGCCTCCACGCAGCCGCGGCGGCCGCAGGCGCACACGTGGTCGAGCGACGTGAGCGGGAGGTGGCCGATCTCGCCTGCCACACCGTAGGCGCCCTCCACGACCTCCCCGTTCAGGTGGAGGCCGGAGCCGATGCCGCGGCCGATGGTGACGATCGCGAAGGAGCTCGTCCCGAGTCCGACGCCGAACCAGTGCTCGCCGATGGTGAGCGCGCGCACGTCGTTCTCGATCACGACCCGCCGGCCGAGCCGCTCCTGGAGCGCGGTTCCCAGTTCGACGCCCTTCCACTCCATCAGCGCGGAGTCGCGGACGACGCCCTTCGGGGTGTCGACGTCACCCGACACCGCCACACCGACGGACGCGAGGCGCGGGCCCAGGCCGTCGAGTCTCTGCTCCAGGAGCGCGCAGAGCTCCACGATCGCGTCGATGACCTCGGCGGGCGCGTGCGAGGTGAGCGGCAGCCGCTCGGACGCGATGACGCGGGTCGTGAGGTCGGTGGCGACGCCGATCAGCTCGTCCGCGTTCACCTTGATCCCGAGCGTCACGACCGCATCCGGGACGAGCGCGACGGGACTCACCGGGCGGCCGGGCAGGCCGGTCAGCGTCGGTCCGAGCGAGTCGTTGAGGAGTCCCACGGCGACCAGCGGGGCGACGGCCTTGGTCACCGCCGCCTGCGACAGCCCGGTGAGCTTGGCCACGTCGATCCTGCTGATCGGGCTCCGGGTGAGGATCGTGGTGAACACGCGCGTGGCCGCATCGGACGACGAGCCGAGCAGCGCCGTCCGAGTCCGCACCTCGTCGTTCATGTCCATTCCCCGATCAGAATACGGGTTCCGGGACCGTGACGACGGCCGTTCCCCCGGCGGGCACGAGCACGTCGAGCTCGGAGGCGCCGGTACGGACCGGCACGCGCCGCTCCGTCGCGCCGGGGTTGTGGAGCACGGCCTCCGTCAGCGCACCGTCCGCCCAGCTCAGGTCGACGACGCTCCCGCCGCGGGCGTGGAGGCCGTCGACCCTGCCCTCCGGCCAGGCTGCCGGGAGCGCGGGCAGCAGATGCACGCGACCGCCGTGGCTCTGCAGCAGCAGCTCCGCGATCCCGGCGGGGAAGCCGAGGTTGCCGTCGAGCTGGAACGGCGGGTGCGTGCTGAACAGGTTCGGCAGGAGGCCGCCCCACTCGGAGCCGTCGACCGGGCCGTGCCGGCGGGCGTCGCCACGGTAAGGGGCGAGCGCCTCGCGCAGCAGCTCGTGCGCGGTCTCGCCGTCGCCGAGCCGCGCGCGCAGGGCGATCTTCCACGCCCACGACCAGCCCATCGCGCCGGGGCCGCGCGCGTCGAGGAAGCGCCGCGCGCCGTCCGCGAGCGCGGGGGTGGACTCCGGGGTGATGAGGTCCAGCGGGTAGGCACCGACGAGAGCGGAGAGGTGGCGGTGGGCGGGCTCGTGCTCGGCGACCTCCGCCGACCACTCCAGCAGCCGGCCGTCCGAGCCGACGCGGGGTTCGGGGATGGTGCGGAGCGCCGCCACGACTTCCCCGCGCAGAGTGGCGTCGGAGCCAAAGCCGACCGCGTCGATCGCGACCAGGGCGTGCTCGAACAGGGCGCGGATCAGTTCGAGGTCCATCGTCGCCGTGAGCCCGAGCGCCCGGGGCGTGCCGTCCGCGTCGAGGTACTGGTTCTCCGGGGAGGTGGAGGGCGCGAGGTACGCGACGCCGTCTGGGCCGACCTGGAGCCAGTCGAGGCAGAACTTGGTCGCGCCGCGCAGCAGCGGCCAGATCCGGTCGCGCAGCAGGGCGTCGTCGCCCGTGAACTCGTACTGGTCCCAGAGCGAGTGGCACAGCCAGACGCCGCCCATCATCCAGATCGCCCAGCTCGGCGCGCCGTGCCCCATGCCGACCGGGAGGCTCCAGCCCCACAGGTCGCTGTTGTGGTGCGCGACCCAGCCGCGGGCGCCGTAGAGCTCGCGGGCGACGTCGCGGCCGGTCAGCGCGATGCGCTCGACCAGCGAGATCAGCGGCTCGGCCTCCGCGGTGAGCCCGAGCGGGCCGGCCGCCCAGTAGTTCATCTCGGTGTTGATGTTGATCGTGTAGTTGGAGGACCAGGCGGGCCTCAGCTCGCCGTTCCAGATGCCCTGGAGGTTGGCCGCGGGACCGCCGGCCGCGGAGCAGGACTGCAGGAGGTAGCGCCCGTACTCGGCCGCGATGGTCGCCCGGAGGCCGTCGTCGGCGCCGTCGAGCACATCCTTCTGCACATCCCACCGGCCGGCACGCCGGCCGCCGATCGCGAACCGCGCCGCCGCACGGCGCTGCACGCCGACGGTGGAGGGGGACGTGTTCTCGCCAAGCGCGCCGAGAACGCGCTCCCGCGCGCGGTTCCGGATCGTCTCATGGGAGACGCTCCGCCACTCGTCGTCCGCGCCGGCCCACCACGACTCAGCGCGGGACGACGACGAGAGGGCGATCGACAGCCGACTGGCATGACGGATCGTCAGACCGGAGTCGTCGGATCGTGCCGTGCCGTTGCTCCGCACCGCAAGGGCCGTGGATGCGAAGCCGTCATAGGATCCGTCGCCCGGCTCCGCGTAACGCAGGGCGGGGTCGACGGACTGTTCGTGCAGGGGCGCCCCGTCGATCGGGACGGCCAGGTCGAGTGCGAGCTCTCCGTCACCGCTGCGGCGGGCGAGCTCCCGGAGCGGCGTGGTCACGCTCACGCGCACCTCGGGCAGCGGCTCATCGGCCTCGATGCGGACGATGAGCGCGTGCCCGGCGACCCAGGAGACGCGGCGGACGGCGACTCCGCCGACCTCCAGCCGCTCCTCCAGATAGGCATCGTCGAGGTCGAGCACCCGCGCGGGCTCCCCCGCCGCCGGGGTCGCGCCCGGGAGGCCGACGAACAGGTCGGCCAGCGGCAGGAACTCCTGCGAGTACCGGCCCTCGAACGTCATCAGCAGTCGCTCGGCTTCGCCGAGGTCACCGCTCGCGAGCGCGGCGCGCACCTCACGCAGCCGATCGGGACCGGCGCCTCCCGCGAGGACACGGCGCAGCTCCTCCGCCGCAACCTCCGGGGAGCCCGACCAGATCAGGGCGTCGTTCACCTGGTAGCGGCCGGTCGCGCCGCCGAACGCCATCGCGCCGAGGCGGCCGTCGCCGAGCGGGACGGCCTCCTCCCAGTGGGCGGCCGGAGCCGACCAGGCGAGCTGAAGCGTGTTCTTCGTCATGTGGGTCCCAGGAGTCCGTTCTCCGATCGGAAATCACCGGCCGGGGTTGCAGATCACACAGTAGGCATGGTTTATTGACACTGTCAAGCAATTCAATTTCTCCGAGGAGCCACCCATGCTCGACGGCTACGGCGCCGTACTCGCCCTGCGCGCTGCAGGCACCTCCCTCGTCCTCGACACGGACGGACGGGTGCCCCGCGTGCTGCACTGGGGCGCCGACCTCGGCGCCCTCGACGAGGCGCTGTCGGAGGCCCTGCGCGACAGCGGCGGCCCTGCCGTGCTCAACAACTCGCCGGACGTCCCCCGCTCGTTCAGCCTGTGGCCCAGCGAGTTCGAGGGCTGGGCCGGGACGCCCGCGCAGGAGGGGCACGCCGCCGGTTCGGCGACGACGCCCCGGCCGCACACGGTCGCCGTGCGCTACGAGACCGCGGGCGAGAACGGCGACCTCGGCGGCCGGATCGAGTTCGACCTCGTGGACGAGATCACCGCACTGCGGTCGACCATGTCGATCGCGCTCGACCGGTTCGGAGTGCTCGCGGTGGACGTCACCGTCACCCGGGATGCCGCGCTCGGCGCCACGACGGCCGAGCCGTACACGCTCGACGCCCTCCGCGTCCTGATGCCCGTGCCGGAGCGCGCGACCGACATCCTCGACTTCACCGGCAAGTGGTGCCGCGAGCGCGCACCGCAGCGCGGCCCGCTGTTCTTCGGCAGCCACGTCCGCCGCGCCCGGCGCGGCAAGCCGGGGCACGACGCCCCGTTCCTGGTCGTCGCGGGCACCGAAGACCTCGGCTTCCGCCGCGGGGAGGCCTGGGCCGCGCACCTCGCCTGGAGCGGCGACGCCGAGTACGTGGTGGAGCGGCTCACCGAGGGCGCCGGCCCGTTCTCATCCGTGCTCGGCGTCGGCGAAGGCCTCCGTCCCGGCGAGATCGCGCTGGCGGACGGCGACAGCTATGTCGCACCGACCGCGCTGTTCCTGTGGTCGGCAGACGGGCTGGACGGGTTGGCCGACCGCCTGCACCGGCGGCTGCGCGCGCGGCCCTCGCACCCGGCGAAGCCGCGTCCGCTCACGCTGAACTCGTGGGAGGCGGTCTACTTCGACCACGACCTGGACCGGCTCACCGCGCTCGTGGAGCGCGCCGCGCGGGTGGGCGTGGAGCGCGTGGTGCTGGACGACGGCTGGTTCCACGGCCGTCGCGGCGCCAACGCCGGGCTCGGCGACTGGATCGTGGACCGCTCCGTCTGGCCGGACGGCCTCGGCCCGCTGGTCGACATCGTCCGCGCCCACGGCATGGAGTTCGGGCTCTGGTTCGAGCCGGAGATGATCAATCTCGACTCCGACCTGGCCCGCGCGCATCCCGACTGGGTGCTCGGCCCGCGGCAGGCGCTCGGCGCCACCGCGCGCGATCAGCATGTGCTCGACCTCACCCGGCCTGACGCCTACGCGTACGTGCTCGAGCGGATCAGCGCGATCGTGGACGAGTACGGCGTCGACTACATCAAGTGGGACCACAACCGCGACCTGTCGGAGGCCGTGAGCGGGTACGCCGGTGTCGACCGGCCCGCGGTCCACGAGCAGACCACCGCCCTCTACCGGATGCTGGACACGCTCCGGGCGCGGCATCCCGGGCTGGAGATCGAGACCTGCTCGGGAGGCGGCGGCCGGGTCGACCTCGGCATCCTCGACCGCACCGACCGGGTCTGGGCGTCCGACTGCAACGACCCGGTCGAGCGCCTCAAGATCGAGCGCTGGACCCGGATGCTGCTCCCGCCCGAGCTGATCGGCTCGCACCTCGGCGCCGAGCGCTCGCACACGACCTCGCGGCGCACGGATCTCGCGTTCCGGCTGATCGTCGCGCTAACCGCGCACGCCGGCATCGAGTGGGACCTCCAGGAGGCCGACGACGAGCAGCTCGCGCAGATCGCACGCTGGGGCGCCGCTTACCGCGAACTGCGCGGCCTCATCCACTCCGGCCGGGTCGTGAACGCGGACCTCGCCGACGACACGACCCTGCTGACCGGCATCGTCGCCGACGACGGGAGCCGCGCGATCTTCACCTGGGCGCGGCTCGGCACCTCGGCGCCCGGGCAGTCCGGCCGCGTTCGCCTCCCCGGGCTGGACGCCGACGCGCGCTACGCGGTGCGCGTCCGCGACGACTTCGGCACGGCCAGCCGCCACCAGAGCGCAGACCCGTCCTGGATCGTCGCCGCGGCGAGCGGCACGGTGGTCCTCCCCGGCGCGGTCCTCGCCGTCGCCGGCGTCCCCCTCCCGACCCTCAACCCCCAACAAGCGATGCTGTTCGATCTCGTGCGGGTCCCCTGACCCCGTCAGCCGATCGCTCCAGCCACAGACGGCCCACCACATATCGCCCGCGCGCACCGCTGCGCGCGAGCGCTTCAGAGAGGAAGAACGTATGAGAGGCCAGACACGCTCGCGACGGGGGCTCACCGCCCTGCTCGCGACGATCGCGGCGCTGGGGCTCGTGGCGGCTGCCGCGGCTCCCGCCGGGGCGACCCCGACGGGAACGCCCACCCCCACCGCTCCGCCGGCCACGGCGAGCGCCACACCGACGCCGACGCCGTCCGCGACGCCGACCTCCACCGCGAAAGCCACGGCGAGCGCGACCCCGGCGCCCGCCGCAGCCGTGGACCCGTGGGCCGCCAAGCCCTACATGGGCTGGAGCAGCTACTCCATGCAGGTCTACAGCGGCAACGGCAAGTGGATCACCGCGGACCAGATCATCGCGCAGTCCGACGCCATGAAGGCGAAGCTGAGCAAGGCCGGTTACGACTACATCAACGTCGACTCCGGCTGGAACGACGGCGTCGAGGCCAACGGCCGTCCCGTGCCGAGCGCGACGCTCTACCCGAACGGGTTGAAGGCCGTCATCGACCACGTCCACGCGAACGGCCAGAAGTTCGGCCTCTACTTCATCCCGGGGATCTCCCCCGCGGTGTACCAGGCCGCGTACCCGATCGCGAACGCGCCTGGATGCACCACGCACGACATCGTCAAGCAGCCGCTGCAGCAGGCCGACTACTGGAAGATCGGCTACCGCCTCGACTTCTCGAACCCGTGCGCGCAGAAGTACATCGACTCCATCGTCGACCAGCTCGCGTCCTGGGGCGTCAACTTCGTCAAGTTCGACAGCGTCACCCCCGGCTCCGGCATCAGCGACCTCTCGCTGGACGCCCGTGACGACGTCGCCGCCTGGTCGAAGGCGCTGAAGGCGAAGGGCATCTGGTTCGAGCTCTCCTGGGCGCTCGACATCAACTACGCCGACACCTGGAAGCAGTACGCGAACGGCTGGCGCGTGGAGTGGGACGTCGAGGCGTACGCGCCGGGCGTCCAGCTCACGCAGTGGAGCAACATCGCCCGCCTGTTCCCGCGGGCCGCGGACTGGTGGCGCTACGCCGGACCGGGAGGCTGGAACGACTTCGACTCGCTCGACGTCGGCAACGGCACGATGGACGGCCTGACCCAGGACGAGCGCCGCACCGCCACCACGCTGTGGGCGATATCGGCCGCACCGATGTACGTCGGCAACGACCTGACCAAGCTCGACCAGTTCGGTGTTGACCTGCTCACCAACAAGGAGGTCGTGGCCGTCGACCAGACCGGCACGCCCGCCCAGCCGGTGTCGACCTCCACCACCAAGCAGGTCTGGTACGCGCCGAACGCGGACGGCAGCTACACCGTCGCCCTGTTCAACCTCAGCCCGACCGAGTCCGACATCACCGCGAACTGGTCCGACCTCGGCCTCAGCGGGCCGGCGAAGGTCCGCGACCTGTGGGCCGGCAAGGACCTCGGCACGGTCACCGGGAGCTTCACCGGCCAGACCGTCCCGATCCACGGCGTCCGCCTGCTCCGGGTGACCCCGCAGAGCGGCACGACGGTCGCGCTGAACGACGACGCCCAGCGGGTGACCTACGCGGGCCAGTGGACGCGCAACGGCGGCAACGAGGTCGTCGCGACCACGCAGCCGCTCGCGGTCGCGGTCGGCGACTCGTCGACCGGCACCGTGCCGACGCCGCCCGCGTCCGGCCGGGTCGTCGCGGTCAACGACAGCGACCCCGGCATCACGTACACCGGCGGCTGGGGGCAGAGCGGAGGCCGCGGCCTCGGCGACTACCAGGACGACGTGCACTACACCGAGGGCGACGGCTCGTCGTTCCAGTACACGTTCACCGGCACCGGCATCGACTACGTGACCGAGCTCGACCAGTCGCAGGGCAGTGTGGACGTGTACCTCGACGGCCAGTTCCAGAAGACCGTCGACACGAGCAGGGCCGCCGGGCAGCCACGGCTCGCCCAGCAGGTGGTGTGGAGCGCGAGCGGCCTCCCGAACGGCTCGCACACCCTCCGCGTCGTCAAGAAGTCGGGCCAGTTCATGCTGCTCGACAAGCTCGACATCACGCTGGCGAGCCTGCTCGACCCCGACACCGCGGTCTTCGACAAGGCGAAGCCCGCCGACGTCACGGTGACCCTGCAGCGCGACGGCAGCGAGCTCGCCGGCATCGTGCGCGACGGAACGGCCCTGAAGCGCGGGACGGACTACACCGTCTCCGGCACGACCGTGACGATCGCCTCGGCGTATCTCGCGGGCCTGGCGAACGGCACCGTCTCGCTCGGGTTCCAGTTCCGCGGGGACGCGCACGACGACATCCACGCGACGACCACGAACGGCGACACGGCCGGCCTGACCTTCACCGGCACCGGCGTCTCGTGGATCGGACCGACCGCGCCCGACCAGGGCACGGCCGAGGTCTACGTCGACGGGAAGCTCGCCAAGACGGTCGACACGCACTCGGACAGCCGCCGCACCGGGCAGAAGCTGTTCAGTGTGAGCGGTCTGCGCGCCGGACAGCACACCATCCTGGTGAAGAAGGTGTCCGGGGACATCCTCCGGAACGACGTCTTCCAGTACACGGCGAAATGATGAACTAGGAGTCCCATGCCCCACCCCGCGTCGCCCGACGGGGGTGTCCGCCTCAGCGCGGACGCCCCCGCCGGGCGCGCCGGCATCGCCGGCGCCCCGTTCCCCGCCGTCCTCGGCACCGAGCCGCTGCCGACCCCCGACGACTACGACGCCTTCTGGGCGGACGCCCTCGACCTCGCGCGCCGGCACAGCGTCGCGCCCCGCGCCGTCCCCGTCGACACCCTCCTGACGACGATCGACGTCTACGACTTCTCCTTCGCCGGCTCCCGCGGACGCACCGTGACCGGCTGGCTGCGGCTCCCCCGGCATCGGGAGGGCGCCCTCCCCGCCGTCGTCCACGCCAACGGCTACGGCGCCGGCCGGCTCTCCCCGCTGGACGACCTGACCTGGTCGGCTGCCGGCTATGCGCACCTCATCGTGAACACGCACGGCCAGGGCGGAGGCAGCACCGGCCACCTCCTGGACGGCATCGAGGACCCCCGGCGCTACTACTACCGCGATGTGCTCGTGGACGTGACGCGCGCGGTGGACGCCGTGCGCGAGCTCGACGAGGTCGACGCGTCGCGCGTGGCGATGATCGGGAACAGCCAAGGCGGAGGCATCGCCCTCGGCGTCGGCGCGCTCGCCCAGGGCTTGAGCGCGGTGCTCGCCCAGTCGCCGTTCCTCACCGACGCGCCGACCGCGCTGCAGCTCGCAGCGCAGGGTCCGTGGACCGAACTGCGGGCCTACCTGACCGAGCATCCCGAGCGCGCGGACGCGGTCGCCCGCACGCTCGCGTACGTCGACGGTGTCACGTCGGCGCGGCACGCGACCGCACCCGGCTGGCTGTCCGACGGGCTGGCCGACGACATCTGTCCTCCGGAGACGACCCGCACGGCGGTCGCGGCGTACGCCGCGCCGGTGCAGTTCCGCGAGTGGCCGGGCGCCGGGCACGAGTCGGGCGGAAGCGAGGATGTAGCGGCGGCGCTGCGGGCGCTGCGGCAGCGGTTCGCTATCGGCTGAGGCGCAGAGCGTCCCGGATCAACGCGATCTTCGGCTCGCCCGGATCCACCGCACCCAGACCACCACTCCCGCCACGATCGCTGCGACGACAAGCAGACTGATGACGAGATTCGGGACCGACAGGGACGCGAGCATCACGACGAGACCTGGAAGCTTCCCGACGGTGTGTAGAACGTGCTGGTCACAACGATCGTGGCGTAGACGACGAAGGCGCTGTACGGCTGGTTACGGGACATGTTGTGGTAGGTCCCATTCACGGTCGCGCAGGGGTCAGAGGTGTAGACGATCCCGACGCCACCGGCTCCCACGGTGCCGTACGCTCTCACGCTGGCGCAGTTCTTGATCTTTTGGACGTTGCTGGTCTTTGCCACCGCGGTGACAGAGAAGCTATAGGAGTTGTTCCAGGTGAAGTCCTGGGTATAGAGCGACATGCTGCCGTACATCTGGCCCGAGCCTCCCGCCCCTGAGCCGGCGCGATTGAAGTCCGCACGGGCGGTTCCACGGTCGCGGGCAGGCTCAGGCTCCTTCTTCAGAGTCTCGCCGTAGATGCGGATGAACTCGACGTCCGCGGGGTCGAGGAGGTCGCCGACGTCGGTGTACTTCTCGCTGAGCTGCATCTCACGGTCTGTCACAGATTCCGCGTCGAGGTTTCGATTTTCAACGTAGGAGGCGTCGGATGGTGCGATTCGGCTGAGGTCGGCAGACACGTCAGCATTGGCCGCTGATGGGGCCGCGAGAACGAGTCCCACGCTGAGTGCCCCAGCGGTGATGAATCCGGTGATCCTGCGTGGACGATGGGCCGGAAGGGAAGTCATAGGGACTCCGATCAGGTCAGGGGGCGTTGCGCCGACGTTTCTTCATTGAACGCGTGAAGCCTAACATCTGACCGACGAACATCGCCCGGTGCGTCACGCCAATGAATTACGAGGCCGCCCCTTAAACGACTCCGGCCCACCCCCGACATCGTCGGGGCTGGGCCGGAGCTCGTTACCGGACTACTTCTTGCTCTTGTCGTACGCCGTCTGCAGCGTGCTCAGGTAGTCCTTCAGCCCGAGCCCGTTGAAGCCCGCCACGTAGGAGTTCCAGTCCGTGTCGAGGTTCTTCGAACCGGTGATGAAGGCCAGCGCGTTCTGCGTGACGTAGTTGTCGATGTTCGTCTGCTCGGTGGCGATCTGCGTCGCCTTGGCCGGGTCGGGCCACACCCTCCACGTCGGGTAGATCGCGTTCTTGTCCTCGTGGCCCTTGTAGAGCTGGGTCGCCTCGAACAGCCGGCGCTCGTACCCGGACGGGTCGTAGATGTCGGTCGGCTCGACCTGCGCGCCGCGGAACTTCTCGTTCTGGTTGTACGTCGAAAGCGCCTGCCACTGGACCGCATTGGCGGCGTCCTGCGAGAGCTGGAGGTTCTTGAACAGCGGCTTGTCGGCCGGGTCGAGCGACTGGTCGCCCGCTGCCGGCTTGGACCAGCCCTGACCCTCCGGGCCGAAGTTGCCGTCGAGCTGGCCCTCATTCGTGAAGAGGTAGTTCACCATCTTGATCGCGGCCACCTGGTCGTTCTTCGACGCCTTGTTGGTCAGCAGGAACGTCGCACCCGGCGTGCTCCCGAACGCGTACGTCGCGAAGTTCGCTCCGTTCGGCCCGGTCAGCGGCGGCACCGCGTCGTACTGCTTGTCACGGCCGTCCTTCGCGCCGGGGCTGACGAAGATGTACGGGTGCAGGGCGCTCGCGCTCCCGAGCAGCACCGAGCCGGTGTTGTTGCCCTCCTGGGCCAGCGCCGCCGGGTTCTGGGTGAAGGCGCCCTTGTCGATCAGGCCGGCGTCCCAGAGCGACTTGATGTACTTGAGTCCCTCCTTCCAGCCCTCCTTGTTCGCCTGGATGTCGACCTTGCCCTTGTTGAGCACGGTCGTCGACTGGATGCCCTTGTCCGGGTTCTGCGGGTCGTAGATGAACGCGTTCATGAAGAACGGGATCAGGGTGTCGTGCGAGTCGCCGCTGAGCGGGATCTCGTCCGCCTTGCCGTCGCCGTTCGGGTCGCCGGTCTTGAACGCCTGGAGGACCTTGGTCATGTCGCCCGTGGTCTTCGGCATCTGGAGGCCGAGCTTCTTGAGCCAATCGGTGTTGATCCAGAGCTTCGACGGGTACTGGATGTGCTGCGTCTCGGCGAGCTGCGGGAGGCCGTAGATCTTGCCGTCCGGCGAGGTCACCATCGCCTTGTAGTCCGGGTTGGTGTCGATCACCTTCTGGATGTCGGGCGCGTACTGCTTGATCAGGTCGTTCAGCGGCAGCGCGACGCCCTGCTTGGCGAGCTTCTCGACATCCACCGGGTTGAACTGGTCCACCCACGGGATGAGCAGGAACATGTCCGGGTAGTCGCCGCTGGCCATCAGGATCTGGCGCTTCTCGGGCGCGACGGAGGAGTCCTGCGTCGTGGTCTGCCATTTGAACTTGATGTTGAACTTCTTCTCGAGCTGCTTGGTGAACGCGTTCGTCGCGAGGTCCTGGCCGGTGCCCTGCTGGGCGAACACCGAGATGTTCGCTGTGCCGCCGACCTTGTCGTCGGCGCTGGTGGGAGCGCTGGTGCAGGCCGTGATCGCGAACAGTGCGAGGCCGGTCGCCGCCGCGGTCAGCGTGCGCACGAGCCGGCGCCGACGGCGGGTTCGGCTGTCGGTGATGGGTAGCATGTGTGTTTCCTCCTTTGGAAATGCCGTGCAAAGCGATGGTGCGCGTGGTGGGTCTGTGGGGTCGGGGTCGACGGCGGATGCCGGGTCAGCCCTTGACCGAGCCGATGAGCACGCCCTTGTTGAAGTAGCGCGCGACGAAGGGGTAGATGACCAGGACCGGGACGCTCGTGATGACGATGAGCGAGTACTTCAGCAGGTTCACCAGCTCCTGGTTCTGCGCCTGCGCGGCCAGGTCGTTCGTGCCGCCGTTGGTGGCGTTGAGCACCAGGATGTTGCGGAGCACGAGCTGGAGCGGGAACAGGTCGGAGCTCTTCAGGTAGAGCAGGGCGTCGAAGAAGCCGTTCCACTGGCCGATCGCGTACATGAGCGCGATGACGGCGATCAGCGGCTTCGACAGCGGGAGCACGACGCTCCAGAGGAAGCGCAGGTCGCTGGAGCCGTCGAGCGACGCCGCCTCCACCAGCTCCTCCGGGATCGCCGACTTGAAGAAGGTGCGGGCGATGATGACCTGCCAGACCGCGATGGCCTGGGGCAGCAGCAGCGCCCACCGGGTGTCGAGCATCCCGAGGTTCTGGACGACCATGTAGGTGGGGATCAGGCCGCCGCTGAACAGCATCGTGAAGAGCAGCAGGGACATGATCACGTTGCGTCCCATGAAGGTGCGTCGGGAGAGCGGCCAGGCGATGCAGACCGTCAGCGTGGTGCTGATCAGCGTGCCGGCGACCATGTAGAACAGCGAGTTCGCGTAGCCCAGGAGCACCTGCGGGTCGGCCAGCACCGTCTGGTAGCCCTTGAGCGTGAAGTCGACGGGCCAGAGCAGGACCCGGCCGGCCGTCACGGCCTGCGGGGACGAGAACGAGCTGGCCACGATGAACAGCAGCGGCAGGAGGACGACGAGCACGGCCAGCGTCAGCCCGAGGTAGATGACGACCAGGAGCGCGCGGTCGGAGGCGGACTCCCGGATGCGGCGCGTCTTCTTCGACACGGCGGCGGGGCGGGTGCGGCGGCGCGCACTCGGACTCTCGATGGTTACCACAGTCCACTCCCACTGATTCGTTTTGCCACCCAGTTGACGACGAGCAGCAGCACCAGGTTGATCACAGAGTTGAAGAGCCCGACGGCGGTCGCCGTGCCGAAGTCGGCGTTGAGGATGCCCAGCTTGTACACGTAGGTCGCGATGATCTCGGACTGGCCGAGGTTCAGCGGGTTCTGCAGCAGGAAGACCTTCTCGAACCCGATCGACATGATGTTGCCGACGCTGAGGATCAGGACGATCATCGCCGTGGGCATGATGCCGGGGATGTCGACGTGCCAGATCTTGCGGAGCCGGGAGGCGCCGTCCACTTTCGCCGCCTCGTACAGCGACGGGTCGATCCCGGACAGCGCCGCCATGTAGATGACCGCGGAGTACCCGGCGGTCTGCCAGACGTCCGACCAGACGTAGATGTGCCGGAAGTAGCTCGGGTCGCCCAGGAAGTCCGGCGACTGGACCCCGAAGAAGCCGAACACCTGGCTCAGCACGCCGAGCCGCGGGGCCATGATCAGGATCAGCATGGACACCACGACGACGGTCGAGATGAAGTACGGCGCGTACGTGACCATCTGCACGGTCTTCTGGAACCACCGGTGGCGGACCTCGTTGAGCGCGAGCGCCAGGATCAGCGGGATGGGGAAGCTCGCCAGGATCGCGTAGCCCGACAGCAGCAGGGTGTTCTGGACCAGCGTCGGGAACACCGGGTTCTGGAGCATCGACGCGAAGTTGGCCCAGCCGGACCACGGGCTCCCCCAGACGCCGAGCACCGGGCTGTAGTCCTTGAAAGCGATGATCGCGTTGGAGATCGGCACGTACTTGAAGATCACGAAGTACGCGAGCGGGAGGACCGTGAGCAGGTAGAGCTGCCAGTGCCGCCGGAGGGCGACCCGCCAGCGCTGCGCGAGGGTCAGCCGGTTGCGCGGCACCCGCCGCGGAGTCGCCGCATCCGGGACCCGGGCGGCCGGCGGCGCCGGGGCCACGGGCGGCGCGCTCGTCATGAGGCCGCATCCTTCGTCATCGAAGACTCCCAACAAGAGATGAACTGGTTCCTCACCTCGGCTGGAACAGCGGTCCCGAGGGGGTGGTCTATAGCAAAACCTATTTCTTTGCCGTTGTCAATAATCTCTGCCGGATGTGTTGCTCGTGTTGCGAATGAGTCACCGCAATTGCTTGAAAGACGGCCCTCGGCGTCGACCGGAGTTACAACACGCTGGAAACAAGATACCCAAATCGGCTCACGAAACGGCCCGGATGTGTACTAGCCTTGTCGCACGCCGGACAGCACTGTCGGCAGGTACGCCGGGTGCGGGGACCGGTTCGACGACCCGCCACACAGATCAGGTGCACGATGAGCTTGAGCATGTCCGAACACACAGCACGCCGACCCGTGCTGGGCACAGCCGCGTCCGCCGAGATCTTCACGCGCATCATCACGCACGGCCCCGTCAGCAGACTCGACATCGGCCGGCTCACCGGCCTGTCGCAGGCGAAGGTCACCAAGACCGTCAGCCCGCTCATCGCCGACGGCTTCGTCACCGTCGGCGAGCACGCCGAGCACGCGTTCCCCGGCCGGCCCGTCCGTCCGCTGAGCGTGGTCCCGCGCTCCATGATCGCCGTCGGGGTGAAGGTGAACGCCGACGAGATCTTCGCCGTCACGGTCAGCCTGGGCAACGAGGTGATCGGCTCCACCCGCCGCCGCCTCACCAGCCACGCCCCCGACGCGACGATCACGGCCATCGTGAAGTCGGTGGAGACCCTCATCGACCAGCTCGGCGACGACGCCCGGTTCCTCACGGGGGTGGGAGTCTCGGTCTCCGGCGACATCGACAACACCGACGGAGTGGTCCGCGACTCCCCCCTGCTCGGCTGGACCCACGTCCCCCTCGGCAGCGCGCTCTCGGAGCGGCTCGGCCTCCCGGTCATCGTCGAGAACGACGTGCGCGCGCTCGCCAAGGCGGAGCAGTGGTTCGGCGTGGGAACGGACGCCGACTCCTTCGCCATCATCACGATCGGCGCGGGCATCGGCTGCGGGATCTACGTGAACGACGACGTCGTGGTCGGCGCGCACGGGGTCGCCGGCGAGATCGGCCACCTCCCCCTCGGCCCGAAGGACGCGGTCTGCGTCTGCGGCCGCCGCGGCTGCGTGGAGGCCGTGGCGTCCTCCCACGCCATCCGCGACGCGGTCCGCCAGGGCCACGACGACCCGACCCTCACCCTGGCCGACGCGATCCGCCTCGCCCACGAAGGCGACCGCATCGCCGTCGACGCCTTCGAGCGGGCGGGCACGGCCATCGGCGCGGCGGTCGCCACCACGGTGAACCTCTTCGGCCCGGAGGTCGTCGTGATCGCCGGCGAAGGCGTCATGGACTACGACCTCTACGAGCGCCGCTTCCGCGAGGAGTTCCTGGCCCACGTGTTCGGGACCGCGGCGAACTGCCGGCTGATCGTGCGGCGGCACACGTTCGTGGACTGGGCGCGCGGGGCCGCGGTGGCGGCGCTGCGGGAGGCGATCAGCGTCTCGACCACCATCGTCTAACCGACGGTGAGCGACTCCAGCCGAACCGGCTGCGCTTCGCTCGCGGAGGCGACCGCCCTCGCCAGCTCCCACACGACGGCGCCGGCCGGCGCCTGGACGCGCCACGGCGGCGGGGTCGTGGGGTACACCCGGCTCGTGATGGAGCGCCCCGAGCTGGTGAAGACCTCGACGACCGACCCGTCGATGAAGATCCGCGCGGCCCATTCGGCACGGTCGCCGAACGCCTGAGTGCTCACAGCGCCCTCGGTGTCGACTCCGGCCTCTCCGCCTGCCGCACTCCGATCGAGGGTGAGGGTGTCCGCCTCCAGATCGAGGACGACGTCGAGCCAGTGGTCCTCGTCGTACCGGACTCGCACGGTCCCGGAGACCGCGGGGACGACGATCTCGGCCTGCGCGCCGATCGTCGCATCGTCCGCCGCACGGCCCGAGCCGGCCCGGAGAGCCGCGACCGCCGGGTGCGGCTCGCTGCACAGCCGGTCGCCGTCGAGCCACGCGCGGCGAGGGAGCGAGATCGCGCCGGCCCAGCCCGCGGCCTGCCACAGCGCCGCGTCCCTGCCCTCGGTGATCCAGCCGAAGAGCACCTGCCCGTGCGATCCTTGGCGCATCACGGACGCCGCGTAGAAGTTGTGACCGTCGTCCACCCGGCGCGGAGCCGGAGCCGCGTCGACCGGGAAGGCCAGCACCTCCCCCGGACCGCCCTCGTGCGACCAGGACGAGACGAGAGCCACTTCGCGGCCGTCGAGCGCGATCACCTGCGGGCACTCCCATCCCTCGCCCGTGTCGACACCGTCGAACAGGGTCCTCGGAAGCCGCGCCAGCTCCCCCTCGAACCGCCACGACAGTCCGTCCGCCGAGCCGTACTGACGCATGCTCGCCGTGCTGCCGGGACCGGCGGCGCCGACCACCATGCGCCACGTCGAGCCGTCGCGCCAGACGAACGGATCGCGGAACATCGTCACGCCCTCCTCGGGCGCCGGATCGTCGACCACCTGCGCCGGCCGGCTGAAGTTCGTGCCGTCCTCGTCGGACACCGCGGTCAGGATCGACTGGTACGGGCTGTGGTCCACCTTTCCGGAGTAGAAGGCGCGCACACGGTCTCCGTCGACCACCGTGTTCCCCGACCAGCATCCGCCCGAGTCGGCACCGCCCGGCACCGGGCTCATGGCCGGCCGCTGCAGCGTCCAGTGCACGAGGTCCTCGCTCGTCGCGTGCCCCCACTCGACCGGCACCGCCAGCTCGGCGTGCGAGCGCGACTGGAAGTACAGGTGCGTCGTCCCGCCGAACTCCACCGGGCCGTTGGGGTCGTTCACGTAACCGCGCGGAAGGCGCACGTGGAAGTGGGGAAGGTGGTGGTCGTGCATGGAGTTCACACATCTCTCTGTTCGACGGCCCCCTCGATGGGGCCGGTGCGGGGGCTCAGCGGAAGGAGCCGGCGGTGACGCCCTCGATGAAGTAACGCTGAGCGAAGATGAAGAGCAGGACGCTGGGGATCATCGCGAGGATGACGCCGGCCAGGACCACCGAGATCGACCCGGTCCCCAGGTTGCCCTGGAGCCCGACGAGTCCCAGCGGAAGCGTGAAGTTGCTCTGCGACTGGATGAAGATCAGCGGCCGGTAGAACTCGGCCCAGAATCCCGAGAAGTTGAGGATCGCCAGCGTCGCGATCGCCGGCGACGCCATCCGCGCGTATACGTGCCGGAACACGCCCCACTGCGAGGCGCCGTCGATGCGGGCCGCCTCGCCGAGCTCCCTCGGCATCTGCATGAAGTACTGCCGCATCAGGAAGGTCCCGAACGCGCTTCCCAGCGCAGGGATGATGAGCGAGGCGAGCGAGTCGCTGATGCCCATCGTCTTCACGATGACGAAGACCGGGATGATGATCGTCTGCAGCGGCACCATCATGGTGGCCAGGAAGATGCCGAAGATCGTGTTCTTGCCCGGGAACGACACCATCGCGAACGCGTAGCCGGAGAGGGTGCACGTGATGGTCTGGCCCACCACGATGAGCACCGTCACGACGACGCTGTTCAGGAAGAACTGACCGATCGGGATCTGATTGAACACTGCGGCGTAGTTGCTGAAGTCGGGGCTGGTCGGGATCCACTGCGGCGGGTTTGTGAACGCCTCCGCCGGCGTGCGCAGTGAGGTGGTCAGGGTCCAGAGCAGCGGGCCGAGCGCGAACACCGCGGCGAGGACGAGCAGCACCATGCCGACGATGCTGCCGACCTTCACGATCGGCCGGCGGCGGCGGCCGAGCACGACCGTCGTGCTCGGAGCGACATCTGTGGTCATTGGTAGAACACCAGCTTTCGTGCGGCGAGGAATTGGATTCCGGTCAGCGCGAGGATGATCACGAGCAGCAGGATCGCGATCGCCGACGCGTAGCCGAACTGCAGGTTCTGGAACCCGGTCTGGTACATCGCGATCGTCGCGGTGGTCGTCGCCGTGCCCGGACCGCCCTTGGTCATGATGAACGGCTGGTCGAACAGCTGCATCGCGTTGATCATCGCCACGACCGTGGCGAACAGGATGGTCGGGCTGATCAGCGGGATCTTGATCCGCAGCAGCGTACGCCACGCCCCTGCCCCGTCGATCGCCGCGGCCTCCTGGACCTCCTGCGGGACCGACGTCAGCGCCGCCACGAACAGCACGAAGGTGAAGCCGACCTGCTGCCAGACGACGATCAGGATGATGGTGATCTGGGCCGCCACCGGGTTGGTCAGCCACGGCACCGCGGGCAGCCCGAGCTGGGTCAGGTAGTAGTTGATCAAGCCGAATTTCGCGTCGAACAGGTATCCCATGAAGATCGACACGGCTGCGGTGGAGGCCAGCAGCGGCAGGTAGAAGGCCGTCCGGAAGAAGACCTTGGTGGACTTCCGCTTGCGGCTGTTGACCAGGACCGCGAGCAGCAGCCCGAGGGTGATCTGGAGCACGACGATGCCGATGGCCAGCAGGATCGTCACGCCGAACGAGGCGAGGGTCGAGCCGTCGCTGAACAGCCGGGTGAAGTTGGCGACGCCGACGAACTTCGGGGGCGAGATGACGTCCCACGAGAAGAACGAGAGCCCGAGGGAGGCGAGGATCGGGATGAACGTGAACACGGCGACGAACGCCACCGCGAGCCCGATCATCGAATAGCCGAACGCGCCCTCCCGCCGGGCCGCCCGTCGCACACCGGGGCGACGGACGGCACGGCGAGGAGAGGTCGCCCCATTCACGCGCGGGCGCTCCTGGGTCTGGACAGCCATCAGGACGCCTGCGCTGCCTTCTCGAAGTCGGACTGCATGCCGTCGAGCGCCGCCTTGGCGTTGCCCGACGAGATCGCCTGCGTCGTCCGCTGGTTGAGCGAGGTGGCCAGCGCGTTGTAGTACGGCGGCGCGGAGATCGGCACCGAGCCCTCGAGCTGGTCGTAGAAGACCGACCAGTTCTCCGGTCCCGTCGTCTTGTACCGGTCGGCCGTCAGCAGCTGCTTGCGGCCGGGGGTCGTGACGTTGCCCGGGAACATGATGTCGAAGGTGGAGGGCTCCACCATCATCTTCACGACCTCCCACGCGAGGTCCTTGTTCTTCGACGAGTTGAAGATGCCGTAGCCTCCGGCGCCGAAGAGCGACTTGTTGCTCTTCCAGGTCGGGAAGCGCTGCACGTCGAAGCTGCCGTCCGCCATGCCCGCGTTGTGCAGGCCGCCGGCCCAGAACCCGCCGCCGATCGTCATGCCGATGCGGCCGGTGGAGAACAGGCCCTGCAGGGTCGCGCCGCCTCCGACGTCGGGCGAGGGCGACAGGCCGGACCGTTGGAGGTCGACCACGTACTCGAGGGCCTCGATGGCGGCCTCCGAGTTGGCCGTGGGCGTGCCCCACTTCCAGCCGCCCTTGCGGCCGTGCACGCCGACCGGGTTGTTCTTGAAGGCGGAGTTCCACAGCCAGTCGCCGCCGGAGTACTTGCCCTCCTCCAGCAGGTTGCCGTTGTTGGCGTAGAGGAACGACGTCCAGCTGCCCCAGAGCCGCACCACCCAGTCGAAGGCGTTGACGTCGCCGCCGAGGCCCTTGAGCTTGGTCGCGTAGGTGTGGAACTCGTCCATCGTCCAGTTGTCGGCGGGACGGGAGAGCCCGGCCTTCTGGAAGAGGTCGGTGCTGTAGAACATGCTGCCGGCGTTGAAGCTGTCGGGGAGCTCGTACAGGTGCCCCTGGTACATCATCGACTCCACGAGCGCGGGGTGGATCTGGTCGAAGTAGCTCTGCAGCGACGACAGGTCCTTGGTCACGTAGCTGTCCAGGGGGATCAGCAGATCCTTGGACGCCATGAGCTGGAGGCCCTCGGTCGCGACGCTCACCAGGTCGGGCGCCGCTCCGGCGGCGATCTGGGTGAGGACCTTCGCGAGGAAGTCGTTCCAGTCGGTGCCGTTGATGGCCGTGACTTCGAGCTTCGCGTTCTTGTCGAGCTTCTTGATCTGCGGCTGCAGGGTGTTCTGCAGCGCCGTGGCCGCCTTCTGGTCTCCGAAGTACAGCATCTTGATGGTGCCCGATGCGTTCGTGCCACCGCCTCCGCCTGTGGAGCAGGCGGCCAAGGAGGCCAGACCGGTCAGCGCGAGGCCCGCGCCGCCGAGTTTGATCACAGTGCGACGGTCGATGGCCGTTCCAAAGGTGCTGGTCATCCGTCCGCTCCTCTCTGAGCGTCTAGGCCGCGGCGGGTGCCACGGCCGGACTAATACGTATTGGGGTTCCGAGCATAACTCCATCCCCTTCCGAATTGCAAATACGTATTGGCTTTGTGGCATGATCGGTTCCGGGAGGAACGATCATATGGCTGCGAACAGCAATGGCCCGGCGAAGCGGGTGACCATGAAGGATGTCGCCCGGCGGGCGGGGGTGTCCCAACCGACGGTGTCCTTCGTGCTCAACGACCGGCGCGACATCTCGGTCGCTCCGGAGACCCGCGAGCGGATCCTCAAGGCGGCGAAGGAGCTCCGGTTCCAGCCCAACCGGGCGGCCCAGTCCCTCCGCTCCAACCGTCCCTACACCATCGGCGTGATCGCGCACCGCATCGTCTCGCAGCCCTATGCCGGCCAGATCGTGCTCGGCGTGCAGCAGGCGGTGCAGCCTGCGGGCTACGTGTCGTTCGTCGTCGAGATCTCCGAGGCGCCGGACAGCGGCAAGGCGGCCGTCGAGAACCTCGTCCGGCAGGGAGTCGCCGGGCTGGTGTACGCCGCCCCGGGCCCCGAGCCGATCTCCGCCCTCGACATCGGCGAGGACATCCGGACGGTCTTCGTCAACTGCTGGGCCGACAACGTGGAGGATGTGCCCCTCGTGCTGGCAGACGAGTACCAGGGCGGACGCGATGCCGCGGCCGCCGTGTTCGCCGCCGGGCACCGGCGCGTCGCCTTCCTCGGCGGTCCGTCCGACGACTACGCATGCAAGGAGCGCGAGCGCGGCCTGGTCGACGCGGCGGTGGAGGCCGGAGTCGACCCGGCGTCCATCCCCCGGGCCTACGGCACCTACCACGTGTCCTCGGGGTACGAGCTGGCGTCCCGCATCCTGGCCGACGATCCTCCGACCGCCCTCGTCTGCGGCAACGACCGGATGGCGGTCGGCGCACTGCTGGCCTCCCACGAGGCCGGGCTGGAGTGCCCCAGGGACATCTCCATCGTGGGCTTCGACGACCAGCCTGAGCTCGCCGCCGAGCTGCACCCTCCGCTCGCCACCGTCGCGCTCCCCCACCTCCAGATGGGCATCACCGCCGGCACGCTGCTGATCGAGGACGCGGAGCCGCCGAAGCGCACGCTCGTCCCCTGTCACTACATCGATCGCGCCTCGCTCGGAGCCCCCCGTCCGGACTCCGCCCGATGAGCTCCGCCCACTTCCTGCCGCAGGGCGGGTACGTCGGCGATGTCATCCCATTCGAGCACGACGGCACGGTCTGGCTGTACTACCTGCTGGACACCCGCGACCCGCGCCGCCCGCTGGACCGCGACGAGGGGATGCCGTGGGCGGCGGTGACCACCACCGACTTCGCGCGGTTCACCGACCGCGGCGTCGTGCTGCCGTCGGGCGGCGCCACGGCCGAGGACTTCGACTGCTACACCGGCAGCGTCGTGACGGACGACGACGGCGTGCACCACCTCTTCTACACCGGGCACAACCCCCGCATCCGCACGGCGGACGGGGATGCCCAGGTCGTCTGCCACGCAACATCCGCTGCGGGGCTCGACACCTGGACCCGCCACCCCGAGTGGACGTTCGGCGCCCTCGACGGCTACTCGGCGGAGGACTGGCGGGACCCGTTCGTGTTCCGCGCGGCTCCCGGCGAGCAGTGGCAGATGCTGCTGGCCACGCGACGGGTGGGAGCCCCGTATCGACGCTCGGGTGTCGTCGCACGGCTCGTCTCGGACGACCTGGTCCACTGGCGCGACGCTGAGCCGATCTGGGACCCGCGCCGGTTCATCACCCAGGAGTGCCCCGACGTCTTCCAATGGGGCGACCACTGGTATCTCGTCTACTCGGAGTTCTCCGACTCCTTCCAGACCCGCTATCGCGTCGCCGACTCCCCCGACGGCCCGTGGCGCGCGCCGGAGCACGACACCGTCGACGGCCGCGCCTTCTACGCGTCGAAGACCGTCGAGCACGCCGGAGAGCGCCACTTCATCGGATGGATCGCGACCAGGAAGGGCGAGACCGACACCGGCGAGTGGCAGTGGGCCGGCACGATGTCGTCGCTCCGCGCCGAGCAGTCCGCCGACGGCTCGCTGCGGTTCGGCCTACCCCGGGCCGTCACGGCGCTCTACGACACGGCCCGCGACCTCCTGCCGGAGCTCGCCCCCGTGCAGGGCGCGGATGCCGTCGCCGGCCGCGGCGCGCTGGACCGGCACTCGACGTGGCTCGCCGGCGAGGTTCCGGCGGAGGCTCTCATCGTCGCCGAGTTCGACATCGCGGCCTCAACTCAGGCCTGCGGACTCCTCCTCCGCAGCTCCGACGACGCCGAGCAGGCGTACTCGATCCGGCTGGAGCCATACCGCGGCCGGCTGGTGTTCGATCGCTGGCCGCGGGGCACGACCGGCGGCGAGCAGTGGCAGATCAGAGGGGACGTGCCGCACGAGCTCGAATCGGAGCGTCCCGTGCCGCTGCCGCCGGGCCGGCACACCGTGGAGGTCCACCTCGACGGCGACATCTGCGTGGTCGTGGTGGACGATCGGGTCGCGCTCAGCACGCGCGTCTACGACCTGGCCTCCGGTCGCGTCGGCGTCTTCGCGACCGACGGCGCGTTCGACCTGTTGCGTCTGGAGGCCCGGGTCCGCGGCTGAGCCCAGGGTCCAGCTGACGCGACCTCCGGCTTGACATCGCCGGGCCGAGTGTTTACCCTGCCAATACGAATTACTAATACGAATTGGCTCGTATTGGTCCGTCAAAGGAGATGACTCA
Source organism: Microbacterium sp. X-17 (assembly GCF_039615055.1). Classification (NCBI taxonomy): domain Bacteria; kingdom Bacillati; phylum Actinomycetota; class Actinomycetes; order Micrococcales; family Microbacteriaceae; genus Microbacterium; species Microbacterium sp. X-17. The sequence goes on from NZ_JBDHNI010000008.1 coordinate 129,199, forward strand.
TGTTGGCTAATCTCGGTGGCTGGCACCTGCTGGTGATCCTCGCTGTGGTGCTGCTGTTGTTCGGCGCCACGCGCCTGCCCGCCCTGTCGAAGGGCCTCGGCCAGTCGATCCGGATCTTCCGCAAGGAGGTCCACGACCTGTCGGACGGTGAAGCCGGCGGCACGGCGGAGAAGCCGGCCGCGGCCTCCGGTTCCGACGGGGTCTCCGCCCGGCCGTGAGCGTGCAGTCATGAGCTTCGAGAAACTGCTCGTGATCGGCGTGATCGCCGCCTTCCTGATCGGGCCGACCCGGCTCCCGGCCTACGCGGCCAAGCTCGGCCAGTTCGTGCGCTCGCTGCGGAGGCTCGCCGACGACGTGCAGCAACAGGTGCGCGAGGAGGTCGGCGACCCGGTCGACCTCGACTGGCGCCGGTACGATCCGCGGCAGTACGACCCACGGCGGATCATCCGCGAGGCGCTCCTCGCCGAGCCCGAGCCCGAACCCGCCTCCCGCTCCCTCGAGCGGTCGGCCCCGGACGCGCCATGAGCCGCGCGAACCGCACCGCGCGGATGTCGCTGGCGGCCCACGTCGCGGAGTTGCGCCGGCGGGCGGTGCGGGCGGCGGCGGCGCTCCTGGCCGGGACGGTCGGCGGCTGGTTCCTCGGCCCGCTCCTGCTCGCGGCGCTACGGGCGCCCATCGCGGAGGCCGCGGCCTCGCAGCACCGCCTCGCGGCGCTGAACTTCGACACCATCACCGGGGCGTTCGACCTGCGGATGCAGGCGGCGTTCGCGATCGGCATCGTGGCCTCCAGCCCGATCTGGCTGTACCAGGTCTGGGCCTTCCTCGTCCCGGCCCTCAGCCGCCGGGAGCTGAAGTACGGTTTCGGCTTCTTCTTCACCGCCGTCCCGCTCTTCCTCGGCGGCTGCGTCGCCGGCTGGCTGATCGTGCCGCACATCGTCCTCCTGCTCACGGGGTTCGCGGCGGACGGCTCCTCGTCGTTCATCCAGGCCAACGACTACTTCCAGTTCGTGCTGAAGCTCGTCGTCGCGGCCGGTTTCGCCTTCGTCTCGCCGGTCTTCCTCGTGCTGTTGAACTTCCTCGGGATGCTCTCCGCAGCGACGATCCTGCGCGGCTGGCGGATCGCGTTCCTCGTCATCCTCGGCTTCACCGCGATCGTGACGCCGTCGGCCGACGTGATCTCCATGCTCCTGCTCGCCGGGCCGCTGATCGCGCTGTACTACCTCGCGTGGTCGGTCGCGCTGCTGCACGACCGCAGGCTGGCCGCGCGGGTGCTCTAGGCGCCGCGCACGAAGAAGGCTCCCCGTCCGGTCTGGGCGGGGAGCCTTCTCCTGTGTCCGGATCAGTTCCAGATCGACGTCAGCTTCCACGCCCGCAGCGAGTCGATCCCCGCGGTTCCGCCGGTGGCGAAGGCGCTGACGCCGGTGCTCGCCGCGTCGGGGAAGATCTGCTCGGTGATCACCCGGGTGCCGTCTCCTGTGAAGACCTCGACGGACGAGGCGTCGATCAGGATGTGCAGGTCGAGCCCGCCACGGGAGTCCAGCGCGACCGGCGCCGCAGCCCGGCCGGGGAACGACGGGTTGAAGCCCGTGTCGCCGGAATGCGTCCGGTCGACGTAGAGCTCGCCCGCCGCCGTGTCGTAGCCGATCTGCGTGTACTGGCCACCTCCGGTCCTCACGTTCAGGCCGAACGTCGACGCGGTTCCCTTCGTCAGCCGTGCCTGGACCTCGAGCTCGGCTCCCGACACGGGAAGGGTCTTCGTGCCCGCGACGGTCACCGCCCGCACGTTCGACACGGGGCCGGCGCGAAGGTCGGACAGGGCATCCACCGGGGTCTGGACGAGCTGGACCTTTCCGCCGATCGTCCGCAACGACTCGGTCCGCGGAAACGACTCGGCTCCCTGCCACGGCGTCGTCGGCACGTTCGAGGCGTAGGCCCAGTTGTTCATCCACGCGACGTTGATGCGCTGGCCGCCGGGGGCGTCCGTCCAGGTGTTCTCCGCGTAGAAGTCGCTGCCGTAGTCGATCCAGCTCGCTCGCTGGAGCTGGTTCAGCGCCGGCTTGTCGGCCAGGGTGAAGCCGTCGGCGAGGATGTGACCCCAGCTGCCGGTCGCGTTGTCCACGATCTGGAGCTGCGCCTGCCGGCCCTGGAGGTCGCTGACATCCCACGACGCCCAGTCGAGGCTCTCGCTGTTCCTGCCGGTCTCCGAACGGACGACCTTCCCGTCCACCAGCAGGTCGACGGACGTCTGGGTGTCCCAGACGGGCGCCTTCTCGCCGGCGAAGACGATGTCACCGACCATGAGGTGCCCCCAGCCGGTCGACCCGTCGTTCTGGTCGACCACCTGGAGCTGCGCCTGCTGGCCCTGGTAGGCGGAGGTGTCCCAGCTCGTCCAGTCCAGGGTCCCCGCGTTGTTGCCGGTGGCGGTCTCGACGACTTTGCCGCCGACGAGCAGGTTCACCGCCGTGGGGTTCGGCTGGCTCATCGGATGCGTGCCGCCGGCGATCTGGAGGTCGATGTAGGGCGATCCCACGGTGAAAGCCGGAGACGTGATGGTGCCCTCGCCCGGGTCCCCGTCGGGGCCCCAGGTGTCGAGGACGCCCGCGCTGACCTGGTTGCCGAGCTTCTCGCGGCTCGGTCCGGTGCCGACGAAGGAGCCTGTCGTGGTCCAGCCGGGATCGTACGACGTGCCGGAGAAGTCGGTGAAGACCGTCCCGGCCGGAAGGGTCCCGAACGGCACCGCGCCGGCGGCGTACGGGTTGTCGCCTCCGCCCACCTGGAAGTTGAGCCGGCTCTTGTCGATCGTGAAGGCCGGGGAGGTCAGCGTGCCGATCGCGGCGTCGCCGCCGTTGAAGCTGTCCACGAAGTAGGGGCCGTCCGCGCCGGTGACCGGCTGCTGATCGGGCAGTGCGCCCGATGCCGGCGCCGTGCCGAAGGCGGAGCCGGTAGTCGTCCAGTCGCCGTAGCTCCCGGACTCGAACGCGTCGAGCGCTTCGCCCGCCGGGGGCGTGTACGTGGCAGGACCGTCCGGGACGAAGGTCGAGCCGTCGAACCGCCCGACGAAGTACTGGACGCCGGTACTGCCGACGCTGACGCTGAGCACCCACTTCTGGTTGCGGGTGTCGCCGTCGACGGGCAGCTGGTAGAGGTCGGGCATCTCCCACACCCCGGTGGTCGCGCCGGCTGGGCCGAAGGTGCCCGCCTGCGTCCACGTCTTGAGGTCGGGCGACGTGTAGAAGGCCACCTTGTACTGGTCGCTGAGAGCGACCGACATCATCCACTCGTGCTTCGGGGCGTACCAGAACACCTTGGGGTCGCGGAAGTTGACGGAGCCGATGTCGATCACCGGGTCACCCGCATAGCGCGTCCAGTGCCGGCCGTCGTCGGTGCTGTAGGCGATGTCCTGGGACTCGACGTTCGTGCCCGCCTGGACGCTGGTGTAGATGGCGACCATCGCCGGGTTCTTCGTCGTGCCGAACCCGCTGGTGTTCTGCGTGTCGACCACCGCGCTGCCCGAGAAGAACGCGCCGGCGCCGGGGTCCGGCGCAGGACCGGTGACATCGATGTTCGTCCAGTGCACCAGGTCCGTGCTCACCGCGCCCTTCCAGGTGCCGTAGCTGAACAGGTAGTACCGGCCGTCCTTGTAGACGAGCCCGTTCGGGTCGCCGATCCATCCGGTCGGCAGGGAGTAGTGGAACTGTGGGCGGTACGGCTCGTGATAGAGGCCCGTGGTCGCGGTCGACGGTGTCGCTGTGGGCGACGGGGTGGCCGGCTGGGTCGCCACTGCTGGCCGAGCCGCCGATGCGGGGACCGCCGTCGGGGCGAGCCCGGTCAACGTGATGCCGACGGCGAGGGCCGTCGCGATCGTGAGGGATCGGATCATGAAGGTGCGCTTCCTCTCTGAAGGCTTTGCCAATACGTATTGGTCGCGGCCACAAGTCGGGCTCGACGTATTAATACGTATTAGTTAGAGTGATCAGTACGCAGTCTGGAACGCCAGGCTCCCGAGGTCAAGTCAATCCGCAAAGAAAGCAGCTCCGCGCATGCCAACCCCGACATCGCCCGAGAACGTCCTCGACCCGCCCGCGGGCCTCCGCCGCGTCCTGGTCGCCGGCGAGGCGCTCATCGATGTGATCCGCCTCGGCGGCACGACGCGCGAGCATCCTGGCGGCTCCCCCGCGAACGTCGCGCTCGGCCTCGCGCGCCTCGGTGTGGCGACGTCGTTGCTGACCGCCCTGGGCCGCGACGCGAGAGGCGAGGCGATCGCCGCGCGACTGGGCGATGCCGGCGTTACTCTGCTCCCGGAGTCGTGGAGCCTCCCGACGACCTCCAGTGCTTCAGCCACGATCGAAGCGGACGGTTCGGCCACGTACGAGTTCGACATCAGCTGGCAACTCCCCCAGCGGATCGCCCTCCCTCCCGTCCGTCACCTCCACATCGGCTCGATCTCGGCCTTCCTCGCACCGGGTTCGGACAGGATCGAACAGCTCGCCTCCGAACTTCACCGCGAAGCGACCATCAGCTTCGACCCGAACATCCGCGCGGACCTGGTCGGCGACCGTGCCGCCGCCCTGGCACGATTCGAGCGACTCGCGGAGCTGGCGGACATCGTGAAGCTCAGCGACGAGGACGCGCTCTTCCTCTACCCCGACCTCAGCATCGACGAGGCGGCACGCGCGATCGCCGCCCGTGGCGCTCTGGTGGCTGTGACGCGCGGTTCCGCGGGCTCCCTCCTCACCGCGGGAGACGCGACGGTCGCGATCGAGCCCCTCGTCGTGCAGGTGGTGGACACTGTCGGCGCCGGCGACAGTTATATGGCGGCGCTGCTCGCCTGGGTCCTCGGAACGGGAATGGGAGCCGTGCGCGACGGCTCTCGGGCTGAGCTGGCGTCGGCCGGTGGATACGCCGCACGCGCGGCGGCGATCACCGTGTCGCGAGCGGGGGCGGAGCCGCCGACGTCGGACGAGCTCGGCGCGCGATAGGGGCGATAGCCGGCATCAGGCCGGCGCGTATTCGTCATCCGTGGCGCCCTTCGTACTCGTCGTCCATCTCCAGCAGGACCTTGACGGCCCGGCGTTCGTCCATCGCTCTGTAGCCCTGCGCCGCCTCCGACAGGGGGAGGGTGAGGTCGAACACCGCGCCGGCGTCGAACTCGTCCCTCATGATCGACGCGATCAGCTCCGGGAGGAACCGGCGGACGGGAGCCGGTCCGCCGTGCAGGTGCACGCCGGAGAAAAAGAGCTCCAGGCCGGGCAGCTCGACGTCGTGCGAGACGCCGACGTAGCCGACGTGGCCGCCGGGCCGGGTCGCGCGGATGGCCTGCATCATCGACTCCTGCGTGCCGACAGCCTCGATCACCGAGTGCGCGCCGAGACCGCCCGTGAGCTCCTTGATCGCGGCGACCCCGGCGTCCCCGCGCTCCTCGACGATGTCGGTCGCGCCGAAGCGGCGGGCGAGCGCTTGACGGTCGGCGTGCCGGCTCATTGCGATGATCCGGTCGGCGCCCAGCTGCTTGGCGGCGAGGATGCCGAGCAGTCCGACCGCGCCGTCGCCGACCACGGCGACCGTCTTACCCGGGCCGGCCTCGGCGGCGACGGCGGCGAACCAGCCGGTGCCGAGCACGTCGGAGGCGGCGAGGAGGCCGCGCACCTGCGTCGGGGTCGGGGTGCCGGGAACGACGACGAGCGTACCGTCGGCCAGCGGGACACGCAGCTTCTCGGCCTGCGTCCCGAGCGCTCCCATGGGGAAAGCGTGCACGCAGCGCGACTGGTAGCCGGCCCGGCAGATCTCGCACGTGTTGTCCGAGGCGAAGAACGACCCGACGACGAAGTCGCCGACCTTCACGTTCCGAACGTCGTCGCCGATCTCCTCCACGACGCCGACATACTCGTGTCCCATCGACGTCGGGCCGGTGACCGGGTCGGTGCCGCGGTACGGCCACAGGTCGGAGCCGCAGATGCAGGCGGCCGCGACGCGGATCACCGCGTCCGTCGGCTCCAGGACGGTCGGGTCGGCGCGCTCTTCGACGCGGACGTCCCGAGGGGCGTACATGATCACTCCACGCATGTGGGGGTTCCTTCCGTTGCGAGGTGGGTGTCGGCCGGGGCTGCTGCCCCGGCCGGAGGCCGTAGGAGGGCGGTTGCCGCGACGGCGGCCGCTACGACCGCGATCGTCGTGACAAGGCCCAAGGGGAGGATGCTCAAGGCGCCGGCGACGCCGACCAGCGGCGCGGCGATGCCGCCGAACGCGAACCGCGCGGCGCCGAGCAGCGAGGAGGCCGTGCCCGCGATCTGCGGGTAGTCCGCGAGCGCCAGCGTGGTCGAGGGCGGACTGGTGACAGCCGTTCCCGCGGCGAGGAGGAACAGGGACACGATCACCACGGCGAGCGGCATGTGCGCCAGGCCCGCGACGAGCAGTCCGGCCGCGCCGAGCCCAGCGACCGCGAGGCCCACGGCCAGCGTGCCCAGCACGCTCCAGCTCTCGCTGAGGCGGCCGGCGAGGTACCCGGAGACCATGAAGCCGGCCGAGTTGAGCCCGAACGCGAGCGCGTACCCCTGGGGCGACAAGCCGTAGACACCCTGCAGCACGTAGGTCGCACCGCTCAGGTAGGCGAACAGCGCTGCGTAGACGAAGCCCTGCGCGACCACTGCCCCGACGAAGCGCCGGTCGGAGAGGAGCAGCCGGACGTCGCGGCGGATGACCGCGAACCCGGCGCCCGTGCGCGCATCCTGAGGCAGCGTCTCGGGGAGGCCGACAGCCACCCAGCCGAGGATGACCGCTCCGATGACAGCGAGCACGAGGAAGAGGCCGCGCCAGTCCAGCACCGCCGTGAGCGCGCCTCCGAGCAGCGGGCCGACGATCGCCGCCAGGCCGCCGATGACCGTGAGCCGGCCGTAGAAGCGGATCAGCCTGCCCCCCTCGTACACGTCGCGCCCGGCAGCCTGGGCGATCACTATGCCGACGCCTCCGGCCAGCCCCTGCACCAGGCGGGCCGCGATGAGCAGCTCGACGGTCGGGCTCGCCGCGCACAGCGCCGAGACGACCACGTAGGCGGTCACCCCGATGAGCGCCGGTCTGCGCCGCCCGAACCGGTCGGACAACGGCCCGGCGATGAGCTGCCCCGCGGCCAGGCCGACCAAGCACGCGGTCACCGTCAGCTGCGCCAGCGAGGTCGCGGCGCCCAGCTCGGCCGTGAGCGCCGGGAGCGCGGGGAGGTAGAGGTCCATCGAGATCGGGCCGAACACCGTCAGCACGAGCAGCAGCGTCGCGAGCGCTCGGCCGGCCGGGATCCGGACCGTGGGGGAAGAGGAGGCTGTCACGCCATCCAGCACACCGCCTCCGGCCGCCCGGAGGGAGTCCCTGATGAGAGGTGTACTGACAGGGCATCCTTCGGGGACGCCGCTCGGCCTAGCCTGAGACGCATGGACAATCGAGCGGACGTGCGCGAGTTCCTCATGTCGCGCCGCGCCAAGGTCACGCCGGAGCAGGCCGGGCTGCCGGCGGGCACCGGCCGACGGGTCGCGGGGTTGCGACGGTCCGAGGTGGCGATGCTGGCCGACGTCAGCGTCGAGTACTACGCGAAGCTCGAGCGCGGCGCGATCGCGGGCGTCTCGGCCGGAGTCCTGGACGCAGTGGCCCGGGCGTTGCAGCTCGACGACACCGAGCGCGCCCACCTGTTCGACCTCGCCAGGGCCGCCGACGGCATCCCCAGCTCCGGACGTCCCCGCCGGCGCGCCACTCCCAGCCCCGCAGCACGGCCCAGCCTGCACTGGGCGCTCGAGGCGTTCACCGACGGCGTCGCCGTGGTGCGCAACGCCCAATCGGACGTGATCGCCTTCAACGCCCTGGGTCGTGCGTTCTACTCGCCGTTGATCGGAGACGGCGGCCGCACACCGAATCTCGCGCGCTTCCAATTCCTCGACCCGGCCTCGCGCGACTTCTATCCGGACTGGGACCTGTTCGCCGACATGTGCGTCGCCATGATGCGAGCGGAGGCGGGACGCGACCCACACAACCCCGCCCTCCAGGACCTCGTCGGGGAGTTGTCCACCCGCAGCGACACGTTCCGCCGGCTGTGGGGCGCACATGACGTGCGCACCCACGGGGCAGGCACCAAGCGCTTCCACCATCCCGTCGTCGGTGAGCTCACCCTCGCCTACGAGGAGTTCGCGATCACCGCCGAACCCGGCCACGTCCTGCTCGTCTACACGGCCGAGCCCGGCTCACCGTCGGCCGAGCGGCTCCGCCTGCTCGCCTCGTGGGGGGCGGAGCGGCCTGCGGCCCGTCAGACCATCGCTGAGGAAACGTGACCGCAGCAAGGCGACCCGGGGCGAAGCGTCTTACGCGTTGCATGGTCGATCGCACGAAGCCGACGTGCGACACGCTCAAGACCGCGAATAGGAGACCGCTGGGCGGCACGCGCGGCCGACGCGATGTTGTCGTTGCAAGTCAAGTCGGGCACGCGCGGCGAAGCCCTTAAGCGACGACGCGAACTCTGGTTGATCGTAGTCGGGCGATTCCCTCGCTCACCAATCCGGCACGCCCGGGAATCGGCCTGAGAGACTTTGCACGAGCCGCTAGAGCGGCGGGAATGAGGGGTTTCGATCAATGCGAATCTCATCCTTTGAGATCAATAACTACAAAGGGCTAGCTCACGCGCAGGTGAGCGATCTTGGCCGCGAAAATGTTGTCATCATCAGCGGTAAAAATGGCACGGGAAAGTCTTTGGTTCTTGAGGCGTTGGTGAGCGCCTGGACGGGCCGCATCTTCCGAACGCCCGAGAACGTTGGCCCGTGGGGCGACACCCTCCGCTTCGAGCTCTCAGTGGAATTCTCAGACGACGAGTGGGACATCATTGACGATTGGCATACACGGTTTAGTGGTGGTCAGCCTGCGCCCCGGCTCCAAAACACAATTGCTTTCGAGTACAACCGCGCTGGCCAAGTGGTCCGCAACTCGAGCACCCCGGCAACAGACATCGTGAGACAGCAGTCGTTCCAGCGCGAGCACGGATTCGGCATCATCGATTTCCTTCCCGCCACCCGCCTCGTAAGCAACGGAGTGACCCAGGCCGTGGACATCGCGATGCTCGGCGCCGAACGAATCGAACAGGAGCGCTCGCAGGGATTGGAGCAAGTGATTGTTAGCGGTGGCCCCATCGCGCTCCCAAACGTTGGCAACTACCTGATGACGCTGGACTATCAACGCTTCTTGGCGGAGCGGCAGGGAGATGTGGTGAACGATGAATACGACCGGATTGCAACGATCTTCAATGAAGCCACAGGCAAGCGGCTTCTGCCGCCGACATACGACGCTGTCCGCGGGAGCACCATCTCTATCGAACTGGTTAGCGGTTATCGACATGGACTGAACGCGCTCAGTAGTGGCGAAAAGGAACTGCTCGCTATGAGCTACTACATTCGGAGGTTGTCCGCTGCCGGCGGGGTCCTCCTGATCGATGAACCGGAACAACACCTACACCCAACGTTGCAGTCGGCGTTGCTCCAGGCCCTAACGGATGTATCCGAACGTGCGCAGACATTCGTCGTGAGCCATTCGTCCGCCATAATCGCCTCAGCGAGCAGGGCTTCACTTCTTGAGGTCGAGGCTGCTGGTGGCCAGGGGCAAAACCAGATCCTGAGACTTTCGGACGCTCCGTCAAAAACACAGCTTCTGGAGACTCTCGGGCTTTCGCACGCTGACCTGTTACAAGCCGACGCGATCCTCGTTGTGGAGGGCGTCACCGACGCACGCTGGTTGCCGTTGCTATTCCCCATTGAGGTGGGACGGACTCACGTGGTTGTCGCCGGAAGCGCACGGCAAGTTCTCCAGACATACGAGGCGCTTGTACGAGTTCCCGTGGGCGTGCCCTTCCTATGCGTGCGAGACCGAGACCTGCTTTCAGACGCCGAGCTCGCTGCAATCGCGCAGAATCACCCACGGTTACATGTTTGGCCGCGGAGAGCCATCGAAAGCATGGTGCTCGACGGCGCGCTTATTTCGAGCACGCTCCGCATGGTCGGTAAGGAGACGACTCCCGCCGAGATCGAAGCAATTCTGCGTTCCGCGGCCGACCAGAATCGTGAGGACGTGCTTTTGTCGATGGTGAACGCTGAACTAGACCACAGATTCCCGGCTCCAGGCCCCCAGGCTGGAGACGATTCATTTGCAAAGCTTCAAGCGCATCTGATGGCTTACGCTCAAGTCAACGCCGGTCGCGCCTCTCAACTTGTAGCCGTCCGGGCGGAGCAAGAAGCAAAGCTTGACGCCCTTTGGGATGAACGGTGGAAGGAGCTGGTCAACCCGAAGCCCGTTCTAGCCGCACTCTTTCGGGAAGTGGCAACATTCAAGACCCTTACCGATCTGGTAGATGGGCTGATCGCCAAGGCGCGCGACGACGAAACGCTCATGCCGGCGGGATTCGCGGCCTTCAAGTCCGCCCTCGCCACGACCCTACCCACAGCGAAAGCGTGATGTCTCCGTGCGGCCACAGTCGTCGGGCTGAGCAGCGGGTCCAACGCGAGGCCGACCGGCGCAAGGCTGTCACACTCGGAGAAGCTCGAGTCGCGTTAAGGCGGACGCAACGGAGCCTTCGCCCATCTGCGGCCTTCAGCTCGGGCGCCAACGTCAAAGCTGTCTAGCGGATGCTCGGGCACGCGTCCGCTGCAATGACCCTCGATCTGTATGCCGACCTGTTCGACGACCACCTCGACGACGTTGCCATGCGCCTCCACGCCGCCGTCTCCGCGGCAAGTGTGGGCAAAATGTGGGCAACCCATCGCCCCACCAACTGAAAAACCCCCGGAATCACTGGGATTCCGGGGGTTTCGATCGGCGGAGACGGAGGGATTTGAACCCTCGGTCCCCTTACGGGGACTCCACCTTAGCAGGGTGGTGCACTAGGCCTGACTATGCGACGTCTCCTGAGCGTCCGCGGGCGGACGCACGACAGCCATCATAACGGACGTTGCGGGGCCGGCCGGACACCGCGCTCTCAGGCGCCGGCGCCCGGGAGCTGGTGGACGGTCTGGAGCATCGCCGAGCTCAGGGTGAGCGTTGCGGCGATCCCGGCGGCGACCGAGAGGACCATCACCGCGATCGTGGCCCAGAGGACTCCCGAGCCTCGGCCTCCCGCGACGCGGCGGACGATCACCGCGCGGCCGATCGTGTAGACCGGCCACGCCAGGAACGACCACGCCCAGTGGAACGGGTCGTCGACGCCGCGGCGGGTCAGAGTTCGGTAGTCGAGCCAGCTGAAGACGATCGACAGGGCGTAGACCAGCCAGCCGAGGAGACTGCCGAGGAGGTAGCCGGGTGACATCAGCAGTGCGAGGTTCGCGGCGCCCGGATGTGCGAACGCGGCGAGCGAACGCGTGACCTCGCCGAGCGTGGCCAGCGAGACGACGGTGCTCAGCAGCGGCAGCAGCACCACCAGCCAGACCCACGACGTGTACACCGGCGTCTCGGGAGGCAGCGGGCGGCGGTCCGCGGCGTAGCGCACGGGCGGCGCGGCGGGAGCGTTTCCGCTCACCGCGGCCTCCCACTTCGTGCCGTCCCACCAGCGCAGCGGGGCCTCGCCGAACGGGTCCGGATACCAGCCCGGTCCGAGGCGTCGGCTCACCTCGTCCGTCTCACCGTCGACCATTCAGAAGTACCCCACGATCTCGTCCACCGCTTTCCGCGCGTCCCCGAACAGCATCCTCGCGTTTTCGCGGTAGAACAACGGGTTGGGCACGCCCGCGTAGCCCGCGGCCATGGAGCGCTTGAACACGACGACCTGGCGGGCCTCCCAGACCCGCAGCACCGGCATGCCGGCGATGGGGCTGCCCGGGTCCTCGGCGGCGGCCGGGTTCACGGTGTCGTTCGCGCCGATCACGAGCACCACGTCGGTGTCGCGCAGCTCGTCGTTGATCTCGTCCATCTCGAGCACGATGTCGTACGGGACGCGGGCCTCCGCCAGTAGCACGTTCATGTGGCCCGGCAGCCTCCCGGCGACCGGGTGGATGCCGAACCGGACGGTGACGCCGCGGTCGCGGAGTTTCTGAACGAGCTCGGCGACGGGATACTGCGCCTGGGCGACGGCCATCCCGTAGCCCGGCGTGATGACGACGGTGGTCGCGTTCTGCAGCAGCTCGGCGGTCTGCTCGGCGCTGACCTCCTGGTACTCGCCCTGCTCCTCGACGGCCGCGGACGGGGCCTCGATTCCGAAGCCTCCGGCGATCACGGACAGGAACGAACGGTTCATGGCCTTGCACATGATGTACGAGAGGTACGCACCCGACGAGCCGACGAGGGCGCCGGTGACGATCAGGAGGTCGTTGTCGAGGAGGAAGCCGGAGGCGGCAGCGGCCCAGCCGGAGTAGCTGTTCAGCATCGACACCACGACGGGCATGTCGCCGCCGCCGATCGACGCGACGAGGTGGACGCCGAGAGCGAGGGCGATCAGGGTGACGACGGCCAGCAGCCACAGGTCGGGGGTGATCACGTACCAGACGGTCAGCGCCACGAAGACGACGAGCGCGCCGATGTTGAGGGCGTTCTTGCCGGGCAGCACCAGCGGGCGCGACGAGATGCGCGCGGAGAGCTTCAGGTAGGCGACGATCGACCCGGTGAAGGTGACAGCGCCGATGAAGATGCCGATCACGACCTCCGCGTTGTGCACGCCCCGCAGCGAGCCGGCCAGGTCCGGGTGCGAGAGGTGACCCGTCCAGCCGACGAGCACGGCGGCGAGGCCGACGAAGCTGTGCAGGAGGGCGATGAGCTGCGGCATGCCGGTCATCTGCACGACCCGCGCGCGCCACAGACCGATCGCGGCGCCGACCAGCATGGCGACGATCAGCAGGACGACGGAGGACGCGGGCAGCACGAGGAACCCGATGGTCGCGACGAGCGCGATCCCCATCCCGACCATGCCGTAGACCACGCCGCCGCGCGCGGTCTCGTGCCGGGACAGGCCGGCGAGGCTCATGATGAAGAGGACGGCCGCGACCAGGTAGGCGGCGTCCGCGACGCTGAGACTCACCGGTCGCTCCGCGTGAACATCGCCAGCATCCGCCGCGTCACCGCGAACCCGCCGAACACGTTGATGGATGCCACCAGCACTGCGATCGCGGCGAGCGCTTGCACGAGCGGGTCGTGCGAGGTGAGCTGCACGATCGCGCCGACGACGATGATTCCCGAGATGGCGTTGGTCACGCTCATCAGCGGCGTGTGCAGCGCGTGGTGGACGTTGCCGATCACGTAGAAGCCGATGACGGTGGCGAGCACGAGCACGGTGAAGTGCTGCGGGAGCGGAGGGGGTGCGAGCGCGGTCAGCGCCAGCAGCACGGCGAGGCCGACCGCGGTCAGCACCGCCTTGCGCACCGGCGTCAGCCACGGCTCCTTCGGCGCGGGCACGGCGACCGGTGCGGCGGCGGCGCGAGGGGGCGCCGCGGAGACGGTCACCGGTGGCGGCGGCCAGGTCGTCTCCCCGTCGCGCACCACCGTCACCGACCGCTGCACGACGTCGTCGAAGTCGAGGACGAGCCTCCCGTCCTTGCCGGGCGTGAGGAGGGTGAGGAGGCTGACCAGGTTGTTGCCGTACAGCTGCGACGACTGGGTCGGCAGGCGCGACGGGAGGTCGGTGTAGCCGAGGATGATCACCCCGCCCGGCGTGACCACCCGCTCCCCCGCGACCGAGCCGGCGACGTTCCCGCCCTGCGCGGCGGCCATGTCCACGACGACCGAGCCGGGCCGCATGCTCGCGACGTCCGACTCGGTGAGCAGCTTCGGCGCGGGGCGGCCCGGGATGAGCGCGGTCGTGATGACGATGTCCACGTCCCGCGCCTGCTCCGAGTAGATCTCGGCGGCGCGGCGGTCGTAGGCCTCGCTCGTGGCTTTGGCGTAACCGTCGGTGGACTGCATCGCGTCGTCGCCGGCGACCTCCACGGCCAGGTACTCGCCGCCGATCGAGCGCACCTGGTCGGCGACCTCCGGCCGCGGGTCGGTGGCGCGGACGATCGCGCCCATGCTCGACGCGGCGCCGATCGCGGCGAGGCCGGCGACGCCCGCACCGGCGACCAGCACCTTCGCGGGCGGGACCTTGCCCGCCGCGGTGACCTGCCCGGTGAAGAACCGGCCGAACTCGTGGGCGGCCTCCACCACGGCCCGGTAGCCGGAGATGTTGGCCATCGAGCTGAGCACGTCCATCGACTGCGCCCGGGAGATGCGCGGCACCGCGTCGAGGGCGAGCGCGGTGATCCCGCGCTGCGAGAGCGCGGCGAGGAGGTCGGGGCGCAGGCCGGGGCTGAGGGTCGCGATGAGGGTGGCGCCGTCGGAGAGGAGCGCGATCTCGTCCTCGGTCGGCGGGGCGACCTTGATCACGATGTCGGCGCCCCACGCGTCGGCCCGGGAGGTCACGGTCGCGCCGGCATCGGCGAAGGCCTCATCCGTGAACGCGGCCCGGACTCCCGCGCCGGACTCCACGCGTACGTCGTACCCCAGGGAGACGAGCTTCTTCACGGAACTCGGGCTGGACGCGACCCGGGCCTCGCCCGGCCCCTCAGCGACGATGCCGACTACCGACACCTGGCCTCCCTCGGCTTTTGACTGGACACTAGCAGGCTGCACCCGCCGACAGGAGTTGCGGCGGCGACGCGCGCCCGAACTCCTGCCGAACCCCGTTGGGAAGGAGATTCAGACGTGTCCTCCTGTTTGCGCGACGCGCCCGTCACGCGCGGGCCACGGCAGCCTGGATCACGCCGGCGAACAGCGGCCGCCAGAGCGGTACGGCGAAGCCGGCCGCCCGCATCCCAACCTCCGCCCGCTCCCGGCTCCCCGCCGCCCCGCCCGGCCCGAACACCCGCACCGGCAGCCCGCGCGAGGTGAACACGTCCGCGAGCAGCAGCGCGCCTCCCGGCGCCAGCACCCGCCGGCACTCGGCCAGACCGGCGGCCTTGTCCTCCCAATGGCTGAAGGAGGACGAACTCACGACCAGGTCGAACGACGCATCCTCGAACGGGAGGGTCTCCGCCGAGGCCTGCAGCACCGCGGCGCGGGTGGAGGCCACGGCCTCCCGCACCATCCCCGCGGCCGGGTCGACCCCGATGAGCCGCGCGTCGGGGCGGAGGCTTTCGAGCAGCCGCAGCAGCGCGCCGCTGCCGCAGCCGACGTCCAGGATGCGCGGGGCGGGGGTCCCGTCGGCCAGCGACACCGCCAGCACGCCGACGCGCCGCACGATCTCGCCGTGCAGGAAACCGCGTGGGCCGCGCTCGTAGCCGCCCGCGCGCCTGCCGTAGGCGGCGATGTCCCGCTCGGGGTCGAAGGTCATGCGCGGCAGCTTAGTGATCGGGTCTCCCGGCCGCTCCCTCCTTCCGCATACACTCCGGAGGATGACCGCACGGATCGCCAACGTCACCTTCCACGCAGCCGACCCCGCGGCGCTCGCCCGGTTCTGGGCCGCCGTCATGGGCTACCCAGAGCCGGAGTGGCTGACGCCCGAGGAGGAGGCCGAGCTCCGCGCCGCCGGCCTGACCGACGACGACCTCGCCGCCCGCGCCGTCGCCTGGGACGAGGACCCGACCCACCAGCGCTTCTACTTCACCCGCTACGACCACGAGAAGCGCCAGCGCAACCGGATGCACATCGACATCACCCCCTCCGCCGACCGCCACGCGACGCGGGATGAGGTGGAGGCCGAGGCCGCCCGGCTGGTCGGCCTGGGCGCGACCGTGGAGCAGGTGCTCGACGGGTCGTGGGGGCCGTATCCGGAGTTCGCGATCATGATGCGCGATCCGGAGGGGAATGAGTTCTGTCTGCAGTGAGGTGCCGATGAGCCCCTGGCCCCGCGCCGCCCCCGCGGCTACCGTGGCGGCATGACCCCGTCGTCGAAGTCGGAGACGTTCCTGGAGGCCGGCGGCCACGACGTCCGCATCTCGAACCCCGACAAGGTGGTGTTCCCCGAGCCCGGGCTCACCAAGCTCGACCTCGCGCGGTACTACCTCAGCGTCGCGGACGGGGCGTTGCGCGGCGCCGGCGGGCGGCCGATGGTGCTGAAGCGGTTCGTGAAGGGGCTCACGCAGGAGCCGTTCTTCCAGAAGCGCGTGCCGGAGGGGCATCCTGACTTCATCGACACCGCGACCCTCCACTACGCCCGCGGGACCTCCGCCGAGGAGGCCGTGCTGCGGGACGCCGCGGGGCTCGCGTGGGTGTCCAACCTCGGCTGCCTCGACCTGAACCCGCACGCGGTCCGGGCGGAGGACCTCGACCATCCCGACGAGCTGCGGGTCGACCTGGATCCGATGCCGGGCGTCGACTGGTCGCAGATCGTGGACGTGGCGTTCATCGCCCGGGAGGTGCTGGAGGACCACGGGCTCGTCGGCTGGCCGAAGACGAGCGGGTCGCGCGGCCTCCACATCCTCGTCCGGATCGCGCCGCAGTGGGGGTTCGCGGACGTCCGGCTCGCGGCGGAGACGCTGGCGCGGGAGGTCGAGAACCGGGCGCCGGGGCTCGCGACGGCGCGCTGGTGGAAGGAGGAGCGCGGCGAGAGCGTGTTCGTGGACTTCAACCAGAACGCCAAGGATCGCACCGTGGCCTCCGCCTACTCGATCCGGCCGCTGCCGGACGCGCGCGTCTCGACGCCGCTCGACTGGGACGAGGTGCGCGCCCGCCGGCCGGAGGAGTTCACCGTGCTGACGGTGCCCGCGCGCTTCGCGGAGGCCGGCGACCCGCACGCCGGGATCGACGACGCCGCGGGCTCGCTGGACGGCCTGCTCGCGCTGGCCAAGCGGCTCGGCCCCGCCGAGAAGCCGCCGCGGGCCGGGGACGGCGCGGGACGCCGGGTCTCGCAGATGCCGCTCATCGAGGTGGCGCGCACCAAGACGAAGCCGGAGGCGCTGGCGGCCCTGGAGCAGTGGAAGACGGCGAACCCGGAGGTCGCGGGGTCGCTGCATCCGGCCGACGAGCTGGTGGACGGGATGCGCGGGTCGAGCTCGCAGTGGTACCGGGTGCGGATCAACCTCCAGCACGTCGCGGAGGCCGACCGGCCGGAGCAGGGCGCGCTCGTGGCCGACTACGACCCGTGGGCCGGGCGGGAGTGGCCGGGCCGACCGTGACGGCGATCGGTCATTCCTGCCGGGGCGTTCACGACGTACTCTGAGCCCATGAAGCGCAGTTGGCCGTTTCTCGTCCCCGGCATCATCCTCGCCGCGATCGGTCTCGTGTGGACGTTGCAGGGCACCGACGTGCTCGGCGGGTCCGTGATGAGCGGGTCCTCGTTCTGGGGGATCGTCGGCGTGGTCCTGCTCGTGGTGGGGCTGGTCCTGATCGTGCTCGGGATCGTACGGAGGCGTCCCCGGCGCACCGGGTGAACCGCAGGTGACGGCGGGGTGACGGCTGGGTGACGCCTCACCCGACGGGGGTCACTTTCGCGCGCCCTCGTGGTTGCGTGTGCTGACGTGAACGTCGATCGCAGACACTTCCTGACCCTGGCGGGCGGCCTGACGGCCGGGGCCATCGCAGCGGGCACCGCCTTCGCCGCGAACGCCGCGACCACGAGTGCGACCGCCGGCACCGCGTCGCCCCTCCCCGCTCCCGCGGCCTCCGGCATCGACCACATCGTGGTCGTCATGATGGAGAACCGCTCGTTCGACCATCTCACCGGCTGGATGCCCGGCGCGACCGGGATGCCGAGCGGCCTCCGCTACACCGACCGGTACGGCTTCCCGCACACCCCACACCACCTCGCCGACTTCCAGGGCTGCGGGCATCCGGACCCCGACCACTCCTACGAGGGCGGCCGCATCGAGCTGAACGGCGGGAAGTGCGACGGCTGGCTGAAGGCCGGCGAGAACGACGACTTCTCCATCGGCTACTACGCGCAGACGGACCTCGGCTTCTGGGGTCAGGCCGGCCCGCAGTGGACGGTGTGCGACCAGTACTTCGCCGCGACGCTCGCCGAGACGTACCCGAACCGCTTCTACATGCACGCCGCGCAGACCGACCGCCTGCACAACTCGACGGTGACGGCGACGATGCCGACGATCTGGGACAAGCTCGCGGCCGCCGGCGTCAGCGGGAAGTACTACTTCAACGACGTGCCCTTCCTCGCGCTGTGGGGATCGAAGTACATCGGCATCTCGCACCAGTACTCCGACTTCCTCGCGGACTGCGCGAGCGGCTCCCTTCCGGCGGTGTCGTTCGTGGACCCGCGCTTCGAGGACGAGTCGTCCGGCACCTCGGGCGACGATCACCCGCACGCCGACCTCCGCAGCGGCGAGCTGTTCCTGGACGGGATCTACCACGCGGTCACGACGTCACCGAACTGGGGCAGGACCATGCTCGTGATCAACTACGACGAGTGGGGCGGCTTCTTCGACCACGTGGTGCCGGGCACGGCCGCCGACGCGACGCCCGCGGCCGGCACCGGCCAGCGCGGCTTCCGCGTGCCGTCGATGGTGGTCTCGCCGCGGGCCCGTCGCGGCTACGTGGCGCACGGCACCTATGACCACACCTCCGTGCTGAAGGCGATCGAGTGGAGGTTCGGCCTCCCGGCGCTGACCCCGCGCGACGCCGGCGCGCGCAACATCGCAGAGGTCCTCGACTTCGCGTCGGCGCCGAACCCGGCCGCGCCCGCCTACACCGTGCCGCCGTTCGTCGCCGGCCCGGCGTGCGCCCCGGTCGGGCCGCCCGCCGCCGAGGAGTGGGCGCCGCTCAAACAGAAGGCCGTCGCAGAAGGGTGGACGCTCCCGTGACCATCAGGACAACACGCACTCGCCTCCTCGCGGGCGTCGCCGTCGCGGCCGCAGCCGTCGCGGGCGTCGCCTTCGCCTTCCTGCCCTCCACCACGGCGACCGTGAGCGCCGCGACCACCGGCTCCTACCTCCCCGGCGCGAAGCACGTCTTCGTGATCAATCTGGAGAACAAGGGCTACGACGAGACCTGGGGCCCCGGCTCCGCGGCGCCGTACCTGTCGACCACGCTGCGCAGCCAGGGCGTGCTGTTGAACTCCTACTACGGGACGGCGCACAACTCGCAGCCGAACTACGTGGCCGAGATCTCCGGCCAGGGCCCGAACCCGCAGATGCAGGCCGACTGCCAGACCTACTCGCCGTTCGTGGGCACGGGGACCGCCTCCCCGGGTCAGGCGGTCGGCGACGGCTGCGTGTTCCCCTCCACGGTGAAGACGGTCGCCGACCAGCTCACCGCGTCCGGCCGCACCTGGAAGGGCTACATGGAGGACATGGGGACGCCGTGCCGGCATCCCGCGCTCGGCGCCGTCGACGACACGCAGAAGGCGAAGGTCGGCGACCAGTACGCGGCCCGCCACAACCCGTTCGTGTACTTCCAGAGCCTGACGGGAACGGCGGCCTGTGCGGCGAACGACGTCGACCTGTCGCACCTCCCCACCGACCTCGCCTCCGTCTCGACCACGCCGAACCTGTCGCTGATCACGCCGAACCTGTGTGACGACGGCCACGACTCCCCCTGCGTCGACGGGAGGCCGGGCGGGCTGGCCAGCGCCGACGCCTGGCTGAAGCAGTGGGTGCCGAAGATCACCTCCTCGCCCGCGTTCAAGCAGGACGGAGTGCTCGTGATCACCTTCGACGAGTCGGACGGCCCGCAGTCCGACGCCTCCAGCTGCTGCAACGAGGGGCCGGGGCCGAACTCGGCGCTCCCCGGCATCTCGGGACTCGGCGGCGGCCGAGTCGGGGCGCTCGTGCTGTCGCCGTTCGTCAAGGGCGGCACCTGGTCCACGACCCCGTACAACCACTACAGCCTGCTCGCGAGCATCGAGGACACCTTCGGGCTGCCCTACCTGGGCTACGCCGCGACGCCGGGGCTCAACCGCTTCGGGCTGGACGTGTACAACTACCGCAACTGAGCGAGGGCGGGAGCGGGACCAGCTCCAGCCGCATCTCCATCAGTCGACCGTTGCGAGCCCGCGGAGCACCTCGGTCGTCAGCTTGTCGAGCGACTGGTGCATGCCCGCGTACGCGAACACCGACATCAGGCTGCGCGACCAGCCGCTCTCGGTGATCGTGAGCTCGGTGAGTCCGCCCACGTCGGCGAACTCCACGACCGTGCGGATGTTCTGCGTGAAGCCCTCCGGGAGCTGGTCGTCGGGCAGCGGCACGCCGTCCGCGTCGGTGATGCTCTGCGTGAACTCGAGCCGCTCCTCCGGCACGATCGCGGTGTAGGTGCCGCCGGTGAAGCTCTCGGCGCCGCCCTGGTACTCGGGCGCGAGCATGCTGAACACGTACGAGCCGCCCTCCCGCAGGTCGACCTGCGCCGAGGGTGAGGTGTAGTCCTCCGGCCCCCACCACTCGGTGACCAGCTCGGGGTCGGTCCACAGCCGCCACACGGTGGCGACCGGCGCGTTCAGGATGCGCCGCACCACGATGTCCGTCGTCTCGTTCGTCATGGGAGTTCTCCCCTGTCTCGTGTCTTCTCGATATGCGCGGCCAGCTTGTCCATCCGCGCGTTCCACTGCCGGGCGCGGTCGGCCAGCCAGCCCTCCGCCCCGGCGAGCGCCGAGACGTCCAGCCGGTAGACGCGGTGCTGCGCCCGCTTCTCCACGGTCACCAGGCCCGCCTCGCGCAGCACCTTGAGGTGCTGGGAGATGGCGGACGCGCTGGTCGTGAACTCCGCACCGATCTCCCCCGCCACCAGCTCGCCGCGCCGGGCGAGCAGGTCCACGATGGCGGCCCGGGTCGGGTCGGCCAGCGCGGCGAAGGCGGAGGTGGGGGTGGTCATGAGTCGATAATACAGCGGGTGCTTAATTAAGGCAATGGCGAAACATGGAGCCGGGGCTCAGTACGGTTGCACCTCGAGCTCGGTGGCGAACGTGCGGAACCGGTCGCGATCGGAGTGCATCTTCCAGAGCAGCTCGGCCAGGACCTCCGGGTCCTTCTGACCGTCGCCCCGGATGATCCCGCCCGGGATGATGAGCTGCGCGACGTGGATGTCCGTGTCCCGCAGCGCCTGGTCGAGTATCTCCGCATACGCCGTCTCGCCCGCGAACGCGATCGACGTCCCGGCGAAGTGCTGCACCGGCTGAACGGCGCTGCCGCCGTTGACGAAGAGGATCGTGCCGCGGCCGAGGACGCGCATCCCCTGAAGCACCTGGTGCACCGCCGCGACCGGCCCGAGCACCGAGAACTCGAATGCGGCTTGGATGTCGTACACGGTCGACTCCAGCACCGGCCGCAGGAAGTCCTTCGCCGGGAGCGGATTGTAGCTGAGCACCTCGATCGGGCCGAGCTCCTGCGCGGCGAGGTCGAGCGCCTTCACCAGCGCCTCGGGATCGCGCACGTTGGCGGCATACCCGGGAAGCCCGGCCGCCGGCACCGATGACGTCGGCCGGCGACCGGGCGGTCTCACTCGGCGGTGGGGATCCACACGCGCATCAGGCTCGGGCCGCGGTTCGCCCACGCGAAGTAGGGGCGGAGGCGCGCCTCCACGACCTGCTGCTCCGCGTCCGGGGCGGCCCGGGATCCGACCTCGGCATACGGCCACGCCCCCGCGTCGCCGCCGCCGGACACCCGCAGCCGCACGCTCGCCCCGTCCGGCGTCGTCTCGGGCGCGAGCGCCGGATCGACCCGCACGCTGTCGAAGTCCACTCCCGCGGGGAGGTCGACGGACTCCAGCGCGAGCACCAGGGGGCCGCGCTCGACGGCGACCGCCCCGCGAACCGCGTCGATCCGGGGGTGCGCCGCGACGACGCGGGGCGCGAGGTCGAAGTCCACCCGGATCACGTCCCCGCGCCGGAAGCTGCGCGCGACGGTGAAGTAACCGTCGACCACCCCGACCGGCTCCCCGTCGATCGTCGCCCGGTGCGCGCCCTCGGCCCAGGCCGGAACGCGCAGCCGCAGGCTGAACATCCCCTCGCTGAGCATCGTCACGGCCACGCCGCCGTCGAACGGGTACCCGGTGCGCAGCTCGAACGCCACCCGGACGCCCGACGCGAGGGTCGTGTCCACGTCGAGGTCCGCGTACTGGTGCACCTGCACCCCGTCGGCGTCCGCCGTGACGAAGTACGCGGCGACACTCGCCAGCGTCCTGGCGACATTCGTCGGGCAGCACGAGACCTCGAACCACGGCGCCCGGAGACTGGCCTCCGCACGCTCGCTGAGCTCGTCGTCCCGCGTCTCCACCCCCAGCACCCGCTGATGGAGGGTGTTCGAGTAGTAGAAGGCGCGGCCGTCCTCGCGCGGGGACACCAGCACGGCGTTGAGCAGCGTGCGCTCGATCAGGTCGGCGTACTTCGCCTCGCCGGTCTGCAGCAGCAGGCGCCAGCTCAGCATCACCGAGCCGATCGCGGCGCACGTCTCGGCGTAGGCGCGGTCGTCCGGCAGCTCGAAGTCGTGGCCGAACTCCTCGTTCTGGTGGTGGGAGCCGATGCCGCCGGTGAGGTAGGTGCGCTTGGCGACCGTGTTGGCCCACTGCGTCTCGACCGCCGCCAGCAGGTCGGCGTCGTCGCGCTCGGCCGCGAGGTCGACAGCGCCGGACGCGAGGTAGACCGCGCGCACGGCGTGCCCGCGCAGCACCTCCGCCTCCCGCACCGGCTGGTCGTCCAGGAAGTACTCGCTGCTCTGGAAGAGCGTCGTCGCGAGGGTGCGCCTGCCGCGCCGGGCGAGGAACAGCTCCGCGAGCTCCACGTAGCGCGGCTCGTCCAGCGCACGGCCGAGCTCCACCAGCGCCGGCTCGATCTCCGGGTGACCGCAGATCGCGTTCCGCCCGCCGGGCCCGAACTCGCGGTAGACGTGGTCGGCGAGCCGTCGGGCGACCTCGACGAGGAGGTCGTCGTGCCCCGTCCGGACGCGGGCGACCGCCGCCTGCATCAGATGACCGAAGCAGTAGAGCTCATGCCCCCACTCCAGGTCGGAGTAGCGGGCGCGCTGGCCGTCGCGGCCGAAGGAGGTGTGGAGGTAGCCGTCCGGCTCCTGCGCGGCGGCCACCCGGGCGACGAGCGACCGGTAGCGCTCGTCCAGCGCGGGATCGCCGGCGCGGCCGAGCTCCCAGGCCATCGCCTCGAGCAGCTTGTAGACCTCCGAATCGACGAACTCGATGCCCGCGTGCTCGGCGGCAACCGTCCCCTCGGCCGCCCGGTCGAAGTTGCCGATCCAGCCGATGCGCTCCATCCATGTCTCGCAGTGGCCGATGATCGCCGACGCGTTCAGCTCCTGACGCTCGCCCCAGAAGCCTCCGACGACGCGGGCCTCCGCCAGGCTCAGCGGGCGCAACCGGGAGCGCGACGGGGCGACGGGTCCGCCGATCGTGGTGGCGACGGGGGCGGCGGGCTTCGGCAGGGTGTCGGTCATTGTTCTCCGATGGTCAGAAGGCGGGCGGTGTCGCGCACCCGCGCGTCCGCGAGCAGGACGAGGTAGGCGCTGGCGGTCCAGGTGTAGGCACGGTCGCGGAGGCCGTCGCCGGTCACCGCGTCGAAGTTCTCGGCGAAGCCGGACCGCTCGCAGACCGCCCGGAAGGCGGCGCTGACCCGGTCGGCCAGCTCCTCGAACCCGGCCCGGCGCAGGCCGGACTCGATGAGCACGGTGGAGGGCGCCCAGATCGGGCCGCGCCAGTAGCCGTCGGACTCGTATCGCGGCGAGTCCACCGGCTCGGTCGCCGGACCCCACTCGGTCAGGTGGTCCGCGATCCTGGTGGCCAGCCGCTCGGCGACCTCCGCCGGGAGCTGCTCGCCGAGGACGATCGGCAGGGCGTTCAGGAGGCTGGAGGTGCTGCTCGGCCGGCCCGAGTCGACGGCGCGCGCGACGAACCGGTCGCCCGTCCACAGCTCGTCGTGCAGAGCGTGCGCGAGGTCGTCGCGGGCCTCGCTCCAGGGCGCTGACGCCTCCCCGAGCCGGTCGGCCAGCCCGGCGAGCACGTCGAGCTGCAGGATCAGGAACGCCGCGAGGTCCGGCGCCTCGATGACGCGATCGGCGTCGAAGGTGGTCGAGTTGTCCCAGCCGCTGTCGTTGCCGTGCTGGTAGTACGGGAGGGCGTGCGCCGGCGCCCGACGGGAGTCGAGCCAGAACCGCGTCCACGCGGCGAGCCGCTCGTACACCGCGGCCAGCTCCGCGGGCGTGAACGGACGCGCCGCGCGCGCCTCCAGCTCGCGGAACGCCCAGCCGTGGATCGGCGGCTTGACGAAGTTGTAGAGGACTTCGGAGTGCGTGATGGAGTCCGGGAGGGCGCCCGAGGCGTCCTGGTGGTCGAACGGCAGGAGGAACTGGTCCAGCGCGGCGTCCGGGTCCGTGCCGGCGAGGGCCAGCGCGTTGAAGCAGTGGTCCCAGCTCCACACCTTGTCCATCCAGTGCTTGGACATCAGGATCGCCTCGCGGCCGACGAAGCCCGATGGCCGCACGGTCGCCGACCAGAGCACGTAGGCCGCCTTCGCTGCCGTCTCGCCGGCGCAGGACGACGGCGCCAGCGCAGCGGAGTACGCGGCGAACTCGGCCGCCGACCGCGCGACGAGCCGGTCGAACGTGTGCTCGGAGCGGTACGGCGGGCGCGCGGTCTCGAACTCCTCGACGACCACCTCCCACGGGTGGTCGTCGGCGAACACGACGGCGCGCTCCCCCTCACCGAGGTCGCCGTCGCCGATGACCCGTGCCTCCCCGGAGAGCACCGTGAAGCGGTAGCGGCGGCCGGTCTCGTAGCTCGTGAGGACGACCCCGCCGTCGAGGGGATCGGTGAACAGGAACCCGCCGGTGAACGGAGTCAGGCTGTCTCCAGCCGAGAACCGCATCCCCAGCCCGTCCCCGGCGAACCGGATCGCTGCGGGGCCGTCGAAGGTCGCACGGACGGCTCCAGACGGTGCGGCCCACTCGAGCACAGCAGGGTCGGCCGACACCTCCGTCTCGATCGCTCGGCCGTGGTGCTCGGGCTGCAGCCGGAGCACGGCGTGCATCCCGGTCTGGTGCGACACCAGGTGGAGGTCCTCCGCCCGGGTGTGCAGACCGACGACCCGGGACAGGTCGAGCCAGGAGCCGCGCCTGGAGAAGGGGATCTCGTCGATGTCGAAGGCGAGACCGTGATCGTCGCGTGTCATCTCAGTCCTTGACCGCACCGGCCGTGACCCCGGCGGCGACGTACTTCTGGGCGATCACGAGCAGCACAGCAGCAGGGATGGAGGCCACGACCGCGGTGGCCATGATCGCGTTCCACTCCTGGTTGTTGTTGCCGATGTACTTGTAGATGCCGAGCGTCACCGTCTGCAACGGGCCTCCGGAGTTCAGCGTCGAGGCGAAGATGAAGTCCGACCATGCCCAGAGGAACGCGAACAGCGACACGGTGACGATCGAGTTGCGGCTGACCGGCAGCACGATGCTGCGGAAGGTCCTCCAGGTTCCGGCGCCGTCGATCTTCGCCGCGCTCAGCAACTCGTCCGGGACGCCGGCCATGAAGGCGGAGAAGATCAGCACCCCGAACGGGACGGCCAGGGTCGAGTCGGCCACGATGAGGCCGCCGATGCTGTTGAGCATCCCGAGGTTGAGGTAGATGGCGTAGAACCCCATCGCCATGATGATGCCGGGGATCATCTGCGCGATCAGCAGCACGAAGTTGAGGACGCCTCTCCCCCGCGGGCGCAGCTTCGCCAGCGAGTACGCTGCCGGCGCGGCGATCGCGACGGTGAGGATCACGGTGCCCAGACCGACGAGGAGGCTGGTGCCGAGGTTCGGCAGCTGGTCGTTGATCACGGCCTGGTAGCCCTCGAACGTCGCGTGGAACGGGAACAGGTCGGGCGGGCTCTTACGCATCAGGCTCGTGGGCGTGAGCGAGACGTTGATCATCCAGTAGACCGGGAAGAGCATCAGCGCGGTCAGGACCACCCCGAGCGCGGTCTTCCACCAGGGCCGTTTGCCGTTCATGCGAGGTCCTGCTTTCGCTGCGTGCGGATGTAGATGAGGCCGAAGATCAGCGCGATCACGATGAGGATGTTGCCGACCGCGGCGGCCGGGCTGAAGTCGGGCAGCGTGGAGGCGAAGCCCAGCTGGTAGGACCAGGTCGACAGCGTGGTGGAGGCGGTGCCTGGGCCGCCGCGGGTCATGATCCAGATGATGTCGAACACCTTGAGGGTGTAGATCAGGCCGAGCAGGATCGTGATGGCCGACACGGGCTTCAGCAGCGGGAAGGTCACCCGCCAGAACTTCTGCCAGGCGTTGGCGCCGTCGAGCGACGCGGCCTCGTACAGGTCGGCGGGGATGTTCTGCAGCCCGGAGTACAGGATCACCAGGTTGAACGGGATGCCGATCCAGATGTTGGCGATGATCACGCTGGTCAGCGCCCAGTCCGGCGAGGTCAGCCAGTTGACCGGCGCGATCCCGAACGCGTGCAGCGCGGCGTTCACCACACCGGAGTCGCTGTTCAGCATCCACGACCAGGAGGAGGCCGACACGATCAGCGGCAGCAGCCACGGCACCAGGAAGAGCGCCCGCAGTGTGCCGGAGAGGCGGAAGTTCTGGTGGAAGAAAACCGCCAGCACCATGCCGATCGAGAACTGGAAGGCGATCGAGATCACCGTGAACAGCGCGGTGTGGATGATCGCCGGCGCGAAGGTCGGGTTCTGGAACACCTTGATGTAGTTGTCCAGCCCGACGAACGGGGCGTCGCCCATCACGAACGAGCGCACGGTGTAGTCGCGGACGCTGAGCTCGATGTTCCGGTAGAGCGGGAAGGCGTAGAACACGACCAGGTAGACGACCACCGGGACGAGGAACGCCCAGGCGGCCCACTGGCCGCTGCGCCGCCGGGAGGAGCGGCGCCGGGGCGGGGTGGCGGCATCCGCCACCCCGCCGTCGGGTCGGACAGAGCCGTTCGGCGCTGTCTGGAGGGTTGTCATCGGTTTTACCTCTGTTGCGGGAGAGCGGTTACTTCGTAGCTGCCGCGGCGGCCGTCTGTGCGGCCTGGAGCGCCGCCTGCGGGGTCTGCGAACCCGAGAGCGCGTTCTGCACCGCACCCCAGAGCTGCTGCGAGATCTTCGGGTACTTGGTGCCGAGGTTGTCGCTGGTGCGGCCCTTCGCGGCGGCGACGGCGTCCACCCACGGCTTGAGCTCGGCGTTCCCGGCCACCTGCTCCTGCTGCGCCGCCGCGGTCGGGGCGATGTAGGAGAGGGTGTTGTCGGTGTTCACGAAGCTCTTGGTGCTGGTCAGGCACTCGGCGATCTTCTTCGACGTGGCGTAGCGCGATGTGTCCTTCTGCACCGGAATCGTCATGAACTCGCCGCCGGTCGGCGCGGGGGCCGAGCCGCCGTCGATGCCCGGGATGTTGAGGATGCCGTAGTCGATGCCGGCCGCCTTCACGTTGCCGAGCTGCCAGGTGCCGTTCTCGCCGAACGCGTAGTCACCGGTGGCGAACTCCTGCCAGGACGTGGTCTGGGTGTTGTTGATCACCGAGTTGGGCGCGTAGCCCTTCTTCACCCAGTCGGTCCAGAGGCTGAGCGCCTGCTGCGCCTTCGACGAGTCGAGCTGCTTGAGGTTGGCGCCCGAGCCCCAGAACCACGGCAGGAACTGGAAGCTGCCCTCCTCCGTGCCGATCGCGGAGAAGGTGATGCCCTTCTTGCCTGCTGCGGTCACCTTGGCGAGCGCGTCGGTCAGGCTCGCCCAGTCCTTCACGGTCGAGATGTCGACCCCGGCCGCGGCGAGGACCTTCTTGTTGTAGTACAGCGCCAGGGTGTTCGCGCCGATCGGGACGCCGTAGGTCTTCCCGTCGATCTGGCCCGCGCCGATGATGTTCTTCTGGATGGCCGAGGTGTCCAGCTTGTTCTCGGCCGTGCTGGTCAGGATCCCGGCGTCGGCGAGAGTGGAGACGACGGGGTTGTCGACCAGGAGCAGGTCGGGCGAGCTGCCCTGTTGTCCGGCGAGGAGCGCCTTGTTGGTCAGCGCGCTCGTGTCGTAGCCGGTGCGCTTGACGGTGACCCCGGCCTGGGTGCCGCACTGCTCGACCAGCTTGGTCCAGGCGGCGGAGGCGTCGAACTGGGGGTACGGGTCCCAGAACGTGTAGCTGCCGCCCGCGCTGCTGGACGAGCCGGAGCCCGAGCCGCCGGAGCAGGCGGAGACTCCGCCGATGATGGTGGCCGCGAGCATGGCGGCGCCGATGATGCGCGTTCGCTTGGTGGCGATCACAGTATTCCTCCTTGAATGATGTGCAGTTGTTCGGTGGGGACCGGGAAGCGCTGGGGGTATCGGGATGCGCTGCGTTTCGAGTCGGGTTATCTGGTGCTTCCGCGGTTCGTCAGTTCGGGCGCGACGAATCGGGTGACCGGGGCTCCCGCGAGCTCCGGGTTCGTGATCCGCCGAACCAGTTGCCGGACCGCCTGCTGGCCCAGCTGATCGGGCGAGCTCTCCACCGCCGTGTACGGCAGGGAGAAGGCTCGGCCGAAGTCCTTCGAGTAGAGGCTGACGACGGACAGGTCCATCGGCACGCGGGTTCCGCGCGCCGCCAGCACCGCAGGCAGTGCCGCGATGGTGGCGTCGTTGTGCACGATCAGCGCCGTCGCCGTCGGGCGGGCGTCGAGGATCGCGTTGATGCTGTGGCCGATCGCCGGCTGCTGGCTCTCGCCGTAGTACGGGTGCATCTGGAGGCCGTACCTGGCGCCCCGCTCGAGGGCGGCGTCCCGGAACCTCCAGCCGTACGCTCCCCCGCGCTCGAAGACGTGCTTCGGGGGCGAGACGACCACGATCTCCCGGTGCCCGAGCCCGTAGAGGTGGTCGACCAGCATGCGCGCCGACTCCCCGAAGTCCAGGTCGAAGACGTCGAGCCCCTCCGTGTGCTTCGGCAGGCCGACGAGCGCGCCGGGCTGGGGGGCCGCGCGCATGGTCTCCAGCCGCGGGTCCTCGTGGATGACGTCGAGAAGCACGACGCCGTCGACCATGCCGGTCCGGGTCACGCGGTTCAGGGCCGCGGTGGCGTCGGTCTCGGTGACGAGCAGGATGTCGTAGCCGAGCTCGCGGGCGGTGTCCGAGACCGGGAGCACGTACTGGAGCATGGCGGGCGCGAACTCGTCCTGGTGGAACTGCGTGAGCAGGCCGATCACCATCGTCTGCGAGGTGGCGAGGGCCCTGGCCCCTGCGTTGGCGGTGAAGCCGAGGTGGGCGATCGCCGCGTCGATCCGCTCGCGGGTGGAGGGCGAGATCGTGCGCTTGCCGGAGATCGCGTACGAGACGGTGCTCGGGGAGACGCCCGCGTGGCGGGCGACATCCGAGATGGTGACTGCCACGTTGCTGCCTCCTTCGCCGTCGAGTCGGGTTCGAGCGATCGTTGTCGAACCGGTTCGATGACTGTAGCGCGCGTTGGGCTGCATTTCAAGTCGAAGCGGTTCGCTAGGTGGAGAACACCCGAAAATGGCGGCCCGGCGCCGCGATCCCTACAGCGTGCGGGTGCTCGCCCGGTCGGTGAATCCGGGCTCGATGAGACGCACGATCGGCGCGCCGGCGGTCGCCGGGTCCGCGATGCGCCGGACGAGCTGCGCGACCGCGAGCTCGCCGAGCCGGTCGGGCAGCGACTCCACCGCCGTGTACGGCAGCGAGAAGGCCTGCCCGAACTCCTGCGAGAAGACGCCGACCACCGACAGGTCGTCCGGCACGCGGATGCCGCGGTCGCCGAGGTACCGCGGCAGCGCCGCGATGGTCGCGTCGTTGTGCACGATCAGCGCCGTGGCATCGGGGTGCGCGGCGAACGCGCGGTCCAGCTCCTCGGCGATCCCGGGATGACGCGAGTCGCCGGCGTGGACGCTCAGCCGCAGGCCGTACCGGGCGGCCCGCTCGAGGGCGGCATCCCGGAAGCGCCACACGTAGGAGCCGCCGCGTTCCGCCACGTGGCCGGGCGGCGTGACCAGCAGCAGCTCGCGGTGCCCGCGCTCCGCGAGGTGGTCGACGGCCATCCGCGCCGCCTCGCCGAAGTCGAGGTCGAAGGAGTCGAAACCCGCGGAATCCCGGGCGTAGCCGATGAGGACGGCGGGCTGCGCGGCCTCCCGCAACGGCTCCAGCCGGACATCGTCGTAGGTGACATCGAGGAGCACGACGCCGTCGACCATGTGCGAGGAGGTCGTCCGGCGGATCGCGCCGACCAGGTCGGTGTCGGTGACCATCAGGAGGTCGTAGCCCTCGGCGCGCGCCGTCGTCGACACCGGGAGGACGTACTGCAGCATCGCAGGCGCGAACTCGTCCTCCTGGAACTGCAGGTACAGCCCGAGCACGTTCGTGTGCGAGGTGGCGAGCGCGCGGGCGCCGGCGTTGGGCGTGAAGCCCAGCGCCTGGATGGCCTCCTCGATGCGCAGCCGCGTCTCCTCGGAGATGACGCGCTTGCCGGAGAGCGCGTACGACACCGTGCTCCGCGAGACGCCCGCGGCCCTGGCGACGTCGCCGATCGTTGCCACTCGAGCCTCCTTCGCCGGGTCGACCACGATTCTCGCACGCGCATTCGGCACGAATCGCGGCTCTCACCCCGGCATTCGCACGATTCGGCACGAATCGGGATGTAGTGGGGTGGAATTGTCGAACCGGTTCGCTTCGGCCCTTGACCTCGCGAAAACGCGCTGTTACGGTGCTGGCCACGGCCATTCGTCCGATTCACTCCCCCAATCCGGCACTCGCAGCCGACGCGGAGTCATCGAACCGGTTCGAATAACCGCTCACTTCATCGGATCAACGGAGAACACAAGATGACGTCACGCACGAAATCCCGCAGGAGGTGGTCGCCGACCGCCCTGACGGCCACGCTCGCCGCGTTCGCCCTGGGAGCATCCGGCGCCGCCCTGGCAGCCGCCCCCGCCGTCGCGCTCCCCGGCGCGGCCTCCACCCTCGACGTCCACGCCGACCAGCCGTTCCGCCCGGTGACCCACGTGGCCACCGGCTCGCTGTACGGCCTGGCGAGCAGCACGGTACCGTCGGACTCCCTGGTGCAGGCGATCAAGCCCAACACGTTCGTCCAGATGGCGCCCGGCGGCCACCAGCTTCCCAACGGGGAGCCTGCCCCCGCGGGCGACGCCCTCGTCGTCGCACCGGAGGCGGCCGCGGCCGGCGCCAAGGTCGTGGTCCGCATGTCCGACTGGTACCCGGACTTCCCGTACAAGTGGGTGAGCTGGAGCGACTGGCTCAGCGCGGTCGACACGCAGGTGAAGGCCGTCCAGGCCTCCGGCGCGACGAACATCTCCGCCTACGCGCTCTGGAACGAGCCCGACTGGACCTGGGACACCGCCAAGGCCGGATCCTTCAACGACGCGTGGACCCGCACCTATCGCGAGGTCCGCTCCCTCGACGCCACCACCCCGATCCAAGGCCCGAGCTATTCGGACAACATCAGCGGGATGCAGAGCTTCCTCGCCAACGCCGTCGCCACGAACACGGTGCCCGACATCCTCGCGTGGCACGAGCTGGAGAGCTCGTCGCACATCCAGGGCGACATCGCGAAGGTCGAGGCGATCGAGAAGAGCCTCGGGATCACCCCGCGACCGATCGCCATCGAGGAGTACGCGACCCCGTCCGAGATCGGCGTGCCGGGACCGCTGGTCGGCTACATCGCCAAGTTCGAGCGCTACGGCGTGGACAACGCCGAACTCGCCTTCTGGAACCACTACGGCACGCTCGGCGACACGCTCACCGACACCGGCGGGTCGCCGAACGGCTCGTACTGGCTCTACAAGTGGTACGGGGACATGAGCGGGAGCATGGTCACCACCACCCCGCCCGCGTCCTCGGGCCTCGACGGCGCGGCCTCCGTCACCGCGGACAAGACCGAGGTGGATGTCATCGCGGGCGGTGGCAGCGGCGCGACGGCCATCCACGTCGACGGGCTGAACGCGCTGAAGTTCGGCAACGCCGTCGGCGTCAAGCTGGAGTACACGCCGTCCTACGGGCGCACCACCCCGACGGCCGCGCCGATCACCATCTCGAACACGCTGTACCACGTCGGCTCGGACGGCTCGATCACCGTGCCGGTCGCCATGAACGCCGCGTACGGGTATCACCTCGTCATCACCCGGCCGAACACCGTCACGAACCTCAACGGCCAGTACACGCTCACCAACGGCAACAGCGGCCTCGCGCTCGACACCGCCGGCACGACGGCCGACCAGGCGGCGGCCACCGGTGGCGCGAGCCAGCTGTGGAAGCTCGTCTCCAGCGGCGCCGGCCTCTACAAGGTCGTCAACGGCGCCACCCACGCGGTGCTCGGCGTGCAGTCGGCCTCCACGGCGAACGGCGCGCAGGTCGTCGTCGGCGCGGACACCGGAGGCGACGACCAGCTCTGGCAGGTCATCCCGGCAGCGGACGGCCGCGTCAAGCTCGCCAACGCGGGCAGCGGGCTCGTCCTCGCGGTCTCCTCGATGAGCACGGCGCCGGGAGCCTCCGTGGTCCAGTGGACCGACGGCGCCCCGACCTGTGCGGTCGACGGTCCGCGCGCACCCGGCCGGATCGGGACCGCGCTCGACTTCTGCCACACCGCGTCGTACGTGTCGCTGCCGGCCGGCATCGCCAGCGGGCTAACGGGGGACTACACGGTCTCCGCCTGGGTGGACCCGTCGGCGAACACCACCTGGTCGCGCGTGTTCGACTTCGGCAACGGCCCCGGCACGAACATGTTCCTGACCGTGAACTCGGGCACCGGCCTCCGCTTCGCCATCACCACGGGAGGCCCGAACGCCGAGCAGCGGATCAACGCCACGAGCGTGCTGCCGGTCGGCCAGTGGTCGCTGGTGACGGTCACTCTGTCGGGGACGACCGGGACCATGTACGTGAACGGCCAGGTCGTCGGCACCAACGCGAACATGACGGTGCACCCCGCCGCGATGGGCACGACGCCGAACGACTGGATCGGCAAGTCGCAGTACAACGACCCGGCGCTCGACGCGAAGGTGGACGATTTCAACATCTACTCGCGGGCGCTCAGCGCAGCGGAGGTCGCGACCCTCGCCTCCGGGACGGCGGGCAGCGGGGACGTGGCGCACTACGCCTTCGACGAGGCCGGCGGCACCACGATCGCCGACTCCTCCGGCCACGGCCGCACCGGCACGCTGGTCGTCGGGACGGCGAGCGGGACCTCCACCACCGCGTCCGACGCGGCCACGGCGGACCACTTCTGGACGCTGACGCCGGTGGCCGGCTGACGCGACCGCGACGACTGGGAGGGGACGGCGGGCATCCGCCGTCCCCTTCCCGCGTTCGCCACCTGCGCACCACCTGGGCGAAGCCTCCCGGAAGCCTGCGATCCGGTTGACCCTGCCGCCACCGCGTCTACCGTGTCGCGTCATCACTCGCGTCCGCGGCGGAGACCCCCTACTCCGTACCGCCGGGCGCACAGGAAGAGGTACCGATGTCGTTACTGAAGAAGCTGCTCGTCGCCGGCGCCGCGGCGGCCCTCGGATCGCTGGCGGTCGCCCTGCCCGCCCAGGCGGACACCGTCTCCGTCTCGCCCCCCGGTGCCAACGACTGGTCGTGCGTGCCGTCCGCCGCGCACCCGTACCCGGTGATCCTCGTGCCGGGGACGTTCGAGAGCATGGCGAAGAACTGGTCCACCATGTCGCCCGTGCTCAAGCAGGCGGGCTACTGCGTGTTCGCCCTGGACTACGGGCAGTACAACGGCGTGGACGCATCCGGCCCGATCGCCCAGTCCGCGCAGCAGCTCTCGCCGTTCGTGGACGCCGTTCTGGCCTCCACGAAGGCCTCGAAGGTCGACCTCGTCGGTCACAGCCAGGGCGGGATGATGCCGCGCTACTACCTGGGCTTCCTCGGCGGCGCCAAGAAGGTGCACCAGCTGATCGGGATCGCGCCCTCCAACCACGGCACGCAGGGCGTCATCGTCCCGGGACCGGACGGGCTGCCGGCGCTCACGAGCGCGGACCCGTCGGCGTGCCCGGCGTGCGCCGACCAGACGGCCGGCTCGGCGTTCCTGCAGAAGCTCAACTCGATCGGCGACACCGTGAAGGGACCGAGCTACACCGTCATCTCGACCACCCACGACGAGGTGGTGACGCCCTACCAGAGCCAGGCGCTGAGCGGCTCGCCCAGCCAGGTCACCAACACCGTCATCCAGAACAAGTGCCCGGCCGACCCGATCGAGCACGACCAGACCCCCAACGACCCGGTCGTGCAGCAGCTCGTGCTGGAGGCGCTCAGCGTGCCGAACGGCCCCGCCGACCCGGCCTACCAGCCGAACTGCACCTGATCTGAGTCCGACGCTCCGTCACAGCGGCACGCCTGCGCCGGTCTCCACGAACCGGCGCAGGCTGCCGACGACGAAGTGGTCCCATCCCGCCGAGCACGCGTCGTAGCACTCCTTCGCCGGCGTGAGGCCCTCGTGGGTGAACGTCAGGCGCGTCCCGCCGCCGGACGGCTGGAGGTCGAACACGATCCGCGTGCCGGTCCACGGGTCGGGCTCGTCCACGAAGCCGAGCTCGCTGTCGATCACGTCCCAGACGATGCGACGCCCCGGCTCGAACGCGGTGACGCGCTGCGTGCTGTCGTGCAGGTCGCGGTAGCGGTAGGTGAACTCGTCGCCCACGCGGTCCGCCGCGCCGGTGACGTCGCCGAGCCACCAGCGGCCGACGTCCGCGATGGCGCCGGAGACGTCGCCCGGGCTGCGGTCGAGGTCGATCGTGGTGGTGTAGTCGGTGGCGGTCTGTGTGGTCATGGTGTTCTCCGTTCGGTGCGCGGGTCGTCGACCCGCGGTTGTCGTCTCACCGGGGTAGACGCCGCCGGATGCGGGAACTGGTCACGCCTCCTCGACCAGTCCGCGGCGCCCACGGTGTCGACACAGACGAGACGGACGACCAGAATCGGATCGCCCGGGAGAGAGGGACGATGGACGACCAGCTGCTCCACGCCGCGCTCGGCGGCGACCGCGCCGCGTTCGACGCGCTGACCGCGCCGCACCGCCACGAGCTGCACGTGCACTGCTACCGGATGCTCGGCTCGGTGCAGGACGCCGAGGACGCGGTGCAGGACACCCTGCTCAGCGCCAGGCTGGGACTGGCAGGCTTCGAGGGCCGCTCGTCGCTGCGGACCTGGCTCTACCGCATCGCGACGAACCGCTGCCTCAACATCTTGCGCGCCGGGCGCCGCAGGCCGGCCGAGGTGGAGCCTCCCGTCGCCCGGCCGACTGCGCTCGGCGAGGTGTCCTGGCTGGAGCCGTACCCCGACACGCAGCTCGACGGCCTCCCCGACTCCGCCCCCGGACCGGAGGCCCGCTACGAGTCCCGGGAGGCCATCACCCTGGCGTTCACCCGCGCCCTGCAACTGCTGCCGCCCTCCCAGCGCTCGGCCCTCCTCCTCCGCGACGTGCTGGGCTACCCCGCTGCGGAGGCCGCCGACCTCCTGGACGTCACGGTCGACTCCCTGAACGGCTCACTGAAACGCGCCCGCGCGGCCCTCGCGGACGCGCCGCCCGCGCTCGACCCGATCGACCCCGACCCGGAGCTGCTCGACCGCTTCGTCACCGCCTTCACGTCCGGCGCGGTCGCAGACCTGGTCGCCCTGATGACGGACGACGTCTGGGTCCGGATGCCCCCGCTGCCGTTCGAGTACCACGGTCCCGGCGCGGCGGCGGCGTTCTTCGGGCCGATGACCGACCACCGGCGGACGATCGAACGGATGGTGCCGACGGGTGCGAACGGGCAGCCGGCCTGGGGCGAGTACGTGCGGGACCCGGTGTCCGGCGGCCTGCACCTGGTGGGCGTGCTGGTGGTGGGGGTCACAGGCGGGCTGGTGAGCGAGGTGACGCACTTCGAGCCGGGTGCGGGGACGTGGCTGGGGTTGCCGCGGCGGTGGGAGGGGTGAGGGGCGGCGGCGGTCATGCGAGTGTCACGTAGCCTGAATCGTATGAAGCGCGAGGAATTGCCTGATCGGAGATCCTCGTGGGGTCGAGCGGTCGACCCTGTGGCTCAGGAGGAACTGCTCGTGCCTCCCTACTCCTCAGCCGAGGCGACCATCGCCAGGAGCGCGCGGTCGCGCGCAGGAGAATTGCACACGATCAGGTTCTTTCCCGACCACGGCCATGATTGGCCGCTCTGGGATCCGAATTTCGGCTACACCGTCACTCCCGACCACTATGGGCTGAGCGACGAACTCGCGACCGCCTTACGGCGGTGGTACGACGAATGGGAGGCCGCCGTCGGACCTGGTGACGGTTGGCGCGACGCAGCTGAGCACGACAAGTGGCTCGAGCGCGGAGACGAACTCTGTGACTGGCTGACCCAGGAGCTCTGGGACAGCGCGGAAATCATCGCGGAGCATCGAGCTGAATAAAAGCGCGTCGACCCAGGACTGGGGCCGACGCCCTTTCCGCGACGGCCCCAATCGGTCAGCAAACCTTGCGGGATGAGGGGAACGACGTGATGAGACGGTCACTGTCCGACGCCCACGCCGGGGTCCGCGATGACTCCTGGTCGCCCCTGACACGAGGTCGTCCCCCGACTCGACACCATACTGCGCTGACTGCCATCCGCGAGCACGAGCGGTATTCAGGACATCCTGCCACTGAGATTCATGGCGCTCGCGGATGTACTCAGCCGTGAGCCGGGCTTGGCGGATTCTGCTCCTGCAGGCGGTTCCAGGTCGAGGGTCGCGGCCGCCAAGGCTTCCATGTACACATCGATCCACGTGTCCTCATGCTGGATAACCAGCTTCACTTCCGACTCGTCCGAAGCGTGCGCCGGGGTGGCACCGTCGGTACAACCGGTTCACTAGAGCGCATGCATGTGTGGGCGAGGAATCTGCGGATCCGCCACACGCGCCGGATAGCGCTGGCCGACCGGCGCGAACGGGCAGCCGGGTGGGAGGGGTGAGGGGCTAGGGCCGAGCCGGGTCGTGGAGCACGCCGTCGGGCTCCGCCGCGACCACCATCACCCGGGCATAGTCGTCGAGCCATTCCTGCTCGAGCTCCGGGTCCAGCTCGCCGACCAGCACGTCGACACCGAAGCCTTCCTCCAGGGCGACGAAGCCGCGCGCCAGCACCTCGGCCGGCTGCCGGAGACGGAAGCGCCCCGACGCCTCGCACTCGCGGAGCACCTGCTCGTAGAGCGCGGCCTGCCGCGCGATCAGCGCGATGTGCTCCGCCGCCGCGGCGTCGTTGCGCAGCACGACAGGCGTCAGCTCGTAGAGCAGGCGGCTGGTCTCCTCCGCGTGACCGGGCCACGGGATACCGGACCGGATGCACGCGGCGAGCTTCGCCTCCGGGGAGTCGGCGGCCTGCACGTGGGCCTCGCGCAGCGCGATGTACTCCTCGCCGCCCTGGGCGAAGGCGGCGGTGTAGAGCTCACGCACGTCGGGGTAGTAGTAGAGCACCGACGCGGAGGTCAGGCCGGCCTCCTCGGCGATGTCGGCCAGCCGCAACCCGCTCGCCCCGTGCCGGAGCACCGCGCTGGAGGCCGCGGCGATGAGCTGGTCGCGACGCTTGGTCTGTTCCTTCGGCCGGGCCATACGTCGATAGTGGCACACCGGCCCGAAAGCGGAGTCCGCGCGAGACCTTGACAGTCGCGAGTTAATTACATAAATTTCGTTTAATTTATTCGTCGCCCCCTCCGAGGGGCCTTCGCGGAATCCGGTTGATGATGACCCGACCCCTGTCCCTGGCCCTGGTGCAAGCACCAGCGGCCCCGCACCACGACGTCGGCGCGTTCGCCGAGGGGCTCGGGCGCCTCACGCGCTCCCTCCCCGGCACGCACCTCTTCGCCTACCCCGAGCTGCACCTCGCCGACGCCGGGGCCGAGGACACGTCCGACGCGGCCGAGCGCATCGAGGCGCTCGCGCAGCCGCTCGACGGCCCCCTCGACCGGCAGCTCGCCGAGGTCGCCGGCGACCTCGGCGTCTGGCTGATCCCCGGCAGCTTCTACGAGCGCGGGCAGGACGGACGGGTGTACAACACCGCGACCGCCTACTCCCCCGAGGGCCGCCGCGTCGCGTCGTACCGTAAGGTGTTCCCCTGGCGCCCGTACGAGACGGTCGCCGCCGGATCCGACTTCGTCGTGTTCGAGATGACCGGCCACGGCCGTGTCGGGCTGTCCATCTGCTACGACGCGTGGTTCCCCGAGAGCAGCCGCCAGCTCGCCTGGATGGGGGCGGAGCTCATCGTCAACGTCGTCCGGACCCCCACCGCCGACCGCGCCCAGGAGGTGACCATCGCCAAGGCGAACGCCATCGTGAACCAGGTCTTCGTGGCCAGCGTCAACGCGGCCTCCCCGGACGGGCTCGGCCGCAGCCTCCTGGTCGACCCGCAGGGCCGTGCACGGGTGGAGTCGTCGAGCTCCGAGTCCGTAGTGCTCACCGACACGATCGACCTGGACGAGGTCGGACTGGTCCGTCAGTACGGCACGGCGGGGGTCACCCGGCCGTGGCGGCAGTTCGACGGGGACGACGCCACCATCGAGCTCCCCCTCTACGACGGCCGCATGTCGGCGTCGCGCTGGGCCCCGCGCTCCGCGATGCTCGAGGAGGTCGGCGCATGAGCGCGACACCGCTCCTGAAGCCCAAGCTCTCGCTGTCCTCCATCGTCCTGTTCGGGGTGGCCTACATGTCGCCCGCGATCGTGATGCTGACGTTCGGCGTCATCGCCGGCGCCAGCAACGGCACCTCGCCGACGTCGTACATCATCGCCGCCGCCGCGATGTCGCTCACCGCTCTGAGCTACGGGAGGATGGCGCGGCTGTACCCGGCGTCGGGCTCCGCGTACACCTACGCGCGCAGGACCATCGGAGCGAACGTGGGCTTCCTGGTCGGCTGGGCGATCCTGCTCGACTACTTCTTCCTGCCGATGGTGGCGTGGCTGATCCAGTCGGTGTACCTCAACGCGCAGTTCCCCGGCGTGCCGGTGTGGGTCTGGCTGATCATCAACATCGTGGTCACGACGATCGTCAACGGCCTCGGCATCGTGCTGGCCGACCGCGTCAACAAGACGCTGATGACGCTGACCGGCCTCGGCATCGCGGCCTTCATCGTGCTCTGCGTCGGCCACCTGACCACGACCCACGTCGCGTCGGTCACCGCGCCGCTGTGGAACTCCACCAGCACGGTCGCGGCGGTCTCGGCGGGCGCGGCCATCGCGGCGTACTCGTTCCTCGGGTTCGACGCGATCAGCACGCTGAGCGAGGAGACGGTGAACCCGGAGCGCAACATCCCGCGCGGCATCTTCCTCGCCGTGGTGATCGGCGGCCTGATCTTCGTCGTCGTCTCGTACGTCATGCAGCTCGTGCACCCGGGCGGCACATTCAAGGACCCGTCGACGGCCTCCTACGCGATGTCCGTCCTCGTCGGCGGCAAGGTCTTCGCCGACATCGTGAACCTGGTCATCATCGTGGGCGGTTTCGCGTCCGCCATGGCGATCCAGGCCAGCACGAGCCGGCTGATGTACGTGATGGGCCGCGACGGCGTGCTGCCCCGGCGGTTCTTCGGGCGCCTCGACGTCCGGTTCAACACACCGCTGCTGAACCTGATCCTGATCGGCGTCGTGGCGATGTTCGGACTCGGGCTCTCCCTCGACACGGCGACGTCGTTCATCAACTTCGGCGCGTTCCTGACCTTCACGATGGTCAACGTCTGCGTGATCGTCCACTTCGTCCGGCAGCGCCGGAAGCGCGAACGCCCGTCGATCACGACGTTCCTCGTCCTGCCGGCCCTGGGCGCCGTGGTCGACCTCTATCTGCTCACGCAGCTCGGACCGATCGCCCTGTATCTCGGGATCGGCTGGCTGGTCATCGGCGTGGTCTACCTCGCGGTGCTCACCCGCGGCTTCCGTCGCCGTCCGCCGGAGATGCGCGCGGACGACGCGGACGACACCGACGTCGCCGACCGGCGGGAGCCTGTGCCGGAGAGCTGAGCGGGCCGCTCCGCTCCGTGCGCCTCTGAGCGGCGCACGGAGCGGAGGGTGCGTCACGCGGGGCCGGCGCTGGGCGGGACCATTTCCGGCGGGAAGCCCTGGAAGGTGACGGGCCGGCGGAAGCGGTCGATCGCGGCGGCGCCGACGGAGGTCGTCCCGGCCGCCGTGCTGGCAGGGTACGGGCCGCCGTGCGTCATCGCGGGAGAGACGGCGACGCCGGTGGGCCAGCCGTTCCAGACCAGCCGGCCGCTCTGCCGGGTCGCGGCGGCGATGAGCGCATCCAGGCCTTCGTCCGCGCTGGACTCTGCGTGCACGGACGAGGTGAGGGTTCCGCCGATCGCCCGCGCGACGCCGGGGAGGCGACGCACGTCGTCGTAACCGACGACGAGCGCGCTCGGACCGAAGCGCTCCTCGCCGAGCGAGTCCACGTCGCGCTCGAAGGTCTCCAGGTCGGTGCCATACAGGCTTGGGGTCACACCGGCGGACCGGGCGGTCCCCGCCAGCACCGTCCTGACCCCGGGATGCTGATCGAAGCGTGCGGCCAGCCCCTGGTAGCCGCTGAGGATCCGCTCGTTCAGCATCGGCGCGGCGTCGCTGTCGGCGAGCGCGTCCGCGACCGCGGAGGCGAACGCCTCGCCGTCGGGGACGAACACGATGCCCGGCTTGGTGCAGAACTGGCCGGCGCCGAGCGTGAACGACCCGGCGAACCCGGCGGCGATCTCCGGCAGGCGGGCCTCGGCGGCCTCCCGGGTGACGTAGACCGGGTTCACTGAGCCCAGCTCGCCGTAGAACGGGATCGGGTCCGGCCGCGCTGTCGCACGCGCGAAGAGCGCGCGGCCACCGGCGAGCGAGCCGGTGAAGCCCACCGCAGCGATGGCGGGGTGCTGCACGAGCGCTGGGCCGGAGTCGAACCCCTCCACCAGGCTGAAGACCCCGGCCGGCAGACCGGCCGCGTGCACCGCCTCCGCGATGTGGGCCGCCGTCCTCCGGGAGAGCTCGGGGTGCCCGGGATGCGCCTTGACCACCACCGGGCAGCCGGCGGCCAGCGCGGAGGCGGTGTCGCCGCCCGCCACGCTGAACGCGAACGGGAAGTTGCTGGCCGCGAAGACAGCGACCGGACCGAGCGGCACCACGTACCGACGCAGCTCGGGAAACCCGGAAGGCCGGTCCACGACCACTCCGGACGCGGCCGAGATCAGCTCGGCGAACGCTCGCAGTTGACCGGTGGTTCGCAGCACCTCGCCTGCGAGACGGCTCGCGCCGAGGTGCGTCTCCTCGTCGGCAAGCGCGACGAGGCCATCGCGGTCATCGTCGAGACGGTCCGCGATGTCGTTCAGCAGCGCGGCGCGCACCTCGACCGACGCGTCCGCGTACCCGGCTGCCGCGTCGGCGGCGGCGAGGCACGCCGCGTCCACCCCGTCCAGAGTCGCCGCGCTCACCGGGCCTCCAGGAAGTCCCACGACGCGCGCCCCTGCGCCACCGGGTTCGTCACCGACGAGACGTCCTGCACCTCGACCGTCACCCGGTCGCCGACCCGCAGCGTGAAGTCGTCCGCGGGAACGATCCCCGTGCCGGTGGAGAGCCACGCGCCGTCCGGGAAGTTCTCCGCTCGGAACAGATACTCGACCAGCTCGGGGAGTGGCCGGGCGAGCGACGCCGTCGAGGTCGCGTCGTCCACGATCGTGCGGCCGTCGCGTTCGATCCGGAGGCGGATACCGAGGTCGCTCGCGTCGACCTCCCACGCCGGGCGGATCGCCGGGCCGATGGCGCACGCGCCGGCGAACACCTTGGCCTGCGGCAGGTAGAGCGGGTTCTCGCCCTCCAGCGATCGCGAGCTGACGTCGTCGCAGACGCCGTAGCCGACGATCTCGCCGTGCCGGTTGGCGATGACCGCGAGCTCCGGTTCCGGCACGTCCCACGAGGAGTCCTCGCGGATCGCGATCGGCTCGCCGTCGGTGACCACGCGCCATGCGGCCGACTTGAAGAACAGCTCCGGGCGCTCCGCGACGTAGACCCGGTCGTAGATGTCGGGGTCGCTCGACTCGTCCATGCGGGCGGAGCGCGAGCGCAGGTAGGTCACGCCGCTCGCCCACACCTCCGTCCGCCCGTCGATCGGGGCAGCGGGGATGCCTGGCGCGGTCGGGGCGAGCTCGCCCTCCAGGAGCGTGCGGAGCTCGGCCGACCGCAGCCGGAGCAGTTCGGCCAGCGAGGCGACGGGGACGAGCCCGGGGCCATCCTCGCGGTGGGCGATGACACGGCCGTCGGCGGAACGGTACAGGTGCACGGTGGTCTCCTAGCTGACGGGGACGAGGGGTTTGGTGAAGTACGAGCGCGCGTCGTCGGGACGGATGTCCGCCACGGCGTCGTCGAACAGGCGCATGGGGTGCGAGCGGTAGGGATGCTCGGCGATGGCCTCCAGGTCGAGTTCGATGCCCAGCCCGATCCCCTCGGGGATGAGGATGTCGCCGTCCTCGGTCAGCTGCAGCGCCTCGTTCGAGATGTCGCCGCGCCACGGCACGTCGACGGCCATGATCTCCAGGTACCGGAAGTTCGGCAGCGCCGCCCCCAGCTGCAGGGTCGCCGCCGTGCTGAGCGGCCCCGACGGGTTGTGCGGCGCGAACGGCACGTAGCGCGCGGCCGCCAGTGTCGAGAGGAAGACCAGCTCGGACAGGCCGCCGGCGTGGGTGACGTCCGGCTGGATGTAGTCGACGGCTCCGCGTTCGAGCACCGGCAGGAACGCGTTGCGGCCGAACCAGCGCTCCCCCGCCGCGATCGGGATCGGCGACTTCGAGCGGATCTCCACGAGCGCGTCGACGCTGTCCGGCGGGCTCGGCTCCTCGAAGAACACCGGCTGGTACTGCTCGAGCTCGCGGGCGATCCGGATCGCGTTCGGCACGTCGAAGCGGCCGTGACCCTCGATGAACAGCTCGATGTCGTCGCCGACGGCGTCGCGGACGGCTGCCACAGGCTCCAGCATCCGGCGCAGGTCCCGCGCCCCGACCGTGAGGTCGGCGGCCTCGAACGGGTCCCACTTCAGGCCGCGGAAGCCCTGGGCGACCGTCGCGAGCGCCGCCTCGGCGAAGTCCTCCGGAGTGCGCGCCCCGGAGAACCAGCCGTTCGCGTACGCACGCACCCGGTCGCGCGTCTGGCCGCCGAGCAACCGGTGAACGGGGACGCCGAGCGCACGGGCGGAGACGTCCCACATCGCGGTCTCCAGAGCGCTGAGCGCGGTCATCGAGACCGGGCCGCCGCGCCAGTACGAGTCGCGGTTGAGCCGGTAGATCGTCTCCGCGATCCGGGTGGGGTCTGCGCCGAGAACGCGCTCCTCAAGCAACCGGACCGCGCCGACGACAGCGTGCTCCTGGCCTTCGAGCGTCGCCTCGGCCACACCGGTGAGCCCCTCGTCGGTGCCCAGCAGGACGAAGACGAGATTGGTGCGGTAGAAGTCGACCACGACGGTGTCGAGACTGGTGATCTTCATATCGGTGGTGCTATCCCTTCACGGCGCCGGCGGTCATACCGCTGACGACGTAGCGTTGTGCGAACAGGTAGAAGGCGACGGCCGGCAGCGTGAACAGCAGCGCGACCGCCATGATGCTCTGGATGGAGGTGTCCTGCTCGCCGATGAAGCCGGCGACGCCGACCGACGCCGGCTGCAGGCCCTTGTCGAAGACGAACGTCACGGCGAAGACGTACTCGTTCCAGGCGCTGAAGAACGCGATCACCGCCGACGCCGCCACTGCGGGTGCGATGAGCGGCAGGATGACGCGGCTGAGCACCGTGAACGGGCGGCCGCCGTCCACGCGGACGGCCTCGTCGAGCTCGCGCGGCACCCCGTCGATCGCACCCTTCAGGATGAGGGCGACGACGGGCAGCGCGAACGCGGTGTCGGCGAGGATCAGGCCGTGCAGCGAGTTGAGCAGCTCGAACCGGCGGAAGATCGAGAACAGCGGGACCACAAGAAGCGCCTCCGGCAGCATTTGCGTGAAGAGCAGCGCCACCGCGATGACGACCTTCCCGCGGAAGCCGAACCGCGAGAGCGCGTAGCCGAGCGGGATGCCCAGGCCAACGGCCAGGACCGTGGTGCCCGCGGCGACGATCAGGCTGTTGAGCAACCAGCCGAGCACCTGACCGTCCGCCAGCACGTCCGCGAAGACCCCGATCCGGCCGAAGTCGGGCAGCAGGCTCGTCCCGCCGCTGTACAGAGCGGAGTCCGGTGTGAGCGCGGTGACGAACATCCAGTAGACCGGGAAGATCGCCAGGCCGAGGACGACCAACACCGCGATCATGCGGGCGGTCACCCCGAAGCGTCGTGCGGTGCGCATCATGCCTCCCGTGCCGCGCCGCGCGCGACGAGTCTGCTGCCGACGATGACGATGACCGAGATGACGATGCCCACCATCCCGATCGCCGCGGCCACGCCGAGCTGTTTGGATTCGAACGCCTGCGAGTAGAGGTCGATCACCAGCGTCCGTGTCGAGCCGAGCGGGCCGCCGCGCGTCATCAGCCAGATCAGCTCGAACCGCCGCAGCGACCAGATCGTCATCAGCACGGCGACGAGGCCGACCGTCGGCTTGAGCACCTGCCAGGTGACGACCCGGAACACCGTCCAGCGTCCCGCGCCGTCCATCGACGCCGCCTCGACCAGTTCCTGCGGCACCGACTGCAGAGCGGAGAGCAGCACGACCGCCACGAACGGGACGAGTTGCCAGATCGTCGTGA
Source organism: Microbacterium sp. X-17 (assembly GCF_039615055.1). Lineage (NCBI taxonomy): Bacteria > Bacillati > Actinomycetota > Actinomycetes > Micrococcales > Microbacteriaceae > Microbacterium > Microbacterium sp. X-17. Next base: position 173,698 of record NZ_JBDHNI010000008.1, read on the forward strand.
GGAGGATCGCGGCGAGCGCGAGCCGCGGGTTGTCCAGCGCACCGCTGGCGCCGGGGTCGATGCCAACGGCGCGCAGCAGCCGGGTCAGGATGCCGAACTGGGGGTTGAACATCCAGGTCGCGATCAGGGCGACGGCAATGCCGGGCGCGGCCCACGGGATCGTGACCAGCGAACGGGCGACGCCCCGGCCGGGGAACCGTCCGTTCAGCAGCAGCGCCACGACCAGGCCGAGTCCGACGGACCCCACCACGCAGCAGACGACGTAGACCGCGGTCGTCAGCAGCGTCTGCTGGAACTCCGGGTCGGCGAACACGCGCTGATAGTTCGCCAGGCCCACCCAGACGCTCACCGCAGGGTTGAGGAGGGTCGTCCTCGTGAAGCTCAGGTACACCTCCTGAACCAGCGGGACCAGCTGGAAGACGACGATGTATAGCACGGCGGGCGCCAGGAAGACGTACGGCGTCCACGGGCTGCCGACGACGCGGCGCCGCCGGCGGGCGGACAGCGGCTGCGCCGGCGCCCGCCGGACCTGTCCCGGGGGCTGTGCGGGGTGCGGGGGCCGCGCCTCGCGGCGCGACCCCGTCGTGGTGCTCACCGCCCGACCAGCTCCGCTGCCTGCTTCTGAGCGGTCTGCATCGCCGACTTCATGTCCTTCTCCCCCTTCAGGGCGGAGAGGACCTGCGTGACGACGATGTGACGGATGTCCGGAGTCTGCGCCCCGAAGCCGAGGACGATCTGCGGGACGCCCGAATCGGTCAGGTCGTCGAGGACAGGCAGGAAGGGGTACTTCTGCAGGCTGGCCTCGCTGCGCTTGGTCTCCGTCGCGACGCTGCTGGCCCCGAGCACCTCCTGCAGCTTCACCTGCTGGGCGGGCTTGAGCAGCCAGTGGATGAAGTCGAGGGCGGCGTCCTTGTGCTTGCTGTTCGCGTTGATCACGATCGGCGCGAGGAGCGCTCCCTGCTTCTTCACCGGGAAGGGGATGCGGGCGACCGAGAACTTCAGCTGCGGGTTCGCCGCGGTGGTCGCCGTGGCGTAGCCGCCGTTGTTGAGCTCCATGCCGACCTTGCCGTTGGCGAACATCTTGCGGAAGGTCGCCGCGTCGGCGCCCTTCGGGATCACGTTCGCGTCGTACAGCTTCTGGTACGCCTCGAGGCCCTTGATGACGTTCGGCGAGTCGATGGTCAGCTTCTTGCCGTCCGACCAGTTGCCGCCGAAGCCGAGCACGTAGTTGAAGATGTCCTGCCAGACGCCGGCCTCCTCCGCCTGGGTCTGGCGGAAGGCGAGACCGTACGTGTCGCCCGCGGTGAGGCTCTTGGCGGTCTGCATGAACTCGTCGAACGTCGTCGGCGGGGTCGGGATCAGGGCGGTGTTGTAGAACATGCCGTAGTTCGCGTCTTCGAACACGACGCCGTAACGGTGGCCGTCGACCGTCAAGTACTTGTCGGGGCCCGGCATGAGGTCCAGCGCCTTGGCGTCGATCTTGTCGTCGAGCGGCTCCAGCAGGCTCGACCCGGCCGCCGCCTCGAACTCCGGCATGTCGAACCGGACGAGGTCGGGCCCTTCGCCGCCGCCCATCTGCGTCAGGACCGTCTGGCCGAAGGTCGGGTACGGGACGGACGCGGGCTTGACGGTGACGATCTTCTGACTGGCGTTGTACTCGTCGATCAGCTTCTGGAGGCCCGGACCGCGGCCCGGGTCGCCGAGCGTCGATGCCGCGAACGTGATCGTCGCGGGCTTCGGCGTGTTCGCCCCGGCGGTGCTGCTGGGGCTGGAGGACGAGCATCCCGCGAGGGCGATGGCGCCCACCGCGAGCGTTGCGACCAAGCCCAGCACTCTGCTGCGGCGAGGGGGACGTGACTGCATGGCCTACTCCTTCGTAAACGGTGCGGATGTCCGGATGGCTGATCCGAATTAATAGGAATAATAGTAACAATACGTCTAAACGCAAAAAGAGCCGGGCGCGCGCGTCCCGGACGGATAGGGTCCACTCATGGCAGATCTACACGCGGCCCTCGTGGACGCCCTCGGGCTCCGCATCGTCCGAGGCGACTATCCGCCGGGAAGCCGCATCGACGTCGACGCACTGGAGCCGGAGTTCCGGGTCAGCAAGACGGCGATCCGCGAGGCGCTGCGCGTCATCCGCGAGAAGGGGCTGATCGACTCCTGGCCCAAGCGCGGCACCATCGTCACCAGCCGGGATCACTGGAAGCTGCTCGACGGCGACGTCATCCTGTGGCGGCGCGAGGCACGGCGGGACGACGACCGCCTGCTCGCCGAGCTCTCGCAACTGCGCGATGTGATCGAGCCCGCGGCCGCCCGGCTCGCTGCCGAGTTCCGCGATGACGCCGACATCGAGGCGCTCCGGACGGCGTTCGCTGCGTTCGAGTCGGCCGGGCGCAACGCATCGCGCCTGGCGGAGGCCGACCGGGACTTCCACCTGACACTGCTGCAGGCCACCCACAACGAGCTGATGGTGCGTCTCGACGTCGTCGTCATCCACGCCTTGGACGCCCGCAACCGCATCCAGCACCATCCCGGCGCGGACTGGCTCGACCCGGTCCCCGACCACAAAGCCGTGCTCGACGCGGTGGCCGCCGGTGACCCCGTCGCCGCCGAACGCGCCATGAAGCACGCGATCCGGGAGTCCGACCTCGACCTCCGCGGCGGCGAGCCCCCGTTCGACGCCCCCGAGCCGGTCGAGTCCCCGGCGGCCGACTAAGTCAGCGGAGGCGCGCTCAGCCCCACACGTCGGCGGCGATGTCCACGACCTCGCGCACCTTCGCCCACTGCTCCTCCCGACTCAGCAGGTTGCCCTCCTCGGTCGAGGCGAAGCCGCACTGCGGGCTGAGGGCGAGCTGGTCGAGGGGCGCGAATTCGGCCGCCTGGTCGATCCGTCGCTTGATCACGTCCGGGTCCTCCAGCGCGCCGGTCTTCGACGTGATCAGGCCGAGCACGACCCGCTTGTCGCCCTCCGGCAGGAACCGGAGCGGTTCGAACCCGCCGGCGCGCTCGCTGTCGTATTCGAGGAAGTACCCGTCGAACCGCGTGTTGCCGAGCAGTTGCTCCGCGACCGGCTCGTAGCCGCCCGACGAGATCCACGTCGACCGGAAGTTGCCGCGGCAGACGTGCGTGGTGACCGTGAGGTCATCGGGTTTGCCGTCGAGGATGCGGTTCAGCATCGCCGAGTACCGTTCGGCGATGCCGCTCGTCTCGATGCCGCGCTCGCGCGCTTTGGCGAGCTCCGCCTCCGAGCACAGGTACGCCCAGGCGGTGTCGTCGAACTGCAGGTACCGCGCTCCGGCGTCGTAGAAGGCACGGAGGGCGTCGCGATAGGCGGCGACGATGTCGTCGACGAGGTCGTCTCGTCCGCCGTACGCCGACGCGGAGATGTGGCCGGGCTCCAGCCGGAAGTCGAGCACGGTGGGAGCCGGGATCGTGAACTTGGGCACCGCGCCGGTCGTGCCCTCGACCAGCGCCTTCAGCGACCGGAAGTGCTCCAGGAACGGATGATCGTCGCCGAACCCGATCCTCCCCGTCACTTCGAGACCGCGAGGCTTGGTCTGCACTCCCTGGAACTGGATGCCGTGATCGAGCTCGACGACCTCCACGCCGTCGAGCAGCCCGAAGAAGTCGAAGTGCCACCAGGCACGACGGAACTCGCCGTCCGTCGCGACCTGCAGACCCGCCTCCGCCTCACTGAGCACGAGCTCCCGGATCGCCGCGTCCTCGACGGCGCGCAGAGCGTCCCGGTCGATCGCGCCCGACGCGAACTCGTCACGGGCTGCGGCGAGCGCGGGCGGACGGAGGAAGCTGCCGACGACGTCGGCGCGGAACGGCGGAGTGGGCATTTCTCGAGGCTAGCGGATCGTCTCGGCGATCCAGTCGGCGATGATGCCCGCCACGTAGGGCATGTTGTCGATGGAGATGTGCTCGGTGCCGCCCTCCGGGTCGTCGAAGATGCGGAGTTCGCGGCGCGGGCTGTTCACCGCCTGGTCGTAGGTCTCGTGGGCGTAGCGCACCGGGATCTGGCGGTCGCCCGCACCGTGCGTGATCAGCAGCGGCACCGTGATCTTCTCGGCCACGCCGTTGAGGTGCATGCCTTCGGTCTTCGCGATGAAGTCGTCCATCCCGTCCGCGCCCCAGACCCAGAAGACGTGGTCCCAGTAGTGCGGCACCGGGTTCTCGCCCTCCCGGTTGCGGCGCGCCTCCTGCACGGCGGCCCAGTCGTGGTTCGCGCCCCACGCGACGGCCAGCTTCAGGCGCTTCTCGAACGCGGCGGCGCGCGGGGCGTAGTAGCCGCCGAGCGACCAGCCGACGATGCCGATCCGTTCGGGGTCGGCGTCGAGTTCGGCGGCGTGCTGCTCCAGCCAGTCGACGATCGCCGCCGCCCACACCTCGGTGTCGTGGCGGGCGGTCAGGCCGCGCAGGCGCAGGGCCTCGCCGGATCCGGGGGTGTCGATCATCAGGGTGGAGATGCCGCGCTCGGCCAGCATGGCCGGGAAGCCGGAGTAGTACATCATCTCCTTGGTCGAGTCGAGGCCGTTCCACTGGATGATCACGGGGTGCGGGCCCTCGCCCGGCGCGCGGTAGAAGTAACCAGGCAGCGACGACCCCTCATACGGGACCTCCACGCGGGTCAGCGGGATGCCGCTGAGTTCCACGTGCTTGAGCATCAGGTCGATCGACTTCTGGTACGCGGCGTTGCGGCCCTCCCAGCGGGGCGACTGGAGCCGCTCGGCCTGGGACGTGTAGAGCGACGCCCGGTAGTACGTCTCGCCCGCGCCGATCCGGCGGCCGGCCTCCTCGTCGGCGCGCGCCTTGGCGACCAGCCGGTCGGCGACGGCCTCCCACGCCGCGTACAGCTCGGCCGTCCCGGCGTCGTCGCCGTTCTGGGAGGCGAGCAGCACCGGCTTGCACGCCCGGTCGACCTCGTCGATGTAGCCGCCGTTGTTGAGGGTCGCGACGACGGCGAGGCTCCAGACGTAGTTGGTCGGGAAGTACATGAACACGGGAGGGCTCCTTCTACTGCGCGCCGGCCGCGATGCGGTCGGCGAGGTGTTTGGCTCCGGCGGAGGACGCGAAGCCTCCGTCGACGGGGAGGTCGGCGCCGGAGATGTAGCCGGACGCGTCCGAGATCAGGAAGGCGGCGAGCCCGGCGACGTCGGCGGCCTCGCCCAGCCTTTCGAGGGGTGTCAGTTCGAGCTGCGCGTCCCGCATCGCCGCAGGGGCGTTGGCGGTCATGTCGGTCTCGATGAAGCCGGGGTGGATGGTGTTCACCCGGATGCCGCGCGGCCCGTACTCGGTCGCGGCGACGCGCGACAGCCCGCGCAGGCCCCACTTGGAGGCCGTGTACGCGGCGGTGTAGTGACCGGTGAGTCCCGCGACCGAGCCGACGTTCACGATCGAGGAGCCCGCTCCCATGAGCGGCGAGAGTGCGCGCATGCCGAGCATCGGCGCGGTCAGGTTCACGGCGATGACGCGGTCCCAGTCGGCACGCTCGGTCTGGTGGATGCCGGCTCGGTGCGTGATGCCCGCGTTGTTGATGAGGCCGCGGAGCGGGGTCGCGCCCAGTGTCCTGGCGAGGTCGGTCGCGAGGCGTGCCCACGCCGCCTCGTCGGTGACGTCGAGGTGGCGGAAGGCGATGGCGTCGCCCAGCGGGCCATCCGGGTCGACGACGTCGGTCGCGACGACGTGCGCGCCGAGCTCGGCGAGCAGCCGCGCCTCCGCGGCGCCCTGCCCGCGGGCGGCGCCGGTGACGACGACCGTCGCCCCGTCGAGGCCGGCGAGGAGGTCCCGGACGCTGGAGGTCACTGCGCGACACGCTCCTGTCGGCTCCGCGCGCGCGAACGCACCCGCGCCGCCGGCAGCTCGGGCACGGCGACGGCCGCGCCGACCGGGCCGACCAGCTCCCCGATGCCCTCGACCACCATGCGCACGGTGTCGCCGTCGGTCAGCGGAGGCGGCGTGAGCTCGCCGCGCCGCCCCCAGAGCTCGGCCAGGCAGCCGCCGTTGCCGGTCGTCCCGGAGCCGAGGACGTCGCCCGGCACCACCCGCGAGTTGCGGGAGGCGTAGGCGATCAGCTCCGGGAACGGCCAGCCCATGTTCGACACGAGGTCGTGGCCGATCCGCGCGTCGTTCACGAGCACCTCGGCGCGGACGGCGAGGAAGCCGTCGTCGTCGAGGTACGGCGCGAGCTCGTCGGCGGTCACGATCCACGGACCGAGGCTCGTGCCGAAGTCCTTGCCCTTGGCGGGGCCGAGGCGCACCTTCATCTCGCGCGACTGGAGGTCGCGGGCCGACCAGTCGTTCATGATCGTGTAGCCGAAGATGACGCCGGCCGCGTCGTCCGCAGTGAGGTTCGCGCCGCCGGGGCCGCCGACGACCGCCGCGACCTCCAGCTCGAAGTCCAGGCGGGCACTGACCGGAGGCCGCAGCACCTCATCCGGCCCGAGCACCGTGTGCGGGTTGGTGAAGTAGAACGTCGGCGCCTGGTACCACTCGGGCACGACCTCGCTCTTGCCGTCCACCGAGGCGCTCACGCCCTCGACGTGCTCCTCGAAGGCCACGAAGTCGCGGATCGAGGCGGGCACGAGCGGGGCGAGCAGCCGGACGTCGGCGAGGGCGGCGCCGTCGGCCTCCTGCACGGCCGCGAAGTGCGCGTGCGCCTCGCCTAGCCCGCGCGCGAGCACGTCGGACACGGTGAGGCCATCGGGGAACGGGACGACCCGATCCCCGATCACGAACCCGTCGGAGGTGTCGGCGCCGTCGCGTGTCCAGCGGGCGATCCTCATGCGGGCTCCGCCATCCGGTGCGCGATGCCGAAGATGAGCCCGGGGGCGTCGGCCTCCCGGTCGTGGTCGATCTGCCACTGGCCGAGCTGCACGGAGGCCTCCACGACGGCCTGCGCGCGCGGGAGGCGGCGGGCGTGGAAGGCGTCCCAGAGCGCGTCGTCGACGGTGTCGGCGGCGAGCAGCAGCTCGGTGAGCACCAGCGCGTCCTCCAGCGCCTGCGCCGCCCCCTGCGCGATCGTGGGAGGGCAGGAGTGGGCCGCGTCGCCGATCACGACCGAGCTGCCGCGGTTCCACGGCGCCGGCACGATGTGCTGGGTGAACCAGGTGTAGTTGACGTGCGCGCCGGCCTGGAGGTCGGCCCGGATGTCGTTCCACGGTCCGCCGTAGGCCGCGGACTCCTCCAGCATGATCGCGACGGACTCCTCGTCGCTGAGCCCGGTGCGGTCCTGCGCGGGCTCCACCAGGTAGGCGTACATCGTGTCCTCGCCGGTCGGCGTATAGCCCGCGATGTAGACCGGGCCGCCGTAGTACAGCTCGCTGTGCTCGACGGCGGCCGGACGCGAGACGAACGACCGCCAGATGCCCATGCCGGTCGGCTCGGGCTTGGTGTCGATGCCGATCAGCTCGCGGACGGCCGAGTTCAGGCCGTCGGCGCCGACCAGGAGGTCGTACGTGCCCGAGGGCGAGCCGTCGACCTCCACGGCCACGCCATCCTCGGTCTCGGTCACGCCCGTGACCTTCGCTCCGAACCGGACGTCCGCCCCCGCCGCCTGGGCGTGGGCGAGCAGGATGCGTGCCAGGTCAGGACGGTACATCCCGCCGGTCGCGGGGAAGTCCGGACCGCCGGTCTTCACCTCGGGCAGCTCGGCGATCGCAGGGGCGTCCGGCCCCGGCGCCCGCAGCGTCAGCCCCTCGAAGAAGTACCCCTCGCGCTGCACGTCGTCCCAGACACCGAGGGCCGCGAACGCGCGCAGTGCGTTGCCCTGCAGCGTGATGCCCGAGCCGAGCGCGCTCAGCTCCGGCTTGGACTCGAAGACGTCGACGGCGACGCCCGCCTTGGCGAGCTGGATGGCGGTGGCCAGACCCGCGACACCGCTTCCGGCGATCGCGACCTTCGTGACGGCGGTCATACAAGAACCTCTCTGTTCTTCTGCGTGCGCTGCTGTTCCGGCGAGACGGCTACAGCAGTGCGATGGGGTTGATCGGCGACCCGACGGCCGCCGTGATGGGCAGCGGCGGGGCCGAGAGGAGGAAATCGTATCTCCCGAGCCGCGCGCACTCGGACGCCAGCTCCTCCAGGTCCCACATCTCGCCGATGGTGAGGCCGAGGTTCGGGATGACGACCTGGTGCAGCGGCTGGAACGCGGGGACGTCGAACTCGTTCGGGCGGACCTCGAAGCCCCAGGTGTCCGTCGCAATGGCGGCGATCCCGGTGTCGTGCAGCCAGCCGGCGGTCGTCAGCGAGAGACCGGGGGCCGGGCCTCCCGCGTACTCGCCCCAGCCGTCGCGGCGCACGCGCGCGAGTTGTCCGGTGCGCACCAGGACGATGTCACCGGTGCGCACCGCGCTCGTGGGGCCTTGCACCTCGGCGCACGAGCGGAGGTCGGCCGCGGTGATCGCGTAGCCGTCCTCCAGCTCCCCGGTCGTCGGCCGGAGGTGCCGCCCGAGGTCGAGCAGCACCCCCCGCGAGACGATCGCGGAGGCCGCGTGCTCGATGCCCGTGACCAGGTCGCCGTCGCTCGTGACGACGTCCCCGGCCCGGCGCCCGTTCCAGGCGTAGCCGTGGTCGAAGATGTGCCCGAGGCCGTCCCACTGCGTCGAGCACTGCAGCGGCATCGCGATCACGTCGTCCGCGCCGCCGAGCCCGTGCGGGAACCCCTGGGTGCCGCGCTCGGCGTCCGTCCCGGTGTCCAGCATCGTGTGCACCGGGTTGGTGCGCCGGCGCCAGCCCTTCTGCGGGCCGTTCATGTCGAACGACTGCGCCAGGGAGATGGCCGTGCCCTCGCGGACGAGGGCGGCGGCGTCCGCCCGCGTGGCCGCGTCGATGAGGTTGAGCGTGCCGAGCACGTCGTCCTCACCCCAGCGGCCCCAGTTGCGGTAGGCCTCCGCCCGCGCCGCGATCTCGGCCTCCGGGTCGGTGCGATCCAGGTCGGCCGGGTCCTCGCTCGGTGCGGCCATCGTCAGCCGCGACCCTGCACGGCGTACGGGTTGAGCAGGGCTTCCTTGATCTCGTCGGGCACGCCCTCCTCGGTGGCGCTCGGGCCGTCGGCGGCCGGGAAGGACTCGGTCATCGACATCGGCATGGCGCCGTTGCGGTAGAAGTTGCTGGAGCCCAGCGACGGCTTCCAGGTGTTCGGCTGCCAGTCGGGCACGTAGTTGCGGTAGCCGCCGGTGTTGAGCTCGATGCGCAGCGTGGACGGCTCCCGGTAGTAGAGGAAGGTCTGCTCGCCGATGCCGTGGATGGAGGGGCCGTACTCGATCGGCACGCCGTTCTCCATCAGGGTGTCGGCCGCGATGAGCAGCTCCTCGTAGGTGTCGACCCAGAACGCGTAGTGGTTGACGCGGCCGGCGCGGGTCGAGCCGTCGAGCACGACGCCGAGATCGTGCGACTTCTCGTTGGTGGTGAGCACCGAGAAGATCGAGATGGGCGCCTCGTCCAGCACGGTGCGGGCCATGATGCGGAAGCCGAGCACGTCGTTGTACCACTGCGCGAAGCCGTCGACGTCGCTGGTCGCGATCGTGACGTGGTCGAGCTGGCGCGGGGCGCCGGCGACCTTGCTGCGCTTCTCGGGGCGGTCCGGGTAGATGGACGCGACGTGGCCGGGAGCCCGGTGGCGGGTGACGTCCCAGTGCAGGGTCATCGAGTGACCCCACGGGCCGGTGAAGCGGTAGGCGCGGCCGATCGCGTGCACGTCGTCCAGCCACTCGCCCTCGATGCCGGCGGCCTCCACGCGCTTGGCGGCCTCCTCCAGGGCCTCGGCGCTGGAGGTGCGCCAGGCCATCGTGCCGAGCGTCGGCTCGGGGCCGGGCGAGACGACGACCGAGTAGGCGTAGTAGTCGCCCCAGCAGCGGAGGTACACGGAGCCGTCGACGCGGTCGACCACGGTCAGGCCGACCTGTTCCTCGTAGAACTTGACGGACGTCTCGACATCCGGGGACGTGATCTCCACATACGACAGGTGGGAGAGAAGCTTGATCATCCTTGATCCTTTCCAGACGGGCGGAATGTGAGTGCCCGGTCTCTACTTTCGGTGCCGCGCCGCTATCGGGGAACCGCGGATCGGCTATGCCGGGGATCAATGAGACTGATTTCCTAGGTCGGCGACGATCTTTCTTTGGTCGCACTACGGCGCAAGATCGGGAATTCGACGCGCAAGTACGGGCTGGTTCTACCTCCTTTTGGGTGAGGTTGTGTCAGAATCAAGCATGGCTAGGGATTCCGCACTCCGATTCGGCGCGCAGACCGACGAGGTCATGAGCCTGCTGCGCGTGGTGAACCTCGTCCGCACCGGGGAGGCCGACACCCGCCCCGAGATCGGCCGGCTGACGGGACTCGGCCGTGGCGTCGTCGCCCAGCGCGTGGACGCGGCGATCGAGATGGGCTTCCTGGAGGACGGCGAGTACGGCCCCTCGTCGGGCGGCCGCGCGCCCCGGACGCTCCGCTTCCGCTCGGACCAGGGCCGGATCGTGGTCTGCGCGCTCGGCGCCCTCCACATCCGCGTCGGGCTGGCCTCCCTCGACGGTGAGGTCGTCGCCGAGGCGCACCGGCCGTGGGACATCAGCCGCGGCCCGGCCGAGACGATCGACACGGCGCTCGCGATGATCGACGCGCTGCTGGCGGAGCAGGATGAGCGTCCGGTCTGGGCGGTCGCCGTCGGCGTGCCCGGCCCCGTCGACTTCGAGACGGGCTCCCCCGTCGCGCCGCCCATCATGCCCGGCTGGAACGGCTTCGACGTGCGCCGCCGCTTCGAGCAGCGCTTCGAGGCGCCGGTCTGGGTCGACAACGACGTCAACCTCCTGGCCCTGACCGAGCGCAGCCACCGCCGCGACGACAATGTGGACCTCATCTATTGCAAGGTCGGCAGCGGCATCGGCGCCGGCCTCGTCTCGCACGGCCGCATCCACCGCGGTGCGAACGGGGCGGCGGGCGACATCGGCCACGTGCGCGTGCGCGACTCGACCGAGGTCTGCCGCTGCGGCAAGGTCGGCTGCCTGGAGGCGGAGGCGTCCGGCTGGGCGATCATGCGCGACGCCGAGCGCGCGCTCGAGGAGGGCGCGGGCGGCATCCTCGCCGGCCTGGTCTCGCGCGGGCTGCCGATCACGCCCGAGGCGGTCTCGATCGCCGCGATGGACGGCGACGCGCTGGCGATCTCACTGGTGCAGCGCTCGGCCCGGCTGATCGGCGAGTCGATCGCGGCGCTCGTCAACATGTTCAACCCGGGTGTGATCGTCGTCGGCGGCGCGGTGTCGGCGGCGGGCGAGATCTTCCTGGCGGAGGTGCGGCAGCGGGTCTACGAGCTGTCGCTGCCGCTGGCGACGCGCGACCTGTCGATCGTGCGGTCGATCGGGGATGAGAAGGAGCCGCTGCGGGGTGGCGCGGAGCTGGCGCTGGAGGAGCTGTTCGAGGTGACGTTCCCGCGGTGGTTCGCGGATGGGCGGCCGACGATTGATGGGGTGAAGGGGGTGGCGGCCTGACGGCGTGTCACCGATGGGGAGGTCTCGACCATTCTGTCTGCACGGCGTGATATGCTTCCTTCATCATGATCAGCCCGTTGCCGAAAGGCGCGGGCTGATTTTCTTTTGGGGGGACTGTTGGCCGAGTACACAAAGCCGTGGCTGTCCTTGAACGAGCAGGTCGACCGGCTGGTGGAACACGGACTCGTGGTCGAGGACACGAGGAGGTCATCGACGATGGACAGCCGAGCCCGAGTAGACATGCGCAGTGGCTCGATCGAGTGAACGCGCGCAGAGCGCGTAGCGACGAACTCTTCGTGGAGCATTTTCGCGACAAGTACGACGGCCGGATGCCGGTCTGGGCGCTCACCGAGCTCCTCGAGCTCGGCCACCTGTCCGTGCTCTACCGCGGCATGAACCAGCTCGATGCCGAGGAGATCGCAGCTGCGTTCGGGGTCCCGACCAAGACACGCGCGCACCTCGCGCTCGCCCGCGCCTCGCTCTGAAACCACTTGAGGGGCACGTTGTTGTCGCTTACGCGCGCGAAAAGTGACAACGACGTGCCCCTCGGCGGAGGGAGACCGCGCTCAGCCCTCGTGGTTGTAGTAGGGCCACGGGAGGAAGCGGCGCTCGCCCCTGCGGTCTGGGCCGTTCAGCGTGACGTCCCCGGTCGCGGCCCACTCGACGCCACGCGGGAACATCCGGATGAACTCGATGCGGCGGAACGTGTCGATGTCGTGGCCGATCGTGATCGTGAACGAGCGGCCGGCGCCGTACTCGTTGATCCAGGCGATCGGCTGGTCGGTGTTCATGCCGGGGAGCGCGGCGATGCCCTCGTCCGGGATGGCCACCGGGTAGTGCGACATCGGCCAGACCGGCGCCCTCTCGTAGGACTCCAGGTCGTCGTAGGTCGTGAGCAGCACCTGCGCGCCGTCGAGGAGCTCCACACCGGTGAGGATGTCGTCGCCGGTGACGGTCCAGCGTGCGCTGATGCCGTCGGTGATCGCGTGCCGCGGCTCGACGGTGTCGAGCTGGGCCTCGCCCCACGGCCGGGGGCGGAGGCCGCCGGCCACGGTGAGGCGCGAGCCGCGGAGGACGTTGTACTCGTCCGGGTAGCCCCAGTCGTCCTCCTGCGCGGCGGACCCGTGGAACCAGACGATCCCCTTGCCGTCATCGCGGACGAACCGAAGCAGCGCCGCATCCGTCTCCGCGCCGAAGCCGACCGCCTTCTCGTGGTAGCCGTCGCGGCCCTCGAAGACGACGATCACGACGTCGTACTTGTCGATGATCTCGGCGCCGAGCCCGCGCGGGTCCTCCACGACCCGGACGCGGAAGCGGCCGGCATCCTCCAGCAGCTGGGTGAGCCAGACGTTGTGCTGGCGGAAGCTGCGGTGCTCGTTGTCGTGCTCGCGGGTCATGTGGCCCGAGAGGATGAGGGCGTTCAGAACCTCGGCCATCAGTCGGCTTTCGTGGAGAAGGCCGCGTCGAAGGCGGCGGCGGGCGGGGTGATCGCGTTGAGTCCGCGAACGAACTCGATCGCCTCCGGCGCGCCCTGGAGGCGGTCCATGCCGGCGTCCTCCCACTCGACGGAGGTCGGGCCGGTGTAGCCGACGAAGTTGAGGGCGCGGAAGATCGGCTCCCACGGCACCTCGCCGTGCGCGGTCGACACGAACGTCCAGCCGCGGCGGGGGTTCGCCCAGGGCAGGTGGGAGCCGAGGACGCCGTTGCGGCCGTCCAGGTTGGTGATCGACTCCTTCACGTGCACGTGGAAGATGTGGTCGGCGAAGTCGAGCACGAACGCCACCGGGTCGAGCTGCTGCCACATGAAGTGCGACGGGTCGAAGTTGATGCCGAAGCTCTCGCGGTGGCCGATCGCCTCCAGAGTCACCTTGGCGGTCCAGTAGTCGTAGGCGATCTCGGAGGGGTGCACCTCCAGCGCGAACCGGACGCCGACCTCCTCGAACACGTCGAGGATCGGGTGGAAGCGGTCGGCGAAGTCCCGGTAGCCGGCGGCGATCCACTCGTCGGAGGCCGGCGGGAACATCGCGACGGCCTTCCAGATCGAGGAGCCGGTGAAGCCGGTCACGGTCTTCACGCCGAGCGCCGCGGCCATCCGGGCGGTCAGCTTCAGCTCCTCGGCGGCGCGCTGCCGCACGCCCTCCGGGTCGCCGTCGCCCCACACCCGGTCGTTCAGGATGTCGCGGTGGCGTTCGTCGATCGGGTCGTCGCAGACGGCCTGGCCGGCGAGGTGGTTGGAGATGGTCCAGACCTTCAGGCCGTTGCGCTCGAGGATGTCTTTCCGGGACTGCACGTAGTCGGCGTCGTCCCAGCGGGCGACGTCGAGGTGGTCGCCCCAGCAGGCGATCTCGAGGCCGTCGTAGCCCCACTCGCCGGCGAGCCGCGCCACCTCCTCGAAGGGCAGGTCGGCCCACTGGCCGGTGAACAGGGTGATCGGGCGGGTCACAGTCATTCCTCTCTATACGCGGGCGGGAGCCGCGGCCTCCACCGCGACCCACGCCGAATCCTGGGCCGAGCTCTCCTCCACCGCCGCGAGCACCCGCTGCACCGCCAGGCCGTCGGCGAAGGTCGGGTCGAGCGCGGTGCCGTGCGCGATGGCGGTCACGAAGTCCACGACCTGGTGGGAGAAGCCGTGCTCGTAGCCGAGCATGTGCCCGGGCGGCCACCACGCCGAGACGTAGGGATGCTCGGGCTCGGTCACGAGGATCGTGGTGAAGCCCTGCAGCTCGGCCGGCGCGTTCCGGTCGTAGTAGCGCAGCTCGTTCAGACGCTCGAGGTCGAACGCCAGCGCGCCCTCCGTGCCGGACACCTCGATGGTGAGGGCGTTCTTGCGTCCGGTCGCGAAGCGCGTGGCCTCGAAGGACACGAGCGCGCCGTTGCCGAGCCGGCCGGTGAAGATCGCGACGTCGTCCACCGTCACCTCGCCGAGCTCGCCCGTGGAGCTGCCGGTGAACCCCGACCGCTCGCCGAGCACCGGCCGCTGCGAGACGATCGTCTCGACCGTGCCGGAGACCCGCGTGACCAGGCTGCCGGTCACGAACTGGGTCATGTCGACGATGTGCGCGCCGATGTCGCCCAGCGCGCCCGAGCCGGCGTGCTCCTTCTGGAGGCGCCAGCCGAGCGGGACGGAGGGGTCGACCAGCCAGTCCTGGCGGTACGCGGCGCGGACCTGCCGCACCTCGCCGATGGTCCCGCGCGCGATGAGGTCCTGCAGCAGCGACACCGCGGGCACGCGCCGGTAGGTGAACCCGACCATCGCATGGACGCCGTGCTCGGCCGCGCGCTCGGCGGCGGCGGCCATCGCCTCGGCCTCCGCCACACTGTTCGCGAGCGGCTTCTCGCACAGCACGTGCTTGCCGGCCTCCAGCGCGGCGATCGCGATCTCGGCGTGCGAGTCGCCCGGCGTCACGATGTCGACCAGGTCGATGTCGTCGCGAGCGATCACCTCGCGCCAGTCGGTCGCGTGCGATGCCCAGCCCCACTTGGCTCCGGCGCGGGCGACCGCCTGCTCGTTCCGGCCGACGATCACGGCCATTTCCACGGCCTCCGGGAGGTCGAAGACGCGCGGCGCCTGCCGCCAGCCGACCGAGTGCGCGGCACCCATGAAGCCGTAGCCGATCATGGCCACCCGCAACGTCATGCGAGCACCAGCTCGCGCTCGACCGGGACCCGGTTGGTGACGTAGCGGCCCGGGCCGCCGTCGACGCCCGGCATGATCTGCATGTAGAGCAGGCGCATCGTGAGGACGACCTCCACGGTGAGCTTCTCCCCCGCCTCCGGTGCGTGGCCCAGCGGGATCACGACGTCAGGGCGGTCGGCGACGAACCACAGCGTCTCGGACTGCTCCGGCAGTTCCTCGATGCGGTAGCTGCGGCCGTTCAGCTCGAAGCGGAGGTCGTCGCGCGGGATCTCCACGCCGTTGACGGAGGCCGCGACGTCGTCGACGGCGGAGAGCCAGAGGCTGCGGTACCAGGGCAGCTGGACCGAGACCGCGATGCCGTCGGCGGTGCGGCGGACGTCCTTCTCGGAGAACAGCGAGTTGTGAGTTGCCATGATGGATCCCTTACTTGAACGTGTCGGTGAACGTGCCGTGCGGCGCGGGAGGCTCCGGCTCCAGCTGCTGCACGGTCGACGGGCTGTACGGGTGGTTCTCGCTCGGCACCGGCTCGTCCGCCGGCGGCATGAAGACGGGCTTGCCGTCGTCGCCGAAGTACATCAGGTCGAGGTCGAACGCACCCTGGTTCTTCTCGCCGAAGCTGACCCAGTTCTCCTCGAAGGGCGCGCGGGCGAGCTCGTAGCAGCGGAACTTCCAGAACTTCCACTCGCCGTCCTGGCGGAGGAAGTCGATGGCGTACTTGCACCAGACCCAGTGCGCCCAGACCTTCTTGCCCTGCACCAGGTCGGGCGAGTACATGTCGGGGAAGGCCTTGGCGACTTCCGGATCGGTCAGGCCGGACTCGGTGCCGGCCATGAGCCAGACGCCCTTGGCGGTCTTCCCGTCGGCGGCGACCTCGATGACCGGCGTGGTCGTCGCGTGCAGGATCAGTTTGCCCTCCGGCGACGGGCGGCCGCGGTGGTAGCGGGTGACGCTCTCCCAGGTCGTGTACTGCCCGGCGTTCGTGTAGCGGGCGCGGATGCCCTCCGTGCCCTCCTTCACCCAGAGCGGGATGATCCGCTCGTCCTGGAACGCGTTGTGCAGGTACATGTAGGTGCTGAACAGGTTCTCGATCTCGCCCCGGTCGGCGGCGCGACGGGCGAGCGCCTGTGCGGCGGCGACCTCCTCGCGCAGGCGTGCGAGCTCGGCGGTCAGGTCGGCGATGGTGGGCTCGACGGCGGTGTCAGACATGGAGGGACTCCTTCTCGGCGACGGCGTCTTCGATGGTGCGCCGCATGAGCGCGTGCTGCTTCTTCACGAGGTCGATCGGGTCGGCCTCGCCCAGGTCCTGGAAGGCGTGACCCTCCCACTCGCTGGACAGGTAGCCCCGGTAGCCGCCCTCCACGAACTGGCGCACGATGCGCGGGATGTCCATCGCCGGCTCCTGGCCGTCGGCGTCGATGTCGTAGAACTTGGCGTGCACGTGGAAGATCTGCGGCATGATGTCGAGCCACTCCTCCGGCGGCACCAGCCCGTGCATGTTGAACGCGAGCCGGGTGAACGGGCCGAAGCCCACCGGGTCGACGCCCTCGCCGGTGAGGTAGTCCTCGAACTTCTGGTTGCGGACGTGCATCGGCGTCGGCTCGTGCCAGATCTCGTCCATCACGCCGAAGTGCTTCGGGTCCATCCCCATCTTCTCCAGCTGCGCCAGCAGCGTGGGCGACAGGCTGTGCATGGTGGACGAGAAGTCGGCCGTGAAGCCGAGGCGGTCGCTGCCGAGCTCCTCGTAGAGCTCCCGGATGCCGATCACCTTGGGGTCGTTCGGACCCTGCGGCGCGTGGATCTCGTAGCCGAGGCACTGGTCGTACTTCTCGGCGAGCGGGAGGAGGCTGCGCAGCAGCTCGCGCCCGGCCGAACGGATGACGACGCGCTTGAAGCCGAGCGTGTGCGCGGTCTTCAGCTGGCGGGCGAGGAAGTCGTGCTCCTCGTCCGGCGTCATGTCCCGGTCCTTGCGGCGGCCCATGTCGAGGTTGGTGCCGACCGCGCTCGGCTCCAGACCGTACTTCTCCAGCGAGTCGAACCAGAGCTTCACGAACTCCGCGTCGACGTCCGGGTAGGTGCGCAGCAGCTGGGCGATGTTGAACTCGACGCCCGGGCCGATGCCGTTCTCGGCGACCGCCGCGATCAGCGTCTCCGGCGTGTAGATGCCGGCGGCGAACTCGCTCGTCATCGAATACAGGGTGGTGCCGAGCTCGATGCCCGTGCCGGCGATGCCGGTGTCGTTCACCATGATGGTGGTTCCTTTCGTGGTTTTCGTTCGATGTCGTTCGGCGTGACCGGGATCAACGCCAGTCGGCGTCCATCTGCTGGAGCACCTGCTTGACCGTCAGCTGGCCGGTCAGGATGCCCTGCACGCCGTTGCCGAGGTCGTTGTAGACCTTGACGTTGGTCCAGTCGGTCGACGGGAGGCCGCGCACGGTCTTCGAGTCGATGAGGTCGGTGACCGGCTCGAACTGCGGGAGGAGCTTCGTGGAGGCGTCCGCGGTGACCGGGATGGTGCCGACCGCCTGCGAGTAGGCCTCCTGGCCGTCCTTGGAGACGATGTACTTCAGGAACTCCGTCGCGAGCTGCGGGCTCTTGGTCTTGGCGCTCGCGGAGACGCTCTGGTCGGCGCTGACGGAGAGGTACGTCTTGGTGCCGCTTTGCGCTGCGATCGGCAGGATGACCAGCTTCACGTGGCCGCCGGCGGCGTCCATGATCTCCTTCGCCGCGTTGCTCGGAGCGAAAAAGCCGAGGATCTTGCCCGAGGACGCGCCGTTGGTCAGGGCGTCGAAGCCTGCGCTGGCCGCGCCGTCCTGGAAGCAGCCGGCGTCGAACATCTTCTTGACCGACTCCAGAGCGGTCGTCCAGCCCTTGGTGCCGGCGAAGGTCACCTTGTTCTGGGCGCGCTTCGTGTTCCAGTCCTTGTCCGGGCCGTAGACGGTCGAGGTGGCCAGGCCCAGGGCGAGGAACGCGTTGTTCGCGGTCGCGCCCCCGGCCAGGCCGTAGATCGTCTTGCCGGCCGCGCGGGCCTTCCCGCACTGGGCGATGATCCCGTCCAGGCTGGTGGAGGCGGTGATGTCGACGCCGATCGACTTCGCCAGTTCGTCGTTGTAGATGACGCCGTTCGCGTTGCTGCCGAGCGGGACGCCGTACGCCTTGCCGTTGTAGACCCACAGCTCCTTCTGCGACGAGGGCAGCGCCGAGAGGATCGCGCTGTCCGTCAGCGGCAGCAGCTGGCCGGCCTTGGCGAACGGGATGATCGAGTACGACTGTCCGGTGCCGCCCTCCGACTGGAAGGTGTCGGGAGCGTTGCCGCCCTGCACGCGGGTGCCGATCGTGCTCGGGTAGCTCTGCGCCGGGAGGTTCTGCGGGGTGACCGTCACGCCCTTGTGTGTCTTGGCGAACGCCGTGGCGAGGCCGGAGTAGGCGGCCTTGTCCTGGTCGTTCGTCGCGCCGAACGCGAACGTGATGGTCTTCGGCTCGGCGCCTCCCGCGGAGCCGCTGCCGGAGCAGCCGGCGAGGACGAGCGCCCCGGCGGCGAGCGCGGCCGCGAGCGGGAGGGCCCGTTTCCACGGTGCTGTGCGAGTGGTCATGGTCATGCCTTTCCGACGGCGCTGCCGGAGAGTTCTCCCGCGGCGGAGGTGAGTGGTGCGAGGACCTTCTGGACGTACCAGCCGCTCACCATCGCGCTCTCGGCGGGGTGAGGGCTCTGGTCGGACTCGACGACGATCCAACCGGTGTAGCCGTGGCGCGCGAGAGACCGCGCGAACGACTCGAAGTCGACGAGGCCGCCCTCGTCGGTCGGCTCGAAGAACCAGCGCTCGACGCGGCGCGCGCCGCCTTCGGTGCGGACGAACTGCTCGGCGTGCGGGGTGAGGGCCTCGGCCTCGTCCACGACCTCGCGGGCGTCCTTGAGCTGGATGTGCCGGACACGGTCCGCGTGGCGCTCGAACACCCCGACGGGATCGAGGCCCGCGACGGCGAACTCGGCCGTGTCGAGCGCGAGGCCGACCAGCTCCGGGTCGGTCGCGTCGAGCAGCCGGGCGAGACCGTCGCCGAGGCGCAGCGCCGACAGGAAGTCGAAGTGCAGGGCGAGAGAGACGCCCGCGGCCGCGACGGCGGCGCCGACCGTGTTCCAGCAGGCCGCGAGGGCGGCGATCCGGTCGTCGTCCAGGGCGCCGGTCTGCCAGGCCGACCCGCACGGGCGGACGACCAGCACCTCCCCGCCCAGCGCAGCCAGCGCCTCCGCGAACCAGACTGCGGTCGCGGTGATCCGCGGCACGGCCTCGGGGTCGAGCGGGTCGTGGCCGCGGCCCATCTCCACGTCGAACCCGATGAACGGGTCGTAGACGTAGCTGGAGACGCCGTCGAGCGCACACTCGGTCAGCACCTGGCGGAGGCCGTCGAGCGACCCGTACAGGTTCGCGATCTGCTCCGGCGAGCCCAGCGGCTCCCACGGACCGAAGCTCTCGGCGGTCAGCTCGACGCCGGAGAACCCGCTGATCGAGATGGTCTTGAACGCCCGCTCGTGATCGCGCTTGCGCACGAACGCGTCGATGTTGGTGTCCCACTGGTTGAGGGCGTAGCCCCACCGGATGCCTGTCATGCCCGCTCCTCCTGGTAGATGCGGTCGAGCACGTTCTTGGCGTACCAGCGCGCGATCGCGGTGCTCTCCGAGTAGTCGCCGCCGATCTTGTCGGCCTTGTCGTGCTCCACGCTGATCCAGCCGGTGTAGCCGTGGTCGCGGACCGAGCGCATCATCGACTCGAAGTCGACCAGGCCCTCCGCGGTGCCCATCTCGTAGAACCACTTCTCGGTCGTGACGGCCGAGAGCTCGGCGTCGGGCCAGAGCCGGTAGTCCTCGTTGACGTCCTTGGTGCGGGTGTCCTTGAAGTGGAAGCCGCTCACGCGCTCGTGGTGGGCCTCGTAGACGGCCACCGGATCGACGTCCGCGATGCAGTGCTGCGCGGTGTCCACGAAGAACTTCACGTAGCGCGGGTCGGCGTAGCCGTAGAACGTGTCGATCTGCGCGCGGGTGCGGATGCCGCCGTAGAACTCGTGGTGGCAGGTCAGGTTCACGCCGTACTGCTGCGTGAGCTCGCCGACCCTGCCCCAGAGCTCGGCCGCGTGCTTCAGTCCGTCGTCGGTGACGCCCTGCTCGTCGAAGAAGCGGCTGCCCGGCATCACGATGATGTTGTCGAGCTGGATGCCCGACCAGCGGTCGAGCGTGACCTTGAAGTCTTCGAGGATGGTCTCGTGCGTGGCCGGCACCTCCGGCGCGTAGCGCTCCGGGTCGTAGTACACGCCGTGGAAGGTGTTGACGATCCGTTCGAGGCCCTGCTCCTGCACGAACTCCTGGTAGTTCGCCACCGAGCCGTACTGCTCCAGGATCTGCCAGAACCGGAAGTCGAAGGTGTCGATGGCGTCGAACCCGACCGCGGCGACCTGGCGGAGGAAGCGGGTCATGGTCTTGCGGGAGTGCCACTGGTCGTAGGGACCCCGGGGGCCGTCGGCCCGCCAGTGGTCCATGTAGCTCCACTTGATCGGTCTCGTGCCGGCGGTGTCGCCGGCGACCGTTGCTTCGGTGGTCACGCTGTGCCTTTCATCGTCGAGGGCGTGCGAGCGGGCTTGACCCGTCTGTCGGGGACCGTAACATGAATACCTACCTCTTCGTAAGTTTTTATTTTCATGATTGGCTACGGGTTATGAGCGGCAGGGAAGACGGGTACGCGTCGGGGCGCGCACGCAAGGAACTGATCCTGGAGCAGGCCATCGCGGCCTTCGGGACATCCGGGTTCGACAACGCGACGCTGACCGACATCGCGACGGCGTGCGGGGTCTCGCGGCAGGGCCTCCTGCACCACTTCCCGAGCAAGGAGGACCTCCTCACGGCGGTCCTGGCGCGACGGGACGAGCTCGACGGCACGAGCTTCGCGGCCGCGATCGCGACCAACAGCACCCCGGTGGAGGCCCTCGCCGAGACGATGGCCGACAACGCCCGCGAGCCGGCCGTGATGCGGCTGTACACGGTCCTGTCGGCCGAGGCCACCAATCCCGAGCACGCCGCCCACGACTACTTCGCCGACCTCTACGTCCGGCTGCGCGCGCAGTTGACCGAGGCGATCGGGGCGGCCCAGGAGGCCGGGGCGCTCCCCGCGGAGTGGCCGGCCGATACCGCCGCCACCATGCTGTTGGCGCTCAAGGACGGCCTCGCGCTCCAGGCCCTGCTGTCGCCCGAGCTGGTGGACCCAGCGCGGACGATGCGCGAGGTGAATGCGATGCTGCTCAACTGATCGCCCCCTCCCGGCTCGGCAGCCACTGCGCGAGCTGGAGCCGCGCCTCTCCGGCGTCGGTGACCATGCGGCCGCCCGCGTTCTGCGCCGCCGAGCGCTGCACGGCCTGCTCGTCGCGGATGATCTCGAACGGCGACTGCCAGTGGTTCCAGTGCCAGCCCTCGTACTCGCTGGAGATCGCGCCGTTGTAGCCGTTCTCGACCAGCAGGGCGATGAGGTCCCGGACCGGGACGGACGGCTCCTCGTGGTTCTCGTCGATGCCGAAGAACTTGCCGTGCACGTGCTTGATCCACGGCATGATCTCCAGCCAGTCGTCCACGCGCGCGGGCCCGAACAGGCCGGTGCCGTTGATGGCGAAGTCGATGCCGAGGTCGGGCCGGCCGTTCTGGGCGGCGAGGCCGATGAACCGGCCGAACCGCTGACCGTGGTCGGCCTGGTCGGCGGGAGGCCCCGCCTCGTAGAACTCGTTCCAGAGGTCCACGACCTGACCCAGCAGCTCCTCCGTGGCGCCGCGGCGCCGGTAGGCCTCCAGCAGCGACGGCGCGAAGCCGACCGTGGTGGCGCCCCAGTCGGCGGTGAAGCCCAGGAACGGCGAGCCGACCTCCTCGTAGCGGTCGCGCAGCGCGAGGATGCGCGGGTGCGAGGCGTACTGGTCGGCGTGCACCTCCAGCGCGAGCGTCACGCCGTACTGCTCGGCGATCGGCGCGAGCGCGGCCATCGAGTCCGGCGTGATCGAGATCTGCACGCGCGCGATCGGGAAGCCGAGCTTCGCGGCGGCCTCGATCTGACGGCGCATGTACTCGATGAGCTCGTCCTGGTTCAGCAGCCGGTCGCGGTGGATGCCGATGTCCGCGTTGATCGCCAGGGAGGTCTGCACCAGCCCGACCTCCGCGACCAGGTCGCGGAACCAGCCGGCGAAGGCGTCCTCGATGACCGGGAAGCCGCGGAAGCTGGAGAAGCCGATGATCTCCAGCCCGGGGCCGTACCCGTCGGCGGCGACCTTGCGGATCAGCCCCTCCAGGTCGTACTCCCGGCCGTGGAACGCCCGGGTGAAGCTGTAGAGCGTCACGCCCTGGATCGGGGAGCCGAGGTTGGTGCTCATGCCGTCACCGCCTTCATGGTCTTGGTGTCGTGCTCCTCGATGTGGAGCACCTCGTCGTCGCCGATGATGATGTACGGGATGTAGACGGTGAGGTCGACGGACACCTCGTGCTCCCGGCCGTCGTCCGGGACGGGGATGTCGCCCGACAGGACCGCCGAGTCGAGCGGGAACCACCATTCTTCGGTGTCGTCCGCCATGTCCGCGAAGGTGCGCTCGCGGCCGTTGAGCTCCCAGCGGAGGGTCTCGGCCGGCGCGGCCACGTCGTCGACGGACAGCGTGGCGCCGGCGATGCAGGACGCTGGGAGCGCGCGATACCAGGGGATCCGCACATCGACCGCGGCACGCGTGCCGGTGGTCGTGAGCGTGCCCTGCTCGATGATGCGATCGGGGATCACGAGTCCTCCTTGACTACTTTTTCCTTGGTTCTACACACTAATGTCGTTTTCAGACCTAAGCAAGAGCGCCGGATCGGCGAGCTCCCGCGCGATCCGCCGTGCGCCCCTCACCGCGAGCGCGACGGAGGTCAGCGTCGGATTGCACGCGGTGGCCGTCGGGATGACGCCGTTGCCCGCGACGAACAGCCCGGGCGCCGCCCAGACCTCGCTGTCGGGGCCGCACACGCTGCGGCCGTCGTCGGTCTCCCCCATCCGCACACTGCCCTGGTAGTGCAGCGACGCGCCGAGCGGCATCGTGAACGGGCGGTCGCCGATCGGGTCGCCGACCGCCTTCGCGAGCTCCACGATCTCCGCCTGCGCCCGCTCGATCACGGCGTGGTCGCGGTCGGTGAGCCGGTAGTGGACGCGCATGGCGGGCATCCCGTACCAATCGCGCTCCTCGTCGCTGAACGCCACGCAGTCGTCCCACTGCAGGTCCTTCGCGCAGAACAGCCCGAGCCCGACGATCGAGCCCGGCACCACCGGGTCGTCGTCGGCGAGCGGGATCGGCGAGGCATCGAGCTGCATGACCTGGCCGTGGAACGGCAGCTCGTCGGTGAACGGCACCCAGCTGACGCCGCTGTGCTCGCTGATCGGGCCGTCGATGACCTCGTCGGAGCCGATTCCGCCCGACCCGGCCGCCGCGTTCTCGGCGGCCACCTGTGCGGCGTCGCGAATGCGCGTGGCGTAGACCACCTGCGTCTGGTCGTTGAGCATGCGGCCGAGCGCGGCGGGCCGGATGCCGCTGGCCCACAGCACCTGCGGCGTGCGCAGCCCGTCGGCGGCGACCACCACGAAGCGCGCGGCCACGGTGTGGAGGTCGCCCGCGCGGCGGTCGCGCACCTCCACGCCCGCCGCGCGGCCGTCCTCCACCAGCACGCGGGTGACGAGGGATTCGTCGTACAGCGTGAACTGCGGGTTGCCGCGGGTCACGTCGCCGAACACGACGTCGGAGCCTGACCAGACCAGCCGGCCGTCGTCGCTGCGGTGCACCGCGAGCGGCATCCGCTGCACGCGCTGTGCGGCAGGGCGGCCGTCATCGACAGCAGCCGCGAGGCGTTCCCGGACCACGGCGGTGAACGGAGCGCCGTCGAACGCGTCGGTCGTCACGCCGAGCAGCCGGTCGGCCTCGTCCAGCAGCTCGTCCAGGTCGGGCAGGAATCCGATGCGCTCGCTGTCTCCCGGCCGCGGGCACGCGGCGGTCCAGTGCGCGCCCATCCCGCCGACGTTGCTGGAGAAGGCGACGACGGGCAGGCCGTCCTCGCCCGGCTCCTGGAAGCCCTCATCGAGGAGGTAGGTCCCCGGCCGGGCGCGGCGCTGGCCGGCGGTCACCGAGCCGGGCCCGTTGACGGTCTCGGCGCCGGCGCCGGGGCCTTCCGAGCGCTCCTGGGCGTCGGTCCGGGCGGCGGCGTCCTGGATGTTCTTGACGTGCGCGCCCGGCGGGTTCGAGACGGTCGGCCCGACCTCGAACAGTGCGACGGTCGCGCCAGGCGCCTCCTCGCTCAGGATGCGCGCGTACGCGGCGCCGGTCGGGCCGCTGCCGACGATGACGACGTCGACCGCGTCGGGATAGCGGCTCATGCGCTCACCGCCAGCTCGCGGATGAGGGCGACGGAGGCCGCCGACTCCTGCGTCGGGTAGTACTCCAGCCCGATCGGGCCGTCGTAGCCGGAGGCGCGAAGGATGCCGAGGCGCTCGGCCCAGTCGAGCTCGCCCGAGCCCGGCTCGCCGCGGCCGGGGGCGTCGGCGAGCTGCACGTAGGCGATCAGGTCGCCGGCGTTCTGGAGCTCGCCCGCCATGTCCTCGCCCTCGACCGCCGAGTGGTAGATGTCGTAGAGCACACCGAAGAAGGGCGAGTCGACACCGCGCGCGACGTAGACGGCCTCCGCCGTGCGGTCGAGCAGCGAGCCGGGGTGGTCGACGCGCACGTTGACCGGCTCCAGCGCGAGGGTGATGCCCGAGCCGTCGATCTGCGCGATCGCCTTCTGGTAGATCTCGATCAGCTTGTCGAGCTGGACCTGGCGCTTCCAGCCGCCGAAGCCCGTGCCGCTGCCGACGACGATGCGCGGGCAGCCGAGGTCCTGCGCGATCACGATGCCCTCGTCCAGCTTGCGGTAGAACTCCGAGTGGTCCCACGGCGGGATCATGAACTGCGTGCGCGGCTCCGAGAGCTGCGCGGTGAGCGTCGTGCCGGTCTCCTCCAGCGCGGCCTTGAGCGCGGGGAGGTCCTTCGGGGTCGCCGGGGCGTCGACGCCGGTCGGTCCCCACATCTCGACGGCGGTGAAGCCCGCGGCCGCGGCGGCGCGCACGCGGTCGTGGTAGTCGCCTGCCTCGGTGAAGAGCAGTTCGATGTTGGGTGCGAGCTGGTACATGGGTTCTCCTGTTCAGAACATCGGATGGTCGTGGGCGGCATGCACGGGGACGGGTTGCAGCACGTCCCAGTGCTCGACGATCCGGCCGCTCTCGAATCGGTAGATATCCGCGACCGCGGCGTCGGGGGCGCCGGGCCGGGAGGCTTTGACGTGCACCATCGCGAGGTCGCCGTCGACGAGGATGCGCTGGATCGCGAAGCGCGCCTCCGGGCTGCCGTCGAACTTCGGCGTCAGGGCCTCGACCGCAGCGGCCGGGCCGTCCGGGATGCCCGGGTTGTGCTGGCGGTAGTCGTCGGCGACGAGGAAGGCGAAGGCGTCGGCGACCCGCTTCTGTGTGTAGAAGAGGTCGCAGAAGCGCTCGAAGGCCGCGCGGTCGCCGCTCATGCTGTGTCCTTCCGGGTCAGCGGGACCAGCGTCACCGGTCCGAGCAGGCCGCTCGGCTCCTGCTGCGCGAACGCGGAGAAGAAGTCGGGCTGCGCCTTGGCCAGGGTGTTGGTGACGTCGATCTCGATGGTGTTGCTGCCGGAGACAACGCCTTCCGGCACCGGGAACACGTACGGCGGCGCGATGCGGGTGCCGAGATCGACGCCGTTGAGTCGCACGGTCGCGAGCTCGAACACCTCGCCGAGGTCGAGCGCGTGCTCGCCGCCGGCCGCATCCGCGTCGAACGAGGCCGTGTAGCGGGCCGTGCCGCTGAACCGCGGCAGCAGGTCGGGGTCGCTGAGCGGGCGGAGGGTGTCGAGCTCGCCCCACGCGGAGAAGCCTGTCTCCCCGGCCGCGACGGTGGCCACCGACCAGGTCGGAGCGAGTTCGATCGCGTCCGCGTGCACGGCCGCCGGACGCACCGGCAGACCCTCCCACGTCGCCGGCGAGCCGACGATCAGCACCAGCGCCTCACCCGGACCGAGGTCCAGGCCGACGGAGGTCGCCCAGCCGTCGCCCGCGGCCGGAACCGCCGTCAGCGTGCCCGCGGTGGCGTCGAAGGCCACCACCTCGCCCGCGCGCGGGAGGGTCGCCGTCGTCCGCACGGACTCCCGGACCGACTCGTTGACGAGCATGACCACGTCCGCGTCCCCGAGGTCGCGCCGCAGCACGCGCAGCGACGCGGCCGGCCGGCCGAGACGAACGGCCCGCTCGGTCATCCCCGAGACGGAGTCGACCAGGCGCTTCTGCGACACCTGCCGGAAGTGCCGCCTGAGCACGTCCGCGTCGACGCCGTGCCCCGCGACCTCCGGCACCGAGCCGACGAAGACAACGGGCACGCCCGCGTCGTCGAGTCGCAGCAGCTCGCGCGCCACCTGCTCGGGCAGGAACGCACTGCCGGGGACGATGAGCGCGTCGTACGTCTCGCCGCCGAGCGCCAGCCGCGAATCGTCCACGCCCGCGCCCGGGAGCGCGTCCGCCGGCACGATGTCGGCGTCGAGCTGGGCCTCCGTCAGCAGCCGCAGCGGCCGCTCGCACGGCATCGCGTCGCCGAGCCACTCCGCCTCCGCGTGGTAGAGCACCGCGAACGGCGCCACGTGCGACCCGCCCTGGAGGAGGTGGCTCAGCCGGTTCGTGTACGCGCTCAGCAGGTGCTGATGCGGATACTGCGGGTTGTTGCCGTGCGCGTAGAAGTGCGGAGGGCAGTCCAGGTCGGGGAAGGGCGCGGGCGAGAACGCGTGCGGGACCACGTGCGTGACGCCGCGCACCAGGAGGTGGTTGGTCAGCCAGGTGAACAGCCGCAGCCCGGCATACCAGCCGTAGGCGCCGATCGTCTCGCACATCGCTCTGCCCTGCTTGAGCGGATCGAGGTGCGCCGCCGACGACGCCAGCTTGGCGAGCCCGAAGTGGAAGAACTCGCCGTCCGCGGCGCCGCTCATATTGCCGAACGGGCCGCGCGAGAATCCCGGGACCACCTGACCGCCGATGATGTCGATGCCGGCCATGTCCTGCCCCGCCATCGCGCGGAAGTAGTGCCCGGCGCCCGGCCCGAGCCGCGCGTGCGACCCGTTGTCCTCGATGACGTGCCCGATGTGCTCCACGCCGTGCGCACGGCACCAGTCGCCGAGCCGCCGGCCGAAGTTCTCGGAGTAGAGCCGCGACACCGTGTCCATGTAGGCGTAGCGGACCTCCCGCTCGCGGCCGCCCGCCGGCCACCACAGCAGCGGAAGGAGCAGGGCCGCGTCCTGTCCGAGCGTCTCGGACAGCAGCGCGGCGACCTGGTCGTTCCAGGACAGCGGCACCGCCTTGCCGAGCCGCGAGTCGAAGTCGAAGGTGTCCGGGTCGTTGTAGAGCCCGGGCTCGTCGCTGAAGAACCCCCCGATGGTGCGGCCGAACTCGTCCGCGTACCGCTCGTGGATGCGCTCGTAGACGCTGTCGATGAGCAGCTGGGTGGAGTCCGCGTTGAGGTAGTCGATGTGCTGCGCGTGCGGCTCGCTGCCGACGCTCCCGGCGATCGAGAGGAAGAAGATCCGCCACCAGCCGTCCGGGATGTCCCAGTGCAGGACGCCGTCCGCGAGGCGGTCGGTCAGGTCGACGGGGTCGCCGATCAGCTCGTCCGAGTCCTCGGCGCGCGGGTAGGCGAGCACGCGGATCAGCTGCCCGGGCTCCTGGGCGGCCTCCGGACCCCAGAACTTCCGCCGCTCGACGATGAAGGAGGCTCCGCGCGCGGGACCCACGGCGTCGGTGTGCCGCTCGGTGAGGAAGTGCCGGCGCAGCTCCGCGGGCGCGGCCTCCACCGCTCCCCCGGCGTGCCCGGTCGGGAAGGTGTCGTCGTCGAAGAACCAGACCGTCATGCCGCGGCGGCGGGCGATCTCCAGCACCGCGTCGACGTCGCGCCACCAGCCGTCGCCGAGGAACTCGGGATGCGGCCGGGCTTCGAGGATGACGGCGCCGATCCCGGCGTCGCCGATGCGCTCCATCTCCTCGCGCACGACCTCGACCGGTCCGCCCTTCTGCCAGAACAGCGGCATGATCGCGTTCGGGACGGCGCCGGTCACGGCGTCGCGGAGGCGTTCGAGGGTCATGCTGCCTCCTCCAGGCGGAGAGCCCGGTAGCGGAACCGACGGAACACGACCTCGCCGTCACCGGCCGCGAACAGCGCAGGACGCAGGCTCTTCAGATCGTTCATGGTCGCCGAGTGCGCTCCGGAGGTGTCGTAGCGCACGCCGTGCCGCACCCAGTCCCCGCCGGGGCGCCGGTGCCAGCCGGTCACGATGTGGCGGTCGTTCCGCAGCCGCAGCCCGATGGTCGCTCCGGACTCGGCCGGCTCGCGCCAGTGCGTGCGGATGCCGCCGGCGTAGCTGGCCATGCCGGAGCCGTCCCAGCCCATGCCGAAGAACATCCGGTCGTTGAAGTAGAGGAGCAGGCCGCCGGTGGCCCCGCCGCGCACCTCGGCCTCCACCTCGACCTCGTAGGCGTCGTCCATCGACCAGGTGGTCAGGGGCGAGGAGTCGGCGGGAGAGGTGCCCTTCGCCGCGAGCGCCAGGCCGTCGCCGAACCGCGCGCGGTCGCGCTCATCCGGCCCCGGGTTGTCGAAGACCCAGCGCTCGCCCCAGGCCGGGGCGGCGAAGTCGTCGGAGGGAGCGGGCACGGCGACCGGGCCGGAGGCCGCGACCGGCGTGCGGAGTGGCGCGCCGACATCCTGCGCGGACGCGACCGGCCAGCCGTCGTCCGTCCACTCGATCGGCTCCAGCAGCGCTTGCCGCCCCAGCGTGCGGAATCCGTTCGCGTAGCCGTGCGACACCATCCACCACGACCCGTCCGGGGCGTCGAGGATCGTCGCGTGCCCGCGCGACCACCAGGCCTCGCCGGCGGAGCGGGTGCGCGCGATCGGGTTGCCCGGCGCGTTCTCCCACGGCCCGTGCACCGACCGCGAGCGGGCGACGATGACCATGTGCCCGGTCGCCGGGCCTCCCGTGCCGCCGACCGCGCTGACGAGGTAGAACCACTCGCCGCGGCGGAACAGCTTCGGCCCCTCCAGCGCGTACGCCTCGGTGATCCACTCGTCGGGGTAACGCCAGCCGTCGTACGCCTGCTCCAGCTCGGTCACGGCGTGGAGGCCGTCCGGGCTGAGCCGGCAGCGGCGGATGCCGTTGACGAAGAGGTAGCGCTCTCCGTCCTCCCCCACCACATGGCCCGGGTCGATGGCTCCCGAGACGCCCGTGAACACCGGTTCGCTCCAGGGCCCCTCCGGGCTGTCCGCCTGGATGACCCAGATCTGCGGCTCGGCGACCTCCTCCGACCACGCGCTCGGGATGAACGGGATGTAGAGGAAGAACCGGCCGTCGTGCTCGATGAAGTCGGGCGCGAAGACCGTGCTCAGCGGCCGCTCCAGCGCGCAGGTCACGAACGTCCAGTTGACCAGGTCCGGCGAGCGCCAGATCGTCAGCCCCGGCGACGCGTCGAACGACGAGTACGTCAGGTAGAACTGGTCGCCGACCCGCAGCACGGCGGGGTCGGGCCGGTCGCCGGGCAGGACGGGGTTGCGGTAGGTCCCATCCCCGAGATCGGGGGCGGACCGTGGTGCGTCGGACATCCGGTCAGCCCTTGAGCCCGCCGGCGTAGCCCTGGATGAACTTCTTCTGCGCGAAGGCGTAGAACGCCAGGATCGGGATCATCGACACGATGACGACCGCGAAGATCAGGTTCCACTGCGACACCAGCGAGCCGACGTAGCTGTACATGACGACCGGGAGGGTCTGCCACGACGTGCCGTTCAGGAAGATCAGCGACGTGAAGAAGTCGTTCCAGACGATCAGCCCCGCGAGGATCGCGACGGTGCCGGTCGCCGGCGACATCAGCGGGAAGACGACCTTCGAGAACACCTGGTAGCGGTTCGCGCCGTCGATGACGGCGGCCTCCTCGTACTCCGGCGTCAGGTTGCGGAAGAAGTTGGCGTACAGGAACACCGACAACGGCAGCAGCATCCCCGTGTAGATGATGATCATGCCCCACGGGTTGCCGACCAGGCCGACCGTGCGCGCCCCGATGTAGAGCGGCAGCGTCCCGAGCTGGGTCGGCAGGATGATGGCGACGAGGAACAGGTAGAACGACCGCCGGCTCCACTTGCTCGTCGACCGGGCGATGCCGTACGCGGCGACCGAGCCGAGGGCGACGAGGAGCAGGATGCTGCCGGTCGTGATGATGACGCTGGAGAGCAGGCCGGCCCAGATGTTGCCCGACGACGCGGAGGCGGGCGACAGCAGCTGGATGAAGTTGTCGAAGGTCGGGCTGGTCGGCGGCGCGACCGCGGCCGAGCTCAGGATGTCGGGCAGCGTCTTGAACGACCCGACCAGCAGGATCCAGAACGGCAGCAGCATGATCGCCACCGCGATCAGCACGATGATCTCGATCGCGAGGGTCTTCTTGGTGTAGCGGAACATGGCTCACGCCTCCTTGAGCGAGCGATCGCGCGTCGCGTACTGCTGCGCGATGGAGAAGACCAGGATCAGCAGGCTCAGGATGAGCGCCAGCGCGGCGCCGAACCCGAACTGCTGGTAGGTGAACGCCGTCTGGTAGACCTCCAGCGCCAGGGTCTGGGTGGCGCCCGCCGGCCCGCCGCCCGTCAGCGCGACCACCTGGTCGAACACCCGGAGGCCCTGGATGAGCGTCAGCGTCGTCGCGATCGCGACCGAGGGCTGGATCATCGGCAGCACCACGTAGCGGAACCGGCGGAAGGTGCTGGCGCCGTCGAGCGCGGCCGCCTCCTCCATCTCGATCGGCACGGTCGCGAGCCCGGCCAGGTAGATGACCATCACGAAGCCGATGTTCTGCCAGACCATCACGATCAGCACGCACCAGATGGCGAGCGTGGGGCTGGCGAGCCAGTTCTGCTTGGGGAGGCCGACGGCGACCATCGCCTGGTTGAGCGGGCCGTTGTAGTCGAAGATGAACTTCCAGATGTACGACACCGCGATCGGGCTGACGACCACCGGCATGAAGACCAGCGTGCGCAGCACGTAGCGGGACTTGAGCGAGCGGTTGAGCGCCAGGGCGAACAGCAGCCCGAGGATGTTGGTGAAGACCAGGAAGCCGAACGCCAGGAACAGCGTGTTCCACAGCGACCCGATCAGCTCGGGGGTCTGGAAGATCTTGACGAAGTTCGCGAGGCCGACGAAGTCGAACGGGCCGAGTCCCGACCAGTTGGTGAAAGCGAAGAACCCGCCGGCGACGGTGGTCGCGTAGATCACGATCAACATGAGCACCAGCGCGGGGAGCGCCCACCACCAGCTGCCGAGCTTCACCCGGTAGGGCTTCACCCGCTGCGTGCGGCGCGGCGCCGCCACCGGAGTCTGGGTCTGCGTCTTCGTGGTCATCGTCCGTACCTCTGACTGCGTCGTCATCGATCGTTCCTTTCACCCGGGTTCGGGCGGCCGGCCCTCACAGGATCGGCCGCCCGGGTCACCGGATCAACCCCAGTCGGTGTCCATCTGCTGGAGCACCTGCTTGACGGTCATCTGACCGGTCAGGATGCCCTGCACGCCGTTGCCGAGGTCCGTGTAGATCTTGGCGTTCGGCCACTCGGTCGGCGCGTAGCCGCGGGTGTCGTTCTTGGCGATCTCGTCCTTGATGCCGGCGTACTGCGGAAGCAGCGTGGTGTTCGCGTTGACGTTCACGGGGATGGAGCCGACCGCCTTGGAGTACGCGTCCTGGCCCTTGTCCGAGATGATGTACTTCAGGAAGTCCGTCGCCAGCTTCGGGCTCTTGGTCTTGGCACTCGCGGTGACGCCCTGGTCGGAGCTCAGCGACAGGTAGGTCTTGGTGCCCTGCGGGGCGCCGACCGGGAGTGCGACGAGCTTGACGTGGCCGCCGGCGGCCTGCATGATCTCCTGCGCCGCGCCGCTCGGGGCGAAGAAGCCGAGGATCTTGCCGGAGGACGCGCCGTTGGTGAGGGCGTCGAAGCCGGCGCTGGTCGCACCGTCCTGGAAGCAGCCCGCGTCGTACATCTTCTTGATCGACTCGAGGGCCGTGGTCCAGCCCTTGGTGCCGGCGAACGTGACCTTGTTCTTCGCGCGGTCGGCGTTCCAGTTCTTGTTCGGGCCGTAGACCGTGGAGGTCGCGAGCGCGACGGCGAGGATGCCGTTGTTCTGATAGGTCGAACCGGCCAGGCCGTAGATCGTCTTGCCGGCCGCCCGGGCCTTGCTGCACTGGGCGATGATGTCGTCGAGGCTGGTCGTCGCGTCGATCTTGACGCCGATCGACTGGGCCAGCTCGTCGTTGTAGATGACGCCGTTCAGCTGCGTGCCGGTCGGGACGCCGTAGATCTTGCCGTTGTACGTGTAGAGGCTCTTGGCGGAGTCGGGGAGCTTCGCCGAGATGGCGGCGTCATCCAGCGGGAGCACGAGGCCGGACTTGGCCCACGGCAGGATCGAGTTGGACTGGCCGGTGCCCCCCTCCGCGGTGAACGTGTCCGGCGCGTTCCCGCCCTGCACGCGGGTGGCGATGGTGGTGGGGTAGCTCTGGACCGGGAGGTTCTGGGGCGTGACGGTGACGCCCTTGTTCTCGGCTTCGAACGCCGAGGCCAGGCCGTCGTAGGCCGCCTTGTCCTGGTCGTTCGTCGCGCCATAAGCGAAGGTGATCGTCTGGGGCTCTTTGCCGGAGGAGCCGCCGCTGGAGGAGCAGCCGGCGAGGAGGAGCCCGGCGGTGACCGGGATGGCGAGCCAGGCAAGCCGGGCTGAGCGGCTCCTGCGTGTGTGCTTCATCGGATTGACCTCTTCTGAGACTTCGTTGTCGGTGAGGCGGCGGCTGTGTCGCCGTCCCTTGGGGGCAGTTTCGAGTGTCTCAGCGGTAAGGAAGATAAACAACGGTACTTCTGCTTATCCCAGACATAAGCTGGGTCGATACGCGATCGAGACCGTGGCCGCGCCCCCGGCGGCAGACCGCGTCGTTATAGTGAAATGCCCGGCCTGCGTAGGAAAGGATCACACCGTCGTGACCGACTCCCCACTGATGTCGCGGCTCGATCTGAACCTGCTGATCGCCCTCGACGCCCTCCTCACCGAGCGCAGCGTGACCCGGGCGGCGGAGCGCCTCCGGCTGAGCCAGCCCGCCCTGAGCGCTTCGCTGTCGCGGCTGCGCATCCACTTCGGCGACCCGATCCTCGCCCGCCGCGGCAACACCTACGAGCTGACGCCGCTGGCCCTGCGGCTGGCCGACCACACCACGATCGCGCTGGAGGCCGCGCGCCGGGTGTTCGAGAGCCAGGCGACCTGGGACCCGGCCGAGTCGGTCCGCGAGTTCGCGATCTTCGGCTCCGACTACGGCTTCACCACGATCGGCCGCGTGGTCTCCGAGCTGGCCGCCGCACAGGCGCCCGGGGTGCACTTCCGGTTCATGCTGCACAACCCGACGGTGGTCGAGGACGCGACCAACCGGCTCCGCTCGGTGGACGGCATGGTCATCCCGCACGGCTTCCTCACCGAGCTGCCGTTCGTGGACCTCTGGCAGGACGACTGGGTCGCCATCGTCGCCGAGGACAACGACGAGGTCGGCGACGCGCTCTCGCGCACGGAGATGTCGAGGCTGCCCTGGGTGATGAACTACCAGTCCCGCTCGGCCTTCACCTCGGCGGAGCGGCAGGTGCAGCAGCTCGGCATCGAACCCAACGTGGAGGTCGTGGTCGAAAGCTTCCTCGCCATCCCGCACTTCATCGCCGGCACCCGGCGCGTCGGCATCATCCACCGCGCGCTCCTGCCGCTCGCGCAGCGCGCGGGCGCCATCCGCTCGGTCGGCCTCCCGTTCGCGCCGACGCCGATCGTGAACGCGCTGTGGTGGCACCCCGTGCACACGCACGACCCCGAGCACACCTGGATGCGCTCTCTGTTCGAAGAGGCCGGCCGGATCGTCGCGGCTGGCGAGCACACCTAGCAACCCTCATCGCCGAGGGGCACGTAAACGCCCCTAAAACGCACTTTTAGGGGCGTTTACGCGCCCTTCGATCACTGATCCAGGCCACGATCGCGGTGAGGGTGCGTGTTGCGGCGGGGTGGGAGGGCTCGTTTATGTGGGCGTGGTCGGCGTCCGGCTCCAGGTGGAGGGTGCTGTCGCGGCCCGCGGCCATGAGCCGGCGTGCGAAGGCCTCACCGGAGGGGCGCAAGCCGTCCTGCTCGCAGACGACCACGAGGGTGGGCGGGAAGCCGCCGACCGAGCCGAGGCCCGGGAACGCGTGCGGGTCGTGCAACGCCTCCCGAGACCCAGCGAAGTTCAGCGAGAGCTGCGCGAACGGCGACTCCGGGTCCGGCGCCTCGCCGGGACGGGCGCCGTCCGGGTCGAGCGCCGGGTAGACCAGCACGAGACCCGCGGGCAGCGCCTCCCCCGCGTCCCGCAGCCGCGCCACGGCGCCCGCGGTGAGGTTGCCTCCCGCGCTCGCACCGCCGAGCAGCAGGGCGCCCGGCTCGACGCCGAGCAGCTCCGCGCTGTTCGCCCGGGCGTACCGCCACGCGGCGATCACGTCGTCGGACGGCGCGGGATAGTGCACGTCGCCGAGGCACTTCACGTAGTCGACGGCGAGCACCGGGATGCCCTGCGCGGCGAGCTCCAGCGCGACCCAGTTCGACTCCGGCATGTCGAGATGCCCACCGATGAACGCACCGCCGTGAACCCACACCAGCGCGGCTCCCGCGTGCGCCACGGTGTCGTCCCGGTACAGACGTGTCGGCTGCCGGCCGCTGGGCGCGTTCACGACCAGCTCGCGGGCACGCACGTGCGCGAGCCGCGGGAATCGCCGTCGCAGCGACGCGGTGTCGATGTCCGGGCGCGGGTCGGCCGGCTCCCCGTGCTCGCGCAGCCGTGCGATCGCCTCCGACAGCGGCAGCGTGCGGAGGTCGGGTTCGGTGTCCGTCATTCGGGCGCCCCCTACCGGCCCGCGGTCTGCAGCGACCGCATGCTCGCCCGGATGAGGTCGTGCTGGCGGCGCACGAGGAGGAGCGGGTCGACCTCGCCCAGCTCGGCGAAGGCGTGCCCCTCCCACTCGCTCGACCAGTACCCGCGGTAGCCGCCCTCCACGAACACCCGTACCAGTTCCGGGTAGTCGATCGCGGGCTCCTGGCCGTTCTCGTCGATGTCGTAGAACTTGGCGTGCACGTGCAGGATCTGCGGCATGATGTCCGCCCACTCGCGTGGGTCGACGTGCCCGTGCATGTTGAACGCGAGATGGGCGAACGAGCCGAGGCGTCCCGGGTCGAAGCCGCGGCTGTTCAGGTAGCCGATGAACTCCTGCTGGCGGTCCCGCATCGACGCGTCCGTCGCCCAGATCTCCTGCAGCCGCAGCACCTCCTCGTCGCCGAGCCCCGCACGCCGCACGGCCCGCAGGAGCGTCGGCGACATGCTGTGCATGGTCGAGGAGAAGTCGGCGACGAAGCCGAG
Source organism: Microbacterium sp. X-17 (assembly GCF_039615055.1). Taxonomy (NCBI): domain Bacteria; kingdom Bacillati; phylum Actinomycetota; class Actinomycetes; order Micrococcales; family Microbacteriaceae; genus Microbacterium; species Microbacterium sp. X-17. The sequence goes on from NZ_JBDHNI010000008.1 coordinate 209,366, forward strand.
CAGCGGCGAGTCGAGCTCGGCGTAGACGTCCCGCACCTTCAGGATCTCGGGCGAGTTCGGCCCCATCGGCGCGTGGATCTCGTACGCGAGCTTCAAGTCGAGGTCCTCGGCGACGGGCAGCAGGCGACGCAGCAGCTCGGGCTTGGCCGACTGGATGCGCACGAGCGGGAAGCCGAGCCGCTTCGCGCCCTGGAAGAGCAGCTCGCTGAACTCGAACTCCTCGTCGGGCGTCATGTCGCGGTCGCGGCGCCTGCCCATGTCGAGGTTCGCGCCGAACGAGCTGGCGTCGAATCCGTGCCGGTCGAACGCCTCCCGCCAGGTCGCCACGAACTCGTCGGAGACGACCGGGTACGTCGGCAGCACCTGGGAGGCGACGATCTCGATGCCCGGGCCGATCCCCAGCTCGGCCACGCGGTCGAGGAGGCCGTCGAAGTCGAACCAGCCCGCCCGGAACTCGGCACTGGCCGAGTAGAGCGTCAGACCGAGCTTGAACGGGTCGGCCTCGGTCGCCTCCGGCGCCAGCGGCACATCGGTGACGAGCGCGGGCGGCGCGGCGTCGTGGTCGGTCGCCGTGAGCGTCAGACGCTGGTGCACGACGTTCGGCACGTAGAGCCCCGGGCCGCCGTCCTCCCCCGGCTTGATCTGCATGTACGGCAGCCGCAGCTCCCCGTGCAGCTCGACCTCGTGCGTCTCGCCCGGCTCGACGGGCTCGTCCCGCCGCACGATGAGCAGCGGGTGCGACTGCAGGTACCAGAGCACGTCGCTCTGCTGCGGGAGGTCGGCGATGCGGTAGCGCACACCGTCGAGCTCGAACGCGAGGTCCTCCTCCGGCACCGCCGCGCCGTCGAGCGTCAGCCGGATCGTCGTGACCGACGACAGCCAGAGGCTGCGGTACCAGGGGATGGTGAGGGCGAGGGCAGCGCCCTCCGGGTGGACGCGCAGGCTCGCGGCGTCGATGAGTCCGTTGGGCATGGGTCAGTTCCTGTCTGCGAGCGCGGTGACAGCGGCACTGTCGGCGGCCGCGCGCTCCGCGGCGATGGTGCGGATGAGCGCGTGCTGGCGGCGCAGCTGGTCGGGCGCGCGGTAGGGCTCGTGGTGGCCCTCGTACTCGCTCGACAGCCAGCCGGTGTAGCCGGAGTCCACGACCACGTCGATGATCTCCCGCCAGGGGATGTAGTGGTCGACCAGCTCGTCGTCCACCTCGTAGAACTTGGCCTGGAAGTACACGGTGTGCTCCATGACGTCGGCCAGGTCGGAGACCGGCACGAACGGCACCACCGGCGGCCGGGCGGAGCCGTCGCCCATGCGGAAGGAGGCGCTGCCTCCGCGCCGCGGGTACGGCGACAGCTCGAAGACGCCCGTGTCGATGAGCAGGCCGAAGTGGTCGGAGCCGGTGCGCTCCTTGAACTCCAGGTACTCCTCCACGACGGACGACTTGATGATCGTCGGCCAGTGGATCTCCGGGCAGACCACGATGTCGAGGTCGGCGGCGAGCTGGAGGTTGCGCTCCACGGCCTCCTGCCAGATCGGGTCGACCCGGAGGTCCTCCGAGATGACGCCGATCTTGGGCCGCACGAACGAGAAGCCGAGCCGGGCGGCCAGCCGGAGGTCGAGCTCCAGCTGCGCGGCGCCCTCCGCTGCGGTCATGCCACGGCCCGGGAAGCGGCGCGTGTCGATCCACGACCCGTACAGGGTCGGGGTCAGGCCCAGCCGCTCGTTGCGGGCGTACCAGGCGTCGATCCACGCTGTCGACGGGTTCGGGTAGTCCTCGATGTGGCCCTCGCCGAGGATCTCGAGGCCTGTGGCGCCGAGGTCGGCGACGTCGGCGATGCAGTCCTCGACGGTCATGGTGACCCCGATATCGTCCGTGTAGCTGTAGAGCGAGACGCCGAGGCCGAAGGGGAGGTCGTCGGTGGTGGTGGTCACTTGACGATCACCGCCTTCCGCGACGCGGTCCAGATCGAGGGCTGGAGCTCCTCCGGGATGTACGACATCCGCAGCCGCAGCTCCAGGGTGACGTCGTGGATGCCCCGGGCGAGACCGCCGTCACGCGGGACGGTCAGCGTGGCGGCGTGGCCGAGCGGCCAGCGGGCGTCGGCCGCCTCCTGAAGCTCGGCGAAGGAGAAGTCCCCCGCGGGCAGCGTCCAGCGGATGCCGTCGCCGTCGAACCGCTCGCCGTCGACGGTCACCGTCGGCTTCTCGATGAGGTTCGCCCAGAGCCCGCGGTAGTACGGGCTGCGGACGCGCAGCTGGAACCCGGTGCGCGCGCCCTCCGGCCCGACGTTGCGGAACCCCGCCGTCTGAATGAGTTGTTCTTCGAGCATCCGTCCTCCTGTTTCGGTGCTTCGTCAGTTCCGTGCTTCGGCGACGGCCGGCGCGGTCAGTCGCGCCGCAGCCGCCCGCGCGCCGCGGACGGCGATCGCGACGCTCATCAGCGTGGGGTTCATCGTCGTCGCCGTCGGGATCAGCGCGTTGCCGCCGACGACGAGGTTCTCGAACCCCCACACGCGCGAGTACGGATCGGCGACCGAGGTTCCGTCGTCCTCCGCGCCGAGCCGCATCGTGCCCTGGTAGTGGAGGCTGGAGCCGTTCGGCAGCAGCCGCGGCTCGGCCACGAACGTCCCGAGGGCGTTTCCGGCCCGGCGCAGGCGCTCGGTGGCCTCCGCGATCTCGGCCTGCTCGCCGTCGGTCAGCTCGTACGTGATCGTCGGGGTCGGGAAGCCGCGGTAGTCGGGCTCGCCGTCGTCGAACGTGACCGCGTCCTCGAAGCGCGGCCGCTTGCGCATCCCGTAGCCCATGTTGACGTAGCCCCAGCGGTTGCCCGCGGCCGGGTGGGCGGGGTCGAGCTGGAACGGCGGGTTCTCCGCGTACATCACCTGCAGTGAGAACGGATGGTCCGGCTCCGAGAAGGGGATGCGGTTGACGGCGGCGACCGGGTCGGCCGGGTTCGTGGCGCGGCGGGCGAGCTCGCGGTCGAGCTCCTCCTCCGTCGCGAACCGCCTCATGCTGTCGGCGTCGAGTGCGACCGTCGAGATCACGACCGGGTGCTCGGTCAGGTAGTGGCCGAGGGCGCGGGGGCGGATGCCGGAGGCCCACAGCAGCTGGGGAGAGCGGAACGCGTCGGCCGCGACGACGACGAGGTCGGCCTCCACCGAATACACCTCGTGGCTGCGCAGGTCTTCGACCGTGACCCCGGTGACCCGCACGTCGGTGTGGTCGACGCTGCGGACAAGGGAGAGGTCGCGCAGCTCGAACCGCTCGGCGAGCGCGTTCGCGGGGTCGAGCAGCGGCCCGAGCACCACGTCCGCGCCCGCCCAGCGCATCGTGCCGTCGGGCTGCGGGTCGCCGGAGACCGGGAGGGTGCCGGGGCCGTAGCCCTCCGGCAGCTCGCTCGCGAACTCCTCGGCGAGCAGCGACCGGATGGCCGTGCCGATCTCCGAGTCGGCGAAGGCCGCGGTCTGCACGTGCAGCAGCCGGGACGCCTCCGCGATCAGCTCGTCCCACTCGGCGTCGGCGATGAACGGGATGCGCTCGCTGAACGACGGGCTCGGCGTCGCGCAGGTCCAGTGCGCGCCCATCCCGCCCACGTTGGTGGAGGCCGCGGCCGCCGGGAAGCTCGGCGCGTGCGCGGAGCCCGCGCCGCCGAAGTCGAGCAGGTGCGTGCCTCCCCTGGCGGTGAACATGCCCTCCACGACGACCGACCCCGGGATGCCCAGCGACTCGCGGAACGCGCCCGCCTGCGGGCCCTGCGACCGCTCCCGCGCCCGCTCCTTCTCCTGCGGGTCGGGGATGTTGCGCACGTTCTCGCCGGCGACCGCGGTCAACTGGGGGCCGGCCTCGAACATCACGACGCGCGCGTCGGGCGCGGCCTCGAGGAGCAGCCGGGCGTACGCGGATCCGATGGGCCCGCTGCCGACGACGGCGATGGTCTGGGTGGTCATGCTGCTCTCCTCCGGGTGTTGCCGGTCGTGGTCGCCTCAGGCGGCGGGGATGGTCTCGGTCGGGGCCGCGCGGAGCGGGCCGGGTTCGTCGGACAGCCGGCTGTTCGGCAGCAGGATGGACGCGACCACCCCGACGAGGTAGGTCGCGGCGAGCGCCACGAAGATCGGGACGAAGACGCTCTGGTAGACCAGCGCCACCTGCTGCTGCTCCGCGACGCTCTGCGCGCGGACGATCGCCGGGGTGAGCGTCGCCGGGTCGAGCCCGGCCGGGAGCAGGGCCACGACGCTCGCGCCGATGATCCCGCCGACCAGCGCCGTCGCCACGGTCGCGCCGACCTGGCGCACCAGGTTGACGCTCGCGGTGATCGTGCCGGTCTCCGCGCGCGGCACCGCGCTCTGCACGACCGCGACGATCAGGCTCATGAACGCGCCGGTGCCGAGTCCGACCACGGCCATCGCGACCACGGGCGCCCACAGCGGCGCGCCCGCCGGCAGCAGGGCCATCGCCCCGAGGCCCGCGGCGCCGAGCGCGGTGCCGATGAGCGGGTACAGCCGGTAGTGGCCCGTGCGGCTCACCAGCCAGCCCGTCGCCAGGTTGCTGACCAGCATCCCGAACACCGTGGCGATCGGCACGAGGCCGGAGACCGTGGCGGAGGTGCGGTACGCCATCTGGAAGTACGTGGGCAGGTAGGACGTGATCGAGAACAGCCCGACCCCCACGATCGCCGAGATCACGGTGCCCGCGGCCACGGTGCGGTCGCGGAAGTGGCCGAGCGGGACGAGCGGCTCCGCGACCCGGGACTCCACGACGAAGAAGACCACCAGCGCGGCGAGCGCGACGGCGAACGCGACGACGGCCGCGACCGTCTGCGAGCGGTCGCCCACCCAGGTCGCGGCGAGCACGAGCGCGACCAGCCCGACGGTGAGCGCGACCGCGCCGCCGACGTCGAACCTCCCGGACCGGCCGGGCTCGATGTGCGGGACGGCGACGACCGCGAGGGCGAGGGCGAGGATCCCGACCGGGGCGTTGATCCAGAACACCCACGGCCATCCCCAGTAGTCGGTGATGACGCCACCGAGCACCGGCCCGACGAGGATCGCGACCGGGAAGGCCGCCCCGATGATCGCCAGGTACTTGGGCCGCTGCCGCGGCGTCGTGACCTCGGCGATGATCGTCTGCGACATCAGCTGGAGGCCGGCCGAGCTCATCCCCTGGATCACGCGGGCGACGATCAGCCAGACGAACCCGCCGGCGAAGCCGCAGGCGACCGAGGTGAGGACGAACACGGCGACCGAGGCGAGGAACACCGCCCGCGGCCCGATCCGGTCGCCCAGCTTGCCGAGCACCGGCAGAAGGACCGTGCTGGCGAGCGTGTAGCCCACGACGATCCAGGCCATCTGCTCCAGCGCGCCGAGCTGCCCGGCGACGGTCGCGATCGCGGTGCTGACCACGGTGTTGTCGAGCGCCCCGAGGAAGGACACGGCGAGAAGGGAGCTGACGAGGAGGCGGAGCCTCAAAGGCGAGAGCGGCATACGCGAGACCCGAACGATCGGGTGATCGACGCGACGGTTTGTGCCCTCCCCGCAACGTCACGGTGAGGAACGGGCCAGGGCCCCGACGTCATGGTTAGTCTATGACACTCTTTGGTTGTTTTTCAACCTAAGTCATGGATCGAAGGAGAGGTCGCTCCACAACGACCCCTCCTTCGCGAGCGCTGTCAGTTCTGGAAGACTGCCTCGTCGTAGCCGAACCCGGGGCTGATGTCGAGAACGAGCTTGCTCGGGTCTGCGACGGAGAAAGCTGTCACGAACGTGATCGACTGCCCGGCGGGGACCGCCGTCGTCGGCGCCAGACCGACCTTGTTCCCGATGTCGGTGATGCTGCTTGCCTCGGTGCCGTTCGAGGACACGGTGGGGTAGAGCAGGGGGTCGTAGTTCTTCGTCGTGCCGTTCTTCAGCGTGATGGTGAACTGGATGTTCGCAGCCTGGTCAGCGCCGGCGGCGGAATCCGAGGGTGTGTATGGGGTCGGCGCTGAGACGGTGATCGCCAGACCGTCCTTGTACGTGACTGTGTCCCCGAACGAGTAGTTCGTGCTGGCTGCCGGAGCCGCCGAAGCCGCGTCGGAGGCGGCGGCAGAGGCCGGCGCGGACGGCGCCGAACTCGTCACGGGCTTCGAGATCGAGTCGTTCACGGCCGTGACGAATGCTGCCGCGTAGACGACGATCATGATGATCGAGAGCACTCCTGCGACGAATGAGATGGCGCTTCCGGAAATGGCGAGCGGCTTGCTCGCACGTTTCTGGAAGATGGCGACGACACCGAGCACGAGTCCGACGAGAGCGACGAAGGCGCCGACTGTGTTGATGGCTGGGATGAATGCCAGGACGAACGCCACGATGCCGAGAACCAGCGAGGTCACTGCGAGGCCATTCGTGCGACCGCTCGGAGCGGGAGAAAGGGAAGTCGAATAGGGCCCCGGCGCGGTCAGGGGGTCATGCGCGGCGTCGGCGGACTGTGGGGCGTTGGACGCGGACTGTGGGGCTTCGGGCGTGGACTGTGTCGGATCACTCATAATTCCCAATGCTGGCCAAAGACTGAGGAAACCGTGATCCCCAATAGTGGTGATATGTGCACACCCGCAACTAGGTCCACGTGGACGCCCACCGAATGGTTGCCCGGCTCTGATTAGGACGGTCGCTATCGCGGGGCTGACCACCGCGTGAGCGTGGCGGGGGAAGCGGACCTTCGCATCCCTCGCCACGCGGGCTCTCACGAACCGACCGACCTCCGCTTGTTGAACACGTCGAAGGCGACGGCCGCGAGCAGCACGAGGCCCTTGATGAGCTGCTGGTAGTCGCTGTCCACACCGAGGATCGACATGCCGTTGTTGAGCACACCGATGATGAGGCCGCCGATGATCGCGCCGGGGACCGTTCCGATGCCTCCGGTGACGGCCGCGCCGCCGATGAAGACCGCGGAGATGGCGTCCAGTTCGAAGCCGTTTCCGGCGCTCGGGCTGGCCAGGTTGAGGCCCGCGGTGAAGACCAGGCCGGCGATGGCCGAGATGACGCCCATGTTGATGAACAGCAGGAAGGTCACCCGCTTCGTCTTCACACCCGAGAGTGCGGCTGCGGCCAGGTTGCCGCCGATCGCGTAGATGTGCCGGCCGAAGACCGAGCGGTTCATCACCGCCGTGTAGCCGACGACGAGCACGCCGAGGATGATGAGCACGATCGGCGTCCCGTTGTAGCTGGCGAGCAGCAGCGTCACGGTGAGCACCAGCGCGACCAGGAACAGCAGCTTCAGGATGAACCACCACAGCGGCTCGTCCTCCAGGTCGTACTTGCGGCGCACCAGCCGCTGGCGCACCGAGGTGGCGACGATCGCGGCGGCGGCGAGCAGCCCGAGGATGAGGGTGAGCGGCTCGTACCCGGAGGTCCCGAACGCCGGGAGGAATCCGGAGCCGATCGAGCGGAACTCCTTCGGGAAGAACGAGATCTGCTGGTTGCCCAGCGCGATCTGGGCGGCGCCGCGGAAGACGAGCATGCCCGCGAGGGTGACGATGAAGGCGGGGATGCCGAAGTAGGCGACCCAGTATCCCTGCCACGCGCCGACCAGGGCGCCGAGGACGAGGCAGAACACCACGGCGAGCGGCCACGGCAGGTGCCATTGCGAGATCATCACTCCGGCCATCGCGCCGATGAAGGCGACGACACTGCCGACCGAGAGGTCGATGTGCCCGGCGATGATGATCATCACCATGCCGACGGCCAGGATCAGGATGTAGCTGTTCTGGACGATGAGGTTCGTGACGTTGATCGGCGCGAGCGTGATGCCGGCGGTCGTGATCTGGAAGAACAGCACGATCACAATCAGCGCGATGAAGAGGCCGATCTGTCGGAGCTGGCCCGTCAGGTAGCTGACGGCGTTCGTGAGCGGTTTCATTCTGTGGTCTTCTCGCGTTCCTGGGTCATGAATTGCATAAGGTATTCGGCGGTTGCCTTCTCGCGCGGGACGTCGGCGGTGATCCGGCCCTCGCTCAGGGTGTAGATGCGGTCGCAGATGCCGAGCAGCTCGGGCAGCTCGGAGGAGATGACGATGATCCCCTTCCCGGCGTCGGCGAGGCGGTCGATGATCGTGTAGATCTCGTACTTCGCGCCCACATCGATGCCGCGGGTGGGCTCATCGAGGATCAGCACGTCCGGGTCGGCGTACATCCACTTGGAGAGCACGACCTTCTGCTGGTTGCCGCCGGACAGCTTGCCGGTGAGCGTCGAGACGTTCGGGGTCTTGATGTTCATCGTCTTGCGGTAGCCCTCCGCGACGATCCGCTCCTTGTGCTCGTTGACGAACTTGAGCCAGTCGACGAGCTTGTCCAGCGCCGCGATCGAGATGTTGCGCTGGATGTCGTCGATCAGGTTCAGCCCGTAGTGCTTGCGGTCCTCCGTCGAGTAGGCGATGCCGTGCTCGATCGCCTTGGACACCGTGTTCACCGAGATCGGCTCGCCGCGCTTGTAGACCTGACCGCTGATGTCGACGCCGTAACTGCGGCCGAAGACGCTCATCGCCAGCTCCGTGCGACCGGCGCCCATGAGCCCGGCGATGCCGACGATCTCCCCCGCGCGCACGTTGAGGTTCGCGCCGTCGACCACCTTGCGGCTGCGGTCGAGCGGGTGATGGACCGTCCAGTCCTCGATGCGGAGGAGCTCCTCGCCGATGTGCGGCACGTGGTCGGGGAACCGGCTGGCGACGTCGCGGCCCACCATCCCCTTGATGATGCGGTCCTCGCTGGCGCCGTCGCCGCGCATCTCCAGCGTCTCGATGGTGCGCCCGTCGCGGATGATCGTGACGCGGTCGGCGATCGCTTTGATCTCGTTGAGCTTGTGGCTGATGATGATCGACGTGATCCCGTGGCTCTGGAGCTGACGGATCAGGTCGAGCAGGTGAGCGGAGTCGTCGTCGTTCAGAGCGGCCGTCGGCTCGTCGAGGATCAGGATCTTCACCTCCTTGGAGAGCGCCTTCGCGATCTCCACGAGCTGCTGCTTGCCGACCCCGATGTCTTTGATCTTGGTGATCGGGTTGTCGTGCAGCCCCACCCGGGCGAGCAGCTTCCCGGCCTCGAGGTTGGTCTCGTTCCAGTCGATCCAGCCGCCGCGCTCACGCTCGTTGCCGAGGTAGATGTTCTCGGCGATGGACAGGTACGGCGAGAGTGCGAGCTCCTGGTGGATGATCACGATGCCGGCGGCCTCGGAGTCGTTGATCGACTTGAACTCCACCGGCTCGCCGTTCAGGACGATCTCGCCCTCGAAGCTGCCGTGCGGGTACACCCCGGACAGCACCTTCATCAACGTGGACTTGCCTGCGCCGTTCTCGCCGCAGATGGCGTGGACCGAGCCCTCCTCGATGGAGATCGAGACATCCTGCAGGGCCTTGACCCCGGGGAACGTCTTCGAGATGTTGCGCATCTCGAGAATCGTGTTGGACATTGTCTCCCTTGCTTCGTCGCAGGGCGGGGCGGTCACGTCGAACGGCGTGACCGCCCCGCCTCAGCGGCCGGATCGGACTACTGGAGGTCGGAGGCCTTGTAGTAGCCGCTGTCGACGAGCACCTTCTGGTAGTTGTCCTTGGTCACGACCACGGGCTGGAAGAGGTAGCTCGGCACGACCTTGGTCTTGTTGTCGTAGCTCTTCGTGTCGTTGACCTCGGGCTTCTTGCCGGTGAGGATGTCGTTGGCCATCTTGGCCGCCTCGTTGGCGAGCTGACGGGTGTCCTTGTAGACGGTCGAGTACTGGGTGCCGGCGATGATCTGCTTGACGCTGGCGACCTCGGCGTCCTGACCGGTGATGATCGGGAGCTTCTTGCCGCTGGAGCCGTAGCCCGCGCCCTCCAGCGCGCTCAGGATGCCGTCGGACAGCCCGTCGTAGGGGGACAGGACGCCCTGCACCGCGGCGCCGCCGGAGTACGACTTGGCGATCAGGTCCTGCATGCGGGCCTTCGCCGTCGCCGGGTCCCAGCGCAGGATGGCGACCTGGTTGAAGTTGGTCTGGCCGCTCTTGACGACGAGGGTGCCGTCGGAGATGTACGGCTTGAGGGTGTCCATCGCGCCGTTGAAGAAGAAGGTCGCGTTGTTGTCGTCCGGGCTCCCGGCGAACAGCTCGACGTTGAACGGGCCCTTGGCGCCGGTCTTCTTGCCGTCCGCGTCAAGGACGCCCAGGCCGGTCAGCAGGGAGTTCGCCTGGTAGACGCCGACCTTGTAGTTGTCGAACGAGACGTAGTAGTCGACGTTCTTGTCGCCGGTCAGGAGGCGGTCGTACGAGATGACCTTGATGCCGGCCTTGGCCGCGGCGTCGAGCTGGTCGGTGAGCGAGCCGCCGTCGATGGAGGCGATGATGAGCACCTTGGCGCCCTTGGTGATCATCGTGTTGATCTGCTGCACCTGGGTGGGGATGTCGTTGTTGGCGTACTCCAGATCGACCTTGTAGCCGTTCTTCTCCAGGTCGGACTTGACGGCGTTGCCATCGGCGATCCACCGCTCGGACACCTTGGTCGGCATCGCGACGCCGACGAGGGCCCCCTTGTTGTCGGTGGTGCCGGCTGCGCCCCCGTTGCCGGGCCGGCCTCCGGAGCAGGCGGCGAGCATGACGGCGACACCGAGGGCGACCGCCCCGAGCGCGATTCTGTTCAACTTCACTGTGATTCCCTTCGAGGGTGAGGCGGTCTGCACGCGGGATGCGTGCGGGTACCAGGGCTGGGAGCCGTGCCACGGCCGGGCGTCTGCGCGAGGCGGAAGTCCGAGCTGCTGCTTCGCATCCCGCTTCCTCCTTCAGCGACGTCCTCGTCGTCCGCTAGGCTGCTGTCCGATATATGTGACCGGTCCCAGAACGGGTATGACGTTATGCCTCATCCAGCCTTCGCGTCAAGCAACGCGCCGAAAATGGCCCGCAGCCCTAAAATCGGCAGAGCAGGACGATCCGCCGCGGAACGGCACTGCCCGAGCGCGGAGCGAGCATGACGGACAAGGTCGACAGCGGGGCGGGCAAGCCCCTCTCGATACGCGATGTGGCACGCATCGCGGGCGTCTCGCGGCAGACCGTCTCCCGGGTGCTGAACGGCGAGCGGTACATCAAGCCGTCGACCGAGGAGCATGTCAAGAAGGTCATCGAGGAGCTCGCCTGGCGGCCCAACAGCGCGGCCCGCGCCCTCGCGACGTCACGCTCGAAGGCGATCGGCCTCCTGGTCTCCGCCCGCTCGCACTACGGCCCCTTCAGCGCGGCGGCCGCCGTCGACGAGGCGGCACGCGCCCGCGGCTACGCGATCGTCTCCGCGACGCTGGCGCACGAGGACGAGGCCAGCCTGACGGACGCCCTCGACGCGTTCCTCGCTCAGGGCGTCGACGGGGTGGTCCTGATCGCCCCCCAGCAGCGGGCCCACGAGGCCCTGCGGAAGGTGCCCATCCGGGTGCCGTTCATCAGCTTGCAGTGGCCGGACACACCCGGGGACCGCGCCGTCGCGTTCGACCAGCGCGAGGGTGCGCGGCTCGCGGTGCGGCACCTCATCGAGCTCGGGCACACCCGGATCGTGCACATCGCCGGCCCTCAGGACTGGAACGAGGCGGAGGAACGCATGCGCGGCTACCTCGAGGAGATGTCTCTGCACGACCTCCCGACCGCCCCGCCCGCCCTGGGCGACTGGACAGCCGACACCGGCTACGACCTGGGCATGAAGCTGCTCGGCACGAAAGAGTTCACCGCGGTCTTCGCCTCGAACGACCAGATGGCCCTCGGGCTCATGCACGCCGCCGCGGACCTGGCGCTGGCGGTCCCCCGCGATCTGAGCATCGTCGGCTTCGACGACATCCCGGAGGCGAAGCACTTCGCTCCCCCACTGACGACAGTGCGCCAGGACTTCGCCCAACTGGGCGTCAGCGCGATCGAGCGACTGATCTCCGACATCGAGGGAGGCGTCGAGGCGCCGTCGACGCAATCCACCGCGCCGGAACTGATCGTCCGCGCGAGCACGGCGACGCCGAGCTGATTCTTCGGCTCGTCACATGGCGGAGGGCGTGGTGTCTGGGTTCACGACATAGGCGACAGTTGATAGGTGACACATGAGTCGCGTCATAGGCGACAGTCGCTCTCGTGTCGAAGAACCGGGTCGCCGTTTTGAAGGTCGTTTCCAAGCAGCTCACCGTCTCACCGTCGCCGCGGCGTCGGCTGAGTATGGGATGAGCCGCCAGCATCTACATCGACTCCTTGCCCGTTATCGCCAGGGCGGCTTGGACGCGGTCGAGCCGCGCTCTCGGGCACCACATACCAGCCCGCAGCAGACCGCCCCCGAAGTCAGGGAGCGGGTCGTGCAGCTGCGGCAAGAGCTGATCGGGAACGGGTTGGATGCCGGCCCGGCCACCATCGCATGGCACCTCGAGCACGAGGGCCTACCCGCACCATCCACCTCGACCATCCGGCGCATCCTCCACGAGGCCGGGCTCGTGGTGCCCGAGCCGCGCAAACGACCACGCTCCTCCTATATCCGCTTCCAAGCCGCGCAACCAAACGAGACCTGGCAGTCCGACTTCACCCACTGGCGCCTGGCCGACGGCACCGATATCGAGATCCTGAACTGGCTGGACGACCACTCCCGCTACCTGCTGGCCTGCACCGCCCACCGCCCGGTCACCGGAGACGATGTCGTCGCCATCTTCTTGAACACAACCGAGAACTACGGCGTCCCGGCCTCCACCCTGACCGACAACGGACGCGTTTATACCGCCCGCTTCGGCGGCGGCCGCAACGCCTTCGAATACCTGCTCCCGCTCCTGGGCGTCACCCAGAAGAACGGCTCACCAGGCCACCCGCAAACCCAGGGCAAGATCGAACGCTTCCACCAAACGCAGAAACGGTGGCTCGCAGCCCGCCCCGCCGCCCACGACCTCGCCGAGATGCAAGCCCAGCTCGAAACCTTTCGCGACCACTACAACGAGCAACGCCCCCACCGCGCCCTGAACCGATCAACACCCGGGCAGGCCTACCGGGCAACCCCGAAGGCCCTCCCCGCTGAACCCCGCACCCCTGGCCACTACCGGATCCGCTACGACCACGTCGACCAGCACGGCAAAATCAGCCTCCGCCGCGCCGGCCGCATGCACCACCTCGGCATCGGCGCCGACCACCGCGGCACCCGCGTCCTCGCCCTCGCCGACGACGCCACCATCACCGTCATCGCCCTACACACCGGCGAGGTGCTCTCCACCCACACCATCGACCCCACCCGCAGCTACTGGCGCAACCAACAGAAGGAGCCCGGCCGATGGCCGGGCTCTCTCTGAGTAACCAATGTCGCGACTCATCTGGAACACATGTCCCGACTCATCACA
>NZ_JBDHNI010000009.1:0-116300 GCF_039615055.1 Microbacterium sp. X-17
CGGTTATGCAGTTGGGTTATGTGTCGATCGGTGCTTCTGACACGGTGGCGTGGCGTGATTTCGCGGAGAAGTTTCTTGCGGTGGAGGCGTCGTTCGCCGGTGAGGTGGGTGGGGATCTGTTGCTGCGGATGGATGATCGGCGGTTGCGGTATCTGATCCGTCCGACGGGTGAGGACGATATTCGGGAGATCGGGTGGGAGGTCGCGGACAGTGTGGAGCTGGCCGGGATCCGGGACCGGTTCGTGGAGCGGGGGATCCCTTTGTTGGAGGGGGAGTTCGATACGGCGTCGTTGTTGGCGCCGGATGAGTTTCTCGTGTTCGAGGATCCGGCGGGGGTGCGGGGTGTGGTGTACACGGCGCCGCTCGCGGCGCAGGGTCCGGTGCGGTTGCAGCGGGGGCATCAGGGTTTCGTGACCGGGGATTTCGGTGCGGGGCATGTGGTGATGCTGGTGGAGCCGTACACGGAGGTGTTGGACTTCTACACGAACGTGTTGGGTTTCCGGGTCAGTGATTACATGCGGAACGAGCAGGTGCGGTCTTGTTTCCTGCACTGCAATCCGAGGCATCATTCGTTGGCGATCGCGGGGTTGAAGAGCCCGAAGCTGTTGAACCACATCATGTTGGAGTGTCGTGCTCTGGAAGATGTCGGGATCGCGATGGACGAGGCGAAGAAGAACGGGATGCCGATCACGGGCGAGCTGGGCAAGCACGCCAACGATCTGATGACCTCGTTCTACGTGAACTCGCCCTCCGGGTTCGAGATCGAATACGGGTGGGGCGGCCGGATCATCGACGACGAGACCTGGACCACCGCGTCCTACGGACCCGGAAACCAACAGATCTGGGGCCACGCACGCCAAAAAGCCCACGAAAGCGTCGTGAAATGACTCTCACCGAGGAAGGCCTCATGCCCGTGCCGGGCATGCTGAGCCGGTGGGTTCGCCTCCCGGGCGGCACGAAGGCGCACTACATGACCTCCGGGGAGACGGGGCCCGCCGTGGTCCTGCTGCACGGCGGCATCGCGGGCTCGTCCGGCACCGCCGGCTTCCGGTTCATGGCCCCGTTCCTCGGCGCGCACGGCTTCCGTGTCTACTGCCCCAGCCAGCCGGGATACGGGCTCACCGAGGACCCCGCGGAGTTCTACACGGCCGACGAGGCCGGGCACGTGGACTTCATCCACGACTTCACCTCCGCGCTGTGCCTCGACCGCTTCCACCTCGGCGGCAATTCGATGGGCTCCAACAACACGGTCAACTACGTGGTCGCGCATCCGGAACGCGTCCTGAGCTTCGCGCTCATCCCCGGCGGGGTCGGTGACCTCGTGGACATGCGGGAGACGTTCAGCCCCAAGAACAACATCGAGTCGCGCGGGTGGAAGGACGGCACGGGCTTCGACGGCACGGCGGACTCGATGCGCCGCTCGATGACCTCGGTCGTGCTCGATCCCGCGAAGGTCACCGACGATCTCGTCGAGATGCGCACCGCGGTGGGCCAGCGCAGCCGCGAAGCCTACGAGCGGTACATGGCGAACATCATGCCGCGGCTGACCGGCGAGCGCATCGACCCGAACTACGAGGCGCGGATGCGGACCAAGGGGCGGCTGGACGAGATCACGATCCCCGGCATCTATGTCTGGGGGACGCAGGATGTGCTGATGGCGCACGACGTGGACGGCTACCGCCAGGAGGACGCGCTCCCCCGCGTGCAGTTCTTCTACCCGGAGAACGCCGGGCACCAGGGCCAGAACGACCAGCCGGAGCTGTTCAACGACGTCTTCCTGGAGTTCTTCCGCGACGGAAAGGTGAGCTGGGAGACGGCGCAGCGTGCCGGCATCTCGCAGCGCAGAGCGCCGAACCCCGACATCGTGGCCGCGCCCGCGGCCGCGCCGAGCCCGAGATGAGGAGTGATCACGCCATGACCGGCTATCCCGTGGACGCGCTGCTCGTGGTCAACGTGCAGAACAGCTTCTGCCATCCGGACGGCGCCATGTACGAGCCCGCGCGACCGCCGCTGCACGACGTCGAGCACGTCCTGCAGAACATCGCCGCGGCCCTGGCCGCCGCCCGCGCCGCCTACACACCGGTGTGCTTCGTGCGACAGTGCTTCCAGCCCGGCTACGCCGACTTCGGCCATCGGATGCCCCGGCTGCGCGACCAGCTCGCGATGCGCGGCGGCCTCCTGGCGGGCAGCTGGGACGCGGATTTCGTCGACGAGGTATCCCCGAACCCCGCAGACCTCGTGATCGACGCCTGCCGGGCAGACGCGTTCTACAACACCCCGATGGAGTCGCTGCTGCGCAGCATGGCCGTACGCCGACTGGCGGTCGTCGGCGTGACGACCAACGGCGCGGTCGAGACGACCGCGCGGTCGGCGGCGCTGCGCGACTTCGACGTCACCGTGCTCGCCGACTGCACGACGAGCAGAACCGCGCAGGATCGCGACACCTCGCTGGAGCTCCTGGCGGCGTACGAGATCGCCGACGTCGCGCTCGCGAGCCCCGACCTCTTCTGAACCGGGCCCCTGACCGTCGTCGGGAGGATGCGATGAAAGAGCGCCTGCTCGACCTGGCGTTCCTCGTCGGCGTCCTTCTCAAGGGCATCGACGGGCTGGTCGAACTGATGGGCGGCGCGCTCCTGCTGTTCACGACCCCCAGCGAGCTCACCGGCGCCGTCAACGCGGTCACCGCCGAGGAACTCGCGGAAGACCCGCACGATCTGATCGCCAACCTTCTGGTCAACGGCATCTCGCATCTCCACGCCAGCGCCGTGTGGTTCGTCACGGCCTATCTTCTGCTCCACGGCGTGGTGAAGATCGCGATCGTGATCGCCCTGCTCGTCGGCTCGCGTCGGGTCTACCCATGGGCGATGGTCGCGCTCAGCGCGTTCCTGATCTTCCAGCTCTACGAGCTGGTCGCGAAGCCCTCGATCGGTGTCGCGATCCTCACGGTCTTCGACGCCGTGATCATCTGGCTGACCTGGCGGGAGTGGCGGCGCAACCGTGAGCTACGCGTCACCTGGCGCGAGACCGTCGCCTGGATCTTCCGGCGACGGCCCGCGGTAGGCAATGGTGCGCCCCCTGGGACTTGAACCCAGAACCCATTGATTAAGAGTCAATTGCTCTGCCTATTGAGCTAGAGGCGCGAACCGACGGACCACGTTACCACCCGCGCGCGGGCGCCCGCGAATCGAGCCGGCGGGGCCCGGGTATCCTCGATCCATGCCCGCAGCCTCGGACGAGCTCGACGTCGCAGCGCCCTTCGAGGGGGATCTCACCGACGATCTCGCCCTCGCGCTGCGGCTCGCGGATGCCGCGGATGCTGTCTCGATGGCGCGCTTCGACGCGCCGGGGCTCGACATCCGCCTCAAGGCCGACGCGTCGCACGTGACGGAGGCGGACCTCGCCACCGAGCGCGCGATCCGGGGCATCCTCGCCGCCGAACGACCCGGCGACGGCGTCTTCGGCGAGGAGTTCGGCGCCGAGGGCACGACGGCGCGGCAGTGGATCGTCGACCCGATCGACGGGACCGCGAACTACCTCAAGGGCATCCCGATGTGGGCGACGCTCATCGCCCTGGCGATCGACGGCGTCCCCCGGGTCGGGGTCGTGAGCCAGCCCGCCATCGGCCGACGGTGGTGGGGCGCGACGGGCCTCGGCGCGTGGACGAACGGCGCCGACGCGCCCCGACGCCTCGCCGTCTCCGCCGTCTCGGACCTGTCCGCGGCGAGCGCGAGCTTCCAGAGCATCGGCCAATGGGACGACGCGGGCGAGCTCGACGCGCTCCTCCGGCTGACGCGCGCCGTCTGGCGCGACCGCGGATACGGCGACGCGTGGCCCTACATGCTCCTCGCGGAGGGCCGGCTCGAGTTCGTCGGCGAGTTCGACGTGAAGGAGTACGACGTCGCCGCCCACGTCCCGATCGTCCGCGAGGCGGGGGGCCGCGTCACCGCGTACGACGGCGAGGACTCGATCGCGCGCCGTTCGATCGTGGCGACGAACGGCGTCCTCCACGACGCGTTCCTCGACCTGCTCGGCCGAGGCACGGGCCGTGGCGCGGGCGCGACGGAGCAGACCGGATGACCCGCCGCGGTCTCCTCGCGCTGGCCGCCGGTCTCGCCGCGGCCGCGGGGCTCCTCGCCGGGTGCTCCGCGCCGGGCGCATCCGACTCCGGCGCCGCCCCCACGGCGCCCGCCGCATCGCCGACCTCGACACCGGTCGCGAGCGCGTCGCCGCAGGCCGCCCCCACGTGCGCCACGATCATCACGCCGACCCTCGCCGACACGTTCGCGACGCAGGGCTGGACCTTCCGGCAGGATCCGTTCATCGCCGGCTCGCAGACGATCCCGGGCGGCCTCCTGTGCACGTGGGGCGACTTCTCCGCCGCGAGCGACCGCGTCCAGGTCTTCGGCTGGGCGCCGACGACGACCGCGCAGCAGGACGCGATCCGCGCGGGTCTGCTCAGCCAGGGGTGGCGTCTCGTGGACGGGGCGGGGTCGACCTACCTCACCGCCGATCCGAAGACCTCGATCTCGAAGGACGCGGACGGTTACGGCTCGACGTACGAGTTCGGCGACGGCTGGGTGCGGTTCGCGGACACGAAGCAGAGCCTGCTGCTCGTGGAGTGGCCGCGCTCCTGAGAGCGGGCCGGAGCGCACCGTGTCCTCGATCCTCGTCGTCGACAATCACGATTCGTACACCTACAACCTGGTGCAGGCGCTCGACGCGCTGAGCGGAGTCCGGAGCGACGTGGTGCCGGTCGACCGCTTCCGTCTCGCGGATCACGAGCGCTACGACGCGGTCGTGATCTCCCCCGGTCCCGGGCATCCCGCGCAGCTCCCCGAGTTCGCGGTGTGCCTGGAGCTGCTGCAGCGACGCACACGTCCGACGCTCGGGGTCTGCCTCGGTCATCAGGGCATGATCGTGGCCCACGGCGGCGCGGTCGCCCGGGTCGAGCCCGCGCACGGCGTGGTGGACCGGCTTCGCCACGACGGGAGCGCGCTGTTCGCGGGCGTCCCGCAGGACTCGGAGGTGGTGCGGTACCACTCGCTCGCCGGTGTGCGGGTCCCCCTGGGCCTGCGCGTGACCGCGACCGGGCGCGACGGCCTCGTGATGGCGGTCGCGCACGAGTCGCTGCCGCAGTGGGGCGTGCAGTTCCACCCGGAGTCGATCCTCACGGATCAGGGCCGGCGGATGCTCGGCAACTTCCTCCAGCTCGCGAACGCTCCCGTCCACGCCGCGGCCCCGGCTCCCCCACCGCCCGCCGAGGCCCCCGTGTCGTTCGCGGGGATGACCGCGTACCCGCGCTGGATCGAGCCGGATGCGGTCGCGCCGACGCTCCTCGGGGGGCGGGAGCGCGCGTTCTGGCTCGACAGCGCCGATCCGCGGCCGTGGTCGGGGCGCTTCTCCGCCATGGGGTATCTCGATCAGACCGACCGCAGCGTTGCCGTCGGACCGGCGGCCGACCGGGACGGCGCGCGCGAAACGGTTCCCCGGGCGGGGTTCCTCGCCCGGCTGCGGGAGCTGGAGGCCGACACCTCGGGCGCCGCGGACGGGCCGCCCGCGGTCGGCGGCTGGGTGGGCGTGGCCGGCTACGAGACCCAGGAGCTTCTGCCGGATGCGGCCCCCGGCACGGACGCGGACGGCTTTTTCCTCCGCGTGAACCGCGCGGTCGTGTGGGATCACGAAGCCCGCCGCGTGTACCTCCGGGCTGACACCGATGCCGCCCTCGCGGACCTGCGCGCGGGCCTGGACACCGCCGCGATCGCGCCGCTCCCGGCCCCGGATCCCCTCCCCGACCAGCTCGCGGCATCCGCCCACCACCTCGCGTTCGGGGACTATCGGGGGCGCTTCGAGCGCCTGCAGGAGGCGCTGCGCGCGGGCGACACGTACGAGGCGGTGGCCACGTTCCCCGTCCAGACCTGGACGGATGCGGACCCGCTCGCGCTCTACCGGGCACTGCGCCGCCGGAACCCGGCCCCGTACGCCGCCTACCTCCGCCACGACGACCGGATCGTCCTGTCGACCTCGCCGGAACGGATGTTGCGGGTCACGGCCGGCACCGCCGAGGTGCGCCCGATCAAGGGGACGCTCCCCCGCTCGCCGGATCCGCAAACCGACGCGCTCCACCGCTGGCGGCTGGGAGCCGAGGACACGTACCTGCGCGAGAACCTCATGATCGCGGATCTCGTCCGCAACGATCTCGGTCGCGTGAGCCGGCCGGGATCCGTCGCGGTCACGCAGTTCCTCGGGGTCGAGGAGTACGCGACCGTGTTCCAGCTCGTCACCGCCGTGCAGGGCCGGCTCGACGACGGCGTCTCGGCGATGGACGCTCTGCGCGCCGTCTTCCCCGCGGGCTCGATGACGGGGGCCCCGAAGCGGCGGACGATGGAGCTCATCGCCGAGGTCGAGTCCGCCGAACGCGGCATCTACTCCGGCGCGCTGGGCTGGTTCGGCCCCCAGGGCGCCGACTTCTCGGTCGTCATCCGGGCGTGGACCGGCGCCCGCGGCGACTACCGGATCGGTGCCGGTGGCGCGATCCTCATCGACTCCACCGCCGCCGCGGAGTACACCGAGGCGCTGACGAAGGCAGCCGCCGTCCTCCCGGGTCTGTCCACACAGGTATCCTGACCGACGCGGCAAGGCCGCGGAGGAGGCGGGATGCCCGACGCCACGATCGAGCCGGTCAGCGAGCAGCAGTTCCTCGCCGCGACACGAGGAGGCATGCCGGAGCCCGAGGCCATCGGCGCGGGCCTCTGGTCGCTCCCGATGCCGATGCCCGGCGGATCCCTCGCCTACACGCTGGCCGCGGTCCACGTCGACGCGGGCGGCGCCGTCACCCTGATCGACCCGGGCTGGGACCTGCCGGAGTCGTTCGAGCGTCTCCGGGAGTTCCTCCGCTCGATCGGTCGTGACGTCGAGGACGTTCGGACCGTCGTGGTGACCCACGCGCACCAGGACCACCTGGGGCTCGCGGCCGTCGTCCGCGAGGTGAGCGGCGCCGCCGTGATCCTGTCCGCGCGGGAGAAGCGCTCCGCGGAGGCGTTCGCGAGCGCCTCCCTCGACCCGGTCGCGCTGCTCGCGGACTGGGGCGTGCCGCCGTCGGTCGCCGAGCCCCTCGTCGAGCGACGGCGGGGGCGCGCGAGCCACGTGCCGGAGGTCGACGCCGACGCGGTGCTGCTCGAGGACGGGGACGCGATCCCCGTCCAGGGCGCGGACTGGCGCGTGCTCCTCACACCGGGCCACACCGCCGGGCACCTGTGCATCGTCGACGCGGAGCGCCGCATCCTGTTCTCCGGCGACCACGTCATGCCCACCGTGTTCCCCGGCATCGGCCTCGGCGGACGCCTCGAGACCAACCCGGTCGCGGACTACCTCGCCTCGCTCGACCGCCTGGAGCCGTACGACGACTATGAGGTCGTCCCCGGTCACGGCTACCGGTTCCGCGGACTCCGCCGGCGGCGGACGGAGGCCTCCGACCACATCCGGCGACGGGCCCGGGAGGTCGCCGCCGTGGTGGCGACCGAGCCCGACGCCTCGACGTGGACCATCGCCTCCCGGCTCACCTGGACCGCCGGATGGGAGCGGCTCACGCGCAGCTCGATGCTCCTCTCCGCCCTCGCCCAGACCGAGCTCTACCGCGACTTCGTCACGCAGGAGACGGGCGCCGACTGACCGCGGTCAGTGGCCGACGATCACCTTCACGATGTAGAGCGCGCCGCCGAAGCCCGCGGCGATCGCGGCGCCGACGAGACGGGCCAGCCAGTGGGTGCTCCACCGCGCCACGGCCACCCAGCCGAGCGCGGCGAGGATCAGGGTGTCGGCGATCAGCGCGACCCAGAGCGCGGTGTCGTCCTCGATGACCCGTGTGGTCCCCAGCAACAGGATCACCAGCGGCGCGACGCTCGCGAGCAGCATCCCGGACGAGTTCTTCGCCGCGGCCCCGATGCTCGCGCGGAACCCGGAGGCGCCCTCGCTCCCGGCGAGCCGCGCCAGGGCGCCCGCGTAGACGTGGGCGGCGAAGAAGACGATGACGGTCAGGAAGACGTTGACGAACGTCTGGAGCGCAGTGGCATCCGCCGTTCCGCTCGCCACGAGGACGGCCGAGACGAGGATGAGCCCGTAGATCGCGTCCTCCGCCATCAGCGCGCGCGTGACCCGCGGGCTGATGTGCGCGGAGTCCGTCATCGACGGCCTCACGAGGTCTTGAGATTCTGCTGCGGGACGATCACTTCCCGGATGACCAGCAGGATCGACGCGGTCACCGGCAGCGCGACCAGCACCCCGATCACGCCCATGAGCGTCCCCCCGACCAGGGCGCCGATCAGCACGAGCGCGGCCGGGATCGCGACCGCCCGGTTCATCACCCGCGGGCTGATCACGTAGGTCTCCACCTGGATGTAGATGAGGTACGCGATCGCGAAGATGAGCGCCTGCGTCGGGCTCGTGAACAGCGCGATACCGGTCCCGAGGACGAGGAAGATAACGGATCCGAACAGCGGGATCAGCGTGACCACGAAGGCGATCACGGCCATGAGAGCGGGGTACGGGAGACCGATCGCCCAGTGCAGGACGAAGACGGCCGCCGCGTTCAGCGCGGCGAGGATGACGGAGCCGATGATCGCGCTTCCGACGGACGCCGTGATGCGCTCCGTGAGGTCGGCGAGTCGCGGCCGGTTGTGCGCCGGGGCCAGGGAGTAGAGCGCCTTCTTCGCGGCATCCAGCGAGGCGAGGAAGTAGAGGGTGAGCGCGACGACGATGAAGCTCGCCGACACCCCTTCGACGAGCGAGACACCCGCCGCGAGCAGGCCCTTGCTGACCGCCGCGACCGTCGACGGCGCGGCGATCCACTCCGCCAGCCGGTCGAGCCCGCCCAAGACGGCGGCCTGCGTGTTCGCGTCCAGCCGGTGGAACCAGTCGGACTGCGGCACCGCGGCGATCGCCTGCGGGATGGCGTCGACAAACTCGCCGATCTGGGCGAGGACCGGCGGCAGCACCCAGATGACGAACGCGGCGAACAGGAGGACGAACGCTGTGAACACGATCGCGATGCCGAGGGGCCGCTTCACCCGGTGCCGCTCGAGCAGGCGGACGACGGGATCCAGGCCGAGCGCGAGAAACATCGCGAGGACGATCGACAGGATGATCATCGAGATCGACGTGAACGCGACGCCGAGCAGCAGCGCGCCGAGGACGCCGATCGCGGCGAGGAAGCCTCCGGTCAGCGGATGATCGAGCACCGCATGGATGCCGAGGCCACGGCGCACCGTGCGCGGGCGCTGCCGCCCGTCCCCCGCATCCGCACCGCTCATGCGCGCAGCCTGCACCCCGCGGCGGCGCCCTCGCGTCACCCGAACCGGGGGATCCGAGCCGCGGAGACTCTGTGCTTGGCTTCCGACCATGAGCGCCCCCGACGCGCCGGGACGGTTCAACGGCCGCCTGGCGATCCTTCTGGCCATGGCGATGTTCGTGCTCGTCGTGGACACGTCCATCATGAACGTGTCGATCTCGGCCGTTGTCCGGGACCTCCACACGACGGCGAGTGCCGTGCAGAGCACGATCGCGCTCGAGGCTCTGGTCTCGGCCGCGTTCATCCTCATCGGCGGGAAGGCCGGCGATCTCATCGGTCGCAAGCTCGCGTACATCCTCGGGCTCCTCGGATACGCGGTCGGGGCCGTCGCGATGACCCTGGTGAGCAACATCGCCGGTGTCATCGTGTTCTGGGCGATCATCGGCGGGCTCGGGGCGTCGCTGCTGCTGCCCTCGATGCAGTCGCTCGTCCACGGCAACTTCGCGGGCGTGCATCGCACCCGCACCTACGCCCTGATCGGCGCCTCCGCCGCGATCGCCGCCGCCGTCGGCCCCCTCCTCGGAGGCGTCATCACGACCTTCCTCTCCTGGCGGGTGGCCTTCCTCCTGGAAGCGCTCGTGATCGGCGTCGTGCTGCTCGGGATCCCGCTCGTCAAGGACGTCAAATACACGGGCCCGCGCACGGTCGACCCGATCGGCGCCGCGCTCTCGATCATCGGCATGGGCGGGGTCGTGCTCGGCATCCTGCTCTGGCAGGAGGGCGCCGGATTCGTCGGGCTCACGATCGCGGTCGGTGTCCTCGCCCTCGTCGGGCTCGGCTTCTGGCTCGTCGCGCGCCACCGCCGACACCGCGCTACGCTGCTCGATCCGGAGCTCTTCCGGTCGGCGGGATTCCGCACCGGCGCGACCGGCCAGCTGCTCCAACAGGTGACACTCGGGGGAACGATGATCGTGATCCCGCTCTACCTGCAGATCATCCTCGAGTACAACGCCTTCCTCGCGGGCCTCTGCATCGCCCCGCTCTCGCTGACGATGTTCGCGGTCGCGCTCCTCGCGGGGCGCCGCACCCGAGGCCGCCCGGCGAACAAGATCCTCCTCGGGTTCGCGCTGGCGGGCGCCGGTCTCGTCGTGCTCGTGCCGATCGTGCCGCTCGCCACCAACGGGTGGTACCTCATCGTGCCGCTCATCCTGAGCGGGAGCGGCCTCGGGCTGCTGGTCTCGCAGCTGAACAACTACACGCTCTCCCCCATCCCCGAGGAGCGGGTGAGCGAGGCCGCCGGCGTCAACTCGGCCGCCGGGTCGTTCGGGCTCTCGTTCGGCCTCGCCGTCGCCGGTGCGGTCCTGCTCGCGACCCTGGCGGCATCCTTCACGAGCCTGGCGAACGCGAGCACGGTGCTGAACGCCGAGCAGAAGACGCAGGTGGCCGCGGTGCTCGAGGAGGATGCCGAGCTGATGTCGAACACGGCGCTCGCGCAGGCCGTGGCCCACCAGCCGCCGGACGTGGCGGCCGAGATGCTGCGGATCAACTCCGAGGCGGGCCCGTTCGCGCTTCAGATCGCGCTGCTCGTGCCGATCCTGTCGGCGGGGCTGGGCCTCGTGAACGCCCTGCGTATGCGGCGACTGCCGGACCCGCCCGCAGCCGGCGCCGACGTTGCCGCCGGCGCCGGCTGAGTCACCGCGGTATCAGTCCTGCAGCTCGCGACCGTGCACGAGGAGCGCGTAGATCACGAGCACGTCCACCGCGATGATGATGAGCGACCACCAGGGCTGCGCCGGCAACATGACGAGCTGCCCGAGGGCGCTGAGAACCGCGAGGACGACCGCGACGACGCGCGCCCAGGTCTGGCCCGCGAACAGCGCGAGCGCGGTGAGAACCAGCAGTGCCCCGACGATCAGGCTCCACCAACCCCACCCGTTCACGTTGAACAGCCAGAGGCCTCCACTCGAGGCCACGAAATACTGGTTCGGGCCGATGATCGCCATCAGGCCCTGTAGGACGCTGAACAGCCCCGCGACGATCAGGACGACGCCCGCGAAGACGACCCATCCCACCCATCGGCTGCTCGTTCTCACTGTGCTCATGTCCGTCCCCCTCCGGGTAACGTCCGGGCCGCCGTCTGCGGCCCGTTGACGTCGGAAATCTATGACCAGGCGAGATCGCACGCATCCCCCGGTTCGGGTGACGGCGCGCGGCGGGTCAGAACGGGCCCTCGACGGGATTGACCGAGACGACCTCGACATGGAGCGCGTCGAACATGGCGAGCAGCCCGAAGAGCTGCGACTGGTCCGTGACCGTCCCGGTGATCCGCGTAAGCCCTTGTGCGGTCGCGACCACGAAGCCGTCGAGCGCTGCCCTGAGATCCGGTCCCAGCGCACCGCGGACGACAATGGCCATCCGACGCCCCTCCACCCCCTCATTGTCCGTGCGCCCTCTCGCGGCGGCGTCACCCATGTGGGATGATCCGGACATCGCGGACGTTCCGAACCCGGACAAAGGCCAGGATTCATGAACAGAATGCGCAGGATCCCACCGCACGCCATCGACCGACCTGCACTGCGGCAGCTCCTCGACAGCGGATTGGATGCACCGCTCTCCCTGGTGGTGGCGCCCGCGGGCTCGGGGAAGTCCGTGCTCCTCGCGCAGTGGCTACAGTCGCGCGACGACGTGACCGGCGCCTGGTTCGACATCTCCGCGGACGACGCCGCCGCGGCCGCCTTCGCCGCGCGCCTCCGGGAGACGCTCGTGGCCCTCATCCCGGACTATCCGGCCCCCTCGGCACCCGTCGACACGACGGACGGATGCCTCGGCGCACCGTTCCTGGAGGACTTCGCCGGAAGCCTCGCCGACGCCGGACCGATCGTGCTCGTCTTCGACGACCTCGACCGCCTCGCAGGAAGCCCCGTCCTGACGGATCTCTGGCGGCTCGTCGACCTGCTGCCCCCCAACGCGCACGCGGTCTTCTCCTCGCGCGTCGACCTCCAGCTGGGGTGGAGCCGGCATCGCGTGCAGCACGGGCTGGTCGAGCTGCGACAGCGCGAGCTCGCCTTCGACGACGAGACGACCGCGCTCGTCATCGAGCGGATCGCCGGGCACCCGATCAGCGATCGGGCGCTCGCCGCCGTCGCCGCCCGTACGGAGGGGTGGGCCGTCGGCGTACAGCTCACGGCCCTCGGCCTCCGCCTCTCCGAGGACCCCGACCGCATCGTCGGCACCCTGCTCGAGACCGACCGTCTCGTCGTCGAGTACCTCAGCGCGGAAGTCCTCGACGCGTTGGCGCCCGCCCGGCGCGACGCCCTGACCCGACTCGCGGTGCTCGACGAGCTCTGCGCGGGCCTCGTGGAGCGCGTCGCGGGGGTCGCCGGCGGGGCTGAGTTCCTCGCAGAGCTGGAGCGCGACTCCCTCTTCATCCTGGCCGTCCCGGGGCGGCGCGGGTACTTCCGCTTCCACCCGCTGTTCCGGGATCTGCTGCGATACCGCCTGCGCGCGACGCATCCCGGCGCGGAGACCGCGCTTCTCGAGGCCGCCGCCGACTGGTTCCTCGCCGAGGGCGAGTATGAGCGCGCGATCGACGAACTGCTGCGGGCCAAGAGCTGGGAACGTGCGCTCGCGGAGATCCTGGCCGGCGGGCGGGAGCTCCTCGACACCGCACGGCCGACGACGATCGCGCGATGGCTGCGGCGGATGCCGCCGGACGTGCGCGCCCGCCATGTCGAGGCTGAGCTCCTGCTGGCGCTCCTCGACGAGCGCGCGGGCCACGGCGCGACGGCGGTCGACGAGCTGCGCGCGCTCCTCATCGACGAGCGGCTCACGGTCGGGCAGCGTCAGGTGGCGCTCGCCCACCTGGCCGCGGGCGTGCAGTTCCAGCCGCACGCGGAGACCTTCCGCGATGCCGCGTCGGCCGCGCTGGATCTCCTCGCCCAGGACCCCGACGCGGCTCGGCCGGACCTTCTCGGCATGTCCGGACACCCGGTCCTGAGGTTCACGAGCCGACTCTCGCGGGGGCGCGCGTACCTCTGCCTCGGCGACCTGGTCGCCGCCCGGCGTGAACTGGAGGAGGCCGTGCGGCTCTCGGAGTTCGCGCCGACGTCCAACCACGTCGAGGCCCTCGGATGCCTCGCCCTCATCGACGCGTTCCGCGGCCAGCTCGTCGAGGCGACGCGCCTCAGCGACGACGCGCTCGAGACCGCGCGGGAATCCCGACTGCTGTCCCATCCGTCCCCGGCCGAGGCCTATCTCGCGCGCGCGGTCACCGCCATCCAGCGCGGCGAGCCGGATGTCGGGGCGCTGGCTCTCGCGGAGGCGGCCGTGCGGGCGGCGGCGGACCAGCGCACGCAGCTGCAGTGGATCGCCTACTTCGCCGGCCTCATGATCGAGCCGGTCGCCGAGCGCGCCGTCCTCGCTGCCCCGCACGGCCCCCCACCCCCGCTCGTGCGCCGCGGCATGACCGCCTTCGAGATGGAGCGCGCACGATACGGCGGTACACCGACCGCGCCGCCGGCCGGGGCGACGGAGTGGTCGCCGCTGGCGTTCGAGGAGGTCGCCGCGCTGCTCGCGGAGGAGCGCACGATCGAGGCGCGCGCCCTTCTGTCACGCCTTTCCTTCGACGCGAACCTCGCGCTCCCGGTCGGGGCGGTGGAGTGGGAGCTGCTCACCGGCTGGGTGTGGAAGCTCGAGGGTGACCTCGGGAAGGCCGAGCAGCGTCTGGCGAACGCGCTCGACCTCGCCGCGCCGCAACGGCTCGTGCATCCGTTCGTCCGCGCCGGGGCCGACGTGGTCGACCTCATCGAGCCCCTGCTCGACGCCCACCCCGACTTCGCGCGCCACGTCGTCCGCCGCATCCGTGCGTCGTCGGCGCCCCGTCACGTCGAGCTCGCGGACGAGCTGACGCCGCGCGAACTGGAGCTCCTCGCGTTCCTGCCGACCCGCATGACCACCGCGGACATCGCCGCCCGCTGCTACGTGTCGACGAACACGATCAAGACCCACCTCGCGCACATCTACCGGAAGCTCGAGGTCGCCGGCCGGAAGGCGGCGATCGAACGCGCCGCCGCCCTCGGCCTCCTCGACGTCCCCGACCTCGTGGCCACCCCCTGAGTCCGTGGTGCGGCGCGCTATCGACGCCGCGCAGCCTTCGTCAGCTCCGCCATCCCGTAGCTGTTGTCCTCAGGGTTGAGGGTGACGCCGGGTGCGACGAGCTCGTCGATGCGATCCAGGACCTCGGCCGAGAGCCTCACGTCGAGCGCCGGCAGGTACGAGTGCAGCTGCTCCATCGTGCGCGGTCCGACGATCGCCGCCGTGACCCCGGGGTGGTTGATGACGAAGGCGATCGCCAGCTCGATGAGCGTCAGGGCGTTCTCCTCCGCGAGCTTCGCGAGCTCCTCGACGATGTCCAGCTTGCGCTGGTTCGCCGGGAGGCTCAGGTCGAAGCGCACGCTGGGCCGGGCCGACGAGGTCGGTCGCGACGCGGCATCCTTCCGCCACCGTCCGGACAGCCACCCGCCCGCGAGCGGGCTGTAGGTAAGTGTGCCCATCCCGTGCCGGATCACCGTCGGGAGCACGTCCTCCTCGATCCCGCGGACGAGGATCGAGTACGGCGGCTGCTCGGTCACGAAGCGCTCGAGGTTGCGATCGCGGGAGGCCCACTGCGCCTCCACGATCTGGGAGCCGGAGAACGAGGACGAGCCGATGTAGCGCACCTTGCCCTGGTGGACGAGATCGCTGAGCGCGCCGAGCGTCTCCGCGATGTCGACCGAGAGGTCCGGCCGGTGCACCTGGTAGAGGTCGATCCAGTCGGTCTTCAGCCGCCGCAGCGAGTTCTCGACCTCCTGGATGATCCATCGACGCGAGCCGCCGCGGTGGTTCCGGCCCTCGTCCATCGGCATGAAGAACTTCGTCGCGAGGAACACGTCGTCGCGGCGCCCCTGCAGGGCGTCGCCGACGATCTCCTCGGACACTCCCCCGGAGTAGATGTCCGCCGTGTCGACGAAGTTGATCCCGGCATCCAGCGCCGCGTGGATGATGCGGATGCTGTCCGTGCGATCGTCGTTGCCCCAGGGGCCGAACATCATCGAACCGAGACAGAACGGGCTGACCTGCACTCCGGTGCGGCCGAGCTGACGATACTCCATGAGCTTCTCCTTATCGCGGGGCGGCGACTACGGCGTCACCATGACCTTGAGGGCGGTGCGGTCGTCCATGGCGCGATAGCCCGCCGGCACATCGTCGATGGCGACCGTGCGGTCGAAGACCAGGCCGGGGTTGATCTGCCCCGACAGGACCTGCGGGATCGCCGCTTCGAGGTAGGCGCGGACGGGGGCCGGACCGCCGGCGAGGCGGGCGTTCTTGCCGAACAGCGAGCCGAACCCGATCGGCGCCTCCTCGTACTGGGGAACGCCGACGCGGGAGATGATCCCGCCCGGGCGCACGATCCCATACGCCTGCTCGTAGGCGGGCATGTGCCCGACCGCCTCGAGGACGATGTGCGAGCCCTCGCCGTTCGTGAGGTCGAGGACCTCCGCGACACCTTCCGCACCGCGGGCGGCCACCACGTCGGTCGCGCCGAACCGGATGCCGAGGTCGGTGCGGACCGTGTGGCGGCCCATCAGGATGATCCGCTCGGCGCCGAGCTGCTTCGCCGCGAGCACCGCGGACAGCCCGACGGCGCCGTCGCCGATCACGGTCACCGTCTTGCCCGGCTCGACCTGGCCCATGTGGGCAGCGTGGTAGCCGGTGAGGTACACGTCGGACAGGGTCAGGAGCGACGCGAGCAGGCCCTCGTCCGCGGTCGCGGGGTCGACGTCCGGCACCTTCACGAGCGACCCGTCCGCGAGCGGGACCCGGGCGAGATCCGCCTGCAGGCCGCCGGTCTCCGCGCTGCCGTACCAGCCGCCGTGCAGGCACGAGGTGTGCATCCCCTCGCGGCAGAACACGCAGGTGTTGTCCTGGAACGCGAACGGCACGACCACGAAGTCGCCGGGCTTGATGGTGCGGACCTCGGAGCCGACCTCCTCCACGACCGCGATCAGCTCGTGGCCCATCGGCCGGCCCTCAGCGGTCCTCGGCGCCGAATGGTAGGGGTGCAGGTCCGAGCCGCAGATGCAGGACCTCACGGTGCGGACGATCGCATCCGTCTGATCCACGATCACCGGATCCGGCGCCGTCTCGACTCGAACATCACCAGCGCCATACATGAAAGCCGCACGCATACGTCTACTCCTCGATCGTCGGGATGCCTCCAGCCAACCGCACGAAGCTGGCGCCCGGCAATGTCCGTCATCCCTGGTACTGGCAGACCCTCCCTCGCGGCGGTCTAATAGGGGATAACGGCGGGACTCCCCGCACGGCCGAATCACCGAGGAACGATCTGGAGATCGACGTGGACACGATGGAGATGATGAAGTCCATGTCCATGGACTCCATGCCGGAGGGCATGAAGGCCATGGACATGGGTCAGATGCAAGCCTGCATGATGAGCATGAACGCCTGTTCGATGGCGGCGACGATGTGCGCGGCCAGCGACATGGGCATGGGGATGGACATGGCGAAGTGCTGCGCGATGTGCAGCAACATGGCCGACATGGCCGACGCCGGGATGCGCATGATGATGCGCCCCGTGGGCATGGACATGGACATGATGCAGGCGATGCTCGCGGCCTGCGTCACGATGGGGAAGGCCTGCTCGGCGGAGTGCATGATGCACGCCGAGATGAGCGACATGTGCCGCTACTGCGCCATGGCGTGCGACGACATGGTCGCCAAGTGCGAGGCGCTGATGGCGGCGATGGTCTGAGTCGGACTCAGCGCCGCGCGGTGGTCGCGACGCGACCGTTCGAGAGGACCTCCGCGACCCCGTGGTAGGCCACCGGGTCTCCGGCGGCGAGTCCCACCTCGGGACCCACCAGCTGGAGAGTCGCCACGGTGTCGTCGAGGAACGCGACGACGACGGCGTCGGACTCGACGGCGACCACGATGCCGTCCGTCCACGACAGGGGCGTCGCCTGCGCCATCGCGCGCTGGATGGGGAGGACAGTCGACGTGAACGTCGTGGACATGCGGTACACCTTCTTCCACCGGAATCGAATGCGTCGACTGTACGAGGCATCCGTCCGATGACGAAGCCGGGCGTAACACGCCGTTAAGGAAGCCGCCCGCTCCCCCGTCCTTCCCCTTCACCTGTCGCCTCCGACCTCTGCGGGTGGTCGGTCGCGACAGGTGAGTCGTGGGCTCACCCGTTCACCCGTCGCCACCGACGGCCGCGAACGCCGATTGCGCCAGGTGAGGCCGGCCACCACCACGCCGCCTGACGAACCGGGTCCGCCGCTCCCGCGGGTCGCTGGCAAGCTGTCACCGTGGCCCCTCCCGTCGAGCATCAGCGTGTCGCTCTATTCACCGCGATCCTCGGCCCGATCGTGGTGTTGCTCGCGGGGGCCTCGCTGTCGTTCGCCACGAACCCCGCCGTCACCGTGGTCGTCGTTGCGGGACTCGGCGCTGCGGCGGTCTTCGGGTGGCGACGGCTCCCTCCTCAGCTTCTGGATGCGATCGTGCTCGTCGCGGCGATGTGGATTGCGCTCTTCCTGCCGTCCACCGGGCTCTGGCCCATTCCTGCCGCCCTTGCACTCGTCGCCACCGTCGTGGTTGCCTTCGCGGCGGGAAGACTCCCCCTCTGGCGCGCCTGGCTTCGCCGCGGGCGCATAACGCGCCTGGATGGGCTCTTCTTCCTCGGAATCGTCGCGCTCACGGCCATCGGCCTGTTCCTCTGGCAGCGAGTCACCGACGCCCCGCTCCCCGCTGCGTATGCCCAGCTCGCGGGAGAGTTGCCGCTGCCGGTCGTCGCGATCGGCGCCTTCCTCTTCCTGATCGTGAACGGGGCAATCGAGGACAGCGTCTGGAGCGGAGTCCTGCTCACCGCCGCAGAACGGTCGCTTCCCACTTGGCTCGCCGTCGCGGTCACCGCGGTGTCGTTCGGACTCGCACATGTGAACGGAGTGCCGAACGGTCCCGTCGGCGTCATCATGGTGACGGCCTGGGGCGTGGTCCTCGCAACGTTGCGAATACGCACGGGAGGCATGCTCGCCACATACGTCGCCCACGTGCTCGCCGACCTGACGATCGTGCTGCTGCTCCTGCCATCGGCGGTGCAGTGAGACGGCGCGCGACAAGCTCCTCAGTGCGACAGCGGCGTCGTGGAGATGGGGGGAATCGAACCCCCGTCCATCGCTGGGTCTCCGCGCCTTCTCCGGGCGCAGTCTGTACGAGCGTTCTGCTCGGCCCCGACCTTTGTCACAGACACCTAAGTCGACAGGCCCAGTCTGGAAAAAGTCCCGGATGACGTCCAGACGCCGTCACCCAGCGAGATCCCTAGATGACGTCAAGACCCGTAGCGGGATCAGCTACGGAATGACGGACTCGGGCTCGCTGCTCAGGCAGCGAGGGCGAAGTCAGACTGCGTCTTATTGGCAGTTATTGGTTTGCAGGGGGCGTTAACGAGATAACCCCGCATCCTCGGCCCGCTTCTCGCGAATTCGCAGGCGATGTCGAAACCGATCATCCCCGTGATCCTTCTTCCGAAGGGACCGCTGTCGCACTGTGGAGTTGCCATGCTCGTCTACCGAAGCATCCGAGCCACTCAGCATACAACGGATGCCGCGTCCCGAGCATTCCTCGTAGGCTCGGGGGCATGAGCGAGGTGACGATCACCGTCCGTGGCGAGTACGAGGAGCGGGTCGCTCCGGAGGAGGCCGTCGCCCACATCGTGGTGCGGGCCGAGGGCCCGGAGCGGGCGCCCGTCGTCGACCTGCTCTCCTCGCGGTCGGCACCCATCGGGGCCGATCTGACGGCGCGCCAGGCGCAGGGCGCGCTCCTGCGCTGGTCGAGTCAGCGGATGTTCGTCTGGTCCGAGCGCCCGTGGGCCGACGGCCGCCGGCTCGCCCCCGTCCACCACGCATCCATCGAGCTCGCGGCGGTCTTCGCGGACGCCCCCACCCTCTCCGCCTGGCTCGGGGAGGTCGCCGAGCGCGACGGCATCGACATCGGCGCCATCGAGTGGCAGCTCAGTCGAGAGACCGCGAAGCAGGTCGAGAGCGCGGTCGCCGCGCGGGCCGTCGAGGTCGCCGTCGAGCGCGCGACCGCCTACGCATCCGCGATCGGCTGCACGCACGTCGTCCCGCTGGAGATCGCGGATGCCGGACTCCTCGGCAACCCGGACGGGACGCCCGCCCCGCGGATGCTCCGCGCGGCCGCGATGCTCGCCGACGGCGGCTCCGCCCTCGACCTGCGGCCGGAGGACATCACGGTCACCGCGACCGTGGAGGCCCGCTTCTTCGCCCGTTGAGCCCGCGGGCTCAGTCACCGAGACGGTTGCGGGTGCGCATCGCGCGCTCGGCCTCGCGCTTGTCCTCGCGTTCGCGGATCGTCTGCCGCTTCTCGAACTCGCGCTTGCCCTTCGCGACCGCGATCTCGACCTTCGCCCGGCCGTCCGAGAAGTAGAGCCGCAGCGGAATGAGCGTATAGCCGCCCGCAGACACCTCGTGCGAGAGCTTCACGATCTCCTCCTTGTGTAGGAGGAGCTTGCGCGTGCGCTTGGCGGAGTGGTTCGTCCAGTGCCCCTGCGAGTACTCCGGGATGTTGACGGCGTCGAGGTAGGCCTGTCCCCCGTCGATGAACGCATACCCGTCGGAGAGGTTGGCGCGGCCCTGCCGCAGCGACTTCACCTCGGTGCCGGTGAGCACGAGCCCCGCCTCGTACGTCTTCTCGATGGCGTAGTCGTGGCGCGCGCGACGATTGGTCGCGATGACCTTCTCCCCGCGTTCCCTGGGCATGGCGTGCTCCCTCGATCCCCCGTCATCCTCCGCGAATGACAGCCCCCCAGTTTATCCACCCCCCACGCGAGAACGCGCTTGTG
Source organism: Microbacterium sp. X-17 (assembly GCF_039615055.1). NCBI lineage: Bacteria > Bacillati > Actinomycetota > Actinomycetes > Micrococcales > Microbacteriaceae > Microbacterium > Microbacterium sp. X-17. Next base: position 20,205 of record NZ_JBDHNI010000009.1, read on the forward strand.
TCCTGGAAATGGCCCCATTTCGGGACATACCCGCGTTCTCACGTCGGAGGTGGACCGGGGGGCGGGCGGAGCGGGGTGGGTCAGGCGCGGAGCCAGCGGCGGATGGCGAAGCCGGCGGAGACCGCCGCGAGCACGACGCCGATCACGATGAGGACCGGGATCACGATGGCGATGTCACCCGCCCCCACCCACGTGGTCACGAAACTCACGCGCGACGTCAGATAGTCGCCGATCCCGAACCGCACGCCGGCCCACACCGCGACGCTCGCGAGGGCCGATCCGATCAAGGCTGCGAACACGCCCTCCAGAACGAACGGGGTCTGGATGAACCGGTTGGATGCGCCGACCAGCCTCATGATGCCGATCTCGCGTCTTCGCGCGAACGCGGACAGCCGGATCGTCGTCGCGATGAGCAGGACCGCCGCCACGAGCATGAGCGCGGCGATCCCGACGGCGACGTAGATCGCGATCGTGAGGGCGGAGAACAGGGGTTCGAGGTACTGCATCTGATCCTTCACCTGTTCGACGCCGGCCTTACCGCTGAACGCCTCGGCGATCACGTCGGACTGGGTCTGGTCGTTCAGGTTGATCCAATACGTCGCGTTGAACTGGTCGGCGGACAGGATGCCCTGATAGCCCGAGCCGAGCTGCTGCAGCGCCGACTGGTACGCGTCCTGGTTGGTCTCGAACCGGTAGTTCTTGATGAACGGCGACAGGGCCGGCCCGTCGAGCTCCGCCTTCACCTGATCGATCTGGTCCTGGGTCGCCGCACCGCCCGTGCAGGTCGGCGTATCGGACACGGAGGAGCAGAGATAGATCCCGACCTGGGCCCGGTCGACCCAGAAGTCGCGCATCTTCACGATCTGCATCTGCATGAGCATCGCCGCGCCGACGAACGTCAACGACACGAACGTCACGAGCACGATCGAGACCACCATCGACGCGTTCCGGCGCAGGCCGGTGAACGCCTCGGAGAGAACGAGACCGAACCTCATCGCGTCGGCCCCACTTCGTCGTCACGTCCGGAGAGACCGAGGCGGTCGGCGAGGCCGAGCTCCTCGAGGTCGATCGGCCCGGTCTGCAGCGGAGCCGGACGGTTCTGCGCGGGCGCGGATGCCGCGGGCCGCAGGGCCTCGGGCGGCGGAGCCGCCGCGGGCTGCCGCGCGGGCGCGGGCTGGGGCGCGGCCGGAGCCTGCGCCGCCGGGGCCTGCGCGGGTGCGGGCGCGGGCTCGACGGGACCGGCGTCGGAGACCTCGCGGTGCAGCTCGAGCACGGCGGTGAGGGCCGCGACCGCGGCCGCGCCCTTCTCCACCTGCGGGGCGAGCCGCGGGATCCCGGACGTGTCGCCGTAGCCGCCGTGCCGCTCGTCGCGGACCATCTCGCCGTCGCGCAGCTCGATCACGCGCCGCTGCATCTGGTCGACGAACCCGGCCTCGTGCGTGGCCATGACGACCGTGGTGCCGTTCGCGTTGATGCGCGCGAGCAGCTGCATGATGTCCGTCGAGGTGGCGGGGTCGAGGTTTCCCGTCGGCTCGTCCGCGAGGAGCACCTGCGGCCGGTTCACGAGCGCCCGCGCGATCGCGACGCGCTGCTGCTCACCGCCGGACAGCTCGTGCGGCATCCGCTTCTCCTTGCCGGAGAGGCCGACGAGCGCGAGCGCCTCGGGGACCGCCTGCTGGATGAAGCCGCGCGATGAGCCGATCACGCGCAGCGTGAAGGCGACGTTCTGGAAGACCGTCTTGGTGGGCAGGAGCCGGAAGTCCTGGAACACGGCGCCGACATGCCGGCGGAAGTAGGGAACCTTGCTGTTGGGCAGGGCGCGCAGGTCGTGCCCCAGCACGATCACCCGCCCCTCGGAGGGGATGTCCTCGCGGAGGATCAACCGCAGACACGAGGATTTCCCGGAGCCGGAGGCTCCGACGAGGAAGACGAACTCCCCGCGCTGCACCTCGAAGTCCACGCCCTGGAGAGCGGGCCGGGAGGTGCCGCGATACCGCTTGGTGACGTTCTCGAACCGGATCATGGCGTGATGAGCCTAAGCGCCGGTTTGCGGCATCCCGGGTGCGACACCCGGGTGTCCCGGGTCAGTCGTCCGTGGGGCGCTTGCGCCAGCGGATGCCGGCGGCGATGAAGCCGTCGAGGTCGCCGTCGAACACGGTCGCGGGGTTTCCGACCTCGTAGCCGGTGCGGAGATCCTTCACGAGCTGCTGCCCGTACAGGAAGTAGGAGCGCATCTGGTCGCCCCAGCTCGCGGTGATCGTGCCGGCGAGCTCCTTCTTTTTGGCGGCCTCCTCCTCGCGCTTGAGGAGGAGCAGGCGCGTCTGCAGGACGCGCATGGCGGCGGCGCGGTTCTGGATCTGCGACTTCTCGTTCTGCATCGACACGACGATGCCGCTCGGAAGGTGGGTGATCCGCACCGCGGAGTCGGTCGTGTTGACGGACTGGCCGCCGGGCCCCGAGGAGCGGAAGACGTCGACGCGGATGTCGCCCTCGGGGATGTCGACCTCGACGGCCTCCTCCATGACCGGGATCACCTCGACCGCGGCGAAGCTCGTCTGGCGCTTGTCGGCCGAGCCGAACGGGCTGATGCGGGCCAGGCGATGCGTGCCGGCCTCGACCGAGAGCGTGCCGAACGCATAGGGGGCGTCGATCTCGAACGTCGCGGACTTGATGCCCGCGCCCTCCGCGTAGGAGGTGTCCATGACCTTCACCGGGTACTTGTGGCGCTCGGCCCAGCGCAGATACATGCGCAGCAGCATCTCCGCGAAGTCGGTCGCGTCGTCGCCGCCCGCCCCGGAGCGGATCGTCACGACGGCCGAGCGGTCGTCGTACTCGCCGTCCAGCAGCGTCTGCACCTCGAGCTGGCCGATGACCCCCTCGAGATCGGCGAGCTCGCGCGTGGCCTCCTCGACCGAGTCGAGGTCCTCCAGCTCGTTCGCGAGCTCGACGAGCACCTCGAGGTCGTCGAGGCGCTGCGCGACGTCGGTGACCCGCTTGAGCTCCGCCTGGCGGTGGCTCAGGGCGCTCGTCACCTTCTGCGCGTTCTCGGTGTCGTCCCAGAGGTTCGGCGCGCCCGCCTCCTCGCTCAGCCGCTCGATGTCGGCACGGAGCGCATCCACATCGACAACGGCCTGGATGTCGGCGAACGTCGAACGGAGCGCTTGGATCTGGGCGGAGGGATCGAAGTCGAGCATGACGATCCAGACTAGCGGGCCGGACCGAGCAGCGGCCCGGACTAACGTGGGTGACCGTGACCGACAGCGCCGCGTCCGTGCTGCGGCGGTTCGCGCCCATGATCTACGGGCCGACGGTGCTGTTCTCCCTCGGCGAGGGTGCGGTCATCCCGCTCATCCCGGTCGTCGCGTCGCAGCTCGGCGGCGACGTCGCCGCGGCGGCCCTCGTCACCTCGTTCCTCGTGGTCGGGCAGCTCTGCGGCAACCTGCCGGCCGGCTGGGCGGTCACGCGCTTCGGCGAGCGCATCACGATGGCGCTCGGCAGCGGCATCGCCGCGATCGGCGCGGTCGGCGCCCTCCTCGCCACGAACCTCGTCATCCTCTCGGCCGCCGTGTTCCTTATCGGCTTCTGCGCCGCGATCTTCGGCCTCGCCCGGCACTCGTTCATGACGACGCGCGTGCCGCTCTGGTTCCGGGCGCGCGCCCTGTCGCTGCTCGGCGGCGCGTTCCGTCTCGGCGTCTTCGTCGGCCCGTTCGTCACGGCGGTCCTGCTCGCGATCTTCGGCGCCGAGCAGGCCGCCATGTGGTTCTTCCTCGTGATGCTCGTCGCGGTGGCGGCGCTCGTGCTGTTCGGGCCCGACCCGGAGCGGCGGGCGGCGGACGCCGACCCGCCCGCGGCGACGGACGCGGACGAGGATGCCGTGGAGGTCGAGGACACCGGCGAGCCGGTGACCGGATCCATCCCGACCGCCGAACGCGTCGGCATCCTGCGCACGATGTGGCGCCATCGCGCGGTCCTCACGCGGCTGGGGGTCGCGGCCGCGTCGCTGTCGGCGCTGCGGTCGGCCCGCCAGGCGGTGCTGCCGCTGTGGGGCGTGTCGATCGGACTCGACGCGCAGACGATCGCGCTCGTCGTCGGCATCTCGGGCGCGATCGACTTCGCCCTGTTCTACGCGAGCGGGCAGGTCATGGACCGCTTCGGCCGCCTGTGGGCCGCGCTTCCGGCGACGGTGGTCATGGCGCTCGGCTTCCTCGCGCTCTCGTTCACGCACGACCTGTCCTCCGCGGCGATGTGGTACGCCATGTTCGCGGCCGTCCTCGGCGTCGGCAACGGGCTCTCCAGCGGTATCCTCCTGACGCTCGGCGCCGACGTTGCCCCGCGCGCCGACCCGGCCCCGTTCCTCGGGTCGTGGCGGACGCTGACGGACGCCGGGGGCGCCGCGGCGCCCCTGATCATCACCGCGATCACCGCCCTGACCTCGCTCGCGGTCGGGACCGGCGCGATCGGGGTGATCGGGCTCCTCGGCGCGGTCGGGTTCATCCGGTGGGTGCCCCGCTTCGTCCCGCGCCGCCGCTGATCCCGCCCCCCTCCCCTCTCCTCCCTCCCTCCCATTCCCGCGAACCCACCCCCTCCTCGCGAGACCACCCCCTTATCGCGTCGTGAAGGCGTGTGTTCGCGAGGAGGAGGTGGTCTGGGGATGGATGGGGCGCGGGGCGCGGGGGGATGGATGGGGGGCGGGGGTCAGCGGGCGGTCCAGGCGAGGAGCTCGCCCAGGGGCCAGGTCGTGACGATGCGCTCGGGCGGGACGCCGAGGCGCTCGGCGCGCTCCGCGCCGTAGTCGAGGAGGGAGAGCTGGCCGGGCGCGTGGGCGTCCGAGTCGATCGAGAAGAGGCATCCGGCGTCGAGGGCCTGGACGATGAGCTCGTCCGGCGGATCCTGCCGCTCGGGGCGCGAGTTGATCTCGACCGCGACGCGGCGCTCGGCGCACGCGTCGAAGACGGCCTGCGCGTCGAACGTCGCGCCCGGCCGTGTGCCGCGCGAGCCCTCGACCAGCCGCCCCGTGATGTGGCCGAGGACGTCGGTGTGCGGGTCGCGCACGGCGCGCAGCATCCGCTTCGTCATCTCCGCCGGATCGGACTTCAGCTTCGAATGCACGCTCGCGACGACGACGTCGAGCTGGTCGAGCATCTCGGGCGTCTGGTCGAGGGTGCCGTCCTCGTTGATGTCGACCTCGATGCCCTTCAGCAGCGTGAAGCCGTCGCCGCGGAACCTCTCCACGACCGCGAGCTGCTCCGTGAGCCGCTCGGCAGACAGCCCCCGCGCGACCGTGAGCCGCGGCGAATGGTCCGTCAGCGCGAGGTAGTCGTGGCCGAGCCTCCGGGCGCTGCGCACCATGAGGTCGATCGACGTCGTGCCGTCGGACCACTCCGAGTGGGAGTGCAGGTCGCCGCGCAGGGCCGCGCGCAGCGCGCTCTTCCGCGCAGGGCCGAGCCGCTCACGGAGGTCCGCGAGGTAGTCGGGGACCTCCCCCGCGAGCGCCTGCTGGATCACCGTGAACGTGGAGTCGCCGATGCCCGGGGTCTTCTTGAGGCGCCCGGGATCCCGCAGCACGTCCTCGTCGAGGGCGGCTACCGTCTCCCCCGCGCGCCGGAACGCCTTCGCCTTGTAGGCGTTCGACCGCTCCCGTTCGAGGAGGTAGGCGATCTCGGTGAGCGCATCGACGGGGTCCACGGGGTCACCCTAGTCCCGTCCCGCGGAACGCCGGGCGGGTGCCGTTCGGGGAGCGGCTAAAATCGGGATCACCCTTCCTATGTCTCCTCTCTCGCTGCCGAACGGTCGCTCCCTCACGAGCGTGAGCGTGGTCGGCCGGGGACGCCTCGGCCCGGTGCTCGCGCGCGCCCTCGTGCGCGCGGGGATGACGGTGCACGGGCCGAGCGGTCGCGGCGAGCCCATCGCCCCCGCCGACGTGGTGCTGCTGTGCGTGCCCGACCGCGAGATCCCGGATGCCGCCTCCGCGGCCGCCGGGCACGGAGCCTTCCTCGGCCACACGTCCGGCGCCACGGCCCTCGACGACGTCGACTTCGGCCTGCATCCGCTGCAGACGTTCGCTGGCGGGCCGGCCGACCTCGACGGGATCGGCTGTGCCGTCGGCGGGCGGACGGCCGAGGCTCTCGACGTCGCGCGCGGGCTCGCCGGCCTGCTCGGGATGCGCGCGTTCGAGATCGCCGACGGCCGTCGCGCCGCCTATCACGCGGCCGCGACGTTCGCCTCGAACTTCCTCGTGACGCTCGAAGCCGCCGCGGAGCGGCTGTTCGCGGCCGCCGCCCCGACGGCGGACGGGCGTGCGCTCCTCGTGCCGCTCGTGCGGCGTACCCTGGAGAATTGGGCAGCGCAGGGTCCGGAGGCGGCTCTCACCGGACCGATCGCGCGAGGCGACCACGAGACGGTCGCGCGGCAGCGCGCGGCGGTGGAGTCGCACGCGCCCGAGCTGCTGCCGATGTTCGACGTGCTGGCCGACCGCACCGGCGCCCTCGCAGGAAGGAACGAGTGACATGAGAATCGTCCGCTCGGTCTCCGACGTGCGTGCCGCCGTCCGCGAGGCGCGTGCGCAGGGCGCCACGATCGGGTTCGTTCCGACGATGGGCGCCTTCCACGAGGGCCATCTGTCGCTCATGCGCGCGGCGCGCGCCGCGCACGATCTCGTCGTCGTGTCCCTCTTCGTCAACCCCACCCAGTTCGGGCCCAGCGAGGACCTCGCGGCCTACCCGCGGGACGAGCAGCGCGACGCGCAGCTCGCCGAGAGCGCGGGCGCCGACATCCTCTTCGCCCCCTCCCCCGCCGAGATGTACCCGGACGGGTTCGCGACCAGGATCCACGTCGCCGCCGTCACCGACGTGATGTGCGGCGCATCCCGCGGGCCGGAGCACTTCGACGGCGTCGCCACGGTCGTCGCGAAGCTGTTCGGGATCGTCGCGCCGGATGCCGCGTACTTCGGGCAGAAGGACGCGCAGCAGATCCTCGTGGTGCGGCGGATGGCGCGCGACCTCGACATCCCGGTGGAGATCGTCGCGTGCCCGATCGTCCGCGAGCCGGACGGGCTGGCGATGAGCTCCCGCAACGTCTACCTCGACGCGCCGGCGCGCGAGCGCGCGACCGCGTTGCACCGCGCCCTCGCCGCCGCCGAGGCCGCGGTCGCGCGGGGCGACGTCACGGCGGACGCGGTGCTCGGCGCCGCCCGCGCGGAGCTCGCCGCGGCGGACATCCAGCCCGAATACCTCGATCTGCGATCGCCCGACGACCTGACCGAGGTCGACGCCGTCGCCCCGGTCGCCCTGCTTGCCGTCGCCGCCCGGGTGGGCGCGGCGCGACTCATCGACAACACGATCCTGGAGAGCCACTGATGCGCCGGACGATGCTGAAGTCCAAGATCCACCGCGGCCGGGTGACCGGCAGCGACCTCAACTACGTCGGCTCGATCACGATCGACCCGAACCTGCTCGAGGCCGCCGACATCCGCGAGAACGAACAGGTGCACGTCGTCGACGTCGACAACGGCGCGCGCCTCGTGACCTACGCGATCGCCGGTGCGCGCGGGTCCGGCGACCTGCAGCTCAACGGCGCCGCCGCGCGGCTCGTCCACCCCGGCGACACCGTGATCGTCATCTCCTACGCGGACGTGGACGACAGCGAGCTCGACGGATTCGCGCCACTCGTCGTCCACGTCGACGAACGCAACGCGATCGTCGCCGTCGACACCGATCCGTCCGAGCTCCGCTCCGGGGAGGGGCGGTGAGCGCCTCCCCCGCGACCCCCGGATCGCGGGTCACAGTCACGACGCTCGCGCGCAAGAAGGCCGACGGCGAGCCCATCGTCATGGTGACGGCCTACGACTATCCGGGCGCGCGCGCCGCGGAGGCCGCGGGCGTCGACGCCGTGCTCGTCGGCGACTCGGGCGCGATGACGGTGCTCGGCTACGACAGCACTGTGCCGGTGTCGGTCGAGGAGATGCTCATGCTGACGGCGGCCGTGCGGCGCGGACTGACCACGCCCCTGCTGGTCGCCGACCTCCCCTTCGGATCGTACGAGGCGTCCGACGAGCAGGCCGTCCGCACCGCGCAGCGCTTCGTGAAGGAAGCCGGATGCGACGCGGTCAAGGTCGAGCGCGGAGGCACCACCGCGGATCGCGCCCGCGCGATCGTCGCCGCCGGCATCCCGGTGATGGGACACGTCGGGCTCACGCCGCAGAGCGTCGGCGCCCTGGGCGGCTACCGGGCGCAGGGTCGCACCGCCGTCGCGGCGCGCGACGTGCACGACGCCGCGATCGCCCTGCAGGAGGCGGGGTGCTTCGCGCTCGTGCTGGAGGCCTTCCCCAGCGAGGCGACCGCGGCCATCATGCCGGCCCTCTCGCTCCCCGTCATCGGCATCGGCGCGGGCTCGGCGACCGACGGGCAGGTGCTCGTCTTCCACGATCTGCTCGGGATCAACGACGGGCACCAGGCGCGGTTCGTGAAGCGGTACGCCGAGCTGGGCGCCGCGATCACCGCGGGCATCGCGGCGTACGCCGACGAGGTGCGCACGGGCGCCTACCCGGCGCCGGAGCACGGCTACGCGATGGCCCCGGGCGAAGCCGAGCGGCTGCGCGCGATGCTGACCGACCCCGGCGGCATCTGAGCCGACCCGTCCGCGCGCGATCGCGCGCACAACTCCTGCAATCCCTGCAACCTGCGGGGTGGTGCCCGCAGAATCACGGGCGACGCTGCCCGCGCCGCCGGCGTTCTGCAGGAGTTCTGCGGGGCCGGCCGGCGTGACGGGCGATCGGCGGGGTGGGGGCCGGCGGTCCGGGGTCGGGTCGGATCGCACCGGCCGGCGTGACGGGTCAGCGGAGGGCCGTGCGGCTCGTCGCGATCGACGCGAGCGTGACCGTCGCGGGGACGAACGCGGACAGGATCGGCGTGCGCCACTGCGCCCGCACCTCCACGCGCGCCGAGCGGCCGTCGGGCGCCGTGGCGGAGGCGAGAACGACGTCCTCCTCCCCCGCGAGGATCGCCTCGGCCTGCGCCCGGACCGCGGCGTCCGTCAACGTCGCGACGGGCGCGCCCTGCTCAAGCGCGATCGTGAACCCGTCGGCGCCCGCGAGCGCCGCGGCATCCGCCAGCTGGTCGAGTCGCTGCTGGGCGAGGTGCAGGCTGGTCGCGCACGTGCAGACGAACACGAGCACGAGCGCCAGCAGCGCGTATCCCACCGCGAGCGGCAGGATGCTGCCGTCCTCGTCGGCGGCGAGCCGGCGCATCCCCCTCACCGTCCGCTCCAGAAGCGGGAGACCTTCTGCGTCGCGCGCGCCTCGACGGGCACGGAGGCGGCCCGGTCGGCGCCGAACACGGGCGGCACGAGCGGGAGCGCGACCCTCGTCGAGACGGTAACGGTCACTGTCGCGCCGGCGCTCGGGCAGGCGACCCCGGCCGGAGCGCACGCGAGGTCGATCGCGATCAGGCCCGGGTCGAGCTCGTACTCCGCCGCGATGCTCGCGAGCTCCCGATGGGCGCGCTCGCTCGCCGTCGCGGCATCCGGAGCGGTCGCGACCGCACGGGCGATGACGCGGGCGCCGGCCTGGACCCCGAGCGACTGCCCCTGGATCTGCCCGAGCGCGACGACGAGGTACGTGATCGGCACGAGGAGCAGCAGGCCGACCACGATGAACTCCAGCGCCGCCGATCCGCGGTCGTCGAGGAGCTCACTCCAGCGTCTCGCGCGGCGCATGGCCCCGCACCTCCATCGCCCCGGCGGGTCCCCACAGACCGATCACCGGCAGCGGTGCGCGGACGACCATCTCGACCGTGTCCGCGTTCGACCGGCCCGTGATTTCGCCCGCGTAGGCCGCGCCGATCGCGCGACGGATGAGCTCCCGTGTGCGGTCGACGCCGGCCCCGACTGTCTCGTCCGCGAGAGCCGCCTGATGCGCGCCCGTGATGGCCGCGTCATGGACGACGTTGCGTACGTACACCGCCACGCCGAGCTGGATCACGCCGAGGGTCAGCGCCGTCAGCAGGAGCCCGACCAGGACGAACTCGACCGGCGCGGATCCCGTGTCGTCGGCCAGGCTCCTTTTCCGAGCCGGCACCTCAGAGGCCCGAGACGCTGTCGATGGCCTGCTGGAACAGGCCGCTGAGCGCCGGACCCGCGAGCGCCCAGATCAGCACGACGATCCCCGACGTCATGAGCGTGATGAGCACCCAACCGGGGACGTCACCGACCTCGTCGGCGACGAGCTCACCCCACCCCGACCGCAGGCGTCGCGTGACGCGCCGCATCCTCTCCCGCATGGCTTCCTCCCCTTCCGGCGCACCCCGCGCCGTGTCAGATCCCGAGACGCAGCATCACCACGCCCGGGAAGATCGCGAACAGCACGCTCAGCGGCAGGATCAGGAACACCAGCGGAAGAAGCATGAGGATCTCCTTCCGCCCGGCCTTCTCGAGGAGCGCGCGTCGCGCTCCGTCCCGCGCGTCCTCGGCCTGGCGCTCCAGCACGGCCGCAAGCGGAGCTCCGCGTTCGAGTGCGGCGACGAGGTGCTCAACGGCGCGCGTCCAGACCGGGAGCTCGAGCCGCGCGGACGACGCCGCGAGCGCATCGGCGAACGGCGTGCCGGTCTGCGCAGCGAGCGTCACGCGCCCGAGCTCGTCCGCGAACACGCCGCCGGTCTCCGCCACGCGGGCGACCGCCTCCCGCAGCCCCTCGCCGGCGGCGAGGCACAGGGCGAGGAACTCGAGCGCGTTCGGCAGCTCCTCCGCGATCCGGCCGACGCGAGCGTTCGCCGCGCGGGTGAGCAGCACGTCCGGCAGCAACGCGCCCGCGGCGCCGCCCACGACCGGAAGCAGGATGCTCGCGACGCCGGCCCCACCCGCGACGGCCAGCGCGACCGCGACGAGCGCACCGGCGAGGGCGCCGGCCGCGGCCCAGGCCAGCTGCCGGGCGCGGAACCCCACGACGTCGAGCGGCCCGTCCGCACGACGCAGGCGTCGCGCGATCGAGGCCGAGCCGCCCATCCTCCGGGCGAGCCGCACCTGCAGCGCGCCCGCGAGGCGGCGGATGTCGCGCTCGGCGACGTGCGTGAGCGGCGTGATCCCGAGCGGGTCCGCGACGTCGCGCACGTACGGCCCGATCCGTCGCACCAGACTCGGCGCGCCCCAGCGCGGCAGGGCCGCGGCGATCAGGATGACGCCCGCCGCGAACCCGCAGCCGAGCAGGACCGCGAACGCCGGCGCGAGCGCGGTCACGACGACCACCGCCGCGGTGCGGGCAGCCGAGCGATGCGGGTCATGAGCCAGGCGGCGACGACCGTGGCGACGGCACCACCGACGATGAGGGCGACGCCCTCGGGACTCGCGTACGCGCGGGCGCCTTCGGGCCGCAGCGCGAGGAGCGCGAGCACGGCCCACGGCGCGATGACGGCGAGCACCGCCGCGCCGCGCACCCAGGACTGGCGCGCCTCGACCTCCGCCCGCAGCGTCGCGTCCGCCCGAACCGACGCGCCCAGAGACCGCAGCACGGGCACGAGCTGCGTTCCGCCGACCTGACGCGCCATCCGGAGCGTCGCGACGATGCGGTCGGCCACCGCGTCCGCGAGCGTCGTGCGCAATCGGTCGAGGCTCGTGTCGAGGTTCCCCGATGCCGCGAGGTCCCGCGCGAAGGACGCGAACGCCGGCCGGAGCGGTGCCGGTGCCGAGGTCGCGAGGGAGGCGACCGCGTCGGCGAGCGGCATCCCGGCTCGGACGGACGCGATCAGGAGGTCGCACACGTCCGGCCAGAGCGCGCGACGCGTGCGGACGAGCCGCCCCGCTCGCGCTCGCAGATAGGCGATGGGCAGGGCGGCGCCGACGAGCGCGGCGAGCAGCGCCAGCACGGGCAGCGGCAGAAGCAGCCACGCGATCGCCGCCCCGACCGCGGCCAGGACGCCGCTCGCGACGACCACGAGGCGCACGGGCAGGGACGGCATGCCCGCGGACTCGACCAGTCGGGCGAGGGCGGGCACCCGTCTCGGGGCGGCGGCCGAGCGGGGCCGCCGCGGCCAGATCCACGGGGACATCGCGAGCAGGAGGCCCGCGGCGAGTGTCACGCCCCAGACGATCGTCACGCGGCATCCTCGCCGTACAGGGCACGAACCTCGACCACATCGTCGACGACCCGGCCGGTCGGCGCCACGACCTCGACGAGCCTGCGACGGCCGGCGCGATCGCGAGCGACATGCGCGACGACGTGCACGCTCGACGCGATCGCCGCACGGACGAAGCCGACGTCGATGTTCCGGCCCGCGAGCAGCGGCAGCGCGGCGAGGCGCACGAGCGCGTCGGCGGCAGAGTTCGCGTGGATCGACGCGGCGCCGGGCACGCCGGTGTTCAGCGCCAGCAGGAGGTCGAGCGCCTCCGCGTCGCGCACCTCCCCCACCACCAGCCGGTCGGGCCGCATCCGCAGCGCCTCCTTCACGAGCCGGCGGAGCGTCACCTCCCCGGTACCCTCGAGGCTCGGCTGCCGCCCCTGCAGCGCCACGACGTCCGGCGCGGTGAGGGCGAGCTCGAATGTCTCCTCGACCGTCACGACCCGCTCGTCCGGCGGGCACTCGGCCAGCAGCGCGCCGAGCAGCGTCGTCTTCCCCGCGTGCGTCGCGCCGGAGACGAGGATGCTGCGGCCCTGCCGCACCGCGTGCCGCAGGGTCTGCGCCGCTTCCGGTGCGACGGAGCCGGACGCCACGAGGTCGCGCAGCCGCCGGTAGCGCGGGAGGAACTTGCGGACGTTGACGGCCCAGTGCTGCCGCGTGATGTCCGGGATGGCGACGTGCAGACGGCTCCCGTCCGGGAGCGAGGCGTCCACGAAGGGCTGGCTGAGGTCGACGCGTCGCCCCGTGGCATGCAGCATCCGCTCCACCAGCTCACGCACGATCGCGTCGGTGAGGACGACCGGCACGCGCTCGGCCACGCCGTCGCGCGCGACGAACACGCGGTCCGGGGCGTTCAGCCACAGTTCCTCGACCGTCGGATCGTCGAGATACGGCTGCAGCGCGCCGTACCCGGCCACCGACGCCAGCACGTCGCGCACGAAGCCCGTCTCGTCGTCGATCGGCGCGATCCCGCGCGCGAGGGCCAGGTCGTTGTGCGCCTGCACCTCGGCGAACGCAATCTGCCGGGCCCGCTCCGGATGCTGCGACGGATCGGACCGCTCCGCCCGCAGCCGCTCCCGGACGCGCTCGACGACGCGCGCGGGAGCGGCGGAGTCTGCGGAGGCCATGCCCAGCATCCTCACATCGTGCCGCCCCGCCGACGGAGGTTATCCACAGGCGCCCGTAGACTGGGGCCCGCTCGCGGGAGTGGTGAAACTGGCAGACACGCAGGATTTAGGTTCCTGTGCCTCACGGCGTGTGGGTTCGAGTCCCACCTTCCGCACGGGAACCGCGCGTCAGAGACGCGAGTGCTCGGAGCTTCTCGTCGCTCTCGCTGCCCTTGTCCGGGTAGTAGAGGACGAGGATGACGTTCTCGACGGGCAGCTTGTCCCGGTGGAGGCGCAACTCGCCGACGAGGGGATGGTTCACGATCGCCGTGCCGCCTTCGAGGTTGCGAACGTCGTGACGTGACCAGAGGGTGCGGAAGCGTTCGCTGCCCAGCGCCAGCTCTCCGACGAGCTCGACGAACCTGGGGTCGTCCACGTCGTCGCCGATCGACGCACGGAACGCGGCGACGATCTCTTCGGCGGCCTGCGCCCAGTCCTGGTGAAACGCCTGCTCCTCGGGGTCGAGCAGGAGCGAACGGAGGCGGTTCTCGCCGGGGTGCAGGCGGAGAGACAGGGTGACCGCGAACTCGTTGGAGGCGAGGACGTCGAAGGTGCGACCCTCGACGAACGCCGGGATGTCGAGGCTGGCGAGCAGTTGATACAGGCGCTCGGGGACCCGCTCCGGCGTGCGTTTCCGGACCCTCCGCGGCTTGGGCGCACCGAGGCCGAGCAGATACTCGCGCTCGAGGTCATCGAGCCGGAACACGCGGGCAAGGGCTTCGAGCACCTGGATCGAGGGGTGTGCGTCGCGCCCGCGTTCGAGACGCAGGTAGTAGTCGGCGCTGATGCCGGCGAGCATCGCGACCTCTTCACGGCGCAGGCCGGGAACCCGCCGGTTCTCGCCGGCGGGGAGGCCGACCTGGGCGGGCGTGACCAGCTCGCGACGGGCGCGCAGGTACGCCCCGAGACGGTTCTGGTTCTCCTCGGCGACCACACCAGCACGCTACTGCCGTCCCCGCCCCGGAGAGGGGGCCCTGTCAGACCCCCGGAACGCGGGGACACTTCCTGGCTCGCGGTGCCGGGCCGATCCTCGAATCATCGACCGATCTCAGATTCGAGCACGAGGAGACACCATGCACACGAGTGGACGCACCATCTTCATCCCTGGCGGCACCTCCGGCATCGGACGGGAGCTCGCCCGCCGCTTCGCCGCGGCCGGCAGCACCGTCATCGTCGGCGGCAGAAATCGCAGCGCGCTCGCCGAACTCGCCGCGGAGGGCTTCGGCACCGTCGAGATCGATGTCGCCGAAAGCGCATCCGTCACGGCCGCCCGCGACGCGGTGCTCGTCGAGCACCCCGCGGTCGACACGGTGGTCACGATGTCGGGCGTCATGATGATGGAAGACCTGCGCGACCCCGCGCACTACACGGCGGCCGAGACGACGGTGGAGACGAACCTGCTGGGGACGATCCGCGTCATCGACGCCTTCACCCCCCACCTGATCGCGCGGGGCGGCGGGACGATCATCACGGTGACCTCCGGGATCGCCTACCTGCCGTTCCCGCCGATGGCGAGCTACGCCGCGTCCAAGGCCGGGGTGCACGCCTACTCCGAGGCCCTGCGGGTCCAGCTCGCCAGCACCGGCATCGAGGTCGTCGAGCTCGTGCCGCCAGCGGTGGCCACGGCGGGTCAGGAGCGCGTGAACCCGCACGCGCTCCCTCTGGACGCGTTCGCCACAGAGGTGATGAGCCTGCTCTCGCAGACACCCACTCCGAAACAGATCCTCGTCGAGGGGGTCCACATGCACCGCTGGGCCGAGAAGAACGGCAGCTACGACGAACTCGTCGCCCAGCGCGCGCGGATGCTCGCCGCCGCCGACTGACATCGGGCGGAGCGGAATGTCGCGGGGCGTCGCACTGCGACGCAGTGCGTCATCCCCACCACGTCCTCGCTCGGTTTCCGGGAGACTCGGGCTTCAACGGTTCGATTCCGGCGAGGCGAGGAGGGGGTATGTCCGGCGACTACGTCACGATCCCGGTGTGGGCGGCGGATGCGGCCGGCCCGGTGCATCCGCACCTGCGCGCGCCGGACGGGCTGGAGGTCCGCGGCTTCGGGATCTACGTCGGCATCGACGAGTCCGTCGCGCATGCGGCGGGCGTGGACGTGGTCGAGCTCGTCGACGGCGTGCGGCGGGCGCTGACCGACATCCCGGGCACGCAGACGTTCGCATCCGTGGTGCTCGCCCCGGAGGGCACGCCGACCGCGCCCCTCGACGTCGTACGCACGGCCCTGGCGGAACCGTCGCACGGCGACGCGACGCCGACGGCCGGCATCGTGGTCGACCTGGCCCGGCACCAGGTGAGCGTCGACGGGCGCGCGCTGCAGCTCCGCTACCGCGAGCAGGCGCTCCTCGACCATCTGATCCGCCACCGCGGCGAGGTGCTGGACCGCCCCGCCCTCCAGGCGGCGCTCCGGGCCGAGGGCGTCGGCGAGGTCTTCGACCGCACGATCGACGTGTACCTGCAGCGGATCCGGCGGCGGATCGAACCCTACGGCGACATCATCCGCACGGTGCGCGGCCGCGGCTACCGCGTCGACCCGCACCCGGATCTGCGCGTGATCGAGCACGCGTCCCCGCCGCGCCGGTTCTGACCGGTTCGCGGGGCGCGACCTACGCCGGCACCACGAACGTGCTGAACGAGTCGGCGGGCAGCACGACGTCGAACCGGCGGTCGTCGATCGCCACCGAGTACGGCAGCTCGTCGGCGCCGTCGTTCTGCACGACCACCACGATCTCACCGTCGGGGTTGCGGAAGGCGAGCTGGTTCTCGTACCCCGACCAGCTGAACGCCTCGAGCCGCACGGCACCGGGCCGCACGAACCCGCTGACGTGCTTCAGGAGCGCGTACTCGTGCGTGTACCGGGCGGTGCCGCTGGCCGGATCGACGACGACGAGCGAGTTCTGCGCCCATCCCCACCGGCTCACGCCGCCCTCGTCGAGCGCGAGATTCCAGTAGACGTATGCGTTCGCGCCGGAGGTGAGGAAGTGGCGCAGCAGCGTCCAGGCGTACCGCGCGAACCGCCAGTCGTTGCGGCCGTCGCCGCACTCCTGCTCGGTCTGGTAGAGCCGCAGCCGCGGGGCCTCCCGGTGGATCGCGGCGATCGCGCCCTTGCCGGCCCACTGGAAGCCCGCCCCCACGATCCACCGTGCCGCCTCCGGGTCGGCGAGAACACGCAACGTCTGGTCGGGATCCGCGCGCTCCTGCGTGCCGAGGAACACCTCGACCCCCCGCGCGGCCATCACCGGGCCGAGCACCGCGACGAACCGGGCGAGCCCCTCGGACGTCCAGGTGCAGCTCGGGAACACCTGCGGCGAGTTGAACTCGTTCTGCGGCATCACGGCGCCGATGCGGATGCCCTCGGCGGCATACGCGTCGACGAAGCGGCCGAAGTAGCGGGCGTACGCGTCGAGGTAGGCGGGCTCGTCGACGCGGAACAGGTCCGTGCCCTCGACCCCGACCTGGTCGGGAGCGAGCCCGTTCTCGACCCCGCTGTCCGGCAGCGGCAGCGCGGCGGCGTAGTGCCCGTTCCGCTTCATCCAGCTCGGCGGACTCCACGGCGACGCCCACAGCCGCAGCTCCGACTGGCGCGCGAGCGCCTCCCGGATGAACGGGACGAGGGTCGCCCGGTCGTGCTCGATGCTGAAATGCTCGAGCGCGAGGTCACCCGGCTCCTCGTCGTACGAGTACCAGTCGGTCGAGAAGTCGTTCGCGCCGACCGGCATCCGGCACACCGTCAGCCCCATGCCCGCCGGCGAGAACAGCTCGTCGAGGATCGCCCGGCGCTCCTCGGACGAGAGCCGTTGCAGGGCCGTCCAGCCGAGCTCGTTGAAGCAGACCCCGAACCCCTCGATCGTCTGCCGCGTCTCGCTCGTGCGCACCATCACCGCCGGCGCGTCCGCCATCGCGCGGATCACGAGCGGACGCAGCTCAGGCGCCGCGGCCTCGCGGAGCGCGGCGTCGCGGGTCGTGACGATCCAGCGGGGAGCGGATGACGCGGGCATGACCATTGCGCCGGTCTACAGCCCGCGGGCGAGCCGGTAGTACGCGGCGTTCGCCCGCAGCTCCGCGGCGAAGCCGTCGATCGTCGTGCCCTCGTCGATCACGAGCAGCTCGGTCTCGAGCATCGTCGCGAGATCCCGGAACGCCTCCACCCCGACCTGGGTCGTCATCACCGTGTGATGCGCGGCTCCCGCGGTGAGCCACGACGTGGTCGAGGTGCGGAAGTCCGGCGCGGGGCGCCACACCGCGCGACCGACCGGCAGCTTCGGCAGCGGATGCGGCAGTGCGACGTTCTCGACGACGTTCGCGACGAGGCGGAACCGGTCCCGCACGTCCGACAGCGCCACCACGACCGCGGGCCCCGGGTCGGCCGTGAACACGAGCCGCACGGGATCGTCCTTGCCGCCGATGCCGAGCGGGTGGATCTCGAGCGTCGGCCGGGCGGTCGTGAGCGACGGCGACACCTCCAGCATGTGCGCCCCGAGGACCAGCTCCGCGCCCGGGGTGAGGTCGTACGTGTAGTCCTCCATGAGGCTCGCCCCACCCGGGAGACCCGCGCCCATGACGGCCGCGACGCGCACGAGGAGCGCCGTCTTCCAGTCGCCCTCCGCGCCGAACCCGTAGCCGTCGGCCATCAGGCGCTGCACCGCGAGTCCCGGCAGCTGCGTGAGCGTGCCCAGGTCCTCGAACGAGGTCGTGAACGCGGTGAAGCCGCCGGCCTCGAGGAACGAGCGCAGGCCGACCTCGATCGCGGCGCCGTCGCGCAGGCTCTGATGGCGCTCCGCACCGGGCCGGAGCTCGGGCACGACGTCGTACAGGTCCAGGTATTCGGCCACGAGCGCGTCGATCTCGGCGGCGGTCGCAGCGGCCACGGCGTCCGCGAGCTCGTTCACGCCCCACGTGTTCACCTGGACGCCGAAGACGTGCTCGGCCTCGGTCTTGTCGCCCTCGGTGACGGCGACGTAGCGCATGTTGTCCCCGAACCGGGCGAGCTTCATCGTCCGCGCGGCCTGGCGGCCGGCGGCGGCCCGCGTCCACACGCCCACCCGCGCCGCGACGGCCGGGTCGGAGACGTGGCCGACGACGGTCGTTCGCGGCACCCCGAGGCGGGCCTCGATGTAGCCGAACTCGCGGTCGCCGTGCGCCGCCTGGTTGAGGTTCATGAAGTCGAAGTCGATCTCCGACCACGGCAGCGCGACGTTCGCCTGCGTGTGCAGGTGCAGCAGCGGCTTCTGCAGCGCGTCGAGCCCCTGGATCCACATCTTCGCCGGGCTGAACGTGTGCATCCAGGCGATCACGCCGACGACGTCGTCGTCCGCGTTCGCGTCGAGCATCGCGCGACGGATGCCGGCGGCGTCGGTGAGCACCGGCAGCCACACGACCTCGACCGGGACATCGGAGGAGGCGGCGAGGCCGCGCGCGACCTCCTGCGACTGGGCGGCCACCTGCGCGAGGGTCTCGGGACCGTAGAGGTGCTGGCTGCCGGTCAGGAACCAGACCTTCCGGGTGGCGAGGTCGGGGACGACACTGCGGGACATGGGATTCCTCTCGGGGCGCGGGGCGCCGGTCACAGGCTGGCGACGGCCGCGCGCTCGATGGCGAGCCCGGCCTCGTAACGGTGGAGATAGGCGGCGAAACCGGCCTGTTCGGCGGGATCCGGAGCCACGGTCAGGGTGCTCGCGTCCGCGAACACGACGCGGCGGAGATAGTCCGCGAGATCGGGCGTGGGCCCGTCCGAGGCCCGGCGCTCCGCGGCGAACGCCGCCAGCACGGCGATCCCCCACGCGCCGCCCTCGGAGGCGGTCTCGGCGACCGAGACCGGCGCGCCGAGCGCGGCGGCGAGCATCCGCTGCACGACCCCGGCGGTGCGGAACACGCCGCCGTGCGCGGACATCAGGTCGATCCCGACGCCCTCCTCGGCGAGCACCCGCATGCCGAGCGCGAGCGCCCCGAACATGCCGTAGACGTGCGCGCGCAGAAGCGTGCCGAGCGTGAACGTGCTGTCCGGGCTGCGGACGACGAGCGGCCGCCCGTCGAGGAGCCCGGCGACCGGCTCCCCCGCGAGGTGGTTGTAGGCGAGCACGCCGCCGGCGTCGGGCTCGGCGGCGGATGCCTCGGCCAGAAGGACCTCGAACACCCGGTCCGCGTCCAGCGGCGTCCCGGCGGCCTCGGCGAAGCGGCCGAACAGCCCCGCCCACGCGGCAAGCTCGGCCGCGCCGTTGTTGCAATGCACCATCGCGACCGGGTCGCCCGCCGGCGTCGCGACGACGTCGAGCTCGTCGTGCACCGCCGTCAACGGCGCCTCCAGCACGACCATGGCGAAGATGCTCGTGCCGGCACTCACGTTGCCGGTGCGCGGCGCGACCGCGGCGGTCGCGACCATGCCGGTGCCGGCGTCCCCCTCGGGCGGGCAGGCCGGAGCGCCGGGCGCGAGTGCCCCGGTCGGATCGAGGTACGCGGCGCCGGCCGCGGTCAGGCTCCCGGCATCCGCTCCCGCGACGAGCACCTCGGGCAGGAGCACGCGGAGCCCTGCGGGCAGCGCGGTGCCGGCGGCCCGCGCGTCGTAGCGGTCGACGAGCGCCTGGTCGTAGTCGCGCGTGGCGGGGTCGATCGGGAACATCCCCGAGGCGTCGCCGACGCCGAGCACCCGGCGGCCGGTGAGCCTCTCGTGGACGTAGCCTGCGAGCGTCGTGACGGCGGCGACCGCGGGCACGTGGGGCTCCGCGTCGAGGACCGCCTGGTGCAGGTGCGCGATCGACCAGCGCAGGGGGATGTTGACGCCCAGCAGCGCCGTGAGCTCGGCCGCGGCCGTCCCGGTCGACGTGTTGCGCCACGTGCGGAACGGCACGAGCAGCTCGCCGGCGGCGTCGAACGCGAGGTAACCGTGCATCATGGCCGAGACCCCGAGCCCGCCCAGTCGCGTGAGCGGCACGCCGTAGTGCGTGCGGACCTCCTCCGCGAGGTCGGCATAGGCGGAGCGCAGGCCCGCGTCGACCTCGTCGAGCGCGTAGGTCCAGCGGCCGTCCTCGAACCGGCTCTCCCACGCGTGGGAGCCGGTCGCGAGCACGACCGAGGGATCCTCCCCGATCAGGCACGCCTTGATCCGCGTCGAGCCGAGCTCGATGCCGAGCACGGCGCGTCCCTCGACGATCGTCGCGCGCGCGGCGTCGTCGGACGACAGAGCACTCATCGGCGGGCGTCCGCGCTCTGCCCGTACACGTTCTGGTAGCGCTGGTAGAGGTGGTCGATGCGATCCTGCGGGATCGGGATCAGCTCGCCGGCCTGCCGCGCGATGTGCACCGAGCGGGCCGCGTCCTCGCACATGACCGCGGCCTTGACCGCGTCGGCCGCCGAGACGCCGATCGTGAACGGACCGTGGTTCTGCATGAGCACGGCGCGCGAGCGGTGGCCGCGCAGCGTCTCCACGATGCCGCGGCCGATCGACTCGTCGCCGATCACGGCGAACGGGCCGATCGGGATGGGGCCGCCGAACTCGTCGGCCATGCCCGTGATGACGCACGGGATCTCCTCGCCGCGCGCAGCCCACGCGACCGCGTAGGTCGAGTGGGTGTGGACGACGCCGCCGACCTCAGGCATGTGGCGGTAGACGTACGCGTGCGCCGCGGTGTCGCTCGACGGGCTCCGCTCGCTGCCGGCGGTGCCCGGCACGATCTCGCCGTCCAGCGTGCAGAGGATCATCGTCTCCGGCGTGAGGTCGTCGTAGGAGACACCCGACGGCTTGATGACGAAGTAGTCGGTGCCCGGAACGCGACCGGAGACGTTGCCCCCCGTCCAGACGACCAGGCCGTAGCGGACGAGCTCGCCGTGGAGGCGGGCGACGTCGGCGCGGACCGCGTCGATCGCTGCGGCGACCTCGGGGCTGAACGCCGGGGCGCGAGTGTCATCGGTGCTCACGATTGCTCCATCGGTTCCGTGGCCGGCGCGTGCCGCCCCCGCAATGTTACCGGTAACACACCCGGATGTCGCGTCTCAGCGCGAGGTCGTCGATGCCCGCACGACGAGGAGCGGCGGCTCCGGAGCGGGCGGCGGGGCCTCGCCGAGCACCGCGGCGATCGCGCGGCGCGCCTCGCCGAGGACGTCGAGCCGGACGCTCGTGAGAGCCGGGAGGTAGAACGCGGCATCCGGGTTGTCGTCGAAGCCCACCACGCTGAGGTCGGTGGGAACCGCGACCCCGTGCGCGCGGAGTCCGGCGATGAGACCGAGCGCCATCTGGTCGTTCGCGACGACCACCGCCGTCGGGCCGTCGGGCGCTGCCACCGCCGCGGCGACCTCGCCGGCGATCCGGGCCGCGGATGCCGCCGACCAATCCCCCGCCCACACTCCCGCCCGCTGCGCTCCGGCGGCCTCGAGCGCCCGCGCGACCCCGTGCCGCCGCGCCTCCGCCTCGAGCCAGTCGGGCGGACCGTGGAGCTCCGCGATCCGGGAGTGGCCGAGCGCGCACACGTGGTGGACCGCGAGCGCCGCCGCCGCGGACTGCGTCTCGGCGGCACCGTCGCCGTGGAGGAACGCGACCGGCACGTCGCCCCGCTCCGCGTCGAGCACGGCCCGGGCACCGGCGTGCGGGGCGAGGACGACGAGCCCGTCCACGCCCTGGTCGAGCAGGTGCCGCACCGCGGCCGCCGTCGAGGCGGGATCGGCGGGGTCGGCGTACGCGGTGGCGATCCAGCGCCCGCTCTCCCGGGCGACCGCGGCGAGGGCCGCGAGTCCGGCGGCCGGCCCGAACATGTCCGTGTCGGAGGCGATCACGCCCAGGGTGCGCGTCGTGCGCGTGCCGAGTGCGCGCGCCGCGTTGTTCATCCGGTAGCCGAGCGCGTCGACCGCGGCGAGCACGCGTGCGCGGGTCTCGTCGCGGATGTGCGGGAAGCCGTTGAGGACGCGCGACACCGTCTGCGTCGACACGCCCGCGGCCTCCGCCACGTCGCGCACGCCCGCGCGACGCGGCGCGCTCCGCTCGCTCTCCGGTGACGACATTCGCTCTCCGCTCAGCCGGCCGCCGGCGCGATCGCCTCGACCCGGACGATCTGGGGGGCGTACCCCTCCGCCTCGGCCGTCACGACGATCGCGCCCGGGCCCGTCGGCCGTACGACCGCGATCGCGCGGCCGTCGAAGGTCCGCCAGGTGGCATCGGCGAAGCGCTCGGTCGTGGACGGCCGTGCGCTCGCCATGCCCGCCAGCTCGCCGGCGCCCGTCACCCGCACCGTGACCGTCGCCTCGGCCGCGGTGACCGGCCGGCCGGCGTCGTCGACGAGCTCGAGCGCGAGGTAGGCGAGGTCGGCGTCGTCGGCGGTGATCCGGTCGCGGTCCGCGGTGGCCCGGAGCCGCGCCTCGCCCGCGGTCGCGAGGGCGGTGCGCCCCGCCTCGACGCCGCCGCGATACGCGATCGCGACGAGCTCGCCGGGGACGTACACGGTCTCGACCACGGCGACGAGCGGGGTTTCCCCCGCCGTTCCGACCCGCCCCACCGCCGCGCGTCCGACCTCCGCGCCGTCGAGCTCCAGCACGACCTCGTCGGCGTCGGCGTACACCTCGACCGTCACGGGCGCGTTCTCGTGCCCCGGCCAGGTCCACGACGACACGCTGTCGCTCCAGGCCCACGGCGACTGCATCGCGATCGTGTGAGCGTGGTGCTCGGGCCGGCGCACCGCGATGTACGGCTCCCGACGGAGCCCGAACACGATCTCGCGGTAGTACGACACCGGGCGCCGGAAGCCGGTGATGTCGAGGTCGCCCGTCCAGGCCGTGAGGAACGGGAACTCGCGCTCGAGCGCGGGCGTGGCATCCGCATCCTCCGCGTAGGCGGTCGCGCCGATGCCGACCTCGCCGAGGTAGTCCCAGCCGGTCCAGGTGAAGTCGCCGATCACGTTCGGGTGCGCGACGACCTGCGGCCAGAGGTCGCCGATCCGCGAGGCGAACGTCTCGCTGCCGACGATGACGCGATGCGGGGCGAGGCGCTGGTCGAGCGCGTAGCGCGACTCGGCGTAGTTCAGCCCGAGCACGTCGAGGGTCGCGGCCGCCTCCTCGATGCGCGCGGTGGCGCGGTCGGTCGCGCTGATCGCGCTGAACGCGTCGCCCGCGTCGTTGATCGTGCCGAGCTGCGCGCGGAGGTCGCCGAGCTCGTCGAGCACGGCGAGCAGCGCGTTGACCCCGTTCGTGACCGGACGCGTGGGATCGAGCGCGCGCACGTGCTCCGCGAGACGGCGAGACCAGCGGGCACCGTGGGGGGTGCCCACCTCGGCGATCTCGTTGCCGATCGAGTAGAGGATCACGCTCGGGTGGTTGCGGTCCTTCGCGACGAGGGCCGCGAGATCCTCCGCCCACCACTGCGGGAACTCCGCGGCGTAGTCGTAGGGGGTCTTGAAGCGCGTCCACATGTCGAACGCCTCGTCCATGACGAGCATCCCGACCCGGTCGCACGCGTCGAGCATGGCCGGCGACAGCGGGTTGTGCGCGGCGCGGATGGCGGTGAACCCGGCGGCCTTGAGCAGCTCGATCCGCCGCTCCTCGGCGCGCGGGATCGCGGCCGCCCCGAGCGGGCCGTTGTCGTGGTGGACGCACGCCCCGCGCAGCAGCACGGGCTCGCCGTTGATCCGCAGGCCCCTCTGCGCGTCGACCGCGATCGTGCGGATGCCGAAGGTCTGCCGCGCCTCGGCGGCGCCGTCGAGCGTGACCCGCAGCGTGTGCAGGGCCGGGTGGTCGACGCTCCACAGCGCGGGGTCCGCGACGAACACCCGACGGCGCAGGATTCCGGTCTCCCCCGGCACGAGGGTGAGCGGCGCCTCCTCGGCGAGCAGCTCCGCGCCGTCCGGACCGTCGACCGCGGCGCGCACGCGGACCGTGCGCGTGAGGGTGCCGGCGTTCGCGACCCACGCGCGCAGCTCGAGGATCGCGCCGCCCTCGTCAAGCAGGACCGTGTCGACGTCAAGGCCGTCCGGCACGACGTGCACGGGCTCGTCCACGTGCAGCACGACCCCGCGGTGCAGGCCCGCACCGGAGTACCAGCGCGAGTCCTCGCCCGCGCGCAGCTCGATCCGGAGCACGTTCTCCGCGCCGTAGCGCAGGAACGGGCCGAGGTCGACGAAGAAGCGCGCGTAGCCGTCGGCGCGGTTGCCGGCCAGCTCGTCGTTCACGAACACCTGTGCGCGACGGAACGCGCCCTGGATCTCGAGCCGCACGGGCCGGCCGGCCCACGCGGCGGGAGCCGCGAACGTCTTGAGGTACGTGTACGCGCCACGGGGGTAGTAGGCCGTGGCGCCCCGGGCCGGTGCGTTAGCGCTGCGGGGCTCGTCGCGCAGCGCGTCGTGCGGGAGCCGCACGGAGGTCGCCGCGACCGGCTCCCCGGCGCCGTCGAACGGGCCGAGCGGACGACGGACCTGCCAGTCGGAGGTGAACGGGATCGCGGTCACGGGTGCTCCTCGCGGGCGGTCGGGGGTTGCGGGGCGCGCCAGGGTCGATCGTGCCCGAGGGAGGCGGAATTCTCAACCCGGAAGCGGGTAGGCCACGTACGCGAACGCCGACGAGTCCGGCGCCCAGGAGTTCACGTTGATCGTGCCCTGGCCGCCGAACAGCGAGGCGACCGTGACCGGCGCGCTCCAGTCGTCCGCCGTCACGAGCCGGAGCTCGACGGGAAGGTCGGCCGGATGCCCGGCCGTCCCGGGCGGGTACGACAGGTACACGATCCGGCTGCCGTCGGGTGCCGCGTGCGGGAACCAGTTGACGCGGTCGTCGCGCGTGAGCTGCTCCCGGTCCGTGCCGTCGATCCGCATCCGCGCGATCTGCGCGTGTCCGTCGAACGCCTCGGTGTTGTAGAGGAGCCACGCACCGTCCGGGGTGAACTCGCTGCCGTCGGATGGCCCCGGGCCGTCGGTCAGCCGGCGGTAGTCCTCACCGTCCACCCCGACGGTATAGATGTCCGCGCGGGCGGCGGCGAACCCGCGGTCGCCGATCGTGACGCCGGTGAACGCGAGCCGGGATCCGTCCGGCGAGACGCCGTGCAGGAAGTGCAGGAGCCCGGGGATCCGCTCCGACGTCACGCGGACGGCGGCACCGCCCGCGGCCGGCACGCGGTACACGTCGAAGTCGTTCGCGGAGACGAACACCTCCGCGCCGGACGGGTGCGGCACGTGGTCGTTGTTGAGCGCGGGCACGCCGTAGAGCGGCACCGCGGTCAGCTCGCCCGCGGGGCTCAGCCGCCAGAGGCCGCCGTCGCCGTTGAGCAGGAGGTCGCCGTCGGGCAGCCAGTTCGGCGCCTCCAGGAGCACGTCGCCGGTCTCGTAGCGCAGGACGGGATCACCTCCGTCGGCATCCCGCGTCCAGACCTGGCAGCGCTGACCGGGGGCGAGCGTGCGCAGCGGCACCTCGACGACGGGTCTCACGCGAGCTGCCGCATCGCCTCGTCGATCGTCTCCAGGATCGACACGGTCTCCTCGAGCGTGTGGATCGGCGACTCCCGCCGCCCCTCGCCGACGAAGCGCGCGAGCGCGTTCGCCTCCCAGGACAGGCCGTTGAACAGGCCGACGAAGGTCGGGTCGCTCCACGACACGCGCGGTCCGCCCCAGCCGTTGCCCGACAGCGTGAAGCCGTTCGGGACGTGGAACGGGCCGTCGAGCTGGATGAATGCCTCGTCGCCGGAGATCACTCCCACGGTCGGGGTCCGGTATTCGAGCGTCGTGGTGAGCGTGGACTGCGCGTCCGGGCCGTGGGCGAGGACGAGGGTCGAGGTCGCGTCGACGCCGGTCTCCGTCATCCGGCCGTGCGCCGTGACCGCGGTGGGCGCGCCGAGGACCATCGAGTCTAGCTGGATCGGATAGATGCCGAGGTCCAGCAGCGCCCCGCCGCCCAGGTCCTTGCGGTAGAGGCGGCTCTGCGGGTCGAACGGGATCGCCTGGCCGTGGTCGGCCGTCACGGCGCGCACGGCGCCGAGCACGCCGTCGGCGAGGAGCTGGCGGATGACGGACGTCTGCGGGAGATACCGCGTCCACATCGCCTCCATGAGGAACACCCCGGCCTCGGTCGCCGCCGCGACCAGCCGGAGCGCGTCCCGGGCGTTCGTCGCCATCGGCTTCTCGATGAGCACGTGCTTGCCCGCGCCGATCGCGAGGAGGCCGAGCGCGAGATGCTCGCTCTGCGGGGCCGCCACGTAGACGACGTCGACCTCCGGATCGGCGACGAGCTGCTCGTACGAGCCGTACGCGTTCGCCGCGCCGTGGCGGGCGGCGAACGCCTCCGCGCGTGCGAGCGTGCGCGACCCGACGGCGTGGAGCCGCTGCGCGGTGTTGGCGCGCAGCGCGCCCGCGAACGCGGCGGCGATGCCGCCGGGCGCGAGCACGCCCCAGCGGAGGACCGGCTCGCCGCTGTTCGGCAGGAAGAGCTCGGGATCGGGCAGCGTGCGGGGCAGCGTCATCGGGGTGCTCCTTCTTTTCGCGCGGCGCGAGCCCGTTCGTCGAGCCATTCGACGAGGCGCGCGACGCTCCTCCGTCCCCCCGGGTCGGCGGGATCGTTCAGGTGGCCGTGCAGCGTGCCGGTCTCCACGATTCTCCGGACCTCGACGCCGGCGGCATCCAGCTGCCGGGCGAAGAGGTCGCCGGAGGAGCGGAGGATGTCGCGGTCGGAGTTCAGGACGAACGTGGGCGGGAAGCCGGTCGGCGCCGAGAGGCCGGCGAACGCGTGGGGGTCGCGCATCGTCCGCAGGGAGCCCGCGTATCCGCGATGCATCCCCTCGAGGATCTCCGCGGGGAAGGTCGTGAGGTCCGGGATCGTGAGGTAGGCCCGCTCCTGCTCCTCGGTGCGCGGCGGGATGCGGGGGTGGACCACGGGGTAGGCGAGGAAGAGCGAGTCGGGCAGCGGCAGGCCCTCGTCGCGGATCCGCGTGGTCGCGCTGGCGGCGAGCGCCGCGCCGGCGCTTCCGCCGCCGAGGTGCACGCCTCCCGGCATCCCGTCGGCCGTCTCGACCGTCCACGTCCACGCGTCGATCACGTCGTCGGTCGGCAGCGGATAGTGCACACCGCCGAGCGACTTCTGGTAGTCGGCGGACACGACCCGGTGCCCCGCCGCGGCCACGACGCGCGCCACCCAGTCCGCCTCCGGCATCTCCAGGTCGCCGAGGGCGAAGGCGCCGCCGTGGATCCACAGGAAGGTCGCGCCGGTGGATTCTCCGAGCGGCTCGTACACGCGCGCCGGAATGGCGCCGTGCCGACCGGGGATCTCGATCGCACGGGATGCCACGTCCCACAGCTCGGGGGCGTAGCTCTCCCGCGCCGGGGCGTACTCCGCGGTCCACCCCGCCTGGGCCTGCTCGATGACTGCTCGCCAGGCGCGATGCGCGCGCGCCACGCGGTCCGCCTCGACGCTGGGCGCGGCGGAACCGCCGATGCCGATCTCGGCGGGCAGCTCGGCCGCGATGTCCTGGACAGACGTGCCGACGTGCAGGATGACGGGGCCCGGCTCCAGCTCCCAGCCCCCGTCGGCGCGGTGTGCGAACGGACGCGTCGGGATCGGGACCGTGACCTCGGATGCCGCTCCGGCGGCCGCGCGGACCACCGCCCAGCCCACCAGGGCACGTCCCGGGCGCTCGATCGCGGAGGACGGCCAGGAGGCGTAGACCTGCACGACCTCCTTCCCGGGGCGGTCGCCGGTGTTCTGCACGGTCAGCCGGATCGCGGCGTCACCGCCGGCGATGTCCCCCTCCAGCCGAGGCTCGCCGAGGCGCCAGGTCGTGTAGCCGCGGCCGGAGCCGAACGCGAACGCCGGCTCCGCGGCCGCCTCCGCCCACGCGCGGTGGCCGATGCCGATGCTCTCCCGGTAGGCGAGCACGCCGTCGACGGGTGTGACGTCGAGCACCGGGACGTCCTCGAGGGATGCCGGCCACGTCGTGGGGAGCCGGCCGCCCGGCTCGACGACGCCGAGCAGCACGTCGGCGATCGCCGCACCGGCCTCCTGCCCGCCGAACCACGACAGCAGCACCGCCGCGACCTCGTCGCGCCACGGGAGGAGCACGGGGGCGCCGGCGTTCACCACGACGACCGTGCGCGGGTTGGCGCGCGCGACCGCGCGCACGAGGTCGTCCTGACGACCGGGGAGCGACAGCTCGGTGCGATCGAAGCCCTCCGACTCCACCTCCGCGTTCGTCCCCACGACGACGACAGCGACGTCGGCCCGGGCGGCGGCCTCCGCGGCGCGCGCGATGAGGGCGTCGGCGTCGATGTCGCGGGGCTCGGTGCCCAGCGTGACGCTGAGCGCTCCGGTGAGCGCGTCCCGCGTCGAGCCGAGGTCGAACGCCGCGACGATCTCCCGCGCGGCCCCGGCGACGAGCTCCAGCGGGGTGGTCAGCGAGCGGGGTGCCAGGAAGGCCGCGCCGAGGCTCGTGTCGCTGTTGTCCGCGATCCCGTCCAGGACGACGACCCCGTCGACCGTGACGCGGCCGCGCTTCGAGGTCGCGAAGCCGAGGTCGACGCTCTCCGTCGTCGTGGGCGTGTAGAGCGTGCGCAGCTCGAGCGTCGCAGCCCGCGTGATCGGGGCATCCCCGCCGAACCACACGAGCCGCGTCGAGAACCGGTCCTCCTCCCCGATGACCGCTCCCGATGCGTCGCGGAAGGTGATCGCCACCCCGCGGCCTCCCGTCCGCGGATTCGTGAGCGCGTCCGGCGAGAGCGCGGCGACGCCGTGCTGCACGATCGCGCCGAGCTCGTGGTGCACCTCGGCGCCGGGCAGCGCCGCTGCGATCGCCTCGAGCGGCGACACGACGCGCTCCGGGACGACCGTGGCGCTCCCGCCGCCCTGGGTGCGGACCGCAGACGCATTGTGCCCGATCACCGCGATGCGGCCGATGCCGGCGGCATCCCACGGCAGCTCCCCCGCGTTGCGGACGAGCACCGCACCCTCGACGGCCGCCTCCCGGGTGAACGCGATGCCGTCCTCGGCCGCGCCCCGCACGATCGCGGTGCCGTCGAGCGCGCCGACGCGCTCGGCCAGCCGCAGGATGCGCAGCACCTTCTCGTCGAGGAGGGCCTCGTCGATCTCCCCCGCGTCCACCGCGGCGGCAAGGGCGTCGCCCCACACCGCGGCGGGTCCGGGCATCGCGAGATCCTGGTCGGCACGGGCGGCCCGCAGATCACGGACCGCGGTCCAGTCACTGACGACCACGCCGTCGAAGTCCCACTCCGTGCGGAGCGGATCGGTCAGCAGGTCGTTCTCGGTCATCGTCGTGCCGTTGACCGAGTTGTAAGCGCTCATCACGGTCCACGCGCCGGCGTCGACGGCGGCCTCGAAGGGGCTGAGGTACACCTCGTGCAGCGCGCGCTCGTCGACCCGCACGTCGACGGTCAGCCGGTCGGTCTCCGAGTCGTTCGCGACGTAGTGCTTCGGGCTCGCCGCCACGCCGTTGTCCTGCAGGCCGTGCACGTACGCGGCCGCGAGCCGGCCGGTCAGGAGCGGATCCTCGCTGAAGGCCTCGAAGTGCCGACCGCCCCGCGGGGAGCGGTGGAGGTTGATCGTCGGGCCGAGCACGACGTGCACCCCCTTGGCGGTCGCCTCGTGGGCGGCGACCGCACCGTAGCGGTACGCGATCTCCGGGTCCCAGGAGGCGGCGAGCGCGGTCCCCGAGGGGAGGTTCACCGACGGCTTGCGCTCGTCCCACTCCTCGCCGCGCACACCCGCCGGGCCGTCCGAGAGCACGATCGCGCGCAGGCCGATCCGCTCGATCGGGGTGGTCGTCCAGAAATCGCCGCCGGAGACGAGCGCCGCCTTCTCCGCCACGGTCAGCCGTTCGAGCAGCGCGACGAGGTGGCGGGGCCACTCCGTCGCCACACGGGCGGGCGATTCGGTGGCGGTCCGGGCGTCGGTCACGCGGCGTTCTCCTCGATGGCGGTGGACACGGTCAGGGCGCGACGCTCGGCGCGCCGGCGCTGCTGCTCGGCGGGATCGGGGACGGGCGCTGCGAGCAGCAGCCGCTGGGTGTACGGATGCTGCGGCTGCGAGGTCACCTCGTCGCCGTCGCCGGACTCCACGATCTCCCCGCGGTACATCACCGCGACGCGGTGGCTGATGTGGCGAACGACCGCGAGGTCGTGCGAGATGAACAGGTACGCGACCCCGGTCAGCTGCTGGATCTCGATGAAGAGGTCCAGCACGCGGGCCTGCGTCGACAGGTCGAGGGCCGAGACCGGCTCGTCGCACACGATCAGGCGGGGCTCCAGCGCCAGGGCGCGGGCGATCGCGATCCGCTGCCGTTGTCCCCCGGAGAACTCCCGCGCCAGGCGTGTGCGCGACGCGTCCGGCAACCCGACGCGGTCGAGGAGCTCCCGCACGCGCTCGCGCGCGTCCCTGCCGCGGACCCCGCGCGCCACGAGCGGCTCGGCGAGGATCTGCTCGATCTGCATCGACGGGTTGAGCGAGGAGTACGGGTCCTGGAACACGACCTGCATCTCCGACGCGAGGTTTCGCCGCGCGCCGCGCGAGAGCCGCGAGATGTCCATGCCGTCGAAGGTGACACTGCCCGACACGATCGGCGCGAGCCCCAGCACGGCGCGGCCGAGCGTGGACTTCCCCGACCCCGACTCGCCGACGAGGCCGACCGTCTCGCCGGGGCGGACGTCGATCGAGACGCCCTTGAGGGCGCGGAACGGCGGACGGCGGAAACCGCCGCCCGGGTACTCCACGACGAGGTCGCGGACATCCAGCAGGGTCATTGCGAGATCCTCTCCAGCGGCGCCTCGACGAGCGGCCCGCGCGCGGGCCCGCCGTCCAGGAGCGAGTCGATCAGTCCACGGGTGTACTCGTGCTCGGGGCGGGTGAGGATCGTCTCCGTCGGCCCCGTCTCGACGAACCGGCCCGCCCGCATCACGGTCACCCGGTCGCAGAGGTCGGCGACGACGCCGAAGTTGTGCGTGACGAGGAGGATCGCCATCCCGCGCTCGGCCTGCAGGTCGCGAAGCAGGTCCAGCACTTCCGCCTGCACCGTCACGTCGAGCGCCGTGGTCGGCTCGTCGGCGATGATCAGCTCCGGATCCGTCGAGACGGCGCCCGCGATCAGGACCCGCTGGGCCATGCCGCCCGAGATCTCGAACGGATACGCGTCGAACGTCCGCTTCGGGTCCGCGATGCCGACGCGCTCCAGCAGCGCGAGCGACCGCTCGACCGCCTCCGCGCGCGACAGCTTCAGGTGCTTGCGCAGCGGCTGCACCAGCTGGGTGCCGATGCGGAACGACGGATCGAGGTTCGACATCGGCTCCTGCGGGATGTACCCGATGCGACGGCCGCGGATCGCCGTGTACTGCCGCTCCGCGGCGGTCGTGAGCTCGGTACCCGCGAAGTCGATCGATCCGTCCGTGATGCGGCCGCCGCGCGAGAGCAGTCCGAGCACGGCGAACGCGGTCTGGGACTTGCCGGACCCCGACTCGCCGACGAGCCCGTGCACCTCGCCGCGACGGACGTCCATGGAGACCCCGTGGACGACCTCGTTGGATCCGGCATCCGTGTCGTACGCGACCCGCAGGTCCCGCACGGAGAGGAGGACCTGCTCGGCATCCGTTCGCACCGGCGCGGCGTGCGCGATGACTGGCCCGGCGGGCTCGCGGACGACGTCCGCTGCGCCACGGCGCCGCTTCCGCCGCGCCGGCGTGCTGCGCTCGACGGCGTCGCGCATCGCGTTGGCCAGCAGCGTGAGCGCGATGCACGTCGAGGCGATCGCGATCGAGGGCCAGATCAGCAGGAGCGGGGCGCGGTAGATGTTCGCGAACCCCTCGTTGAGCATCTGCCCCCAGGTCGGCAGCGAGGAGTCGCCGAGCCCCAGGAACTCCAGCCCCGACTGGATCGCGATCGCGATGCCGATCACGATCGCCGACTGCACGATGATCGGGGCGCGCACGACACCCAGCACGTGCCGGCCGATGATCCGCCCGTCGCTCAGGCCGGAGACCCGAGCGGCGTCGATGTACGGTTCCTGTCGCACGGCGCTCACCCCGGAGTAGACGAGCCGATAGAAGGCGGGCGCGAGCAGGAGGCCGAACACGAGCATCGCCAGCCACAGCGAGGGACCGAGCACCGCGCGGGTCGCGAGCAGCACCACGATGCCGGGGAGCGCCATGATGAGCGACACGACCCAGGAGAAGCTCGCGTCCAGCGCGCCGCGGTAGTAGCCGGCGAGCAGGCCCGCCACGACGCCGAGCACGAGGGCCGTGACCGTCGCCAGCAGCGCGCCCGCGACGCTGACCTGCGTCGCCACCAGGAGGCGGGAGAGGACGTCGCGGCCCGCGCTGTCGGCGCCGAGCAGGTGCGCGGCGCTCGGCGGTGCGAGCACGAGGTCAAGGGATGCCGCGTTCGGGTCGTACGGGGCGATCCAGGGCGCGATGATCGCGATCAGGGCGACGAGGGCGAGGAACACCATCGATACCGCCGCGACCGGTCGCCGCCACAGCCGGCGGAACAGGGACACCCGGCCGCCGGCGGACGTGACGACGGGGGGAACCTCGATGGCGGTCATGACAGCCTCACCTTCGGGTTGAGAGCGGCCTGCGCGAGGTCGATGAGGAGATTGATGATGACGACCAGGATCGCGGTGACCACCACGATGGCCATCACGACCGGGATGTCGCGGTTGCTGGTGGCCTGGACGGTGAGCTGACCGATCCCGGGGATCGCGAAGATCTGCTCGATCACGACCGCCCCGCCGATCAGTCCGATCATCTGCACCGCGAGGATCGCGAGGGCGGGGCCGCCGGCGTTGCGGAGGACGTGCTGGAACACGACCGTGCCCGTCCCGAGTCCGCGCGCCCGCAGCGTGCGGACGTAGTCCCGGGACATCGCATCGATCACCGAGCCGCGGATCTGCTGGCTGACCGCCGCGATCACGCCGAAGGACAGCGCGGCGATCGGCAGGGTGACCGACGCGAGCCAGCCGGAGAACGAAACGGTCAAGGGCACGAACCCGGTGGCTTTGAACCAGTGCAGGTTGACCGAGAACACAAGGACGAGGAACAGCGCGACGAGGAAGCCGGGGACGGCGAACCCGAGCACGGTCACGAACTGCACGCCGGTGTCGACGGCGCCGCCGCGACGCGCGGCGAGCACGCCGAGGACGACTGCGATGATCGCGCTGACAATGGTCGCCCCGATCACGAGGGAGAGGGTGACGGGAAGGCGCGCGGCGATGCTCTCGCTGACCAGCTGACCGGTCGACCAGGACCGGCCGAGGTTGCCGGTCAGCGCGTTCACGAGCCAGTCGAGGTACTGCACGGGCACCGGTCGGTCGAGACCGAGCTCGGCGGCACGCCGTGCGACGGTGTCCTGCGTCGCGGTCGGTCCGACCAGCTGGCGCGCGATGTTCTCGCTGTTGATGTAGAGCGCCGCGAACGCGACGACCGTGATGACGAAGACGAGGATGACGCCCGACACGAACCGTCGGACGATGAACCACAGCATGGGGGCTCCGGAGAGGAATGGTGCCGGGATGGCGGGCACAGCGGCCCACCACCCCGGGGCCTCGGGACTACGACGCGGGGGTGAAGTCGTAGATGTTGGGGTAGACGTTCGACGGCACGCGCACGACGTTGACGCTGGGCGCGGCGACGAAGCTGTTCTGCGCCCGGTACATCGGGGCGAACCACGCGTCCTTGACGAGGTGCGCGTTCAAGTCGGCCGCCGCCTTGGCGCCAGCCTGCTCGTCGCCCACGCGCACCTGCTGGATGAGCGCGGACGAGGTCGCGTCCTGGTAGTGGAACGGGTTGAACATCGCGGTCGGCGCGATCATGAACTGGATGAGCTGCCAGTTGGAGTTCTGCTCCAGCACCATGAACGACGCCGGATACGCCTGCGCGATCATGTTCGGGACCCACTGCTCGGGCGTCACGCTGAGATCATTGACCGTGATCCCGACATCCGCGAGCTGCTGCGAGATGAGCGAGTACGTCGCTGGGGCGAACACCGGCATGCTCGGCATCTGGATCGTGAGACCGTTCGGGTAGCCCGCCTCCGCGAGCAGCTCGCGCGCACGCGCCGGGTCGTACGGGTAGGTCTGGTCGAGCGCCGGGTCGAAGGCGGACGAGGTGGGCGGGAACATCTGCTCCGTGACCGTGCCGAGGCCGCTCTGCAGTGCGCGCAGGAGGCCCTGGCGGTCGAGCGCGTAGTTGATCGCCTGCCGCACGCGGACGTCCGCCAGCGCCGGATTCAACGCGCCGGCGCGGTCGAACAGCAGCAGCCCGGTGACCTCGGTCTCGAGCGGGTAGACCTTCCAGCCGACGTTCTGGATCTCGCCGAGGCTGTCGTTGCTGAGCAGGCGGAGCGCGTCGATCTCGTTCGAGCGGATGGCGTTCAGCCCCGCGGTCGGATCCTGCAGCACGCGGATCGTGAGCTCGTTGTAGTGCTGGAGCGCGGGATTCCAGTAGTTCGGGTTGCGCGTGTACACGTACGAGGAACCGATCACCGTGCGACCGGTGTCGAGGATGTACGGGCCGGAGCCGATCGGGTCCGTGTTCGCGTCGGCGGACGTGGCGAGCGCGGGGCTCCCCACGAGACCGGCGGACCGGGAGAGGTAGTTCAGCATCGCCGGGTCGGGCTGCGACAGGTTCAGGACGACCGTGGAGTCGTCGACGGCCGTGACCGAGTCGAGGCTCGTGAGGTACGAGGCGTCGGGGCCCGAGCCGGCCTTGAACCGCTCGAGGCTCGTCTTCACCGCGGCGGCGTTCAGGGGGGTGCCGTCGCTGAAGGTGACGCCGTCACGCAGGTGCAGGGTCAGCTTCGTGTTGTCGTCGTTGTACTCCCACGACGTCGCGAGGAACGGCGCGAGGGTGCCGTCCGGCTGCGCAAGGAGCAGCGTGTCGTAGACCGCCTGGTAGAAGGGGGCGCGGTCGCCCCACGACGCGTTCGCCGCGTCGAGCGACGCCGGCTGCACGACGGCGCCGAGCGTCAACGATTCGGACGTGCCGCTCTGGGATGCGCCGGCTCCGGCGCATCCGGACACGAGAAGAGCAACCGCGGCGATGATCGACACCGCCGCTGCGCGGGGGAACTTCATTGGTCCACCTTTCGGTACAGGCCCTTGTGGCCGCCGGACAGACTAACACCATCTCTTAGTGATCGCTAAGTTTTGGAAGGTGACCACATCGGAAGACCGCGCTCCCGAGGAGCGCCTCCCCCGCCGGAGAGGCCCGCGCGGGCCGTACGCGAAGTCGGAGAAGACGCGCGAGGCGATCCTGGACGCGGCCCTCGCCGTCTTCGCGGAGGGCGGGTTCCGCGGCGGCTCGCTGCGGGAGATCGCCTCGCGCGTCGGCGTCACCGACCCGGCCCTGCTCCACCACTTCGGCACGAAGTCGGGCCTGCTCGAGGCCGTGCTGCGGCGTCGCGACGAGCTCGCCCGCGCGCAGGTCCCGCTCGAGACCGGAGATCCGATGCAGGTCGTGACCGGGCTGATCGAGCTGGTCCGGTTCAATGCGTCGACCCCCGGCGTGGTCGACCTCTACTCCACGCTGGCGGCCGAGGCGACCACGCCGAGCCACCCCGTGCACGAGTACTTCGCGGAGCGCTACCGCACCGTGCGCGGCGGGCTGCGGGGCGCGTTCCGCGAGCTGGACGGCGAGGGGATGCTCCGCGACGGCGTCGATCCGGAATGGGCGGCCGACGCGACCGTCGCCCTCATGGACGGCCTCCAGGTGCAGTGGCTGCACGATCCGACGTCCGTCGACATGGCCGGCAGTCTCGCGCGCTTCATCGAGCTGGTGGTCCGGTCCCCAGACTGAGTTCAGTCACGGCTGCGTAGAATCGTTCCTCAAGCCCGCCACGCCCGCTTCGACGGACAGGACCCCCGTGCATCACGCCGCGCTCATCCCCTGGCTCGACCCGAACACCATCATCAACGCCGCTGGCCCCTGGTCGCTGCTCGTGGTGTGCCTCATCATCTTCGCCGAGACCGGGCTGCTCATCGGCTTCCTCTTCCCCGGCGACACGCTGCTGATCATCTCGGGCCTGCTGACGCACACCAGCAACGTGTTCGGCGTCGACATCTGGCTCGTCGCGACCCTCATCGCGGCGGCCGCGTTCATCGGCGGCGAAGTCGGGTACTTCATCGGGCGCAAGGGCGGACCCGCGATCTTCGAACGCAAGGAATCCGGCCTGTTCAGCAAGAAGAACGTCGACCGGACGAATGCGTTCTTCGAGCGGTACGGACCCCTGACGGTCATCCTCGCCCGCTTCGTGCCGGTGGTGCGCACGTTCGCGCCGATCGCGGCCGGCGTCGGGCACATGCCGTGGCGGAAGTACAGCCTCTTCAACCTCATCGGCGCGGTCCTGTGGGGCTTCGGGCTCACCCTGGTCGGGTACGTCATCGCCTACATCCCGTGGGTCAGCGACCTCGTCACGCGCTACATCGACGTCATCCTGCTCGCGGTCGTGCTGGGCACGGCCCTCTTCGTCCTCTGGCACTACCTGCGCGAGCGCGCGAAGGCCAAGAAGGAGCAGCGCGAGGCGCGCGAGCCCGTCCGCCAGCCCGAGGTCTGAGCCGGCCGATCAGCCGCTGGCCGCGGTGTCGTTCGTCGTCCCGCGTGCCGTGCGACTGCGCTCGACGCTCGCACGCAGGGCCTCCATGAGGTCGATCACCTCGCCGCCGGTCTCCGGCTCGACGCGCTCCCCGAAGGTCTCAGCGCTGTCGAACGCGTCGCCGGCCTCGAGCTTCGCGTCGATCAGGGCGCGCAGCTCGGCCTGGTACTCGTCCGTGTACTCGCTCGGGTCGAAGTCGCTCGAATAGCTGTCGACGAGGCTCGCGGACAGCTCGAGCTCCTTGTCGGTCACCTTGACCGGCTCGTCGAGGGCGGGGAACGCCGCATCGCGCAGCTCGTCCGCCCACAGGAGCGTCTGCAGCACGAGCACGTCGCCGCGGACGCGAAGGGCCGCGAGCTGCGTCTTCTGCCGGAGGGAGAAGCGCACGATCGCGATGCGGTCGGTCCGCTCCAGGGTCGCCCGCAGGAGCGCGTACGCCTTCGGGGACTTCGAGTCGGGCTCCAGGAAGTACGGACGGTCGAACAGCAGCGGATCCACCTGCTCCGCGGGAACGAACTCCACGACCTCGATCTCGCGGTTCCGCTCCGCGGGGAGCGCGTCGAAGTCGTCCTTCGTGAGGACCACGGTGCGCTCGCCGTCGTCGTAGGCGCGGTCGATGTCCTGGTACGCGACCACTTCCCCGTCGATGTCGCAGATGCGCTGATACCGGATACGGCCGCCGTCGGCGTTGTGCACCTGGTGCAGGGACACGTCGTGGTCCTCGGTCGCCGAGTACAGCTTGATCGGCACGTTCACGAGACCGAACGTGACCGCGCCCTTCCAGATCGCCCGCATCAGACCAGTACACCCGATCCGCGCGGTCACGCCAAGTGGCACCGGTGCGCGGCAGGATGGGGGCATGGCGGGCGAGCAGGTCGTGCAGATCGGCGGCCGAAGGCTGCGGATCACGAACCTCGACAAGGTCCTGTACCCCGAGACGGGCACGACCAAGGGCGAGGTCATCGACTACTACACGCGCATCGCCCCGCTGCTCATCCCGCACGTCGCCGATCGCCCCGTCACCCGCAAGCGCTGGCCGGACGGCGTGGGCACGGCGGAGGAACCCGGCATGTCGTTCTTCGCGAAGGACCTGGAGCGCGGGGCGCCGGACTGGGTGCGGCGCCTGCCGATCGCGCACTCGACCGGCGACAAGGACTATCCGCTCGTCGATGACCTCCCGACCCTCGTCTACCTCGCGCAGGTGGCGAGCCTCGAGCTGCACGTGCCGCAGTGGCGTTTCGCGCCGGACGGCGAGCGGCTGCCGCCGGACCGGCTCGTGCTCGACCTCGATCCGGGCCCCGGCACGGGACTCGCCGAGTGCGCCGAGGTCGCCCGGTGGGCGCGCGCCCTGCTCGAGGGCATGGGCCTCGCGGCCTACCCCGTCACGAGCGGCAGCAAGGGCCTGCACCTGTACGCCGGACTGCGCGGTGAGCAGACGAGCGACCAGGTCTCGGCCGTCGCGCGCGAGCTCGCGCGAGCGATCGAGGCGGATCATCCCGACCTCGTCGTGAGCGCGATGGCGAAGGCGCTGCGACCGGGCCGCGTGTTCATCGACTGGAGCCAGAACAACGGCGCGAAGACGACCGTCGCCCCATACTCCCTGCGGGCGCGCTCGCATCCCTGGGTCGCCGCGCCCCGCACGTGGGACGAGCTGGACGCACCGGGCTTCGGGCAGCTCCTGTTCACGGAGGTGCTGGAGCGCGCCGAGCGCGCGGGCGATCCGATGGCCGCGCTCGGCTTCCGCGCGGGCGGGCACGCCGGCGCGACCGGGCCGCTGTCGACGTATATCGCGAAGCGGACCGCGGGGAAGACGCCCGAGCCGGTGCCGGACAACCCGCTCGCCGCGCCCACTCCGGCCGGAGAGCGGCCGCGCTTCGTCATCCAGGAGCATCACGCCACCCGCCTGCATTGGGACCTGCGGCTCGAGCACGACGGCGTCTTCGTGAGCTGGGCCGTGCCGAAGGGCATCCCAGCGACGTCCGGCCGCAACAACCTCGCGGTCATGACCGAGGACCATCCGCTCGAGTACGGCTCCTTCGAGGGGAGCATTCCGCGCGGGGAATACGGTGCCGGCGACGTCACGATCTGGGACGACGGGCGCTACGACCTCGAGAAATGGCGCGACGACGAGGTCATCGCGACCCTCGACGGCCGCCCCGGCGGCCCGATGGGCCGCGTCCGCATCGCCCTCATCCGCACGAGCGGCGCGGGCGAGAAGTCCTCGTGGCTGCTGCACCGCATGAAGTCGGATGCCGCGGGCCACGCACAGCCCGCGGGCGACCCCGTCATGCCGGCATCCGCGGCCCCCGAGTCCGAGGCGCCGCGCTCCCCGGCCCCGACGCCCGACACGGCGCCGGTCGATCCGGGCACCGCGGCGTCGCGGCGGCCAATGCTCGCGACCGCCGCGACCGCGGACGAGGCCCGGCGCACCGCCGCCCGGTGGAGCGAGGTCTGGGCCGAGCTGAAGTGGGACGGCGTCCGCGCGATCGGCGCGTGGGACGGGCGGCGCCTGCGCCTCTATGCCCGCAGCGGGACCGATGTCACGGCCCGGTACCCGGAGCTGTCGGGGCTGGATGCCGGACTCGGGCCCGATCCCGCGGTCATCGACGGCGAGATCGTCGCGCTCGACGGTCGGGGCCGCCCCAGCTTCCCGCGCCTGCAGAACCGGATGCATCTCACGAAGCCGCGCGAGATCGAGGCCGAGCGCGGCCGCACGCCCGTGCGGTACTACCTCTACGACCTACTCTCCGTCGACGGCGAGGATGCTGCCGCCCGGCCCCTGCGCGAGCGCCGGGAGCTGCTCGAGCGCCTCGCCGCCGGCGCGATCGACGCGATCGACGTGCCGCCCGTGTTCCGCGACGTCGACGCCGCCCTCGCGGCGGCCGACCGGTTCGGGCTGGAGGGGGTCGTCGTGAAGAACCCGGCCTCGCGCTACCGCCGCGGCATCCGCTCCGACGACTGGCTGAAGGTGAAGCCGGTGCGGACGCAGGAGGTCGTGATCGGCGGGATCCGGCGCGGCGCGGGCGATCGCGCCGGCATCCGCTCACTGCTCATGGGCATCCCGGGTCCGGACGGGCTGCGGTACGCGGGCCGCGTCGGCTCGGGCTTCAGCGACGCGGAGCTCACCCGGATCGCGCGCGAGCTCGCGCCCCTGCACACGGACGCGAACCCGCTCGAGGGTGTGCCCGCACTGGATGCCCGCGACGCGATCTGGGTCCGCCCCGAGCGGGTCGGCGAGGTGGTGTACGCGGAGCGGACCGAGGCCGGCATCCTGCGTCACGCCCGCTGGCGGGGGCTCCGGCCCGACAAGTCGCCGGCCGAGGTCTCGCCGGAGGACTGAGCCGGCGCTATCCTGACTGCGCTCCGACGGAGGGGGACGGGATGAGACTCGTGCAGGTGGCGCTGGGCGTGACGGATCTGACGCGTGCGGCGGCGTTCTACGAGCGCCTCACCGGCCGTGCCCCCTCGGGGGTGTTCGACCCGCCCGGCCTCGTGTTCTTCGACATGGACGGCGTGCGTCTGCTCCTCGAGCACGGCGCGCCGCCCGCCCTGCTCTATCTCGGCGTCGACGACCTCGACGCGACGATCGCCCGCCTCCGCTCGGACGGCACGCCCATCGAGAGCGAGCCGCACCCGATCTTCACGCACGAGACCGACGCCCTGGGCCCCGCCGGCACGACCGAGCTGCAGGCCTTCATCCGCGACAGCGAGGGCAACCTCCTCGGCCTCGTGCAGCACCGCCCCGACGCCTGACTCCGCTGTCAGGCGTGGGTGGCGTCGTCATGCTCCGTGTGGCCGGCGGTCTCGAGCTGGAAGGTGGAGTGCGCGACGTCGAAGTGCTCGGCCAGACACGACTGGAGGGACGTGAGGATCTCCTCGGCGCGACCGTCCGTCATCGCGCCGTCCGCGACGATGACGTGCGCCGTGAACACCGGCATCCCCCGCGTGAGCTGCCACACGTGCACGTCGTGGACGGCGACGACACCGGGCGTCTCGAGGATGTGGCGGCGGATGTCGCCGACCTCGACGCCCGCGGGGGTCCCCTCGACGAGGACGGAGATGACCTCGCGCAGCAGCCCGATCGCGCGCGGGATGATCATGGCCGCGATGAGGAGCGACGCGATCGCGTCGGCCGGGAGCCAGCCCGTCGTGAGGATGACGATCGCCGCGACGATGACGGCGACCGAGCCGATGAGGTCGCCCATGACCTCGAGGTAGGCGCCGCGGACGTTGATGCTCGTCCGCTGCGCGGCGCTGAGGAGCCACATCGCGATCGCGTTGGCGACGAGGCCCACGATCGCAACGGTGAGCATGAGCCCCCCCTTGACTTCCGATTCGCCGTTGAGTAGCCGCAGGATCGCCTCGACCGCGACCCACGCCGACAGACCGATCAGCAGGATGCCGTTCGCGAGCGCGCCGAAGACCTCCGCCCGCCGGTAGCCGAACGTGCGCCGGTCGTTCGCGGGCCGGGCCGCGACGGCGCTCGCGATGAGCGCGATGATGAGCGCCGCAGCATCCGCGAGCATGTGCACCGCGTCGGCGAGCAGCGCGAGCGACCCGGACAGGATCGCCCCCACGACCTGAACGACGAAGACGACCGACGTGATCGCGAGCGACGTCGCGAGCAGCCGGCGGTTCCCCCCGCCGCGGATGCCGCCGGACGCCGGCGCGTGATCGTGCATGGGTCCAGGCTATGGGCCGACCGGGCGCCCGTGCGCCCCTTGCGCGTTCTCGGGAATGAGTCCGATTCTCACGCCGGGACGAGACGCTCCGCGCGGCGCTCCTCGACCCGCGCCAGCACGAGCAGCACGACGGCCCAGATCGGGATGAGGAGGTCCGAGTAGAGGATCGGCCCCGAGTTGGCGAAGGCCGTGTTGCCCGTCGAGACGGCCTGATAGATGTGGCCGATCCCCGCCCCGAACATGAACACGGTCGGCGGCACGGTCGCCGCGAACTTCGCCCACCATCCGGTCCGGCGCGCGAAGACGACGACACCGGCGATCCCCATGCCGAGGCTCGCGAGCGCGAGCTCGAGCTGGAACGGGCTCTGCGCCCACCCGATCTGTTCGGCCGAGAAGTCCCCGAGGAACGAGTGGAACACGAAGTTCACGAGGTTGGAGATCCCGACGCCCCACAGGACGTACCAGTCCAGAAGGGTGCGCCAGCCGTCGTGCGCGGCCCAGCGGTGCCGGACGCCCGCCACGATGAGCCCGATGACGAGCGCGATGAGGACGAGGGTCACGAAGTAGTCGCCGACGAGGAAGGTGATCACTGCTCCGATGAAGGAATCCACCCCCGAACAGTAGCGGTCCGCGACCCCGTTGCCGCGGCACGCGAGCCGGGTACTGTGTGCCAGGGAGGCACGGGATGACGGCGAGCGACAGGATCTGGCAGCGAGCCGGGAGGCGCGCCTACGCCGCCGACCGGGTGCGGCGCGCGGCGCGACCGCCGGTGATCGTGACCCCGCTCGGCGACGACGTCGAAGCCAGGATCGACGTCGAGGTGCCGGTGCGCGACGGCACGATCCTGCGCGCGAACGTCTTCCTGCCGCGCGGCGCCGGGCCGCTGCCTGCGATCGTCAGCGCGCATCCGTACGGGAAGGACGCTGTCCCGGCGAACACCCGCGACGGCCGGGGCCTGAACGTCCAGTACCATCTGCTGCGCCAGCCCACGCCGATCACGTTCTCCGACCACACGAGCTGGGAGGCCCCCGACCCCGCCGTCTGGACGGGCTTCGGCTACGCGGTCGTGAACCTCGACGTCCGCGGCGCCGGCCGGTCGGACGGATCCGGCGACCTGCTGTCCGACCAGGAGGCCGACGACATCCACGACGTCGTCGAATGGGTCGCCGCCCAGCCCTGGTGCGACGGCGGCGTCGGGATGCTCGGGGTCTCGTACCTCGCGATCTCCCAGTTCAAGACGGCGGCGACGCGGCCTCCGCACCTGCGCGCGATCGTGCCGTGGGAGGGCTTCACTGACGCCTATCGCGACCTATTCACGCCCGGCGGGGTGGAGGAGCGCGGATTCTCGCTGCTGTGGACGAACCTCGTGCGCCAGGGGATGCGGCAGACACACGACTTCGGCGCGGAGCGCGCGCAGCATCCGGTCGACGACGCGTGGTGGCGCTCGCTCGTCCCGGACCTGGAGCGCATCGAGGTGCCGATGCTGGTGTGCGGCAGCTTCTCGGACGACAACCTGCACACGCGGGGCTCGTTCCGCGCGTTCGCGCGCGCGGGCTCCGCCGAGCGGCACCTCTACACGCACCGCGGCGGGAAGTGGGCGACGTTCTACGGGGCGGATGCCGTGGCCGCGCAGCGCGCGTTCCTCGACCGGCACCTCAAGGGGGCCGCGACCGAGGTCCCGGTCGTGCGTCTGGAGGTGCGCGAGCGCGGCGACGTGGTCGCGGAGGTGCGCGAGGAGAACGAGTGGCCGTTGGCGCGGACGCAGTGGCGCACGCTCGCACTCTCCGCGGACCGGCGGCTGGTCCCGCCCGGGGACGCGGCATCCGGCTCCGTGCGATTCCGGGCGCGCCGGGCCGCGCCGGAGTTCCGGTACCGGTTCGCCGAGGACACCGAGGTCACGGGGCCGCTGTCCGTGCGTCTGCGCGCAAGCGTAGAGGGGATGGACGACGCGTCCCTGTTCGTGGGCGTTTCCAAGTGGGCGGGCGACCGGTTCATCGGGTTCGAGGGCTCGTACGGCTTCGGCCGCGACCTCGTCACGACGGGGTGGCAGCGCCTGGCGTTCCGCACGCCGCTCTCGGGCGATCCGCACGTGCCGGACCACGACCTGTCGGAGCCTCGGTTGCTCGCGCCCGGCGAGATCGCGGACGTCGAGGTCGCGCTCGGCCCCTCGGCCACCCTGTTCCGCGCGGGCGAGGAGCTCCGCCTGCACGTCTCTGGCCGGCCCCTCTCCCCCGTGAATCCGCTGTTCGGGTCCTTCCCCGCCCGCTACCGCCCGGGCCCCGACGGCTGGATCACCCTGCACCTCGGCGGCCCCACCCCCGCCGACCTGGCCCTGCCGGTTATCCCCCGCGCCTGATCCCCCGCACGCCGCAGCTCCCGCGCGCGCCTGTTTCCCGCACGCCCCCGCACGCGCGCCTCCTTCCCGCACGCGCGCCCGGCCCCCCACGCGCGCCTCTTTCCCGCACGCGCGACCGATATTCGAATAGCGCGTGCGAGGAAAAGTAGCGCGCAGAGAGCTGGCGCGCGGACCCGCCCGTGCCGGCGCGCGAACCCCGCGCAGGGCCGGGGTCCGGGGTCAGGTCCGGGCTCCGGGGCCGGGGTCCGGGCTCCGGGGCCGGGGTCCGGGCTCCGGGCTCCGGGCTCCGGGCTCCGGGGCCGGCGTCCGGGGTCCGGGGTCCGACCGACGCGAGCAGCCCCCGCCCGTGCCCCGCACAACTCCTGCACCCTGCCGGTCGGGCCCGCCTCCCGCGCCCGATCCACCTGCACAACTCCGGCACTCCGGCACTCCGCCACGCCTCCCCGCCGCACAACTCCTGCAATCTGCCCCTCGGGGGCGGCGCCACGCCGGTCCCGGCGCCGCACCCGCGCGGAGTGCAGGAGTTGTGCCGGACGGGTGCATGCGGGGACGCGCGGACTGCAGGAGTTGTGCGGGCCGGCGCGAACCGGGGACGCACGGACTGCAGGAGTTGTGCGCGGCGCTGCGCGCGCGGACGCGGCCCGGGGTCAGACCGAGGCGAGCAGCGGGGTCAGGGCACGGAAGGCGCGCGCGCGGTGGGACGCGGCGTTCTTCTCCTCGGGAGACCAGCGGCCCACGGTGCGCTCGGCGCCCGCGGGCTGGCCGTCCGGGATGAAGATCGGGTCGTAGCCGAAGCCGCCCGCACCGTCCGCGGCGAGCGCGAGCCGCCCGGGCCATACGCCCTCCACGACGTGCTCGACGCCCGACGGCAGCACCAGCGCGATCGTGGACACGAACTGCGCCGCGCGGTGCGGATCGGCGATGTCGGACAGCTGGTCGAGGAGGAGCGCGAGGTTGGCCGCGGCGTCCTTCCGGTGCCCCGCC
This sequence comes from Microbacterium sp. X-17, assembly GCF_039615055.1. Lineage (NCBI taxonomy): Bacteria > Bacillati > Actinomycetota > Actinomycetes > Micrococcales > Microbacteriaceae > Microbacterium > Microbacterium sp. X-17. The sequence goes on from NZ_JBDHNI010000009.1 coordinate 65,041, forward strand.
CAGTAGGCGGAGAACACGCCGGGCGCGCCGCCGAGCACGTCCACGCGGATGCCGGAGTCGTCCGCGAGCGCGGGCAGCCCCGTGTGGGCCACCGCCGTGCGGGCCTTGATGAGCGCGTTCTCCGCGAACGTCACGCCGTCCTCGACGGGCTCCGGGCCGTCGTAGCCGACGACCTCCAGGTCGGGCCGGGTCGCCGCGACGATCGCGCCGAACTCCTCGACCTTGTGCGGATTGTGCGTCGCGAGAACGAGATTCATGCCGAAAGCGCCGCGGCCTGCAGGTCGCGCAGCTCGCCGCAGCCCGCGACCCCGAGGTCGAGGAGCGCGTCGAGCTCGCGCTTGTCGAAGGGCGCACCCTCGGCCGTCCCCTGCACCTCGACGAACAGGCCGCGCCCGGTCACGACGACGTTCATGTCGGTCTCCGCGCGCACGTCCTCGACGTACGCGAGGTCGAGCATCGGCTCCCCGTCGATGATGCCGACGGACACGGCCGAGACGGAGTCGATCAACGGGACGGAGCTCGGCGCGACGAACTTCCGCTCCCGGCCCCACGCGATCGCGTCGGCGAGCGCGACGTACGCGCCCGTGATCGCCGCGGTACGGGTGCCGCCGTCGGCCTGGAGCACGTCGCAGTCGATCACGATCGTGTTCTCGCCGAGCGCCTTCGTGTCCACGACGGCGCGCAGCGCGCGGCCGATGAGGCGCGAGATCTCGTGCGTGCGGCCGCCGATGCGGCCCTTGACGCTCTCCCGGTCGTTGCGCTCATTCGTCGCACGCGGCAGCATCGCGTACTCCGCCGTGACCCAGCCGCGGCCCTTGCCGGTGAGCCACCGCGGCACGCCGTTCGTGAACGACGCCGTGCACAGCACGCGCGTGCCGCCGAAGCTGATGAGCGCCGAGCCCTCGGCCTGTGCGCTCCACCCCCGCTCGATGGTGACGGGACGCAGCTGGTCGATCGTTCGCCCGTCGGCGCGCACGGTGTCGGTCATGTCTCTCCTCGGGATCAGGGGATGCGGGGCAGGTCGATCGCGCCGGTGTGGACGAGCCGCACGTCGCGGATCTCCCGGCCCATGAGGCGATGCGCCAGGGCGACGAAGTCTTCCGCGGAGTTGCCCGTGGCCTCGTAGCTGTGCCGGGCCTCGGCATCCGGCGCCGCCTCCAGATCGCGGCTGTGGAGCTGGCGGTAGACGTCCTTGGCGGTCTCCGTGTCGCTCGAGACGAGGCTCACGTCGGGGCCCATGACGTAGCTGATGGCGCCCTCGAGGAACGGATAGTGCGTGCAGCCGAGCACGAGCGTGTCGACACCGGCGTGCCGCAGCGGCGCGAGATAGCGCTCCGCGGTCTCGAGCACCTCGCGCGAGCCGGTGTCGCCGGCCTCGACGAACTCGACGAACCGCGGGCACGCCTGCGCGAACACCTCGAGGTTCGCGTTCACACCGAGCATGTCCTGGTACGCGCCGGAGGAGATCGTGCCCTCGGTGCCGATCACCCCCACCCGGCCGTTGCGCGTCGTCGACATCGCGGTCCGCACCGCGGGGCCGATCACCTCGACGACGGGCACGCTGTAGCGCTCGCGCGCGTCGCGGAGCATGGCGGCGGATGCCGTGTTGCAGGCGATCACGAGCATCTTGACGCCCTCGTCGACGAGCGAGTCGAGCACCTCCAGCGCGTAGCGCCGCACGTCCGCGATGGGCTTCGGCCCGTAGGGCGACCGCGCGGTGTCGCCGATGTAGAGGATCGACTCGCTCGGCATCAGCTGCGACACGGCCCGCGCCACCGTGAGCCCGCCGACCCCGGAGTCGAAGATCCCGATCGGCGCGTCATTCACGATCGCCCAGCCTACGCGTCCGGATGCCGCACCCTCGCACGGTAGGTCGCGCCGGGGTGATCGTCGCGCAGGAGGGCGCCGTCGCCGAAGAGCTTCTCCCGGAGGGTGCCCTTGGCGTACTCGGTCTGCATGAGACCGCGCTTCTGCAGCTCGGGGACGACCCCCTCGACGAAGTCGCGGAGCGCGGTCGGACGCGGGATGCCCATCACCATCACCCCTTCGACGCCGTTGTCGTAGAGCTCCTCGATGTGGTCGGCGATCCGTTCGGGCGTGCCCGCGATGATCTGGCTCGCCTCCCGCACGCGCAGCAGCTCGTCGAGCGAGGGCTTGTAGCCGGGCGGGAACGCCTGTCGCAGCGTGTCGAGGAGGGATCGGACGCCCTCGGTCGTGAGCGCGTCGATGTCCACCTCGGAACCGACCGCGGACAGGTCGAAGCCGATGTGGCTGTTCAGCTTGCCCGCGAGCCCCCGGAAACTGAGGTTCTCGGTGATCGCCGCGCTCTTCCGCCGGGCATCTTCGTCGGTCTCCCCGACCACGAGGGACAGAGCCGGCGCGAAGAGGATCGACTCCGGATCCCGGCCGTTGCTCGCCACGAGCTCCCGCATCCGCGCCACGTAGGCTCCCGCCCGCGCCGGGTCCGCGCCGTCGCCGATGAACTGGACCTCCGCGTGCCGCGCGGCGAAGTGGGAGCCGGCCTCCGACATGCCGGCCTGGAAGATGAGGGGCGACCCCTGCGGCGAGGGCTCCACCATGTGCGGGCCCTGGACGCGGTATCGCTCGCCGACGTGGTCGATCGTGTGCACCTTGGCGGCATCCACCCACCGGTTCTCCGCGATGGACCGCACGACGGCGTCCCGCTCCCACGAGCCCTCCCAGAGCGCGTACACGACCTCCATGTACTCCTCGGCCCACACGTAGCGCTCGTCGTGGTCGAGGTCGGGCAGGCCGAAGTTGCGCCACATCCCCGGGACGAAGGAGGTGACGACGTTCCACCCGACCCGGCCCGAGGTGATGTGGTCGAGGGTCGACATCCGCCGCGCGAAGTGGAAGGGATGGTCCTGGACGACCGAGGTGGTCGCGACCAGCCCGAGATCCGTCGTCTCGCGGGAGAGCGCGGCCATCAGGATCGACGGATCCATCGTGCCGAGCATCCCCTCCTCGAGCGGCACCTTCCAGTCGTCCGGGAAGTAGCCGCCTTCGCCCATCCCGTCGGCGAGCATGAGGAAGTCGAGCTTGGCCGCCTCGGCCAGCTTCGCGAGCTCCACCCAGGTCTCGATGTCGGCATAGCCACGGTTGCCCGTGGACCCCGGCATCCGCCAGGTGCCGAGGAAGTGATGACTCTGGCTGTACCTGTCGAACACGCCCGTGACGAGCCGTCGTTTCATGTGCGGAGACCTCGCTGTCCGTGCCACTTCCGCACATCCTAGGCTGAGCGGCATGACGCCGGTCTCCCCCGCGATGCTCACCGATCGTTACGAGCTGACCATGCTCGACGCCGCGCTGCGGGACGGCACGGCCGCACGGCGCTGCCTGTTCGAGGTGTTTGCCCGGCGCCTCCCCGACGGGCGCCGGTTCGGCGTCGTCGCCGGGACCGGACGGCTCCTCTCGCTCCTCCGCGACTTCCGCTTCGACGACGACGCGCTGCGCTACCTGCGCGACGAACGGGTCGTGGATGCCGCGACCGTCGACGTGCTCGCGGACTACCGCTTCCGCGGCACGATCCGCGGCTACCGCGAGGGCGAGCTCTATTTCCCCGGCTCGCCCGTCCTGACCGTGGAGGGCACGTTCGCCGACGCGGTCGTGCTGGAGACGCTCGTGCTGAGCGTGCTGAACTACGACTCCGCCGTCGCGTCGGCCGCGGCGCGCATGAGCATCGCCGCGCAGGGCCGCCCCCTCGCCGAGATGGGATCGCGACGCGCCAGCGAGCGGGCCGCGGTCGCCGCCGCCCGGGCCGCGTCCATCGCCGGCTTCGCCGCCACGAGCAACCTCGCCGCCGGGCGGGAATGGGGCATCCCGACGATGGGCACCGCGGCGCACGCGTGGGTGCTCCTGCACGATTCCGAAGAGGAGGCGTTCCGCGCCCAGGTCGCGGCGCTCGGGGTCGGCACGACCCTCCTCGTGGACACGTACGACACGGCGCGGGGCGTCGCGACCGCGATCCGCGCGGCGGGACCGGCGCTCGGCGGCGTTCGGATCGACTCCGGCGACCTTCCCCTCGTCGCGGCGCAGGTCCGCGCGCAGCTCGACGCGCTCGGCGCGACCGGGACCCGGATCACCGTGACGAGCGACCTGGACGAGTACGCGATCGGCGCGCTCGCGGCGGCGCCGGTCGACACCTACGGGGTCGGCACGGCCCTCGTGACCGGCTCCGGTGCGCCGACCGCCGGCATGGTCTACAAGATGGTGGCCCGGCAGGATGCCGCGGGATCCTGGGTTCCGGTCGCGAAGAGCTCCGCGGAGAAGGCCACGCTCGGCGGCGGGAAGGCGGCGTTCCGCGCACTGCGGGACGGCACCGCGACCCACGAGCTCATCGCCGTCTCCGCCGGGTTCGAGCCGACCGATGAGGCCGTCGAGCACCCCGGCGCCCGATCGCTCGTCGTCCCCCTCGTCGTCGAGGGTCAGACGGATACCGCGTTCGAGGGCCCCGCCGGCGTCGTCGCCGCCCGGGCCCATCACGTGATCGCCCGCGCCGAGCTCCCGCTGGCGGGCCTGGCGCTCAGTCGCGGGGAACCCGCGATCCCGACGACCTACCGCGACGCCCGGTGATCCCGCGCGTCAGGGGTTGAGCGACTCGTAGATCTCCTTGCAGGTGGGGCAGACCGGGAACTTCTCCGGATCCCGCCCCGGCGTCCACTTCTTGCCGCACAGCGCCCGCACCGGCTTGCCGGTGAGCGCCGACTCGAGGATCTTCTCTTTCTTCACGTAGTGCGAGAACCGCTCGTGATCGCCGGGCTCGACGCTCTCCTCGCGGATCAGCTCCTCGAGCTCGCGATCGAGGGTCGCGATGCCGCCCTGATCGGGGTTCTCGGAGCCCTCGCGAACGACGTGATCGATACGCGTGCTCATGGAGAGCCAGTGTAGCCGCGGGGACCGGGGCCGGGGCAGGTCCATCGGCGTCAGTTCGTCGTCGCGAACTCCATGATCTCGCTGGTGCGGCGGTCGAACTGGCGCGCGCCGATCGCGACGCCCGCGATCAGCACGGCGACGCCGATCACGAGGCCCGCGCCGAGCGCCACCGCGCCGAACCAGGCGGCGCCGGTGATCGTGAGCCACCCCAGCCAGAACGCCGGGATCGACACGACGAGGGCCCCGAGCATCACGAGCCCCTGCCCGCTCACGCCGCTCGCCCCGCTGCGCTGCGGCTGCTGGAAGGGGCTGTCGCCGGGCCGGGAGACGGCGTACGGCGCGACGGCCGACGCGATGCTGGAGAGCCCGAGCGCGCTGAGGAACAGAGAGGCGCACACCCCGGTAAGCGCGAGCGCGAGGGACCAGCGTCCGTTGATCGCCACCGCGATCGGCAGGCAGATCGCGAGGAGCGGGATGCCGATGACGAGGATCGGGACCAGCCGCCCGATCCGATCCGCGGAGCCGCGCACACCGCTCGCGACGTGGACCCACACGGCCGTCGAGTCGTACGCGAGGTCGTTGTGCGGCAGCCAACCGAGGAAGACCGCCATGATCGGCACCGGCACGAGCACCGCGTAGCCCAGCGGCACACCGGCGATGAGCAAGGGCACGATCGTGAGCGCCGCCGCGACCGGGATCACGATCACGTTCACGATGTACCGCCGATCGCGCAGCCAGTACACGAGGCTTCGGGCGGCGATCACTCCGGCCGCGTTCCCGGGCGTGACCGCGAACCAGCCGAGGCCGCCGCGCTCGCGACTGGTGATCGGGCGCTCCAGGGTCGACAGCATCCGCCCGACGACCGCGAACCACGCGATCACGAGCCCGACGACCGTGACTACGGCGACGGCCGCGCTCACCCACGCGAGGGGGCTTCCGGATGCCACGAGCCCGGGCAGCGCCCACGCCGCCCCGAACGGGGTGAGCGCGACGACCCCGACCGCCGCACGGAGGGGCTCGGGTACCTCGCCGTTCCATTCGAGCGAGGCGAGGAAGACCCCGGCCGGCAGCACGACCACGAGCAGGCCGATCACGAACACGCCGGTGAGCTCGGTCGGGCGGGCGCGGAGGACCATCGCCGTGAGCGCGAGGAAGATGCGCGCGAGCAGGACGCACGTGGCGATCGCGAGGATCACCGAGGCGAGCGCGACGATCCACGACGCGCCGGCCACGGTCCACGCGATCGCGGCGCAGACCGCGAGCGCGAGCACGCAGAGGATCGGCACGCTGACGACCCCCGCGAAGAGAGTGCTGGCCGCGAGCGCCCGCGGCGAGGGCCCGAACACGGCGAACCGGCGCGGATCGAGCGGATCGTTCGAGCCGCTGATGATCGGCGCGATCGCGAAGCCCGCCGTGATCGCGGCGCCGCCCGTGACGGTGACGACGAGCAGCGTGTCGAGGTCGGCGCGGGCGATCCAGAGGAGGGCGGCGCAGGCCCCGGCGATCGCGATGACCATGAGCACCAGGCCGATCACGACCCGCGTCGCGTGTGCGCGAGTGCCCCGCAGCGCGCCCCCGAGAAGTGCGAGCCTCAGCCGGAGAACGTGTGCAGCCACTCCAGGCCCTCCACCTCGCCGGAGCCGCCCGCGAGCTCGACGTAGCGCTCCTCGAGTGTCAGCTCGCCACGCACGTCGTCGACGGAGCCTTCCGCCAGCACCCGGCCCGAGACGAGGACCGCGACCGTGCGGCAGACCCGCTCGACGAGGTCGATGCCGTGGCTGGAGAGCACGACGGTGCCACCGTGCTCGACGTACGCGGTCAGGATGTCGAGGATCACCGAGCTGGAGACCGGGTCGACGGCCTCGAAGGGCTCATCGAGGACCAGCACGCGCGGCGAGTGGATCATCGCCCCGGCGAGCATGATCTTCTTGGTCATGCCGGCCGAGTAGTCGGATACCGGACGACCGAGCGCGTCGACCAGGTCGAATGCCCGGGCCAGATCGGCGGACCGGCTCTCCACGACCGACGCGTCGAGCCCGCGGAGCACGCCGCAGTAGTACAGCAGCTGGCGCCCGCTCAGACGGTCGAACGTGCGGAGCCGGTCGGGCAGGACGCCGATCAGTCGCTTCGCCTCGCGCGGCCGCGCCATCGCGTCGACGCCGCCGACGTGCAGCGATCCCGCATCGGGAGTGAGGAGGCCCGAGATCACGGACAGGGTCGTGGTCTTCCCCGCACCGTTCGGACCCACGAGCCCGTAGAACGAGCCCGCCGGCACCGTCAAGTCGATCCCGTCGACCGCACGCACTCCCCCGTACAGCTTCGTCAGACCCCGCACGACGATCGCCTCCGGCTGCGGCGCGGCGGCCTCCGCGACCTGCACCGCCACGAACGCCGGCTCGACGACGTCTGCGACCGCACCGTCCGCCTCCCACACGTCCGGCTCAGCGACTTCGACGACCTCCGCCACCAGCGCCACGACCTCCGCCTCCGACTCGACGACGTCGTTCTCGACGACGTCGACTTCGACCGGCGCTTCCACCGCGGGCTCCGCGATCGCCGCGGCCTCCGGCTCCACGACCGCCTCGACCTGGACCTCCGCGCCTGCGACCTCCACCTCGGTCGCCGCATCCACCTCGGTCGGCGCATCCACCTCCGCGGCTTCCTCGGGCTCAACCTCAGCCTCGGCCTCCGGCAGGGGGACGGGGAGCGGGGGCTTCGGCGGGATGACGAGGTGATCCGGCACCTGCGGCGGACGCGGCCCGCGCGACGTCGCGCGTCGCGGCGCGCGACGGGCCCGAGCGCGCGGGGCCGGCTTCCGCGCCGCCGACCCGGCCGGACGCGGCGTCACGCTCGCACGCCCGTCTCCGACCTCGTCCGGCTCGAGAGGATCCGGCTCGTCGGGAGGGGGCACTGCCACTGTCACTCCAACACGCTATCAAGCACCGACGACGTTGCCCCGGGCTCCGGTCCGGCGCGTGGTGACATCCGGGGATGAACGCCGAAGCGGCATCCCTCCGGGTGGGAAGGATGCCGCTTCGGGAGCGAGCGTTACTGCTGGAGCGTACCCAGCGTCACGTCGACCGTGTGGCTCTGACCGCCGCGGTTGTAGGTCAGCGAGGCCTTGCTGCCGGCCGCGTCGGCGCGCACCTGGGCGGTGAGGTCGACGGCGTTGGAGATCGGGACGCCGTTGAACGCCGTGACGATGTCGCCCTGCTGCAGACCGGCCGCCGCCGCGGGACCGCCCGCGGTCACCGACTGGATGTAGGCGCCCGTCGTCGTGGTGCCCTGGACGCTGGTCGCGTCCTGGACATTCGCGCCGAGAAGACCGTGCGTCGCGGTGCCGTTGGCGATGATCTCCTGCGACACGCGCTTGGCGATGTCCGACGGGATCGCGAAACCGACGCCGATGCTGCCGGACTGCCCGCTGCCGCTCGACTGGCCCGACGACGCGATCGCGACGTTGATGCCGATCAGCTTGCCCTGGTTGTTGACCAGCGCTCCACCCGAGTTGCCGGGGTTGATGGCTGCGTCGGTCTGGATGACCGCGATCTTGATCGTGCTGGTCGGCTGCTGCTGCTGCGTCTGGCCCTGACCGAAGTCGAACTGGAACGGCTGCTGGTCCTGACCACCGTTGCTGTTCGGGTCCTGGCTGCCGCTGTTCGGGGCCGCGGAGGACGCGATCTCGATCGAGCGGTTGAGGGCGCTGACGATTCCGGTGGTGACGGTGTTCGACAGGCCGAGCGGAGCGCCGATGGCGATCGTGACGTCGCCCACGTTGAGAGCGGACGAGTCGCCCCACTCCACCGGGGTCAGCCCGGACGCACCCTGCAGCTTGACCACCGCGAGGTCGTACGTCGGGTCGGTGCCGACCACCTCGGCCTTGTAGATCTTGCCGTCGGACGTCGTCACGCTGATGGTCGCGCTGCCGCTCTGCCCGTCGAGCGTCACGACGTGCGTGTTGGTCAGCACATAGCCGTCGGCGCTGAGGACGACGCCCGAACCCGTGCCGCCGGCGTTGCCGGCCGTCGCGGAGATCGTGACGACGCTCGGGAGCACCTTCGTCGCGACGGCGGTCGTGTCGTTGACCGCGTTCGGGTCGTTGACGGTCACCACGGTCGGACCCTGCGCCGCGGTCTGGGTCGTGTTGCCCCAGATGCTGAAGCCCGCGTACGCCCCGCCGACGCCGGCAGCACCGCCGACGAGCGCAGCGGCGACGAGCAGGCCGACGATGCGGCCGGCGCCGGACTTCTTCTTCGGCGGGGTGGCCGTTGCGGCGGCGGGGCCGAAGGCGGCGCCCGTCGGGTAGCCGGCGGGGCCGGTCGAGGGGCCGCCGTGCGGCGCCGCGGGGTAGCCCTGCGGTGCGGGACGGTACGGAAGGGTCGGGCCCGTCGCAGCCGGCGCGGCGTGCGACGGCTGCGGCGGGACAGGGGGAACCGGCGGGACCGGCGGGACAGCGCCCGCGGGGGCGGCCGGAGTCGGCGGGGTCACCGGCTGCTGTTCGGCACCGGCGGCCTGGGGGTCGGGCGTCGTGCCCTCGTTCTCGGTCATGGGATGCTCCTTCTGGGACAAGCAACCTCAGAGTGGCGGCCGGCCCTGTGCGTTTCCTATGCCACCAATGGGACAGCACTATGCAAGGAGCGTGCAAGTGGTGCATGACATCAGAGGCGCCTGGCGCCGCACCGCGGAGGGTGCCGGGCTCCTCTCCCCGGACGGCCTTCCGATCCCCACCATCTTCGCCGAGATGTCGGCCCTGGCGGCCCGGACGGGGGCGATCAACCTGGGCCAGGGCTACCCGGACGAGGACGGTCCCGTCGAGGTGCTGGAGGCCGCGCGCGCCGCGATCGCGCACGGCGTCAACCAGTACCCGCCGGGTCGCGGCATCCCCGACCTGCGGCTCGCGATCGCCGAGCACCGCCGTCGCTTCGCCGGAATCGACCTGGATCCCGACACCGAGGTGCTCGTGACGGTCGGCGCGACCGAGGCCCTCGCCGCGGCGCTCCTCGCCCTCGTCGACGGCCCCGAGGACGAGGTCGTCGTGTTCGAGCCGTACTACGACGCGTACGCGGCCTGTGTCGCGCTGGCCCGCGCGCGGCTCGTCACCGTCCCGCTCCCCTGGCCGGGCTTCCAGCCCGACCTCGACGCGCTGCGCGCGGCGGTGACCGACCGCACCCGCGTGATCCTCGTGAACAACCCGCACAATCCGACCGGCGCCGTCTTCGATGCGGAGGTGCTGCGTGAGATCGTGACGCTCGCCGAGCAGCACGACGCGATCATCCTGGCGGATGAGGTGTACGAGCACCTGGTGTTCGACGGGCGCCGGCACGAGTCGATCGCGACGATCGACGGCGCCGCGTCGCGGACGCTCACGGTCTCCTCCGCGGCCAAGACGTTCTCGGTGACCGGCTGGAAGATCGGCTGGATCACCGGCCCCGCGCCGCTCGTGGACGCGGTCCTGGCTGTGAAGCAGTTCCTCACGTACGTCGGGGGTGCACCCTTCCAGCCTGCGGTCGCGGTCGGACTCCGCCTCGGCGACGCGTACTTCGCCGGCATCGCCGCCGATCTCGAGGCCAAGCGCGACCTGCTCGCGACGGGACTGCGCGACCTCGGACTCGAGGTCGCGCACGCCGGCGGCTCGTACTTCACGGTCGCCGACGCCGCCCCGCTCGGAGCCCGGGATGCCGCGGACTTCTGCCGCGAGCTCGCCACCGGCGCGGGCGTCGTCGCGATCCCCCTCACGGCGTTCACGACGCCCGCGCACCGCCCGGACTACGCGACGCTCGTCCGCTTCGCCGCGTGCAAGCGCATCGACGTGCTGACCGACGCCGTTGCCCGCCTCCGCGCCTACGCCCGGTCGGCGTCCTGAGCCGCTCCGGTGTCACTCGCGCATAGTCAGCGAGCGCCGGGATCGTGCCGAGGTGACACCGGAAGGGCTCAGGGGGCCTCGCGCGGGGCGACCGCGAACCGGCGCACCTCGAGCGCGGGGTTCACCCGCCGCACGTGGTCGATCGCGTCCGGCGAGATCCACGCCACCGCGACGTCCGTCGTCGTCCCGACCGACGCGATCGGCACACCCTGCGGGTCCACGATCGTCGAGTGCCCGACCCCGAGCGGCGGCGGGTGGTCGGCCGCGGCCACGTAGATCGTGTTCTCGATCGCTCGCGCCAGGAGCAGCGTCGACCAGTGGTGCTCCTTGAGGGGCCCGCGCACCCACTCGGCTGCGACGAGGACGACGTCGGCCCCGGCGTCGACGAGCGTGCGGGGCACCTCGGGGAAGCGGAGGTCGTAGCAGGTCATGATCGCGAACGTCAGCCGTCCGATCCGGAACAGTTGCACGGCGCCCGGATCGCCCGCCTCCACCCAGTCCGACTCGCGCTGGCCGAAGGCGTCGTACAGGTGCACCTTGCGGTAGTGCGCCACCAGGCCGGTCGCGTCCACCGCGACGACCGTGTTCCGGACGCGCTTGCCATCGCCGCGCTCGAGGAGACCTGCCACGACGTGCACCCCGTGCCGCGTCGCGATCGCGGTCAGCTCCGTGACGAACGGACCGTTCAGCTCCTCCGCATGGGCTGCGAGCGTCTCGTCGAAGGGGTTGACGAAGTAGCTGGAGTACTCCGGGAACAGAACGAGTCGCGCACCCCGCGAAGCGGCGCGCGCGACCAGCCGGTCGATCTCCTCGAGGTTCCGGCGGCGGTCGGCGGTCGGCGCGAACTGCGCGACCGCGATCGGCATCTCATCGGTCATGAGAGTCCCCTCCGACGCCGATCCCACCTCGTCCGGATCCCGATGGGCACGGTGATCCAGAGCACCCCGATGAGGAGGGCGAGCACGACCCCGGCGATCCACCCCGCCGTCAGCCCGACGACGACGTCGAACACGAACGCGACCACGCCGACGATCAGGAGGGACACCGTGATGAGGGCGATCACGAGCATGATCTGGCCGTACCCGACTATCTCGGGCTTCACGTGGTGGCGGAAGGCGATGCGGTGGAGCGCGACCGGCGCGAGCGCGATGATGGCGCTCACGGCGGCCAGGACGACGAGGGTCAGGTAGAACGCGTGCTGCCCGACGGATAGGTCCGCGAACGCGGCTTGGAATGCAAGCGCGAGCAGGAAGCCGGTGAGGATCTGGGTGCCGGTTTGCAGGACCCGGAGCTCCTGCAGGAGCTCCGTCCAGTTCCGGTCCGCCCGCTGGTCGAGCGACTCGGCCCGATCCTCGGGGGCGGGCTGCGCGAGATCGGACATGCATCCCATCCTCCCGGTGCCGAGGCAGCACCGGCAACTGGTGATTGTGCTTAGGTAAGCCTTGCCTATAAGCTCACAGGTGAAGAGAAGGACAGCATGCTCGCCAATTATCTGATCGGTCTGCGCGAAGGCCTCGAGGCCGGACTCATCGTCGGCATCCTCCTCGCCTACGTGAACCGCGTCGGCCGTCGCGACGTACTCCTCAGGCTCTGGATCGGCATCGGCGTCGCGATCGCGATCGCGCTCGGCCTCGGCGCGCTCCTCACCTGGGGACCCTACGGCCTCAGCGTCCAGGCGCAGGAGGCGATCGGCGGTATCCTCTCGATCGTCGCGGTCGGGCTCGTGACCTGGATGATCTTCTGGATGGCGCTGCATGCGCGCGATCTGCGCGGCGAGCTGCACAGCCGCCTCGACGCGGCCCTGGCCGGCACCGGGATCGGCATCGTCGTGCTCGGCGTGGTCGCGGTCGGCCGCGAGAGCATCGAGACCGCGCTGTTCCTCTGGGCTGCGGCCAAGTCGGAGACCAACACCGCTCTCGGTACGATCGGCGCGGTCGGGGGCATCCTGACGGCCGTCGTGCTGGCGTACCTCGTCTACCGCGGCGCGATGCGGATCAACCTGCGAGTCTTCTTCTTCTGGACGGGGCTCTTCCTCGTCCTGGTCGCCGCCGGCGTGTTCGCGTACGGTCTCGGCGATCTGCAGGAGGCCGGCCTTCTGCCGGGCCTCGGCCAGGCCGCCTACAGCGTCTCCGGAATCATCTCGCCGACCAGCTGGTACGGCGTCATCCTGTCCGGGATCTTCAACTTCACCGCGGAGCCGACCTGGCTCCAGGTCATCGGGTGGGTCAGCTACCTCGTCGTCGTGCTCGTGCTCTTCCTCCGCGTCAGCGGGGTCGGGCGCCGGCAGCCCGAGCCCAGCCCCGCTCCCGACCGCGTCCCCTCCCCCGCCGCCCGCTGACGGCAGCCGTACCGCACATCTCCCAGGAGTCCCATGCCCTCCGTACGCCCTCTTGCTATCGTCGCCGCGGTGGCGCTCGCGACCGTCGGCCTCGCCGGCTGCGTCGCGAACACCAGCTCCAATGGCGCCATCAAGGTCTCGGTGACCGACACCGCATGCGATGTGGCGACCTCGACGGCGCCGTCCGGGGCCGTCGCCTTCACGCTCACGAACACCGGCAGCGACGTCAACGAGTTCGAGATCTTCGCTCTGGACAAACTGCGGATCGTCGGCGAGAAGGAGAACATCACGCCGGGCACGACGACGGACTACGTCGTCCAGCTCCAGCCGGGCACGTACTACACCGCCTGCAAGTTCCAGCAGGTCGGGAACCCGATCGGCGTCGCGGCTTTCACGGTGACAGGTGACGCCGTGGCCGCGCCGGCCGACCAGCAGGCGCAGATCGACCAGGCCGTGACGAACTACATCTCGTACGTGAAGTCGCAGACCGAACAGCTGGTCCCCGCGACGAAGCAGCTCGTCGCCGCGTACGAGGCGGGCGACGACGCCACCGCCCGGAAGCTGTTCCCGTCCGTCCGCGCGTACTACGAGCGGATCGAGCCGACCGCCGAGCAGTTCGGCGACCTCGACCCGAAGATCGACTTCCGCGAGGTCGACGCGGCAGCCGACGGCCTCGCCTGGACCGGCTTCCACCGCATCGAGAAGGACCTCTGGCCCCCGGCCGCCGGCACCCTGAACTCGGACGGGACCGACGCGCTCGCCGGCTGGACGCCGTCGACGCCGGCGCAGCGGACGCAGTTCGGCGACCAGCTCGTCACCGACGTGCAACAGCTCAACGACCTCGTGCACTCCGCCGACTTCGCCCTGACGATCGACCAGATCTCGAACGGCGCCATCAGCCTCCTCGACGAGGTCGCGAAGAACAAGATCACGGGCGAGGAGGACTGGTGGTCGCACACCGACCTCGCCGACTTCGCCGCCAACGTGCAGGGCGCGGAGGTCGCCTACGAGAACGTCCGCGACCTCGCTGCCGCGCAAGGCGACGCGGGCTCGCAGCTCGTGACCGAGATCAACGCGCAGTTCGCCGCGCTCGACGCGCTCCTGGCGAAGTACGGCAGCGCCGACGCGGGCTACACGCCCTACGACCAGGTGACCGACGCGCAGCGCAAGGAACTGTCCGACCAGGTCAACGCCCTCGCCGAGCCGCTGTCGCAGCTCACGCACACCGTCCTGGGAGTGTCCGCCGGATGAGCGAGACGCCGGAGGATATCCCGACCTCTCCGCCGAGCGGCTTCAGCCGCCGGGATCTGCTGGGCCTTCTCGGCGCGGGCGCCGCGGGGATCGCCGTCGGCACCGCGGCGGGGCTGGGCATCGCCGCCGCGAACGCCTCCTCGCCGGCGGGCACGGCGCCGAGCGGCTCGCGGAGGTACCCCTTCTCCGGGACGCACCAGAGCGGCATCCTGACCCCCGTGCAGGATCGCCTGCACTTCGCGGCGTTCGACATGTCGACCACCGCGACGCGCGACCAGCTCGTGTCCCTCCTGAAGGACTGGAGCGCCGCCGCGGCCCTCATGGTGCAGGGCCAGGAGATCGGCGCGACGGGGGCGACGGGCGGCCCTGCGACCCTGCCGCCGGCCGACACCGGCGAGGCCATCGGGCTGCCGGCATCCGGTCTCACGATCACGTTCGGTCTCGGCCCCGCACTGTTCGACGCGGGCCGCTTCGGACTGGAGGGTTCGCGGCCGCAGCTGTTGCAGGCGCTCCCCCGATTCCGCGGCGACGCGCTGCTCGCCCAGTACACGGGCGGCGACCTGTGCGTCCAGGCGTGCGCCGACGACCCCCAGGTTGCCGTGCACGCGATCCGGAACCTCTCGCGCATCGCGTTCGGCCGCGCGTCCCTGCGCTGGTCGCAGCTCGGCTTCGGGCGCACCTCCTCCACCTCGACCACCCAGGTGACGGCGCGGAACCTCATGGGGTTCAAGGACGGCACCGCGAACCTGAAATCCGAGGATGCGGCGACGGCGGATGCCGTGTGGGTCACGGCGGCCGACGACCCCGGGGCCGCGTGGCTCGAGGGCGGGAGCTACCTCGTCGCGCGGCGCATCCGCATGCTCATCGAGGCCTGGGACCGGGCGCAGCTCGGCGATCAGGAGAACACGATCGGCCGCGACAAGGCCCAGGGCGCGCCGCTGAGCGGCGGCACCGAGTTCACGGCGATCGACCTGTCCGCGACGGGTCCCTCCGGGGCGGCGCTCGTCCCGAAGGATGCCCACGTGCGCCTCGCCCATCCGACGATGAACGGCGGTGCGCAGCTCCTCCGCCGCGGCTACAACTTCGTCGACGGCAACGATGATCTGGGCCGCCTCGACGCGGGCCTGTTCTTCCTCTCCTACCAGCGCTCGCCGGAGCAGTTCATCCGCGTGCAGACGAGCCTCTCGACCGACGCGCTCAACGAGTACATCAAGCATGTCGGCTCCGGGATTTGGGCCGTTCCGCCCGGTGCCTCGGCCGGCGGCTGGGTCGGCGAGACGCTCTTCGCGTGAGCAGCGGAGTTCGTACCTTCTCAGATCCGTGCTAAAGTAGATCTTCGTGCCGCGGGGTGGAGCAGCTCGGTAGCTCGCTGGGCTCATAACCCAGAGGTCGCAGGTTCAAATCCTGTCCCCGCAACCAAGAAGTACAGGTCAGAGGCCGTTTCCGGAGTTATCCGGAAGCGGCTTCTGGCGTTTCACCCTGCGCTGACTACGACGCTGACTACATGTCGTGCGCGTTCACTCCCGGCTCGCTCGTCTGCTCTCGACAAGGATGGGTCGCGTACCAGACCGCGACGCTACGACATTGCGACTCGTCCACAAGCCGCGGATCTACAAGATGCGAGGAGCGAGGGGATCATTGATGACCCAAGCGGCACAAGCACGACCCACCTACTTGCTAGGCGCGGGCTTCTCGAAGGCTGTCAGTCACGCGATGCCGATCACGAATGAACTCGGAGCATCGCTCGGTGATCGGCTCGCAAACGAGATCGGCTTCGAGCTGCGCCCGGGACAAACATTTGAGGATTGGCTGACGCTGCAGGTCACACCACTGCCTTTCCTCCAAGGATTCGAGAACTCGAGAAGAGCGGCGGACGCCTCACGCGTGATTGCGGAGATCGCGACGGTCCTCGATTTGGCCCTTGAACGGGCGGCGGCCGACGCCGCCCCCCCGTGGTTGTTGCAGTTGATCGCGCTCTGGCACGCGGAGCGCGCCGCAGTTCTAACCTTCAACTACGACACACTGATCGAACGTGGCGTGAATACTCTCGCGCCAACATCGACATCGCGCGATGGCAGCGTGGGTTTCATCCAAGGCGACGAAGTGGTCTTCCCGGCCCCACCCGCCCCCAGCGCACAGTTCTTGGGCGATTCGGGAGTTGGATACTCCGGCGAGTCGTTTCAGCTTCTGAAGTTGCACGGATCCTTGGCCTGGTACTGGGGATCAGGTGACGCCACTGGCTCGACACTCGTCCGTCTGAGGGAGAAGCACGTCCTCGGGCGAGCGGAACCTCTTGCCGCCGAGGCTGACTTCGCAGGAGCGACAAAGCTGGACCGCTACATCATTCCTCCGGTCACGAGCAAGGACGGGTACTACAGCTCGTACCTGGCCAATGCCATATGGCGGGATGCGCGTTCTCAGATCTCCACCGCCACGAGCTTGACGTTGATCGGATACTCCTTACCTCATGAGGATCGAGTCGCTTCCGAGCTGGTTGCACAACTGCCCGACACCGCGCCAGTCACGGTCGTCGATCGAGACCCAGGAACCGTAAACCAACGCCCGTCGGTGCTGGCGAATCTGCGACGTCTGGGAATTGATCCTGCATCCGCGATCGGCGGAGAGGATTGCGTGGAACGCTTCGTTGCCGCCAAGCTGCACTCGGCGATATCAACATTGCCGGCGGCGGACGCGTTCGACGAACTCGAGAACCCCAACGCCGATGTAGTAGTTGCCGTCTCTCAAGGGTGGGGACATCAAAACAGGGGCGATCTCTACGTCCTCGTATGGAACGAGAGCAACGGTACCTTCGAGGCTCACGGCGTACCGTCTACAGCGCGCCAAGGCTCATCCATGCCGTATAGAGAATCGGTCCTGAACTCGATGCCGAGCGGCCACCGCCGGCTAGGCGACTTCGTGACCGCAGCACGACTGCGGGCCCACATACAGGACGGCGCGGCGTTCAGGTTCACGCTTCCGATGGCAGGCCGGACAGCCGTAGGAATCGGCGTCAGACGTTTGAAGGCGGAGCGATGGGAGATTCTCGGGATGCAGTGGGCGCCATCGCCTTAGTCGGCGGACAGACCATAGATCAATACGAACCCTCCGCCGAGGTGATCGTCGATCGTCTACGAGAGACGAGCTCAGACGGCGAGCGAAACGCGAGCCGATAGCAAACGAGGCTGACCAGCACGAGCCGAGCTCGGCAGTCTGGAAGGGTATCGGCGTTCTGAACCGCGCGATCAACCCGAGGTGACGACTCTGACAGGGCGCGATAGGCGGATCAGTAGATCCCGATGTGGAAACGGAAGTCCTCGAGCGCCTTCACCAGCGTCCACGTGTCGCTGCCGCGCGTGCAGACAATCCTGAGCCGCAGGTCTGGGTCAGTCCGCGAATCAGAGCCCGCCCCGACCGCCACAGTGAATCGTCTCTCGACGCCCATGGGGAGCGCGCCGAGCTGGATCTCATGTCTGAAGTTGCCCTCCCCGGTGATAGCGATCGGTCGCGAGAGGTCATCAGTCGCGAATGGCTTGAAGATCACGACGCTGTCCAGGTCGTCCGGCCCATCATTGATCAGGTGGTAGATCGCCTTGTCCTCCGCCACATCGATCATCTCGGGCAACCAAATCCGCAGCTGTGGTTCACGATCCCGACGATGCCGATCGGTGCTGACAGCAGCCGAGGACTCTGCAGCTCGTGCCGAACGCCTCGCATAGACCACCGAGATGATCGCGACTGTCGCTGAGAGCGCGGCAACCACTAGCGAGACGATCGCAACGCTGAGAGCAACAGGGTCTGTCACGGTCACAACTTTGATGCGGACAGCTTCGGGCGCGCGTCCACGACGAGGAGTTGAACCGAACATCCGAGCTGTTCGGAGATCGTCGCGCAAGTCTCCTCCACTTTGCGGATCCGCGCGCGCTCGAAGTCCGCGTCCTTGAATCCCACGGCTAGATACACCCCGTAGTCGATCTCCTCACTCCGCAGATACTGCGGAAGCTGCTTGCTGACGCCAGCTGAGAAATGGCTGCTCTCGATGTACTTCATCTCTATGAGCGCGCGACGCTCCCAACTCTGCGAGAACTTGAAGTCCACCGGGCCGCGCCCCACGTTGGTTTCTTTACTCAGATCAACGTTGGCGAGCTTGCATCGAGTTCTCCACATCACACCCGCAATCGCTTGGGCGATCTTCTCCGGTCGGTGCTGGCGGCAACCGTCATCCCATAGAAGCCGCCATGCATCGGTGTTCTCGATCACGAACTGGAAGTCCTGAGCCAGGTCGTAAACCCATTCAGCGAAGCCGGACGGATCCGTCGGTGCACGGTCGGATGTCGAGTCCGGGGACACCATCGCTAGGGCCTGTGCGCCACCCTCGTACCAGTCAACGAGGCCGCGAGGATCTTCTTCTACATCGTATGGATCGGCTATGAGTGGTCCGCGGCTTTCAGCGAAGCCCAGAGCGAGGTCCGGCCGCGCCCACGCGACCCGCCGCGCATGTTGAGTCTTCTCCGATCGGCTGAGGCTTTCGCTTAGGTCGAAGTTCAGGTCATCCCGCAGAACGGCCGCCTCCGTGAGCGATGCCCAGTCCCAGAACTCGTCCGGCTCAACCCGAGGAATATCCTTCAGGAACCGGCGAGGTACCAGCAATACCCCGCCCTCGGTGGCGGGGTTCGGAGTCAGTTCGACTGTGTCGTCAAGCCATTTCGCGGTCGCTGCATCCCAGCGCACGTGACGAACCTTGACTAGCGAACCCTGAACGTCGTGCCTGCTGAGAATCGACTGCGTGTAAGCCACGAATCGGTCCTTTAGGATGTTTCCGACGATGTCGCTAATGCGGTCGACTCCGATCCCGTTGCAGAAGAGCGCGAAGCCACCAATGCTGGCGAGCCGAGGAACCCTGCTCTCGCCCACCAGGGCCAGGACTTTAGCCATGCGGGCCGCGAATTCCGGACCAGTACCAGCTCCGCGTGGCGACCCCAGGGTTACACCCAGCGCAAACTCGGGCGGCTCGGGGAAGTGAAGGAGCCTGATCGCTTTGCGCCAAGCCGGAGTGTCTTGCACCGCACCGGATGCGAGCACGAGACTCGCGGCCGTCTCGAAGAATTCGACCACGCGATCGTACGCGCCCGACCAATGCGGATCCTTGTCGCGGAAGACCAGGTAGGGGTCAATGTACAGCGGGCTGTCCTGCTCGAGCACGGGGTCGAACCAGTCGTCGTCTGGACCGATCGCGATTCCTGATGCCTCCGAAAACCGCACGCACAACCCCCCGCTGCCCCCGCAAGCGAACCCACTCTTTCGCTTGATCTCAAATGCAGGGTAGCGGACGGGACTCAACGATCTTGCTCCTACCGACCGAGCGGCCATCCATGTGGCGAGCCGCAGGGCCATTGGGTCAACCACGCCCCAGGCGCAGCGCTTATGCACGAGTCGGTACCCGAAACGCTGTCCCCGCCCATCCGTGCGGCACGTACTCAGTCACCAAGAGAGTGATGGAGACGGACATGTTGAGACGCAGCCAGGTGCGGTTCGCTACTGATTGGAAGCATGACATTCGATCGCGGGTGTTCGAAGAACTGGAAGCAAAGCGACTCAGCGCGGGAGAGGCGATCGTGCTGATATGCCTTGCCGACTATGCGGACTTCGCGACGGGAGCCAACGCCCGGCCCACGATCTCGACGCTGGCTCGCCGCTGCGGGGTATCAAACAGAACCGTGGAGCGAGCACTTTCTGACGGACGAGGGCTTGGCTTGATTGAGCGCGTGAAGCGTGGAGGCGGCTCTGGGCAGAGTGCTCGCGGCAGCACATACCGGTTCCTGAAGCGGGATGCGACATCGATCACTCCCGACACCACAGCGGCACAACCATTAGGAACCAGCGTTTCTGAACCAGCGGAGGAACGGAACGTGCATACACGCCATACCCAAACGGCCAGCCGCTTCGGTCAGCTTCGCGGTCAACAACCCGCGGACTTCGAGCGGTCCTGGGCGAGAGCTCGACACGAAGCATCTCGTCGTAGAGTCCGGTTCTCAGAAGACGACGCCGGGTCCATGGCTTCCGAAAATCCATCGGCATAGCCGCGTGAACACGCGGAGCGGGCCGACTTTAGAAAGGTGTGTCTTGACGCGATTGAACGCTCTCCCAGGGATCCGGCGAGCGGAGCACCTCCTGGCGGTCGGCGTGTGCTCGCTCTCGATCTGGCGCGGCAGCGGCCGCGGCGTCGGCCTTCTTCTTGTCGCGAGCCGCGAGGATCTCTCGTGGTTCACGATTCGAGAGCCGCACCATAAGCGCACCAACCACGTGCATCATCAGCCATGCGTCAGCCTTGGAAACATCCCCCTCGCGGTGACGATGCGCATTCCCTCGTTCTGAGCGGTCAGTGTTCACCCAATCGATGATCGGCTTCATCAAGCCACGGTCCCCTCCTGTGATGATCTTCGCGCGCTGCGCTTTGTCAAGCTGATCGGACACCGAGTTTCCCTCGATTCCGAGGGCACGAAAGTGCTCCTGAAGCGCTGTCGCTGCTTGTGTCAGTGCCACGTCTGTCTCCCCCGCTGAGAGCCTGGTTAGGGCGCTCTGGAAGGCGTCTGATGCAATCCTGAACGTGGGATCGTCAGCCAAGAGGATGGTCGCTGGTCGCAAAACCTCGGAGTGGAGCACGAAGTTGCCACGTTCCTGGAAGCGGCCGTCCTCGAAGACCCAGTCGACGCGCGCGTGCAGCAGTCTGTCGTTCACGAGCTCGACAAAGGCGTCAAGTTTGTACTCCGGCTCGTGGTCGGCGAAGTTCCCGTACCCAGAGTCGTCCCACTCCTTGTCGTTCTCGGCGAGCCAGACGAACGCATTGACCACCGCAGCAAGCGCATCGAGCCGCTCCTCATCAGTGCCTCCGCCCTGAAGTCGATCGACGCTTACCCAGGTTGTGGAGTTGTAGAGTCCGAGCCTCTTGTCCGCCAGCCCCACCACGCGCTTTGGCATGTTCGTCAGATACTCCAAGGCCGCGAGGATCTCCGCGCCGACGGCCGTTGGGCAACCATCCAGCCACACGATGCCGGTCCTCAGCTCTTCGGCCGCTTGGTCACGGCGACGGCGTAGTTCGGAAGGCAGCGGGTCCAAGCGGGTATCTCGCATGCGGTCAGCGTAACGGCTGCTCAGAGCGACGCCTCGTGACCGAAGAAGCTCGTACGAACGGCACCTGCTCTTGCGACGAACGACTCCGCGCCAACCCTCTGAGGATTGAACGCGGGATTCTTCGGCTCAGGTCCATCTACCTACAGATTCGCGGCCGGGTTTCTCTGTGCGGAAGGCCGACGTACTCTTCGTTCATGTCGACCGTCACAGACGAGACGGAACCGCTCGCTGACGTCGTCCGCAGACTGCACGAACGGTTCCCGCAGCTCCCCACCGAGCGCGTCTCTGACGCCGTCATGCACGCTTACTACCAATTCGACGGAGCACCGATCAGGGACTACATCCCCGTGCTTGTTGAGCGTGCCGCACGCGCCACTCTGAGGGCTGGCGTCGACTAACCACGTCCAACTCTGGGCATACCGAGTCGCCACTCAGACCATCTGCGCGTCGCTGGCGGGTGACGATTGGGTAACTAACCCGACGGTCCGCAGGGACGATACCGGCGTCTAGGCGCGGGTAAATTCCTGATCAGACCCACTAAATGCTACCGACCTTCCGGCCCCCTAAGCATCCTAGCTGTCAGTCGACTACGGATCCGACTACCTCGGGGCATCAAAGTCGGCGAAGTTGTGTCCCCGTTCCGCGCGTCCGCCCGTACTTCCTAGTGTTCACGTTCCGACCTAGGGGGCAGCAATGGCAGGCCGATTGACGAAGCGGGCCGACAAACGCTTCGTGGTGACCGCCACCTTTGAAGGCAAGCGGTACTTCTTCTACGGCAAGACACAGGCTGAGGCACGATCCAAAGCCGACCAGGCTCGTGCACGTGCCAGGGCGGGCGCACCCGTCCGTGATGACACGCGCTCCCTCGGAGACTGGCTCGCGGAGTGGATCGACACCTACCTGGCACTCAGCGACCGTGCTGAGTCGACGAAGATCATGCACGCGGGCTACGTCCGCACGTGGATCGTTCCCATCATCGGCACAGTCCCCTTGGGGAAGCTGACGGTGAACGACGTCAACCGGATGCTGCTGGCAATGAAGGCAGCGGGGAAGGCTGAATCCACCCGACGTAACGCCTATACGACGCTCCGCAAGAGCTTGGACGACGCCGTGGTGAATGGGCTGATCGCCACCAATCCAGCGCATCGCATCCGGCAGCCTGGCGTCACCCGCCGTGAAGCGCGGTATCTGACTCCTCTCGAAGTAACCGCACTGCTCAGCGCCGCGGCGACCCACCGCTACGGGATCGTTCTCCGCTTCATCCTCGGCACAGGCGTCCGGCGTGGGGAAGCGCTTGCTCTGAGATGGAACGACATCCATCTCGCCAACGGACACGCGGCGCTACGGGGGTCGCTCACCCGCCGTGAAAGCGGACTCGTCGTGTCAGGCGTGAAGACGAAAGCGAGCAGACGGACGGTGGCACTGTCCCCCACGATGATCGATCTTCTGCGTCGCCACAAAGCAGCCCAGGCCGCAGAGCGGCTGCACGCCGGCCACCTTTGGGAAGCCAGCAACCTGGTCTTCACCACGGCATCGGGTGCACCCGTAGAGCCGCAGAACGTGCTGCGCACCGTGCGCGAGGCGGCGAAGAAGGCAGGCCTCCAACGAGTGACGGTGCATTCGCTGCGCCACACCTACGCGACTGCCGCGCTACTGAATGGCGTGGCTCTGAAGGTCGTGAGCGCCAATCTCGGCCACGCCTCGATCCAGATCACCGCCGACACCTATGGCCATGTCACCGACGATGCGGCCCGTGCCGCGGCAGTCAAAGTGGCGGACGCCTTGGGTCTATGACCGAAATCCCCGACTGGAGAACTCGCACATGCACCGAACCGGGTACCGACCCTTGCCCTTCTACACCTTCGCAGTTGCACGACCGGACCGCTCCTCGTACGGACGACCTCTGCTCATTTCTCAAGATGAAGCAGCTCACCGGCTCGGCGTGAGCCGCACCACCATCTGGCGACTCATCGCCGCGGGCGACCTCCAGCCCGTTCGAATCGGCTCACGGACCCTCGTATCGAACCTTTCAATCGATGAGTACATCGCACGACAGATTGACGATGGCGGTCGGCGATGACGACGAAGAGCGCGAAGCCGATGACATGGGAGCTGAGCGCCGCAATTCGGGACACCGTGGGGCTCACAAGCGATCAGAAGGCGTTCCTCTGGAACATCACCAGCCACCAGAGTCATTGCGAGTTCGGTAGCCGGAAACTCGTGATGCAAAGGACAGGCCTCACGGACTGGAGACTCCGGAAAGTCGTGCAGTTCCTCAAAGAGCAAGGCCTGATCCGAGTTGTAGAGACGCCCGGTGGCACGACGGACTACAGGATTCGATACCGGGCACTGAAGGCGCTCTCTAACCCGAACAACCCCGTGGCGTTGGCCAACACGGCGACGCGTCGTCGTCCGCCCGGACCGGGCATGTCGGGAGCCACCCCTCCCCCACGTCGATCTACAAGAGCGAACACGAAGCGAACACCGAAGATTTTCAGAAGAACAGAAGATCTAGCGACGGCGACCCCTCCGGGCGGCAAAAGCGAAGAGTCGTAGTGCCTCCTCGCAAGCGGAAGCCAGCCAACTCGACTGAGGAATTCGAGCGTGCACGCCGCGAGCTCGACGACCTCGACTGACGTCAACCTTGAAGGTCAGCCTCGACGAGACACCCGACGAGCTGCAGCGCGAACGTTGGTAGCGGCGGGAGGCTGTTGGAGCAGTCCACGCAGCCGCACGATAGCCCGTTGTATCGCCTTCTTCGTGGCTTCCTCTGTCCTTCCAGCAAGCGCAGCGACGTCGGACAGGGTCTTGTCTTCGATCAAACGCCAACGGATCAGATCCAGATCAGCAGGATACGCATCGCCCAGGGCAAGCAATGCCCGCTGAATGTCAAGCCGGTCAGCTACGACTACCGACAGGCGCTGGCGACCTTGGATAGCCGAACGCATCCGGTCTTCCACAGCAGCGTCGTCCTGGTTCCCGAAGTCGACAGGAATGGCAGGACGAACCTGTTGCTTCCGGAAGGCGTCCACCCCAGCGTTCTGGATCACGGTGGTCAGCCAGGCAATCGGCACGGTTGCGTTCCCATCCCGGTCTTCGGGCAGATGTTCCCGCCCAAATTCGGCGACGTATTTTTCCATGACAAGCGATTCCAGGTCTTCGCGATCCGCTTGTGACCAGCCCGACCACTTGCGGCGGACCAACCGGGAAACGGCTTGCTGCACCTGTTGAAGCCCGTAAATGTCGGTCCCATGCCGGCCACGGGGACGGTAGTCGTCTGTTGGCGTCACGGGCGGCACAGTAGCGCCACCAGGTAACGGCCCGACAGCGGACCTATGACGCCACCGCAAATTCGGCCACCAACGGCGCTGTAGCGCCCACCAGCGACCGTTCGCACCTTGGGTGTCCCATTGTGCGTCGGCCCTACGTAGTCCCTTACAGGGCCGTACAGCGGTTCCGCGGATGAAAGGAAGCACTGTGAACACAAGAATGGAACTGGCGGATGCCTGTCAGCTGACAGATTCCCTGTGGGTCGGCGGCCAATTGGACCGAACCGATCCCGTTCTTGCCCACCGGCAACTTGACGAGCTGTCTGCCGCGGGAATCGATTCCATCATCGATTGCCGGTACGAAGCTGACGACGTCGATTGGATCACGGCAGCGAAGCCCCAGATCGACTACCTGCACATCGGTGTCCAAGACGCCGGGCTTCGGATGCCCGAAGACTGGTTCGACGTCGGTACCGACTACGCCTTGGAACAGATTAAAAACGGCCACGTCGTGCACGTGCACTGCCAGGCAGGAATCAACCGTGGACCATCGATGGCTTTCGCGATCTTGATCGCGCAAGGCTGGGATGCTGTTGAAGCGCTGGATCACATCAGATCGGTCCGTCAGATTGCCCGAATCGGGTATGCCGAAGACGCCGTCGTGTGGCTGGCTGCGAAGGTCGGTGGATCGGTCAGCGATAGAAGCTCCCAGATGAATCGCGTCAGGGCCTGGCGCGCCGCGAATCAGCTACCACGCCGTAGTGACAAGCGTGCGTACGGGAACCCCACCTGAGCGAATGGATGGGCTCACTGAGACTCAGCGGTCAAGCACACCGACAAAGTCGCCGAAGCTAACGTCCAGGGCGCGCGCAACGAGATACCAGGACCGCATCTCTCCCGCACGCTCGCCGCGTTCCAGCGCAATGACACCACGGCGGCTCAAGCCGGACGCCTCAGCCAGTTGCTCGTATGTCAGACCCCGCTGTCGCCGCAACTCGGCCATCCGAACTGCCAGCCGGCCCAGTGCGGGCTCGGGCGGAGGAGCGGACGTGGGCATTCAAGCAATGCCACTAGAGTCGTCGGCGAAACACAGTGCGCATCTGTGCACTGCACGCGTTGCTACGGGCCGCGAAGGGCGGCAGGAACTGGGGGAAAGCGATCGATGAGCACTCTGCCAACACGGCCCACCACCAAGCCTCAGCGAACGAGCAAACGTCGCGTTATCCCGATCGCCGTCGGAGCAATCGCCCTCGCCTTCTCGCTGACGGCATGCGGCGAGATGCCAACACTTCCTCCTTGCGCCGAACGGGACGCGAGCGCCGACCAGACGGGCTGCCATGGCTATGGTGCAGCCAGTGCGGTGCCTACGGATGCGGCCACAACTGACACCGGAACGACGCAAGCAACCCAAGCGGGCGATGCGCCGTCCACGGACGTCGGTTCAGTCCCCGCCGAACCGTCATCTACCCCCAACCAGGCCCCGCCCGCAGCGCGCCCACCACAGTCGGCCAGTCAGCCCCCCGCGGCTGCTCCTCCAGCGGGAACCGACCAACAGGAGCTCGTCTTGAGCATCGACTGGGCAGCCCCGGTGACGCCGTTACTCTTCGCAAGCGAGCAGACCACTTGGCGGGCACAGGTGAAGGTCAAGTCGAGCACCGGAGCGGCCTACGTATCGGTCTATCTGGGCGGACCCAGCGGGGGCGGACCAATCCCGGCTGCGCTGATCTCAGGGACAACTCATGAAGGCACATGGCTGGCATCTGCCACCGCGAACTGCCACTCGTACCCGCCGGGCGGACAGGCGTTCACATCAGCCTCCGTCGGCGACAGCGCAGGCAACACCGCCCAAACCGTGCAATCACCTGTAGGGATCACGTACACGGGCTCGTCTCGACCATATGTCTGCCAATGAAGAGGTTGCTTGGAGCCCAAGAGCGGACAGCGATGGTGTGCTGAAAGTAGGGACGTAGTCCTGCTACTTAGCTTTGACTCGCCTGTGGCATGCATTGAAAGGCCTAGGCCCTGTGTCATACCGCCACTTAAGGCACTACTAAGGGGCATAAGAGCGCATATAGAGGAGTGGTTGGCTGGAGGAGTGGCGGCGTAAGACACATCGGAGAGCTCGCGAGGTAAGACACATCGGGAGCTCGCGAACGTCCACCTATCTCGCTCCGCCTCGTAGATGCGGCAAACATGGGTGCGATGCCGCCACTGCATGGCGGTCCGTCAGCCCCAGGCGGCGCGACTCGCGCGCTGCCTCCTCCACGCACGGTGAGCGGAGGGCGCTTGACTACGGAACTGACTACGTCTACTCCCACGCGCGAGGAACCGAGTGGAAACACTCCGAGCCCCTACCCACCGGCGTTCCCCGAAAATCCAACGAAACCGAACATCCGGAAACACCGAGCATCACCGTTCCTCGGGCTCATAACCCAGAGGTCGCAGGTTCAAATCCTGTCCCCGCAACCAAAAGGCCCGGTCAGAAGCAATTCTGACCGGGCCTTTCCCTTTCCCTGGACACGCATCTCCCGGGGCGCGCACCCGCCGGTACGCTGAACGCATGAGTGCTGTAGCCGCGCTGGACCGCGTCGCGATCGGCCGCGCGTGTGAACGCTGCGGCGTGGCGCGGCTCCGGGTCTTCGGCTCGGCGGCGACCGATCAGTTCGACCCCAGAACGAGCGACTTCGATTTCCTCGTCGACTTCGGCCCGGACGCACCCCAGGGCATCGCTCCGTTCTTCGGCCTCAAAGAAGCCTTGGCGCAGATCGTCGGACGTGATGTCGACCTCGTCGAGGCCAACGCGGTACGGAACCCGTATTTCGCCAAGCGCGCCTTCGGTGAGGCCGTGGATCTGTCTGCAGCCTGAGTCCGCCGCATTCATCTGGGATGCGTTCGACGCGGCACGCGCGATCGTCGGCGAGGCGCTGAACAGTCTTCGTCGCGTGGACGGAGACACCGCAGCCCGTGACCCGCGCTGCTCGCCGAGGTCAGCGAACCCTGATCCCGGAACGTAAGCGCCACCCGGCTGACCCGGCCCCTCCGTATCCCGCGAGACAACACGCACGCTCCGAGACTGCAGGCGATGCCTGCAGTCTCGGAGCGTGGATGCGGTCTCGCGCCCGGGCCGCGGAGAGAAGCCCCTCTCCGCGGCCCAGGAGATCACTCAGTCGCCGAAGCCGTTGGCCTCGAGCCACTCGCTCATCAGGTCAGCGACCTGGAGGTTGTTCAGGTCGGAGAAGGCGAAGTGCGTGTTGCCGGTCACCCCGCGATCGGGAAGATCGAGCACCTCCGCGGTCCCGCCCCGTGCACGCAGCGCCTCGACGAGCTGCAGCCCCCGGAGGCGCTGCGGACCGTACTCGTGATCGTTCTTCACGTAGTCGCCGTACACGAGCTGGATGGCGACGTCCTTCAGGCGATCGAAATCGCCGTCCGGAACGAGGTCGGCATCCAGCCATGCCTGCGACGGACCCTCGTACTCGAGGTGGGCCGGCGGCTCGTCCACCGAGAAGGTGTACGGCGACGACTCGTACGCGATGATGCCGCGGACGTTCGGCGACTTGATCGCCGCCCGCCAGCCGAACGCCCCGCACGTCGAGTGCATGAGCAGCACACTCGGTCCGATCTCGTCGACGAGCTGGGCGACCGCCCCGCTCATCAGTTCGCGGATCTCCTCCGAGAACCCGTCCTCGAATCCGTCCGGCCCGTTGCTCGGCGTCACCTGGCTGAGGTACTGCCGGTACGCCTCCGTCCCGGGCGGGAAGGCCGACCCTGCGTGGGGGCGCGGGCCGTCGCTCGTCCAGCTCCCCAGCCGGAAGGCCGGGTAGATCTCCTGCTCGGTGAAGAAGAACTCGTCGTCCATCGCCCCGGGGATCCAGGCGCCGGGGCCCGAGACGCTGGCCCGTCCGCGGCGCGGCTGGTCGATGATGAACACGGGGTACCCCCGGCGCAGGAAGATGCTCTGATAGCCCTCCCGGCCGTCGGGCGTGGTCTCCCACGTCCGCCCGGTCTCGCCGTAGCCGTGCCACATCACGAGGGCGTGCTTCTTCGCGTTGACCGGGATCTGGTACTGCACGTACCCGGCGTCGACGAGGACGTTGCCGCCGTCGGGACGCTGAACCGTCGTCCCGCCGAACGCGAAGCTGCCCTGTTCCTGGATGACGATCGGCTCGCCCGCTTCCGGGGCCCGAAGGCCCCGGAAGCGTGTCGACGACGCCGTCATGGCGTTGCCTTCCACTGTCTGTTCCTCGATCCCGTGGGCGTTACTGGCTCACGCCCAGCGCAGCCCAGTTCCATTCGGTCGTGGAGTGGAACGCATCGATACCGGTGACGTTCGCCGCGGCGACCACGGGCGATGCCGTGACCACGGTCGGGATCGTCGCGTAGAGCTGGTCGGCGATGGCGGCATCCGCCTGCTGGAACAGCTGTCCGCGCTGCGCCTGGTCCGGCGAGACCGCCGCCTGGGCGAAGAGGGAATCGACGTTCTGGTCGCAGACTCCCGACGCGTTGCCGTAGGCGATGTCGGTCGGGTTGCACTGGTAGACGGTCGCCAGGAGGATCGACGGGTCCGCCTCGGTGGACGTCTGGACGAGGAAGATGTCGAAGTCGTGGTCACCGCCCCACACGCGAGCAATCTGCGACTGGAAGTCGGTCGACACGAGGTTGACCTTGACGCCGATCTTGCTCAGATCGCTGGAGAGCAACTGGCCGGACTGGGCCACCTGCTGCTGGAGGGAGTCGTACGCGATCGTGAACGTGAAGCGCGTACCGTCGGGTCCCGCCGGGTAGCCGGCCTGGTCGAGCAGGCTCGCCGCCGCGTTGAGGTCGAACGGATACTGCTTCGCATAGTCGACGTTCTGGTTGGTGGCCCAGCCGATCGCGCGGGGGATGTTGCTCGGCGCCGGGTTGGCGGCACCGAAGTAGGCGCGCTGGATGATCGGGTCACGGTTGATCGCGTGCATCAGCGCCTGACGTACACGGATGTCGCTCAGCGGCCGGCCCGGACGCTGGTTGATCATCATGATCTGCTCCTCCGGGGCACCCGCGATCGGGACGACCTGGTACTTGGGGTCGGCCTCGAAGGTGGGCAGCTGCGTCGGGTCGACGCCGTCGCGGAACAGCAGGTTCGCCTGACCGCTCGTCAGCGCGAGCGTGCGGGCGTTGCTGTCGGGGATGATCGGGTTGACGATGCGGTCCGCGTTGACCGGCCCGTCCCAGTAGTTGTCGTTCTTGACGCCGGTGACCTGCGTGCCCTGGTCGAAGGACTCGAACTTGAACGGCCCCGTGCCGACGGGAGTGTTCCAGGCGGGGTTGTTGACGAGGTCGGTGCCCTGGAAGATGTGCGCCGGGCTGATGTACAGGTTGCTGAGGCCCGCGAGGAAGTAGCCGGCGGGAGCCGACAGGTGCACGACGGCGGTGTTGTCATCGGGCGTGTCCACGCCCGTGATGAGCGCGGCCGTCGTCGCCAGCGGCGAGTACTGCTTGATCGCCTCGGTGAGGTTGAACTTGACGTCCGCGGAGGTGAACGGCTTGCCGTCGTGCCACATCACGCCCTGGTGGAGGTGGAACGTGTAGGTGAGGCCGTCCGTGCTGACGTCCCACGACTCCACGAGGCCGGGAACGACCGAGAGGTCGTCCGTCTTGACGCGCACGAGGGTGTCATAGAACTCTCCCCGCAGCATGTACGCGGTGGACTCGTTCGCGAGCGGGCTCAGCGACGGCGGGTTCGCCACGATCGGCGACACGATCACCTTCGGAGCTCCGCTCGAGCTGCCCCCACCGCCCGCGCAACCCGTGATCGACAGGGCGATCACGGCCGCTGCCGCCACCCCCCAGGCGATCCGTCGACGCTTGAATACCATGTGATGCTCCCAGCTGTGTCAAGTGAGCGCCGTTGCTGCGGCAGCTCGGTGAGAACACCCGGCACGCACGCTGCACGATGATGCGTCGCGCGGACGCCCTCCTATGGGCGAGGCGAAGAATCGATCTGTCGGGTGTGCTCCGCATACGCGGAGTTGAGTTGAAGGTAGGGACCCCGGGGAGAAGGCCTCGACAGCCGGGTCCACTCAGTGGTCCGGGCCGGGACCGGGATGTGCCATGCGAGACTGATGCCGTGCCCGCGCGCCGCCTTCCCGACCCCGATCGCCCGCAGAAGATCATCGCGGCGACGCTCGCGGTCATCGCGCGCGACGGCATCGGAGCACTCTCCCACCGCGCCGTCGCGGCGATGGCCGACGTGCCCCTCGGGGCGACCACCTACTACTTCAAAACGCGCGACCAACTGATCGCCGCGGCGACCGAGCACGCGGCCGCCGACCTCGCGGCAGAGGTGGACTCGTGGTTCGCCGACCCGCCCACCCGCGCGACGATCGCCCGTCGCATCGGCGAGCTGACGGCCTACCAGACCGCCCCCGGGCCCCGCCGGGACCAGCTCGCCGTCGAATACGAGCTCTACCTCGCCGGGGGACGGATCGCGTCGCTCCGCGAGATCAACAGCAAGTGGGACGGCGTTCTGAGCGAGCTGATGACGCCCATGATGCCGCCGGACGCGGTGCGCGCGGTCGCCGCCCTGCTCACCGGGTTGCACGTCGAGGCGGTGGTCTACGACGTGAGCTACGAGGCCGACGACGTCGCGATGCTGCTGGAGACGACGATCAGCGCGTTCGAGTCCCGCGCGTCTCACTGAGCGGACCCCTCGCCCGCCGAGGCCCTTGCGCGACGACGGTGCCGCGGTAGAGTTCATCGCATTGGACGATCGTCCATTAGCTGTGAAACCCTCCGCGGAAGGCTCAGATGGACACGCAAGAGGCGCTTCGGCGCCCCGACACCCTGTCGTCGCAGGAGCAAGAGATCGACGACGCGGCGACGATCGCGCGCGACATCGAAACCCTCTTCCGGCCGCGATGGCACGTCGCCGGCCACATCGACCAGCTGGCGGCCCCTGGCGCCTATCTGACGTTCGCGCTCGGGGACCGGGAGGCGGTGATTCGTAGGACCGCCGACGGGCACGTGCACGCGTTCTACAACGTCTGCCCGCACCGCGGCTCGCTCCTCTGCGAGGGCCGCACGGGTGTCGCCTCCCCGCGGGCGATCATGTGCCCGTATCACGGGTGGACCTTCGAGCCTGCGGACGGCGCGCTCATGAAGGCCCCGTACATGCACGATGACTTCGATCTCGCCGGGTGGCGGCTCTACCCCGTGCACGCCGACGTGTGGCGGGGTCTCGTCCTGGTCTCGTTCGCGGACGAACGTCCCGCATCGCTCGCCGACGCAGTGGATGCCGACGCGCTCGACGGCTTCGACGGCAGCGGCTGGAAGCTCGCGACCTTCACGAGCGATGACGTCCCAGCGGCCTGGCGCACCGTCTTCGAGAGCGAGGGCGCGACCGGCGAGTCCGCCCACTCGTGGCAGCCCGGCTCGACGATCGTCGTCGGCCCCGATCGCGTCCGGGTGCAGGTCTCGCGCCCCACGGGGGCCGGGACCACCGTGACGGACCAGTACTGGCTCATCCGCGACGAGCCCACAGGAAGGGAAGCAGGAGCATGACGATCACCGAGTTCCGGCCGTCGGAGACGGAGTACACCGGCTCGCCCCGCGAGTGGTTCTTCGGCGAGGACTGGCTGCAGCGCGACATCGAGACGATCTTCGAGCCGCGCTGGCTCGTCGCGGGTCACGTCGATCAGCTCGCGCTCCCCGGCGCCTCGGTTTCGATCGCGCTGGGCGACCGGGTGTGCGAGGTCCACCGCGGTCCCTCCGGCGAGTTCGTCGCGACCGAGACACGCAGCGGTCGTCGGCTGCACACCGACGAGTGGGTCGGGTTCATCTTCGTCGCGTTCTCCGACGCTCGCCCCGCTCCCCTCTTCGAGGAGCTGGATCGCACCGGCCTGGACGGCTACGACACGCGCCGGCTGAAGCTGGCCTCGTTCAAGAGCCACGAGGTCAAGGCCAACTGGAAGGTCGTGTTCGAGAACAACAACGAGTGCTACCACTGCGAGCTGAACCATCCCGAGCTGGTCACCCAGATCGACTGGAAGGTGACCGAGGCCGCGGACTTCGACCAGTACATGGCGGACCGCGCGAACGGCCGCGAGGTCGAGACCTCCAACAAGGTGGGAAGCTACAGCACGCTCAACAACAAGCGGGTCTCGCAGCAGCTCCTGCACCGCCACCCCGAGGCCAGCCCCGCGGTCGGCTCGTGGACGGTCTTCTGGGAGCCCGGCTCGGGCCTCGCGTTCGCCCCGGACCACGCGTGGCTGCAGGCACCTCGGCCGACCGGCGCCGGAACGACCCAGGTGGATCAGTACTGGCTGGTCGCCGACGACGCCGTCGAGGGCGTCGACTACGAGATCGACGACCTCCGGTTCTTCTGGGACGCGACGCTCATGCAGGACAAAGACCTGTGCGAGAACGTGCAGCGCGGCATGTCGATCCCGGTGTACCAGCCGGGCCCGCTCAACCGCCGGTTCCAGGGCGGCAACGCCGGCTTCTACAGCTGGTATGAGGCCGAGATGCACAAGCGCCACCCCGAGATCTTCTCCGGCGCGTGAACACGAAGAAGCGGGGTGTACCGCGCCGGTCCGGCGCGGTACACCCCGCTGTCTTTCGTGGCGGATCAGCTAACGCCGAGCGCCGACCACTTGTATCCGGTGTTGCTGTAGAAGTCCGCGACACCGGTCACGTTGGACGCGGCGATGACCGAGGCTGCCGTGACCGTGAACGGGATGACCGCGTACAGCTGGTTCGCGACCTCGGCGTCGATCTGACGGAACATGTCACCGCGCGCCGCCTGGTCGGTCGTGACCGCGGCATCCGCGAACAGCTTGTCGACCTTCTGGTTGCACACGCCGGACGCGTTGCCGTAGCCGATGTCCTGCGGGTTGCACGAGTACAGGGTCGACAGGATGATCGACGGGTCCACCCCGGTCTGGAACTGCACGATGAACGCGTCGAAGTCGTGCGCTCCGTTGTCCCACATCCGCGAGATCTGCGCCTGCGAGTCGACCGTGACGGCGTTCACCTTGACGCCGATCTTGTCGAGGTCGCTGGTGAGCAGCTCGGAAGACGTCTCCACGGGCTGCTGCTCCGCGGACACCGTCAGGGTGAGCGTGAAGCGCGTGCCGTCGGGACCGACCGGGTAGCCGGCTTCGTCGAGCAGCTTGCCGGCGGCCACGGGGTCGTACGGGTACATCTTCATGTAGTCGACGTCCGGGTTGGTCGCCCACGACAGCGCTCTCGGGATGTTGCTCGGCGCCGCCGCAGCCGCGCCGAAGTACGCGCGATCCACCATCGGCTGGCGGTTGATCGCTTGCATGAGCGCCTGACGCACCCGCATGTCGGCCAGCGGTCGGCCGTCGCGCTGGTTGATCATGATCGCGAGCTGCTCTGGGTAACCGGCCATCGGCGCGACCTGGAACTTCGGATCCGCCTCGAGGGCCGGGAGTTGACTCGGGTCGACGGCGTCACGGAACGCGAAGTTCGCCTGACCGCTCGTGAGCGCCACGTTGCGGGCGTTCCGGTCGGGGATGATCGGGTTCACGATGCGTGCAGCGTTGACCGGCCCGTCCCAATAGTCGTCGTTGCGGACACCGGTGACCTGGACGCCCTGGTCCCACGACTCGAACTTGAACGGTCCGGTTCCGACGGGCGTGTTCCAGGCGGGGTTCGACATGATGTCCGTGCCGGAGAAGATGTGCGCCGGGCTGATGAACAGGCTGCTGAGGCCCGCGAGGAAGTAGCCGCTCGGGGTCTTCAGGTGGACGACCGCGGTGTTGTCGTCGGGGGTATCGACCGACGCGATCTGCTCGTACGTCGTCACCAACGGCGAGAAGTACTGCATGGCCTCGGTCAGGTTGTACTTCACGTCGGTGGACGTGAAGGGCTGGCCGTCGTGCCACTTCACACCCTGGTGCAGATGGAACGTGTACGTCAGGCCGTCGTCACTGACATCCCACGACTCCGCCAGGCCCGGGATCACCTGGAGGTCGGCCGTCCGCACGCGCACGAGGGAGTCGTAGAACTCGCTCCGCAGCATGTATGCCGTGGTCTCGTTGCCGAGCGGGTTGAGCGAAGGCGGATTGGCGACGATCGGTGAGACGATCACCGAGTCGGCCTTCCCGGATCCTCCACCACTGCCGCTGCAGCCCGTAAGGGCGAGGGCGGCAGCGGCGACCGCCGCCAGCCCCCACATGTACCTTCGTCGCGTTTTCATCATCGTGACACTCCTTTGCTGTGCGATGAGTTGAGCGACAACGTAGGGAGCGTCTAGAACACCGTTCCAGCGCTCGGTCCACTGAACGATCCGTGACCGCTTTTTGTGACCGAGTAGTGCTATTTTGCGGCGCGCGCGAGGCGGCGCAGGTCGACCGTCGGATCGGCGAGCGCCTCCGCGCTCACGGGCACGTCGGCGGCGATGAGCGCCATCGCGCCCCGGACGTCGCGCCCCACGTCGATCGCGAACGCCCCGACGACGCGGGAGTCCCGCACGTGCAGAGCACTGAACGCGTCGTCCGCCGGGTCGCCGCGGAGGATCACGTCGGCGTCGCCCTGGACATCGCCGGCGACCTGGATGTTCATGTCGAACTGATCGGTCCAGAACCACGGCACCTCGCGGACGAGGGGCGGATGCCCGAGGATCGCGGCCGCCGCGGCGGCGCCCTGCTGCTCGGCGTTCTGGAACGACTCGTACCGGACGAGGCCCTCGCCTCGCCACGCGGGCTGGACGGCGACGTCGCCCGCCGCGAAGATCGCGGGATTTGCCGTCCTCGTCTCGGCGTCGACGACGATGCCGCCCGCCACGACCAGCCCGAGCCGTTCGGCGAGCTCGGTTCGCGGCGTCATCCCGACGCCCACGATCACGAGATCAGCGGGGATCACGGTCCCGTCGTCGAGCACGACGGCGGTGACACGCGTCGTGCCGCGCAGTTCCGCGATCCCGACGCCCGTGCGCATCGCGACGCCCCGATTCACGTGCCGCTCGCCGATCAGGGTTCCCCACCGGCCGCCGAGCGCACGCTGCATCGGCACCGGCGAGAGCGACACGACCGTCGCGTTCGCGCCGGACGCGCGCGCGGACGCGGCGATCTCGAGGCCGATGAACCCGTTGCCGATGATCACGACGTTCTCGGCGGCCGCCAGCTCCTCACGGAGCGCGTGCGCGTCGTCGAGCTCCCGCACCGAGTGCACGCCGTCGAGCAGCTCCCCCGGCACCTCGAGGCTGCGCGCCGCGCCGCCCGTGGCGAGGAGGATCCGATCGGCGCGCAGCTCTCGTCCGCTGGCGAGACTCAGGGTGCGCAGGTGCGGGTCGATGTCGACCACGTGCTCCTGCATGATCAGGTCGACCGCGAGCGACTCCCACTCCTGCCGTAGGGCGAGCTCGGAGTGCTCGGTGTGGCCGAGGAGCACACGCTTCGACAGCGGCGGACGCTCATACGGCTCATGCGCCTCACCGCCGATCAGCTGGATCGCGCCCTCGTACCCCTGCGCGCGGAGCGCTTCCGCGGCGCGCGTGCCGGCCAGGCTCGCGCCGACGATCGCGATCGACGAGATGTCCATCAGCGGAGAGCGGCGATGGCGCACCCGCGGTGGTCGCTCAGGTCGACGTAGACGACGTCATCCACGACCTGCACGGGATAGGACGACACCGGCCGGTTCGCCGGCGGCGCCATCACGGCGCCGGTCTTGATGTTGAACTTCGCGTAGTGCAGCTCGCACTCCACCCAGTCGTCCTCGACGTAGCCGTCGGCGAGGGAGGACTCCGCGTGACTGCACGTGTCGTCGAGCGCGAAGAAGCCGTCCTCGATGTGGAAGACCGAGACCGGCGGCTTCACGTCGAGGACGTACGCGGTGTCGAGATCGATCTCGCTCGTCGTACAAGCGCGGACCCAGCCGGATCCCAGACCGGTCGCTTCGGTGTCGATACTCGTCATTCGTCCTACTTCCCCGACAGGGCCACGAACTCTCGGATGTCCGAGGCCCACGCGCCCTCGAGGACGTCGTCGGTGCGCGGGGTGCGCACCGACAGCGTGCGCTCGTCGGATTCCATCGCGGCGGGATTCGCCAGGTAGTGCACGGCCACGCGCGTCACCGCACCCTCGTCGGTCGCGATGAGCCGCGTGCGCAGCCAGCCGACGTACCCGAGGAGGGTGGGCGTGTGCTCCTCCTCGAACCACGCGTCGAACGCAGCCAGCCGCTCCTCCGGCACCGGGTACAGCACCACGTAGATCGCGCCCTCGGCGTTCTCGGCCCAGGTGTCGAAGATCACGCGTCCGCTGACACGGATGTCGGCGTCGGTGGACTGCGGGGCGGCGGGCGCTTCCTCGAGCTCGAGGAAGCCCTGGTCGTCACCGAGCAGCAGGTACTCGGTGGGCCGCTGGTCGAGGTTCTTTCCCAGTCGCACGTCCACGTACATGCGAACCGCCTGCTCGTCCGCGACGAGCCGATCTGCTGTTGACACGGTGTTCAGACCTTTCGGATGGGGGAGGCGGGCGAGCGGTCAGGGGAAACGGATGGCGTCGATCTCGGCGATCTGCGCCGGCGACAGCTCGATATCGGTCGCCTCGCAGGCCGTGAGGAGGTGCGGGACCGAGGTCGAGCCGACGATGACGCCCAGGACGGGCTGCGTGTGCAGGAGCCAGGCGATCGCGAGATCCGCCGGCTTGATGCCGTACCCGCTGGCCAGGTCCTCGAAGGCCCCGGCCGCCTCGACCTGCTCGTCGGTGAAACCGCCGCCGCCCCAGCGCCGGTGACCCGCCCAGTCGCGCGTCGCGGCCTTGCGGCCGGCGAGCAGGCCCATGCCGAGGGGGCTATAGGCGAACAACGGGATCCCGGCGCGCTCGAGAACGGGGATGACGTCCTCGGCCCGATCGCGCCGGGCCACGCTGTACGACGACTGGTGCACGATCGGCGCCCGCAGCCCGGTGCGGGCCACGGACTCCAGCACGGCCTCGGTGTCGGCGCCGGTGAAGTTCGAGATCGCCCACGCGCGGATGTCACCGCGATCGATCAGCTCGTTGAAGACACCGACGATCTCGTCGACGGGCGTCTCCCGGTCGGGCTGGTGCGCGTAGTAGATGTCGATGTGGTCGCGACCGAGCCGCTGGAGGCTGATCCCGACCTGCTCGAGCACGTGGTCGCGCCCCAGGTGCCCGACGAACGGACCGTCGATGCGCGCCTGGCCGAGGGGCTCCCCCACCTTGGACGCGATGAGGATCTCGTCCGACGCGCCCGCGAGCGCTCGCCCGAGCAGCTCCTCCGACGACTTCCGCTCCTGCCAGGGCGTGACGCCCGGCCACGAGTAGTCGGGCTGGTTCCCGTAGGAGTTCGACGTGTCGAAGAGGGTGATCCCCGCGTCGACCGCCTGCCCGACCAGCTCGTCGACGGCATCCTCGGTCGGCGAGATGCCGAACGTGGCCGTCCCCAGGATGACCTGGGAGACGTTCATGCCGGAGTCGCCGAGTTGGTTGTACTTCACTGATGGTCCCGTCTTGTGGAGATGAGCACCCGCGCGCGCCGGACGGCGATCAGAACGGGACGGAGAGGTTCTTCGAGGTGATCACGGCCTGATCGAGCAGGATCGTACGGCGGGCGATCTTGTAGCCGGTCTCGGCGTTCGGACGCAGGACGTCCTGACGCTGGCCGGCCCAGATGTCGACGTCGATCTCGGAGCGGTTGCGGTAGACGATGAAGTACGACCGCACCGTCAGCTCACCGTCCTCGATGTTCTCGACCCACAGGTTGGACACCACGTGACGCGTGCGGCTCGGCGGCTGCTCCGACCAGTGCGTGCTGCTCTCGAGCTGCTTGACGCGCATGGCCAGCTCGTGGTGGTTCTCGTCCATGTGCGAGACGCCGGCCTTCGTCGGGATCTCGAAGTCGAACGATCGCGTGCGCAGGCGGTTGCGGCGCAGGGGCATCCAGTAGCGGACGTCCTCGGCGAAGAGGGCCAGCCACTGCGACCAGCGCCACTCGTCGAGAAGACGCGCCTCGTGGTAATAGAACTGCGTGATCTGGTGCTGCTGCTCCGCGGAGACGTGGATGTAGGGGAATCCCTCGTCTACGCGCACGGCGGCCTCGTCAAATGACAGCGTCATCGCTCACTCTTCCTCGGTTGTCTCGTGGAGCTCACGCGCCGGCGGCGTCGGAGCTGTCGGGGACCCAGGTCGCCCGGTCGCGAATGACCGTCGGCGACGCCTTCGCCCGCTCGTGCGCCCGCTCGATGAACTCGGCCACGCGCGGGTCGCTCTGGACAGCGGGCCACTCTTCGCTCGTCATGAACTCGAGCCAGCGGCGGTAGATCGCACGCGCCGGCAGCTCGCCGAAGCCCTGGTTCTGGATCTGGCCGGGGTACTCCTCGTGTTCGAGGACCTCGGTGCCCATGCCCATCTCGATGTTCCAGGTGATCTTGCGCGCCTGGTGACCGTTCTCGAGGATGTCGCGGACATAGGCCCAGTTCTCGCCGTCGTCCATCTCGACGACGCCGGCGGCGCCCTCGGCGAACGACACGCGAGCGGCGAGCTCGTCCTTCAACTCCTGCGGCATCGTCTTGTCCACGGCGACGAACTCCCACGCCTCGAACTCGTTCGGGCCCTTGGGGTGCCACACGCGCAGAACCGTGCGGGCCGAGGTCGTCGGCTCGTTGGAGAGGTTCGGCAGACCGCCGAAGTTCGGGAAGATCGTGAAGTTGCCGCCGATCGGCCGGTCACGGCCGTGCTTCTCCTCGACGCGGCGCACGCGGTCGTCCAGCCAGTCGACGATCTCCGGACCCATGCCCGAGGCCTGGCCGCCGGCCATCTCCGAGAAGAACGACATGCCGTGGCCCTGGCGAGAGCCCACCAGGTGGCCGTACTCGTTCTCGAGCGAGGGGTCGTACGCGAACAGGAGGCCGAGCGACGAGGCGTGGGTCACCGCGGCGTGGTAGGCGTCGCCACCGGACTGCTCGGCGATGATCTTCCAGTTGCCCGGGACGCGCCACTTGATGATGCCCGGGAGGATCTCCAGGCCGCCATCGGAGGCGTCGAGCCACGTGTCCATGTAGTACGTGAAGTCACCCAGGTAGTCGATGAGCGGCGGGGCGTTGTCGTCGAAGTTGCCGAAGTAGAGGCCCT
Source organism: Microbacterium sp. X-17 (assembly GCF_039615055.1). Lineage (NCBI taxonomy): Bacteria > Bacillati > Actinomycetota > Actinomycetes > Micrococcales > Microbacteriaceae > Microbacterium > Microbacterium sp. X-17. The sequence goes on from NZ_JBDHNI010000009.1 coordinate 104,881, forward strand.
TGTACTCCTCGACACGGATCGAGCGCAGGCCCCACTTCGACTTGTCGAGCTTGCCGTGGTAGACCTCCTCCTCGAAAGGCGCGGAGGTCAGCTCACCGGCGAGGTTGTAGACCCAGCCGTGGTACGGGCACGTGAACTGCTTCATGTTGCCCTCTTCGGCGCGGCACACCATCATGCCGCGGTGGCGGCAGGAGTTGAGCATCGCCCGCACCGAGCCGTCGCGCTGACGCGCGATGATGACCGGGTCGGCACCCATGTAGGTGGTGAAGAAGTCGCCCGGCTTGGGGATCTGCGACTCGTGCGCGAGGAAGAGCCACGTGCGACCGAACACACGGTCCAGCTCCAGGCGGTAGATCTCTTCGTCGGTGAAGATCTCGGGCGAGAGAGCGCCGTTCTGCCAATCGACCATCTGCTCGAGGTCGCTGCGGGAAATCGTCATGATTACCTCTCGGGTCCTACTAGGTCCGGATGACGGAGGGATGCGCGGCTTTACGCATCCTGTTTTCTCGACGGTATGCAGCGCCCCCCGCACCCACCAACTGGACGGTCCGGTGGCCGAAATCCGGCCGGCGACTAGGCCGAGGCGGCGACCGTCTGGAAGCGCGCCAGGGCCTGGTCGAGGTCGGGGCTGGCCTCCAGCAGCATGCGCGTGTACTCGTGCTGCGCATTGGCGAAGATCTCCGCCGTAGGGCCTTCCTCCACGATGACGCCGGACTTCATGACGTACACGTAGGTCGCGACCTTCCGCACGACCGGCAGGTCGTGCGTGATGAAGAGGTAGCCGACGCCGAGGCGCTCGCGCATCTCGTCCATGACATCGAGCACGCCGGCCTTCACGACCGCGTCCAGGGCGGACACCGCCTCGTCGGCGATGATCAGCCGCGGGTTCACCACGATCGCGCGGGCGATGAGCACGCGCTGGCGCTGCCCGCCGCTGAGCTGGCTGGGAAGCCGTTCGGTGAAGTCGGGATCGGTGGGGAGCCGCACGAGCGACAGCGCCTCTTCGACCTTCGCGTCGACCGCGGACCGGCCCTTGGCGACGCCGTGGAGCGAGATGACGTCCGCGAGCGCCTGCCGCACGGTCTTGCGCGGGTTCAGCGACCCCGAGGGATCCTGCAACACGCACTGCACGGCGCGGGAGAAGGCCAGCCGGTCGCGCCGGCGCATTGACCGGATGTCCTCGTCGTCCAGCGTCACGGCCCCGCTATCGGGTCGGATGAGTCCGAGGAGGATCCGCGACAGCGTGGTCTTGCCGCTGCCGCTCTCCCCCACGACCGCGACGAACTGCCCCGGTGCGACCTCGACGGTGGCGTGGTCGACCGCGATGACCTCTCCGCGTCCGTGTCGCGAGGCGAACGACTTGGTGACGTCAACTGCTCGGAGCATCTTCTTCCAATCCTGAAGCGGGGTACAGCATGGCCTCGATGGATCCACGCAGAGGGGTGTCGTCGGAAAGGCGACGCACGTGCGCGACGAGCTCACGGGTGTAGGGCTCACGCGGCTCGGTCAGCACCTGCGCCGTGGTCCCCGTCTCCACGAGAACGCCCTGACGCATGACGTAGATCCGCTCGCACATCCGCGCGACGACGGCCAGGTCGTGCGTGATCATGACCAGGGATGCGCCCAGCTGGGAGACGGAGTGATCGAGCGAGTTGAGCACGCGCTCCTGCACCGTGACGTCGAGCGCCGTGGTGGGCTCGTCGGCGATGATCAGCTTGGGCTCCTTCGCGAGCGCCATCGCGATCAGGACGCGCTGGCGCATGCCGCCGCTGAGCTCGTGGGGGTACGCCTGGTACAGCCCCTCGGCATCGGGCAGGCCCGCCATATCCATGTAGTGCGCGACACGCTCCCGCAGCGTGCTCGCTGACGCACCGCCCCGCTTGATGGGGAGCGCCTCGCGAACCTGCCGACCGACCGACATGGTCGGGTTGAGGAAGCTCAGCGGGTCCTGGAAGATCATCGAGATGTCGTGCCGACGGGCGTGATCCCACGCGTCGGTGCTGGCGTGGATGAACTCCTTGCCGTTGAGCTTGACCGAGCCGGTGGCCCGCACGCGGCGGTTGTCCGGCAGCAGCCCCGACATGGCCCGGGCCGTGATCGACTTCCCGGATCCCGACTCCCCCACGATCCCGACCCGCTCGCCGGGGTGCACGACGAGCTCCATGTGCTTCACGGCGTGCACCTCGGAGCGCGGCCCCGTGGGCAGGTGGACGCTGAGATCGCGCACCTCCACGAGAGGCGTCGGCGCATCGTCCAGGCCCGGCGTGACGGCGACGTTCACGGCGCCGTCTGCGAGGCGCGTCACGACTTCACCCGGCTGAGGGTCGGGTTGAGGATGTCGTTCATGGTCTCTCCCAGGGCGTTGACGGCGAGGACGACGAGGAAGATGAGCATGCCGGGAATGACCGTCAGCCACCACGCTGTCTGCATGTAGGGTTGCGCGGCGCTCAGGAGGGAGCCCCAGCTGGGCGTCTGCGGGTCGGTGAGGCCGATGAACGACAGACCCGACTCGACGAGGATCGCGAGGGCGGCCGTCATGGTCGCCGCCACGATGACCGGTGGCAGCAGGTTCGGCACGACCTCGGACAAGAGCACCCGGCGGGACGAGAAACCGGCGGCGCGCGCCGACTCCACGTACCCGAGCGTGCTGATTCGGCGCGCCTCGGCGCGCGCGATACGCGCGACCTGCGGCCACATCGTGATCGCCAGCACCCCGACCACGAGCGGCACGCTCGCACCGAGGAGGTAGGCGGCCACCAGGGCGATGATGAGGGCGGGGATGACCTGGAAGAACTCGATGATCTTGGTCAGCACCATGTCGACCGGGCCTCCGTAGAACCCGGCCACCGCGCCGATCACGAGGCCGATCGTGAGGCAGAGCAGCGCGACCGCGACGCCCACGAAGACCGTGACCTCGCCACCGGCGAGGATGCGCGCGAGGAAGTCGCGCCCGAGCCCGTCGGTCCCGAGCGGGAAGGCCGCGCTCGGCGGGAGCAGCACCGGGTAGTCCGCCGCGATCGGGTTGCGGGGGTAGACGATCGGCCCCAGGACCGACCCCAGCACGATGAGGACGAGGAAGGCGAGACTGATGATCGCCGAGGGCGTCCGGAACAACCGGCGGACCCAGGAGCCGCGGCCCCGTCGGCGCGGCGGCTCGGCGCCGTGCGGGATGGTCGTGGCCCTGCTCTCCGACACCTCGGGGGCGCCGTCGAGAACTACGCTTTCGATGGTCATGCTGCTCGGGCCTCCGCTCGTGCCCGGGTCTCCACGCGTCTCGGAGCGCGCAACCGCGGGTCGGCCCATCCGTAGGCCACGTCCGTGATGATGTTGATGATGATGACGAGCGCCGCGCTGAAGATGACGATGCCCATCACGAGCATCGTGTCGCGCGCGTTGATGGCGTCGTAGATGAGCAGGCCCATGCCCGGCCAGCCGAAGACCTTCTCCACGAAGAGCACCCCGGTGACCGCCCACGCCGCGTTGTAGCCGATGATGCTGATCATCGGGAGCATCGAGTTGAGAATCGCGTGGTGGCGGACGACCTGCGTCCGGTTGAGACCCTTCGAGCGGGCGGTGTCGATGTAGTCCTGCCCGAGCACCTCGATCGTGGTGGTTCGCATCACGCGCACGGTGAACGCGAGCTGCGACAGCGCGAGGGCGATGACCGGGAGGATGAGGTGCGACAGGGAGACCGGGGCCGAGGTCCCGTAATCCTTCATGCCCTGGGCGGGGAGCCAGCCCAGATAGATCGAGAACACCAGCACCAGCATCATGCCGAGCCAGAAGGTCGGGATCGAGAAGGCCGCCAGGGAGATGTACGAGATGGCCTTGTCGAGCAGCTTCGAGCGGGTGCGCGCGGCGATGGCGCCGAGCGCGATGCCGAGCACCGACGAGAGGATGAGCGCCGGGACCACCAGGTAGAGCGTGTTCACGAAGCGCTGGAGGATGAGCGTGAAGACCGGCTGGTTCGAGGTCGCGGACGTGCCGAAGTCGCCGATGGCGACGTGGCCGATGTAGATGAGCATCCGCTGCCACAGCGGATCGTTCAATCCGTAGCGCGCCTCCAGGGCGGCGCGGAACTCGGGGCTGACCGCGGTCTGACCGATCATCGTGTCGACGACGTTGCCGGGCGCGAGCTGCAGGAGCAGGAAGACCAGGATGACGGTGACCAGCAGAAGGATGAGCGAGGAGCCCAGGAGCTTCCCGTAGTGGGTGATGCGACTCATGCTGACTGACACGGTCTTTCGTGAGGGGTCTTCGGGTGGGTGTGGAACATGCTTCCTCGCAGTCCAGGGGCTTATGGGGGCGCGGACCGTTTGAACGTACGGTCCGAACAAAACGCGGCTCGACCGAGCGTTTCACTCAGTGGTCCGGCGTCCGCCTCGCCCCGGGAGGAGCCGCGTTCCTGGGCTCCTCCCGGGGCGTCGCGGGTCAGGCGTTGAGGCCCTTGTCGTCGAGCCAGCCGCTCAGGACGTCGGCGACCTCGACGTTGTTGAGATCGGAGAACGGGAAGTGCGTGTTGCCCGTGATTCCGATCTTCGGAAGCTCGAGGAGCTCCGCGTCGCCGCCGAGAGCCCGGAGCTGCTCGATCAGCTGTCCGATCCGCTCGAGGTACAGCCGCTGCTCGAGGAGCGTCTCGGCGTTGTCACCCCACACGACCTGGATCGGGATGCGGGCGAGGCGCGCGAACTGCTCGTCCGGGACGATGTTCGGCTCGACCCAGGGCTCGAGCCACGGCTCCTCTGTGTAGTCGACGGGAGCCGGCGGGTTGCCCTCGGGGAAGATCTGCCCGCCGCCGGTCTCGTAGGCGACGATCGCCCGCACGTTCGAGGACTTGATCGCGCCCAGCCAGCCGTACTGGCCGCCGTTCGAGTGGATCACGAGGACCGCGGGGCCGATCCGGTCGAACAGCTCCGCCATCGCGTCGCTGATGACGTCGCGGACCTCATCGCTGAAGTCCTCCGGGCCGGTGTTCGGGGTGCCCCAGCGCAGGAACTGGCTCACCGACGTCGGGTCCTGCGGGAACGCGAGGCCCTCGAAGAACTCCGGCTCGCCGCCGGGCGTCCAGCGGCCGAGCCGGAAGGCCTCGAACACCGCCTGGTCGTTGAAGAAGTTGCCTTCGTCGGTGGCGTCCGGCACCATCTTCCCGGTGATCGTCTGGCCGGCCCGACCGCGGCGGGGCTGGTCGACGATGTAGACCGGGTGGCCGCGGCGTAGAAGGATGTTCTGGAAGCCCTCGCGGCCGTCGGGCGTCGTCTCCCACGTCTTGCCCGACTGCCCGAAGCCGTGCCAGAGCACGAGCGGGACCTTCGTGGCGCCGGCGGGAATCTGGTACTGCACGTATCCGTGATCACCGTGCATGGTGGTGCCGCCGTCCAAGTCGGCGACGGCGCCGCCGAACATGAAGCTGCCCTGCTCCTGGATAACGATGGGCTCCATCGAGTTCCTCTCCTGAGATCGTCTGCGGCCGCCTCGGGACCGGCGCTCGCGGAACCGATCCTCGACGGGCGGTATCACGCCCATCGAAACGCGATTCCACCAGCCGGACCGGAGCCGCCGGTCTCAGGCGCCGCTGGGCAGCATCCGGATCGCGTCGGCCACGGGGATGCGACGGTAGGTCTCCCGCGGCAAGCCGTTCTCGGAGATCTCGTCGCGCTGGGCAGCGAGCCGCGCGATCTCGGCGTCGTCGATGCCCGCGGACCGATCCGGGCCTTCGATCATGTCGCCGTCGTCCTCCGGCACACCGCCGGGGTTGAGCTCCAGGAGCCGCGCCTTGTTCTCCGCCGCGGTCTTGAGCACCTCGTCGTAGCTGCTGCCCGGCGTGAGGATGCTGGTGGTGTTCTTCACGCCGCGCCGGTGCAGCGCGCGGATCGACAGGTCGGCATCCGCCACGCGTCCGGTCGGCGAGTACGCCCACGCGCTCTCGATGCGGTCCAGAGCCGTCGCCGGCTCCTTCAGGTGGTGGCGGAGGTCGGCGCGCGGCGTGCCGTCGACGACCGCCAGACGGGTGATCGCGCGGTCGTTGATGGCCTCGAGGATCTCGGCCGGGGAGTCCGGCACGAGCACCTCCTTGCGCGGCGGGAACACGTCGTACCAGGCGTGGCTGCCGTGGTAGCGGCCGACGTGAAAGACGTACACCTCCGGGTAGATGGGGGCTCCCGTGCGCCGCGTCTCACGGATGTCGTAGTAGGCCGTGATGGCCAGCTGGATCAGCAGCGATGCCCCGACCGCGCCATAGGGTCGGTCCACGATGATGCCGAACCGGTCGTGCGTGTTCCAGCCGGGGAGAACCTCCTCCCGCTCAACCTCGACGCCGTCGATGGCCGAGGCGAAGTGCTCCCGGGCCAGCTGGTACGAAACGTGCATCCCGTCGCCTCCGTCTATGCGCCCTTGATGAACTCGATGAGCACCTGGTCGTGCTCCTCGGGCTTCTCCCACTGCGGCCAATGCGCCGCATCCCGCATGATGTAGAACTTCGCGTTCGGGAGCTTGCCGGCGACGTACTCGGCGTAGTCGGGACCGTAGCCGGGGTTGAGGTCCGTCCAGAAGACGAGCGTCTCGTGCTCGAAGCGGGCGAGCGTGCTCTCGTCGTGGCGCGGCTGGAACTGGGGACCGTACTCGCCGCCGTCGAGGCGGTAGACCCGCTTCATCGCCGTGTGGATCGCGGGATCGCTGTACAGCCGCAGCCGGACGTCGACCATCTCGTCTGTCATCGACGACGGGTCCGCGACGAGCCACTGCATCCGCGGCTGCATCGTCTCGAACGAGGGCTCGGTGACCGACAGCTGCGAAATGCGCTTGAAGTCCTCGCCCTCGCCCTCGCGGATCGCGAAGTCGGTCTTGTTCAGCCGCACGCGCCCGATCGCGGTGTTCAGGATGATCTTGCCGCACAGCTCGGGGTAGCGCAGGCCGAACTCGAAGAGGATGGAGGCGCCGAGCGACTCCCCCTCGATGTGCGCCTTCTCGTAACCGAGCGCGCGGACGAGGTCGGCGAGGGCTTCGGCCTGCAGGTCGAGCTCGGTGTCGGGGTTCCACGGCTCCTTGTCGGTGTAGCCGTGGAACAGCGCGTCGATCGCGATCACGTGGAAGCCGTGCGCCGCGAGATTGTGCATGTTGCGGGCGAACGTCTCGGCGTGGCCGCCCATGCCGTGGATGAGGATGAGCGGCTCGGCGTCGGGCTGGTCGAAGCCGGCCTCGATGATGCGGTGACGCCACCGTTCGCCGCGTACGAAGCGCGTCTGGGTGCCCAGCAGCTCGACGGCGATCGACTTCCACTCCGTCAGCGGCTTCGCCGTCGGCTCGTCTTTCAGGATGAGTTCGGTTGCCACGTCGGACCTCTCTTGTTCAGACCATGTCGAGCGTAGGTTCGCGCTCGTTCGTCGAGACGCCCCCGGGCCCGCTGACCGGACCGGGCTTGCGCCTCCGGGGTGTCACGGCTGCCCGTGACTCCACGGCGCACGCAGACCGTGCGCGCGCCGCGCGCGTTCCACGTCGTCGTCGCGGATCGTCGCGAGCCTCTCCGGGACGTCGATCCCGTGCAGGCGCGCGAAGTTCAGACCGAGGATGCCGCGCTTGATCTCCTCCGTGATCTCCGGGTAGCCACGGCGGAGCAGATTGTCGGGCATCCTGAAGTCCCACGCGGCCTCGATGATCGGACGCGGGTGGGCCGAGGGGACGCCGCTGCCGAACAGCAGCCGGTCCGCGCCGCCCGCGCGTACGAACGCGCCGACGATCCGGGCGAACTTGCCCCGGCGCCGCATGACGTAGAGCATCGACGCCTCGAGGTTGACCCACACGTTGGGGTAGCGCTCGAGCTGCGATGCGGACTCCTCGAGGAACCCGTAGCCCGCGTGGACCACCTCAAACCGGAGGGTCGGGAAGTCCCGCGCCGCGTAGTCGAGGTCGGACGGGCGGTAGGGGTCCGCCGGAGCGAGGCCCTCGGGCAGGCCCTTGTGCACCGCGATCACCGTCACGCCCAGCTCGACGCAGCGCTCCAGCACGGGGTACATCAGCGCCCGGTCGCTGAGCGAGATCTCGCGCGCGACGCCGTCGACGAAGTCCCACGGGCGCACGCCGAGGCCGTCGATCGCGTACTCCTCGACCTGACGCTCGAGATCGGCGATCCGCGCTCCCGCGTCCGGCTCGGAGGTCAGCGCGCCGTAGAGCAGCGTCCGCGCCGGGTGCCGGCGACGCAGCTCCGCGCCGATCTCGATCGGCGAATACGCCCGACCGTACAGCTGAGCGCTGTGGAAGCAGGTGAGGTCGATCGGGCTCTCGAGGAACAGGGCGTCGACGAGCGCATCCACAGAGAAGCTCTGCTGGTAGCGCTCCTTCTCGAGGAGGTACTCCGCCGGCACGAGCCCCTCGACGACGCCGAGGTCCTTGTCCGCCATCGCCTGAGTGAGCCGGCTCTCCTCGCGCGCCTCGCCGCCGTAGTCGATGGCGAGCGAAAGCGCATCGGCGACGAAGACGTCGTCGTCCAGCATTCAGCGCACCAGCTCGTGCAGCCGGGCAGCGTTGCCACCCAGGAGCTTCACCCGACGCTCGTCGGTCAGCTCGAGATAGCCGTCGTCGACCATGTCCGCCGGCATCCGGAAGGTGCGGAGGGCCTCGACGACAGGGCGCGGATGCCCGAGTGCCCCGCTGCCGAACAGGATCCGGTCCTCGGCGCCGTGGAGGAAGAACTCGCCCAGCACCTCTGCCAGGCGTCTCGGCTGACGCATCGCGAAGTGGTTCGCGCCCGCGAGGTTCGCCCAGAGGTTCGTGAACCGGGCCATCTGCAGGGCGACCTCGTCGAGGAATGCGAGGCCCGCGTGGACGAGCTCGAACTGGAGGGTCGGGAACTGGCGCGCCGCCTGGTCGAGGTCGGCGACCCGGTACGGGTCGAGCGGGTCGAGACCGCGCGGGTTTCCCTTCCGCACGGACACGACGCGGATCCCCCGCTCGACGCACCGCTCGAGCAGCGGATGAATGGTGTCCTCGTCGGCGAGCGAGAAGCTGCGGTCCTCGCCGTCCACGACCCGGTACTGGTCGAGGCTGATCCCCGCCACTCCCCGGTCGGCGAGGGCGTCGAGCTCGTCGAGCGCGCGCTCGAGGCCGAAGAACGGATCGAGCCGCGCCATGACGAGCACGCGTCCGGGAAGCCGGTCGCGGAGTGCGAACACATCGCCCTGCGGACCGGGCGTCGCCGACGCGTGCACGGCGGCGACGTCGATCCCCGACTCGACGAACAGGCGATCGGCCAGATCGTCATACGTCAGCGGAGCGGCCAGCTGCTCCCGCGTCTGCACATCCGCCTCGGGGAAGACCTCACGCTGCATCCGCGCATCGCGATCCAGTGCCGCCCGCGCCGAGGCCGGGCTCCGCCGATCCGTCCCGTAGTCGGGGAGCTCGGCGAAGCCGTCGAAGACGAAGGATGCGTTCGCGGGCATGACGCCGGTCTCGCGACGTTCAGGTGTGGGTGGCAAGGAGGTCGAGGGAGACGTCGATGATCATGTCTTCTTGGCCGCCGACGAGGCCGCGGCGTCCGCATTCGACGAGGATGTCGCGGACGTCGAGCTGGTAGGTGGCGGCCGCGTTCTCGGCGTGGCGGAGGAAGCTGGAATACACCCCCGCGTACCCCAGGGTCAGGGTTTCCCGGTCGACCCGCACGGGCCGGTCCTGCAAGGGCCGGACCAGGTCGTCCGCGGCGTCCTGCAACGCGAACAGATCACAACCGTGTTCGAACCCGGACAGGTCCGCGACCGCGATAAACGCCTCCAACGGGCAGTTCCCCGCCCCCGCACCGTGCCCGGCGAGGGACGCGTCCACCCGGAACACCCCGTTCTGCACCGCGACCACGGAATTCGCGACCGACAACGACAGGTTCTCGTGCGCGTGAATCCCGATCTCCGTCCCCGGATCCAACACGTCCCGGTACGCGCGGACCCGTTCGGCGACCCCGTCCATCGTGAGCCTCCCCCCCGAATCGGTGACATACACGCACTGCGCCCCGTACGACTCCATCAACTTCGCCTGCGCAGCCAACTCCACGGGGCCGCTCATGTGGGACAGCATCAGAAACCCCGACACATCCATCCCCAACTCCCGGGCCGCCGCGATGTGCTGCGCGGAAATATCCGCTTCCGTGCAGTGCGTCGCGACCCGCACCGACCGCACCCCCAACTCATACGCCCGCGTCAACTCATGAATCGTCCCCACCCCGGGAAGAAGCAACGTGGTAAGCCGGGCCCGGTCGATCACGGACGCGGCCGCTTCAATCCACTCCCAATCACTGTTCGACCCCGGACCATAATTCAACGACCCCCCCGCGAGCCCATCCCCATGCGCAACCTCGATCGCATCCACCCCCGCCGCATCCAACGCGCGGACGATGGCTTTCACGTTCTCCGGAGTGATCCGATGCCGGACCGCGTGCATCCCATCACGCAACGTCACATCCTGCACGAAAATCTTCGACCCCATCACACACCCGCCTTCACAACAGCGATCCGCTCCGCAGTCTGCACCGCCGCCGACGTCATAATGTCCAAATTCCCCGCATACGCCGGCAAATAATGCGCCGCACCCTCCACCTCCAAAAGCACCGACACCTGATGCGTCGGACGCCCCCCCGCATAGCCCGGGTCCAGGAGAGTCTCCACCGGCTGATCCGCCGGCACCGGCCGGATCGTGACCGGCTGCTTCAACCGATACCCCGGCACATACCCCGCCACCCGGGAAACCATCTCCTCCACACTCGCCACCACCCCATCCAGCACCGACTCATCCTCGACCCGGACCAACGCGAACACCGTGTCCCGCATCATCAACGGCGGCTCCGCCGGATTCAAAATAATGATCGCCCGACCCCGACCCGCACCCCCCACCCGCTCAATCGCCAACGACGTGGTCTCCGTGAACTCATCAATATTCGCCCGCGTCCCCGGCCCCGCACTCCGCGACGCGATCGACGCAACAATCTCCGCATACACCACCGGCACCACCGCACTAATCGCCGCGACCACCGGGATCGTCGCCTGCCCCCCACACGTCACCATATTGATATTCGACGCATCCACATGCTCATCCAAATTCACCGCAGGCACCACATACGGACCAATCGCCGCCGGCGTCAAATCAATCAACCGCTTCCCGTACGGCTCCAACACCGAAGCGTTATGCACATGCGCCCTCGCGCTCGTCGCATCAAACACAATCTCGATCTCCCCAAACCCCGGCATCGCGACCAAACCCTCAACACCCTCATGCGTCACCGGAACACCCAACCGCGCCGCACGAGCCAAACCATCCGACGCCGCGTCGATCCCCACCATCGCCGCCAACTCCAAATTCACCCCACCCCGAATCACCTTGAACATCAAATCCGTCCCAATGTTCCCCGACCCAATAATCGCAACCTTCACCTTGCTCATCCCTCA